>JABSQZ010000021.1 GCA_013215505.1 Oceanospirillaceae bacterium
ATTCGTCTAGTGGTCTAGGACACCGCCCTTTCACGGCGGTAACAGGGGTTCGAACCCCCTATGGGACGCCATTTTTTTCTCTCCTTTGCACTATTCAATCTCTAGCCTCAGCACCCCACAGATTTTTTAAACTTATTAAGTTGCCTTTAGAAGATCCAATTTATCCTATATGATCTTTATCATTAATATCATTGGTTTTTTTACGGTTTTAAACTAAAGTGATAGCTCTCAATATTTTCTGTTGCCATTGCTAATTAGTCACCCGGGAGTTGAAGTGTTACGTGATGAGCTAGAAAACCAAAAATTAAGGCCATTTTTAAGTATTCGCTGGAAGCTGTTTTTGGCTTTAACTTGCCTGATAGTTTTAATTCACGGTGCCTTTGCCGGTGGTTTTTATAATTTTCAGAAAAAGGTTTTCCAGCAAAATACTAATATACTTAAAACCGAGCAAATCAATTCTCTCGATCGGTTGCTGAATTCATCGAGTGCCAGCTTATTAAAAACTTTACAAGTGCTGGCTCTATCCCATCGACATGAGCTACACAGCTCCACCGAATTATTACGCAGTGAAATATCCGATCACTTTGCAAAAATAGCGATTAGCCAAATGGCAAATTCCGTCAGTTTATATGCAGTGGAAGGATCTGTGATTGAACACTGGGGGCAGGGGGCTGCATTGGCTAAGCAACAAGTGCTGCAATCTTTGTCTACAGCTGAGGTCAGTGCCGGAATTAATTGCCAGCAGCAGCAGCAGCAGTGCAGTTTGTTTGTAGTATCGCCGGTGGTCGTTGACAAAAAGATTTTGTCTATATTGGTTATCCAGCAACAGTTAAAGCCATTGTTGAGTCAGTTTAGTCGTGAAAACCAACTGGAAATCGGCCTGTTTAAAGAGTTTCCGGGTGCTGATGAGCAGACTAACTGGCAGCGACAGATTTTTAACATTACGCACAGTAACTTAAACATTCCGCTGTTAGTGCGTCTGTCTGCCAGTCAGTCACCGCTGGAATTTGAGCGAGACTATTTACTGTCTGCTTTTGATAGTCGCTACACAGTTAGTTTTGAAAATCCCCCCTCGCAGCTCAATCACCCGGTCAAATGGCTCTTTATTCAAGATGTGACCCATAGGGCCAACCAATTTGATCAAGCGATACAGAGTATTTATTTGTGGGGTTTATTCAGTTTAGTGAGCAGTTTGATGTTGCTGTACATCATTGTTAATCGTATCTCTCATCAATTGCCGAGAATCTTAGCGATGTCTCAGGCGATAGGTCTGGAGGAGGACGTTATTGGCAGTGTTAACCAGATTGGCGACAGAAGAATCTTAGACGATGAACTGCAGCAATACGATCGTCAGTTGGCAAAGATCAGTCATAAGATGGATGTATTACGACAGGCTGAATCCAATAACGCGATTAAATTACAATCTATGGTACGTGAGTTAAACCAAACTAAGAATTTTATCGACCGACTACTCAACGACGAGCAGACCATTATATTAGTGCAAAAGTTAGGTGGAGAGATTATCGCGCTTAACCAACCTGGCTGTAAGCTATTTGAGATAGATAATTTTTCTGGTTTAACCTACGCGGAAATTTTCTGTTCTGACCTGCTGGAAGAGGATGGCCTTGCGGCGTTAAATTACTTGTACTTAGGCGGTGAGACATTAGTCAAAGCTGAAGCGCAGTGGCGAAATTCTAAAGGCGATATTTATGTGCTTTTGTGGGTACATGCACTGTTGTCTGTCCCAGGTACTATAGATCCGGTGATTTTGTCTATCTGTGTTGATATTACTGCTCAGCGTAAAGCTGAAGATCGTTTGGAATGGCTGGCATTTAACGATCCAAGCTTGATCAACTACAACAAGCAAGTATTTTTAGAATATTTGCCTTTTGCAATTTCCCGTTCCCTGGAAAGACATAAAATATTGGCTTTGCTGTACTGCGAGGTGACAGGTTTGCCGAAGCACATTGGGGCCGAAAATTTGGACTTAAATAGCCAGATATTAGAAAGTCTCAGTGAGCGCATGTCTGATTGTCTGCGACAGTACGATATGTTGACCCAGCTAAGTGATGACCATTTTGTCATTATATTGGAAGGGCTAAGTGATATTTCTGACGCAGAAATAGTCACCGACAAGATTATTTCCAGATTTCAGCAAGGTGTTGATGTCTACGGTAAAGAGTACTTTCTGGATGTTACTATTGGCGCGAGTTATGCCCCTGAGCATACCGAGAGCGTACCGGAGTTATTAAGAAATGCTGAGATGGCAATGTTTCAGGCGAAACGAAAAAATATAAATTTTTCCTCTGCGGTGATTAGCGAAAATTCATAACTGACAAGCTCTCACCCGACTCTAGGGGTGTTCATATATTCCTATAGGTAGTCGGGCTTATTGTCAGATTCCTCAGTGCACTAAATTAAAAATTTTTGCTCGCTGCGCTGCGTAGTTAAATTCTTCTGCTACGGATTCAGCGGCAAAACGCAATTCATCTAAACGTTGAAATTGTTCTATCTCTTCATCTGGCATGTAGTGCAGGCAATCGCCAGAGAAAAACCACAGCAAATCTCTCGGTAGCAGCGGGGTCAGTTCTGAATAAGCACGAATCCAGCTGATGCAAAACACTTGGCCGTTTTCGACATAACCCTCTGAGAAGTTTTTGCACTGCTCAATTAGCTGTAAAAAGGAATCCAGAAACTCTTGCTCCTGCAATAATAAATCTTCACCGTTAAAAGGGTAGTAGCTGAGTAATTGGTTGTAAGTTTGCTCTAAGAGCTGAATATGAAAACTGTGATAGGGGTTCATGGCTAAACTCGGATGACTTAATTGTGGCTATTTTAACGGTTAATTTCAGTGGATGCACTACCCTTCGTAACTCAAGGGCGCGGCAGTTTTATGAAAGACGATGCATATAGGTCTGTCAGCTGCCTGCGGCTAATGAAAATGGCTAGTCGTGCAGCAGAGGACTGTCCAGCTTTCAGGAGCTGGGACCTTCAACAAGGCTTGCTAGGTCCGCGTTTGCTTGTCGTACTATTAATATTGGAAACAGCAATTGTGCAGTCAGCCTGCAGGCTTGTACAGTGCATCTGCAAATATCCCTGGTGCTGACTTTTACCCATGTACCCTTTAGTTGCAGGGCTCTTGTCGCTATACCCGATGAAATGTGCACTTGAAAAATACTCAAATGCCCCAAAATAGCTTGAACTTGTGTCTATATTCGCAAAAATCAAGTGTTAAGCTTTGATCGAAATTTTTGGCTTGTAGTACTTTTGGTATTAGCGGATTTAACTTGTGAAAAACTAACAATCAGAGGCTGGTGAATGAGCGCGGCACTTTCAATACAACAATTATCTAAAACTTATGGCAATGGCTTTGTCGCCTTAAAAAATATTTCTTTTGAAGTACAGCGGGGCGATTTTTTTGCTCTGTTAGGACCAAATGGCGCCGGTAAATCCACGACTTTAGGTATAGTCTCGTCACTGGTTAATGCCACTTCAGGTAGTGTTAAAATATTTGGCCACGATTTGGCCTCTGATATGACCGCGGCAAAAAAGTATTTAGGTGTAGTACCGCAAGAGTTTAACTTCAATGCTTTTGAGACCGTTTTTAACATTGTGCGCACCCAAGCAGGCTTTTATGGCATGCCCGGGACTCTTGCTGATCAGCGTTCTGAGCACTATTTAACTAAGCTGGGTCTCTGGGATAAACGAGACACTCCGGCTAGAATGCTCTCTGGAGGCATGAAGCGACGTCTGATGATTGCCCGGGCGTTAGTGCACGAGCCTAAACTGCTAATTTTGGACGAGCCAACCGCGGGGGTCGATATAGAATTGCGCCGTTCTATGTGGGACTTTCTGCAGCAAATAAACGCGGCGGGCACCACTATTATCTTGACTACTCACTACCTAGAAGAAGCGGAGTTTTTGTGTAAAAACATCGCCATTATCGATCAGGGAAAAATAGTTCAGAACACCAGTATCAAGGCATTACTGCAACAATTAGATGCAGAAAGTTTTATCCTCGATATCTCGGAAAACTTAAAATCTGTACCAGAAATTACAGATTACAAAGTCAGTCTAGAAGACCAGCATTGTCTGCTCGTTGAAGTTAAAAAAGGCCAGTCGTTAAATAATTTATTTATGCAGCTGGAGGCGCAGAATATTAGTGTGCTTAGTATGCGTAACAAATCTAATCGTCTGGAAGAGATGTTCATTTCTATGGTAGAGAAAAATTTGGAGTCTCAGGGTGAATAATAAAGAATTATTGATAGCTATATATACTATTGTGCGCCGTGAAATTCGCCGTTTTACGCGTATTTGGCCGCAGACCTTACTGCCACCTGCGATCACTATGACCTTGTATTTTATAATATTCGGTAACTTGATCGGCAGCCGGATCGGGCAGATGGGTGGCTTTAGCTACATGGAGTTTATTGTTCCCGGATTGATCATGATGTCGGTGATTACCAACTCCTACAGTAATGTAGTCTCCTCTTTTTACAGTGCTAAATTTCAACGCAATGTCGAGGAGATGCTCGTCTCACCTATGCCCAACTGGATTATATTGACCGGCTATATCATCGGCGGAATGGCCCGCGGGATCATCGTCGGCTTTATTGTGACGTTGCTCTCGCTGTTTTTTACCGACTTACAAGTGTATAGCTTAACGGCTATAATAGTGGTGACTTTATTGACCTCAATTCTGTTTGCCACTGGGGGCTTTATCAATGCAATGTTAGCCAACTCTTTTGATGATGTGTCGATAGTACCCACCTTTATCTTGACGCCTCTGACCTATCTGGGCGGGGTGTTTTATTCAATATCACTGCTGCCGGAATTCTGGCAGGGGGTCTCGCAACTGAATCCGATTTTGTACATGGTTAGCACTTTCAGATACGGCATCTTAGGTAGCAGTGATATTAATATTTATACTTCTCTAGCAGTGATTGTGGTATTTACTGTGAGCTTATTTGCCATTGCATTGAGCATGTTAAATAGAGGTAAGGGAATTAGAACATGACAGGTAACAATGATGCGACTAGCAGCGACCAACTGCAGCGTGAGCAACAGCTGCTAGACACTTCTCCGCTGGGTAATCACACCGCTTATGTGAATAAATATGACGCCAGTTTACTCTTTCCGATTGAGCGTGAGATCAACTGGAAAGTGCGTAATATTGAGCGCCAATCACTGCCATTCCTGCAGCAACCCGGTGCAGTCGATATCTGGAATGGCTATGAAATTTCTTGGTTAGATACTAAAGGAAAACCTTTGGTCAGGGTCGCTGAATTCAGATTTGATGCCCGCTCGAAGTACATCGTCGAATCAAAATCATTTAAATTGTATTTAAATTCTTATAATTTGAGCCAGT
Source organism: Oceanospirillaceae bacterium (assembly GCA_013215505.1). Taxonomy (GTDB): domain Bacteria; phylum Pseudomonadota; class Gammaproteobacteria; order Pseudomonadales; family Balneatricaceae; genus Rs1. The sequence continues at coordinate 5,369 of JABSQZ010000021.1, forward strand.
TTCAGAGCGAGAGCGATGTACTGGCACAAATGCAAGCTGATTTGACTAAAGTGTCTGGGGCGCCGGTCAGTGTCTGTTTTCATCACTTAGATGAGTTGCCGCCCGTGCAGTGCTTTAAAGGTAATTGCATCGACGATCTGGATGTCGATATAGAACAATACTCTCCGGATGCGCAGTTACTGCAGGTGAATGCTGACAATCTGGCCGCCGAATCGCTGTACAGCCACGTCTTAAAATCTAACTGTCCGGTAACAGGCCAACCGGATTGGGCTAGTATTTCAATTGTTTATGCGGGACCGGCGATTGTGCGTGAGTCGCTACTGAAATATTTAGTGTCCTATCGCGAACACGGTGATTTTCACGAGCAGTGTGTCGAAAACATATTTATGGATATCTGGCAGCAGTGTCGGCCGAGCGAGCTAACTGTGTATGCCCGTTATATCCGCCGTGGTGGTTTAGATATCAACCCGTTTAGAAGCAGTGTTAGTGCAGTGGCTGAAAATTTGCGGCTGTCGCGACAGTAGCAAGGGGCTAGTTAATCAAGCACCGTTCTTCAGTTAACTGATAACACCTGAGATCAAAGGGACTATATGCAAGCAATAGAGTTATTACACAACCGAGTTTCAGCGCCGCAGTTAACTGCTCCAGGGCCAAGTGCCGAACAGTTACAAGTGATGTATCAGGCCGCTGCCAGAGCGCCCGATCATGCCTGTCTGCGTCCCTGGCGCCTGATTGTGCTGGAAGGGGAGCAGTTGAGTAAATTAGGAGAAATATTTGTCGCTGCCAACATCGCTAAAAATCCACAGCTATGCGAAGTGCAACAGCAAAAAATTCTGCACAAGCCACTGCGGGCTCCGATGATTATTACTGTCGTTGCCAAAATCACCGAACACCCGAAAGTGCCAGAGATAGAGCAAATTATCAGCGCCGGCTGCGCCGCACACGCCCTGGAATTGGCGGCCTTTGCTCAAGGGTTAGGCGCTATGTGGCGCTCGGGTGGCATGATGTTTGATCCCAGCGTCAAAGCCAGTTTAGGGCTGGCCGAGCATGAGCAAATAGTCGGCTTTTTATACTTGGGAACAGCCACAAAAATTCGCGCTGTACAACCTGTAGATAGCACTGAGTTTGTCTCGCATGGCAATGTCCTGGCGGTTTGAGCTTGCAGACAGGAAACGTTGAGTTCTTAAACTGGCTGCAGCAGAAAATACCCCTGCTGCAACATATGGGAATCCAGCGCTTAGATTTTAATCAGCAGGAGTTGGTATTGTGTGCTGCTCTGGCCGAAAATATTAATGATAAAGGCACCGGCTTTGGCGGCTCAATCAGCGCACTGGCCACCTTGTCGGGCTGGAGCTTAGTGACACTGGCGCTGCGCCAGCAGTTAGGAGATTACGACGTAGTCATCAGAGACTCACAAATGCACTACCTGGCTCCGGCTACCGCTGATTTATGCTGCTCGGTTGAGATGCCGCAAGCGCAGCAATGGCAGGTTTTTTGTGATCGTCTGCTGCAAAAAGGTCGGGCTAGAATTGCCCTTAAAGTGCATGTGTATAGCGCTGAACTTTTAGTTTTTAGTATGGATGCCAGTTATACGGCGCTGCAAAAAAAGGCTTAAGGGTCAGATTGTTAAATAATATTTTTGCTTTTTCTATACTAACTGCAATAAACCTTGACTCTATAGTTGGCTATAGAGTTTAAACTACGGCCAATGTTACTGCTAAGTCTAAGTTAGCCGTCAGTGAGAGGTGAGAAAATATGTCAGCACCATCCAAAGTTCAATTCTTTTCCCTGCAGGGGATTACCTGTGCGGGCTGCGTCCGTTCCGTCGATAAAGCCTTGCTGAATTTGCAGCAACAACAACCTGAATTAGAATCATTTTCGATTAATTTTGCCGACAGGACTGCAATCATTAGTGGCAATTTGGCCGATGATCAAGTAATAACGGCTATTCGCAATGCGGGTTACGATGCCAGTTTAGTCGAATCGGAACAAGATCGAGAGCAGATAGAGCAAGCAGAGCAGCAGTATTTAAAAGTGACATTATATCGCAGTGTCGCCGCGCTGGGCACTGGGGCGGCGATGATGGCACTGCAGATGTCGGGAGTGATCGCACCGCTGTCATCGACTGCCGGCCAACTACAAGCGCTATTAATGGCTCTTATCAGTGCGGCAATTATGTTCTTCTGTGCGGCAAAAATTTACCGTGGAGCTTGGCAGAGCCTAAAAACATTGGCCTTTAATATGGATATATTAATTGCTTTAGGTACTTTAAGCGCCTGGGTTTACTCTGCTGTGCTGTTGATATTGATGAGTTTATCACTGCAAGTGGTGCCTGAGGCTGCTCAGCATTTATATTTTGAAGCGGCGGTAGTCATTTTAGGTTTTATTCTTTTAGGTCAAAGCTTGGAAGCCCGTGTGCGCGGTAGTACTGCAAGAGCGGTGCAAAGCTTGATCAATATGCAACCCAAGTTGGCCTGGCGCCAGGATAAGCAAGGTGAGTTTCAAGAGGTTCCAGTACAACTGTTAATCCCCGGCGACATAGTGCTGGTGAAACCCGGCGAGGCGATACCGGTAGATGGAGTGGTAGTAGCGGGCAGCAGTGCCGTGGATGAATCAATGATTAGCGGTGAGTCAGTCGCTGTGGCAAAGGTGCAGGGCGATTCAGTGATCGGTAGCACCGTCAACGCCAGTGGCTCATTGACTTTTAGAGTCACGCAAGTCGGTAGCCACACTATGTTGGCGCAGATCATAGCGCAAGTACGGCGCGCGCAAAATAGTAAGCCGGCGCTGGGTCGATTGGCCGATAAAATTGCCGCGGTTTTTGTCCCTATTGTATTAGTGATAGCGTTGTTTACCGCCTTAATATGGTGGTGGTATGCCCCGGTGGGTAATTGGAGCTACGTATTAACCGCCACTATGACGGTGTTGATAGTGGCTTGCCCCTGCGCTCTCGGACTGGCGACCCCTATGTCGACTATGGTGGGTGTCGGGCTGGCTGCTAAGCGCGGAATATTGATTCAAAATGGTGATGCTCTGCAGGTGGCCGAAGATTTAACCACAGTAGTGTTAGATAAAACCGGCACCATCACAGCAGGTAAGCCCAGTGTCACAGACAGCTTGTTTTTGCATGAGGATGTTGATCAGTCGGAAGTTTACAACTGGTTACTGCAAATTGAACAAAAATCTGAGCATCCACTGGCCCAAGCGCTGGTAGATTTTTCCTCAGAGCAAGATTTTGACGCTACTGAAACGGCTAGTTTAACTGATTTTAACAGTGTCACTAGTGCCGGAGTGAGTGCCAATTTTGCAGGTGTAGAAGTTAAAGTGGGTAGTTTAACTTGGCTGGCCCAGGGGCTCAGTGAAGAAGCCCAAGCACAGGCCGAGCAGTGGATGAGCCAGGCTAAATCAGTGGTGGTCATGAGCGTAGCTGGACGTGCGTTATTGTTACTGGCAATTAGCGATCCGATTAAAGCGGATTCGGCTGCTGCTATCGCGCAACTGCAACAGCGCGGTTTGAAAGTTATCATATTGTCAGGTGACAAAGAGCAGAGCGTGGCAGCTATTGCCCGTCAGGTAGCGATCACAGATTATCGTGGCGGACTGAGTTCTGAGCAAAAGTTACAGGAAATTTCCCGACTGCAACAGCGCGGCGAAGTAGTGGCAATGGTCGGTGATGGTGTCAACGACGCCCCGGCTTTGGCCATGGCAAATTTAGGCTGCGCCATAGGCACGGGTACCGATGTCGCGATCAACAGTGCCGATATCACTTTAATCCATGGCTCTCTGACAACCTTAAACGACGCGATTGAAATATCCAGATTGACGTTAAAGAATATAAAACAAAATCTATTCGGGGCATTTATTTATAACATAATCGCTATTCCCGTGGCCGCCGGAGTGTTGTATCCGGCATTTGCTATATTACTCAATCCGATGGTTGCCGGTGCCGCTATGGCCTTGTCTTCCATTACCGTAGTCAGTAACGCCTATCGCTTGAGTTATAAAATTGACAAGCTAAGCTAAGCTGAGTAGTAAGTCGTAAGTCGTAAGTCGTAAGTAGTGAGTAGTGAGTTAACTGATGTGCTGCTTGGCTTGTGTCCGATAAAGTTACAGACTATGCTTGGGATTCAACAATTTACAGTGCGGCAGTAGTCTGCGACAGACCTGGTGATGAGTCGCTGAACTGGCCATGTGCAGGCGGTGCTGTTTTCAGGGATTATTTAATGTCGATGCAGTGGCAGAAGTTACTTACAGCTAAACGTTATGGTCACGAACAAGATGTGGCACCGGAGTTAGGGCGCAGTCATTTTCATAAAGATCACGACCGGATTATTTTTAGTAGCGCGTTTCGCCGTCTGGGGCGTAAAACTCAAGTACACCCGCTGGCATTAAATGATCATATACACACCCGCTTAACCCATTCCATCGAAGTAGGCAGTATAGGTCGAACTTTAGGGATTCGGGTGGGAGAATTGTTAGCCGATAAACTCCCCGGCTGGGCCAGCCCCCATGATTTGGGCATGATAGTGCAGTCGGCTTGCCTTGCCCATGATATTGGTAATCCGCCCTTTGGTCACGCGGGCGAATATGCCATCCGCGATTGGTTTAAACGTCCCGGTGGTGAGCGTCTACTTGAATCCCTGAGTGAAGAACAGCGCTTAGACATCCAAACTTTCGAAGGTAACGCGCAAGGTTTTAGAGTAGTGACGACCATTGAGAACCATCTCTACAACGGTGGTTTGAGATTGACTTATTCTACCTTGGGCACGCTAATAAAATACCCATGGCTATCGACGAATGCCACAGACAAAGGAAAATTCAGTTGTTACTTAACTGAGTTGGAGACAATGCAAAAACTGGCGTCTGAGTTGGGTCTTATCAGTGTTGGCGAAAACCAGTGGTGTCGGCATCCGCTGGCTTATCTGATGGAAGCCGCCGATGATATTTGTTACGCCATTTTAGATTTAGAAGATGCCATGGAGTTAAAAATTCTCAGCTTTGAGCGTATTAAACCCATTCTGCAAAAGCTCTGTGGCGACTTAGACTTTGATGACAGTGTTTTTCATTCACAGGCCTCTTCACGACGTAAAATATCAGCATTGCGCGGCAAGGCAATGGAGAACATGGTGGAGTCGGCAATCGGTGCCTTTATGCAAAATTACTCATTAATTATGGCTGGCCAGTACTCTGGTGAGTTATTAAGTGATGGAGACAAAAATGTTGCCCAGGGGTTGGCTGATGCTAAGCGCATCGCCCGCGAGGAAGTGTTTCCAGACACCCGCAAGACCGAGTTGGAAGTTGGCGCCTATAGCAGTTTAGGGGTGTTGCTGGAGTCTTTTTGTGAGGCTGTTTACGAACAGCATCAGCAGCAATCTACAAGATTGAGTTATCGCAGTGAGAAAATATTAAGTCTGATGGGGATTCACGCACCTAACGCCGAAACTCCGCTGTATTATTCCTATATGCGGGTACTAGATTTTATCAGCGGTATGACTGATAACTACGCCGCTTATTTGGCAAGGCAAATCGGTGGAATATCGAAATAGAGCTAGAGCAGTACTCTATCAAAGGCTGCAAAGTGTTAGGGTAATGCAAAAGGCTGCCGTTTAAAGATCAATTTTATTAGAGAAGATATGTTTTGAAATCGTTAAGTGAACAATTAGGCGGATTGGTATATTCCACCGATCAGGGGAATATGTGTCCTCAGTGTAGTAAGCCGATTAAAGAGTGTCAGTGCAGTGCCAATGCAGAACAGCAGCGTATTAGTCAATTAGACGGCATTGTACGTATCTCCAGAGAGACCAAAGGGCGCAAAGGTAAAGGTGTTACTTTGGTTAAAGGGTTAGCGCTTAATGACCAAGAGCTCAAATCGCTGGCAAAAATCATGAAACAAAAGTGCGGTACTGGTGGCGCTGTCAAAGATGCCGTGATTGAGATACAAGGCGATCAGCGACAGTTATTAAAAACCTTCTTAGAGCAGCGCAAATACACTGTGAAATTAGCAGGCGGTTAAATGGCGAATAAAAAAAACGGCAAAAAAGTGTGTAAACAATGCCAGCAGATGCGACTGATAATGATATTTGTCAGCGTTGCGGCGATACTGTTATTGACCATGGCCAGTGGTTGAGCATTGTGAAACTATCGCTAAATAGCAATTAACCAAAGGACATATTAACCAGTAGCTTGGTCATCGACAAACTACTGGTTAACGGCTACTGGGATAAAGATTTCTTTGCCAGATTCAAATCTAAAGTCGCCTTCAATAACTTGAACAGTTTAATTGAGGCATCTATCTCCTCTTTGCGGTTGGTTAAACTCTCTATATTTAATCCCAGAGGAATGTCTAAATCCATGCAGTAATTAAGTATCTGTTGTAGGTTCTCTTCGCAGACAGAGATAGATTCCGCCAGTGAATCTTGCGCATTTAAAATTCTGGTTTTCACCGCGCTTGGAGTTGATATTCCGAGCCAATGCATAAAGTCTAAGGTCTTTTCACTACCGCAAGGGGTAAAAGTTAAGATGATACGCTTAGGCTTTTCTCCATTTTGTTTGCACAGTGCCGAGTACTGCTGCAGTAAGTCTATAGTGGCGTCGGCATTATAGACGGCCTGTGAGATAAAGAAATTACAGCCATCAACGCTTTTTTGGTTTAGCCGTATATGCTCATCACCTTTTTTGTGATGGCGCTCGGCGATAGTAACTCCGCCCAAGTTGAAGCTACGCTGATGTTCAGACAATGTCTTATAGGCCTCTTTTAAAGGCAAATTTATTGTTCCACTGGAAGAGGGACTGCCCACCAAAACGATATTCTGGATACCGTACTCCACCCAAGCCTGTTCCAGCCACTGATTAAATTCCGACTTAGAACGCGCTGAAACACTTTTATAGGTGATTGTAGGTAGGCCCGATTTATCACTGAGCACTTTAGAATACGCCAGTGAATCATAGGTAGCTTTAAATGGAAAAGGCCTGGGGGTATCAGTACGGCTGCTCTCATCCTGAATATCGTAAACGACTAATCCATCGTAATCGATGGCTATCAGGCGATCGAGTAGTTTATCGGCTATCACTTGCATATCCATTTCGGCGACTTCGGCTCTTGGTGGGGTTGTGCCCACAAAATATACCCCTCTGGTGGGGTCAGCGAGACGAGTTGCTAAATTAGCGTGCATAATTTGCTATCCATGATGATTAATTAATGAAAACTAAGTCTATCAGTGAATTAATTTCAAGTTAACAGTTATCCGTATGATAAATTTTAACGTTAAGATGAGATTTGTTAATGTACTATCTGTGTATATTAATATTAGCAAGTAATTGAGAATTTGACCCGGATGCCTAGTACATTTGATTTTGAAAAAATAATCAGTTCAATGGAAGAAACTGCCTCGCTGCCACCCGTTGATCAATGGCATCCGCAACTGTCCGGTGATATTGATATAACTATTGACCGACAGGGGGTATGGCGTCACTGTGGCGAAGAGTTTAGCAGGCGTTCGATTACAGTGCTGTTTGCACGGATTTTATGCCGTGAGGGCGATGACTATTTTCTTAAAACACCGGTAGAAAAATGGCGTATTCAGGTAGCCGATGTGCCTTTCTACTTCATTCACTGTCGGCAAACACAGACTGCCGATGGGGTGCAGCTGAGCTTTATCAGTAGTACTGAAGACGTGGTGGTATTAGATGCTCAGCATAGTCTACGTATACAGTTGGATGAGAACAGCGGTGAGCCGAGCCCCTATTTGCAAGTCCGTGGAGCAATGGAAGGTAAGCTAAGTCGCAATTTGTACTATCAGCTTGTGGAGTTAGCGCAAGTTAATGAGCAAGAACAAAAGTTATACTTGTACAGTGGCGGGCAAAAATTCTGTCTTGGTTCCTATTGAGGCGGTAGTTTAAGCCTCTGCGGGTATCAGCATACCCCTGTCTACAAAATCCAAACTTGCCATCTGCTGCATCCACCGATATACATTGGGATAGTCTTTAGGGTCGATCGCTTGCCATGCATATCTGGCGCACCAAGGGTAGATGGCGAAGTCGGCAATAGAGATTTGATTGACCACATATTGCTTATTAGTAAGCTGAGTATCCAATACCGACCACAATCTTTTTGCTTCGATTAAATAGCGCTGTTTAGGGTAGGGGATGTCTTGGGTGACAAAGTGATTGAAGTGGTGTGCCTGCCCCAACATTGGACCAAAGCCGCCCATCTGCCACATTAACCACTGCAGCACTTCTAGCCTGGCGACTGGGTTGTCGGGGATAAACTTCGCCGTTTTTTCGGCCAGATAGATCAATATGGCGCCGCTTTCAAACAAACTGATTGGCTGTCCATTTGGGCCATTATAATCGGTAATGGCTGGTATCTTATTATTTGGACTAATGCTCAAAAACTCAGCGGAGAACTGCTGCTTCGCAGTAATGTCAATGCGCTGAGTGTTGTAATCGATTCCGATAGCCTCCAACATAATCGAGACTTTTCGGCCATTGGGGGTGCCCCAAGTATACAGATTGATCATAGCTTGGCTGCAATTAGGTATGACAGGGAGCAGATAGCTACTCCCCCCGATAATTTTTAAAGTGGTTGTAGACGCTCATTAGCTCTTCTTCAGTAAATGTCACTATGATCAACTGTTGTCCAGGCTTAATGAAATCGGGGTTTTTGCCAATATTACCCTGCTCATAATTGTAGACGTAAGTGGTCAGCACTTTGTAATTGAGCAATCGACCCAAGAAAGAACTTTTTTTACTGGATAATATCTCATCAGCATCTTGAGGAATCAGTGCTCTGACTTTGCCGTCAGCTTGCTCAAGGGTAATACCTTTAGAGAATGTTCCGGTGAGCCCGGCCTGGATGATCCCCCAAATGCCTTGTTCGTCGGAAGGATTGACCGCGTGCAGGTAGAAAATACGCTTATTATCGGCACTCGTATCGCTGAGTAACTCGCGTAATTTAATACGGTTTTTCTCAGATTCACTGTTGGCTTTTGCAGGCTTGGTTACCAGTGCTGGCACTGAGCTAGTGGGGCTGGGAGCGCTAACTGTCTGTTTACTGGATGCTGCTGTAGAGACGGTCACTTCAGTCACTACAGGCTGAGCTGTAGTCACAGTTGCCACTGCAGTGCTCTGTGGTTTGGCTGCTTTGACTACCTCAGTAAGCGGTTCTGGCTCTTTGGAGCTGACCAAGTTAACGAGTTCAGAAACTTTAATGTCTGAAATTGCTGCGATATTTTTCTTCAAAGTTGTCAGTATTGAAGAGTCAGTGGCCTCCGACTTAGCTGTTTGCCTGCTGGCATCGGCTATTGCCGCAACGGATGTTAGCGGTACTGCTGCTGGTTTGGGTTGCTGCTCTGATATCGCAGTTGGAGTGACATCAACAGTTGCAGCTGGAGTCGGTGTAACAGCTACTATAGTGGGAACTACATTGATCTGAGTGGTATTGTCAGTGCTTTTGCCAGGTTGATCTGTGACTTGTTTGCTTAGGACTTCTTCAATCAATGCCGGTTGTTTGGTCGCTTTAATAACCTTAGCGGGCTCATCGGTTGCTACTGCGACAGTATCCACTACAGCTGGCGGGGCTATTTTTTCAATTACTTTTTCTGCGGTAGCTGTCGAAGTGACAATGGGCTCCGCTTCGGTTGTGCTTTTGAAACTTTTCTTGAAAGAGGGTATTTTAACCGCAAAACTTTGTGCCGTCGCAGCGCTTTTGGCGTTTTGCTCCACCACAGTCAGTATAGCTTTATCTTCTTCACTAGGTTTGATGACCAAAGCGATTACCGGTTCAACCGTTTCAATTTGTACTATCTCAGGTTGCTGTAGCTCTGGTAGTTGTAGTATTTGTTCAGCCGTTACAAAGTGGTCAGCTGATTTTATCTCTATAGGCTTATCTTCTGCAGCCGTTATGCTTTGAACATGGGCTTTAGCTTGTTTTTTTTCTTCTTCACTAAGTACTGGTAAGTTCAAAGGGCTTTCTGGGCTTTCTGGGGTTTCTGTAGTACTTAAGATTTCTAAAGCATCTTTCACTGGCTGTTTAGGTTGTTCCTGCGTCAGCTGTTTCTCATCTTGTTGAAGTGGATTAAAATCAGTTAATTTAAGTGGAGAATCCGAGGATAAATAAAAGTAACCTGCAACAGCTATAGCTAGCACTAAAAAAATACTGACAACCCTAAACATGCTTTCTCCTAAGAATGATTTTTATGTACTGGACTGTAAGTTAGTTTGTCCCAATATGGAAGGGTTATCACGGAGAATATGTATTAGCTGAAATATCCGTGTTTTTTTCCCAGAGGGGCTTAACTGCGTCTGTACAAAGTCGATGCGACTATGACTATCAGTAGCTCGCAGAGATGCAGACTAAAACCTAAATACCCAGAGTTTGTCGGTGTTAGAGTTACTTACAGGGTAATTGGCAGCTAGGTTTAACAGTGACAAATCATTTGCACAGCAAAGTTTACTAATGACTAGTTAGTTTTGTTTATGCCAGTGCAGTGCGGCAGCATTGGAGTGGATTGAAATTAAAAGCCCAAAAGTGCATTTTGGGCTGATAGGGGCTATTTAAATAGTGATTTTAAGCGAATTCAAGTGACACTTGTTGGCACCATTGCTCAATTCTTTCGTCGCTTAATTCGTTTTGACAGTCATCATCAATGGCTAAACCGATGAAAAACTGCTTGTCCGCTGTCAATGCTTTTGACTCGTCAAACTCATAGCCGTTGGTGGGCCAGTGGCCAACAATAGTGGCTCCTTTAGCAACCACTTTATCGTGAAGCATGCCCATGGCATCAACAAACCATTCCGCATAACCATACTGATCACCAAGGCCAATGAAAGCGAGGGTTTTGTCAGAAAAGTCTATTTGATCAACTTCATCCCAAACTTCCTGCCAGTCTTCTTGGACTTCACCATAATCCCAAGTGGGAATGGCAAAAATTATTTTTTGGTAGCTTTCAAGAATTTCAAGCGGGGAGTCGGCTACGTCAAAGAGTTCTACATCGCCTAAATGCTGCTGAACTTTTTCAGCTACATCTCCTGTGTTGCCGGTAGTTGTACCGTAGAAAAGTGCTGTGCTCACTGTGGATCCTAATAGTAATTATTTATTCTAAATAATAATGATTATCATTTTTCTAGGCGGAGAATAGGTGTTTTATGCAAAGTTGTCAACGATTATTCATATCAATACAAAATTAACTGTTGCTAATATTGATGGAATAAGTTAATGCGAAATAGTTCTATACACTCGTGGTTGAAGGGGAGAAACAGATCTTTAGTACTCCCGAAACCAGAGTGCCTGGTTTCGGGAAAATCGCCTTACTCTTCTAATGCCATAGCTTCTAAGTCGGCTGCAGTGATGGGTTCGGGAATGGGCTCTAAATGTCGCGGGCCGCCTTTTTTCGCAGACATTTTTTCTTTGGCTTTAGCGAGTTGCCGGTCAATTTTATCGGTGAGCGAGTCAATCGCAGCGTATAAATTAGTCGCGCTAGTTTTTGCATATATTTCTTTACCATTGGTATGCAAAGTGGCTTCGATTGCCTCGGCGCGCTCAGTTGAGTCTATGGTTATTTGTGCACTGTTGATGATGTCATATCGATGTTGGCTGTGTTTTAACCAGCTTTCGATTTTGTCTTTTACGGCGGGAGATACTTTATCGTTACGGTGTGTAATGTTTATGATCATTTGTTATTCCTTACTGGTCTGTATTTCTCTGGACACTTAAAAATAAGTACAGGTTTTTTTCAGCGAGCCGTTGTTGCGTACGGCTGTAAGGTTGACACTTCTCCTTGGGGTTTAATTTTGGGAAAAATCAATACTAGTTACGACTAGTAAATTCACTATAGCGCTATTTAAGCTGAAAGGGCAGTGCTGATCGAAATTATTATCATTAAACTTGTCGCAGAGCAAATATGCACTTTGTAACAATAGTGAAGTGACTGAATTATAAGGTGAAATTTTGCTGGTGTTACTGTTGTGGGGTTCTATCGGTATGGTTTGTGCGGTGATGATTGCCTATGCATCGACCCAAACTTCACGAAGCGCTTCACCAAAGTCATCGTAAATTGTTTTTTTCACTCGACGTAGTTTCGGTTTTTTTGAGAGCGCAACAATGTGCTGTTTTTTACGGCCATCAATGACATTTAATGTTTGCGAAATAGGTGTGCGCTGCTGTTTTGGTAATCCGTAGACAAATTGATTCCGATCGTACTTGCCGTCGATCAGCGAGCTGTCTCCCTGTTCAAACTGCTTTATTTGACCACCTTGATTAAGGTACTCATTAACTTGAGCAGCGAGGGAGTTTCTTATTTCGGTCTTAGTAGGTCTTTTTATCATGGCGTATATTATGCCTTAATTTCATAACAATGAGAAAAGCCTTAGCTGTTTTTCTGAGTGTTTAGCGCAGAATTAAGACTAATTCAGATATAATAGTACAAATTTTTTAACTGTGAGCAGAAATGGAATATATATCTTTAGACAAATATCGGTATGCATGGTTTTTTAAACATAAAGAGCTGCCCATTAGCGAAGCTAATCTGCAATTGATTAAACCGTTGGCAGAGAGTTCTTCGGCGCAAATATGGCACCAACTGATCAGTCAGAATGCCAACCATCCAGATTTGTTTCAGGCTGAAGACTGGCCGCATAAAAAATCTAGCTGGAGCGGAAAAGCTCAGTGGCAAGCTCAATGGGACAGTGAGGAGCAACAACTACCTGATCAGATTGAAAACTTTATCGACTGGGAAGGCAACACTGTGGTGTATTTTTGTTATAACGCCGACAATTTGATAGAAACGACCTGGGAAATATTTTGTCAGCACTGGAAGAATTTTTTATTCCTGGATAATGGACCTATATTGATAGGCAAGCGCAGGCGTGAAGTCATTCAATTCCATCAGGATGGATATTTTTCAATAGGCTGCAAGTAATAGCTAAATTGCTAATAGTGCCACTCACTGTCACGCCTGGCTAAACTGCCTGCTGGCTCGAAAATAACATCTAACTGGCTCTTTATGCGTGGTTGTTTTTAGATTTTAATTGGTTGTTGTGGATCAGTTACATTGGAAACTTTTGAGCAGCTAAAATATCAGTACCCTGAAAGTGCTTTTATTGGCTGCCAAAAAACAGATGTAACTAGCCAACTGTGTCTGATTCATTGCACGCAGATGAATTGGGTCTTATTCAGTGGTTGTGTAGCATGGAATATCCTTCCAGTATTAATCCTCAGGTTGCCTTGAGCTTATATTGTCTTAGCAGTAGTAGTATATATTTGGTGTATGGATGAAAAATCGTTTTTTCCCCTTTTTAATCTGGTTTAAATATCTAACTTTCAATGATATAAAAGCGGATTTTATTGCCGGCTTAACCGGTGCTGTGATCGTGTTACCTCAAGGCGTCGCCTTTGCAACTATTGCAGGTTTACCGCCCGAGTATGGTTTGTACACTGCTATGGTCACTCCTATTATTGCAGCGTTGTTTGGCTCATCAAAACATTTAATCTCAGGTCCAACCACTGCCATTTCAATTGTTGTTTTCTCTTCTGTCAGTGGTTATGCCGAGCCCGGCAGTGAGCAGTTTATCTCCATGGCCTTGACACTGACCTTAATGGCGGGTGTCTATCAATTGGCCTTTGGGCTAGCCAGGCTGGGGAAGTTGGTCGATTTTGTCTCGCATACAGTGGTGATTGGCTTCACCGCTGGCGCTGCAATATTGATTGCGACTAGCCAAGTGCAGCATATTACCGCGATATCGGGTGCCACAGGTCTGTCATTTATTCACAGCTGGATAACGACTCTGACGCATTTAGAGGCATTAAATTGGTCGGTGTTTGGTGTCGGCATCGGTACTTTGTTGGTTGCCATTGGGGTGAAAAAATACTTTCCCAATGTGCCTAATTTATTAGTCGCTATGGTTGCCGGTAGTCTTCTGGCGCTGGCTATTGGCAATGATGCAGGGATAGCCTTAGTGGGGGCTATTCCGGCTGGCTTACCTCCTTTTTTGATGCCTGATTTGTCTCTGCATACTTTGCAGCAACTGGCACCTGAAGCATTCGCTATCGCTTTGCTGGGGCTGATTGAGGCAGTCTCTATTGGTAGGGCGATCGCGATCAAATCACATCAACGCATTTACCCGAATCAAGAGTTTATTGGCCAGGGACTGTCTAATATCGTCGGTAGTTTTTTCTCTTGCTACGCTGGCTCTGGCTCATTTACCCGTTCCGGAGTTAACTATTCAGCGGGGGCGAAATCAGGGCTTTCAGCTATTTTTGCGGCTATATTGTTAATCTTTATTGTCCTGTTAGTCGCGCCCTTGACGGCCTATTTACCAGTAGCTGCTATGGGTGGGGTGATCTTAATAGTCGCTTATAATTTGGTCGACTTTGCCCATATCAAAAAGATTTTGAGTACCAGTAAAGCTGAATCATCGGTGCTGTTAATCACTTTTTTCTCGACTTTATTCCTGGAGCTGGAATTCGCTATTTATTTGGGGGTAATGATGTCCCTAATTTTATTCCTGGCTAAAACCTCTACACCAGAAATTACTGAGATGTCGCTTAATGTTGAACAGCACCGCTTTGTTGAAGCAACTATCCATCCTGGATATCAATGCCCGCAGTTAAGGGTGTTGAGGGTTGATATGTCGATTTACTTTGGCTCAGTAAACCATATTCAAAATAAAATTGAGAGCGTGGTCAATCAGCCGGGTGTCAGTCGAATTTTAATTATTTGTGGAGGGATTAACTTTATCGATTTGAGTGGTACAGATTTGCTGATTAGCCTGGATAAAAAGCTCAAGGCCAAAGGCGGGGGATTGTACTTTTTTGCGATGAAGCCTCTGGTTAAACAGCGTGCCTTTAAATTGGGTTTAACTCCTGTGATCAGTAAAGATCGATTTTATGATAGCAAGCGCCAGGCGATAGAAGACATTTTTCCACATTTGCAGCCGAGTATCTGTGAGAATTGTCAGCAACACGTATTTAAAGAGTGTGCTAAATATGATTAATGAATTGCACAGATAAACTATATTATTATTGGGCGCTCTGCTGGGTAGTTAAAGGTCGGGTTCATCTGTCCAGTGCAGTGCCCGTAAAAACTCTGAGACCTGAAAATGTTTAACCTCATCGCTGGCAAAAGAATCACTCCAGCTTGACCAGTCGCCATTTGAAACTACCGCAACTCTGGCTATTTCAGTGTCACAACCTGCATAGAACCCTTCTGCATTCCAACTAGAGTCCTGGTCAATAGCGCTGAGCTGGTGATCAAAATACAGTAGGACTCTCAACTTATGACCGGTCTTTAGCTGTTTCTTTATCTGCTTGAGAAAAACTTCTTGATAATCTGTCTGGCTAAGCGTCCCGGATGCTTGCAATACCAGGATGTCGCCCGCTGAATCAGGTAATACGTATAACATTAATGGCCTGCTAGTAATTGATTGATAATGTCAGCTCTTAAGTGCAGGGGATTCTACGTGGAAATACCAACCTGAGCTATTAGAATCGCAGTCAGGGAGTAATTTAGCTTTTGCTTGGGGGAATAATATCGGTAGCTAGATTGATGAAAAACAAGTCTTAGTAATTTTACTTGCTTGCTAGCTACCTTCCTTAGAAATTGGCGCACTACAGGGCTAATTTGCCGGCTGTAGCGCTATTGGCCTATTATTGCTTGCTGGTTTTGCCTTCGAAGAACATGTTCATAGTGAACTCGTTGACACCGTACTTAGCAGTATCTATTTCAAAGTCAGCAAATTTCAAATCGACTGTTCCCTCGAAGCCCGCGCGGTAATCTCCCCATGGAGAATCGCCTTCACCCAGTAGTACTGCATCAAAGGTGATTGACTTAGTGACGCCGTGCAAGTTTAGATCACCTGTGACACTGACTTTACCCTGGCCCATATCTTGAATGTTACTGCTGGTAAAAGTAGCTGTTGGGTATTTCCCTGCATCTAAGAAATCCGGGCTCATGATGTGTTTGTTACGTTTAGCGTGATTAGAGTCAAAGCTCTGGGTGTCTAAGGTCACATTGATCTTGGATTCATTCGGCTTGTTTTTATCATAGCTGAAAGATCCAGAAAAATTGTTGAAGCGGCCTTTAACCCAGCTGATGCCAATGTGTTTAACTTTAACATCTATTTGCGAGTGGGCACCGGCAGAAGGGTCATCTATAACATAATCCGCAGCGTAGGATAGTGGGCTAGTAGTAGCGACAATAGCAGCTAGTAAGGTAGTTTTTATTAATGCTTTCATTTTCTCTCCTCAATGCCCAATATGTTGTTGAGCGTGTTGTCTTTATCAAAAATATGATGTTTAAAAGCAGCTAAAGTGTGCAAAACCACTAAAGCTATTAGTGCATAGGCCACCAGAAGGTGTATTTCACCCGCTGTGGTGGCCTGGTTGTAAAAGAATTCGGCGGGTCCTGGAATAACAAACCAATCAAATATTTTAATGCCCTGGCCACCGGCAAAAGAAATTAACAAACCTGCAATCAGCACTACAAAAATCAGCAGGTACATCAAATGATGAGCGGCACTACTGGCGGTATTGACAAGCTTACTGTTACCTTTAGCCGGTTTGGGTGCAAGGTTAATAATTTTCCATAACAATCGAAAGAGCATTAATGCTGCAACCAGCAGGCCGATGGCCTCGTGTAATTGCGGTGCTAATGTGTAGAACGAATCGTAGTAACTTAGTTCCATCATATAGAGGCCCAAAGCAAATAAGCCAATGATAGCGATAGCCAAAATCCAGTGAAGAAAAATTGAAATCCAACCAAATTGTATTTTTGTATTTTTGTAATGTTTAATAAAACTCATTGTTTACCATATGACTATTAGTGGAAGGCTCGAGATCTATAGTTAGCTTTACTCATCAATGTAACGAGTTACCAGGCACTTGTCTCAAACTTTACAATACTTTACACCAAGGTACTGACGTTAGTTGTGTGTTCCTTGAACCAGCTTGTCTATGCAGCGACACTCTAATCTTATATTATTAGTGCGTCCAATGCATAAAGGTGATGATTAGTATGCGCGAAGTGAATCTACGCTCCGTCGATTTAAATTTATTAACTATCCTTCAAGTCCTGCTCGAAGAACAGCATGTGACCCGAGCTGCCCAGCGCTTGCATATGAGCCAGTCAGCAGTCAGCAGGGCTTTGCAAAGATTGAGGCTGATGTTTAATGACCCGCTGTTAGTGAAAGGGGTAGATGGCTATAGTCTGTCTAGTAGAGCCAACAAAATAGCCACCGAATTAACCTTGACCTTGCAGGCAATGTCGAGAGTTATTCGTGAACCTGAATTTGATTTGGCCACCAATAAGTCGACCATAAGGTTGGCTGGTGTGGATTTGGAAGGTTGGATTAATATGCCTGAACTGGTGGCTGAGGTATTGCAGCAGGCCCCGAAAATACGATTGGAGATTTCTTCTAACCCCGCCGATTACTTTGCGTTACTGGGCAGTGCAGAAGTGGATTTGTTGGTCTCGGGAATGGCCCCTGTCGGAGCCAAAGAGTATTTCCACTGCGCCAAACTTGGCAGCTCTGAACTAGCGGTGATGATGGGTAAAAATAACCCGCTGGCAAAAGAGCCCTTAGATCTGGATAAATACTTAAGTGCGGAGCATGGCTATGTCGCCCTGACCGGAAAAGGGCCGACATTTATTGATGATCAATTAGAAAGCATGGGGCTTAAGCGTAATGTAGTGTTGAAGATTTCTCATTTTTTATCTGTGGTGGATTACTGTGAGAGAACAGATATTCTATTTATGTTGCCAATCGAGCTAATCACGGGTTGGTTTGAGGGTCGTGATGTAGTGATCAAGCCGTTGCCGAAACAGCTTTTTAAAGCAAGAGCAGAGTTCTATTTATACTGGCATGCCCGCTCCCATCATGATCCTTTACACCGTTGGATCAGGGACAAAATAATCTCAGCGAAACAAACCCAGCAGTGAAAAATGCTGCTCAGATAGTCGCTATTTAATTGTTTTTTTATTTGTAGAAATTCTTTTTGCATTATCATCAAGGGCTGGTATACTGCGCGCTCTCAATCGAGAACAAGCGGAACAATCGCTGAGCTATGGTAGCTCTGTCGGTCCTCTCGCAACGATAAGTCGTTAATCTGGTCAGGCCTGGAAGGGAGCAGCCACAGCGACCTCTTCGTGTGCCGGGATGTGGCTGATGGAGCTGCTTCCAATACCCTATCTTGCTGTTACTTAAAGCTTTTTTAGATGAATCACCCTATGTCAGCCTAACTTAGACACAAGGTTGGACACATGGCTTTATTTCCTAGTTATATCGAATCCTCAAAACACAATATACTTTACTTCCGTATACGTATTCCTAAAAAATTTGCTGAGCGTGTTTGGTCTATCTTATGTCCGCAGATCGATGAAAACCAAGTGCAAACAGCAGGCGATCATACGTAGCGCTAAGCTATTAGAAAAAATCCAACGCCTCTATTCCTTGGCTGATTCTGGCGAGAGCTTTGACCTCTCAACATTGACTTGGGAAGTTGCTGCTAGCCCAGAAGTTAAACCCAAGGCTCCCCCTCTTTCTGAAGTGACCAACACCAGCCCCAAGTTATCAAAAGTATTCGAGCGATACCGTAAAATGCAGCTGTTGGACGGAGTCAGTGAGAAAACTTTAGATGACAAGAGGTCTGTCATGAGTCTGTTGATACGTATAGTAGGTGACTTACCTGTGAGTAAATACCAGCGCAGTCATGCTAACAAGTTTAAGGACACCTCACTTCAGCTTCCCACCGAAGTTAACCGCAAGGGTGATGTGTCTATCCAGCAGTTGATAGACAATGCTAAGTTCAATATCAGTACTACTATCTTCAACAACTACATAAAGAACATCATCACAGTGTTTGTTTATGCCATCCGAGAAGGCTTGTGCCTGACTAATCCATTCGAAGGCTTGAAGCTAAAGCAGCGTATAAAGATGAGTGCCCAAAGACGCCGATTTACAGAAGGTGACTTAAAGCATCTGTTCGCCACTGACATTTATACGGGTAGGAAAGCTAGCAAGGATTATCAGTACTGGTTACCGCTATTGGGCGCGTACACTGGGGCTAGGATGAGCGAGATATGCCAGCTCTACCTCGGTGACATCAAGTCTGTGAACGGTATTGATTACATCCATGTCCAAGCCACACACGTAGACCAGAAGCTGAAGGACCCTAGCTCTGAGCGACTAGTCCCCATTCACTCAAAGTTGATAGCCCTAGGCTTCATGGAGTTCGTAGCTAATCAGCGAACACAAGGTCATTCAAGGCTCTTCCCTGAGCTGATACTTCATCGAAAACACGGGTACGCGGCTACACCTTCTAAGTGGTTCGCTAACTTACGCACAAGGCTTGGCTTTACAGGTGGGGATGAGAAGAAGGACTTCCATAGTTTCAGGCATACGGCCGCCGATCACCTTAAGCAACTTGGAGTGCCGGAAAGTATCATCGGTGGGATACTTGGGCATCAGACAGGCGGTATTACCTTTAATCGCTACGGCAAGGATTACAAGCCTGAGACATTGGCGTCTGCGATAGAGATGCTTGATTTCAATTTCACAGTTGCACGATTCGCTTGACTGGACTAAATGAGTCATCAGGAGAGTTTGGCAGGAGTTGGTGACAGGTTCCAGGTGGGAGGTTTATTGCCTGCGGTGGACGATTAACGGTAATCAACACTGAGACCTCAAAGACGGTTGGTGTCTTCGCCTTAGCTGATGACGGGACAGAAGAGGTCGGCGCTAGGTACTACTGGTTAGCAGCGCAAGATAGACAGTTGTAAGTAAAGCAACAGATGTCAGGTAGCAAGCTTAGGGCTTTCCCAGAGATGTCCGGTATGATTACGACAGAATACTATAGAACATATATAAAGTTAAAATAATTATCGAGATACTTACAGTTGCATCAAGCCACTCTAATTTATTCATCGCTCATTCTTTCATCAGCTGTTAATTGTGCACTGAAGTATAGAGGCTATATGAGGATTCCACAGATGTGTTACTTAAAAAATAGAGCAACTTTACGCCACCCTATTAAATGTCTGATCCCGCGTAGGTTACCCCCATGCTACCCTCCCCACTCACAGTCATGTAGCATCAAGTCGTATTCAACTCCATTGAATTGGGCTTACATCAATCTCCGAAGCTCGATCACAAGGCGTAGTTACTGTCCTAGTGCAACAGGTTATAGATTATGAGAAGAGTGGGGCGGGTATCACTGACAGATATACGCACAGTTTCCAATTGAAGGACTTGTTGCCTGTGGTTGACGCTGTAAGTTACTTGGTGGAGGCGGTGGGAAGTTAGCAGTTTTGAGCACTGGAACTCAAGAATGGTTGGTGCTTTCGCTTTGGCAGATGATGAGACACAAGAGGTGAGTACTGCTAGCTTGCCAATCCGAGATAGAAGGCTAAGTGAAGCGCCCTGTGAATACCTGCATGTAGGGTTTTGTGGTGCTGCGAGTTAGAGACCCTCGGCTAGCAGATTAGACGTCCTCCAAGATTTTCAAAGACACATTTACTACCATGCCCTCGACCTTAGATTTGTACTCTAACATGTGTTGAGCCGCAAAATGTGATTTGAGATGCGTGTATGTTTCCCATTTTTCAACAATGGTAACAACATTTGGATTTGCGTCTTGAATTGGAATGTCTGTTTTGAAATCCATTGTTGCGGAATACGCAACGCATCCCTCTTCATTTATTACGTTGGGAATGTTTGATTTGAATATTTTAAGGAATGTGTCTAATTCCGCAGATTTGACAGTTATTGATGCTATTACATTTATCATTATTTAGCCCTGACGTCTAGCGCCCTTAGAAAGCGATTTTTGGAACAGCGAAGACAATTAGATATGCCTAAACGTGTTAGTTTTTTCCTGATTTTTAATAATATCTTCTACAGACATTGCTGAAGTCTGTTTTATTACTGTTTTCAGAAACCATGCTACGCATATTCCACATGATAAAATAAATATTGCGGACCACGTTTTTGAGGGGAACCAAAATGAATCTCGAAAGTCAGTAATTGTAATCTAAACATTTGAATTTTATAGGAATCGAGAATATCATTTTGGACATGGTGCGCCATCCCTGAGTAAAAAACAACCTACATAGAGAATAAAAGTAGTAAGCCAATGTAAAAGACGAGAGCTTACGCTAGGAGACGTTAAGATTGCGAGGAAAACCTGTGAGGGCATTTAGATTCGCTTCCCTGCCAATTTCCCCCCCCCCGTACCCCTTGTTTACCTAGCGTCACACTTAATGCGGTCACTTTCTACCATCAATTAGCCGAGTTCTCTCACAGCCTTAATAAACCTCCACCTCTTTAATAAGCGCCTTGCACGCCCAATTAACCCACCTCTACATCACACAATGTAATTATGTGACTAAGCGAAACCTTGTTGTTACCGTGTTTTTCTCTTGACTATGGGTTTACATCACACATCGTGCAGTAAAGGGGAATTAAGTGACATAGGAGCTGTAACCGTGAATGAAGTTGAAGCAGTGAAGAAGAGGGAAGGCATCCAGTTCGTTGGGACGCTATTAAGTATGGCTATCAGGACGTTTGGGAGCCAGGCATAAACGCAGCGGTACGCACCTCTGACCTATTGTCCCTGAAGTACATCGATGTGTTGAACCCTGAAATCTTGACGCTCAAAGAGAGCAAAACAGGGGGAGACACGGCCCATCAAGCTAAATGTAAAAGCCTTCGCTGTCATACGAAGGAGGCGGGAAGAAAACCCCGCTGACATTTGGTTATTCCAAGTTAAGGGCAACAGAGCTTAGGTTTTAAACAAGGCCATTGATTGCACCACTGTAGCTCGCAAGTTTAAGGAAGTCGGTGGCATTCTTCAGATCAACCTCAGCACCCACACGATGAGGAAGACGAGAGGTTACGCGGTGTTCCTATTCAAGTCATTTGCAAAGTGTTGAACCAATCCAGTACGGCTGTGACTTTACTTGTAATGCCTTGTCGATCATTCTTAAGCTGGCGAACCCATTTATCCATTGATGATTTACCAGCGTTCATCGCTGCAGCTGTTTCTCGTGCTGAGACCTCTTATCAACGGCAAGTTGGGCGGCTTCTAATTTAAATTCTGGTGTGTAAGTCGGTATTGTACGCTTTGTCATACAAAGAAATAGGAGGTGCATAATAGCGCCTCTATTTAGGTGGCCATCACAACACTACAACTGCTAAGTTTTTGCATGCATGGGTAATATTAAGCTAGATTAAATAGCTCGGGACTGGCTAACCTAAGCAACCTGCTATGGGTTGCTTTCAGATTGTTTAGGTTTAGGTTTAGGTTTAGGTTTAGGTTTAGGTTTAGATATTGGAAATTTAAAAATTTCGCTTTAAAGTTTTGTGCCAAACATATGGCCGATAGCCAGGCTGAGTTCCGCGCTGCGATCAGCTTGGCGAAAGGCCTGCAAGATATCCCGACGCAGTTCCTCAGAGAACATCAGGTCGGCTAGAATGCGGGAAAACCCCTGTTGTCCGGCTTCGCCTACCGCCAATTTCTCCAGGTATAGCTGTAGGATTTTAGGGTCTTTCAGCTGCTCGCTGGCTTTTATGGCAATAGTTGATAACACTTCGGCTGAAACGGCGATGCTTGATTCAAGTACTAGTTTTACCGCCGCTGTTCTGCTTTGATTGCCAGGGGCCGCTTGGGTGGCTCGTAACAGTGCGGTGCACAAGGCGATGTCAGGTTGCCGTTGGTTAATACTCTGCTGTAGTTTTTGCTGGATTATTGTCGCCAGTTTATGCCCAATATCTACGTGTTCAAGACAAGTGCAAAGTGCTATTAGCGGCTGTTCGGGAACGCTGTTAAAGTGCTGCAGCAGCAGGATTTGATTTTCTTCGATATTAACAGCAACTTCCGCGATGCCTTGAAGTCCTAAATTGTGCCAGTTCTCCCAGCCACTTTTTCCCGCATAGTACTCTTGGCACGCAGGATAATACTGGGATTTTTCTGCGCCAATTTCACGATGGGTAATAGCGTGAAACATCGCCATTTTTTCTTGGTCAGGAGTAAAGGAAAATGGATTATCCTTTAGTGCGTCCTCGGCCTCATTCAAATCAGCAGATTGCAACATCTGGTTAATGTTGATCATCAATCGATTGATGAAATCATCTCTTACCGCTTGCACTAAATGCCCTTGCTCATCCAGTGGGAACTTCAGAAACCACACAACATTTTGTGACTTTTGTTTTGGATTCCAAAGTAGCAGTGCCAGCCAGGCGTGGTGTAGATAGGGACTAGGGTATTTTTTCTGTCCCCGCTCAATTTGGGCAAACAACTGTGGGCCAATTTTTTTGATATGTCTGCCCATATCATAAATGCGAAACTGAGCACCGCTCTCTTGCAATAGGGCGGTTAGGGAGTTAAGTGATGACATTGTGTTCTCAAAATATTTGAAATTTAGTGGGCTTATTGCCCATTGATGTCTTTATCTAATTGAATAATTAGCGTCAATAGCTGTTCTGTAGCTACGTTTTCAGATTTTAGCGCCTGTTCGGCCATGGTTGCCATGTTGCTGTTGTTGGGTAGTTTTGCACCGGTCTCAATGATAACAAATAATCGGGGAAACATGACCCATTGCAGCCACTGTACAAAAGTTAAAGTATCGACGCAAAATGGTAATTTACTGCCGAGTTGCTCGGCAGTAGGGGGTTGATCTTGCCACAAACTTTGGCGCTGCATTTCTGCAGTGATAGCGCGTAAAGTTTGGGCAATGCTTAAGTGTTGGTCTGACATTATTTGGCTCTTGCTGACTTTAAAGTCTCAGCAATTAAAAATGCCAGTTCCAGTGCCTGCTCGCCGTTAAGTCTTGGATCGCAGAACGTGTCGTAGCGAGCCGCTAATCCCTCTTCGGTGATCTGGTAGGCGCCGCCAATACACTCTGTGACATTGTGTCCGGTCATTTCTAAGTGTACACCGCCGGCGTGGGTGCCCTCGGCGTTGTGTACCTGGAAGAAGCCTTTGATCTCTGTAAGAATTGCGTCGACGCTGCGAGTTTTGTAGCCACTGGATGCGGTGATAGTGTTGCCGTGCATGGGGTCTGAGCTCCACACCACACTGCGGCCTTCACGCTGCACTGCCTGTACTAGCGGTGGTAGCATCTGAAGAATCTTTTCAGCACCCATTCTGGCGATTAAGGTGATTCTGCCGGGCAAGTTGTCCGGGTTAAGGGTGTCGAGCAGTTGGATGAGATCTTCTGTCGAAGTGCTTGGTCCCACCTTTATCCCTATAGGGTTTTTAACACCGCGTAAAAATTCTACATGGGCGTGATCAGGTTGGCGGGTTCTGTCGCCGATCCAGATCATGTGCGCCGAACAGTTGTACCATTGGTCAGTTTGGCTATCTTTGCGGGTCAGTGCCTCTTCATAACCTAGCAACAAGGCTTCATGGGAAGTGTACAAGGTGGTGGAGCGTATCTGTGGAGTCGTTGTCGCATCAATGCCACAAGCTTCCATAAAGGCCAGTGCCTGGTCAATTTGATTGGAGAGGTTTTGGTAGCGTTCACCCTGGGGGCTCTTCTCTACAAAGCCTAAGTTCCATTGATGGACTTTATGCAAATCGGCAAATCCACCTTGGGCGAAGGCTCGCAGTAGATTAAGTGTCGATGATGACTGGTGATAGGCCTTTAACATCCTCTCAGGATCCGGCTCGCGAGCACTGGCGCTAAACTCATTAGCGTTAATAATGTCACCGCGGTAGCTGGGGTATGATGTATCACCTTTAGTTTCGAAATCACTAGAGCGTGGTTTGGCGAATTGACCGGCCATGCGGCCAATTTTAACGACAGGGCTGCCTCCGGCGAAGCTCATCACTACGGCCATTTGCAGTAAAACCTGAAATGTATCGCGTATTTTGTTGGCATTGAACTCGGCAAATGTTTCGGCGCAATCGCCCCCCTGCAATAGAAAGGCCTTTCCCTGGGCGACGTCAGCTAGCTGGCGGTGAAGTTCTCGTATTTCACCGGCAAATACTAGTGGCGGCATCTTCGCCAGTTGTTGCTCTACTGCAGTAACTTGGCCTGCATCTTTATAGTTAGGTTGTTGTACTATTGGTTTGTTGCGCCAGCTTTGAGGTGTCCAGATGTCCATTTTGAGTTTTCTTCGTCGAGTGAGCCAGAGCAAAAATTTGTCGATTGCAAATGTAACAATATCGGCTGCCTGTGGTACAGCCCTAAGCTACAAACACAAGTTACTTTTGCCGGTGCTCTAAAATTAGTTGATCCAACAGTTTAAGGGATCAGAGGTGATAAACAAGGGGGTAGCGACTTTTTATTGAAAATAAAAGCGGCTGCGTATCGGCATAATATTTAAGCGGATTTGATTCCCGCAAGATTGGCAAAGGAAACCTCTTTGGCGGTCTCTAAGAAATCCAGCATGAACTCAGCATTTTGTTGCTCCTGGCGAACACCCGCATACAAAGTGCACCATAAGCCTCTTTCGCCTATAGGTTTGGCGACTATGTAGCCCTTTTGTAAGTATTCATCAATAGCCCAGTTGGGCAGGGCTGCTATACCTCTGCCACTGGCCACTAACTGTAGCATCATCAGGGTCAAATCAGCGGTGCGCACTTCTTTAGGTTCAATCCCGGCAGGATCTAAGAAGCGGGTGAAAATATCCAAGCGGTCCTGGTTTACCGGATAAGTGATCAATGTTTCAGCACTGATATCTTTGGCGGAAATGAATTTTTTGCTGGCCAAGGGGTGGTTTTTACTTAAAGCGATCAATGACTCGTAGCTGAAAAGCGGAGTGTAGCTGATACCACTTCGAACAATAGGGTCTGATGTAATGACCAAGTCGATATCGCCTTTGGCCAATGCGGGAATGGGTGCAAAGGTGAAGCTATTGGCCAGGTCCATTTCTATTTCCGGCCAGTTTTTTCGAAAACAATCTATAGTTGGCATCAGCCAGTCAAAGCAGCTGTGACAGTCTATGCTGATGTTTAGTCTTCCCGCCTCGCCACAAGCCAGGCGCACTATTTCACGCTCAGTATTTTTGACCATGGGTAATATCTGGTCGGCCAGTGTCAGAATGCGTCTGCCTGCAGCGGTGAAGCTGATAGGTTTGGTTTTCCTGATAAACAGTGAGCAATTGAGTCGGTCTTCAAGGTCTTTGATTTGATGGGAGAGGGCTGATTGGGTCAGGTGAATGCGTTCTGCGGCTTCAACCAGGCTGCCGGAATCGCGCAGCGCAGAAAGGGTTCTTAAGTGTCTCAGCTCAATCATCTTGCTCATCCAGCAGGGGGTGTGTTTTTTTAACTATTGTCGATCTAGATAAAGCATTAGCGACTAAGGTCAAAGTTATTACTAAGGGTGGGCTATGCCAGCTGTGCTCGGTTGATTAGCGACCCTGAACTTAAGGGTAGCAGAATTTACTGCAACTTTGATCTAATAAATGAGCAATAAGTAAAATAGGCTGCCTGTTTTCATAGTGTTGGGACAGCCTATAGGGTTTGTGTCTACTGACAGGAGTTAAGTAAAAATTCCATCAGTGCCTTCTGCGCGTGCAATCTATTTTCGGCCTCATCAAAGACCACGCTATGGGGATCTTCTAACATGTCGACACTGATTTCTTCACCCCGATGAGCGGGTAAACAGTGCATAAATAAAGCGCCTGGATTAGCTTGGGCCAACAGTTGCGGGGTGACTTGGAAAGCGGCGAAGCTTTTTTCTCTGGCGAGTTGTTCCTCCTCCTGTCCCATAGACGCCCATACGTCGGTGACTATCAGATCGCTGTTTGCGACAGCATCTTTGATATCGCGAAAGATTGTTACTCGATCGGCATTGCTCTCTACAAGTTGTGGGTCGGGATCGTAGCCCTCAGGGCAGGCAATGCTCAATTGGAAATCCAGCACTTTGGCGGCATTTATATAAGAGTGGCACATATTATTACCATCTCCTACCCAAGTTACCCTTTTGCCTTGAATGTCGCCGCGATGCTCCCAGTATGTTTGCATGTCCGCCAATAGCTGGCAGGGATGGTATTGATCACTGAGCGCGTTGATGACCGGGACACTGGAATGTTTGGCGAAGTTTTCAATGATATCGTGACCAAATGTTCTGATCATGACTATATCAACCATGCTGGAAATAACTTTAGCTGAGTCTTCTATAGGTTCGCCACGACCCAGCTGGGTATCTCTTGAAGAGAGAAACATGGCGTGTCCGCCAAACTGAGCCATTCCCGCTTCAAAAGACACACGAGTACGCGTAGATGATTTTTCAAATATCATGGCCAGCACTTTGTCGGGGAATGGCTGGAATACCTTTCCCTGTTTACGCATTGCTTTTAGCTCAATGGCGCGCTGAATGATTTGCTGGAATTCTGCTTTGGATAAATCGAGGATAGTCAAAAAATGTCTGATGTTTTTCATACGGGGTCTAATTTATTGCGGCCAATAGCAAAAGCTCATTTCTCAATGCTAAATGTTAAAAAATTCATTGAATCTAGAGGAAGGTACTGGCGGGATAATGATTATTCAGTGCAAATATCGAGCAAGTTTATCATTTTCAAAGCTGAATACGATAGCGAGTTCAATATTTGGGCTGAGCTACATTAGAGTATGTATAGCATTAAATATTGCCCGGCACCAGATTGATTTGCCATTGGGTCTAACTTAATCGCAAAAAAACAGTCCTAGTTATGCCGCGTAAATGTACAGTGCTGATAAGTTGCTGTCGCTTTCAGTTGGCAAGGTGCAAATATTGTTTTTGCCCACTTGTAGTGTCAAATTTTAGCCCTATATACAGGGAAGCAGGTGTTTGTCTGAAAAATAAGTCTGAGTAAAATCGTCGGTTTTATGTTAAAATACCGCGCAGTAAAAAAATAGAATTAATGCCTTTTGTTAGTATGCGAGAATGAATTATGAGTGTTGCTGAAACAATTAAAGACCAAATCGAAAATAATGCCATTTTACTCTACATGAAGGGAACACCGCGTTTCCCGCAGTGTGGCTTTTCCTCGCGTACGGTAGAGGCATTAATGGCTTGCGAAGAGCGCTTTGCGTTTATCAATATACTAGAGAATCAAGATATCCGCACTGAGTTGCCGAAAATTGCCAACTGGCCAACATTTCCACAGTTGTGGATCAATGGTGAGCTAGTGGGCGGCTGCGACATCGTCTGCGAATTAGCTGAGAGCGGTGAGCTTAAAGAGATGGTAGCGGCCGCTGCCAGTAAAGAGCAAGCTGACGAATAATTTTAAACCGTCGATTGACCAGTAATGAATCGGCGTTAGTATTGAAAAATATCAAAATCATAATGGAGATTACAGATGGGCGTATTAGTAGGTAAGAAAGCACCAGATTTCACAGCAGCAGCTGTACTAGGTGATGGTCAGATAGTTGATGGATACAACTTCGCAGAAGCGACTAAAGGGAAATATGCACTCGTATTTTTCTACCCATTAGATTTTACTTTTGTTTGTCCTTCAGAGCTTATCGCTCTAGATCACCGCATCGAAGCTTTCAAGGCACTGAATGTTGAAGTTATAGGTGTTTCTATCGACTCTCATTTCACTCATAATGCATGGCGTAACACCGCCGTTGAAAATGGTGGAATCGGTCAGGTTAAATACACCCTTGTGGCTGATATGACCCATGAAATTTGTAAAGCATACGATGTAGAAAGCGAAGGTGGAGTTGCTTTTCGCGGTGCGTTTATCATCGATCAGAACGGTGATGTGCGCTCGCAAATCGTTAATGATTTACCGCTTGGCCGTAACATGGACGAGTTAATTCGTCTTTTCGAAGCGCTTCAGTACCACGAAGAGCACGGTGAAGTTTGCCCAGCTGGCTGGAGCAAAGGCGACAAAGGTATGGATGCGTCACCCGAAG
Organism: Oceanospirillaceae bacterium; assembly: GCA_013215505.1. Classification (GTDB taxonomy): domain Bacteria; phylum Pseudomonadota; class Gammaproteobacteria; order Pseudomonadales; family Balneatricaceae; genus Rs1. The sequence continues at coordinate 34,209 of JABSQZ010000021.1, forward strand.
GTGTTGCAGCTTACCTGACTGCAGAGTCCGACAAGCTATAACGAGCAGATTCTCTGCTCTGTACGCTATCAATCGCTGTGCAGTAATTTAGTTGTAAATATAAAAGAAGCCTGGTGTTTGCCGGGTTTTTTTTTGTCTGTATAAAATAAATTTTATCTGCGGCTCAATAGCAGCGGCTAAATGAACTTTAAGGCAAAATCTAGATGCTTTTGCCTCGCGGGCGCTGTTAGAATACGCCTAATTTATAAATGCATACAATCAGTATGATTAAGGATGTCTATTGGCCAATAGTAATATTACACAATTAATGATGGAGCGCTTTCGCGGTTATTTGCCTGTCGTTATAGATGTTGAAACAGCGGGATTTAATTGTCAAACCGATGCTCTGTTAGAGATAGCAGCAGTTACACTGACAATGGATGAACAAGGTTATCTGATTGTCGATAACAGCTTTGAGGCGCATGTTGAGCCCTTTGCAGGTGCCAATTTGGAACAGTCGGCATTGGATTTCACCGGTATCGATCCCAGTGACCCCAATCGAGGTGCAGTGGCTGAACTTGAAGCGATGGAAATGATCTTCAAAGCTGTGCGCAAAGCGGTAAAAGCACATGGCTGTAAAAGGGCGATTTTGGTCGGGCATAACGCATCATTTGATCACGGCTTTGTCATGCAAGCGGCCGAGCGCTGCGAACTAAAGCGCAACCCATTCCATCCGTTTTCAACCTTTGATACCGCGACTCTTTCCGGGCTTGCCTATGGGCAGACGGTGTTGGCCAGAGGTTGTGATATTGCAGGCATACCTTTTGATGGAAAAAAAGCGCACTCAGCTCTCTACGATACAGAAAAAACTGCCGATTTATTTTGCTCTATAGTAAATAGATGGAAAGATTTAGGCGGCTGGGATATGGTTTTAAATGACCAGTAATCATCCGCTTAAATGAAAACACAACACCAGTGAGTTGAATTTATCATGGTCTCCAATCTCAAGTTTATTACGCTCTTGTGTCTGTTTGCGCTAGTAAGTACTGCCCAAGCTGTCACTTTTCGTGCATCTATAGACGAGTCAAAATGGGTATTGGAGTCATCAAAATTTGAGTGTAAGTTATCCCAGCAAATACCGGCTTTTGGCATAGGTGAGTTTCTCCACGAGGCGGGGGTTGAACCGTTGTTTACCTTAAAGCCGACTCAGCGTTTGGCGATAAAGCGCCAGGCAATCCTGGTCGTCGAGGCCTCTCCCTGGCAGCCGGGGATTCCGACATCCGTGGTAGGTCCGTTGGAAGCAGGTAGAGTCTTAAAGACAAATGCCATCTATGCAGGCCAGATGTTGGTTGCTCTGTACAAGGGTATGTCACCCACATTTACGGTAGACCGCTGGATGAATTCTGCCGATCAATTGCGGGTGGCGTTGTCTGCTGCTAACTTTAAAGCTGCCTATAGAGATTACATCAGTTGTGTCGCTGGATTACTGCCGGCAAATTACCGTCAAGTTGCCCGCACCGCGGTGTTGTTTCCACCGGCTGCCTGGAGCCTCTCTGACGCTACCCGTGAACGGCTGGAGCTGATCGCCTTTTATGTGCAAGAAGATAAAAGCGTCACTGCTATATATATAGATGGGCACTCGGACAGTGGTGGTCGACGATTGTTAAACCGTGATTTATCGAAGCAGCGCGCGGAAGAAGTGACCCGCTATTTGACTTCTCTGGGCGTTGATGAGTCGATGGTAACTACCAGGTACCATGGTGAAAGATATCCGGTTGTGCCTAATACGACAAAAACTAATCGCGCCCGTAACCGCCGTGTGACTATAAGGTTAGATCGGGAATAGTGGGCTAGCTGTCGCAGTAAGGTTTAGTAGTTGCCGTTTAGCGATGCGATTTTTTCAATAGTTTATTGGTTGTCTGGAGTGCATGTAACTTGCTCCTGAGTAGATCAGCTGTATAGCGCTTACTTGCATGTTTTATAAAGTATTAGTCTTATTGTGGGATAGTATGATCCGCTATATACTACGCCACCCCTATTTTTATAATGATCCGCTGAATTGTCGGGTCTTGGTTTTGGAGCAATATTGATGTCCGATATTAAAAAGGTCGTTCTGGCATATTCTGGCGGTTTAGATACATCGGTTATCGTTCGCTGGTTGCAGGAGACATACAACTGTGAAGTGGTAACTTTTACTGCAGATTTAGGTCAAGGTGAAGAAGTAGAACCGGCGCGTGCGAAAGCTGAAGCCCTAGGTGTCAAAGAAATCTACATCGACGATCTGCGTGAAGAGTTTGTGCGCGATTTTGTATACCCCATGTTTCGTGCGAACACTGTTTATGAAGGTGAGTACCTATTGGGGACATCTATTGCCCGACCACTCATTTCCAAGCGTCTGATAGAAATTGCCAATGAAACCGGGGCTGATGCTATCTCTCATGGCGCCACTGGTAAGGGCAACGACCAAGTTCGATTTGAGCTTGGCGCCTACGCGTTAAAGCCGGGTGTGGAAATTATCGCACCCTGGCGCGAGTGGGATCTTACTTCCCGTGAGTCATTGATGGCTTATTGCGAAGAGCATGGCATTGCAGTGGATTACGCAAAGAACAAGAAGAAATCTCCTTATTCGATGGATGCAAATTTGCTACATATCTCCTACGAGTCAGGTATTTTAGAAGATCCCTGGGTCGAGGCTGAAGAGGAAATGTGGCGTTGGTCCGTGTCTCCAGAAGCGGCACCGGATCAGGCGAGGTACATCGAATTAAGCTATGAGAAAGGTGACATCATTGCTATCGACGGTGAGGCTATGTCTCCGGCGACTGTGCTGGCTACTTTAAATCAGATTGGCGGCGAAAACGGTGTAGGTAGATTGGACATTGTTGAAAACCGCTATGTTGGCATGAAAGCGCGTGGCTGTTACGAAACACCAGGCGGTAGTATTATGCTCAAGGCACACCGGGCTATAGAGTCCATCACTCTTGACCGCGAGGCCGCGCACCTTAAAGATGAGTTGATGCCTCGTTACGCCAAGCTAATATACAACGGCTTTTGGTGGTCTGAAGAACGTAAAATGCTTCAGCAGTCAATAGACTACAGTCAGCGTTACGTTAGTGGTGATGTGCGCATCAAACTGTACAAAGGTAATATCAGTGTTGTTGGCCGTCGCTCCGACGAAAGTTTGTTTGATGAAGCTATTGCTACGATGGAAGATGATGCGGGTTCATACAATCAACAAGATGCCGAGGGCTTTATTAAGCTCAATGCATTGCGTATGCGTATTGCAGCCACTAAAGGCAGAGACTTGTTAAAAGATTAATTAGTCACTGTGCATAAATAGCCCGCTCTGTGAAGCGGGTTTTTTTTGCTCTGAAATAATTTAAGAAAGCTAATGATTGCAATAAAAGCATGCTGGATTGATTTTAAAGCTATAGTAAAGGTCAAAAAACAACCAGTATCCGCTGAATAAAGAGAGCATCATGTGGGTTTTCTGCTTATATTAATAAAAACTGAACATTTAGTAGAATAGGTAATGCATTCAGTGCGTTGGCCGCTATATAATCTACAATGGCGGATCGATATGAAATAAATGATAATTTGCTAAATAACGGCTACGCTACTGGATTAAAGTGACAGTTGAGAAGCTCGGTTGCAGGGCAAACATTGTATTAGAACTATTGATTAGCTTGCTTTTATATGGCTAGATTGCAATACGCAGCTAATGTCGGTCACAAGTAGTTTTGTATCAACGGGTACCTGCAGTCTTCTATGTTATGCAAAACTACAGTAATCGATCTTCATCAGAGAGTATTGAGGATTCTTTGTCTGTTTGATCGTCTACAGCGGATTGATCATTATTCTGCAGTAGAGACCTGACAACCCGGCGTGATAATAGTTTTTTCTGCGCTTCGTCTGGTAGTTCGGTGAACATAATAATGTTCTTTTTCACTAGTAAGTCTACCAAGTCGTCTAAGATTCGGGCGATGGCAAGATCGGATTGGTCTAAAAATGAATCGGGTGTAAAGTCCTTGTTGTGCAGAGAAAAGAAGGCTCTGACGTCGGGGTGGTTGTTATCTATAGCTTCAGCTGAACTGGAGGGAGTGTCAGAAATGCCAATGATCTTACCTTCTGGATTGCGTGATGCGTATAACATAGTGGTAGCTCGTCTATAACTGGATGATTTACTTGATAGTATGAATAAAAAATAAAAATGGTCAAGGAAATGGATGTAATACAGGATCCTTTATTAAAATGTTTGATGCATTTAACTCAGCAGAATCATCGACCTCTCTCGGCAGAGGCGCTCAGGGATGGTTTACCGCTTGAAGATAACAAACTCACTCCAAAATTATTTGTCAGGGCTGCCAAGCGCGCGGGTTTTTCGGCCAAAATAGTTGAACGAAAATTGTTATCTATTAGTCCATTAACTCTGCCTGCGGTGCTGTTGTTAGAAAATGACGATGCCTGCATACTACAGGAGATAGACGAACAGACCGGGGAGGCAATTCTTATCTTTCCCGACAGTGGCATGAAAAGAACGGCTATGGCGACTCTTGAGAAACAGTATAGTGGAGTGGCAATCTACCTGAATTTACAATATCACTTTACCGAGCGGGTCTCCCGGGTACTAGATCAAAAAGAGGGACACTGGTTTTGGGGGACTATCTGGCGCTCGGCAAAAATTTACCGCGATGTGTTAATTGCCTCTCTGCTGATTAACTTGTTTGTATTAGCCAACCCGCTGTTTGTGATGAATGTCTATGACAGGGTGGTCCCTAACTCGGCTCTGGAAACTTTGTGGGTACTGGCCATAGGTGTATTTATTGTCTACACCTTCGATTTTGGTCTGAAAATGTTACGCGCGTACTTTTTAGAAATAGCCGGCAAGAAAGCGGATATATTAATGTCGGCGATGCTGTTCGAAAAAGTAATGAGCATGAAATATGCGCATATGCCCAAGTCGGTGGGCTCCTTTGCCAGCAACTTGCGTGAGTTTGAAAGCATTCGTGGATTCTTAAGCTCCACCACTAATACAGTGCTGATCGATATCCCCTTTGCGGTGATTTTTCTGATAGTGATGTACCTGATTGGTGGTCCCCTGGTCTATGTGCCACTTATAGCTATTCCGATAGTCCTGCTCTATTCGATTATTGCCAGTAAAAAATTGAAGGTAGCCGTTGAGAAAACATTTGCTGCCTCGGCACAAAAGAACTCCACCCTGATCGAGTGTCTGACGGCGATGGAGACTGTTAAAACGCAGAGGGCTGCATCAGTATTGCAATTGCGCTGGGAACAGGCGGAAGGCTATATTTCTAAATGGAGCTTGAAGAGCAAGATGATCTCTTCATCGGTAACCAACTTCGCCGGTTTTGTGACGCAAATTAGTTCAGTGTGTATCGTTATTGTCGGTGTCTATTTGATTTCGGAGCGAGAACTGACCATGGGGGCGTTGATTGCATCGGTTATTTTATCTGGACGGGTGCTGCAGCCAATGGCGCAAGTAACAGGTCTGGTGACCAGTTTTTTCCAATCTAAAACTGCACTGGTGACGCTAAATCAAATCATGAATCTACCGGATGAGCGCGCCGAGGGCAAAAATTATGTGCACCGGCCAGATCTGCTGGGCAGTATTGCTTTTAAAACGGTTAAATTTAGCTACCCGGAAGCCGAGCAAGTGTCGTTAGAGGGGGTGGATTTTAGGATTAAGGCCGGAGAAAAAGTGGCCTTAATTGGTCGCATAGGCTCAGGAAAAACCACCGTAGAAAAGTTACTGCTGGGATTGTATAGCCCAGACGAAGGGTCGGTTAGTATTGACGGTATTGATTTGAATCAGATTGATCCGGTAGATTTACGGCGTAATATGGGTTATGTACCACAGGAATTGATGTTGTTTGACGGCTCTGTGCGGGAAAATATCATTATGGGCTCCCCGGAAATATCCGATGATGCGCTACTTAAAGCGGCTTCTGTTTCCGGTGTGGATCAGTTTGTAAACAGACATCCACAAGGGTTTGAAATGCCAGTGGGCGAGCGAGGAGCCAGGTTATCTGGGGGGCAAAAGCAGGCGATAGCTATCGCCAGAGCATTAATACACTCTCCCAATATTTTAATTTTAGATGAGCCTACCAACTCTATGGACAACTCATCTGAAGATTATTTGCGTAAGCAGCTGAAACAATACTGTGAAAATCGCACTTTAGTTTTAGTCACCCATAAAATGTCGCTGCTGACTTTAGTGGATAGGATTATTGTAATGGATGGCGGTCGCGTGGTTGCAGATGGTCCTAAAGACGTAGTGCTAGATGCACTAAAACAGGGACGCCTACACATACAGCGCTGAGGTAGATACAGATGAGTACTAAAGTAGAAAAGAAAGATTTGCGCTATATGTCCAGTGTCAGTGAGGCTATTTTAGAGCAGGCACCTACCGGGGCAAAATGGTTGCTGTGGACTGTGGCTGTTTTTGTCGCCCTGGCTATCTTCTGGGCGAGTTGGGCAGAGTTGGATGAGCTCAGTAGAGGGGAGGGGGAAATTATCCCCTCCCAGCAGCTGCAAGTGATACAGAACTTGGAGGGCGGAATAGTTGCAGAAATTTTGGTCAGAGAAGGCGACTTGGTGAATAGAGGGCAAGTGTTATTACGCATAGACGATACCCGCTTCTCCAGTTCATTTAAAGAAAATAAAGTCCGGGAACTAGAATTAATTGCCAAGGCAATTCGACTCAAAGCCGAGTCCGAAGGCAATCCGTTTGTGGTACCTGAAAATTTTCCCTATGAGTTCAATTCTTTGATATTACAGGAAAAAAGCTTGCATGAAGCCAGAGGCCGAGAGTTAGACTCTAATATTTTGATCTTTAAGCAACAGTTGCGACAAAAAGAGCAAGAGCTGGTGCAGGCAAAAAGTAAACGCAACCAGCTGGGAAGCAGCTATAGTTTACTTAGGCAAGAGCGAGATATGACCGCACCGCTGGTTCGGGACGGGGTAGTGTCGGAAGTGGAGTATTTACGCCTGAAGCGACAAGTGGTGGATTTATCGGGTGAGCTGAATAATATTCGCCTCAGTTTACCGAGGATTGAGTCTTCTCTGGCCGAGACCAAAGAAATGCTTCAGGAGACAAAATTAAAGTTTCAAAGTAGTGCCAGAGCTGAGTTGAATGAGACCTTATCCGAAACCGCCAGATTGCGAGAGGCGTTAACAGGAATGCAGGATAAATTGCGCAGAACTGAAGTGAGGTCTCCGGTTAAAGGAACGATTAAGGAATTATTGTTTAACACTGTTAATGGGGTAGTACAGCCAGGGGATGAAATTCTCAATATTGTTCCCTGGGAAGATACACTATTAGTAGAGGCAAAATTAAAGCCTTCAGACATTGCTAAAGTATTGAAAGGTCAAACTGCGGTAATAAAAGTTTCTGCCTATGATTTTGGTATATATGGAGGGGTAGATGCAGTCGTTTCTACAGTATCACCGAGTACCGTATTAAATGAAAAAGGTGAGCCGTTTTATATAGTGCGTTTAACCACCGAAAAACCATATATAGAAAAAGATGGCAAACGTTTACCATTAATATCGGGGATGACTGTATCAGTAGATATAATGACCGGCAAAAAAACTGTCATGGATTATTTACTAAAACCGATTTTAAAAGCTAAGCAAAATGCATTAACAGAAAGATAGTTAAGAATGTTAATCTTTGGTTTATGAACTGAAAATAAATATGCTAAATTAGCGGTTTTTCCAGGCAACATTAATGTAAAATAAACCATGCTTAACCTTAAGTTAATAGTCGAGAGTAAGTTGTGATTCTTTTTTATTTGATTTATAACAGATAGTCTTTTGGGGCGCTGTTTATAGTGCTATTATGAGCCGAATCTTAATAGAAGCAGACGATGAATTTGTATATATTAACATCTAGAGAAAATGTGGAGCAGCGCTGGATTAGTATTTCAGGTGAAAACAGACCTATACTTTTAGATATTAATAATATCGAAGAGCAGGTGTTTACAACTGATTGCTGTCTTTTAGTGCATTTAGATTCACTCACTAAAGATCAAATAATTTCACTCAGTACTTATTGGAATAAAGTTAATTTAATTGGCTTTTCAGATAATCCTAATGATGCTCAGGGAATTGAATTATTACTTAAAGGGTTTAAGGGCTATATTAATACATTTGTAACAGCTTCAATATTCAGTCAGTTGATAACTTCTGTTCGCAAAGGTGATATATGGGCTGGTACCAGCATAGTACAGAAAATGCTAAAACGACTGTTACAACAAGCCGATGATAAACATGTAGATTTGGGGGTTTTTGGTCTTAGTGATCGAGAAATGGAAACTATTCAAGTATTGATTACCGGTGCCAGTAATAAAGAGATAGGTCGAGAACTGGGTATAACGGAAAGAACAGTTAAAGCGCATGTTAGTTCCATCCTCAGAAAAACTGAAACAAGTGATCGCGTTTCATTAATAATAAAATTAAAAGATAGCAAATAGCTGAACTTGTTTAGCTGCATAGGAGAGTGCAAGTGGAAATCAAAAAGGCAATATTGGTATTAGCATTAAGTGCAGTACCAGTGGGAATGGCGAGTGCAGAGACTTTAAACTCTGTTGTGTCAGCGGCTGTGTTGTCTAGCCCGCAAGTACAGTCAGTAATGAATGCCCGCAACGCTGTGTTTGAAGAAGTTAAGCAAGCTAAAGGCGGTTATTTTCCTAAAATAGATATAGGTGCCGGTGTCGGCTGGGAAAAAACCAAGGTGTTCCCGGGAGATGATACTGAGCTAAAACGCACCGAAGCTAATCTAAGTTTAAATCAAATGTTATTTGATGGTTTTCTTACCAGCAGTGAAGTTGGCAGGCAGTCTGCGCGTCTCGACTCCGTCAATCACCGATTGAGAGAAATCGCTGAAGAAACTGCTCTGGAGACCGCTCGATCTTATCTGGAAGTACTTAAGCGCCAATCACTAGTGGTCCAAGCTGACAACACTTTAATGACTCACGTGCGTATCTTTGAGCAGATTAGACGTAGATCTGATTCAGGGGTAGGTACTATCGCCTCAATAAAACAGGCGGAGGGTCGATTGGCACTGGCTGAAGTCAACGTGTTATCGGCACAAAATAATTTGTTAGATGCAGAGTCAGCCTATCAGAGAGTGACAGGTTTGAAAGTGGGGCCTTCTCTGGAAGATCCGAGCATCGAAAGTAGTTGGATACCTGCTACTTTCGAGCAAGCGTTGGAACGTGCCTACAAGCAACATCCAACACTGAAACTGGCTGCTGCGGATGTTGAAGCGGCGCGTCATCAATATGAATCTTCTCGAAGTTTAATGTTCCCAACATTGAATTTAGAGGTAAACCGTACTTGGAATAACAATATCGACGGGATTGAAGCGCCTAACGAAGATATCACAGCTATGGTCAGGATGCGTTATAACCTCTACAACGGTGGCTCTGATAAAGCGCGCGTCCGCCAGACAAGGCACCAGATTGATGAGGCCAGAAATATTCAGGCGGATGCCGCCAGACAGACCTTGCAGAGCCTGGATTTATCTTGGAATGCCTATGAAATATTGGGCCGCCAGTTGGATTATCTAGAGCAGCATGTGACAGCGACTGAGAGTACCAGAGATTCTTACCTTAAGCAGTTCAACATAGGTCAGAGATCGCTACTGGATTTATTGGATACTGAGAACGAAGTGTTTTCGTCGCAGAACGCTTTTAATGAAGCTATCTACGACCACATGTTAGCGCAGTATCGAGTTTTGAGTAGTACTGGTGAGTTGTTAGATGTTTTAGAATTAGACCTTAAGGCGTTGCAGTCGACCACGTTTGTGCAAAATGTAGCAGTTGCTAGCCCGACCCTGATGGAGCGCTTAAGAAAACTAAACCCTTTCTAATTGCCATTGGTTAGACGCATTGATTCTGCGTTGCATAATTGATACATGCTGGTTAAAATGTGCGCCATATCCGGCATATAACTGGGGCTTTACTAAACAGTGAAGCTCGGTTTATCATTGTTGTTACTTTAAAGAATCAAATAAGTTGTCATTAAAGTACAGCAAAATAAATCAGAAGGTTGCTTAATAGCAGCCTTTTTTTTTGGAAAAATTTATGAAGAAGCACAAAATATTAGCCGCACCTATTCCAATGCGCTGGGTGGGGCCTATCAAAATAAGCGGTAGCACAGTGACTGAAAAAATCGCAGTGCCACTGGCAACATACGAAACTCCACTGTGGCATTCAGTGGGTCGCGGAGCGCGTGTTTCTACTTTAACTGACGGGATATTGACGACCGTCATTGATGAGCGAATGACCCGCTCCATTCTGCTCGAAGCTGGTAATGCTCAGCAGGCGTTAGATGCCTTGCGATCGATAAAATCTCGGTTTGTGGAACTCAATGTTGTGGTCAGTCAGTCTAGCCGATTTGCCAAGTTAATTGACATCAATGCGCAGATAGTTGGGAATTTACTCTACCTCAGGTTGGAATTTACCACCGGAGATGCCTCTGGTCACAACATGGTAACGAATGCAGCTGACCAATTGTTTCCCTGGATTTTGCAGCAGTATCCACACTTGCGTTACTCATCCATATCGGCAAATTATTGCTCTGACAAAAAGGCCACGGCTGTCAATGGGATTTTGGGACGTGGCAAAAATGTTGTCTCAGAAATTATCATCTCCAGAGAGTTGTGTCGTCGCAGGCTAAAAACCACTCCTGAAAAAGTGGTTGATTTAAATATTAAGAAAAATTTGATTGGCACTATGATTGCAGGGGGCTTACGCAGTGCCAACGCTCACTACGCCAACATGCTACTGGCTTTTTATCTGGCCACAGGTCAAGATGCAGCCAATATCATTGAGGGCTCCCAGGGGGTGGTACATGCCGAGGTTCGCGATGACGACCTGTATTTTTCTTGTACTATTCCAAACTTGATTGTCGGTTCAGTGGGCAATGGCAAAGGCCTGGAGTTTGTCGAAGATAATTTGCGCAAGTTAGGTTGTAAAGAAGAGCGCCCCGCCGGGGACAATGCTCGGCGTTTGGCGGCAATCTGTGCTGCTACGGTGCTCTGTGGAGAGTTGTCCCTATTAGCTGCACAGACTAACCCCGGTGAGTTGATGCAAGCGCATATAGAGCTGGAAAGGAAATGACAGACGCAACTAACGATCGCAAGATTGAACACATAGAAGTGCTGCAAAATGATCCTGACACCGATCGACAGGGTAGTTATTTTGATCGGTTGCAGCTAACTCACAGGGCTCTGCCTGGTATTAATCTCAATGAAGTAGACACCGGCTGTGAATTTTTATCTAAGCAGCTGTCTTTCCCGCTGTTAATTTCTTCTATGACCGGTGGTGATCACCCATTGATTAGAAGAATAAACCGACATCTGGCTGAGGCTGCTGAGCACTGTCAGGTGGCACTCGCCGTGGGGTCGCAGCGAGTAATGTTTAGCAGTGAGGCGGCGACAGAGAGTTTTCGGCTGAGACAGTACGCCCCTAATACCGTGTTATTGGGGAATATTGGCGCGGTGCAGTTAAACAAAGGATTTAATATTGTGCAGGCGCAAGCGGCGGTTGATATTCTGCAGGCGGACGGTCTATATTTGCATTTAAATGCTCTGCAAGAGGCGATTCAAGCAGAGGGAGACACTGATTTTAGCGACCTTCATTTGAAAATTCAGACAATAGTCGAACAATTGGACAAGCCGGTGCTGCTAAAAGAAGTGGGGGCAGGTTTCTCCGTCGCTGACTTGCAGCAGGGGATGGCGGCAGGGGTTAAATATTTTGACGTCGCCGGTAAGGGTGGAACATCCTGGAGCCGCATTGAGCATCACCGTAATCAAAGACGCGATCCAACTGCTGTTGCCGGCGCGAAAAATGCCCGGGGCAGTAATGATCTGGGGCTTTGTTTCCAGGATTGGGGGATAGATACAGTCACTTCATTACAGATGTTGAATTCTTATACCGATAGTGTCACTTTAATTAGCAGTGGCGGTATTAGGAATGGGATTGATATGCTTAAGTCTGTTATACTCGGCGCCTCAATTTGTGGGGTCGCCGCACCATTTTTAAAACCGGCGATGGAATCCACCGAGGCGGTAATCCTGGAAATACAGAGATTGCGCCAAGAATTTAAAACCGCCATGTTTCTTTTAGGAATGAAAGATATAAAAAGCCTCTTCAAAAACAATTCACTATTGCTGGAAGAGCGTTGAGGAACAAACCTAGTATGTCGTCTGTTGGTATTGATCAAATCAGCTTTTACACATCCAATTATTATTTGGATCTACGGACTCTAGCCAAAGCGCAGAACACCGACCCGGAAAAGTATTACGTTGGCATTGGCCAGGAAAAAATGGGCATGCCCGCCCACGATGAAGACATTGTGACTATGGCAGCAAGTGCCGCTGCACCACTGTTTGAAAATGCAGACAGTAAAGAAATATCGACGTTATTATTTGCTACCGAAACAGGTATAGATCAGTCGAAGGCTGCGGGTGTTTATGTGCATCGGCTGTTGGGATTGAATGAAAATTGTCGGATTGTAGAGCTTAAGCAAGCTTGCTATTCAGCCACTGCAGCAGTGCAGATGGCCTGTGCATTAGTTGCTCGCCAACCAGAAAAAACAGTCTTAGTTATCGCCTCCGATATCGCCAAATATGATTTGGATAGCCCGGGCGAAGCTACCCAGGGCTGTGGTGCCGTTGCTATGTTAATCAGAGCCAACCCAAGGATTATCACTATAGACCCTGAAGTGGGTAACTATACGGAAGATGTGATGGATTTTTGGCGTCCGAACTACCGTAAAACGGCGATAGTAGATGGCAAATATTCGACCAAGATTTACCTTAAATCACTGAAACGCGCCTGGGGGCACTTTCGTGAGGCCAGCAACCTGGCATTTACCGATTTGAGCTATTTTTGCTATCACTTGCCCTTTTCGCGGATGGCGCAAAAAGCCCACCGGCACTTATCTAAAGTGAATAAAAGCCCTTTAGACGCCGCGGACATTGAAGCGCAAATAGAAGGTTCACTGTTGTATAATAAATTGATTGGCAATAGTTATACCGCCTCTCTTTTCATCGGCTTGACTTCACTGTTGGAAAATTGCAAAAAAGATATGGCTGGCCAGCACATAGGGTTTTTCAGTTATGGCTCAGGTTGTGTCGCCGAGTTCTTCAGTGGAACGGTAGTGGATGGCTATGAAAAATGGTTATTCAAAGAGCTACATATGTCGATGTTAGATTCACGCAGCGAACTGGCTTACGAGCAGTATCTAGAGCTGTACCACGCACCCGACCCGCAGAACGGCGAGTCTCTGCAGATAGCTGCTGATACTAAAGGCAAATTCAGGCTGGCAAATATCACAGATCATAAAAGAGAGTATATTGCCCTCTGATGCAAGGTCTTGCGCCAGGTAAAATAATATTGAGCGGCGAGCACTCTGTAGTCTATGGAGCGCCCGCTATTGCCACTGCGATCCAACTCTACAGCCATATCCATTACACTCCGGTCAAAGGTTCGGAATTAATTGCTGAATTTATTGGCATTAAAGTACATTCCAATCATCCCATTGCAAAATTATCCCCACTGGTATCTTTCTTAGATCGACAGTTCCAAAAGTTTATCGACGGCAGTATCAAGGTTGAAAGCATCCTCAACTCACCGGTGCAGCTAGTGTTGTATGTACTGGCATCGCAATTGCCGACAAAATCTTTAAGTGCACACTTTAATGGTGACAGTGAATTACCTATTGGCGCGGGAATGGGATCGTCCGCATCCATGATCGCCGCTGCGGTGGTCTTAGTTGAAGCGATCAAAAAAACCAGCAGCAGTTCAGAGCAGCGCTACCAATTGGTAAAACATTGCGAGCGCTTGCAACATGGTAAAGGTAGTTTAATTGATGCAGCGACGGTTATTTTAGGCGGTGTCGTACAAGTACAGCAACTCAGTGTTAAGCAATTGCCACTGAAGTTAAATCAGCACTGGTATTGGTTGTTTACCGGCACTCCTCAGTGTTCAACGGGAGAGTGTGTTAGTTATGTTGCACAGCAACACAGAAGTGACACTCAATTGTGGGATGAATTCGCTGCAGTGACTGAACAGATGACAGCACAGTTAACTAACAACGCTGATCCCAGTGAGGCAATAGTGGCCAATCAAACGCTGCTGGAACATATAGGGGTAGTCTCCGAGCGCACCAAAGGAATTATTCAACAATTGAAAGCACGAGGTGCGGTGGCAAAAGTCGCCGGTGCCGGCGCTTATATCGGTGACTCCTCGGGGCTGTTACTGGTGTATGCTGAAAATATCAGTCCCGAGCAACTTTTTGCTGGCTACAACATGAAATGGGGTGTGCTTAAGCAAGATTTAAAAGGTGCGAGGATCATAGTATAAGATGGCCAAGGTGATAAGAGTTACAGCTCCAGGCAGTGTCATGTTGATGGGTGAACACGCGGTAGTAAAAGGCTATTGGGCGATTGCCTGTGCGTTAGATAAAGGTATTGAAGTACAGTTGACTCCCAGAGCAGATCGGATCATTACTATCGACTCGACACTGTGCCAATATCGATCAAATCTGGATCAGCTTGCCGATGAGGCCAAACTCAGCTTTGTGGTTAAAGCCATCTCGTTACAACTAGGCAAATTTGAGCAAGGGTTTGATTTAGTCATTAAAGCGCAGTTTTCTCATACTTTAGGTCTGGGGTCATCCGCCGCTGTTACTGTCGCCACGGTGAAAGCTCTGGCGCTACACTCCGGGCAGAAGATCTCCCTGGCAGAGCACTTGCAGTTATCCCTGGCGGTAGTGCGAGCGGTTCAGGGGCGCGGTTCGGGAACAGATCTTGCCGCGAGTATCTACGGAGGAGTGATCGCCTATAAAGTAGATCCCTGCACTGTTGAGGTGCTCAATGGGTTACCGGAAATAGCGCTGCACTATGTAGGCTACAAAACCACAACTCCGACTGTGCTGTCGATAGTGGCACAATGGGAGCAGCAGGAGCCTGCATTATATGCGCATATATACCAGTTAATGGATCAGATCAGTATCGCTGCAATGGCCGCGGTTAAGTCCCAGCAGTGGTCAGAGTTAGGCAGGTTGATGAATCTCTATCAGGGCCAGCTGGATAGTTTAGGTGTCAATGATTTAGCACTGAGTGAGATTGTCTATCGACTGCGTGCGCAAAGTACTGTGTTAGGTACGAAGATATCAGGTTCTGGGTTGGGCGATTGTGTGATTTCACTGGGGGTAACACAGCCATTGGAAAACTATCAACAAATTGCCATTAAGGTTTCGGCGCAGGGAGTCATCAGCCATGAGCAATAACAGTATCAATAAAGCCAGTGTGGTTAATCGTTATTTACAGGACAGACTTGAGCCGAAAGACTACGCCGATGCCTTCGCCCCCAGTAATATCGCCCTGTGCAAATACTGGGGTAAACGCGATGGGGAGCTAAACTTGCCGGTTAACTCAAGTTTGTCAGTATCGCTGGCACATTTGGGCTCTCATACCAAGATAAGTCGCAGTGAAGATGGCTCAGACAAAGTCCGGCTGAACAACAAAGATCTACCATCGGACAGCGATTTTAGTCGCAAAGTCATCGACTTTGTCGATTTGTTCCGCCGCGGGCAGAAGATTCCTTTGATTGTCGATACCCGCAATAATATTCCCACAGCCGCTGGATTGGCCTCTTCTGCCTCAGGTTTTGCCGCACTTATGTTAGCGCTGGATGATTTTTTCTCCCTCAATCTTGATAAATCGGTGCTCTCTGCTTTTGCCAGAATGGGTAGCGGCAGTGCTTCACGGTCTATCTATACAGGTTTTGTCCGCTGGGATATGGGTAGCCGTGCCGATGGTATGGACAGTGTTGCAAGTCAGCTTGATAACCGTTGGCCGGATTTATGTATTGGTCTGATCAAAGTCAGTAGTGCGCGAAAACCTGTAGATTCCCGTAGCGGCATGCAGCGCACTATCGAAACGTCAAAACTGTACCCTAGTTGGCCGGAGCAGGCGGGCAGTGACCTTATTACTTTAGAGCAGGCCATTGATGAGCAAAATTTTGCGCAAATGGGTGCCTGTGCGGAAAAAAATGCCATGTCTATGCATGCCACTATGATGTCGGCCTGGCCACCACTGGTCTACTGGCTGCCCGAATCACTGGCGGTGATGCAGCAAGTCTGGCAGCTGCGCGAGGCGGGGGTCGCTGTGTATTTCACCATGGATGCAGGTCCGAATCTGAAACTATTGTTTGAAACTGCCAGTTTGAGTGTGTTGCAAACGGAATTTCCGATAATGGAAGTCATCCAACCTTTTTCGGATTGAAGCGGCAGTGCCTGAAGCAGTGAGCAGTGGTTTCGTTTTATGTTCTGCGCAACGCGACACTGAGCAGGGCATAGAGCTGGGCTATTGGTTAGTGACCGATCAGGGCCCTGAATACTTGTGCATAACAGGCCAGGAACAAGTCTTTTTTGTGTTGCACAGCGATGCGGCTGAAATCCGCTTTCTGTTGCGCTCGATAGCAGATTGGCGTTTGCAGGAACTGCAGCTTAAAGACTTACTGCAGCAACCAGTGATGGGTTTATACGTCAGCAATTTGCACAGCGCGCGCAAAATCATCAACAAACTACATCACGCGCACATAGTGATGATGGAAGAAGATATTCGCCCTGTTGACCGATATCTGATGGAGCGATTTATCCGCGGAGCGGTTGCCTTTAGCAATACCTCAGAGGTGCATAAAATTGCCAAACAGCAATACCATCCTCGCTTTAATATACTCTCCCTGGACATAGAGACCGATATGCATTTGGGCACTATTCTCTGTATCGGCGTGCAGAGTAATAGTGGTTTTAAGCAAGTGTTGATGCTGGGCCATGGCACTGATGACGATGTTATCAAATACTGCGGCGATGAGCGCTCGCTGTTACAGCGCTACGTCAGATTAATCAATGAGTCTGACCCGGATATCCTGATCGGTTGGAACGTCATCGGATTTGATTTCTCGGTGATCCAGCAGCGTGCTGAGCAACATCAGGTTGCGCTGCCCATCGGCCGCGACGGCAGTGTCAGTGACTTGCATAAATCAGCGCGCGGCAAAGTTTATTTGCGCATCGCCGGGCGCATCGTGCTGGATGGCATAGATGTGCTTAAAGGCGCTACTTTTCAATTCGATAGTTTCTCCCTGGAAAATGTCTCCAGAGTGTTGCTCAACAGAGGCAAGCTAGTAGAAAATGTCGCCCATCGCGCCGATGAAATTATCGAGATGTATGCCACCGACAAGCAGGCACTGGCCAAGTACAACTTAATGGACTGTGAGTTAGTGCTGGAGATCTTCGCTCATGCACAGCTGCTTGAATATTTAATCGAACGCACTGCGCTGACTGGGTTGCCTCTGGATAAAGTCGGGGGCTGGTCCAGTGCCTTCGATAACTTATATTTGCCACTGTTGCACCGCAATGGCTATGTCGCCCCCGAGTATGCATCTGGGGTCTCCGATATGGCATCGCCGGGTGGTTATGTGATGGATTCTATCCCCGGGCTGTACCGGCATGTATTAGTGCTGGACTTTAAGAGTTTGTATCCAAGTATTATTCGCACTTTCAAGATTGATCCACTGGGGTTGGCACAAAGTGCCATTTGCCAGGATCCGGGTAAATTAGTACCAGGGTTTAACGGCGCAGTATTCACTAAAGAAGACAATATTTTACCGCAGGTGATGGATCAGTTATGGCAGGCGCGAGACAGAGCTAAACTCAGTAACAATCAATCGATGTCTCAGGCGATTAAAATTCTGATGAGTTCGATGTACGGTGTGTTAGGGTCTAATGCCTGTCGCTTCTTTGATCATCGGCTGTCCGGATCTATCACCTTGCGCGGTCACGAAATTCTGACTGGCACCGCCAAAAAAATCCAGAGTGAATACGGCTATAAAGTCATTTACGGCGATACAGACTCAGTGTTTGTCTGGCTCGGCGATGACTGCACAGATGCACAGGCGCATGACATTGGCGCCCAATTATCCACTGAATTGACCGCTTGGTGGAGCTCTACCTTGACTGAGAAATACGCAATCACTAGCCATTTAGAGCTAGAGTATGAAACCCACTATACGAAGTTTTTAATGCCGACCATGCGCGATTCTGAGCTGGGCACTAAAAAGCGCTATGCCGGTTTGCAACAGTTTACTGACGGGCGTACCGAGATGGTGTTTAAAGGTATGGAAAATGTCCGCTCCGACTGGACTGAACTGGCTAAAGAAATGCAGCGGCAGGTATTCCACTGTGCCTTTAACGATTTGCCTTACGAGCAATACATTGTAGATACAGTGGCAGCGGTACGCGCTGGCAAGCTGGATGGGCAATTGTTATATCACAAGAAATTGCGTCAGGGGTTACAGGAATACCAAAAAAATCGACCGCCGCACGCCCAGGCAGCACTGAAATTACAACAGTATTATCGGGCGCAAAATTTACGTGAGCAAGTGACTCGCGGTCAAGTGATTAAATACTATATAACTGTCAACGGGCCCGAGCCAGAGGAGTGTCTGAGCTCGCGCCTGGATTATGATCACTATATAGATAGGCAATTAAAGCCCGCTTTGGACGCGTTGTTATCGGTTAAAGGTAGCTCCTTTGAGCAGTTGGTGGGTTTGCAGCGAGGCTTATTTTAATGCCTGTAAGCTGGGTGTTTGTATCCGTCCGCTCAACCCCTCTGCTGCTGAGAGCGTTATTTTAGCGTCGCACAGCGGATCAATATTGCGCAGTGCAGGAACTTGCCAGTGGCAAAGCTTACAACGGGACAATTTAAAATCTATAGCAGGCCATTGTTAGCGCAGTTTAAGCTGATAGTTGTTGGCCAGAGAACCCAGATAGGAATTTCTTTTGATGACGAAAGCAGTTAATAACCCAATGTAGTCTGCTGCCACAGCTGTTTTCACTGAGGGTCGCAGGGCTAAGTTTTTACGCCAGCTTGCTGTCTGGGTACAGAGGCTGAGGAATTTAAACTCGGAAAAATTCTCAAAGGCATCAAAGTATCTGAATACTGGGGCAAAAGCGGCGTCAACCAAAGAAAAATGCTCTCCATTGAAGAAAGTTGATCCGGATAAGTTTTTTTCTAAAGCGCACCACTTACTTTCTAGCAAAGAGTACGCATGCAGGTACTCCACCTCAGTTTTAGCGTTGTAGAGCTGACCGATGTTGTTTAATGTGGCGGAGGCAAACTCTATCCAGGCACGCTCTCTGGCCCTTGCCAATGGATCAGTGGCTAGCAGGGAAGAGCCACTAATATCATTGATATATTCGACAATAACATTAGATTCGAACAACACTGTCTTCTCATCGATTAGCAGAGCGGGCACCTTTCCCAGAGGCGAGAGCTTTTTAAACCACGCGGGCTTATTAGCCAAATCAATATCTATGCGTTTAAATTCAATCCGCTGTTCCGTCAGTGCAATTATTGCACGTTGCACATATGGGCATAGGTAATGGCTAATCAAAGTAATCTGAGAAAGTTTTGCTGTTGGCATTGTCTGCACCTGTTGAGTAACTGTTTATGTCGAAGAAGCTAAAACTAGCTTAGCCTGTGCAAGTAGAGAATTGTATATTCGAAAAATGGCTTTTAATGTGCAATAATGCACAGATGGCAAACAACAGAAGGTGAGACAATGAATTGGGATGATCTGCGGTATTTTCTGGCCCTGGCGAATGCAAAAAGCATGAGTGCGGCCGGTCGTGAATTAGGAGTAAAACACACGACAGTGGCTAGAAGGATACAGGCTTTGGAGCAGCGCTTAGGCAGTAGGCTGTTTGATCGCCTCGCAGACGGCTATGCGATGACAGAGGCTGGTGAAAACTTACAGCCAATGGCATTAACGATGCAGGAGCAGAGTCACAGTATTGAGCGGCAAATTATGGGCCTGGATACCCAGCTAACCGGCACCTTAAACCTGACCGCTGCCCACGATGTGTTTAACTGTCTGGTGATCCCCTATATTAAGGTTTTCAAATGTGCATATCCGGGGATAGAATTGCTGTTATCCAGTTCTGCCGGGTTGCTAGATTTATCCGCTAAACAGGCAGATATTGCGTTGCGATTAACCGCCAATCCACCTGATTACCTGATAGGAAAAAAAGTTTTGCCGCTAACTCATGGACTTTACGCCAGTGCGGAGTATTTAGAAAAACACCCGAATCCCGTGCATTTGGTTTTATGGGAGCACCGTGGACAGCATCCAGAGTGGGTTAAACAACACTTTAACAATGCTGAAGTTACTGTGCGGGTCAATGATGTGACTAACATGGTCAACTGTGTAAACAGTGGCATGGGGGTGTCTAGATTGCCTTGTTTCATCGCCGATAGCTGCCCTGACCTGCGCCGTTTAGATTTACCCTTAAAGCCTTCAGATTGGGGGATCTGGGTGCTTAGTCACGTCGACTTGCGGGATACTGCAAGGGTGCGGGCCTGTCGCGAGTTTCTAATCGACATAGTGCAGCAACAGCAGCCATTAATCAGTGGTTTAAATTCACGCTATAGAACTAGATAATATAGCCCAAACACTGCTTCAATTTCCGTTGCTACATAGCCTACATAGCCTACATAGCCTACATAGCCTACATAGCCTACATAGCCTACATAGCCTACATAGCCTAGGCTATGTTTAACTCAATTAGCCCCCGTAGATGCCACCACCGGGCTTGTAGGTGCCCAATTGATTTATGTTAACTTTCTTAGATTCCTCAAGGTTTAACTCATAGGCTGATTGCTGTGCACAACCACCCAAAAGTAGCACTGGTAACACTACAGTACTAAAAAATATCATAATCCTCATAACTCTCCCTGTGTAAAATAGACTTTAATTTATCGGTGGCTACCGATATTCCCTGGACCAATGTATTAGCTTGTAGTCTGGATAAAGGGTCTAACAGGTTGCCGTCGTGAGGCAGTCTCTAATACTGACTCACGACTGATGTCTGTTTAAGAATTAATCAGCGAGGGCAACCACAATACTATGCTCGGGAAGGCTACCAACACCGAAATGGTAAATACATCTGCGGCAAAAAACGGTGTAACTCCCTTAAACACATCTTGTACAGTAATGTCTTTGCGTACCCCTGCCACAACAAAGCAGTTCAGCCCTATAGGCGGAGTGATTAAACAGAGTTCGCACATCTTCACCGCAATTATGCCGAACCAGATGGCACAGCCGACCCCGGATACACCAAAGGCAGAATCTGCAGCACTGACGTCTTCTCCGCCGTTGAGGGCGATAACTGCAGGATAGGTGATCGGCAGTGTCAGCAGCAGCATGCCGATGGCATCCATAAACATCCCCAGCACCGCATAGGCCAGTAAAATACAGACTAGGGTGATCATCGGACTCTGATCTAAACTGGTAATCCAGTCGGAAAACGCAGTCGGCAAATCGGCAAATCCGAGAAAGCGTACATAGAGTAATACTCCCCAGATAATAGTAAATATCATCACCGTCAGTTTAGCGGATTCAATCAGTGCATCTTGTAGATTATTCCATTTCATCCCCTTATAAATGGCCATAATTAAGATCACAAATGCGCCCAGGGCACCGGCTTCAGTAGGAGTACCTACGCCACCATAGATACAGACAATGATGATACCGACGACAAAAAAGATCGGGAAAGTGCCGGGCAGTGATTCAAAGCGCTCAGCCCAGCTAAAGCCCTTCACCGGGGGGCCTAAATCTTTGTTAACAGTGGCCAACAAGATGACCAAACCGGCGTAGATAAAGGCTGAAACTATACCCGGCAGAAAGCCGGCCATCAGTAACACTCCTACGTCTTGCTCGACTATTATTGCGTAGATAACCAGGATCGCAGAGGGGGGGATCAGTGAGGCTAAAGTACCGCCTGCGGCAACCACTCCTGCGGCAAAACTTTTTTGGTAGCCCTCTTTGAGCATTTCCGGAATGGCAATCCTGGCAAATACCGCGGCAGTGGCTACTGAAGCTCCAGAGACTGCGGCAAAACCGGCAGTAGAAAACACCGTGGCGACTCCCAGGCCTCCGGGCAACCATCCCACCCAGCGTTTGGCGGCGGTGAATAGTGCCTGGGTGAGTCCGGCGTAGTAAGCTAAGTAGCCGATCAAAATAAAGGTTGGGATCAGTGACAGTGACAAAGTGGTTACTTTTGAATGGGGGATAGTGCCGGCCATTTTCATCGCGACAATCAAACCTTTATCAAAACCTAATTTAATACTAAAAATCCAGACTAAACCTAGAAATCCAGAGGCCGCCGCGGCGAAAGCTACCCGTACGCCAATAACGACCATAAACAACATAAAGCCGGAAATGATCAGGCCGATATCGATAGAACCCATGGTCATGAACCAATTGCTAATAGCATTCATTATTTTTCGTCCTGTGGGGCATGAGAAACAGTTTCAGCTTCCCGTGCTGCCTGGGTTGCGGCATCTTCAATAAGGGGTACAGCGACTGGGCTATCGGTGTTTTCGATAGTCGCTCTCAGGTAGGCCCAAAGTTGCAGTAGTAATCGAATAGCTAAGATAGTTAGGGCGCAGGGAACCACTAATTTCGCCGGCCAGATTGGCAGGCTGATATCCATTGAGCTATCACCATTGATAAAAGCTCTTAAAAAATGTAAGTAAGAGCCGTAAATAAGGACTGAGGTGATGATGAACATCAGTAAGGTAGAGGTGAATTCGCTAATCCAAAGCACCCTGCCTCTGAGCCGCGATACCAATATATCCATGCGGATGTGACCGCCGAGGCGCTGGCAGTAGGCGATACCAAAAAAGGCAAACACTGCCATAAATTGTTCAACCCAATCTATGTAGCCTGAGACCGGCAGAGAAAACAGCCAGCGGCCCATGACATTAAAAACCGCGAGTAGAACTAATAAAAAAATAGTGATGCCACCGAGTAGGGCAAACAGAGTTTCCAGGCGAAAAAATAGCCGGTCAATCCGGCTCAGTAGAGAATTATCCTGGAGAATATCTGAGGAACTGGACATAGCCACCTCTGTGTATTTGTAGCTTTAGGGAATTTGACAGTGAGAAACACTGGAAGAAACTACTCACTAGCCGGGCTGGCTAGTGAGTAAGGACGGTGCTATTTACCAATCATAGAAGTGACCAGATCATACAGCTCTTGAGCTGGCAGGCCTTTTTCGGTCATGCTGGCAATCCAGGCATCGCGGGTGGGAGCAGCGGCGATTTTTTTGAACTCAGCCAGTTCAGAGTCGCTGAAAGAGACACGCTGGATGTTCTTCTCATCGAGTAACGGGCCCCACTTATCCATGGTCTTGCCCTGATAATTACTGATGTAGTGAGAGATAGACTCATCCACAGAGCCCAACAATGCTTCTCTGTTGCTGTCACTTAGGGCTGCCAGTGCATCTGAATTGACCACTACAGGACAGTTAACAGTGCCGGGGTTCAAGTTCGCAGTCCACCACTTAGCTGCCGCAGTAGTGCCAAAGGCCATGTGCGCGTGTGGTGCAAAAGCAACCGCGGAGACAACACCGGAATCCAGTGCTGTTCTAACTTCAGTGGCTGTCACTGAGGTGGGAACGGCCTTGATACTAGCCAGTGCTTGACCTATACCACCGGTGGCGCGAATACGCATACCGGCGAAGTCGGAAACGCTCTTAGGTGCATCACCTACGCCGATAATGTTGTACTGAGGTAGTGGCGATGGCATCAGTAAGGTGGCATTCCAACGCGCTAAATCTTTAATGACTGCTGGATGCTTATAGAGAGCCATGGCAATCTTAGCTTCTTCTTCCAGTGTAGAAACTCCCAGGAAAGGAAGTTCCATTACCGTAATTGTCGGATTTTTGTCCCTGTGGTAACCGGCACAAAACTGGGCCATTTCAAAGGCGCCAATGGCGATACCGTCTAAGTTCTCTTTGTTTTTAGACAGGCCACCGTAAGATATTTTTAACGTAAAGTCGCCTTTAGTTTTTTGCTCAACTAGCTCCGCTAATTTTTCCACGTGAACAGTAAAGGCGCGAGGTTTTCCCCAGAGGGATACACTCCACTCTGTAGCTGCACTAAGTTGCATGGACAGACCGCCGAGAATAACAGCAGATGTTATGGCTAATTTATTGAATTTCAAATTTTGTCCCTCTTTATTATATTATTTTTCCTCGATTCTACTTAAAGAGTACTTAAAGTCCAGTGCTTTACACGCACAAAATAGCGCTAGATCCATACAATGAAGAGATATTGTATGGGCATAAGCTGCTGCATAATGCCGTTGTGGTAAAAAAGATCATCATTTTACTGGATAGTTGCATTTTGTGACTGACGGTCATAAAATGACCAGCGGTTTTGTTTTTACGAATAATGCCTATTTTTTACCTAATAATTGAGCCTGAGCGCGCCGCAAATCATCACCTAGAGTGAAGCTCTGATGGTTGCGTTGTAAATCTCGTCGCTGTGAGTAACTAGATGCAAGTTGTGTGGAAAGAACAAAAATTTATACTTCGGGAACAGCAAATTCTCGATTGTACTTTGACATTGCTCGGTGATAGGAACTGGCAGGATATCAGTGTCGCCGATATAGCCAGTGTTACAGGTATTGGCAAAGGCACTATATATAAACATTTTGCTTGCAAAGATGATATTTATGCACAGTTATTGTTATTTGGCTTTCAGCGGTTACTGGAAAAATTTAAGCAGATAGTCTATGACGGACAACTCAGCGGAATACAACAAATGCGCACCATCATTATCTGTGCTTTTGAGTTTCACCGCGACGATGCCGTACACAGCAAAATATATCTGGCCTGTAAGCAAGGCGGCTTTAGAGACAGGTTAAGTGACAAATTCAAGTGCCAATTACAAGGTGCGGAAACGGACTTAATTGAACTCTTTAGTATCCCTATTCTAAAAGGGGTAAAGGAGGGGGGGATCACTTCAGTGATTCCTCTGGAAGTAATAATTTTAGGCATGAGCGCCACCTTTGAAGGAGCGATCATGCGGATTCAAAATAGCAGAGATGCTCACCAGCAAAGTTGCCCGTTACAAGATCAATATATTCCGCTGATGGCTGATTATATGGTGTCGGCGATGGCAAATGGACCTGTAAAGATTAATTTTTGAGAGATGTTAGCGATGAATAAATCAGTTTTTTCAGCGGTAGTTGTAGTACTTGTTCTAGGTGGATGGATGGCTTCCGGTGTCTATGGAAATGACAGTGCAAAAAAGGAAGAGCCGGCAGAGGTGGTGATAAAGCCACTGATGAAAGTGACAGTGCTGGAATCTGCAGTTAAATCCGTGCAGCGCTATGTCACAGTTCAAGGTCAGGTTGAGGCAAACCGCTCGGTGGAGATTAAAGTTGAAGTGGATGGTCGTATCTCTGAAATAGGCGTTCAAGAGGGGCAGCGGATAGCCAGAGGAGTCTCTATTGCTACTTTGTCCGCTGATTATCGTCTCAAACAATTGGCGCAAGCTAAAGCGGTGCTGCGCCAGAGAAACAGTGATTTATCCGCTAGCCGAAAATTAAAAAAGCGAGGCATGATTGCCGAAAATAGATTAATCGCCGATCAGGCCGCGGTGCAGACAGCCAGAGCGCAATTGGCTCTTATTCAGCACGAGGTAGATAGCGCCAGCATACTTGCTCCCTTTGCCGGGGTCTTAAACAGCCGTGAAGTAGAGCTGGGTGATTACATGCAAAAAGGAAATGTGGTCGGGGTACTGGTTGATGACTCTGTGTTAAAAGTTACCGGTCAGGTGCCACAGAAAAATGTCGGCGATTTGCAGCTCAATCAGGCGGTACATGTGAATTTGAGTAATGGTCTGAGTGCCTTCGGGAATTTGGCTTTTATCTCCAGAGTTGCCGATTCGGTGACTCGCAGTTACCGAGTGGAAGTAACATTGGATAATCCACAGCTAAAACGTTTAATTGGTTTAACAGCGTCATTGAAGTTACCCCTGGGGACGGAGCAAGGTCACCTATTGCCTAACTCAGTGTTAGGTTTAAGTACCGATGGGGATCTGCAAGTTAAACTGGTAGATGAAAAAAACCAGGTGAGCACGGCGGTGGTCGAAATTATCCGCACTGATAAACAAGGATTCTGGTTTAAGGGTCTGGCAGAAAATATTACGGTGATTACCGAGGGAAAAGACTTTGTCAGCAACGACGAAATTGTTGAACCTATCAGCGCTGTGACAGCCTCAATTGATGCTAAAGCAAGCAGCGTAGAGGCTGAAAATAGTCAACTTGCGGTTAAGGAGTAATTGAGATGATCAGTGCAATTATTACCGCCGCCGTCGATCGAAGTCGAACGGTCGTATTGATTTTACTATTTTTGTTGATCAGTGGAGCAGTGGCTTTTCAAGCGATCCCCAAAGAGGCGGATCCAGATGTGGCCATCCCGATAATTTATGTGTCTATCCCCTACAGTGGTATTTCCCCGGATGATGCGGTGCGCTTGCTGGCCAGGCCGATGGAAAAAGAGTTAAAAAATGTAGAAGGGGTGAAGGAGATGAGTTCCTTCAGTACTGAAGGGCACGCATCGGTTACCTTAGAATTTGATGCTGGGTTTGATAGTGATCAGGCGCTGTTAGATGTCAGGGAAAAAGTAGATATCGCCAAGGCAAATTTGCCGGAGGGCGCTGACGAGCCGAGTATCAATGAGGTCAATGTAGCGTTGTTTCCGGTGCTCAATATTGCCTTGTCTGGAGATGTTTCCGAGCGGGTCAAAATTAAGGCAGCTAAAGATCTGAAAGAGCAGATTGAAGGCGTTGAGGGAGTTCTAAAAGTCGAAATTGGCGGAGAGCGTGAGGAGATGATGGAAATTATCATTGAGCCCCAGGCGCTGGAAAGCTATCAGTTAGATTTCAATTCTATATTAACTATTGTCTCCAGTAACAACACCTTAGTGGCGGCCGGTGCGGTCGATTCGGGCAGTGGCCGGCAGGTCTTAAAAGTGCCAGGTGTGGTAGAAAATCTTGATGATATGTTGTCAATGCCGATTAAGGCGGCCAACGGCACGGTAGTGACGTTAGGGGATGTTGCAGAAATTCGGCTAACCTATAAAGATCCGACAGGTTATGCCAGAGTTAACGGTAAACCCGCTCTGGTACTCGAAGTCACCAAGCAAGTGGGTGCCAACATTATAGACACTATCGCTGAAGTTCAGAGCATCGTTAAGCAGCGGCAGCAAGCTTGGCCTGCGGGCTTGCGGTACGCTTATATTTTAGATCAGTCAGTGCAGATTAAAGATATGCTTAAAGACCTGATGAACAACGTCTTGAGCGGCATCGTGTTAGTGTTTGTGGTAGTGCTGGCGGCAATGGGGTTACGTTCCTCGCTGTTGGTGGGCTTTGCCATTCCGGGCTCGTTTCTGGCCAGTATTCTGGTTTTGTACATGATAGGTTTTACCTTAAATATCGTCGTGCTGTTTAGCCTGATCTTAGTGGTGGGGATGTTGGTGGATGGGGCGATCGTTGTCACTGAGCTGGCTGATCGAAGGCAGCGCCAAGGTTTAAGTGGCAAACAGGCATTCACTTACGCAGCTTCGCGGATGGCCTGGCCGGTAATTGCTGGTACCGTCACTACTTTAGTGGTCTTCATGCCGTTGATGTTCTGGCCGGGAGTGATTGGTCAATTCATGAAGTACCTGCCAGCCACAGTGGTCGTTTGTCTGACCGCCTCGCTGTTTATGGCGTTGATATTTTTGCCGGTGCTGGGGTCAGTGTTTAGTTTTAAGAAAAAATCAGAGGGTAATGATAGCAGTGAGTTTGAACTCCCAGAAGGTAAGTTTAATCAGGGTTACCGCGCTGTATTAGGTGCCATCTTGAAATGGCCACTGCTGAGTACTTTGACGGCCATGTTGGTGATGCTCGCTATCGTTTTCAGTTACACAAAATTGAATCATGGAATGGAGTTCTTCCCGGATGTAGAACCGGACATGGTGCTGATTAATGTGCACGCCCGCGGTGAATTATCGATTGCGGAGAAAGATAAAATATTGCGCAAAGTGGAAAGCAGTATTGAGGGCATGCAGGGCTACAAATCTGTGTATGCGCGCAGCTTTGATGAGAACAAGTCAGAAGATATAGTGGCAGTGATTCAGTTTCAGCTCAATGACTGGGACCGCAGACCTAAGGCCAGTGAATTGCTGGAAGAGATGCAACTGCGAACTGAGCATATACCCGGGATAAAGATAGAAACCCGCAAAGCCGAGGGGGGGCCCTCATCGGGTAAGCCCTTTGAGTTACTGGTGACAGGTATTGAAGAGCAGAAAATATTTGCCGCAGTGGCCAAAATCAGAACGGCGATGCAGAGCGCAGGTGGGTTTGTCGGTGTCGAAGATAACCGACCGCTACCTGGAATAGAATGGCGTCTTATCGTCGATCGCGAAGAGGCATTGAGATATGGCGCCAATGTGGCTGCCGTTGGTCAGGCGGTTAAGTTAATAACCAGCGGTATAAAACTGACAGACTATCGTCCGGAAACATCGGATGATGAGGTTGATATCAGGCTGCGCTTTCCCCGGGAAAAACGCAACTTAGATCAACTGATGCAAATGCAGTTACTGACAGCCAATGGCTTAGTGCCACTGAGCAATTTTGTGTCGCTGCAGCCAGGGCAAAAAACCGGTTCTATCAAACGCATTGATAGCCGTCGGGTTATTACCATCCAGGCCGAGGTTGAAGAGGGGGTTTTGGTCAATGATAAAGTGCAGCAAATGCAGAAAATGTTGGCTGAAATTAAATTTGATCCACAGGTGAGGATAGAGTTTAAAGGTGAAAACGAGCAGCAAAAAGAGACCGGGGAGTTCTTGGCTCAAGCTTTTTCCATCGCCATCTTTATCATGTTGTTAGTGTTAGTGACGCAGTTTAATAACTTGTATCAATCTTTTATTGTACTGTCGGCGATTATTTTCTCCATTGCCGGGGTGTTTATCGGTCTGATGCTTACCTCGCAACCTTTTGGCATGGTCATGGGTGGTGTGGGGACTATCGCCCTGGCGGGGATAGTGGTTAACAACAATATTGTGCTGATTGATTGCTATAACGAACTGCGAAGAAATGGCTATAACGCCTATGATGCGGCGCTAGCCACCGGTAGCCTGAGGATGCGTCCGGTGCTGTTGACCGCAATAACGACAGTGTTAGGGCTGATGCCAATGGTGCTGGCGATGAATATAGACTTGTTTGAACGCGATGTCAGCTTCGGTGCGCCCTCCACTCAGTGGTGGACGGCTCTGTCCAGTACCATCGCCGGTGGATTGTCTTTTGCCACTGTGTTGACTCTGTTTTTGACTCCCTGTTTGTTGGTTCTACCCCAGGCAATCTCCGGGCATTTCTCCAGGCTTAGAGTAGGGTTGAACAGGATCGTCTTTCGCCGCGGGCAGAGTGATAAAAAGGCCGCTGAAATAGCCAATGTTGAAGCCGGATAACGGGCAAGCTGAAACCAGTCTCTGTTTGTAACGCTAAAATCAGCTTGAGCTAATAGGTTGCAGTGACGGCTCTTGTGATTAAATAAAAATCCCCTTTTGGGGATTTTTTTTATCTGTATGGGTAAAGAGCTGAGGTCCAAGACAAAGCCTCTCTGAGGCAGGTTTAAAATACCTGCGGCAGCAAAATCGTCAATTATTTTTTAAAAAACATTCAGCCACTGATCCATAGTCGTTATACTAATCCTCAGTTTTAGATCCAATATTTATTTAATTCAAAAAAATGATTATGCATGCTCTCAGTACATTAAAGTACTGTTGGGCTGGCCAGGTAACCCATAACTAATGATTAAAAATAGTCTGTTCATACTATTAGCGCTATTGAGCCCATCTGCACTGGCGGGAATTTCTGATATTTTTCGCGATGAGTCCGGTAAAACCAACTGGCAACATCTGGCCAATTGGAGCAGCGGTACGCTGATTATTATTCTGGGATTAGTTATCTTGAGTTTGTTTGCTGCCCATCGGCGTTTAAGTAAGTCACATAACCAACTGCGCACTATCAGGGAGGAGCTTGAAGACCGAGTGGTTGAGCGAACAGCGACCTTAGATACTGCAAATAAGCAATTGACCCAGTCAAACCAGTTGTTAGCGGTTGAGGTTGATCAGCATTTACACACCAGCCAACAGTTGCTGACTTCAGAAACTTATATAAAAAATATCCTGGCATCGATGCCGTTAGTATTAGTGAGTTTAGACGACCGGGGCAATGTCACCCAGTGGAACCGGCAGGCTGAAGAACTATCCGGGATAGCCGCAACTACCGCAATAGGTAACAATTTGTGGCAAGTCTATCCAGAAATTATCTTAACCTGGCAGCAAGTTCAGCAGGTGATAGAAACCGGCGAGTCGGTCACTTATCCGCACCGCCAGCGCGGCGTATATTTTTACGATATTACCTTATATCCACTGCGTGGCGTCGATAGCCAAGGAGTGGTAATTTTAGTGAATGATGTGTCCAAGCAAAAACAAGCTGAAAATATGTTAGTTCACAACGAAAAGATATCTTCGATGACTGAGTTGGCCTCGGCCATGGCCCATGACATTAATACTCCTCTGCAGGGAATGTTATTAGACCTGCAGAGTTTTCAGCAATTATTGGCCAGGCAAGCCAATACCGAAGTTGTCAGCCAAACAGATGTCGGTAAATTAAATACGCTGTTAACTGATGCCTCCTCCAGGGCGGAAACCGTCGCTTCAATTGTGAAAAATTTACTCAAATTCTCCCGCGGGCGCAGTGAGGCGAAACAGCCGCAGCGAGTTACTGTACTGTTAGATAACGCCTTGATGTTGGCCGGTGATATGCTGACACTGCCGGGTAAACTGCAATTTTCTGACATTGATATCCAGCGTGATTACCAGCGCAAGTTGCCGCTGTTGGCTTGTTATCCCACTGAGTTGCAGCAAGTATTTTTAAACATCATTCGTCACGCCTGTTATGCCATGGAGCATATGCCAAACAGCGAAGAGCAGCCCTGTATCAAAATAACTGTCAGTGAAGAGACGGACAGTTTATGGATTTGCCTGGCGCACAATGGTGCTATTCTCAGTGATGAAGAGCAGATCAGAATATTTGAACCTTCATTGAGTGTGATTTTGCCGCAGCGCGACCTGGATTCGCAAAAGCGCTTATCTTTTGCCAATTTTATCATCACTGATCAGCATCAGGGACAGATGGCAGTCACTTCGGATATTGAAAACGGCACTAAATTTCACATCCAATTACTGCTGGATATCGAGCAGTAAACTTAGCAGATTCAACACTATAGTGTCAAAGTCAGTTGAGGTTAGTAGATGAGCTTGCAGCAAGAGTATTTGCGTTGCCAGTCGCAGGCGGCAGTTAAATCGCATCGCCAGTTATTGTGGCTCAGTGGCGAGCAATCTTGGTGTTACCGGCAACTGGCACAACTGGCAGTGCTGCTGCAGAATCAGCAATCGATTGCGGTTTTCGACCCCATTGCAGCGGCAAAATCTACTGATGTGGCAATACTCAACAGCCTTTGTCGGGCGCAAATAACAGTTAAAGAATGCCATAAATACTTGGGGTTTGAACATCAGAGTATAGTTTTTGACGGTTATAGTGGCTTTAACCCGGACAGTTTAGCGCAAATCAGTGGTACGTTAATTGCGTCAGGAGTACTGATATTAGTTACACCTGAGGTGGAAAGTTGGCAGGCCTGGGCCGATCCTGAACTAGACAAACTCTGGGTGCAACCCTATCAGATGGAAGATGTCAGCCGGCATTTTTTAACTTGGTTAAAGCTGAATTTACTGCAAAATTCACAACTTTGTCGATACTCCCAAAATGACGACAGAGATAGAGTTGTCGATAGCTCTGCAGTTGCACAAAGCGACACTGAGGCCTTGCTCCCAATAACTCCCAGCTCCGCTGGCTTTCAGATCAATCCTTCGGCCCTTGAGCATCAGGGGCAGCTAGTGGCTGATATAAGAGCACATTTGAGTGCCAATGGTTTGGCCCAGGCGGTGCTGATGGCAGACAGGGGTAGAGGCAAGTCAGCTCTGTTAGGTATGTTGGCAAAACAATTCGGCGCTGAAAAAACCATTTTTCTAACCGCTGCCGATGCTCTGGCGGTTCAACAAGTGCAAAAATTTTCCGGGTATGGCTTGGCCTATTACACCCCGGATAAGCTCCTCAGTAAGCATTTTAGTGTCCCACAGAACTCCTTATTGCTGATAGATGAGGCGGCAGCTATTAGTGTTGAAGTGCTATTGAAGCTGCTGAAAAAATTCCGCCAGTGTGTTTTTAGCAGCACGATGCAAGGTTACGAGGGCACCGGGCAGGGCTTTAAACTACGTTTTTTAGCGCAGCTGTTAAATTTCAGTAGTCACTGTAAGACTTTTACATTGTCGCAACCTATGCGCTGGGCTGCCGATGACCCGCTGGAAGGATGGCTGAATAAAGTGTTGCTACTGAAAGTGCAGAGCGATGAGGCAGTTTCCCACAGTAGTCCAGGCAATCTCGCTGCCCGGGAGTTGCCAAAGAATAGCCTGCAGGATAAGCAAAGTGATCTGACGATTAGCCAAGTGACCCCAGCGCAGTTAATCGCCAGTCCGGAAAAATTGCAGCAGCTGTTTAGCCTATTATCACAGGCACATTATCGTACTACTCCGGGTGATTTACGGATTATTCTCGACAGTCCCAATATGCATTTGTGGTTGGCCTGCATTGAACAGCAAATTGTGGCTGTGTGTCTGGTGGCCTCTGAGGGGGTTATCGAGCAGTTTGGCATAGACCAACAGCAGATGAACGGCGAGCAGTTGGCCGTAGCAATGTATCAAGGACGCCGCAGGCCCAGGGGGAATTTGATTCCGCAAATGTTGATTGCCCAAGAGGGGGTACTGGAAGCTAAAAGGTTTAAGTTTGCCAGAGTGGTGCGCATAGCAACCTTGCACTCGGTGCGACGTACCGGTATTGCAGGGCAATTGCTGGAAAAAGTGCAGCAGTGGGGCACAGATAATCAGTATCAATATTTAGCGGCAAATTTTTCGCTGCAGCAAGATTTGATAAAATTCTGGCAGCAGCAAGGTTTCAGTTTTGTCAGGGTGGGTAATCAAAGGGACAAAATAACCGGCAGCTACAACGCCATGGTATTGAAAGCACTGCGCGTTGACAGTAAAATGTTAGATGCTTTAAAGGCTAGCTTTGGGCTCAGATTAGCCTTTCAAAAGCGCCGTATCTTTGCTCGAGAAACAGATCTGTCAATTCTGCAGGACTTGCCCGTCGAGCAGTCGGTGAGTAACACCGATACAGTTCAACTCAGAGGCTACATGGACTGGTGTAAACAGCAGTTGCGCTGTTTCGCCTATCACCAACGTCCCTTAGAGAGTGTTGGCTATTTGTATTTGCAATTGTTGCAACAATACCCGCAATGCACTCAGCAGCCAGTTTTGAACCAGGCAGAGAGATCCTTAATAGAAAATTATTTTTTCGACTTATTGCCCTTGCAGGAAATTTATTTGGCTCACAAGCTATCAGGATATCGGCAGTTCATTAAAAGGTTGCGGGCGATCAGCAGATTGCTGTTAGAACAACTTGTTAACAAAGTAGAAGATTGAGGCTGGCTATGGAATTAAAACCTGAACATTTAAAAAAATTGGCCAATATGAAAATGCCCTTTGGTAAGTATGCCGGCAGAGTACTTGTTGATCTGCCTGAACCCTATGTCTGTTGGTTCGAACGCAAAGGCTTCCCTAAAGGCGAATTGGGTGAACTATTAGCCACCTTATACGTGGTTAAACTAAACGGCTTGGAATCGCTGTTAACACCGCTTCGGAAGAGCAAATGGTAGAACATTCCCCATAACTCTCAGTAGATGTGGCCACTGGGCTGCAAGCATAAAACTAGCTGGCAGTTATTATGGCTTAGGGGACAACAGCGTTCGGCTTAACCCAATAACTTTTGTTCCATCTTAGTATTTCTCAGACGTCGCAATTTTTGTTTGAAATCAGTGGGACTTAACTGATGCTTGTTTAAAAGTTTGTAAAAATCAGTACGGTTTCTCTCCGCTATGCGGGCGGCGTGAGTGACATTTCCCTCAGTGACTTGCAATACTTTCATCAGGTAGTCACGCTCAAAATTAGCCCTGGCTTGATTAAACGACAGCATCGCCGAATCGTCATCGCAAATAACCCCGGCGATAAGCTTTTCTGAAATCACTGGACTGGTACTGTCAATGACGACTTGCTTAACCACATCTCCTAACTGTTGGATGTTGCCAGGCCAAGTGGCTTTAGCCAATAAATGCAACGCTCCCGGAGAAATGTTTCGTACTTTTCTGTTGTATTTTAAACTGTGTTCAGCTAAAAAATGCCTCGCCAGTAGCGGAATATCTTCCACCCGGTCTCTCAGTGCAGGGATATCCAAAGTAATGATATTCAATAGGTAGAAGAGTTCTCTGTCGAAGTAGCCCTGTAGCATGATCTGTTCTAAATTGGATCTGGATGAACAGATTATGCGCAAGTCACTGTCTGACTGAGGGGAGGCGGCAATAGCGCGCTGGCAGCTCTGTAATGCGGTCAGCAATGACTGTTGCAGTGGGGCTGCCAATTTGCTGATATTGTCGAGAAAAATGGTCGCTTTAGTATCTTTATTGAGATTGTTTAATAACTGCTCATTGAGTTGATCTTCTTCCAACTTGGCGCAATCAATATAGATGAAAGGTTTTTTGTCGTTGGCGGCAACAGAGTGAATTGCCTTGGCCAATAGTTTTTTGCCACAGCCTTTAGCGCCTTGTATAACAACGTTGATATTAGATTCGGCGACATGGTGAGCCTGATCAAGCACTTTTTCCATTTGTCCGGTGCAGGTTAAGATACCACTCTTCCAGTCGGTATTATTGCGCCTTTTAATAGAGGTCAATGCACTGCGGGTTATCTCTGTTAATAATTTTAATTCCACAGGTTTGGCAATAAAGCCAAAGATGCCTCTTTGCGAAGTCACTAAAGCTTCAGCAAGGGCAGTGCTATTGGTGGAGATGAGTATCGGCAAGGATTGATATTGTGCCTGGGCTAATTTGTATAATTTATTACCATTGACTAAACTAAGTTGAAAATTAGTAATCAACAAATCAATTTTATTTTGCTGTAAAATCAGCAGTGCCTGGTCACCATCAGTAGTGCAAAATACCTCATAACTTTGCTCTATTAACAAGTGTTTAACTTGTTCTAAATGCTCCCTATCTTCATCGGCTATAAGGATGGTGGTCTTGGTCATCATAAATAGGGCACTCCATGTATAATACGCTTACAATTAGATCCATCTTAATGCAACGTGCATTTCTTGAACAACGATGCAATTGTACGGCATTAGTCTGAACGTTAACCGACTCGTTTGTGTATGTAATATGAATACTATTTATTACTGTATCTGATACCGACAGTTGGCTAATTAAATAGATTTTTTTGTTCCACTTGTCTCAATTATTGAGCGATAAAGTTAAGCTATTAGACGATATTTTCAGGCAGATCAGACTTTTTATGTTTTCATAAATAGCTATTTTTTATACAGTTTGAACGCCTTGGCAGCACATTATTGGACAGGGGCTTTTTGTATAGTTGGGAAATTTTTTTTCGATTCATGCTTAGTAAAGATAACAGTTATTCATGATTTGCTGATTTTGTTATCTGTAACTATCTGAAATTAATGTGAATATTCTATAGGGCTATAAATAAGACATGAGATCTAGGTTATTTGGTTTACTACGTATATTGCTTGGCACTGTTGTTTTAGTGACTTTGGGCGGCTGCATTTCAACGTTGAAGAGTTCAGCAGTGAGTGAAGATACATCCTTCAGTAAATTCTTGCGCGGTACGGTATATTTAGAAAATTCGGAATATAAAATTCGTCTCTGTGGGGCGAGCACAATTACAAAATTATTTGATCCTAATCAACAATTAATTTCACATTTTTCTCAAAAAGGTGATCTGCTGCCTACAATGTATCTGGAATTGTCTGCCAGTGCTGTCCAAAGTCTTGATTGGCAAGTAGATAAGGTTTATTTTGCCGCGTTAAAGGCAACTGGCTGTGGGGCGGATGTCCAATCTCTGGAATACCTGGTTAAGGGCCAGAAGGGACTCTGGCAAGCGCGGGTGAGTGAAGACAAAGTACAGCTTAGCAAGCAAAATATATATTCTTTGTTAGAGTTTTTATCTGTAGCGAATGTTAATAATAGTTGGCGTGGCGAGATGTTATTAGCCACTGGCAGAATGTATAAAATGCATCTAAAAATCATTCAGCAAGTGTGCATTGATAACCTGCAGCAATGGTATGCTTTAAGCGCCGAACTAAAGTTAAATGGTGAGTCTCTTATGGGTTGTGTACGCAAAGGGGACAGCCTGGAAGAGTTCCACAGCGGCAGTTACAGTAATGCCTTAAGCGCAGGTGATGCTTTTATTGTGCTGAATTTAGAGTCTGATCACAGTGTTAGTCTAATTCTTGATTATCGTAATGGTCACCCGATGATTGTCAGTAAAGGGCAGTGGAAAATGCACCCAGAGCAGATTCTGGAAGTTGCTCTTTTGTCGGAGGATATTGACCCTGAGCAGAGTGTTATGTTGTTTCAAGTGTTTAACAATAAAGAGCTTAGGTTAAAAGGTTTTTCGGAGTTACTAGGTAACAACGGTTTGAAATTGCTGCCTATTAAGTAGCCAGCATGCGAACAGGCCAGGTGCGCCTGGGTATCCCCTTTGCCGTTCGCAGAGAAGATACTGAATATATTCGCATGCTCTTAGCAAAACTTCGAATCTGTCGGTTATTTCCTGTAAAAGGGCGAAGTGCAAAGGACTTGCTTGCAGCTTTTCTAGGCTGAACTTTTCAATGTTAAATATTGCTCTTTTTAATTAAATGTTCGCGGGCTAAGTCAATTTTAGTCGCTTCAATATCGCTGACATCACCGCTACTTTTGAGCTCGCGTATTAATTTTCGGTGTGCTTGTACGATTTCTTCTCTACTCGGGTCTAGCTCCAGACCGAGTATTTTCAGTGCTTGATCATCATTCATATTGATAGAACTGCGCACTACTTGTCTGGCACTGGAGCTGCCAGCCAAGAGCTTTATCAAAGGGATTAGTAGCTTGCCCAAGGCAAATTTTCGAAAAATGGCTAACAGCAGAACAGGAATTCCACTGAAAATAGGTAGTCTGCCTGTGACTATGAGGATGATTAACAGCAATGCCAATACTATCAAAACACCTTTTAGGGCGGTAATACCTTGGCGCTGGCTGGCGTTCTTAAACCAGTAGATTATTGCGATCAGTGCAAAAACAAATAAAAAAATAAAAAATGGGTTCATAAATGGACTCTAATACAGTGGCTGAGTGACAATAGGCATTTTACCCGCCACTAGGGAACATTGGGCAATTGCGCTACCCCCGCTCAGAAGATACAGGACCTATCCGCATGTTCCTTAAACTGTTCCGAAGATCGGTAATCAGGCGAAGTGCCTCAGTGTACTTAAACTTAAGCGCTTAGGGTATAGCATTAGTTATTAAAAATTTGTAATAGCTGGGATTAATAGATAGAAATATTTGCAGTTTGCTGCAGGCGCTGTACATAAAATCATAAAATTTACACTATTGGGGCAGTCTCTGTGTTTATAAAAACAATATTAATAACGGCTTTAGCACTGTTATTTTCATCTTACAGCAATGCGCAAAAACGCGTCGTCTCACTGGGGACCGGTGGTATTTCCGGTGTCTATTACCCCACTGGAGGCAGTATCTGTCGGATAGTTAATAAACCGGGGGCAGTACATGGTATTCGCTGTGCACTAGAGGCTACGGATGGGTCGGTGTCTAATATCAACAGGGTACAACAGGGGCTTTTAGATGTCGGCATTGCCCAGTCAAACTGGGTTTACCGTAGCTACAACTCCAGTGCTGTTCGATCAGTCAGCCTAAACCCGGCAGCGGTCATCTCCAGTAGCACTCGAGATAATATAGTACAGCAAAATTCTGTAGCGATGGATGCAGATTCAGCTTCTTCGCTACGCACATTACTACTGCTTTATCGCGAATACTTCACCCTGATAGTGCCGAGCGATTCTGCCATATATAGTTTTGATGACATCAGAGGTAAGCGTATTAGTATCGGGCCGCAAGGTTCAGGTTCACATGCGACTATGGATGAATTGCTGCAGAAAAAAGGCTGGACCCTGGCAGATTTTTCGCAAGTGCTAAATTTAGATACCGCCGAACAGGCGAGCGCGCTGTGCGAGGGGCGTATAGATGTAATGATCTATATTGTCGCTCATCCATCGGCTATCGCCAGAGAGGCCACTGAAGATTGCGAGAGCCGGCTGATTTCTGTGCAGGGGACTGGCGTTGAGCAGTTATTGGCCGACAATTCCTACTATCGCTGGGCCCAAATTCCCGCTGCTATCTATCGAGGCAATAATAAAGCCATTGACACTTTTGGGGTGAATGCGACGCTCTTTACCAGTAGCGCACTCTCTGAGCAGACGGCCTATTCGCTGGTTAAGTCAGTATTCGAAAATTTGCCTGAATTTAGAAGTTTTCACAAAGCTTTCAGTCAGTTAGAACCTGATGTCATGCTTAAAGGTCCTTTCGCGGCCCCGTTACATAAAGGTGCTATTCGCTATTTTAAAGAGATAGGGCTTATGTGATCTGTTGTTCTTTGTGGCTCCGTGCCAGCAATCGGCTCTGGGCTGTACTTATTGTTCGGATAGAGGCTGACTTGTGTCTATACCAATAGCGGGATAAAAAATGCTCTCAGCACCGATCACAGGGATAGATTTATGTTGCGTAAGTTGTTCTAACAGTATAAATAGTATTTACAATTTATTCCTTTAGGCGGGTCTTGTGGTTATAAAAATAATATTACTGACGAGTTTGGCTGTGCTTTTTTCTACTTATAGCAACGCTGAAAAATTGGTTGTTTCACTCGGAACTGGAGGTATCACAGGGGTTTATTATCCGACTGGCGGCAGTATTTGCCGGATAGTAAATAAACCTGGAGCAGTGCACGGTATTCGGTGTGCGTTAGAGGCGACTGATGGATCAGTGTCAAATATTGACCGGGTGCAGCGCGGTGCCCTGGATGTAGGCATTGCCCAGTCAAACTGGGTTTACCACAGCTACAATACCCGCCGCAACAACGCTGATATAGGCTCGCCCAGTACTGCTCAGAAGCAGCCAGCTAGCGAGACGCAAAAGCTTAGAGAGATTTCTGAAGCTGTAAATACCTCACTAGAACCGACAAACTCTGCAGCTTCACTGCGTACTTTATTAGTCCTTTATCCAGAATATTTCACCTTGATAGTGCCGCGCCATTCCTCTATTCGTAACTTTGATGATATTAAGGGCAAGCGCATCAGCATGGGTACCGCAGGTTCAAGTTTGCGTGCAACCATGGATGATTTGCTGTTGAAAAAAGGCTGGACTCAGGCTGATTTTAGTCAAGTGTTAAAGTTAGATGCCTCCGAACAGGCCAGTGCCCTGTGTCAGGGGCGGATCGATGTGATGATATATACTGTCGGGCACCCATCAGCAGCAGCTCGCGAGGCGACTGAAGATTGCGATAGCCGCCTGGTGGGGGTGCGAGGTCCTGAAATTGAGCAGTTGTTGGCGGAAAACTCCTATTATCGCTGGGCAAAAATCCCCGGCGCTATCTACCGGGGGAATATAAAATCTATTTCTACTTTCGGCGTCAATGCGACGCTATTTACCAGCACCGCACTCTCGGAGGAGACCGCTTATGCTCTGGTTAAGTCTCTATTAGAAAATTTGGCGGAGTTTAGAACTATGCATCCGGCTTTTACCCGACTAGACCCAGAATTAATGGTTAAAGGGCCTTTCGCCGCACCTCTACATAAAGGGGCAATCCGCTATTTTAAAGAGATAGGATTGCTACCCTGATATGCATGCATAGCCTTTAATCTTGGTGCTGTGGCAAACTGATTCGAAAATGAGCACCGCGCTCAGTGGTCAGGCAATTTATCTCACCCCCTAGCAATTGATTGATAATATTGTAGCAAATATGCATGCCTAAACCACTACATCCCTGGTTGCGCTTACTGGTGGCAAAAGGTTCAAATACCTTCTCTGCCCAAATTGGGCTCAAACCCAGGCCATCATCTGTGTAGTCTATGATTAGCTTCTCGTCACTGACTCTTATGTTAATCTGTATGCCAATTTTGGACTTTGAGCTTGGCACTCCATGCATTAAAGAATTGAGAATAAGGTTGTTAAAAATCTGATAAAAACTGCCCGGGTAGCTATGCAGGGACAAGTCTTGCGGGCAATTAACATTGATCTTTGCACAGCTATTGCGCAATCTTGGTTGTAGAGAAATTAATATTTCCTGCAGGTAGTCAGCCATATTGAAGTGCCGTCGCTGTTCACTGGTCTGATCAACAGAAACTTGTTTGAAAGCAGTGATTAATGTGGCGGCCCGCTCCAGGTTTTGGCGGATCATCTGGCTGCTCTCCAGGGCGAGATCGGCGAGTTCACCACTGAACTGCCTGGATTGCTGTTCCAAAAATGAAGCGGCGGTATAGCCAATGCCGATAGGGGTGCTAATTTCATGGGCAACCCCGGCAACCAAACTGCCTAATGCCGCCATTTTCTTAGATTCTACCAGCTGCGATTGAGTGCGTTGCAACTGCGCCAAACTTTGCTGTAATTCACTATTGGCCTGTTGCAGCTGCTCGGTGCGCTGTGCAACTCTTAACTCCAGTTCGGTATTCAGTTGCGCCAGTGCTGCCTCTGCCGCTGTGCGTTTTTGCATATCGCTGAGCATGCTCTTGCGCATGGCATTGAAAGAATCTACAACCTCGCCTAGTTCATCACTTTGATTGTTTCTTGAGCGCTTCAGCAGCAGTGGGGCCGCTAACTTGTCTAAGCGCAAGCTTCTGGCGTAACTGGCCATTGCCGCTAAGTGTTGAGTGACTAAGTGGTAGATGATAGACAATATAAAAATCGACACCAGAAAAGTTTTCACCCCTTGGGAAAGCAATATAAGTAAGGTTTTGTCCCAAAGCCGCTGGTACAAGTTATCCAGGCTAATGATTATACGTAACTTACCCAGTGGATAGATTTTGCCTTTTTCAATGTGGGTGAGATTGTACTCTTTCTGCAAAGAGGCTGATTCAGGCGGATCTCCACTGCTGTAGTGCTCATTGAAAGGGGTGTCTAGGGTGATGTACTGCACATCACTTATTTGGTTCAGGCCTTCAAGTTGTAGCTGGATTTGCGCCGGGCTAATCTCCCACAAGCTGTTTTCGATACTCGCCAGTGAGGTGGATTCTATTTGCTGGATACGCTGATCAATGGCGCTGCGTTCATAGCGGTAGTCGGAATACAATTGAGCACTGGTGGCCAGCACTGTAATCACCGAACTGCAGAGGATAATTGCAGCTAATAGCTTAATGGCAAGAGGATTGTGCTTTCGATAATTGGCTAATCGACTGCTAACTGACATGAATGAATCCTGGCATAAATGGGTAACTGTTTTGCCAGAAGCGCTAATACTGGCTCTGAGCTCAGCTGTTATACCAATTTTAGAGATAATATTCAGCCCAATGTTGAAAATAGGGTCGCTGTTGAGCATAGGCAGAAGGGTTGCAAAGCTGTTGTTGCCTTTACTCTGTAAGTGTTAAATCTTTCTGTATGTAATAGCGAACCACAGCTGCCTTTGCGCAGTACTGAGCATCCCAATATCCGTTTTATGGATGGCTAGCTAGAGTTGTCGCTACCGTAAGTAGAACTAGATTCTGAGTCGAATGGTTGTTTGTGTATGGGTAACTCCCCATTTGTTGATGAGCGGTAACTGCTGGTGTTGGGTGGAATATTTACCTTGTGAGTGCGCTGGAAATTCATTGTGGCACGTAAGGATGCATTATTGGCACAGCAGAGAGTCCGTGATTAAATTTGTGCATGTATTCTTGTTCCGCGATTAGGTCATACTAATCAAATCTTAATAAGTTTTGGATCTGCCTGTGTTTAATACAACACAGGCAGATCTTTTTTAAGATTGTCATCTATACATTTGTCAGATTACAGCTGGCGATCAGTAATTCCCGCTTTGTTTGCTCACTTAAAGGGATGTTAAGTCGAATAGACATCAATCTCACACTGACTGTTACAGGGTCAGATAACAATAACAAGGGTTCTTATGTCTCTTAATAGAAAATCTATGAAAAATAAACTAGCCACCGCTTTGTTTTCTTCAAGTGTTGCGCTGGCAGCTTCTTTCAGCGGTAGTGTAGCTGCAGCTGATAATACTTTTGTTACTATTGGTACGGGCGGACAAACTGGCGTTTATTACGTTGTTGGTCAATCTATCTGTCGTCTGGTTAACCGTGGTACAAAAGATCACAACATCAAATGTACAGCACCTTCCACAGGCGGATCTGTCACTAATATCAATGCCATTCGTAAAGGTGAGCAAGATATGGGTGTTGCTCAGTCTGATTGGCAGTTCCATGCCACTAAAGGTACTAAACACGCGACCTTTAAAACACAAGGTGCCTTCACTGATCTGCGCGCTGTATTCTCTGTGCATGGCGAGCCTTTCACAGTCGTAGCACGTGCTGACAGCAATGTTTCACACTACAATGATATGGTTGGTAAACGTGTCAACCTGAACAACCCAGGTTCTGGTACTCGCGGTACAATTGAAGTACTAATGGGTGAAAAGGGCTGGACTAAAGATAGCTTCAAGCTAGCGGCAGAACTAAAAGCTGCAGAGCAGGCGCAAGCGCTTTGTGATAACAAAATTGATGTCATGATCTATACAGTAGGTCATCCATCTGGCGCAATTAAAGAAGCATCAGCTTCTTGTAATGCCAAGATCATTCCTGTTACTGGTCCAATTATCGACAAGTTGATCGCAGAAAACCCATTCTACTCGGAAGCTAC
This sequence comes from Oceanospirillaceae bacterium, assembly GCA_013215505.1. GTDB lineage: Bacteria > Pseudomonadota > Gammaproteobacteria > Pseudomonadales > Balneatricaceae > Rs1. The sequence goes on from JABSQZ010000021.1 coordinate 77,042, forward strand.
TATCCCCGGTGGAATGTATGCGGGTACTGATGAAGATATTAAAACCTTCGGTGTGCGTGCGACTTTTGTAAGTTCTGCAACAGTGCCAGCCGACACTATCTACCACGTAGTTAAAGCTGTCTTTGATAACTTCGACAGATTTAAGCGTCTACACCCAGCATTCGCTAACCTGACGCCACAAGATATGATGGTAAAAGGTTTGTCTGCTCCACTGCACGAAGGCGCAGTACGCTACTACAAAGAAAAAGGTTGGATGTAATTTCTAGCACTCGCTAGTTTTCACATTTTAAGAGAGGCTGGTCCTCTCTTTTATTTTTTATAGCGCTAAATAAAGCTGCAGCAAATTAGCTTTCACCCAAGAGCTGCTATCTAGCGTCTACAAATATTGAATAATTATCATAAGAGGTATAGTTATGACAATGGATTCAACTTCCGCGCAAAAATCTTCCGCCACGCTCAGTGATAAAGAACTGCAGGACATGGTTGCAGCCGCCGATACTGGGGCACGTATTCCCGCGGGTATCCAGGGCCGAGTGCTATTAGCTACTGCCCTACTCTGGTCGCTGTTTCAACTGTGGATTGCATCGCCACTACCGTTCATGGATTGGCCAGTCATTGGTAGTTTTGGTATTTTCAATAATACTGAAGCCCGAGCCATACATTTAGCCTTCGCGGTGTTTTTAGCCTTTACCGCTTATCCTGCTTTCGCCTCGTCATCGCGTCATACTATCCCGAAAACGGATATGCTGTTATCTCTATTAGCCGCATTTTGCTGTGGCTACTTATTTTTCTTTTATGAGCAGCTGACAGAGCGCACTGGCTTTCCCAGTGATCTCGATTACATCGCCTCACTGGCGGGGATCTTATTTCTGTTGGAGGCTACCAGGCGAACCTTGGGGCCACCATTAATGATAGTGGCAATTATCTTCCTGGCATATTCTTTACTGGGACAGTACATGCCCAGCATTATTGCCCACAAGGGAGTGTCTGTGGTCGAGTTGATTAACCATCAGTGGTTATCGACTGAGGGAGTTTTCGGCATCGCCTTGGGTGTCTCTAGTGGATTTGTATTTCTCTTTGTACTCTTTGGTGCCCTGTTAGATAAAGCCGGTGCGGGTAACTACTTTATTCAAGTAGCATTCTCACTGTTGGGCCATATGCAAGGCGGGCCCGCCAAGGCCGCGGTGGTCTCCTCGGGTCTGACCGGACTGATTTCGGGCTCATCCATTGCCAACGTGGTGACTACGGGTACTTTTACTATTCCGATGATGAAGCGAGTCGGCTTTAGCTCTGAAAAAGCCGGTGCAGTTGAAGTGGCTTCGTCGGTGAATGGTCAGATAATGCCGCCAGTGATGGGGGCCGCGGCTTTCTTGATGGTTGAGTATGTCGGCATCTCCTATTTCGAAGTCATTACTCACGCCTTTTTACCGGCACTGATTTCCTATATTGCCTTGATCTACATAGTGCATTTGGAAGCGGTTAAGCTAGAGATGAAAGGCTTGCCACGCCGCTCTGCAGTAAAACCCTGGATGGCGAGAATCCTCGGTATTTTAACCGGCTTCCTGGCTGCGGCCGCTCTATCTATGCTGGTCTATTACAGCATTAGTTGGGTAAAGCCTACCTTTGGCGACTATGCAAGCTTAGTGATTACTTTACTGCTGGCGTTGGTTTATCTATTGTTGATACGCATTGCCGCAAAAGTGCCGGATTTGCAATTAGATGACCCCAACGCACCTATGCTACAGTTGCCAGAAATAGGGCCGACTGTGCGCTCTGGGCTGCACTACCTGCTACCGGTAGTCGTGTTGGTTTGGTGTTTGATGATTGAGCGACTTTCCCCGGGCCTATCGGCTTTTTGGGCCACGGTACTGATGCTAGTAATACTCGTCACTCAGCGCCCGTTGATCGCCTATTTTCGCGCCGAACAGGCATTGAAACAACGTTTAATTCAAGGCGCCAATGAACTGCTGGATGGATTGATCATCGGTGCCAGAAACATGATTGGTATCGGTATTGCCACTGCCACGGCGGGCATTATTGTCGGTGCTGTATCGCAAACCGGGGTGGGATCAGTACTGGCTGATCTGGTCGAGTTATTGTCCATGGGTAACTTGCTGTTGATGTTGGTATTGACTGCTATGTTGAGCTTGATCTTAGGCATGGGTTTGCCGACCACCGCCAACTACATAGTGGTCTCCTCGCTCCTGGCACCGGTGATTGTCTCCCTGGGACAAGACGCCGGCTTGATCGTACCACTGATTGCAGTGCACTTATTTGTATTCTATTTTGGCATTATGGCCGATGTAACGCCCCCGGTAGGTCTGGCATCCTTTGCCGCTGCAGCCATCTCCGGTGGTGACCCTATCAAGACGGGTTTCCAGGCGTTTGCCTATAGCTTGCGCACCGCGGCACTGCCATTCCTGTTTATCTTCAACACTGATTTGTTATTAATCGATGTCGGTTGGCTGGAGGGTATTCAGGTATTTGTGGTGGCGACAATGGCCATGTTGATATTTGCTGCTGCCACCCAAGGTCAGTTTGTCGCCCGTAGCAAAAAATACGAAAGTGCCATTTTGCTGCTGATCGCCTTCTCGCTGTTCCGTCCTGGATTTTGGATGGACCGGATAGTCGACCCCTACATTAGCTTGCCACCTGTCGCTTTTGTACAGAGTTTAGATGAGCTGCAACCCGCTGCCGATACTGAACTACGAATCTGGATTGATGGCGAGGACGAAGTGGGAAATCCACGCTCCTTTATGACTATATTGGCACTGCCCGCGGGTGAAAATGCCCAGGCGCGGCTGCTGGCAGCAGGTGTTGAACTACTGCAGACAGACAGTGGCCTGATAGTTGATTTTGTTGAATACGATAGCGCAGCAAGCGAGGCGGGTTTAGCATTTGATCAAATTATCAGCAGCGTCGATGTGCCGGGTAATCAGCCGGCCAAACAGTGGATCTATATTCCTACTTTGCTACTGCTAATGCTGGTGATTGTAGTGCAGCGTCGGCGTAAAAATGATCCTGGGATGGGTGCCGCAGTGGCCGCTTAACTAACTGACAACCCAGGTCATGCTCAATTTAACGCCTGGGTTGCACTTGTTAATAGCTCGGCAATTGGCAGCAGTGAGTCGCAGCCTCTGTCAGAGTATCTGGAGAGAGTTATGTTTGGGAAAGTATTAGTACCTGTAGACCTGCAAGACATAGAATTTTCCCTGAATGCGCTAAAATTAGCACTTCGGGAAATCTCAGAGAGCGCCGGTGAATTGCATTTAATTACGGTATTACCTGGGTTTGGCAACTCTTATGTCTCCTCTTTTTTAGGTGAGAGCGAGCATAGGGCAGTGGTCAAATCTATTGCTCAAGACCTGACTGATTACGCTGCTAAATATGTAGGCGAGCAGATAAAGCCAGTCTTGAAAGTGTTTGAGGGTTCAGCCCCTGAAGAAATCAACCGCTATGTAGCCAGAGCGGGAATTGACCTGGTGATTATGCGCGCCCATCAGCGCAGCAAGTTAAACGAATTTCTACTCGGCTCAGTGTCAGCCCGGGTGGTTGAAAGAGCCTGTTGCTCAGTGATGGTGTTAAAAAGCTAGCCTATCAACTGTCTAATCAAAAAAAGCCAGTCACTGCAAAGTAACTGGCTTTCCTGTTTTAAGTGATATCTAATCTCACGCCTCACGCTTTTTCATAGCTCAATACTTCCAACTTCCAACTTCCAACTTCCAACTTCCAACTTCCAACTTCCAACTCATGTTTCTAACGCCCTTTGCATATCTGCAATCAAATCATCCACATGTTCAATACCGATGGAAATACGCAGTAAGTCAACGGGACAGGGGGTATCTGGGCCTTCAACGCTGGCGCGGTGCTCCACTAAGCTCTCTACGCCTCCCAGAGAGGTAGCGCGCTTGATCAGCTGCAAATTGGCCGCTACTTTAATGGCAGCGTTTTCACCGCCTTTGATTCTGATGCTGAGCATGCCACCGAATCCACCGTGCATTTGCTTCGCTGCCAGTTTATGACCTTTAAAGCTGACTAGGCCCGGATACAGGACTTCGGCTACTTGAGGAAGTTGCTCCATCGCCTGGGCAAATGCCAGCGCATTCGCCGATGCCTGTTTAACCCGAACAGCCAGTGTACGCATCCCGCGCATCAATAACCAAGCTTCAAAGGGGCCGAGTACAGCGCCTCCAGCGGCGCGAATACTGCGCATTTTTTGCCAGTGTTGATCGTCAGTTTTACAGATCAATGCCCCGGCCAAAACGTCTGAGTGGCCATTCAGGTATTTGGTCGCCGAGTGCATCACAATGTCTGCGCCCAGTGTTATTGGGTTGCACAGCAGCGGGGTGGCGATAGTGTTGTCTACTGCTAGACGAGCGCCAATACTGTGGGCTATTTCTGCCCAGGCGCCGATATCCTCAATCTGCCAGGTAGGATTGGCGGGCGTTTCTATCCATAGTAATTTAGTCTGTCCAGGTCTGATAGCCGCTCTCAGGGCATCTAAATCGCCGTTGTCGACGAAAGTGGTTTCTATACCCCAGTCAGTGGCAAAGTTTAATAGCCAGTTGCGAAATGACCAGTAGATTACCTTGGGGACTACTGCATGATCCCCAGGTTTCAATGCCATAAAAACACAAGTGGCTGCCGACATTCCCGAGGAGAAAAGCATCGCGCTATGACCTTTTTCTAATGCGGCCAGAACTTGCTCAGGCTGTTCGTAGTTGGGGTTGTGATCGCGGGTATAAATTTTTCCGTGTTCATAACTATTATCAGCACTGCGTTCATAAGTTGTGCTGGGGAAAATACCGGGAATAACCCCTAAATGTTGTTCATCCATAAAGCCGAGTCCGCTGGCTAGAATAGTCTCAGTTGAATGTTTGTCATTGCTCACGGGATAGGCCTCAAGTTGGATTATGGAATAATCGAAAGTCGATAAATTAACTGTAGCGCAATCAATAAACGCCGCTACAGTAGATGTTTATATTAAAAAATCTATCTAAAATTGATAAATACGTTTGGCATTGTCGTACATCAGGGCACTTTTTTGCGCCTTACTCAGTGCTAGGTTGTTATAGATATGCCATAGCTGGGCATAACTATTGCTGAATAAACACAGCGGGAAATTACTGGCTAACATGATTTTTTTGTCACTGAACAGGGACAGCAATACATCTAAAATCTGCTGAATATGCTCTGCTTGGTATTTTCTATCGACCATTTCCCAGCCCGATGCCTTGATTGAAACACACTTAAAGGCAGCCAACTTGCCGATATTTTGCTGCCAAATGGAAAAGCTAGACTGTTGATAAGCTGGGAAGGCGGCATGGTTGATAACCAGTACTAACTTGGGTAGTTGCAGTAAAGCAGCCACTAGCAAATCAATCGCAGGGGTGTCAGCAGCATCGAGTTGGCATTCGAAAATTAGCCCACGCTCGGCAATTTCCCTTAAATTACGCTGCACTTGCGGGTCGGCTAATAAGGTTTGTGCATTCTGGTCGAGAATTTGCCTGACGCCTATCAGGGATAAGTGCAAAGCTAATTTGTCGAGCAGAGCGGCAAACTCAGAGGTAGCCAATGTCAGGTCAATACTGGCAATAGTCTTGAAATTACCCTTTTGCGAAGCTTCCAGCCAAGCTAGTTCACGCCAGGGTTGTCGATTGTCAAACCCCGCTTCTATGTGTACAAAACCGCTGTGTTGCAAACCTGCTGGCAGTGTTAAATCGCCCGCAGTAAAGTCGCGATTAATCACTTCTTTATCAGGCCAAAAGGGCGGGTTTTGCGGATCTAACCAACGGTAATGTCCTGTCTCTCTGGCAAATAAATGGATATGAGGGTCAATGATCTGCAAATTGTCAGTCTCAGGTCGCTAAAGGAGTTGTTGTTGCTGTAAATTGTCAGGCAGTCGTATAGCCGCCGTCTATTACCTGCAGGCTGCCGGTTATAAATCCGGCTTTATCCGAGGCCAGAAAAAGTACTAATTCTGCAATTTCTTCAGGTTGACCTAAACGCCCCAGAGGTTGAGAAGCGGCCTCAGCGGCGTGCACTTGTGCTTTATCGGCTCCTGATTTGGCACAGTATTTATCGATGGCAGCGTGATACAAAGGAGTCTCGATGGTTCCGGGGCAGACCGCATTCACTCGGATATTGTCGCCAGCGTAATCTAATGCTGTAGTTTTAGCCATAGAAGCCAGAGCGTGTTTGGATAAATTGTAGGCAAAAGAATTGGTTTTTCCGACCAGTGCCTGATCAGAACAAATAATTACAATGGAGCCTTTTTGCTGAGCTTTCATCGGCGCTAAGCTCGCCTGGATAGCTGCAAAAGCCCCTTTAACATTGATCGCAAACAAACGTTCAAAATCTTCTAAAGTAGTATTTTCAATGTTGGCAGACAGATGTATGCCGGCGTTACAAACCAGCACATCCAGACGTTGTTCAAGGGCTACCACTTTGTTTATGGCTGCTTGTACTTGGGTGAACTGACTCATATCGCAGGGGATATATTCACCCAGCTCACTACTGCAGATATCTAAGTTGTAGACCTTGTAATTAGCCGCGAGAAATAATTTAACAATAGCCAGACCAATCCCTTTAGAACCGCCGGTAATAACTGCAATAGGTTTCATAGATGCACACTTGTTATGTAAAAACAGCATTATAGGGACAATAGCTGTGCTTGGGAAACTATCGCAGTCAGTTGTTCGGCATTGCTTGTAAACATGCTATTAAGTTCGCAGGGCTACAGGGCTGGTACCCACTAGCAAGTGGGCTCTGTGTCTATAAGTCGGTAGTGGAGCTAATACTCTGTAATTAATGTTGCCAGCTGTTTTATCGCTGTAATTCTTTGTGGCGTCCAGGGGTGGGCAAAACTTAAACGAAGAAAATTTTGATAGGTATCCTGAGCACTGAATATACTGCCGGGAGTAATAGTCAATCCTTGTTCCCGGGCCTGACGATATAACTCTAAGCTGTTGATTTTTTTATCAAGCTCCAGCCATAGTACCATACCACCTTGTGGTTGGCTGGCGCTTTGGGCCATAGGTAAGTATTCACTGATCAGAGATTGTAGTTGTTGTTTTTGCGTCTGTAATTGTTGGCGACGCACCTTTAAGTGTTTTTCTAAGCCACCTTCTGCCATAAATAGCGCTACCCCTTGTTGCTGGCTGACGCTGTTAGCCATGCTAGTCGCTACTTTTAGGCCGAGGATCTTTTGATGGTATTTTCCGGCTGCAATCCAGCCGATACGCAAATCGCGTGAGAGTGTTTTCGCCAGAGAAGAGCAGAGTAATACTGAGCCGGTGTTGTCATAAGAATGTAGTGATCTAGGGCGCTGTAGAGAAAAATGCAATTCTGCATAGATATCATCTTCTATAATGGCAAAGTTTTTTTGTTGCGCTAAGTGCAAAACTCGGCGTTTATTCTCCTCTGGCATACAGGAGCCTGTGGGTGTGGCAAAACTAGGGGAAATTATCAGTGCTTTGATGTTCCAGTGTTCAGTTGCCAGTTGCAGTGCATCCGGACTTATTCCATCAGTGGCAGAGCTAGGTATTTCTAACACTTTTCGGCCGAGCACTTCCAAAAGCTGCAGCGCGCCATAAAACCCCGGTGATTCAATCGCTACTAAATCTCCCGGCTCAGTTGTGGCCATCAGTGCCAGTAGCAGTGAATGTTGACAGCCCGATGTAACAATTAACTCTTGGGCGGTTAATTGTCCACCGCCGTGGCTGATACTTTTGGCTAATTGCAGCCGCAGGTTTTTGTCTCCCTGGGGTTGGTCATAATATAGCTGCTGATCGCTGTTTTGGCGGCGCAGTGCCCGTGAAAGAGCCTTTCGTAACTGCTCATTGTGGGGCTGGGGAGCGCTTTTGGACAATAAGTCAAAGGCGGCACCTCTTTGCATTATGTCGAGGATCAATTGCGTTCTGGAAATTAGCCTCGGCAAACTGTTGGGGCTGCTGGTGGCGGGAGTTTTCAGTGGATTATTTGTCATGGCTTTGTTCGGGCATACAAAATAACCCGATTTGGCCTTGGCCTGGATAAGGCCATCTGCCTCTAACCGGGCATAGGCGGCCAACACAGTAGATTTAGAGAGCTTGCTCTGACGACAAAGCTCTCGCACTGAAGGCAATTTGCTGAAACAGGCGAATTGACCACTGCTGATTTGCTGGCGCAATTGCTGTTCTAATTGGTAATATAAATATTCAGGCATGAGTACAGTTGCTCATTAAAGGATAGGTACAAAGGTAATTATCATCTATCTGTGCACTAAAATATACTTTTTTGTGTATCTGTACCTGTTTTGGGAAAGGTTTAAAATGCTCACTATCCCATTAACGCTACTGATCAATTAGCTAAAGCCATTGTAACTTTCATTACTGAAGATTGTGCAGTGCGCTGTTAGTCAATTGCTCGGTGAAGGTCACCTATGTCTGAGAAAATCCCACTACTGAATCTGTTGCATACACAAACCCTAACTCCAGTTGTGACTGGGGCAGGGACTGGCGAAAAAAATCCCGTTAGAAAATCTGATCCATTCAGTAACCGGCACAATGTTTTGTCCGCGGATGCTTACCGTGGAAAAATATATACTAAAAAAACCACTGGCTATTTTCAGCGCTTACGCAAAAAAATGAGTTTTTTACTTCTAGGGCTTTTTTTTGTTGTTCCCTGGTTGCAGATAAACTCGGTGCCCGCGGTCTGGTTTGACTTGAAAGCGCAAAAGTTTCATGTTTTCAGCATGACATTTTGGCCGCAAGATGCTGTCTTCTTGGTGACTTTGTTAGTATTGGCGGCATTTTTGCTGGTGGCTGCAACTCTTGTTATTGGCAGAGCCTGGTGCGGGTTTAGCTGCCCACAAACAGTCTGGACTTTCCTGTTTATGTGGGTTGAAGATAAATGCGAAGGCGACAGGAACCAGCGCATGAAACTGGATAAGCAGAGCTGGAGCTGGTCAAAGGTTGTTCGTAAAGCCAGTAAACATACCTTATGGATGCTGATTTCTATCCTCACGGCTTATACCTTTGTCGGCTATTTTTATCAGATTAAGCCATTAATCCTAGAAACAGTTAATGCCCAATTGCACTATTTAGCAGTATTTTGGTTAATGTTTTTTGTCATTGGCACATATTTAAATGCTGGCTGGCTCAGGGAAAAGGTCTGTTTGCACATGTGCCCTTACGCAAGGTTTCAAGCGGTTATGTACACTAGAGAGACTTTAGTGGTCAGCTATGATCAGCAGCGCGGAGAGCAGCGTGGAAAACGCAAAGTCGGTGTTGATGCATCCGCAAAAGGGCTGGGTGATTGTGTCGATTGTTCTGTTTGTGTGCAAGTCTGTCCGGTAGATATAGATATTCGCGATGGCATGCAGTATGCCTGTATCGATTGTGGTCTCTGCGCTGATGCCTGCGACACTGTTATGGATAAAATGGGTTACCCGCAGGGCCTGATAAAATTCAGCAATGAAAGTGGCACGACCAGTAAAGCCCTTTTCAAGACGCCTAAAGTTATCTTTTTGACTATCAGTGCAATGTTGTGTTGCCTTGTATTCGTATATTCAGTGATATCCAGAGATCTATTAAGTATTGATGTGATGAGGGACCGCAGCGGCATTCTCTATCTTGTCACTGCAGATGGCGTTGAAAATAGCTATACCGTCAAGATCAACAATAAAGGGGCGCAAGCCAGTAAATTCAAATTAGAGATAATAGCGGATGCGGCGTTTAAGGTAATAGGATCGCAACAGATTCAAGTGCCCAGGGGTGAAGTAGATACCTTAACGCTCAGGGTATGGATCAATCAGCAAGATATTCAACGCTACAAAAGCTCTATAAAATTTGTGGTGAAAGCTATAGGCAGTAATGCAGAAAATGAAAACAAAGTGTTGGCCAGCCAGATCTCCAGCTTTATAGCGCCTAAGTAAATGCACAAAACATCTACGACAGGCTTAAATCATGAGTACAGATTCAGGCCTGTTAACTCCTGAAGAAGTTTACCAGGTTAAATAAATCTCCTCGGATATAATCTATTACCGATATTTGAGTATTGCGCCGCGAAATGTTGGTTGCTGTGTGCAGCAGTCAGAGTATCACGGGAAATCAAAGCTGCAGGTGAATGGGTGAAATTTTCTGATAAGGCATGCCTTGGCCAACTTAGCCGCGTTGTTGTTTTGTAATAGTGCTCACAGATAAAAACAAAACAAATTTCAGACAGTGTTATATGTGACTCGATACACAATGAAGGGGTAATTCGCCACACAGTGCCTCTCCTATATAGCCCCCAGGTGGATAAATTATCTGCATATATTATTTACTTTTGTTTATGTTAATCCAAGAAAAAAATTCGCATTCGCATATTGAGATGGCTGAAGTTCCGATGCATATGTTTTTTGTTTTTGCTGGATGGGTTACTCTTTTATTCGAAATAGATATATAAAAACAGTGCAGTAACAAAAGAAATATTTAACTTTGTTAAGGCATTAAACACTGATCTGTGTAGCTAAACTAGTTACAATTGCATTGTACCTTAGAAGAATCGATAAATTTCTCTGTTTAAGCTCTGTCTACGACTAAAGTATTAGACAAAAAAGATGAATTTTATTAACAAAAAGGCAACAATTGCCTGTCTGTGTTCTAAGAACGACAAAATTCCACTTTTTTAAGGGGAATTTGTTGTATGGTTTGAGTTCAGTTATAAAAAACACTGGTAAGGTTATATAAAAAAACTAATTTACTCTGTAGAGCATTTCTGCTGTACTGATGCAGCTTTGCAGGATGATGTGTATATTTATTAATTACCTATACATCGGACACAATAAAAAATGCCGTTCTCGGTGAACAATAATAATTAAGGAGTTAGTCTTCATGAAAAGACGTGATCTTTTGAAAACTGGTTTAGCGGGTATTGGTGGGGTTGCAGCAGCAACGGCTATCTCTGCACCAGCCATCGCTAAAGAGCGTATGGAAATTAATATGGTAGCAACTTGGGGAAGAGATTTTCCAGGGCTAGGAACAGGTGCACAACGTTTCGCACAGCGTCTATCTGATATGAGTGATGGTCGTATTGTTGTTAACTATTTCGCAGCGGGCGAGCGTGTTAAAGCGTTTGACTCATTTGATGAAGTGGCCTCTGGTAACGCGCAAATGTACCACGCTGCAGAATACTACTGGAAAGGAAAGCATCCTGGTTTTGCTTACTTCACTTCAGTACCTTTCGGTCTGACTTACACAGAAATGAACGCTTGGATTCGTTTTGGTGGCGGTCAAGAGTTATGGGATGAGTTATCTGCAGACTATGGTCTTAAAGGCCTGATGTGCGGTAACACTGGTGTGCAAATGGGCGGTTGGTTCCGTAAAGAAATGAATTCAGTCGATGACTTTAAAGGTCTGAAAATGCGTATGCCAGGTCTGGGTGGCGACGTGCTAGCTAAGATGGGCGGATCTCCAGTTTCTCTTCCTGGTGGGCAGATTTATGAAAACTTAGTATCGGGTGCTATCGATGCAACTGAGTGGGTTGGACCTTGGAACGACTCTTTGATGAAGTTCTATGAAGCCGCTAAGTACTACTACTTCCCAGGCATGCATGAGCCGGGCGCAATGTTGGCACTGGGCATGAACAACGAGTGGTGGAAAGGGCTGTCTAAAGCAGATCAGATGATGATCGAAGCAGCATCTTCCATGGAAAACGATGTGATGATGGCTGAGTACAACGCTAAAAACGGTGCTGCATTAACTAAACTTGTTGAAGAGCAAGGTGTTAAGGTTCGCGAATTTAGTGATGACATCTACGATGCCTTCGGTGAAGCCGCTGATGAAGTATTCGAAACCGTTAAGGAACATAGTGACCTTGCTAATCGTATCCACGAAAGCTTTGTTGCAGCACGTGAAAGTGTAGGCGGATGGGCGAAACTTTCTGATCAGGCATACGTTCGTCAACGTAACCGCGTTCTAGATTTGTAATAGCGCTCTGAGACTTCGATATAGCACCTTTTAGATAGCGCTATAGAGGTCTCGATTCAATATGTGGGGGTAATTCCCCACATATTCGTTTTTCTACCTATCTTAAGTTAATATCTAGCTTGCTCAGTAAAAGGAATTTACTATAGGTACTTAGCTTATCCAGCTAAGGTTAATATTTTTATGTACTAGCTCGGCGCTACTCTATGAATCATTCTGTCACATCCAACGATGACGAATTCCAGGAATCTGGGAAGAGTTCATCAATCCCACAGACAAAAAATACATTATCAGATAAATTTTATCGCTTATTTGTTGGCTCTATCGTCGCAATTACGCTGTTGTTTTTGTTTAACGTCTATTTAACATACTGGCTAAAGTGGCCGAGTATGTTGGAATATCTCTCTCAACTGCAGTGGTTTGGCATGGAGCCTCCAAGAAAAAGTTTATCTGCAGAAGCCATGCAATTAGGTTGGTGGCAAACGTTGAGTTATATCGCATCGATAATGGCCGTTGCCAGTTTTGTTGCTTTAACTCCGAATCGCGGCCTCAGGGTAGACGCACAAACCTTAGCAAGCTTTGCCCGCTATATTATTCGCGCCTCTTTTTGGGCAGTGCTTTTGGTTGGCCTAGCCGATATGGTCGTGTCATTTTTGCGGGTGGAAGATTTACTGCATCATTTTGTTGATGATGAAACCAGAAAATCCCTTGGCAGACCGACTGACAGAGGAGTGATGCTGCACTATCCACTGATAGTTGTGGGCTTAGTTATAGGCCTTTTTACTCGCTCACTGGGCTTCACCTGGCTGGCGTTACTGGTTGTTTTTGCTGAACTACAGATTGTTATACTGCGCTTTATCTTTTCCTACGAACAAGCATTTATGGGAGATTTGGTGCGTTTCTGGTATGCCGCCTTATTCCTTTTTGCCAGCTCTCATACCTTAGTTTCCGACGGACATGTCAGAGTTGATGTACTTTATGCAGGGTTCAGTAAAAGGGCCAAAGCTTGGTCAAATACCATAGGACTATTGCTATTGGGGCTACCTTTATGCTGGATTATTTTAACCATGGGAATGTGGGGAAAAGGACACAGTATCAATAGTCCGTTGATCAGTTTTGAGATTTCTCAAAGTGGCTACGGTCTGTATATAAAATATATGATGGTGGGTTATTTAGTGATTTTTTCAGTGTCAATGATGGTGCAATTTTGCAGCTATCTACTGAACAATATTGCAGATTTGCGCAATGAACCAGAGCTGGAAAACCCAGTTCAAGTACCAGCGCATTAAGCTCTTAATAGAATAACAAAGGGTAATATTTCATGGAGTTGTTTTTCCTCTTACTGTTAGTGGTGCTGATGATAGTGGCGCTAACCTCTGGTTTCCCGGTGGCCTTTGCGCTCCCCGGATCCGCAATTTTATCTGTAGGTCTAGCTGCACTGTGTGGCTGGTTATTTGCCGGTGACCCGGATGCGTATTTCGCGCAGGGAGGGCCGGTGCAATGGCTCAGCGCCGGTGTAACCAATATACGAAGTTTATATTGGGATGTAGAACGCGATACATTAATCGCCATTCCGTTATTTATCTTCATGGGTATCATGTTACAGCGCTCTAAAATTGCCGAAGATTTACTGGTGGCAATGGCGCAGTTGTTTGGCCCGGTCCCCGGTGGTCTCGGAATCTCTGTGGTTATAGTAGGGGCGCTGTTGGCGGCCACTACCGGTATTGTCGGTGCGACAGTAATCGCTATGGGTTTGATTTCGATGCCGGCGATGTTGCGCAACAATTACTCTAAACCGCTGGCTTCGGGAATTATTTGTGCCTCGGGCACGCTGGGGCAAATTATACCGCCGTCGATTGTCCTGATTATCCTGGCGGATCAGCTCTCCAGTGCCGCTGATCAGGCAGCTACCATCCGCAAGGCCGATTATAAGGAGATCACCGGCGAATTTACCATGCCTTCAACCTTTGATATCACCTCGGCCAGTGCCGGTGATATGTTCATGGGTGCTATGGTTCCAGGGTTGATCTTGGTTGGACTGTACATACTGTATATCTTAATCACCGCTTTAATTAAGCCCGAATCTGCACCGCCGGTCCCGTTTGAAGGTGACTATGATCGTAAATTCTTAGCCAAAGTTCTGTTTGCCTTAGTGCCGCCACTAGGTTTGATTCTAATTGTTTTAGGTTCAATCATTTTAGGCATTGCCACGGTAAACCAGGCAGGTGCTATAGGTGCCGTGGGCGCCATGATTATGGGTGGTTATCGGTTAATAGGCGAGCAAAAAAATCGCTACTATCCCGCTTTCCTGGCACTTATCTCGGTTGTCGCGATCGGCTTCATAGTCTCGAATTTCAATCTCAATATTAAAAACATCAAAACCGATGACGATGTACTCGGTATCACATTAGCCGTTGTTGCGGTCATTTGTTTATTGATTGCGATCTTCTGGAGTACCTGGAGAACCTTTAAGATCAATAATACTCTGCAAGAAGTTATGGTAGAAACTGCCAAAACGACTTCGATGGTATTTATTATCTTGATCGGTGCAGCTATGTTGACTACTGCCTTTCGTGGCTTTGGTGGTGAGCACATAGTTAAAGAGTTTTTAACCAGTTTGCCCGGTGGATTCTGGACCCAGTTTATGGTTGTCATGTTGGTGATATTCCTACTTGGTTTCTTCCTCGACTTTATTGAAATCGCAGTAGTGGTTGTCCCTATAGTCGCACCGATTTTGATGGCTGATCCCGGTGCCAATATTACCGCAGTGTGGCTCGGTGTTATGATTGGTCTGAATATACAGACCTCGTTCCTGACCCCGCCCTTTGGCTTTGCGCTCTTTTATCTGCGCGGCGTGGCACCAAAAATTGTCAAGACTCTGGATATTTATAAAGGGGCCGTTGTTTTTATTGGCTTGCAACTAGTGGCACTGGCGATTGCCGGTTTTTATCCACCACTGGTTAACTACTTGCCAAATCGAACCGCGTTGACCTCTGAAACGGCGCCACCACCGATGAATCCGCGGATTCAACAGTGTTTGGAATCTTATGTATTTAATCAATACGATACTATTGGCGATGTCTTGCAACAGCGTATTACTGCTGTTAAAGCTATAGATATCAGCTATCTGCCGAAAAAACAGCAGGCTAATTTGACTCAGAGCTTCAGTAGAGCCGCCGCTACTTTTGCCCTGGTCGAAAATGTACGTGCGGCAGAAATTGAGCTGGCTGCGTTTTCTCCCGGATATAAGCCGCTGCACGTTAAAGTGCGAGCAATTCAGAAGCGGGTCCGTCGTATCAATAAGAGCATCAAGGAAAACGAGAAAACTATTTCTCGGGCCGACGACTCAAAATTGATTGCCAGACTCGAGCAGCAGAACGGCGATTTGCAGGCGCGTAAGCAAGCACTTGAAGCTGACATTCCGGCGCAGTGGCAAGAGCAGCACAGCCAGTATAAATCCAGGGCCGATGTTCTGAAAAAAGCTCGCTCAAGCTATCGAAACAACGTCGATGGCGCTTACGAACCGATTGTAGAAATCACTAAAACACTGGCAGATACCGAGGCCTTGGCTGCATTGGAAGCTGATGTATTAGCGCTTGAGCAAGTGATTGCAGCGGTGACTTCTAAAACAGATGCAAAGCCTGCGATGAAGATCATCAAAGAAGTTGAAACTAAGTTGGGTCGTCTCAATGCCACTAGTGCAATTAAAACTAAACTTTCTAAGTCGCGCAGAGCGCTGAAAAAAGTGAAGATGGATAAAGCGCTTAACGAGTACGCTGCGGCAGTCGCACTGTTGACTGAAGAGGTGAAATGGCGCCGTCAGGCAGTGATACAGTTGCAACCAGAAATTGAAACTTACAATCAAGCAATTAAGATGACAATAGGTATACGCCAACAAGAGAGACTGTCTCTCGATCAGGCCAAGAGTATCGCCAGTTGTCTGTCTGTGCACAAGGACTTGTCCCTAAGCTTCTAAGCTGATTTAAGCGGTGCTATAACACCGCTTTTTGTTGCATACTTATTCTTTCTATATACCCCAAACGGCGCTATTGAGCGCCGTTTTTTGTTGTCTGCGTTTATGTCCGAGCTAAAGTCATGGCCACGATAATTAATTCTCCCTTAAGCAATCTACAGTTAAGCTTATGCACCCGTCCGACAGCTGGGTTTAGTTATTTTGCTAGCTTATTTATAATTAATTTTCAGTAAGCCATTCGCAAAGAATAGACAGAACGGCCTAAGATAAGGCCGTTCTGTCACTGGGAAGTATTCTGGTAGATATTGTCCAGCGCGATTTTGGCGCTTAAGGAAATTGCAGAGGAAGAGTTTTTCTCTTCAGGGGATGATATCAACAACTAATGGTTTGCTGAGTAGCAATTGAGACCCAGTGTCGCTGATTGAGAATCTAGCTGTTTCGACACTGATGTGCGCCTTGTCGTTCCCGTCTATGTATTTTTCAGGTTTTGTCCGGGAACAGTGACGGCAAATATGTTTTGCCCAAGGGCCAGTACTATGGCCACCGATACACTGATGAGTGGTAGCTAGGAGTGAATTAAATAGATAACTGGAGAGTAGAGCAGAGTACAACGTATGGCTGCACTCTGCTATGGCAGGAAAAATTAGACTTTAAATTTCTCTAATACTTTATTTTGCTGTTCAATGATATCAACCATACCGGTACAGAGATCAGATTGGTTATGAGCTTCTACTGAAACCTCTTGAGATATATCGCGAATAGTTGTGGTGTTGCGGTTAATTTCTTCACTGGTTGCGCTTTGTTGCTGAGCCGCTGATGCAATATTGACACTAATATCGTTGATATGTGAAATAGAAGTGCGAATGTCGTTTAGAATGACGTCGGCCTTAGTGGCTTCCTCGTTAGTCTTGTTGGCAAGATTTCGGCTCTGCTCAATTCTTTCGACCGCTTCTTTGACACCTTGCTGTAACTGCTCGATGATCAAACTGGTTTCATTGGTTGATTGTTGAGTCCGGGCGGCCAGTGCCCGGACTTCATCGGCAACTACTGCAAAACCGCGACCCATATCTCCAGCGCGTGCCGCTTCAATGGCAGCATTTAGCGCCAACAGGTTAGTTTGCTCGGCAATACTGGTGATAGAAGTAAGGACTGATTCAATATTAGCACTGTATTTTTCTAACTGATTAACCGTATCAACTGTCTCGTCCATGTCCGTGACTAATTGGGCGATTGATTTTGAAGTTTGCGAGACTATCGCTGTTCCTTCATCCGCTGCCCGTTCAGCGGCTTTAGCTGATGCTGCCGCCTCCTGTGCACTGTTTGCCACTTCCTGCGCAGAGCAAGACATTTGATTAATCGCTGCGGATAACATATCGAGTTCACCCAGCTGCCTTGCCAGCACCGTAGCTGACTGGTTTGCCGATGCTGAACTATCAGAAGTATTACTGGTGAGTTCACCGGAGATGCGTTTAACATTGATGATAATATCTTGCAGGTATTGCACAAACTCATTAAAGTCAGTAGACACTTTACCGAACTCATCACCGCTGGTGGCGACCAGTCTTTTGGTTAAATCACCGTCTCCGCTATTAATATCTAACAGAGACTGCTGCAATCGCTCCAATGGTTTGAATAGGCTTTTCATTGTTATAAACAATGCCATTGCGGTAAGCAGCACACTTATCAATGTGCCAATAATAGCGGCAAAGCCAAAGGCATTGGCTTCTTTTAAGACTTTATTTTTTTCCAGCATTACCCCTATTAACCACTGGGTACCCTGCAAACCTTCTAAAGGCTGGAAAGCGGTAAACATCATTTGACCGTCTACTTCGATCTCCTGGAATTGGCTATTAGTGGTGGGACGTTTTTGTGGGAATAGTGCGCTTAATGACTGACCGTTTAAAGACACATCTGGATGTGAGATGATATTGCCGTCGGCGCTGATAAGAAAGGCGTAACCCGTTTCATTAAAGTTTACTTTGTTGATAGCATCGGCTATCACCTTTAAGCTTAAATCACCGCCAAAGGCACCCAGGAATTTCCCCTGGTCGGAAAAATTGGCAACAGCGGAAATTAATATCTCTTTCGTTGAAGCATCCTCATAGGGAGGAGTTAAAGCAGCACTGCTGCTATTTCTTGCAGTGTCATACCAGGGACGTTTACGCGCATCCCAGCCAGTAGGAGCCCAGCTTGGATCGTTGGTAATGGGTTTGCCGTCTGTGTGTAAACCACCAAACATGAGAATGAAATTATCAGCCAGTATAGGGTTGTCGAAAGATTTTTGTATGGTTTCAGCGCTGTAGTCTGCGTCAATGGTGTTGGCAACCATATCTATAAGTGCCAGTTTGCCATTCAGCCAATCGGCAATTTGTGTAGAGATGACTCTAGAGGTTTCAGCTACGTTGCTGGCAGCTTTATCGTGTAAGGCGTTCTTGACAGTATTGTATTGTAACCAAGAGAAGAGGGTAAAGGTTATGACCACAATAGTCGAAGAGATGAGTACTACTTTATGTGATACTTTCATTTTCGATCCTGTTTTCAGTTTTTAGTAAATGCTGCAATTTTTATTAATATTATTATTGAGTGTATTGATTTTATAGGGGTTTTAAAAGTCGCGCATTATCCATGAAATACTTATTAAAATATAGTACTTTTTTTCTCCAATGTGGTTGTTTAACTATAAAAATTTTCAGTAGGAATGCTGTAAATGATTTAGGTCAAAACATAATGCTTTGAGTGATAATTAATTACAATTTCATCGACTGGAAAACAATGTTATCTGTTAACTATAAGCTTGAGTTTCTATGTAACTTACTGAATTGTTGGAGCTGAGTTCTTGGAGCAGAGGTTGCATGAATGTTGGTTTGGACAATTTGTTATCTGTAATAATTGTGTATATATTAAGTTGTTAATTCAAGACATGTTGCAAAACCAATATTAAAATATTGCTGTAGCACTAAACCCCTTGGTATAAACATGCTCTGTTTAATGCTATTTAATTAATGCCCATTGACCAACACTGTAGCGCAGGAATATTAAAAAATAGGCATTTTTCTTATCTGACTTTACCCGCTTGATCAAGATAGAAGTATTTTATAGCGCATTGTCTGTGTATCCAGGGCCGGGAAATTGCATTTTTCGGTTCCTAAAATGCACGTTTTTTCGTCGTATAACTCAAGGTGGTTTATAGCGGATCAGTACGTTCAAGTGCACAGTGAAATAGCTTTGCTGTTGGCTTTATTCGATTTAGTCAGTACTCGCTGAATTTTTTCTAACGTGATAGCTTTGTTTCCTTGGCCAGTCAATCCTGTGCTGATCTTAACCGACGCTGTTTCATTTGTAGCTTTAATGACAGCCATTTGCAATGCTCTTCATAATTTCTCAGGCTAGCTAATACCGCTAGCCTGTCCTGCTGGTCGGATTCCCAATTGGCACTTTGTACTGCATAATAGGTGGTTTCAAAGATGGATAATGCATCATCGAGAGATAAAATTTCTTTCTCTATGAGTTTAGTCACAGTGGCCGATGCGACATGCAAAGTTGCAGTAATCAGCACATTTGTTGATTTAGGCATAGTTAACTCCATGCTAAATATTCATGAATATTAAGGGTAGGACAGAAAATTTGATTATCAACTGCAGGGCTATTTTCTTTGTGCAGCATTGTAAATTGCTGGAGTAGATAAATAACCTGCTGGCCGCAAAATAGGCCAGGCCTTAACAGTATTTCGCAATGTATTTAGATGCCAGCTTTGCTGTTGTTTTTAAGACACTGTCTGAGGAAAAATAGCTGTCATTAGGATAACAAATCACTTAGGGATCTTGTGAACTACGGCATCAGTAGCGCAGATCTGGAAGGTATTATCATCAATAACGTGGACAGGGCCGCTAGCACACCAAAGCTCTTTGAGGCCAGGAAGTAACTCAGGTGTTTCATCGAAATATCCGGATTTGCTAAAATCTTGATAGCAACTTATAAAATGGATTTGTCCATTAGCATCCTTGGCTTTGAATGTATCGATCAATATTTGAGCTTTTATCATGCCTAACTCCATGTTTTTACAATTCAAATGCTGAATCTGAGGTGCTGGCTATCATTTCAGGCTACCCTGCTAAACTACTGATGAGTATGCCAATTCATGAGAACTCAATGATTCTGAAACAACCCGCTGAGGATCAAATCTAAGTTCTTTGATTCTAGCCACATAGCGAAAATCGCCATTATCAATCTCAATAACATCGCCACATTTAACAGAAATTCTTGAGTTATAAGTTGATGGATGCAGCAGAGATTTTCGAGAGAACTTGAGTTTACAAGTTACAGAGGTCATGCGTAGTCCGTTTGATCGACTGCTGGGATAGTTTTGGCATTAAATAAGTACCAATTCAAAACTTGAGTTAAACCACGTAATTTAGGTTTGCATAGCAGAGTTCGTCCCTGATGATGGCAGATTTAAGTGGCTGATTATTGAGCTTGGCTGAGGTAGCGCATATGCAGGCAATGCGATTGTGGCTTTTAACCCACTTAATAGATTTGACAACCACGCAGCTGCAGTTACCGCAGGGAATTTTGATGGCAGTATCGCAAAGTAGTGAAATCATAATTTGATTAGTCCATTAATCTTTATGCTGTATGAACAGAATAAAGCAAGCTGTTGGATTGTCTAGAGTGTAAAAAAGCGACATATTTGAAGATAAGGGAACTTTCAATAGCATTCTTAAGACTTTTAGATGGGCATTTTATAGGTTGCCGAGCCACTAAAGTGACCGCATATAGCATAAAAAAGTGCTGCCAATGACGGCTGCCTCAAGTTGCGTTTGTAACTGACGACTGAGTATGTTGCAGACAGCTGAAATTATTCTAATACATGTGGGCTTGCGAGGATAAAGACAGCCACAGACCAGAGATAGATAAAATCGCTACTAGCTAGGTCAGGAAGCAGTGCAGTGCCGATATGAGTTCGAGTGTATATCGGTACCTCTAACCCAGAATACCTTTATACAATTATAAGGTCGCAGAAGGAGACGGATTTGGCCGGAAATTCCCGGCTAAAGAGTTGGCGCATTAGTGTGTGATACAAATTCAAGCCATTATTGGTTGGTCTGTCGTCACTATCGCAACTGTCAACGAATCTGATTCTGCCGACTTGAGGTTTACCAAGGAAGTGATACCAATGTATTTTCCAGTGGCTTTAATCTTTTTCCAGCTATTAGCATCGGACTATTGATCGCACAGCCACTGTCTACTGCTGTTAGTCGCGATAATTAAGGAGTAAGGGTTGCAGGGCCTGTGTTGATGATTTAATGCTCTGATAGTCAATCTGGCCTGGGGATATGATCCGCTGGCCTGCTTATAATTGCGCTATACCGCCATCAAAGACTAGGACATCATAGTTGCTGATCTGAATGCTGAATTTGTGTTTAAGCAAGTAATAACAAGAATGGTCGATTACTTTAAGTAGCGAGGGGATTTGATCCTTATACCCTTATACCCAGTGACAGTTTTCAGGTGGGAGGGGGGTAGTGTAAGGTCAATCAGGTTACATCGAGCAATCAGCTTGATACAAACCGCATAGCCGTAAAATAGACTAATTTAGTAAAGACTTAAATGTCCGGTCATCACAAATGGGTTTGTTTATAGCGTTATTCCACCCAGTTGAATTCATCTTTAAGAGCATCATAACGGCCATTTTCCCGGAGTATTTTTAGTCCCTCGTTAAAAGCGTCAATGATTACCTGAGCTCTTGGTAATTGTTTGGACACAATTACATGCAGTGGAACTTCAGTAACAACAAATCCAGATTGTTGAACTTCTACAGGCAATACCCCGGCTTTTAATAGTGCATTCATGGCAGTGCTATGGGTCGCCGTTACGAAATCAACGCGCTTTAGCTGCAACATTTTGAAGCAATCCTGCATACTATTGGGTGTTTCGCGGCGGAGTAAGTCTCGATCCATAAGTTTCTTTATTTGCCCAAAGTCCCCATACCCGCGTGGGTTACAATGCACTGTTCCATGTAAATCTTCCTCGTTCGTTAAAGTATTTGGTTGCCCTAAACGCGACCAAGCATAGTTTTTTGTCGAAAAGAAAGGGTCCGAATAATAGAACAATTCTGCACGTTCTGAGGTCCAACCATAGGGGAAAGTAGCATGATATTGTCCTAGCTGTGCGAGTGTATAACCTCTTTTCCATGGAAGCCATTCGAGTTCTTTACCAAAGTAACCAGATATTTCGAAGGCGTTAAGCACCAGACTGGTCGCCATACCGCCTTGGGACAGTTCAAGGTCTGCAAAAGGCGGGTAATCGTCACCCGTGGTTAGAGAGAGCGCGAATGTATCAGCTTTTGCGGGAGCAATAAACACCGAAAGAACCAACACCATTGATAGCAATATACATCGGACCCAGGCAAAAAGGTTTGAAAAAAATAAATCAACCGCTGCACCGCCTGTCATTTTTTTGCACCCCATTCTATTTCCTCTGGTTAGTTTTGAGCAAAACACATTAAAATTTTTAAGTGCTGAAATATCAGATTTGTAATCTTGTCGGTGAGCTAAAGTCTGGCTTTCAATCGGCTATTTACAAACAAAACAATTATTAGTTGATTCATCGTCATTGAAATCTATGCAGATACTGACAACGATGAGTCGGAACCAATTATTGATTGAGATGATTGGTTTCAAAAGAGTACTTAGTCTGTTCGTGGTCGTTAATTTCCTCCTGCTGTACTTGCGTAGATTATCCAGCACTGACCCAAAGCAGAAAAGACCAAAGAGAACACAGGCAACAATATTAGGTTCAAGGTAGGAAATCCTGTAACAAAGTCACTCGGTATATCGCCCGACTAATTAGCCGTTGGTAATGACACTAATATAATTCAAAGGAATAATTTCCCGCCCCAACGATCTTTGCGTAACTACCATCATTTTTCATTTGCTCAATGGTATCGGCGATTTTGACAGCTAATTGCTGATGTTTATTATGAATATAGGAGTAAACTCTGACTGGGTATAGCTCCTTTATTTTTGTGATATTTGAAAACTGCTGCTGCTCTGCTAACAAATCACCTCCCAGTCTGCTTTCAGATACCGCTATGTCTACCAGCCCTTCAGATAGCATTTTGAAGGCATGGATATCGTTGTTGGCGACCACTATCTTTTCTGTTGGCATAAACTGGAGAATTATATTTTCCAAGTTTTTTTGCCCTCTTGCATAAGCTACTCGGAATTCCTTGAGGTCATCCCAAGATTCAAATTTAATCTGTTTAGTGGAAAATACTGCAAACCATACAGTCAGCATTTCAGATTCTATTCTGATCAGGTTAGGATATTTACCGTCAGTGACTTTATGAAAATCATAAACCCGTTGTAGTTCGCCGTCTAATTTTCCAGAACTGGAATACAAAAGCGATCTGAGGCTAGGGTAATGCACCGCTTTAAATCTAATGCCGTTGCGCTTAAAGGCTTCAGTTAGTATAGATACTATAATGCTGGGCTGATTCTGATTGAGAGGTTGGCCGGCGGTAAAAGTAACCTCTTCTACAGCTCGGCTGGGCAAGTGGGTCAGTGAAAATAAAATGACAAGACAAAAGCTGTATAGTTTTATCTCAGATGGATTTTGCATTCTTGACTCCGTTGAAATAGTTCATTACAAGCTCCAAGGCATTCATTGTAATGCTCAACCACATCGCCATTAGACGGTCCAGTTGCGTCAACAACTAATAACTTAGCTTGCGTTTCTATCTCAAATACGTCACGTCCTTTAAATTTCATTTAACACCATGCTGTATAATTCATCCTTGAATTTAAGTAATTTAACAACAGAGCCGTGCTTTCATCAAGAGTGTCAATGCAATACAGCTTTTCCTGTGCATAAAGATTACGTAAAGCTAAATGTGCAAATACATAGACAATGTCAGATCTTCGCTTCAAGCCACTCGCATCTCGCACAGACAATTCGGCATCTATGTCTACTACAGTGGTCTGTTAAAAAGTAATCAATAATCAATCTAGCAAAACTCAGAGATTTATTGAATCGCATCTGATTGATAATGCATCAAACTAAATGCAGTGAAGTGTAAAATATATTGAACATGTTTAGTCTCGGTTCAGAGACGAAAGATATTTCAAAATAAAATGATATTTCAGAAAAATCCTTAGATATCAAAGCGAGAACAATCAATACTGATGATTTTTGAACTACAAGAATATAAGTCTGAAGAGAATATCTAACAATAATATTTACAGCTAATCAGTGAGGCTGGTGAAGGAGCAGCCGGGGCTTTTAACTTGAGAATAGGATATCTAGGCACGTAAGGATATGGATATATTAGGGATTAAATAGGGTTGTTAGCCGTCAATTTAGAGGCTGGGTTTTTGATATATATTTGATGTACAAAAAGAGATCAGATAATTTCGCTGTAAGATATTGAAATTTTTATAATTAATGGTCG
Source organism: Oceanospirillaceae bacterium (assembly GCA_013215505.1). Lineage (GTDB taxonomy): Bacteria > Pseudomonadota > Gammaproteobacteria > Pseudomonadales > Balneatricaceae > Rs1. The sequence goes on from JABSQZ010000021.1 coordinate 101,412, forward strand.
GAACGGCAGGATTCGAACCTGCGACCCCTTGTCCCCCAGACAAGTGCGCTACCAGACTGCGCTACGCCCCGATGTAGACGTGATTGGTAAATCAGGACGGCATAGTACCTGAAGAAAAAGCTTTGGTATAGAGGGTTATACAGTTTTTTTAAGGGAAATGAGTATGTCTTCAAGTTCGTTAATTGTCTGGCGTATCACTTGCTTATACCTATCGCTTTCCTGTGAGCCCTTATCGCCTTTGAGCCACTGTTTGGCGCCACTGATGGTGTAGCCTTGTTCGTGCAGTAAACTCCTCACCTGACGTATTATGAGGATGTCCTGGCGCTGGTAGTACCGACGGTTACTGCGTTTGACTGGTTTGATCTGAGTAAACTCTTGCTCCCAATAGCGCAGCACATGGGTTTTTACATCACAGAGCGTAGCTACTTCACCAATGGTAAAGTAGCGTTTTGGCGGGATTCCCGGTAATTCTTGAGGATTAAGGGCGGCTTGCGGCATAGCTGTCAACGCGGTCCTTGAGTTTTTGGCCGGGTCGGAAGGTAACAACACGGCGGGCAGATATAGGCACTTCTTCGCCTGTCTTGGGATTGCGACCTGGTCTCTCACTCTTGTCGCGCAAGTAGAAGTTGCCAAAACCTGAAAGCTTCACTTGTTCATTGTGGGCCAGGCTGTGACGAATTTCGTTGAAAAAACTTTCAACGATATCTTTTGCCTCGCGTTTGTTTAATCCTAACTCTTCGTTAAGACGTTCTGCCATGTCTGCTTTTGTCAAAGAACTCATAAAGTTTCCTCTATCTGCTGTTCACATCAACCAAATTTAGATCCAATCCCTTGTCTCTAGTTAGTCGCCTCTAATTAAGTTTAGCCTAGTTGTTTGAAATTACTTCAATTAGAGGCTGCTTAATATTTAGTCTCTCAGTACTGCTCCAGCTTGTTCTGCCAAGGCGGATACGACCAAATGGATAGAGGAATTCACTTCCTCCTCATTAAGAGTGCGCGATGGATGCTGCCACGTCAAGTTAATGGCTAGACTTTTTCTTCCTTTTTCAACACCTTGCCCTTGATATATGTCGAAAAGCGTCACATTTTTTAAATATTCACCTGCGGTACTGGTGATTATTTTCTTCAGTGTCTCAAACACGCTTTGTTCGTCGACAACCACTGCAATATCTCTTTTACTTTCAGGGAATTTCGATAACTCGGAGAATTCTGTGAGTTTGCCAGCCTGCAGTTTTTGTTGGTTTATTTCGAACAAATACAAATTGCCGTTGATGCCGTACTCTTTGGCAAGCGATGGGTGCAGAGCTCCAATGTAACCAATGGTTTCATTGTTGCGCACAATTCTTGCGGTTTGTCCCGGGTGCAGAGCCAAGTGATGATCACTGACAAAGCTAAACTCATCCGCGCATCCGCCCAGCTCCAGTAATGCTAGCAAATCACCCTTGAGATCGAAAAAGTCAACACTTTGGTTATCACTGCTCCAGCCTTCAGGGTGACGTTTGCCAACGATGGCAGCGCTGATTACGTTTTCTTGAGCGATGTCATCGCCATTACTGATAAAGCACTGGCCAGTTTCGAACAGCCGTACTCGGCTCTGCTGACGGTTTTGGTTGTACTGCACTGTCTTAACCAGTGCTGGCCAAATGCTGGTACGCATAACTGCCATCTCAGCAGAGATAGGGTTGGCCAGGGCGATGCCGGTATTTTTGTCATCGAATTTAGCCTGTAGGCCCTTTTCGATGAAACTGTAGGTAATAGCTTCCTGATAACCGCGGGCTACCAGAGTGCGGCGGACATTGTGCATGTTCACTTTAGATTCCGCTCTGGGGGTAAAGTCCAGGGCCGCAGAAGGCATCTTGGAAGGTAAGTTGTTGTACCCATAGACTCTGGCTAGTTCCTCGATGATATCCACTTCTATAGTGATATCAAAACGATAGGAGGGGGCGGTTATAGACCAACTGTCGTCATGAGTTTCTGTAATGATCATACCCAAACGCGTGACGATTTCCTCAATCTCTGCGGCTGGCATAGCAAACGCGAGCATAGCGTTAACTTTTTCATGACGTAATTTGATCTGCTTGAGAGTGGGTAAGTGCTGTTCATCGACGGCGTCGGTAATAGGCGCTACATCACCACCTGTGATCTCAATCAGCAACTGGGTAGTGCGTTCCATAGCCCGGTGTTGTAACTGCCAGTCTACGCCGCGCTCATAGCGATGGGAGGCATCGGTATGCAGGCCGTAGCCACGGGCTTTGCCGGCAATCGCGATCGGGTTGAAAAAAGCACACTCTAAGAAAATATTGGTCGTCTCAGTGGTCACGCCGGTTTTTTTGCCACCAAAAATACCCGCCAGAGCGACAGGGCCGGTATCATCTGCAATGACTAAGGTCTCAGCGGTGATCTTGATTTCGTTGCCATCCAGCAGCACCAAGCTTTCATCGGTTGTGGCTTTACGTACCACTATCCCGCCTTGCAGTTTGTCCAGATCGAAGGCGTGTAATGGCTGTCCCAATTCAAGTAAAACGTAGTTTGTGACATCCACCACAGGATCTATAGCGCGAATGCCACTGCGACGCAGTTTTTCGACCATCCAGGTGGGGGTCTTGGCAGACAGGTCGACATTGCGAATGATTCTGCCTAAATAGCGCGGGCACTCTGCAGCGGCTTCAAGATTAACGGACAATGTGTCGGTTATGGTTGTTACAGTGTCATTGATTTCTGGGTAGCTCACTGGTGCTTTGTTCAATACACCGACTTCACGAGCCAGGCCGATAATGCTTAAACAGTCTCCGCGGTTAGGCGTCAGGTCGACATCGATAATCTTGTCGTCCAGGTCCAGGAATTCTCGCAAACTGGTGCCTAGTGGGGCATCAGCTGGCAATTCCATAATGCCATCATTTTCTTCGGATATTCCCAACTCCGCGTCGGCACACAACATACCAAAAGATTCTACCTGGCGCAGTTTCGCTTTTTTGATCTTAAAAGGTTTTTCGCCTGGGGCTTCCAGTACAGCACCGATTTTGGCGTAAGCTGTGACTAATCCGGCTCTGGCATTGGGGGCGCCACAGACGACCTGAAATTCTTCGCTGCCATCAGAAACAGTGCAAATACGCAATTTGTCGGCATTCGGGTGTTGTTCAGCCTGTAGTATTTTGCCGACAACCACATTGCTAAAATCATTGGCGACGCTTAATACTTCGTCTACTTCCAGACCGGCCATGGTAATTTGGTCAACTAACTGCTGGGTATTAATGGCTGGTTGTACTAATTCGCGTAACCACTTTTCACTAAATTTCATATTATTACCTAATTCATTGTCTGTCTAAAAGATTTACTTATATCGCTGTATGACTATCAGCTAAACTGATCGAGAAAACGTAAATCATTTTCAAAGAACAAACGTAGGTCATCAACGCCATAGCGCAACATAGCCAGACGTTCAACACCCATACCAAAGGCAAAGCCTGTGTATATTTCTGTGTCGATATTTGAGTACTCGAAGACTTTAGGGTGAACCATGCCGCAGCCGAGTACTTCCAACCACTTTCCATCACCGCGATCAATATCCACTTCAATTGAAGGTTCGGTAAATGGGAAGTAGGAAGGGCGAAAACGCACTTTGACATCGTCTTCAAAAAATTCGCGCAAGAACTGCTCTAAAGTGCCTTTTAAGTCGGCGAAGCTAACACCTCTGTCAACTAATAGTCCCTCGACCTGGTGGAACATTGGCGTGTGTGTCTGATCGTAATCGCAGCGGTAGACACGACCGGGACAGATAATGCGAATAGGTGGCTCAGTGGTTTCCATCGTGCGCACTTGCACGCCGGATGTGTGAGTACGCAATAGTCGTTTAGCGTCAAAGTAGAAAGTATCGTGCATGGCTCTGGCAGGGTGGTGCGAGGGGATATTTAATGCCTCGAAGTTGTGATATTCATCTTCGATTTCCGGGCCCTCGGCTACACAATAACCAATTGAGCCAAAGAACTGCTCGATTCGCTCTAAGGTTTTAGTAACAGGATGCAAGCTGCCTAAGTGCTGACCGCGCCCCGGTTGACTAATATCAATTTTCTCGCTGGCAAGTTTTATCGCCAGTGCCGCCGTTTCCAGATCGCGGCGCTGTTGGTTTATTTTCTCTGCGACTACTTGTTTAGCTTCGTTGATACGCGCACCGGCGGCGGGGCGCTCTTGGGCACTTAACTTGCCCAGGCCCTTTAGCAGTGCCGTCAATGGCCCTTTCTTGCCTAAATATTCAACTCGTACTTGTTCTAGCTCAGAAACACTTGTGGCTGCATCGACAGCGCTGCAAGCTTGGGCTAGAAGATCTTTAATCTGTTCCATCTATTACTCCAGTGATTCGCAGATGGCAATTCTATTTTGCCGGCCTAAAATTTACTCTATTTAAGACTTTAAATGCCGCTATTGGCGTACGGTTTTACAAAAGTGTTAAATAGAGAAATTTTGTTCTGTGAACTATATTTTGCCTGCCTGTGTCGGGAAGTTGACAGCGACAGTGGGTATTGCATCGCGCAAAAAAATAGGGATAGAGTTTGCACCCTATCCCCATCTTAAAACTAGCATTTGATAGTCGCGCTTATACAGTGCGACTAAGGTGCGTTATGCCAGAGCAGCTTTCGCTTTCTCGACAACAGCAGTAAATGCAAATTTTTCGTGTACAGCTAAGTCAGCCAGTACTTTACGGTCGATTTCGATGCTTGCCTTTTTAAGACCAGCAATAAATCGGCTGTAAGACATGCCATTGATACGCGCCGCGGCATTGATACGGGCAATCCACAGAGCGCGGAATTGACGTTTTCTTTGACGGCGGTCACGGTATGCATATTGACCAGCTTTAATGACAGCTTGTTTCGCTACACGGAATACGCGGCTACGCGCTCCATAATAACCTTTAGCTAACTTAAGTACTTTCTTGTGACGGCGACGAGCCTGAACACCACGTTTTACACGAGCCATTCTTTACCTTCCTATATTCAATTCTGTTAATTTAAAAAAAAAGTGGTCTAGATGAAAGGCAACATGCGTTGAACAAGTTTCTTGTCCGCGGCGTGTACCTGAAGCATCGGGCGAAGCTGACGCTTACGCTTAGTACTTTTCTTGGTCAGAATGTGACTTTTGAAGGCTTGCTTGTGCTTAAAGCCGTTCGCAGTTTTCTTGAAGCGTTTAGATGCTCCACTGTGAGTTTTCATTTTTGGCATTGTAAAACCTCCACGCATTCGTTAGTTTTTTGTTACTGAACATTGCTGGTAAATAACCAGTGCTCAGTAATGAATTTTCATTGACAGAGAAACAACAAAACCCGCAGCTGTTGTACAACAGCGGCAGGTTTAATTCAGCTGTGAACTACTTTTTCTTCTTCGGAGCAATAACCATGACCATTTGACGACCTTCCATCTTCGGGCGCTGTTCTACAACTCCTAATTCTTTCAAGTCTTCCTCTACTCGATTCATTAGTTGCATACCCAGTTGTTGGTGAGCCATCTCACGACCGCGATAACGTAACGTTATCTTGGCTTTATCTCCTGCTTCTAGGAAACGTACCAGGTTGCGTAGCTTTACCTGATAATCCCCATCTTCCGTTCCAGGACGAAACTTTATTTCCTTGATCTGGGTGCGATGTTGCTTTTTCTTTGCCTCATTCGCCGCCTTTTTCATCTCATACTGATACTTGCCGTAGTCCATTAATTTACAGACTACAGGATCAGAATCTGAGATTTTTACCAGATCAAGTTCTGCTTCTTGAGCACGCTCAAGAGCATCTTTAATAGGTACTACTCCCACTTGCTCGCCGTCTGCATCTATAAGGCGAACTTCTTGAGCTCGGATATTCTCATTAATGGGAGCACGGTTTTCAGTGCGCGCCCCTCTTCTGTTATCGCGTCTAATCTTGATTTCTCCTAATCATTGTCTTTGCGACCTTTACGCTCTACTTCACTGTTTAAATATGCAGCGAAAGCGTCTAATGTCATCGCACCGAGATCTTCGCCACTGCGAGTTCTGACTGCAACAGTGCCGTTTTCAACCTCATTATCGCCAACCACTAACAGGTAGGGAACTTTTTGTAGAGTGCGCTCGCGGATTTTAAAGCCGATCTTCTCATTTCTCAAGTCCTGAATGACTCTAAAGCCACTTTTTTCTAATTTATTTGCAATTTCCCGGCAATAGTCAGCTTGTTTGTCAGTAATGTTCATTATTGCCAGTTGTTTTGGCGCTAACCAAGCGGGCAGCACGCCGGCGTGGTGTTCAATTAATATGCCGATAAATCGCTCAAAAGACCCCAGGATTGCCCGGTGTAACATTACCGGCGTCTCTCTGTTGCCCTCTTCATTGACAAACTGTGCATCCAGTCTGGCTGGCATTGAGAAATCGACTTGCATTGTACCACATTGCCATACACGTCCAAGACAATCGCGCAGTGAAAATTCTATCTTAGGGCCATAAAAAGCACCTTCCCCAGGTAGAATGTCCCAATCTAGTTCGGCGGCATCCAATGCGTCGCCCAGAGATTTTTCTGCCTTGTCCCAGTCTTCATCAGAACCTACCCGCTGTTGTGGGCGAGTGGACAGCTTGTAGATTATGTCGGTAAAACCGAAGTCATCGTATACTTCATGTAAGAAGGCGATGAAGCTGGCTACTTCTGTTTGAATGTCTTTTTCAGCACAGAATATGTGCCCGTCGTCCTGAGTGAAGCCACGCACCCGCATAATGCCGTGCAGTGCCCCAGAGGGCTCGTTGCGGTGGCAGGAGCCGAACTCCGCCAGTCTAAAGGGCAGGTCACGATATGAGCGCAAGCCCTGATTAAATACTTGAATATGGCAAGGGCAATTCATCGGCTTGATCGCGTAATCGCGGTTTTCAGACCCTGTGGTAAACATGCCGTCGGCAAATTTGTCCCAGTGACCCGATCTCTCCCACAGAGATTTGTCGACTATCTGTGGGGTTTTAATCTCTTCATAGCCATGCTCAATTTGCTTTTTACGCATGTACTGTTCAACTTGCTGATAAAAAGCCCAGCCATTGGGGTGCCAGAACACCATTCCCGGTGCCTCTTCCTGCATATGGAATAAGTCTAAGCTCTTGCCCAGTTTGCGGTGGTCGCGCTTATCGGCTTCTTCAAGACGCTTCAGATAGGCCTTAAGGGCCTTTTTATCGCTCCAGGCGGTGCCGTAAATGCGCTGTAACATTTTATTGTCTGAATTTCCGCGCCAGTAGGCACCGGCCAAGTTCATCAGCTTGAATGAGCGCAGAACTCTAGTGTTAGGCACGTGTGGGCCACGGCACATATCTACGTATTCTTGATGGTGATAGAGACCCACTTCAGTGATTGAATCATCCAGGGAGTCAATTAACTCCAGCTTGTAAGTTTCGCCACGACTGGCAAACAGCGCCCGGGCCTCTGCAATAGGGGTCATTTTTTTGACTACATCGTAGTCCGTTTTAATCAGCTGGGTAATGCGCTTTTCGATTGCCGCCAGATCGTCGTTAGTCAGGTTTTCTTCGTAATCTATATCGTAGTAGAAACCATTTTCAATGGTCGGACCTATCGCCATCTTCGCATTTGGATAGAGCTGTTTGACTGCGTGACCGATCAAGTGGGCAAAAGAGTGGCGAATAATTTCCAGACCAGCATCGTCTCTGGAGGTAACAATTTCTAACTTGGCGTCTTCGCTGATTAACTCGCAGGCATCGACTAAACGTCCGTCGATCCTCCCGGCAATGGTGGCTTTGGCAAGGCCGGGGCCTATATCCATAGCGACATCTAAAATACTGACTGGTTTATCGAACTCTCTCTTGCTTGAATCTGGTAGTGTAATAACCGGCATTAGTTTTCCCTGTGCTCAGTGGTGTCCCCTACAACGGGTCACTTAAGCAATACGTTTTACAATAAAGTCACAATATTGGCGCATGAAACACTCTCACAGTGAGCATTATCAGTACTTCAATAAAAATTAAGCGGCTAAGTATAGTAGATAGGTTGCAGTGAATATAGCACTGATTTTTAATTCTGCTGTCACTGATATAATTTTTTTGCAAATAGCTTGGTGAATCTGACAGCAAGTTTTTTTCAGAGTGGATGAGAGCGACATTAGCAAAGATTAATCCCTTAAATTAGCGAGTATGCAAGGAGTGAAATATGGAAATTATAAAAACAGATTTTGTTGAAGGCGCAAGAGAGGCGCAGGGGATCGTCGTTATTATCGACGTTTTTCGGGCTTTCTCGGTGGCCTGCTATTGTTTCTCCCAAGGTGCTAAATCTGTGATCCCTGTGGCCAAAGTGCAATCGGCTCTGGAGATCGCCGGGCAACGAGAGAATACCGTTCTGATAGGTGAGCGAAAAGGTATTCGTCTTGCTGGATTTGATCTGGGGAACTCCCCCAGTGAGGTATTAGCTAGCGATCTGCGGGATAAGACCATCGTGCATTCTACACATGCTGGAACTCAGGGAATTGTCAGTGCCTGTGCTGCTGATCAGGTCTTGACCGGCGCGTTGGTGAATGCGGCGGCGACGGCACGATATATATTGCAGCAACAACCGCAGCAGGTCACTCTGGTAAGTATGGGGCTGGAAGCTAAGTACCAGACTGATGAAGACAGTCTCTGCGCAGACTATATCGAAGCGCTTTTACTTGGCCGACAGCCAGACAAAACTCAGCTGGTCAATCACTTGCTGCAATCCCCATGCTCGCAGCGGTTTTTTGATCCGCAGAGAAAAGAGAGTCCAGAGGCCGATTTTTATCACTGTACGGATATTGACTGTTTCGATTTTGTATTGGCAGCAACTCGGGATCAGAGCGGGGATTTGTCGCTGGCAAAGGTTTAATAAGCGCAGAGCTATTTAAGAACGTTGCGTTTTATGCAATACAATGAGTTTTATATATCAATATACGCAAAATTAAATTTGCGCTAGACTTCGCCCAATCAAATGTTGCACTCACTGGCTTTTTACACAGTTGAGATTAGTAAACTATTCAAATGGAAAATGACGATGTCTAACAATTATTTCAATACATTAGCCTTACGCGATCAACTAGAACAGTTGGGTAAGTGCCGTTTCATGCACTTAAACGAATTTACTGAGGGTGTAGATGCTCTTAAAGGCAAGAAAATTGTTGTTATTGGCTGTGGTGCTCAAGGTTTAAACCAAGGTCTGAACCTGCGTGACAGTGGTCTGGATGTTTCATATACGCTGCGTCAGGCGGCAATCGATGAAAAGCGTCAATCCTGGAAAAATGCCACAGAAAATGGTTTTACTGTCGGTACCTATCAAGAACTTATTCCAACGGCTGATGTAGTACTAAACCTGACTCCAGACAAGCAGCACACAGCGGTTGTCAATGAAATTATGCCGCTGATGAAACAAGATGCATGCCTGTCTTACTCGCATGGTTTCAATGTTGTAGAAGAGGGGATGCAGATTCGTCAGGACTTAACTGTGATCATGGTTGCTCCTAAGTGTCCCGGATCAGAAGTACGCGCTGAATATGTGCGTGGTTTTGGTGTACCTACATTAATTGCAGTCCATGAAAACAACGATCCACTAGGACAGGGCTTAGCACTTGCTAAGGCCTATGCGGTAGGTACTGGTGGTCACAAGGCCGGCGTCTTGATGTCTTCTTTCATCGCTGAAGTAAAGTCGGACTTAATGGGCGAGCAGACTATCCTTTGCGGAATGTTGCAAACTGGATCAATATTGTGCTTTGACAAGATGATAGAAAAAGGTATAGACGCGGGCTACGCTTCTAAGCTAGTTCAATACGGCTGGGAAGTAGTAACAGAAGCACTTAAGTACGGTGGTGTGACTAATATGTTAGACCGTCTTTCAAACCCTGATAAAATTAAAGCTTTTGACTTAGCTGAAGAATTAAAAGACATCATGCGTCCGCTTTACAACAAGCATCAAGACGACATTATGGACGGTACATTCTCCAGTGGCATGATGGCTGACTGGGACAACGATGACGTTAAGCTTCTGGGCTGGCGTGCAGAGACTGCCGAGACCGCTTTTGAAAAGACCGCTGCTGGCGATATGGATATTTCTGAACAAGAATTCTTTGATCACGGCATTCTGATGGTCGCTATGGTTAAAGCCGGTGTTGAGTTGGCGTTTGAAACTATGACCGCTGCTGGAATCATTGCCGATTCTGCCTATTACGAGTCGCTACATGAGACGCCGCTAATTGCCAATACTATTGCGCGCAAAAAACTTTATGAAATGAATGCAACTATTTCCGATACTGCAGAGTATGGCTGTTACTTATACAACCATGCCTGCCTGCCACTGCTGCAGGATTTCATGAAGAAGATCGATACCGATGTGATAGGTAAAGGGACTGTAAACGATGATAATGGTGTGGATAACGCCAGATTGATCGAAGTAAATGCTGCACTTAGAGCACATCCCGTTGAGCATATCGGCGGTATATTACGCGGCCATATGTCGGATATGAAAGCTATTATCTGATTTTGATCGAACAGTAAAAACCAAGATTTTATCTTGGTTTTTTTTGGCCTGAATATTGTTGTCGGTTAGCTGCGCAGTTAACTGACACGCTATTAGTTATTGGGATCGAAAGATACATGAAGATTCAGTTACAAAACTGTCAGTTTGATTTTGAACAGCGTTTTCAGTTAAAAGACATCAACTGGCAAATACAAGCGGGTCAGCACTGGGTAATCACCGGGGCGAATGGCTCAGGTAAGTCGGCGCTGGTGGCTACACTGGCAGGTTTTGGCGATAAAATAGCCGGGACTGTTGAAGGCTTAGTTGAGAGTGTGGCGATAGTCTCCTTTGAGGCGCAAGCAGCATTGATTGAACGTGAGCGCAAGAAAGATGACGCCGATATACTAGATGTCATAGCAGTGGGCACCGCAGTGCATGAAATATTGGCTGAAGGCGATGTTAACGCCAGTATAGTCGAAGATCTAGTGGAAAAGTTTGCACTCAAGTATTTGCTGGATCGTCCCTTTAGGGCGCTATCAACAGGTGAAACCCGCAAAGTATTGTTGATACATGCGCTTGCCACTGAGCCGAAATTGCTGCTGTTGGATGAGCCTTTTGATGGTCTGGACGCAGACACATTGATAATGTTACAGCGGTATCTGGCCGAGTTAAGCCACTCGGTTAGCATAGTGATGGTGCTAAATAGGTGTGATGAAATACCGCAATTTATAACCCACCTTGGCTATATGCGGGCAGCTACTTTAGCACACAGCGTTGCCAGAGCAGACGAAAGTGCCTACCGGGAGTTGTTTCAGTTACTGCATCTTGAAACCAGCGATTTACAGATACCTCCGACCGCTGACAGCTCTGCTAAAGCACTGTTGAATCCGGACCAGCCGCTGGTGGTATTGAATGATATTGGTGTTAAATACGATCAGTTAAAAGTGTTGGAAAATTTTAACTGGCAAATCGATAGTGGCCAGCACTGGCAGTTATGTGGGCCCAACGGCAGCGGCAAAACAGCTATCCTGTCGCTGATTACCGGTGATCACCCGCAGTGCTACTCTAATGATATCTTTGTCTTTGGTTTCAACCGCGGCAACGGTGAAAGTATCTGGCAAATTAAACAGTTTATCGGTTATGTCTCTACCGCGTTGCAGTGGGAATATAGGGTCGGCACTAGCTTGCGAAACGTTATTGTTTCAGGTTTCTACGACAGTATTGGTCTGTACAGTAAAGCGACTGATAAACAGCGGAAAATCGCCGATCAGTGGTTGGCGCTATTGGGAATGGAGCAGCGGGCAGATCAGAGCTTCAATAAGTTATCTTTTGGTGACCAGCGGCTGCTGTTAATTGCCAGGGCTATGGTCAAGCATCCACCGCTGCTGATTTTAGACGAGCCCTGCTTAGGATTAGATGATATCAATCGACAGCTGGTACTGGCGCTGATTGAGAAAATATGTGCCGCCGGGCTCTGTACAGTGCTCTATGTCAATCACCACAGTGAAGATACCATCGCCGGTATCGAAAATTATAAAAATATTGAAAAAAACAGCACCAATATTGACTGAATAATAGTTGTATAAGCCCCGCTGATAGGTCTGTGTGCCAGATTCTGAGGGTTGGAATAATCGCCTTGGGGTTGTATGCAGCAGGTTAGTTATGTTGTACTTGACTGTGCCCTATAGTGGCAAATAACCTGCTATTTATAGACAGTAACAATTGTTGAACAGTGAATTGATAAGGATTTTTAAATGGCTAAAATTTTAGCATTTTCAGGCAGTAGCAGAATTGGCTCGAGCAACCAAAAAATGCTCGAAATTGCAGTACAAGGTGCAAGGAGTGCCGGGGCAGAAGTGACTGTGGTCAATTTAGCTGACTTTAATCTACCACTGTTCAATCAAGACTTAGAGAAAGAAACGTTTCCTGAGGGGGCTCTGGCATTTAAAAAATTATTGCTCGAACACGATGGCTTGTTAATCGCTTCACCGGAATATAACAGTGCCTATAGCCCGCTGTTAAAAAATGCACTGGACTGGGCGTCGCGTCCGACAATAGCAAATGAAGCCAGTTTAAGTGCCTATGCAGGCAAGTTTGCTATGATTATGGCGGCTTCTCCCGGTGCTTTAGGGGGAATGCGTGGCTTAGTAGTTTTGAGGATGTTACTGTCAAATATTAAAGTCAATGTATTGGCCTCGCAAGTTACACTAGGTGGTGCTTTCAGCGCCTTTGATGATAATGGTTCAATGGTCGACGCTAAAAAGCAGCAGTCAATAGAAGCGCTAGGTCGTCAGTTAGCCAAGCTGTTGGATAGTCAAAGTTAATACTGCGGTTGATTGGCCGTTGGCTACTGTTATCCTCTGCCGGTTGAATAACTGCTAGGCCTGTAATTGAATGCTATGCATAGGTAATAAGCAAAAAATGAGCTTCAGTGAAGTACTGTCGTCAAATAAATTACTGCTGATCGCTTTTCTTAGTGTTGTCATAACTATGTTGTACGTTGGCCTAAAAGACGATGTTCCGAGTAAAAATCAGGTCTACTTCTCTGAAAATGATGGTGCATTGATATTTGGCGAGCGGGCGCTCGCCTATTCAAAAGACTATTTAGATACTAAGCAGATCGAGCTTTTAAATACTCAGGGCTTTGAAATCAACTTAATCTTTTCACCGGTCAGCTTTGAAAACAATCACTTCCAGTTTTTATTGCTGCTCTCAGATGGCAATCCAGATCAGCAGTTAATCATTGCCCAAGTTCGCGATTATATTATTATTATGAATGGCGATGATTATAATCACAGCAGAAACACACCGCGTATCAGAATAAAAATTTCTAATCGATTCAAAGGCTACCAACAGTTGACACTGCGAGTCGATAAAGAAAATACCAGTTTAAGCTTGTTGGGCTTAGCTAAAGTGACCCGCTCGGCAGGATTAGTGAAGATACCCTCAGGAACTGCAGGGGTTCGGTTGTTGCTCTCGGCGAATGAAATACTCGATAATAATTGGCGCGGTGCGATCAAATCGCTGTCGATTAGCTCGCTAGCTGATACTGTTGAAGGGGCTTCGCTGGTCCAGTTCTCCGCGCAAAGTACCCTTTCGGCAAGTGCTAATTCCACTCATTGGCTATTGATTCCAGAGCAGCTGACCATGCTCAAGCGGGTAGTGTTAGAGGCTGCCAGCTTTAATATTAACTCGCGAAGTACTCTGCGTGATGTATTAGTAAATTTATTTGGTTTCATTCCCTTTGGTTTTCTTTTGGCGGCGATCTCACGACATAAAATAAGCTGTCATCGGACAGCTTTTTACCAATACAGAATGTTATTGATAGTTGCTTTTATGGCATCGCTAACGTTGAGTTTTACGATTGAATACAGCCAATCTTGGTTAATCACCCGGCACTCCAGCCGACAAGATCTGTATTTAAATACTTTAGGTGGGACGGCGGGCGCAATCATTCTGATAATATACCTTAAACTACGAGCGGTTTTTCGCACCCTTTAAAGTACTTGCGAATAGCGCTTGTCGATACACCCACAGGTAATAGGCTGAGCATTAATTCAGTTGCTTTAGTTCCAATATTGCAGCGCTGGGTTTCTTTTCTATGGGTGGATCAAGTGTTTGTGAGCTCGTTAGAAAATAGCTTTCACTTGACATATCCGAGATCGTTTCCAGTGAACAGCGCATATCCCAAAAGGTTTCATGCATCATTCTGGAGAGTGCGATACAAGAATGCATGGGGTTACTGGATAGCTCTCTGCGGCTGTTAATTTGGAATTGCAAGCCAATCAGGCGCTGTTGTCGCTCTGTTGAGGCCGTTTCTATATAGTTGTTTACCAACTCAGTACGCAGTGTTTCAAAAGCATCCGGGTCGTCAATGTAGAGGTCTTTTAAGTGATCAAAGCTCGGTAACATAAACATACAATTTCTCCTCCTTTCGCAAGCTGCTAAAATTATTTCTCCCGGTGCTTTTTAGCTAAAAGTTGCGAGTTTCTTCTCTATATTCAATCGTTGAAGTTAGATTCACCGATAAGGCCATACAGAACATTTTAAGATCATCATGAAACAGTAAAGTCTTAACTGAATATATGATAAATTATAATCACCAGGCAATAGTAAAATACCTACATTATTAGCAGCCGTTTATTTAACCGCTGGAGAATTGCAGCAAAGTTTGCCGCAGATGTGCACAAAATTGATTGAAACTAATTACTTGATTGGATGACGCCGAGGGCTCAGCAAGTTGCAGACGCAGAAAAATTAATAAAAATGCGTACAAAAAATCGACGAGAAAAAATTGCAATTAGCAGAATTTGTGCATCAGACAAAGCCAAACTGCTAACACAGGCGCTAGCAAGCAAGTTTTAAGCTAAAAAGTGTTCTGATCAATTGCATTTTTTCCTTTGATCACCATATCTTAGCTATCATTATAATTTGCGTAATGGGCCATTTTTCGAATCGTCGGCCGGCAAATTATACAGAGAATTAAAAAACATTAATTACTTGAACTCTATCAGTAGTTTTTACTCCAAGTTTTCAGATTTATTGCGTTGAGAGAAAGGATTTTGAATAACACCGATTTAAATGCCAGTTTCATTCAATTACAAAAGTGGCTAAGCGCTGAAATCATTGGTCAGCCGGTATTAGTACAGCGGTTATTGATCGCATTGTTAGCGGATGGCCACATACTGGTTGAAGGCGTCCCGGGGGTTGCCAAAACCCGCGCTATCAACTCCCTCTCTAAAGGTATAAGTGGTGATTTTCATCGGATTCAATTTACTCCGGATCTGCTGCCCTCCGATGTGACTGGCAGTGATGTTTACCATCCACAGGATGCTAGTTTCTCATTTCAGCGCGGGCCTATTTTTCACAACTTAGTACTGGCAGATGAGATCAACCGCGCTCCGGCAAAAGTGCAGTCGGCACTGTTGGAGGCAATGGCCGAGCGACAGATCAGTGTCGGTAGCCACACTTATGCGCTACCCGATATTTTTATGGTAATGGCAACGCAAAATCCTCTGGAGCAGGAGGGCACTTACCCGCTACCTGAAGCCCAATTAGATCGCTTTCTGATGAAAGTCAATGTCGGCTATCCCGATATAAAAGCTGAGCGTGAAATTTTGAAATTAGCCAGAAGCGAAGCCAGCGGCAATCCAACGGCCAAACCCGAAGTGATGACTGACCAGAAATTACTGGCCGCCAGGCAGCAAGTGTTGGCGGTGCATATGGCAGAGTCGGTTGAAGAGTATATAGTGCAGCTAACCATGGCGACCCGTTATCCACAGAGCTATAGCAGCGAGTTACAAAACTGGATAGAGGTCGGGGTTAGCCCGCGAGCGACCATTGCACTAGACCGATGTGCCAGAGCTCTGGCCTGGCTTAAGGGCAGAGATTTCGTCACCCCTGAGGACGTGCAGCAAATTATTTTTGATGTTTATCGCCACCGCCTTATTCTCAGTTTTGAAGCGGAAGCTAATGCTATCAGTGCCGATGATGTCATTGCCAAACTATTAGCTGAAGTAGCGGTAGCCTAGCGACACAGGAATGCTTAGATGAACAGTGCACAGTTATCAGATCTATTTGAGCTTAAAGGTGTGTACCCGCAATTGCAGCAGTTATTGGCATTGGGTAAATATATCCAGCGGATAGACTTAGACACACAGAGACGCACCAGCCCCAGCGCCGGAAACTGGCAGACCAGAATGCGCGGCAGGGGCCTGGATTTCGCGGAGGTAAGGTTATATCAGCCTGGCGATGACATACGCAGTATCGACTGGCGAGTGACGGCGAAGACCCAGAAAACCCATACTAGAGTATTCACTCAAGAGCGCGAGCGGCCTATTATACTGGCGGCTGACTTGCGCTCAGATATGTTTTTTGGATCTGTTAATTGTTTTAAATCGGTGGCTTGTGCAGGAGTGATGAGTGCCCTGGCCTGGGTGGCTCTAAAGAGCAAAGACAGAGTAGGCGGTTTAGTGATAGGCGATAACAGCCACATAGAATTACGTCCCAAAGCCAGCAGAAAGAGGGTGCTCTCATATATTCGCTATTTACAACAGTATGCCCAGCAATTGCATTCGCCAATCTCCACTGACCCTAAGCAAAGTTTGGACCAGCTGTTTGCCAAGTTAAAACAAGTATCCAGACCGGGTAGTGCTATTTACATTGCCAGTGATTTTCATGATATTGAGACACTCAACAAAGGTCGGTTACTGAAACTCTCGCAACATAGCCAAGTGACATTTATTGTTATCTCCGATCCTTTAGAATGGCAGTTGCCTTTTACCCATAACTTGTCAGTTACCGATGGTAAAAACAGCAGTATTCTAAACCCAAGTAGAGCCAATCATAATTTAATGAAGGCCAGACAAGAGAGTATTGCCGCTTTCTGCAAGCCACTTAATATCGAAATAATAGCGCTTTCAACCGGTGATAATTTACTTGACGTATTAGAACAGCGCTTTACCCCGCGTCACTATTTAAGTAAAAAGCTGAGGCCTAGGCTGTGATTAACGCCGAGAATCCGCTGACGCATTTAAAAGCGCTACATTTACCGGAGCCCGTCAGTAGCTGGCCACTGGCTCCGGGTTGGTGGATCTTGTTGCTACTGTTAATACTCGGCGCATTTTGGCTGATTAAAACTGTAGTGGCAAACATTCGTAAAAATGCTTATCGCCGGGTTGCACACCAGAAGTTACAGCTAATATATCGGCAATACCTGGTTGAGAAAAGTGATCGTCAGCTGTTGCATAGTCTCAATAAGTTACTCAAGTCCACTGCCATCAATCAGTACCGGGATCAACATTGCAGCCCTCTGTACGGCAGCGACTGGGCGGTTTTTCTGGGGAGCTGTGTCAAAGCCTCGAGGCAACTCGATTGGCAGGTTTTTCTGTTACTGGAACAAAGTTATGCAAGGCAAGTGTCTGTCAGTGAGCAGCAGCGAAGTGCTCTGTACCAGGCAACTAAGCTCTGGATATCCAGACATACTGTGCCGTTGAAAAGTGTCGGGGAAGCAGTGCAGTGCAATGCCGCAGTCCCAGAAAACGCAACTAAGACGCAGGAGAATAAACTTGTTTAGTTTCCAGTGGCCCTGGCTATTGCTGGCATTTTTCTTGCCACTGCTTGTGTATAAGTTTGTTATACCCGCTAAACTCAGCCAAAACGCGCTTATGGTTCCATTTTATCAACAGCTTGAAACTACAGCAGGACCACTGCGTTCGCCACAGTGGACAAGATTGAGCTTGCTACTAGTGCTCTGGTTACTATTGCTCATCGCTGCTGCTAAACCTGTCTGGCAGGGAGCACCGCAACCCCTGAACACTAGTCCCAGGGATCTTATGTTAGCCGTTGATATATCCGGTAGCATGGAGACCAAAGATATGCAGCTGGGCCAGAAAATGGTTGATCGCCTGACCGGCATTAAAGTAGTTTTAGACGGTTTTATCAAAAGACGCAATCAAGATCGAATGGGGCTGATTCTCTTTGCCGACAACGCTTATATCCAAACGCCTTTAACCTTAGACCATAAAGTACTGGCGAATTTTTTATCTGAAGCACAAATTGGTTTTGCCGGCCGTAAAACGGCTATTGGTGATGCTATTGGTCTAGCAATAAAGCGGATGCAAAACAGCCCTGAGAAAAGTAAAGTCTTAGTGTTACTAACGGATGGCGCCAATACCGCTGGTACAGTCACGCCGCTATCTGCCGCTGCTGTGGCCGCTGAGCAAGGGCTGAAAATCTATACTTTAGGCTTCGGTGCCGATGAGATGTTAGTGAAAAGTTTTTTTGGTGACAGAAGAGTAAATCCATCGATAGACCTGGATGAGCAGAGCTTACAAAAAATTGCCGATATGACCGGCGGCAAGTATTTCCGGGCGCGCAGTATCGAGCAACTGGTTGGGATTTATCAGTTACTTGATCAGTTGGAACCACAGCCCATTGATGGAAAAATAATCGTTCCTCAGCGGGCGTTGTTTTACTGGCCGCTAGGGGTGGCACTCTTGCTGAGCATGCTTTGGGCGCTCCTGCATCTGCTGGTGCAGCACGGCTTTTTTGCCGCACTAAAGAACACTAAGAAGGTTGATGATGTTAGCTGAACTGCACTTTTTACGCCCCCAGTTGCTGTGGCTAATAATGTTAATTCCGCTGTTGTGTTTGTTGCTATGGCGGTTAAAAAGCGCTAATAAGGGCTGGCAAAAGCTGGTTGACCGAGAGATGTTGGCACATTTGTTAATCAATGCTCAAGCTAAAGTTACATCGTTGCCGTTGCTGCTTCTGGGTTTTATTTGGTTGATTACTTGCCTGGCGCTAGCGGGTCCCAGTTGGAAGAAATTGCCCCAGCCTCAATTTGTCAATCAACAGCCGTTAGTCTTGCTGGTGGATCTCTCTCCCTCTATGTCTGCTGTCGACATAAAACCTTCACGGCTGATAAAAATGCGTTTTAAATTGATCGATTTATTAAGGTCCAGGCAGCAGGGGTTAACTGCTATGGTGGTCTACGCGGGAGATGCTCATGTGTTGGCCCCATTAAGTGATGATAGAGAGACGTTAATTGCGCTTGTACCCACTTTGTCACCCGATATTATGCCGGTTTCGGGAAGCAGGACAGAGGAGGGTTTGCAGCTGGCACTGACTCTGATAGCAGACCAGGGCTACAGGAGTGGCGATATATTATTAATTACCGACGGTGTAACTGAACAGGCTCAGCAGAACATGGGTCGAATTTTGCACCATACTGGGATTAGATTATCGGTGCTGGGGGTGGGCACAGAGCAGGGAGCCCCCATACCCATTGCCAAGCAAGGTTTTGCCAAAGATGCCATGGGCAATATTGTGATGGCAAAGTTAGATAAATCCAAGTTGCAGCAGCTGGCACAAAATAGTGGCGGTATCTATCGGGATATGTTGTTGACCAATAGCGATGTTGAGCAATTGTTAGCCTTCAGTGCCAATCGGGATGATTACCGACAACTGCAGCAGAGTGACGGTAGCATGGATCAATGGGACGATTTTGGTCAGTGGTTGGTACTGCTGATACTGGCGCTTTTTTTATGCAGCTTTCGGCGTGGCTGGTTGTTGCAACTTACTACTGTTTCTCTGATTCTATTTCCGCTATTGCAACCGGCCCCGGTCATGGCACTGAGCTGGGATGACCTGTGGCAGACAGCCAACCAACAGGGAGCCAGAGCCCTGGCAGAGGAAGATTACCAACGTGCGGCTGCGAGCTTTAGTGACGAGAGCTGGCAGGGGATAGCTGCCTATAAAAATCAAAACTATCAGCAGGCGGGCAATCGTTTTTCCCGGCAAAATTCTGCTGATGGGTTTTACAATCAAGGTAATGCACTGGCACAGCAAGGTGAATATAAACACGCGCTGCAAGCCTATGATAAGGCACTGGCGATGCAACCTACAATGGCGGATGCACTCGCTAACAAATCACTGGTTAAGCAGTTGCTAAAGCAAAAACAACAGCAACAGAACCAGGATCAACAGAACCAGGATCAACAGAACCAGGATCAACAGAACCAGGATCAACAGAACCAGGATCA
>JABSQZ010000022.1 GCA_013215505.1 Oceanospirillaceae bacterium
TGCTCGATAAGCTGAGTTTAAAGATTGCCGTTTGATTTCTAGCTACTCAGGTCGTCGTTGCTACTCAAAAACAAATCAGATTACTGAAAACATTCGCGCCCTGGCCAGCTGTTGTGCACTGATTAAGCTTGTGACAACTACTGCCGGCTATTAATGGCTAAAGCCGAGTCAGCAGAGAAATGCTCGATAAGCTGAGTTTAAAGATTGCCGTTTACTTTCCAGGCTCCCTGAAGGCTATTTACTATTCATCGCAAATACTCTGCCATATCAGTCAATTCAAGTTCGGTGAATACTTTGATGTCATGTTGCATGAGTAATTTGGCAGTCACTCCGTGGCCAGAAACGAGTTGCTGTTGAAATTTACCGTCATAAATAAAATCCCGGCCACAGGATGGGCTTTTGGATTTTAACAATACACAGTCGATATTGTGTCGCTGAGCCAATTGCAGTGCCATTTGCGCGCCTTTTAAAAAAGCTTCAGTGTAATCGACAGCTTGGGTATCGAGCAGTTGTAGGGGTTGCCAGCTAACAATTTCCACAGCGGGCCTTGGGATAGGTAAACCAGCAGCAACTTCAGGGCAAAATGGCACAATCATTCCCAGATCAGACCAGTGTTGAATTAATTGATCGCCGCTGGCACTGTGTTTACCGTCGTAGCGAACCTTGTACCCTAGCAGGCAGCTGCTAACTAATATTTTGCGCAAAGTGTGGGTGTCCTCAGTAGCTTAGAGAAGATGCGAATAAATCCAGTAAGGCCATAGAGAGGTTAAAGGCCTTGTGCGGGTGTTTTTGCGATTAGCTGATTAGCTAGTTTATCTCATAGGCACCAATTTTAATTAAATTGGCCAGCAATTTAAGTCGCTCAGGTTGATCCAGCAGATCACTCTGCAACACTTGTTCTGACTCGGTTAACTGGATGATGAAATCTTGCTGCTGCCGGGTAATTTGGCAACACATACCGTTGACAAAGAGTAACATGCCATCACCCTGATCGGCATCAGTGTATTGAAAGGCTAGTCGGGTACCAGGTATTTTGCAGATTTTCTCCGCTTGTTGCATCGCTTCGATAATCTCTTCAACACTGTTATCTAAATACAGTTCTTGTTGTTGTTCAGTGTATTTATGTTCGGTCATATAGCAACCAAACCATTGTTCTATCGCACCGGGATGATCTATGTATTGTCTGAGAATTTGTTTTACCTGATCAATGGCTTGACTACTAATATGGCCACTGTGCTTTTGTCTGGCTAAATCAGGGTCTTGATACCTGAGCTCCGAGCTGAGGTCCTGGGCTATAAAATCACTGAAGTTAAGCAATACATCTGCGTGGGAGGGGGCGCGAAAGCCAATAGAGTAGGTAGTGCAATCATCGCTGATAGCTGTGCCACAGTGTCCGACTTTAGGCGGGATATACAGTAAATCACCAGGGTGTAGAATCACGGTATGCTCTGGGGCCCAATCCGCTAGCAGCATAAGTTCTGAATTTTCTTGTTTGGGGGAGTGCTCATCAAACAGACCGCCGTATTGCCACTCTCTGCTGCCAGTGGCCTGCAGTAAGAACACATCGTAGTTATCATAGTGCGGACCGACACCACCACCTTGACTGGCATAGGATACCATCAAGTCATCTATGCGCCACTGCGGGATAAAATCGAACATCTTTAGCAGTGCTTGAGCATCGGGGTGCCAGTGATCGACAGCTTGTACTAGCAGTGTCCAGTGGCTGTCGGGCAAATTTGCAAAATCTTCATCTTGTAGCGGACCGTTCTTCATCGCCCAGTTGCTATCGGCATTTTTTTGAATGATTAAACGCGACTCTACTTCTTCTTCACAGGCAAGACCCGCCAGTTCGTCCGCAGAAATTATAGGTTTAAAATTGGCAATCGCATTACGAATCAACAGAGGTTTCTTCTGCCAGTAGTCACGCAGAAAAATTTCAAGAGAGATGTCACCTAAAGGTAATTGTTTCATATTATGGTATCGCTATGGTTTTAGTCGCTGGTTAACGGGTTACATGATCTTATTTTTGTAAATCGTCAATACGTTTTTCAATGGAAGAGAGCACGCCGCGTAACATACCCAGCTCCTGTTTTTCCGGACGGGCGCGGTTGAAGAAACGCTGCAGCTTTTGCATGGCTCTGCCCTCGTGTTGTGGAATTAAAAAATGCGCTTTGCGTAACACTTGCTCTAAGTGCTGATAGAAATGTTGCATCTCTTTGTGCAGAGGATATTCGTTGCTTACAACAGTGTTTTTGTTTTGGCTGGCTAGCCAAATTTCATAGCTGACCAATTGAATAGCCTGAGAAATATTTAACACTGGATATTCTGGGTTGGTAGGGATAAACAGATGAAAATTACATAAACTCAACTCTTCGTTAAGCAAGCCTTTGCTCTCTCGGCCAAATAGGATCGCTATGTTTCCCTGTGCAGATTCGGCGCCAATTTTATTGGCGCCATCTTTGACGTCTAACAGTGGCAAGTCGAAAGTTCTGTTTCTGGCGCTGGTGCCTATGACTAACTGGCAGTCGCTGATGGCCTCTTGCAAAGTGCTGACCACTACCGCATTTTCCAATACATCTTGCGCACCAGCAGCGCGGGAAACAGCCTCATCATGAGGGAAGTCTATCGGATTCACTAAGTACAGATTACTGAGTCCCATATTTTTTAATGCCCGGGCCGCAGCGCCTATATTACCTGGGTGGAAAGTATTGATCAGCACAATACGAATATTATTAAGTTGCATAGAATTCAGTCAATTTGAGGTGGTTAAAATTAGCAGCAGCTGCTGGTTGCAGCAGAGTGACCCAGGCTTTGGCGAGGGTCAGCGCTCAAGTCTGGCTGCTATTATCAAGCTTAAACAACAAAAACGAAACCTTTGTTTTCACAATATAGACATTTTTGTAAACTCAATCGAAGTCTCTATTAATCTGTTTTGCAGGGGCTAGTCAATTAGCTGTAAAGCTATGAACGTTACATAGGAGAGTTGCAAGCAGGGCATTTAACCTTAAAGCTTTAATGCTAGAATTTCTAAACTTGGATTTTTGTTGAGGGTAAACGTTTTATTTAGCTGACAGTGAGATTTAAAGTACAACGAGGGGAGAAAAATATATAAATTTAAGAAATTTAGCTAAGACTTATCAAAATAGATAAGTCTTAGCTATTGGCATGCTAACAGGGTTAGTTTGCGTCTGATTTAGCTTGTTCTTGTTGGCGGCGCTTAATCTCTCTCGGATCATTTGCAGCTCTGGTACGACGCCGTGCTGGCTTTTGCGTCGCAGTATCTTCAGTGGTTGCACTCGCGTCGAAATTTAATTCCGATTGTGCTGTAGCCGTGTCGACAGCAACCGCTTCTTCAGTGGCAACTTCTTCAGCGACAACTTCTTCAGCGACAACTTCTTCAGTGGCAACTGCTTCAGAGACAACTGCTTCAGTGGTAACTTCTTCAGCGGCAACTGCTTCAGTGACAGCTATTTCAGCGACTACTTCCTGGGGAGCAGTTTCAGTCTCAGATCGAGCCGAAGTATCATTGGCTAAATTGCTGTTGGCAATAGCGGCCGCTAATTCTGCAGAAGCTTTAGCATGTTCTTCAGAACTTAAGCTTGGTACTGACTTAGGTTCAGTTGCACGCTTTCTTCTGCTGCCAGTTGCTGCTTGTTTATTTTCAGGGTTAACTTTCGCTTCATCCTTTAATTCAACTGCAGCTGCGACAGGGCTTTCAACATCGACTTTTTGTTCTGTAGGGTTTAATGCCTCTGAATTTTCTACTAAGTTGCGGGCCGCTTTGCGATTGGGATTGCGACGACGTTTACCGCGACCGGTAGGGGCTGCAGTGTACTCAGTATTGTCAACTTCAGTGCTTGCTGGAGTGCTTGCTGGCCGCTCAGTTTTTGGCTTACGGTTATCATTGCGGCTACGGTTGCGACGACGACCTGGTTTAGTTTCTTCCTGACTCTTGCTCTCGGGAATTACTGAAGACTCTTCTGCGTCAATGGTAATGACTTCGTCTTGTCTGCTGCGGCGCTTATCATCATCTCGGTCATTGCGCGAACCACGACGAGGATTACGACTACCTCTGGCTTTAGAGCCACTATCGCGGTTTTTACGGTTCGCACCGGAGCGACGCGCGGTATCTGCAGGCTTGCGCTTAGGGTTCTTTTCCTCTTCGAATAAGCTACCTAAACCCAACAGGCTTAAAAGTTTCTGCATTAAACCGACTTTCGGTTTGCTACGTCCTTCGGCTGCCGTCTTAGTCGCTGGCTCTGCAGCTGCAGCTGGTGCTGGTGCTGGTGCAGTGGCTGTAGCAGTCGGTGCTGGAGTTTTAGGCGTTACAGATTGCACCGCCGCAGCTTCGCGTTTTACCATTTGCTCAGATTCACTCTGGGTGAAATGCTCAATTGGCTCTGGTTCTGGCTGTAGGCTGTAGCTTGTATCATTAGTGGTGGTCACTGAATGATCATCGCGTAAACGCACAACTTCATAGTGCGGCGTTTCCATGTTTGGATTAGGAACTATCACTACCCGAACTTTCTGGCGCAGTTCAATGTCGTGGATTATACGACGCTTTTCGTTCAGCAAATAGGTCGCAACTTGCACTGGCAAGATAGCTCTTATTTGCGAGGTGCGATCCTTTGCCGACTCCTCTTCGATTAAGCGCATAATTGATAGCGCAATAGACTCTGTGTCGCGAATCGATCCTTGGCCACTACAGCGAGGGCAGACAATGCCGCGAGATTCAGTCAGTGATGGGCGCAAGCGCTGGCGGGACATTTCAAGTAATCCAAAGCGAGAGATCCGCCCCATCTGTACTCTAGCGCGATCCAGCTTTAATGAATCTTTAAGGCGATCTTCAACGGCTCTCTGATGTTTGATGGGTGTCATATCGATGAAATCGATAACCACTAACCCACCAATGTCACGTAGACGCAATTGTCGTGAGATCTCTTCAGCAGCTTCAAGGTTAGTGTTGAGTGCCGTCTCTTCAATATCGCTACCGCGAGTCGCTTTGGCGGAGTTAATGTCTATAGAGACCAGTGCCTCGGTGGGATCGATAACGATTGATCCGCCAGAGGGCAGTTTCACTTCGCGCTCAAAGGCTGTTTCTATTTGCGATTCGATTTGGAAGCGGTTGAACAGCGGTACATCTTCCTGATAGCGCTTTAATTTGCTTTCATAAGTTGGCATGACCTGCTGCACAAAGACCAGGGCTTCGTTGTAAGCGCGATCAGTATCTATCAGTACTTCACCAATGTCAGCACGCAAGTAATCGCGTATAGCGCGAATGATAACGTTACTTTCCTGGTAAATCAGGAACGGCGATGGTTTTTGGCTACTCTGTTTGATGGCATCCCAAAGAGTGTTTAGGTAATCTAAATCCCATTGTAAATCTTGCGAGGAGCGACCAACACCCGCTGTGCGAACAATAATACCCATACGATCAGGTATAGTGACACCGTCCAGGGCAGCTTTAAGATTAGTGCGATCTTCGCCTTCAATACGGCGAGAGATGCCGCCGGCGCGTGGATTGTTAGGCATCAATACTAAGTAGCGACCAGCCAGGCTGATAAAGGTCGTCAGTGCAGCACCTTTGTTACCACGCTCTTCTTTGTCTACCTGGACAATAACTTCAGTGCCTTCGCGGATGACATCTTTGATGTTAGGACGTCCGCCCCGTGCTGGGCTTTTGCTAAAGTATTCACGAGAGATTTCTTTAAGGGGTAGAAAGCCGTGTCTGTCGGATCCATAGTCGACAAAAGCTGCTTCCAGGCTGGGCTCAACGCGGGTAATTTTCCCTTTGTAGATATTAGATTTCTTCTGTTCACGGTTACTGGACTCAATATCCAGATCATACATTTTTTGCCCATCAACTAGGGCTACGCGCAACTCTTCAGGTTGAGTTGCGTTAATCAACATTCTTTTCATTTTGCACTCTCAGTAGTGGAGCGCTTAATAAAAGCTTTTAAAACAATAACTTGTAATTAGCAGGCGACTTTCAAAGCTAAGTTGAAGATTGTCTACTGTGCAAAATTATTTTTTTGCCATCAATTATTAAGGGCTCATAACTGAGTACAAATAACACGTATATTGCCAAGGTAATGTTGTATATGGATGTAACCCTCTGCAGTAATAGGCAAAAGGAGTTATTCAAGAGTAAACGCAAGTAGGCATCTAAAAATCATGAATACTCAACTCTGCCTCAGGCTCAATGCTGAGGGTATTATACATCTACAGTAGCGGAATCTATTGCCTATATTTTTGTTTAAATTCGCTGTTTCTGGCATGAATGATCAAGCCAGGTTCCGGGCAATAGCACATCTCTACTGTTGTCAACAATCTTGGTTTTACTGTGTATCTGTACTCAAATTTTATGCATCATTTAGGCTAGACTTATAAATACCAATGCAGTGATAAGTTAATTTTCTATCACTGAGTATTCTGTAACGCAGCAGTGCGAAGTCGCTAAACAATACGTGTTAAATCGGGTTATAAACATAGAATTGTAAATAGTTAAGTGCGCTAAAATAGCGCTAAATGAAAAACACAAAAAATAAATACTGTAGTTTTCATTGATAAACATTCAACTAGAAAGACAATCCACTGGGTTATTTCTACTTTGTTGCTTTTAATTTTCATCAGCAGCAGCTAAACGGGAAATAATTACATTAAAAAACAGAAAAAAACACTTCATTCGATGTTTTTATCGCATTTAGCTAAAGCATTAGCAACCAAGCAGCGGTAGAATACCAGCTTAGCCAAACAGCATCAATTAAGGACTGTAGTTTTTATTAAATATGTCAAGTAAAAAAAGATTATCGCGACAAAATGCGCAACGTAAATTTAAGGCGTCTGCCAAACCCGCGACTAAAGTTAAAACTGTTGCCCCTGTTGAAATCACTACAGAGCCTGAAAAACCTCATACTGAATCTGTTAATCACAAAGTGCGTTTTTTAGATGTTACTGAAGATCAGGATGGACAGCGAATAGACAACTTTTTGCGCACCGCATTAAAAGGTGTGCCTAAATCGATGATTTATCGCATTGTTCGCAAAGGTGAAGTCAGAGTGAACAAAGGCAGGGTTAAACCTGATACCAAATTGCGATCCGGTGATTTGATTCGAGTCCCCCCCGTGAGAACCGCCAAACCAGGGGATCCGGTTTCTGTCAGCAAAGAACTGGTACAGCACCTGGAAGCATCTATCCTCTATGAATCAGATGCCCTGTTAGTGATTAATAAACCTTCCGGGCTCGCCGTGCACGGCGGCAGTGGGATTCACTTGGGTCTGATAGAAGCGCTGCGGCAAATGCGTCCAAGTTTGAGTTTTTTAGAGTTAGTGCACCGCTTGGACCGCGATACCTCCGGTTGTATTATGGTGGCAAAAAAACGCAGTATGCTCAGGCATTTACATGAGGCGCTGCGCCAGGGTATGGGAATCTCTAAGACTTACCATGCACTAGTGGTAGGGCGATGGGACTCGAGCAATCAAAAAATAGATGCGCCGCTCAGGAAAAACGAATTAAGCTCCGGTGAGCGAGTGGTAAAAGTTCAAGAAGATGGTAAGGCTTCTATCACTATGTTTAAAGTGCTGAGACGTTTTGCCAATGTCGCGACTTTAGTAGAAGCTAAACCTATCACCGGCAGGACTCACCAAATAAGAGTGCACGCTCAATTTGCCGGGAACCCTATTATAGGTGATGAAAAATACGGTGTTGAAGCGGTGAACAGCGACATGCGTAAACAGGGAATAAAACGGCTGTTTTTGCATGCCGCTTCACTGTCAATCACCTTGGCAGATGGTGAAAAGTTATTTTTTAAGGCACCACTTGAGAAAAATTTAACCGTTGCGGTCGATCAACTGGCACAGCAACACAATCAGTATGAGCAAAGGTCTTAAATTCATGGAAAAAGAGCTCGTTTTCACCAGCGCAGAAAGTCTTTTAATGCGCGGAGAGCAACCCACTCTAGACATTATTGTATCTTCAACCGGACTTGCAGATAGTGTCGTAGAAAAGCATCTACGCAAGTGGTGGCAAACCATACCTGAAAAACTGAGCCTCAATGATCAGAGCGTATCGGTCCCCGGCTTGCCTGAATCCCTAGGTGGGGCGTTTGGCAGAATATGGCAGCAGGCGGTAGAAGAGGCGGAGACCAGATTGCGAGCTGACTCTCGTACCTTGAATCACGCTAACGAGGAAGTACGGCAACTGGCTGAAGAGAGCTTAAAAGAAAGCCATAACAAACGTAGTCAACTTGAGACGCAGCTGCGTGAAGTCAAGATGAAACTGGAAGATACGCAAATTCACAACCGATCTGTCGATGCAGAGCTCAGTGTGATAAAAGCCGCGATAGTTTCAGAAGCGACTAGCCGGAAGAAGGAAGAGCACTTAAGGGCCAAGTTAGAAAATGATTTGGTGCATTTGCGCAAAGCCCATGAAGACGCCAAACGTACCTTTGAGCAGAGAATAAAGGAAGATCAGCGGCACTCCCTGGACCAGATCAGTAAATCCGAAGCTGACGCGCGATACTATCGCAATGCCTCGGAAAAGCTGCGCGATGACGCGGGTACTAAAGAGACGGCTTTAACCAAAAAGGGCCATGATCTGACCTCTGAAATTGCTCGTCATGAAGTGCGCATCGATACCCAACATACCCTTATCCGGTCTCAGGATGAAGAATTGAAAATGTTGAAGGCGTTGGGGATGACTCAATCCAGAGAGATGTCCAGTAACTCTTCCTCGCTGTTGGCGGAAACTAACAAGGCAAAGCGCTTAGAGCAAAAAGTAAAAGAGCAAGATGCAGAAGTTAAGCGTCTTAATCAAAAAGCATTAAACAGTTCTACTGAGTGGGGCCGTAGAGAAAATTTAATGCGCAACGAGCTGCGCAGTGTCACGGATGAATTGCAGCGCGCTCAGTTAAAGGTGGTCAATTTAGAGAAGAGAAGTATCTCTCAGGACGAGGAGATTCGGCGGATTAAATCTAAACTATAAACCTAGTCCCAGAATGCTACATAAGCTATTTAGAGTATAGTGACTGGCTGGTTAGCGCGGATGAGTGTTCGGGTTTTTTATTAGCAATAAAAATTATACCCGCAATATTAAATTGGCGCAGACGAAACAAAATCAACTAAACCGAACCTGAGAGTCACTGTAAGGGAAATTATAATAATGAAGCTTCAACAACTTAAGTATATTTGGGAAGTGGCGAAACACGATCTTAATGTATCGGCCACGGCGCTGAGTTTGTACACCTCACAACCGGGTATCAGCAAGCAAATACGCTTATTGGAAGAAGAGCTGGGCGTAGAAGTTTTTGCCCGCAGTGGCAAGCATTTAACTCGGGTGACTCCCGCCGGTGAGGCAATATTAAAAATCGCCGGAGAAGTGCTGCAAAAAGTTGAAAGTATCAAAAAGGTCTCTCAAGAGTTTTGTGATGAGCGAAAAGGTAGTTTATCAATCGCCACTACGCACACCCAGGCACTCTATGCACTACCCCCTGCTATCACTAATTTCATTAAAAGCTATCCTGATGTATCTCTACATATGCATCAGGGAACGCCTATGCAAATTTCTGAGATGGCCGCCGACGGTAAAGTCGACTTTGCCATAGCTACTGAAGCACTCAGCCATTTCAGTGATTTGATTATGATGCCTTGCTACCGGTGGAATCGATCAGTGGTGGTGCCTAAAGACCATCCTCTGACGCAAATTTCAAAACTGACCTTAAAAGATATTGCTGCGCATCCCATAGTCACTTATGTGTTTGGCTTTACCGGGCGATCAAAATTGGACGATGCTTTTTCCCAGCAGGGGCTGGAGCCTAAAGTCGTATTTACTGCAGTAGACTCCGATGTTATAAAAACTTACGTGCGCTTAAATCTAGGGGTGGGGATAATAGCGAGTATGGCCTATGATGCAAAAATGGACACGGACCTGGTGGCCTTGGATGCCAGCCATTTATTTGAGTCCAGTACTACCCAACTAGGATTTAGAAAAGGCACTTTCCTCAGGGGCTATATGTATGAATTTATCAGTTTGTTTGCCCCACATTTAACACCTGATGTCGTAAAGCAAGTGATCAATTGTGAAAATCGCCTGCAAATAGACGAGATATTTGCCGATCAGCAACTACCGGAAATGAATTAACCCATACGGAATTTCCCGGTACATCCCCAAGCCACTGAACAGTGGCTTATTTGTTTTTATAGAACCACTGAACTTATTATTTGCTGTATGCGCCTGAGAGTAAGTCATCGAAAAGTTCATTATATAGTCCCTCTTTTTTCATCCTAGCTAATCCTTTATTAAAAGCCTCTAATAGCTTTGCCGTTCCCGGTCGTTTCTTGGAGAACAGTAAATGCCCGCGTGTTTCAGCCAGTAGCCTTGGATGGAAAGTGAATAATGGTGCCAGGCTGGGATCAAACTCATGCAAGATCAAGTTATGGCCAGTAAATAATGTGGTCGGGAAAAGGTCTATTCTTCCCTTGAGTAATTTGCGTAAGTTTTGCAGGTCGCTGGTGACTACTTGCACATTGATGCGCTTGTCGTTCGCGGCTTGCCAAAACTGCTCAGTGTAGGTGAATCCTCTGGTCGCTCCGATCTGATAATCCTTTAGATCATCAAAGCTTTTCCAGTCAGGGATCGGATTGATCTTTAGATGAAAAAATACCAGTTTTTCAGTGCTTACCGGCTCGCTATAATAAAAGTCCAGCGCTCGCTCGGCACTTGCATACCAATAGGAGGTCGCGTCAAATTGACCTTGTTTAGCGCTTTCATAGGTTCGCTTCCAGGGAAAGTAGCTGAATTTAACTCGGTAGCCCTGACGCTTGAATGCTTCGCTAATTACGTGATTAACAAAGCCTCCTTGCTTGAGTGCCTGACCAGTCCAAGGTGGGTATTCACCGGACGAGATTGTCACAACAGTCTCTGCCTGGCTAGCAACGGCTGTAAAACTGCCGAGGCAGATTAACAGCGCGGTGTATTTTACGATCAGTTTTACGAGTAAATTTAGTTTCTTCATGAGCAAAGTATAGTCTGGGTTTTAAATAATGTGCTGTGAAATTGCACTTATTATCTGAATACAGGACAGTTTTATGCTTTCTCTGAAAACTGTTCTAATTCACTGCCCTGGAAACGAAAGTATTGTTTTTCGTGGATTTGTTTGGCGCCTATGGCCCGATAAAAGTTAGCAGCACTTGAGTTACTGCTCTCACAGGTCCAATCGAGTCTGCTGCAGCCTCTCTGGACTACATAAGCTGCAATGAATTGCAGCATTGCTTTGCCTACTCCGCACCCCCGTGCTTTTTCGCTAGTGAACAGGTCTTTCATATAAGCTTGACCCGATAATCTGGGTGCCGGATACATGATAGTGAAAGTGGCGAAACCTATGACTTGCTCCTCTATCACAGCCAATAGGACAATCACTCCAGAGTGCTTTGAGAAAACCTGTTGATTGAAGTAGTTTCTAATGTCTGCAGCTTTGGCAGTATCAGCGCCGAAGTAGTATTGCTCTAATTCGGTGAAGATAGGCAGTATCTGCTCTGTGTTAGAACTGTCTGCAATGATCATGTTCATTTTATCTGGTCGTCTCCTGTTGCGGCTATTAGCAATGAAATAGAGCGGATGCATCAGTGTACATGCTTGTTTTGTGCCACTAAAGCTGCACTAAGATTAGGTTGTTATTAGCAGGCGGATTTGTTGCCAGTGTTATTTTTTAGTAAAGTTGCATAAATTAATTTGATGTCAGTTTTCCCCTGCGCAGGGTATTCACAGATATCTCCTCGCTGCGAATAGAGAATTATTTTTTCAACTTCACTGAGCATTTTTTCCACAAACAATTTGCACAGGAAGATATTGTTTTTATCGATATTATGAATATCAATGCTCTCAACGGCTATGTCTTTAACAGCAATATGTTTTTGCACACTAAGCAGGCATCGCCTGGCTGCATAATTTTTGCAGACAATGATCATTCTCTGCTCAGCAGGGCGCAAACAGTTCAAAATAAACTGTTTGGAAAATATAACGTTTTCCAGCGTATTTGAGGCCAGCGGTTCTAACGCGATAACATCGCCTGAAACACCTAACTCTATCATCATTGAGCGAATATCCGATGCTTGCGAGGCGTAACCTGAGACTATAAATTTATTACAGATGCCCTTGTGGTAGAGGCGAGCTGCTTTACTGGCAAGAAGTTGTTGATGGTGAGAAGAGCCAAAAATCAGGCAACAAGCATAGCTCCCTTTGGCTACTGAGTCCGGATAAACAAACTTTCTTATGCTGATATTATCTAGAAGTAAGCCATCCATACTTAGTTCTCATGAGGGTGTTTATATTCTTCATAAAATAGTTTAAATAAAGTTACAAATGCAGAATTTTGCCCGCCTAAGATCGGCTGTAGCGGCAATATTCTGCAGATGCAATGCAGTTTTTTAACGCTCGCGATAATACTCAGTGATGGCCGCCAGTGTTTTGTCCACGTCTTGGCGCGAAATATCTAAGTGCACCACGATTCGACAAGGTGCGGTATCGCCGAGGCAAATTCCCGAGTTGATCAGAAATTTAGCCAGGCTCTGCTCTGCAGTTTTTCCTTGTGCGAGCGGGAAGTTAACAAACAGCATATTAGTTTCAACGCTGGCTAAATCTACGCTCAGTGGTGCTATTTTATTCAGTTCAGTGGCAAAATAATAGGCCAGTTGATGATCTTGTTGCAGTCGTTGTACGTTGTTATCTAAAGCGTAGATTCCAGCGGCGGCAAGGATTCCCGCCTGACGCATACCGCCGCCAAGCATTTTTCGAAGTCTGCTGGCACCGGCAATGAAGCTGCTGCTGCCACTGAGCACAGAGCCGGCAGGCGCCCCTAATCCCTTTGACAAACACAGCGAAACTGAATCTACATTCTTACAGAGATCTGCAGGGCTGCAGTCTGTTTTAATGGCTGCGTGCATCAATCTGGCACCGTCCATATGTACTTTTAAATTATTCTCTCTGGCCAGTATTGTTATCGCTTCTAACTCTGCCTGGGGTTGGACAAAACCTGAGACAGTATTTTCCAAACAGACTAACTTGCTCTTAGCAAAATGAGCATCGTCGGGACGAATCGCCGCTGCAACTTGCCCGGCTGTAATATAGCCTTTAGCGCTAGTGTTTATGCTTTGCATGACAATACTGCCTAACACCGAGGCGCCACCCGCTTCATGGCTGCAGATATGGTACTGATCCCCAATGATAATTTCTTCACCGCGTTGGCAGTGGGACATTAACGCCAGCAAGTTACTCATAGTGCCAGAGGGGACAAACAAGGCCGCTTCTTTGTTTAATAACGTGGCGACTTTTAATTGCAGTGCATTGATGCTTGGGTCTTCACCGTAGACGTCGTCACCGACAGCGGCTTCACTCATAAATTGACGCATAGCCGTAGAAGGTTTAGTCACTGTGTCACTGCGAAAATCGATGTCGGGGGTTTTATCTAAACTTTGCCCGGCAACCGGGTAGCTACTTGTATTCATCTTGATCTCAATATTGGGGAACATGCGAAAAAATGTGCTGGGCCTCTGCAAGCTAGCTGAGAAGAAAGCGGACTGGTTCACATGTTGCTTAGGCAATGGCCGACAATTCGGAGCTTAGTTTTAGCATAATTTACTGCTAAAGAGCAGAGAAGAATTAGCGATTTCCTAATTTTAGTTGTTATAAATCATAGTCAATTTGGGGTAACTAATAATTATTGATTGCTTGTTGCGCACTATATTCGCTATCTTTAATACATTTATCAATTGACTCGCCAGGGAGCTATAGATGCAGGACTTACTACCGGAAATATGTGATATCTATGCAGATAGGGTGAAAATTCTCGCCCCTATGTTAGTTAACTTTGGGGCTGTAGGCACTTTTTATGGCCAGATAGTGACTGTTAAAACCTTTGAAGATAACTCCAAAATACGCGAGCAAGTGGCGCAAGATGGAACAGGTAAAGTACTTGTTGTCGATGGTGGAGCTTCGATACGCCATGCACTATTGGGGGATATGTTGGCTGAAAAGGCCGCATCCAATGGCTGGAGGGGAATTATCATCAATGGTTGTATCCGGGATGTTAATGCAATGGCCGGTATCAAACTAGGAGTAAAAGCTTTGGCTGCGCACCCTCTAAAAACCGAGAAGCGCGGCCTTGGCGACCTCAATGTACCTATTAGTTTTGGCGGCCTCTCTTTTCACCCCGGGGAATACGTTTACGCAGATAACAACGGAGTGCTAGTGGCAGAGACGCAGCTCGATCTAAAAAAGCTTGGCTGGGAAAGCTGAAGTGGCCTTTGAGCTAGAGGCCAAAAGGTTGCTGCGGCGGGATTTTACTGCCAGTGATACTGCAGCTTATGTGGCTTTGAGCTCAGATGCACAATATCAAAAATTTTACAGCGAGGCAGATTGTCGGGTCGCTAAGGCTCTGTAACTGGTTGAGATGTTTATTAGACAGGCGCGGCAACGAACCAGAACTCACTATCAATTAGCCATCACCCTGAAAGGGGATAGCGGTATCATTGGTACCTGTGGATTGCGCGCAGAGCCCCAGCAACAGGCCTATCTGGGCTGTGGTTTGGCCAGAGAGAAGCAGGTTTCAGGTTATGCTATGGAGGCGATGCACGCCCTGGTCCAATTTGGTTTTTATTATTTGCAGTTGCATAGAGTGTATCTAGAAACTCTTACCGAGAATCGGGCGGCGATAGCCTTGTGCAAAAAATCAGGCCTTCGCTCACGGAACATGCCAACAAGTCCGGTACGCCTCTGGCGTACAGAGCATTCCGAGCCTAGGCATCGACTACAGGTATGCTGATTGCCTACATATAGGTAAGTACTTAGACTTTGCCTGGAGCAAAAAGTCTGTGCCTGCCGAAAGTTATCATGCCCGTGGGTGCGATAACAACGAGATCGGGGTGCTCTATGCCCTTACGGTCAAGTTCTAAAGCGATCATCTGCTTTGCCTATACAAACGTAGGTAAGGAGCGATAGCAGGACGCGTTAGCTTTGTTAGTCAACTAGGCAAGGACTGGTCATTCCGCTGCGTTGACTGCCGCACATATAATCGCTTTAGAGCTCGCAGAGAAGATACCGGAATTATTCGCATGTTCCTCATAAGCTGAGCTTGTCGACAATCAATACTTTAAAGGTCAGTGGTGGAATACCTCGATTTTGGCTATGCTGAAAAGTGAGTGGATTGAACAGCGACAGTTCAGAACTGCTCGAAATGAGCTTTAATTTTTCATACCAATAAGATCTTTTGCAAGAGAAACGCATAAAAGCTAAATTCCGCTATTCTATTTTGCGTGAAACACTTTCTCGCTACGCTATTGAGCCAAAAAGTACTTTCAGTACTCGATGGCTTCGAAAGCTTTATCTATCAATTTTCACGGGGCAGTGTGCAATATATATTGCGGGTGGCCCATACCGATCGCCGATCGCAGCAGATGATCGCTGCTCAAATTGCTTGGATTAACGTTCTGGCAGCAGGCGGTACCCGCGTAGCAACAGCTGTTCACTCCAAAAATGCACACTTAGTGGAGCGTATCGATGACGGCGTGGGTGGCTTTTTTTTAGCCACTGCTTTCGTCAAAGTATTAGGTCATAGCTCCTCGCAGTTAAACGGGACCCCGCAGTTATATCAAAATTACGGTAGTTTACTGGGAAAGATACAGGCTTTAAGTAAACGCTATCACCCAGTGAATAATCATCAACCTAGGCCTCACTGGGACGATCGTGACTTTATAACGCAGGTAAAAGATCATGTGCCACAGTCGCAGCTGCTGATAGTGACTAAATATGTGCAACAAGTGCTGTATCAGCAACAGTTGCATAAATGTGCTGACAGCTACGGTTTGATTCATAACGATGCACATGCGGGTAATAGGTTAATTGATGCTGGGGGGGAAATAAATTTATTCGATTTTGATGATTGTTGTTATAGCTGGTTCATTGATGATATCGCCATTGTGTTGTTGTATATGTCGATCGGAGAAGATGATAAATCCGCTTTTTACTACCAATTTTCAGATCATTTTATGCGAGGTTACAACAGTGAAAATACTTTGCAGGGATATTGGTTTAAGGAAATACCGCATTTTCTCAAACTGCGTGAAATTGACCTTTACAGTATTATCCAGCGCAGTTTTGATGTGCAAGATTTGCAGGACTCTTTTGTCTGGGGGTTTATGCAAGATCGCCAGTCGTCTATTGAAAACGATGTCCCCTATATAAATTTCGACTTGGATCAATTCGCCGCTGAGCATTGATCAGCAGTGCTCGCCCTGTATTTAAGCATCTAGTAACAAATATATATTCTCTAAAGAGCCATTGCCAGGTAATGGCAATGACAAAATAGATGAATATCCTATTCAGCTGAAAACGTCACTCTGTTAATTTTGCCTGCACTAATCACTGTATCTAAAGTCTTCCGGCAGCTAATAAGGTGCCATATTGGTGCTAAAGAACTGCAGCTTTGGTGGTCATTATATTGCTTTACATAAGGGGAAAATACGATGAAATTTAATAATTTATTGATTGCTGCAGCTGTATTAACTTGTTCTACAACTGTTTTTAGTTCCGAGAGTGAGAGCAGCGAAGTGAAAATTGCCCGCGCTATGACGGCAGCGCCAATGGATGTTTCAGCCAATGCCACTATCATGGATGTCGACGGTACTCTGTTACGTAAGGGTTCTAACGGTTGGACATGCCTGCCTGGCATTGCTCTGATCCCAGGTGACAAGCATCCGATGTGTAATGATGCGGTGTGGATGAAATGGATGGAAGCTGCCGGCAATGGCAGTGTGTTTGCAACCGATGTGGTAGGTATTTCTTATATGCTGGCCGGAGATGCACTGGTCAACAATGAAAACCCCGCGGCCACTGACACCAACGATGGCGGCTCCTGGGTTCAGGAGGGACCGCATATGATGATGTTGGTACCCAATACGCAGATGTTGGCCGGTTTGCCCAGGGATCCATACGCCGGTGGCGCATACGTGATGTGGGATAAAACTCCACTGGTACATATTATGCTCCCGGTTAAGAGTAAACAAAAAGCCAGCAACTAGCAGTGGCATAGCTTCATGGCTGCTGTGATGGCGGCCATGCTTGACTAAAATTTGCTTAAAGTTTCAAGTTGAAGCGTTAAAGTTAATGCCAAAGCATTAAAACAAGGATATTTTAGGTCTGTTATCTCAGTGCAGGGCAGGGCAGACATTTAGTCGTTGTTATTAAGCTGTTAATCGCAAGGGAATAAAAATGACAACTTCACACTCAGCATTTGTAGGAGAAATACCTTTTTACTACGACAAATATCTGGGGCCGATGATTTTTAATTCATACGCTCGGGATCTGAGTGCCAGAGTGAATGTGCCTGAAGCAGGTGTGATCCTTGAAGTGGCCGCCGGCACTGGCATAGCGACCAGAGTGCTTCGAGACTTAGTCGCCGCAGATGTACACATAGTGGCGACAGACCTTAACCAGGAAATGTTGAATCTGGCTGTGGAAAAATTTACAGATCAGCAGAATATTGAGTTTCAAACTGCCAACGCGCAACAATTACCTTTTGATAATGACTGCTTTGATGCAGTGGTCTGCCAGTTTAGTATGATGTTTTTCCAGGATAAACTGGCTGCTATGCAGCAGGCTGCCCGAGTGCTAAAGCCTGGGGGAACGCTGCTTTTTAATGTCTGGGATTCTTTCGAACACAACTATCTGGTGTCCACTACTGATCAATGTATCCGCAATTGTCTGAGCGATAATCCCCCAGATTTTTTTGCAACTCCCTTTGGCTTTCACAGTATAGATAAGCTAAAAGATTTGTTATTCGAGGCTGGATTTGCCGATATTGAAATTTCAGTACTTCCAGGCACTAGCATAGCCGAAGATGCGCGCAGTGTTGCCTTAGGCTTTGTCTTAGGAACACCGGTTAGAATGCAAATAGCTGCAGATCATGCGGTGGCGCTAACGGATATAGTAGATTCTGTTGAGCGGGAAATAGGCGAGCAGTTTGGCTTTACAAATATTCGGGAAAAAATGCAGGCGCTTGTCTTTGTCGCAAAGCTTAAAGCCGAATAAATTGATTGCAGATCAAATATCAACGGTTAACCAGTGATAGCAGCCCTGATTGTAGCTGAGCGCAGATAGCGCCTGGCTAAACCTCAGGCCTGAAAGATTTGCTGCGGCACACAGAGCAGATCGACAACAGGCAGCGACTAATGAACCTCGCTGTTGTCAGTCTACTAAGAGCTATGCAGGTTAACAGAGCAATAGAATTGCCTGCGCAGCTGCAACAGCTAGACCCTGTTCCCCAGTGGCAGCTGAATTGACTCGCTGGCAGAGGAGATTAAGGTGATAGAAATTTTTGATATAGGCATTGAAAACGCGGTAGCCTTTCGTATCACGGGGAAAATTCGCAAAAGCGACATGACCACAATATTCGAGGCTTGTAAGGCAAAAATCGCCGAGCACGGAGATATCGTATTGCTGGAAAAGATCGAATCTGTGGGCGGCATAGAGATCAGTGCGTTACTTGAGGAGATCAAATATTTGTTCGAGTTAGGCTTGTCAAATATTAAAAAAGTCGCGGTACTCACCGACAAAAAATGGATTGAGAAGGTGGTGGTGATTGAAAACAAATTTTTTCCCCAGATCGAGATCAAATGTTTTGCTTTCGAGCAGCAGAGTGCCGCTGTCTCTTTCTTAAAATACTAGTGCTTAGCTATCGATGACCCGGAAGGAACTTCACCGCGAACGACTGCGCAGATTGTGAAATACACTGCTAAGCCCATAGAGTCATTAAATACGACTAAGCTTATGAGCAACGCTAGAACTGCAAATCACCTTAATCAAGAGATCAGTCCATTGTCATTTTGCCGGTCCTTGGGGAGCTAGCTTGTCAGTTTCAATAACATTTTTGCAGCGTCCTAAATAGTCATGCTTTCGCTTTAATAACAGGGAGAATTCAATGCAATCAATACCTTGTAACCAGTATCAAAAACTCAAAAAGCAGTATCCTGATTTTCTGGAGGCAGTAGAGACACTGGGTAAAACCATCCGCCAAGTGGGGCCATTAAATGAGCAGACGGCACAGTTAGTGCAATTAGCGGCCGCTGCTGCTACCCGCTCAGAAGGAGCGGTACACAGCCATACCCGAAGGGCCCTGGAAGCGGGAGCAGAGCCCGAGGCGATAGTGCACAGTATTTTGTTACTGACCAGTACCATTGGTTTTCCCAATGTTGTTGCGGCACTGAGCTGGGCTGAAGATGTCATAGACAATCGCCAGTAAGCCCTGTTGTTTAGGGAGCATGCGAACAACTCTGGTGCGCCAGAGCATTCAGAGGCTTAGGTATATTACTTAAAGAGCATGTTAACAACAGCAGTACTGATTGCGCACATGGAGAAAAAACCTTAAATTTTCCTGGAGAAAAAAGTCTATGCCTTGGGGAAGTTATCATGCCCGTGGGTGCGATAAACATACCATCGGGGTATTCCGTTCGCCCTACGGGCGAGGAGATACCGAACTTAAATGTGCTAGGGGCTGAAACTTAGAGTAAAATTTCAGCCGCTAGCCCGCCTATTTGAATGTGCTTATAGCTAGCAGCTACAGAGCAGAAATTATTACTTTAGGTAGTTTTGCAGCAGCAAGTCAGCGGCATTCGCATAACCCAAAGCGGTATCAGCTTTAGCCAGTGATCGCGCATGATCATAGGCGCCCTGCGGTTTCTCATGGTTGTGGGCAGCGCTCATACGCATCTTAGCGTCATCTAGAGGGCATGTACCAGCGCCACTTGTTGCTTGTCTAATTTGTTGTGCATCGCTTTCATGTCAGCAGCTACTTTATCTATGGCGCTCTGAGCGGCGGCTAAGTGCGCCGGGCACTGAAAAGCTTGTGCACTGCTGGAAAATAGAAGTAACAAAAAGCTGGCACTAGTGATCAATAGTTTTGACAATTTCATTCTATTCTCCGTGTTACCGATGAAGTGGACGTTTTATGACAATAGCAACCGCGCTGGCAGATCACGGCTTGCACACTTAGCTTAGCTTAGAGAAAGAGATATCAGCACAGTATTGATGGAGCATAAAATAATCTGTTCGCAGGCGCGAATCATTGCCACGACAGAGACAGCAGTGGGACAAACGGGTGCGTTATTTGTGGCTAATAAATACAGCAAAGTAGAAGGTTAGTGCTATTAACCCGCAAAGGTCAATTATAGCTAAGGCTAATTCCTATTTTGCTACTGGTTGTTTTAAGCACTGACTTGAAAAGGGCGATGATAGTGTTGCGATCAAAGTCAAGTGCAGTGATAAAGTTGTTGTGTACATGCAGAAGAATTGCGGTATTTTATTCGCATACAAAGTGATTTTTAACCGGGAGATAATAGCCATTCAATATTGCTCTCAGCTCTGCTGACCTGGCCAAAACAGGCTGTGGCAACGCCACAGCCTGAATGAAAAGTATGTATTTATACCTTAGCAGGTAAAATGGTTGCTCTCACCTCACCAAAGCCGATCCGGGTTGCATTTGCCGCTTCGCAGAAGCCGCTCATAATCACTGCATCACCGTCCTCAAGGAAAGTACGACTCTCACCGTTGTCCAGCAAAAAACTGTTTTTTCCGGCACTGGTCAGCTCCATCATCGATCCTACCTGATCGATACTAGGGCCGGATTGAGTGCCGCTGCCAAAAAAGTCACCGGCCACTAAGTTACAACCATTGACTGTGTGATGGGCGACCATTTGTGCCACACTCCAGTAAGAGTGATTAAAACTGGTTTTCGTCAGCTGCTGTCCCGGGTTGTTAGCGGCACGCATTTTCTGCGTCTGCAGTGTCACTTGCAACTGAATGTCGTAGGCACCTAATTCAGAGTTGTTGCTACTGGATAAATAATCCAGCGGCTGTGGATCCGCCGGATCGCGGCTCCAAGACTGGCGAAAGGGTGCTAATGCCTCGTTGGTGATGATCCATGGAGAGACAGTGGATGCGAAATTTTTAGCTAAAAACGGTCCCAGTGGCTGGTATTCCCAGCCCTGGATATCTCGCGCTGACCAGTCGTTAAACAGGCACATACCAAAGATATGCTGATCAGCTGAATCTATATCTATGGCGGTACCCATTTCATTGCCAGATCCGAGATAGATGCCAACTTCCATCTCATAATCCAAACGTTTACAAGGGCCTAAGCTAGGCTCGTCAGCTGAAGGTGCCTTAGTTTGACCGCGGGGGCGATGAAAATCTTGCCCTGAGACAGTGATCGAAGATGAGCGGCCGTGGTAGCCAATAGGCACCCATTTGTAATTTGGCAGCAATGGGTTGTCAGGCCTGAAGAACGAGCCGATGGTGGTGGCGTGATTAATCGAGGTATAAAAGTCAGTGTAATCACCGATGCGACAAGGCAAGTCAAATTCAATCTCAGCTTGTGCAATCAAAGTGTCGGCCAGTTGCGCTTGCAGGGGAGAGTCGCTGGCGAGGGCGTCGCTTAAAGCTGCCCGCAGTGCTGACCAAGTTGTTGCAGGCATCGCCATGAAATCATTGAGTTGCGATTGGCTGCAGGCGATCAACGCCTGCTGTACCACAGCGCTGAACAGCTCAAGTTTAGCCAGTGCCGCTAAGTCGACGACCTGATCGCCAATGGCGACTGCACCACGAAAAGCTTCGTCGGAATTTTTGCGACGAAAAATGGCAAAAGGCAAGTTCTGGATAGGGAAATCGCCATTTTGGCTATTAGCTGATTCGACCCAGCTGCTTAAGTCAGTACTGTGTGTTTGGTTGATTAGTGACATATTAGTTCTCATTGCTGGTGAATTCATCTTCATGTAACCACTTGGCGTGCTCTGGGGCGCGCTTAGTAACAGACCATTCCTCGACCATGGCGGGAGCGACTGCTTTAAGCTTGGCCATTTGCTCATCAGTTCCACAGCGGTAGGTTAATTCCAGGCGGTGGCCATTGAGGTCAAAAAAGTAGATCGAGTAGATAATGCCGTGGCTAGTGATACCAAGGACATCAACCCCCTTGCCTTGTAATTCCGCTTTTGCTGCAACCAGTGCATTTCTATCTGCAACTTCAAAGGCGATGTGTTGGACCCACTCAGGAGTATTTAGATCACGACCCATTTCCGGCTTAGTCGGCAATTCAAAGAAAGCCAGTATATTACCCATGCCAGCGTCTAAAAAAACGTGCATATAAGGGTCTGGCTCCTTAGTGGAGGGGACTTGGTTTTCTGAGATAGCCACCAACAGCTCCATATTCAGGTGTTCTTGATACCATTGCACTGTTTCTTTTGCATCTTTGCAGCGATAGGCAACGTGGTGCATTTGTTTTATGTTAATCATAAACGCCTCTCTGAAATTATATATTGGTAACGATCGTTACTAAAACATCAAAATATTAGTATCATGTGTTACTAAAGTCAATATCAACTGTGTTATATTGTGGCACTTACTCCATGTTCCCTTATTCTCCTTCCTACCACCGGGAAGTTAGCAGCAGATAAACTTATGGCAGAAAATGATCAGACGTTTTTAGATTTACAGCAATTTTTCCCTTACCAGTTTTCAATCCTCGCCGGACAAATCAGTGACTATATTGCTAAAATTTATCGAAAAGAGTACGGCTTAACTAAATTTGAATGGCGGGTGCTGGCCACTGTCGGCCAGCACGGGCAGATATCTGCCAGCGCTATCTGCCAATTTACTCAATTAGATAAAATGCAGGCCAGTCGAGCTATTGGTAAATTAACTAAATCTGGCTCATTACAGCAGCAGATCAGCGAGACGGACAGGCGTACCAATCTGTTGCAATTGACAGAAACGGGTCAGCAGATGTATCTGCAAATCGTGCCGCTGGTGAAACAGCAAGAGCAATTATTACTCAGCGGTTTAACTCCTCAGGAGCGCCAGCAGTTAATGGAGCTGACCCAAAAACTCAGCCGCCAACTCGTTGATAAAGAGCAGTGAACTCTATAACTAAGCGGCTTGCGTTAACACTAATGACCCGTTCAACATTTGATTTTGCGGCCCCAGCGATGCTGTGCTAAAACAAGTTCACTGAGCAAATGGCTGTTTCCCCGCTTATGAATCGGGCTGGAGGGTCGGATGTGCCTTGGCAAAGCTAGTTAACTCCTGGCACTGCTGATCGATGGCGCTCAGCAGTGGGTAGGCTTGCATGTCTACCTGAAAACGTCTGGCGTTAAATATCTGTGGCACCAGACAAATCTCGGCCAGGCCAGGTTGTTCTGAAAAACAAAAAGTACTGCTGTTGCTGCGCTGGCTCAACTGCTCCTCCAGGGCGCTGAAAGTGGTATTTATCCAATGCTGATACCATTGCATCTTCTGTTCTTCATCGGCTCCCAGCTGCGTTACTAAGTATTTCAATACTCGCAAATTATTCAGCGGATGTACTTCACAGGCGATCGCCTGGGCAAAGGCGCGTATGTTAGCGCGTTCTACAGCGCTCCCGCTAACTAGCTGAAAACTATCCGGATAGGCTTCATCTAAATATTCGCAGATTGCCAGCGACTGACTGAGATGCACCCCTTGGTCGCTGAGCACGGGTACCAATTTCTGGGCATTACGCTGTTGGTGTTCCGTGCCGGTATGTGTCGATTCAAGTAGATTCACAGATTGCTGTTGGTAGCTTAGCTGCTTTAAATTTAGCGCGATGCGCACCCGATAGGCGGCTGATGATCGGCAGTAATCGTATAAAATCATAACGTTTTCCAATTATTATTAGTATTGCATAGCCGTCTTGGCAGTATAGATGCTAGGGGTGTAAATGTGCACTGGCAGTGTTAATCGCCTGCTGCAGTATCGGTAATTCACCGATGTGGTTGCACAGCAGCAATATAAGGCGAGCATTAGCTTCACAGACCTGCTGATCACTTAATCCTAGGGTCATGTCGGTCAGTAGCTGATAAAAATCATCGGGTTGATCGATATTTGCAGTGGTTATTAATTTAGACATCGGTGAAGTCTCCCAGGGCACGCCGTTGCATTTGACTGATAAGGTTAAAATTAAAATCTCTACACCGACCGGCAACTAACTGATCAGGTCGTAGCAGGTAGCAGCAGCGATCGCTGCTATCAAGTCGCTGAGCTATCAGCCCCAGATGGTCAATGAGTAAGTTTATCGGTGCAGCGAGTTCAATTTCGCTGGCCTTGGCGGTAATTATATAAGGGTGAATAGGTAGTGCAAGTTCACTCAGTGCTTGCAGTTGGTCTCTTTCAGATCCGCTTAACGTCTCCAGGTCATCGATAAACAGCAGGCAGTGAAAATGATTGCCAACCAGCGATAGCAAATAACTCTGGTTACCTTTAAACAGCACCGGCGCATCGGTACAGGGAGATCCGGGTTCTACCGCCGAGTTAAAGGACTGCTGATCTGGACTAATGTGCGAGCAGCTTCGCAGAACCGGAGGAACAGATAGTCGACCTGAGTTCACCAGTGGCCGGGCAAAACTGAATTCTTTGGCCAGGGCAAGTACTGCATCGCGCATCACTTTGTTGGCCCGATTTTTCGGGGTAATAAAATCGGTGCTGCGGGTGGAGTTAAGAATGTTCTCATCGGCCGCTAAAATGCGCTCTTCACTGTAACTATCCAGTAGCTTTTGGTTGGCGAATCCGGTCAGTGCCAACTGAATTTTCCAGACTAAGTTGTCTATGTCTTCAATGCCAGAGTTGGCGCCGCGGGCACCAAAAGGGGAGACCTGGTGGGCGGCATCTCCGGCAAAGAAAATTCGTTCATGTCTGAAATTTTGCATTCTGCGACAGCAAAAAGTGTAGACAGAGCTCCACTCTAATTCAA
The DNA here is from genome assembly GCA_013215505.1 of Oceanospirillaceae bacterium. Classification (GTDB taxonomy): domain Bacteria; phylum Pseudomonadota; class Gammaproteobacteria; order Pseudomonadales; family Balneatricaceae; genus Rs1. Next base: position 24,803 of record JABSQZ010000022.1, read on the forward strand.
ACTCAACCTCATCACCGAGAAAGGCTTTGACCCTGGGGATGATATTCTCTGGACGCTTCTCTACTTCTGGATCCGCATCCCAACCCAAGTCAAAATCAATGCGCCACAAGTTATCGGGTTGGCGGTGCAACAGTGTGGAACTGCCGTCGTGAAAGGGCGGATTGAACCAGAACCAGCGCTCTGGCGGGAAACTCTGGTCCCGCATGATGATATCGGCGATTAGGAATCGATCGGCAAAGACCTCACCGCTTGATTCCAGGGAGCAGAGCTGACGGGTCTTGGAGTTGGCGCCATCACAGGCGATTACATATCGGGCTTCAATCTGGTATCGGCCCTCGGGTGTTTCAATCTCCAGACTAACCCGTTCAGAATCTTGGCTGATAGCCACCAGCTTGTTTTTCCAGCGCAGTGAAGCACTGGGGAAATCGACCAGGCGTTCAACATAATACTGTTCCAAATAATATTGTTGTAAGTTGATGAAGCCGGGACGGCGGTGGTGCTCTTCAGGGCGCATATCAAAGCTGTAGATCTGCTGATCTTCAAAAAATACTTTGCCTAAGTTCCAGCTCACACCTTTATCGATCAGTCGCTGTCCGACTCCCAACCTGTCGCTGATATCCAGAAAACGCTTGGCGTAACAGACGGCTCTGGAGCCGACACTGACGGTATTGTTATCGTCAATGATGACCACCGGTATTCCCTTGATGGAAAAATCAACAGCTGCTGCCAGACCCATAGGACCAGCGCCTATTATCACAACCGGATGGATAACATTGTGCGGTGCATCTTGATCTGCGGATCGGCAATAGGGGTATTGAGTAAACGCATAGCTTTTTAACATACACTGTGCTCAAAGTAGATTATTAGTCTGTTCTATATACACACCATAACCTATTAATTCGTGTCGATAATTAGCCGCAGTTGAATAAGATTATTTCTAAATTAGAAATAAACGACGGAAACAAAGTAGGAAGTCGCGAGTAGCGAGTCGTAAGTTAAAATCACTGACTGACGACTTGCTACTCGCTACTCTCGACTTTTTTATGCCCAAGGATCGCTGTGTTGGTGATCGGCTAGCCACTGGCGGAAAAAATCTATAAATAAACTGACTTTTGGGGGAGTGAATTGGCGCTCTGGGTAGACGGCAAATACTGAGAGTTTTTCCGGCTGGTGGTTGGGAAAGACCCGCACTAAGTCTCCGTGCCTGGCGTAGTCTCGGATCACAAAATCCGCCAAATTGGCAATGCCGCGATGCTCTAGTGCAGAAGTGCGGATGACTAAACTATTGTTGGCGACTAGATCGCCGCTGACTTTAACAGTGACACTTTCGTCCTGCTGTTTTAAGGTCCAGGCATCGGCGTTGGCGGCGTGCACAAAAATCAGACAGTTATGTTCGGACAGATCCGTCACTTGTTGTGGGGTGCCATGTTGCGCCAGGTATTTTTTAGTGGCGCAGACAAACAGTGAGACAGTGGATATTTCCCGGGCAATCAGGCTTGAATCTGGCAGCTGCGGGTCGGCGATGCGAATGGCCAGGTCGAATGCGTCACGCATCAGATCGGGAGGGCGATCATCGAGTGTGACATCGACTTTGACATCAGGATAGCTGGCCATAAATTCTGGAATAGCACGGGCCAGTTGCAACTGGCCAAAGGTCATATTGCAAGTAATCTTTAAGGTGCCACTGGTACTGCTCTGCATCGTTGAGAGCAAGCTTTCGGTTTCATCTACCTGAGCGAGTATGGACAGACACTTTTGATGGTAAACCTCCCCAAGTTCAGTGACAAACAGGCGACGGGTGGTACGTTGTAATAGCTTGACACCAACATGTTGCTCCAGCTGTGATACTTGCTTACTGACAGATGAGCTGGATATATCAAGTTCAATCGCCGCCAGGGAAAAGCTCTTTAGCTTTACCACGCAGACGTAAACTCTCATTGCCGAAAGTGTGTCCATGTCATTAACTCCAGCTGCTAACTCAGTGAATTTAAAAGAGTTGGAAATTGTAAGATGAATTTTGCTGCGGGGCAATCTGAATATAAGGTTAAGTGGCAGTGAGTCGCTGGCTAGAGGTTAAGGAGTAAAGCAGCTTAAATCTATCGCTGTTCTGTCTGCAGATAGCGCTTAGCTGTAATGAACTGCCATAGGTTGCGAGCAGCTATAACAGAATATGCCTGCCGTTGTCGGCAGGCTAAGTGCGGTTAATCCTGTAACTTGTCCCATACTTCTTGATCGCGCTCATCGGTCCAAATACGAGGCCAATCTACACCGTCCAGCTCATCCCAGAGTCGCTGTACATCAAACGGCAGGCAGTGCTCAAAGATTGGCCACATGCCGAATTTAGGTGCCAGATGCTCGCGGGTCGCTTCAAATGCTTCTTTGACACTGCCGCCGCGGCGATGCACTGCTGAGGTTATTTCAATCATATCAGTGAGGAAACCACGGGTTTGCTCTATCGCTGCATCAACATCCGCCCGGCCTCTGACTACCCCTCCGCGACCACCAATTAAGACTTCAGCCTGATAAGATTTGACTTTGTCTAAGGTACTGCTCGACCAGTCGAAGTGAAAGGCATCCCCGGTGTACAGTGCCGCTGCTGATTCTACCAGGTCTCCGGCGAACAGAATTTTCTGTTTTGGCAGCCAGGCACAGATATCACCGGCGGTATGACCGCGGCCACAATACTCCAGGATTAAACTACCGCGGTCTCCACCGAGTGGTATCTCCAATTTATCGTTAAAGACAATATCGGGATGGGTTAACCCGGGAATTCCCTCGGGCTCGCGGAAAAGTCTTGGCATCCGCCCGAATTCACTGGCCCAATCTTGCATTCCGCGCTCTTCGATTAAAAACTGAGTATTCTCGTGTGCGATAATAGATTGAGCACCAAAAGCAGAGGCGCCAAGTACCCGCACTGCGTGATAGTGGGAGAGCACCAGATATTTAATTGGCTTGTCGGTGTGAGCACGCAGTTGTTCCAACCAATCCCTGGCAGCTTTTGGGGTTGCCCTGGCCTCGAAGGCGATTATAAAGTCTTCAGCTTCAATAGCACCTATGTTTGGGTCGCCTTCTGCGGTGAGGGCGTAGACGCCGTCAGCTAATACTTCTAAGGTCTCTTTTTTTACCCCTAAGTCTGCTGAAGAGGCGAATGCTTTTTTCGACATAATAATTCCTTGGATTATATGAGTAACTCATTGCCTGGGTTGCCAGATCAATGGGCTACTACTGAAAAATCTGAATATCTGCTGCCACGATAACCAGTATTCTCCGGAAAATTAAGCGGATAAAGTGAACAAGATTATTTCCAATAAAGAAATAAAGCACTGCTAGTTTTCATCACAGTGCAGTGTTTCACTGCCGTTAGGAGTACAGCAATTGCGGTAAAAACAATGAGATTTCAACCACCAGGGTGATTAATATCAACCTGAGAATATCGACGCACCAAAAAGGTGTGACCCCCTTAAAGATAGTTTTGGCCGACACATCCTTTAAAACGGCACTGAGCACAAATACATTCATACCTACGGGTGGGGTAATTAAACTGATTTCAGTAACGACCACCACCACTATGCCGAACCAGACCATATCAAAGCCTAAGCTCTGTACCAGTGGGAAGAAAATAGGCACTGTGAGCAACAGCATAGAGAGGCTTTCAAAGACCATTCCCAATACTATGTAGATACCTAAAATGACAAAGATGACGGTTAACGGGGCCACATCTAAACCGGTAACAAAATTGAGTAAATCAACCGGCAGGCCGGCGCGGTTGATAAAATTGGAAAAGATCAGCGCACCTATCAATATTGAAAACAACATGGCACTGGTGCGGGCGGTATCGGTCAATACATTAAACAGGCTACCTAAAGTCAGCGATTTTCTGGTCAGGGCAATAACAAATGCGCCTCCTGCACCTATACCAGCGGCTTCAGTGGGAGTGAATACACCTAGATAGATACCACCCATGACTACACTAAAGAGAATTAACACTCCCCAGATGCCGCGCAGAGCCTCTAAACGCTCTGGCCAGCTAAATTTTTCCCCACTGGGACCGTCACTCGGCCTGCGCCAAACGACATAACGCACTGCTACCAGATAGAGTAAAATGCCGAGCATTCCGGGAATAAAGCCGGCGGCGAAGAGTTCCCTGATGCTGGTTTCTGTCAGTAAACCGTATATGACTAAAATAACGCTGGGGGGGATTAAAATACCCAGAGTGCCTCCCGCTGCGATTGAAGCGGTTGCCAGTGAGTCCGCGTAGCCGTATTTGCGCATCGGTGGCATCGCTACTTTAGCCATCGTTGCCGAAGTCGCTAAGCTGGAGCCGCAGATGGCGGAAAAGCCTCCGCAGGCCACAACCGTAGCCATAGATAAGCCGCCTTTTCGATGGCCTAAAAAGGCATATGAGGCGCGGTATAGCTCTTGAGACAAGCCCGATTTGGTGACCAAGTTACCCATCAAAACAAACAGCGGTATCACCGATAAGCTGTATTCCTGAGCGGTGTCTATGACTCGCTTGGCCGCCATGCTCAGTGAAGGTTTCCAATTAAAATCTAAGAAATTTTCAAAATTGAGGCCCTGCACTGTAGCGAAGCCAAAAAAACCCACAATACCCATGGCGAAGGCAATGGGTATGCGTACTACCAAAATCAGTATCAGTAATATAGCGAAGCCAGTTAAAGCAATGGTCATAAAATGTGGCCTTAAGTCCAGTAGGAAGTGAGAGTCTTGTTATTGTTTTTCATTTTTAATAATCAGGTAGACACCGTAGCTAATCATCATGGCGGCGGTAATCCAGCTCATCGTGGCAATGTATTGCACTATATAGCCAACCGGTAGCTCCAGATATTCAGTCACTTCCTCCCGGCGCAGCGAGCGAGCTGCAATCTGATAAATACGCAGACCCAGGAAATATAAGGTACTGGAGATTATAAAAGCGGCCAGCAAGCTCAATACTTTGATGATTTTATCGTTCAGATAATCGTCTAATATATCGACTACCACGTGCCCCCCGCGCCAGGTAATAACTGGCAGTACGGCAAATATCATCACAGCAATGGCGATTTCAGTGAGTTCAGTGGTGCCATCTACAGAGTTGTTAAAAAAGTAGCGGCCAACAACGTCGGCACAAGTGAGTAACATCAGAGAAAATAAGGTAAGTGCGGAGATCGCCTCTAAAGAAAAGGCAATAAGTTTAATTGGCCCGCGCTCAGTGTAGTTTTGGTTCAGCCATAACTTGAATGACACAGATGAACTCCTATGTGGACTGCTTTTTACAGTTTGAAAATTTTACAAAATTCACCAGTGTTAACAGTGCAGCAACACTGGCTTGAGCTTTTGTGCAAACGCTCTGGCGCCAGGCAAAGCCCGGCGCTCATGTTAAGCGTTGCTTAAAAGCTATTGATAGCTGCGGGCTATTTTGCGAATTTCCGCAAGCGCAGCTTTAGCGTCGACTCCGCGATCTGCAACTAGCTTGAACCAGGCATCATCCATGCCCTGGGTTAAGTCGCGAAACTCCTGGGCCATTTTGTCATCAGCTTTGACTAAGGTGACGTTTACCCCGGCATCACGAGCGGCTATTAGACCCGCTTTGTCTGCGGCATCCCATGCCGCTCCGGCCATGGCAGCAAGTTTTTCACCTGAGACCGCGCGAATGGCAGCGCGATCCTTTTCGCTGATTTTCGCCATGAAGTCAGGAGAAATGAACATTGAGAAGCTTCCTAAATACATGCCACCGGGTAGGGCGACAACATTCTTGGCGACTTCTTTAAGGCGCAAGGTCTTTTGCTCTCCCATGGGAATGAAGATGCCATCTATAACTCCCTGCTGCATCATCTCATAGACTTTGGTGGCAGGTGCACCAACAGCTGTAACACCCATGCGCTTACCAAGCTCTCCCTGAATACCACCGCCTAAGCGAATTTTTCTGGATTTGAGATCAGATAAACTGCTGATCGGCTCAGCCAGATGGATTTGCCCCGGGCCGTGAGTAAAGAGAGTCAGTATCTCTAAGCCCTCGTGCTCATTTGCCTTGGCAAAATATTTATTGAAAACCCGCCAGTGGGCAACCGAGGCGGCCTCTGCATTCACTCCCAACAGCGGAATCTCGATCGCCTGGGTCAGTTTAAATCTACCCGGTACATAACCGTGATAGCTAAAGCTGGCATCTACCGCACCATCTTCTACTAAATCGAACATGGTTTTAGGGTGACCCAGACCGTATTCCATTTTAATTTTGACTCTGCCCTCGGTGGCTTTTTCAACCCATTGCGCCCAAGTTGGCCAGACAGTGGCGTTTTGCGCATGGGTAGGTGGCAGCCAGGAACCGACTGTTAAGGTGGTTTCAGCGAAGCTTAACTGGGAAAAAGTCATACCAAGCGCGACCACGCCGGCCATTTTTAGGAAGTTTCTTTTTATCATTTTGTTGTGCTCCTAATCAGATCTATCAATATTTTTTTGTTGTTTTTTTGGCTATTAAATGAAATGGACTTAGTGCCATCAATTTACCCTATCTGAAAAACCTGCTGGTAAAAATCGGGCTCCTTAGGAGAAGCCGCTGGTTTTCACAGATAGCCACTCACAGTTATTTGCTGAGGTGTTCTGGCTAGTATCGGACAGTCGTTTTTACCTCTTAGCACCAAGAGTGAAACTGCTGCATTTGTCTGATGTTCATTATAATTGTCTCTGGAATTCGATTATTGGTAACCATTGTTACTAAAGTCCTAAAATATTAGTATCATAGGTTACTAAAGTCAATAACAACGATAGCGTATTTTTTTTCAGGAATTACACATCCTCCCAGCATAAAATTGTTTCCAAACTGGAATAAATTAGCCAGCAATTTTTTAAATATATAAATAATATAAATACTTACAATAAACGACAGGAAATCGAATAATTTAGAATTAAAATGCGACACGGTATTTTTATTTATATTTATATTAATGTATCATTGATTTTCTGATAACACTATAGATAGTTTTTATCGCTGTTTTATAAATATCTTTATAAGAGAGCAATAAACTTGTATGTATAATAGCGCCGAAAATTTTAACCATAATTTAAATCTGTCAGGCAACTAATTTGAAATGCATCGATGATTTAGTAACAAACTTTAAGCAGCAGCGACCGATTCGCGGCGGCTCTCTGATTATGAGTATTTATGGTGACGCCATAGAGCCCAGGGGAGGGTCAGTGTGGCTGGGTAGTCTGATCAATATACTCGAGCCCTTAGGGTTAAATCAGCGCTTAGTGCGAACTTCAATTTTTCGTCTAACTAAAGATGGCTGGCTGTCATCCGAGCAAGTCGGCAGGCGCAGCTACTACCAGATAACGGCCTCGGGGCGGCGCCGCTTTCAGTTGGCTTTTAAAAGGGTATACGGTGAATTACATCCTCAATGGCACGGTCAGTGGGACTTGTTAATTACTTCGGCCCTGGACCAGGAAACCCGTAAAGAGTTAAAAAAAGAGTTGGGTTGGCAGGGCTTTGCCAGTATTTCATCAGGGCTGTTGGCCCACCCCAACTGCGATGCCAAAGAGCTGAAAAATACCCTGCAAGAGCTGCAGGTCAGTAATGATATTGTGCACATGAAGTCAGAACTGCAAGATGCAGTGGCGAATGAAAGCTTAAAAAAGCTGGTCAGTGGCTGGTGGGATTTAAAGCAACTGGCCGATGATTACCAGCAGTTTCTGGGTGTTTTTACTCCCATCTTACCCGCGTTGCAAGCTGAGAAAGAGCTCGATGCTCAAAGCTGTTTCTTACTGCGCACTCTGTTGATACACCACTACCGCAAGATACTGCTAAAAGATCCGCATTTGCCACAAGCGCTTTTGCCCTGCGACTGGGCGGGTAACGCGGCACGTGAATTGTGTCAGAGTTTATATCAACTTTGCTACCAGCAGGCGGAACAGTATCTCACTAACACTCAGGAGACTGCCGCGGGCTCACTACCGGAAGCGGACGCCAGCTTTTATCGACGCTTTGGCGGAATCTAGCCCCACAAGCCCTCAGTAATACTGAGGGCCACAGCGCTTTACTACCCCAGCCAACCTCCAACCTCCAACCTCCAACTCGCTACTCACTACTCACTACTCACTACTCTATTATCCGTCACTCTGACTGCCTTTCCCTGAGATCTGGCTAATTGCTGTGGCGCCAGTATTTCAACCTGGCTTGATACTCCGACAAAGGCTTTAATCTTTTGCTGTAATTCGCGGCTTAGCTGGGGATCGGCGACGGCATCGATTTGTTTGGCTTCCACTTGAACAGTCAAATTATCCATATTGCCTTGTCTATCGACTGTTATATGGTAGTGCGGACTGAGTTTGGCAATAGACAGTAACTGCTCCTCTATCTGGGTTGGAAAGACATTCACTCCTCGGATGATAAGCATATCGTCACTGCGACCGGTTATCTTGTCCATACGCCGCATACTGCGCGAAGTCGGAGGCAGCAGTCGGGTTAAATCGCGGGTGCGATAGCGGATAATGGGCATTGCTTCTTTAGTCAAACTGGTGAAAACCAACTCTCCCTGCTCACCGTCGGCGACTAGTTCTCCGGTAACCGGGTTGATGATCTCCGGGTAAAAGTGATCTTCCCAGATAACCGGACCATCTTTTGTTTCAATGCATTCCTGGGCGACTCCTGGACCCATTACCTCAGAGAGACCGTAAATATCCAGCGCATCTATGTGCATACGCTGTTCTATGGCTGTACGCATGGCATTAGTCCAGGGTTCGGCACCAAAGATACCGCAGCGCAGTGACAGTTTGGCCGGGTCTATGCCCTGGCGCTCAATTTCATCGGCGATATTGAGCATATATGAGGGGGTTACCATGATGATATCCGGATCAAAATCGCGAATCAGTTGTACTTGTTTGGCGGTTTGACCACCCGACATGGGAATCACCGTGCAGCCGAGTCGCTCCGCACCATAGTGTGCCCCTAAGCCCCCGGTAAAGAGCCCGTAACCATAGGAGATATGTACTTTATCTTTTTTTCGTCCGCCCGCGGCATAGATAGAGCGAGCGACCACCTTGGCCCAGGTATCTATATCATTTTGGGTATAGCCAACCACTGTTGGCTGCCCCGTCGTTCCACTTGAAGCATGTACTCTGACGATGTCCTGCATATCTTTGGCGAAAAAACCAAAAGGGTAGTTATCCCGCAAGTCACTTTTAACGGTAAAGGGGAACTTTGCCAGATCTGCAAGGCACTTTAAATCATCGGGGTGAACGCCGTGCTGATCAAATTTCTGCCGGTAGGCATTGGAGTTCTGATAAGCGTGCGCCAGGGTGTCTTTTAATCTCTGTAATTGTAGGCTACGCAGTTCATCTATAGAGGCGTTTTCTATCGGCTCTAATCCAATCTTGGAATCTGTCATCGGGGTACCTGAGATTTTATTTTTATTTATCTGCTGATTTTTGTTTACAATAGGGCGAAGTTATACTTAAAATTCACCAAGGTCAATTTTTTTGTATCACTTTGTCGCGCTTAAATACTTAGATATTAAACTTAAGATAGCCCGGCACAGTGACAGAGTATAGAGGTTAGGTAAGTGATAGTTCAAAGTTACGCCTGCGGGCAGTGGATTAGTGGTGAGGCTAGCGCCAGCCAATTAAAAAGTGCAGTAACCGGTGAAGTGATCGCCGAAGTGCGTTCCATGCAAAGCGGTTTCGAGCAGATGCTCAGCTATGCCAGAGAGCAGGCTGCTCCGCTACTACAGCAACTGAGCATTCATGATCGGGCTAATTTACTGAAAGACTTAGCCAAACACTTACTGGAAAAGAAAGAGTATTTTTACCAGCTTTCAGTGCACACGGGTGCTACCAAAGCCGACAGTTGGGTTGATATTGAGGGGGGTATCAGCACTTTATTTAGTTATTCAGGCATTGCCCGTCGCGAGCTGACTAATGAAAAGTTTATCGTCGAAGGGGATTTACAACCGCTATCTGCCAAGGGCAGTTTTGCCGGTCATCACATATTGACCTCCAAGAAAGGCGCTTCCGTGCACATCAATGCGTTCAACTTTCCGGTCTGGGGTATGCTCGAAAAAATCGCTCCCAGCTTAGTGGCGGGTGTGCCAGTTATCGTTAAGCCAGCCACAGTAAGCTGTTATTTAACCGAAGCTGTGGTCAGAGAAATTGTTGCCAGTAAAATATTGCCTCTGGGTGCAGTGCAATTGATTTGCGGCAGTACCGGCGATTTGTTAGACCATCTCAGCTCTCAGGATGTGATTACTTTTACCGGCTCGGCGAGTACCGGGCAGATGTTGAAAAATCACCCAAATATCACCCGTAACAGCGTGCCATTTACGATGGAAGCTGATTCGTTAAATGCCTGTGTGCTGGGGGAGGATGTCAGTGAAGATATGCCAGAATTTGAGTTATTTATCAAAGAAATTCAGCGGGAGATGACCACTAAGGCCGGTCAGAAATGTACCGCTATTCGCCGCGTCATAGTGCCTGCTCAGATGTTAGATAAAGTTTCAGCGGCACTTAGGGCGCGTTTAGTGAAAACCGTTATCGGCGATCCGAATCGCAGTGAAGTAAGCATGGGCGCCTTAGTCGGTACCAGCCAATGCGCCGACGTCGCCGAAAATGTGGCCCTGTTAAAGCGCGATTGCGAGCAAATACTGGGACTCTGGAGTGAGTTCAAGGTCAATCTCGATGAGATAGAGGCAGGCGCCTACTACCCACCGACAGTATTGGTTTGTCACAAACCCTTCGAGGTTGAATCCGTACACAGTATAGAAGCCTTTGGCCCTGTCTGTACCTTGATGCCCTACAGCGGCAATGATCAGGCGGTGCAGTTAATGCAGATGGGCGGCGGCAGTTTAGTCGCCTCGGTATTTAGCTTTGATCACCAGATAGCCTTTGATTTGATTCACCGGGGTGCTTCCCACCACGGGCGGATGTTGCTGCTAAATAGAGAGAGCGCTAAAGAGTCTACCGGTCATGGGTCGCCGATGCCAAGTTTGGTACATGGTGGACCGGGACGCGCCGGTGGCGGTGAAGAGTTAGGCGGAATTCGTGCCATTAAACACTACATGCAACGCACCGCTATACAAGGTTCACCGAACAGCTTGATGGCGCTGACTAAAGAGTATCAGCGCGGTGCAGATCGCCATATGGATCTTATCCATCCCTTTAGAAAGAATTTTGATCAGCTGTGCATCGGCGATGCCTTAAAAACCCACAGAAGAACAGTCACAGAAGCGGATATCGTCAATTTCGGCTGTCTCTCCGGTGATCACTTCTATGCGCATTTTGATGAGATAGCTGCAGCCGACTCCTTTTTTGGCAAGCGTGTTGCGCACGGCTACTTTGTCATATCGGCGGCGGCGGGATTATTTGTCGATCCAGGTGTCGGCCCGGTAATTGCCAACTACGGTATTGATAACCTGCGTTTCATTGAGCCGGTCGGCATTGGAGATACTATTCAAGTGACCTTAACGGCGAAACGTAAAGTGAAAAAAGTCAAACGAGAGGATGAAGATCGCCATACCGGGATAGTGATTTGGGATGTGGAAGTTCACAACCAGCATCAGGAGCTGGTGGCGCTGTATGATATTTTAACCTTAGTGGAGCGGGCGAAGAAATAGCCGCAGAGCGCAAAGTGATGAGTGCGAACTGATGTTTTAGTTCGCACTTTATAAAACTCAGCTCTTTGGTCGGTGGCTGCTCTGGTTGAATCTCGGCCGATCTGCTTCGACTTGGGTTAAAGGGGTGACCTCATGCAAGCTGTCCAGAGCGCGACGGGCAAGTTTTACATATTCTTCGGTGCCCTTTTGCTTCCAGTTGAACTCAGCATCTGAGACCTGGCGCAGCAGTTTTGCCGGAGTACCGACGATCAGCGAGCGCTTATCGAACTGACTGTTAGCTTTTACGAAGCTGCTGGCACCGACAATCGACTCGGCGCCGATGCTGCAGTTGTCCATAATCACTGCGTTCATGCCGATCAGGCAGTCGGGCTGTAAAATGCAGCCGTGCAGGACCGCACCGTGACCAACGTGAGAGTTACGATGCAAAATACAGTCGCCACCGGGAAAACTATGAATGACACAAGTGTCTTGCACATTTGAATTTTCCTCGATTAATATTCGTCCGAAGTCACCGCGAATAACGGCATTAGGACCTATGTAACAACCGGCGCCGATGATGACATCGCCAATGATTTCTGCGCTGGGGTGGATAAAGCTACTGGCATCGATGACAGGAATATGTTGATCTATTGCATATATTGGCATGTTCGGCTCTTTCTATTTTTAGAATAATTATTCAATACACAAAGACTGTGCATTGCAGCAAAATAATAAGGTAAATTATGTCTAATACGATACAGTATGAAGTAAATAAATCAATTGCATGTATCACACTAAATCGACCCGATAAGCTTAATAGCTTTAATGTTGAAATGCATACTGAGCTACAACAAGTCATGCAAAAAGTAGAGAGTGATGACAATGTGCGTTGCGTTATTATCACCGGGGCAGGTAGAGGCTTTTGTGCCGGACAAGACTTAAGTGACAGAGCGGTAAAAAGCGCGGGCGCTGAGCAGTCTGAAGCGGTTGATCTGGGAGCCTCAGTGGAGAAGTTTTACAACCCGTTGATTCGCAGAATTAGCCAACTGGATAAACCGGTCATCTGTGCCTTAAATGGTGTGGCTGCGGGGGCGGGGGCTTCAATCGCACTGGCCTGTGATTTTGTGATTGCCTCGAATAAGGCCTCCTTTATCTTAGCTTTTTGCGCTGTAGGCCTGGTGCCCGATTCCGCGGCCAGCTGGCATATGATCCGCAGTTTAGGCTTAGCGCGCACCAAAGCACTGGCGCTGCTGGGCAACAAGCTCAGTGCCGAAAAAGCCCTGCAGTGGGGGCTAATCTGGCAAGTCTCTGAACCTGAGCAATTACTGCAAGATGCCCGGGCATTGGCCGGGCAATTGGCGGATAAACCTCCACTGGCGATCGCTGCGACTAAACATCTGATCAACAGCAGTTTCGATAAGGTAATGCATCAGCAGCTGGAGGAAGAGCGGCTGTTGATGCAAAGTCTAGGCCGTACTTATGATTATCAAGAGGGAGTCGCCGCTTTCATGGAAAAACGCCCCGGGCAATTTAAAGGCTGCTAATAATGAATATGGTTGAAAAATTGCAGGACATTTTAGCCGCTGATGCCGCTTCACTGGCGCTGGGAATTGAAGTGCAGTCGGCATCTGTGCAACAGGTAGTGTTGAGCTTAGAAGTGACCCGGGAAATGACCAACGGCTACCAGGTCTGTCACGGTGGAGTGATTTTCTCCCTGGCAGATACCGCTTTAGCATTTGCCTGTGTGGCTATTGATGAGATAGCGCTAACCCAATCAGCGCAAGTCGATTATGTGCAAAGCGCGCAGCTAGGTGATAAGTTACGGGCCGTGGCAGTGATAATGCATCGCAGAAAGCGCAATATCTTTTGCGATGTAGAAGTGCTGAATCAAAATAACCAGTTGATTGCTTTAGTCCGCGGCCGACAGTTGGCGATGACTGCCAGCTAGGGGACATCTGAACAAATCAGCTGCGCCAGTGGCGCGCAGAGAAGATGGCGGACTTATTCGCCGCTTCCCTAACCACTGCAAAAATTTAGTACCATTAACCTTGGCGATCGACAGAGCTAGCTAAGTCAGAATTAATAGATAAGGATAAGTTTGATGCAAGACGTATATATTTGTGACGCACTGAGAACGCCTATTGGCCGTTATGCAGGAGCATTGGCCAGTGTCAGAACGGACGACTTAGGCGCTCTGCCTATTAAAGCGCTGATTGAGCGCAACCCACAAGTAGATTGGCAGCAAATCGAAGAAGTATTTTACGGCTGTGCCAATCAGGCGGGAGAAGACAACCGCAACGTCGCTCGGATGAGTGCTTTATTAGCTGGGCTGCCAATGTCTGTCCCCGGAATCACTTTAAACCGGCTCTGTGGCTCCGGCATGGATGCAGTGGGCACTGCCGCTCGCGCTATTATGAGCGGGCAGATGAAAATGGCCATCGCCGGTGGAGTAGAGTCTATGTCGCGCGCTCCCTTTGTTATGGCTAAACCAACAACGGCCTTTAACCGCCAACCAGAAATGGTTGATACGACCATCGGCTGGCGCTTTATCAACAAAAGTTTGCAAGCGCAGTACGGCACTGATTCGATGCCAGAGACCGCAGAAAATATTGCCCAACGTTTTAATATCAGTCGCACCGATCAGGACCTTTTTGCCTTGCGCAGCCAGCAAAAAACTGCTGCGGCAATGGCCGAAGGTAGGTTCGACAAAGAAATAGTGCCGGTGGAAATTGTCACTCGCAAAACCAGCCATTGGGTTGAGCGTGATGAACATCCGCGAGCTGAGACCACTATTGAATCTTTAAACAAACTCAGAACTCCTTTCAGAGCAGAGGGGTCAGTCACTGCGGGTAATGCCTCAGGGGTCAACGACGGTGCCTGTGCGCTACTGCTTGCCAGTGCCGAGGCGATAGAGGCCAACGCACTTAAGCCGATTGCCAAAGTTATTGGCATGGCGACTGTCGGAGTTGAGCCGAGCATTATGGGGATAGGCCCGGCACCGGCCAGTGAAAAAGTATTGGCACAGACAGGCCTTAGCCTGGCGCAAATGGATGTCATTGAATTAAATGAAGCCTTTGCCGCACAGGGATTGGCGGTGCTACGCGAGCTGGGATTAGCTGACGACGATGTTCGGGTTAACCCCAATGGCGGTGCTATCGCCCTCGGTCATCCACTGGGAATGAGTGGTGCCAGGCTTATCACCACGGCGGCCTACCAGTTGCAACGCACTGGCGGGCGCTATGCACTTTGTACTATGTGCATCGGAGTGGGCCAGGGAATCGCCCTGATCATAGAGGCCCAATAAATCACTGAGTTGCACTGGCGGGCAGCCGCTAGTGCAACTCAGTAATCTCTATGCTGTTATTTTATCTCCCAACTCCCAACTCCCAACTGACGTCTGACGACTGACGACTGACGACTGACGTCTGTCCCCCCTTGTAATCTATAACATCTTCCCCATAGTAGTTTTATCCTGGCAAACAAATAAAAAGTGTTGTTAAACAATGGAGTTGAGAAAAAATGAGAGCAAGTTTGAGAAATAAAATTATCGAGGTTTGCAACAGCAAGATAGAAAAAAAGGGCGACAATGTAGGTTTGTCATTTTACGCATTTTTCGCCAATAAAAATGATGATCCAGAGCTGTTAATGGAAGCGGCCCAATGGTGGATTGGCACTGAAAAATTAGACCATTTTGAAAAAGCCCTAAAGATAAAAAAAATGGTGTTGGAGATAGCTTAAAATCAGTGCAGTTGTACGCTGGCTGCCCCTTTGGCCAGCTGCGAAATTCAGCATAGGTAAGCGTGTAAAAAATGAATACAGAACAGTTAAAAAAACTTTGCCTCTCTTTACCGGGTGCTGTCTGCAAAGAGTTAGCAGCGCCGGGAAATCTGTTGTCTTATTCTATACAAGGTAAAAAATTTGCCTACTTTAAAACCAGTAAGCCTCAGCAGTGGCGCTTCAGTTTGCGAGTGACAGCCGAACGTTTTTTAGAACTCACCGATCAGCCGGGGATTAACCCTGCTCGTTATATGCACAGGTTCCACTGGGTGAGTATCGTTAATGTCAGCACTGTCGATGAGGATTATTTAACTGAGCTGTTGCTTTGGTCATACCACAGAGCAGTACAGACTTTACCTAAAAGAGCCCAGAAACTAATCCCTGTTCAAAAGTAGTGATTAGGCTCTCTGGATATATATTAGTGTTTTATTAGTGGCAAGCTGGTCCGGTAATGTATTACTCGCCACTGCCAATATTAACCTGAATTACCCACACACATCTGCTGCTAAATATTTTGCTGGTGGCTCTGTCATTGTGCAAATAATCCCAGGTTCCGATATAGTATTGAACCATTACTTGAAAATAATTGCACCTTAATCTCTCAAAGCTATTTAACAGCAGAAACCTATCGCGCCCCCCCAGCCTCACTACGTCCGTCAAGTGTATGGCCGATTTTCTGGCTTTATTTAAACAAGCAAACAAAGTATTTTGCCTCTGTTTTCCAGTGAAAGATCATCAGTTCTATCAGCCTATTTTTCCACCAATGATAAATTCTCAAGTATTAATGTTATATAAATAGTTTTACAACATAGGCTTTATGCTGGAAAATGTTTGTCTTCAAATGAAGTCGATTGGATTCTTTAGCGGGTCCAAATACACACAGAACAGGGAGTCTATGCTTTGGCAAAAGCAACAGTGTTGTTCAGTAATCCGCTGGTAAAAATAGTGACCCCAGTGGTGCCGCTGAACTGTCTTCTCGATGGTGGCCATTTGGTGGTAGAGCCGCATCGGCAGATCGCTGACCGCATGCACGCGACAGCAGAGGAGGCCTCTCAATTAATGGCCGCTACTATGCTGGCAGGTCACGCTTTAACACAAGTGTTGAAAGTCGAAAAAATAAATTATCAGGAAATGGGTAATTGGGGTCTGGGGAAAAAACCTGCGCAAAAGTTACACATCCATGTCTTTGGCCGCAGCGCCAATCAGCGCTACCAAGTTCGGGGCGAGAGCATCAGTTTCTTTCCACAAGGGCATGCTATATACACTCAAGTATACCAGCCATTGAGCACCGAAATTGTATTGCAATTGTGGCAGTGCATAGAGCAGCAGTTGCAACAGGAACCCTTCAGCACATTAATGGGCTAGAAGCCGATTAATATTGGCAAATATACAGACAACGATGCTGCGATGGTGTCGGTACTCACTTGCCAAGGTCTTCATACCCCCGAGGCAGATTGGCTGTTTAAATAAATACGCCCTCTGGGAGGAGAGTATAAATGATCGGCATCTAGAGGTTGTTGTTGATTCTTCCCTCGCTGTCTAAGCTGATGGATTTTTCAAGTAGCTGGTACTTGTTTAAATATCTGGCAATACTGGTAAATGTGGCTGTTTTAATTTTCCCCTGATGATCCGCTGTGCTCACACCTTTAATAAAAGCACTGCCAAACATCAGTTTAAAGACACTGGTATGTACTTTTTGTGGAGTAAAATAGGCTTTGTTATTTGCGTATAACCTCGTTGTATCGGTGGTATTGTAGATGGCTGCATTGAGTAACAACAAGGTATGTTCAGTGCAGTTTTGGTATTTATTATTCAGTGGGTTAGCGATCACGGAATAATTTTCATTATGCAGTTTTTTTGCCCCCCCGCGACTGAAGACTTCTATCAGTTTTTGCTGCAATGCGGGAGTGGGGATGCTAATGCCGGCGGTTAATCGCTGTGCTCCCCAGAAAAAATCCACCGGATAATCAGTGACCAGATCACTTTTATTTTCCTGACCGTCGCGCTGGTAAAGATTGTGTATCACATAACCTTTGGCAGACTTGCCATTTTTCAAACTGATACTGGAATAGATCGCCACTGCTGTATGTGTGTATTTGATTCCTTTGGGTAAGTCTTTTGGCTTCCTGCCGATACGGCCAATGATAAAAGCTCTGGCACCTTGTTGCGCCGCATAGCGTTCTACTTGTTTGGCGAAAGTGGCTATCTGCTCTGGGCTATAGATTGCATTACTATGGCTTTTGCTGCCGGCCATTACCGGCAGACAGAAAATAAACAGTACTGTAATAAGAAGATTTTTCATCTGACATTCCCCATCAAAATTATTGCAGCAACTAAAAATATCAGTTGCTGAGTTTAATCACTAAAGGTTATTGCATGGCAGTGTTGGGAGAGGGGTCTTGAGTAATGATCTGATCTGAAATTTCCAGGGGCTGATAAGCATGGGTGCTGTGCAACAAATGTTTACCCGCTTTAGCACTCGATTCTCCCAGCGTTCCCACTGCTATTAACGGTAATGCGACCACTGTCACAACACCTTCTGCGGCGGCGACTGCTAAGTGGGCGCTGCCCAGTGCGCTATGTTTGCTGGCCTGCGCTGAGTGCTGCACTGAACCCGGACCGGCAGAGCTCTGGGTAGAAAACAGCAGTGTAAAAAGAATGATTGAGACTGTTAAGTTTGAATTTTTCATTGCGTTCACCTGGTTGGTTAATCTGTGAACGAGTATCAACAAAAAACTAGTAAAGATAAACTTAAACGGCTGATGTATAGTGTTAGTCTACTTTTAGTATAGTAAATTAATACCATGAGCCAGATTAAGCAAATAACGACTTTAATTAAAGGTCTGCTCAAGCAGCAGAATATTACTTACGCCGCCCTGGCTGATGAATTGCAAATGAGTGAGGCGAACGTAAAGCGCATGTTTTCCAAGCAGGCGTTGAGCCTGCAGCGCCTGGAGCGAATCTGCGAAATACTGCAGTTGAGCATGAGTGAGCTGTTTCTGTTACTGGAGCGTAATAAAGTGCTGGTGAGTACTTTGACCCATGAGCAAGAACAGCAATTGGTGAATGACATAAAACTATTATTGGTGGCTGTGTGTGTTCGTGATGCCTGGTCATTTGCCGAGATTGTTGAACAGTATTCAATTACCGAGCACCAGTGCCTACAGTTAATGGCGCGCCTGGATAAATTAAAAATGATCGAGTTACTGCCAGGTAATAAATATCGATTGCTGATTGCACAAGATTTTAAGTGGCTGGCCAATGGTCCACTGGAGCGCTATGTATCCCACTTTGTGATAAAAGATTTTCTGGCAGCTAATTTTAAAGAGAAGCAGAGTTACCGGTTTTATATGCCGGGCACTTATTCAGCCACCTCGATTGAGACGTTAAAACGCAAGTTAGAGGAGTTGACTCGAGAAGCTGCCCAGCTCAATCAACAAGATGCCAGCCTGTCTGTGAAGGAGCGTCAGCGCATGGGTTTGCTGGTCGCTATGCGTCCCTGGGAACTGGAGCAGTTTCAGCAATTGCGGGTACACAAGTAATTTGGATTAAGCAGCTTTTGGTCGTCGGGGAAAGCGTAATCAGTAAAAGCGATACATAAAATGTAGTTTAGATTAATTTTTAGTAATATTATTATTGATTAGCTGTATACCGATACGCAAAACAATATTATAATGATTTTCACGTATCATAATAATGGCAATAAACGTTAAGCTAATTGATAAGAAGCAGACAAAGTGATGCAAGTATTTGTCTGTGTGAAGTTGTCTAGAAGAGGTAATTACATGTCAGATTCAGGACAGGCGGTTTTTGATCGTCGTATCGAAGCCGAGCAAAAAATTGAACCTAAAGATTGGATGCCTGCTGACTACCGCAAAAACTTAATTCGCCAGATGTCTCAGCACGCTCACTCTGAAGTGATAGGCATGCAACCAGAGGGCAACTGGATTTCGCGTGCGCCCACTCTGAAACGAAAAATGGTGCTGTTGGCAAAAGTTCAAGATGAAGGTGGCCACGGATTGTACTTGTACAGTGCCACTGAAACATTAAACGCGACTCGCGATGAAATGAATGCAGCGCTGCACAGCGGCAAAGCGAAATACGCATCAATATTTAATTACCCGGCGCTCAGCTGGGCAGACGTCGGCGCCATCGGCTGGCTGGTCGACGGCGCGGCAATAGTGAATCAAATCTCACTACAAGGCACCTCCTACGGCCCCTATTCCAGGGCGATGATTCGTATCTGTAAAGAGGAGAGTTTTCACCAGCGTCAGGGCTACGAGATCATGATCGCGCTGGCCAAAGGTACGCCCATGCAAAAGGCTATGGCCCAGGATGCATTGAATCGAGTCTGGTGGCCGTCACTGATGATGTTTGGTCCTCACGATTCTGCCTCGGCACACTCAGGTCGCTCTATGCAGTGGAAAATTAAGTTGCGTACCAACGATGACTTGCGCCAGAGTTTTATCGACCAGACGGTTCCGCAAATTAAATTCCTCGGCTTAGAGTTGCCAGATCCCGATATCAAATGGAATGAAGAGCGTGGTCACTACGACTCTGGTGAAATAGATTGGGATGAGTTTAAGCGGGTTATTTCCGGAGACGGTCCCTGTAATCGGGACCGTATTCGCCACCATAAAAAGGCCCTTGATGAGGGGCAGTGGGTCAGGGAGGCACTGCAGGCCTACCATAACAAAAAGGCGTCCGCCTCTGCGGCTTAAGTGCCATTAATGTCTGCAAATAATGAGAATAACGACGGCTTCTGCAACTTGTACTGCAGGCCTCTTGCGAGTGTATTATGAAAAAAAGCAATGACCTCTACGAAGTATTTCTTCGTTCGATTCGCGGTGTTGATCACCGCCACGTCGGCTCACTACACGCCGATACCGCAGAACAGGCACTCACTTATGCCCGTGACGTCTACACCAGACGCTCAGAAGGCGTGAGTATCTGGGTGGTGAAATCTACCGATATTACCGCCTCCCAAGAGCAAGATGCGGAGAGTTTTTACGATCCCATGGATGACAAACCTTACCGGCATGCATCCTTCTATGTATTACCTGATGAAATTGACAATATGTAGGGGTGGGAAATGAATAATTTTAGTAATAGCACATTGTACAATTACTTGTTAGGTCTGGCCGATGATGCACTAATCCTGGGACAACGCACCAGTGAATGGTGCTCGCGAGGGCCTTTTTTAGAAGAAGATATTGCCCTGAGCAATGTCGCTTTAGACTATATAGGTAGAGCCAGGATGTTCTATCAATACGCGGCAGAAGTGGAAGGGAAGGGACGCAGTGAAGATGATTTGGCCTATTTTCGCGATGAAAGAGAATTCAGTAACTTGCTGATTAACGAGCTACCCAACTATGATTTTGCTTTTTCTATGGTGCGTCAATATTTTTTAGATGTGCATGCATGCCTGTATTTACAAGGGCTGACAGCCAGTACTGATCAACACCTGGCAGCCATCGCCAGCAAGGCGATTAAAGAGAGTCGCTATCATTTAAAGCGCAGTCAGACTTGGTTATTACAGTTGGGACTGGGGACTGAGGAAAGTAATAAGCGCATGCAAACGGCCATTGACGAGTTGTGGGGCTACACACCGGAAATGTTCATGATGACTGAGACTGAGACCCAGCTATCGACAGCGGGGATAGCGGTTAACAGAGATAACTTGTTGCAACAGTGGACAGCGACAGTCACTGCAGACATCCGCTCAGCTGATTTGCAGATTCCCGATCAGCAGTGGCAGGTAGTGGGAGGAAGAGAGGGTAAACACTCCGAGCACTTAGGACACTTGTTGGCACAAATGCAGATACTGCAGCGCAGTTACCCGGGGCTCGAGTGGTAGTTATGCAACATATATCGGTAGTTACCCCAGAATATGCCGCCCGCAGAGCAATGCGGGCTAATTCTGACTGTCCGCAGCTGTGGTCGACACTGGATACGGTATTTGACCCTGAGCTTCCCCAGGTGACAATCTGGGATTTAGGTATTTTAGTCGATGTCCAGCAGTTAGGTGCAAGGCGTTGCAAAGTGGTGGTCAGCCCTACGTACAGCGGTTGCCCGGCGATTGATGTAATCAGTGAAGATATTGTCAGTGCCTTAAACAGCGCCGGTGTAAAACAAGTAGAAGTGGCTGTCTCCCTGAGCCCGGCGTGGAGCACTGATTTAATTTCCCCCGCTGGCAAAGCTGCGATGCTCAGCCAGGGAATAGCCCCTCCAGACAAAAGTGTTAACTGTCCACAATGTGGCAGCGAACACACCAGTGTCATCAGTCAATTTGGTTCGACCGCTTGCAAGGCACTGTATAAATGCAATGACTGTCTGGAGCCGTTTGACTACTTTAAAGAATTTTAGGTAATTATTATGAATGTCGAGTTTTATCCATTAACGGTCAGTAAAATTTCGCGCTTGTGCCCGGATGCGGTGGCTATTAACTTTAAAGTGGATACACACTTAAAAGAGGCGTTTAAATTTCATCAGGGTCAGCACTTGATCATCGAGGCTGATATCGGCGGTGAAAAAGTTCGCCGTTCCTACTCTATCAGCGTTGCTACCGGCAGTGACGAATTACAAGTGGGGATTAAAAAAATCACTAATGGGGTTTTTTCTAACTTCGCCAACGAGCAATTGCAAGTGGGAGACACCTTGCAAGTGATGCCACCGCAGGGGCATTTTTATACCGATTTAGATCCAGGGCAACAAAAACATTATGCACTAGTGGCGGCAGGTAGTGGCATTACCCCTATGTTATCGATTGCCGAGTCGGTACTGGCGTCTGAGCCACAGGCCAGAGTAACTTTGATTTTCTCCAATAAAACCACCCAATCTATGATGTTCAAAGAGCGAGTGAGCTTTTTAAAGAACCGCTATATGACCAGATTCAGTTGGATCAATGTCTTCTCCCGTGAAGAGCAAGAGGCAGAAGTGTTACACGGCAGACTCAGCGCTGAGAAAATGCAGTCGCTGCAAGCTGCGCGACTGATTGATATGAACAGCTTTGATGAGTGCTTTCTCTGTGGTCCGCAGCAGATGGTTAAGTCCATCGAGACGGCTCTGTTGGCTGCCGGGTTGGCTGCTGAAAATATCCACTATGAATTGTTTTATGCCGGCGATGAAGTACTGCCTGAGCTCAGCGCCGAGCAAAAAGCGGATAAAAGCATTAAACAAGTGACTGTCAAATCCGGGGGGCGAAAGTTAACGTTGCAGTTGACCAGCACAGGTACAGATATTCTCGAATCGGCGATGCAGCACGGTCTGGATTTGCCTTTCAGCTGTAGAGGGGGAGTCTGTGCCACTTGTAAGGCAAAAGTGATTAGCGGTGAGGTGAGAATGGACAAAAATCACTGTTTAACTGCTAGGGAAGTGGCAGAGGGCATGATTCTCACTTGTCAGTCACACCCTGTCAGTGATCGTGTCGAAGTAGACTTTGATGTATAGCCAGGCAGCGAATTAATAAGCACAGCTTGTCTGCTGCCAGAGCTCTGCTGAACAGTCGCGAAAGTAACTTTGCCTGAGCAAGCAGTTGTTAAAAAACTATTTTAAGCTTAAACTATTAACCTGATAGGGATTGCCCTCCCTGTCAGGTTTTTTGTTGGTCGTTAACCCAGAATTTTGGAGTCTTGCATGTCCCTGGTAAATACCCGTATTGTCAATCAAATCGCCATCCTAGAAATTGACTCGCCGCCGGTCAATGCACTGAGTGCTCAGTTGCGCAGCGAAATGATAGCAGCCTTACAGGCGCTGGCTGATCAGTCTCAGTTACAAGCCATAGTACTGTACTGCGCCGGCAGTACTTTTATCTGCGGGGCCGATATCCGCGAGTTTGATGGGGAGCCGCTGGCACCGCATTTACCGGAACTGATTTCGCATCTGGAGCGCAGCACTGTGCCAGTTATCGCGCTGTTACACGGGCATGTGCTTGGAGGGGGGCTGGAGGTCGCTGCGGCTTGTCACTACCGTGTTGCACTAAAAAGTACCAACATTGGTCTTCCCGAAGTGGGCTTAGGAGTCGTGCCAGGGGCGGGGGGGTGCCAGAGAATGATGCGCCTGGTCGGCGTCACTAATGCCGTGAAACTGGCAACTTCAGGACGTGCAGTGAAAGTCACTGATGACAACTATGCAAGGCTTTGCGAGCATCTTATCGATAGTCAAGATGACTTGTTGCAGCAGGGGTTGGCCTGGGTACAGCGGCGATTAGCCGAAAACAGCTTGCCGATAAAGCCAACCAGTGAATTAGCCTTAGACAGTGCGGCACAAGAAATCGACTGGCAACAGTTTAAAAAGCAAGTGCAACGCAGTGCCAAAAGTAATCCTGCACCAATGCAATTATTGCAGCAATTAGCAAGAGATTGGGCGCTTCCCGTAGCGCAAGGGGAAAAAAATACCCGAAAATTATTTTTGCAGTTGCGTCAATCAGACGCGGCCAAAGCCTTGCGGCATGCGTTCTTTGCTGAGAAAAAAATGCAGCCAGGGCGTTCACAGCAAGCTTTTACTGTCAGTAAAGTTGCAGTGATCGGTGCCGGGACTATGGGTAGTGCAATTGCGATTTGTTTCGCCGATGGCGGATTCAAAGTGACTTTATTAGAGCAATCTCAGCAAGCTTTAGAGCGTGGTTTGAAGCGCATTGAAGATGAATATCAGCGCAGCTGCGAGCGTGGCCGTATCAATCAAAAGCAACTGCAGCAGCGCCTGAATCTGATCCAGGGCAGTTGTGATTACAGTTCAATCTCAGAAGTTGACTTAGTCATAGAAGCGGCATTTGAAAGCCTGGAAGTGAAGAAAACTATCTTTAAACGTTTAGATTCAGTCTGTAAAGAAGGTGCAATTCTGGCGACTAATACTTCGTATTTGGACATAAATGTTATAGCTCAGGCAACTTCTCGCCCCGAATCAGTCGTCGGCATGCACTTCTTTAGCCCGGCAAACATCATGAAACTGCTGGAGATAGTCAAAGCTGACAAGACCTCAGACGCGGTACTTGAGCAAATGCAGCAATTGGCAAAAAAGCTGCGTAAACAGGCTGTCACTGTAGGGGTCTGCTTCGGCTTCGCCGCCAATCGGATCTATACCCGCTACGGTCGTGAAGTCCAGCAAATGCTGTTGGAGGGAGCAAGCATTGAAATGATTGATCAGGCGATGCGCGAATTTGGCATGGCGATGGGCCCCCTGGCAGTACAAGATTTATCCGGCATAGATATAGGTCACAATGCCAGATCGCAGTATCCGCATCCCAGTTATGACCCCGGCTATTTTAAAGTATCGGCGGCACTTGTGGCCGCGGGACGATTAGGCAGAAAAAGTGGATCGGGTTTCTATGATCATAGTCAGCGCACTGCTTGTCTGGACCCACAAGTTGCGCAGATAATTGCTCAGGTTGCACAAGAGTTAAAGGTTGAGAAAACTGAGTTTAGCTTGCAGAGTATTGCACAGCGCGCCCTATTGGCAATGATTAGTGAAGCGATCCAAGTATTGGAGCAGGGCATAGTGCAACAAAAAGAGGCCATAGATCTGATTTGGCTACACGGCTATGGTTTTCCCAGAGCAAAAGGCGGACCAATGTTTATGGCACAGCAGTGGGGAATTGCACAGCTGCAGCAGCAGTTTTCGGCACTGCGGGAAAAGCAGGGTGATAAAATTTGGCCGCGGCTAAATCTAGCTAAGTATCTGGAGTAAGGTTTTCTCGGGCAGTTGTCGCTAAATGCGAGTGGCAGCTGTCCACGGCCTTTATTGATGCCCTGCTAGTTGTCGATGCAATGCATCGAATTGCAGGCCCAATCCAAGCTTTCAAGATAGGCTTTAGCGTAGATATCGGTATCGAAATCAGCGCTCATCTGCTGCCAGTTACCCTCCCCAAAATGGATGGTATTGCGCAATATATTGCCCATGACTCCCGTGCCTTTAATGATGGCTGCTTTTATTTCCTGGGTCAGAGGTATCTGCTCTAATAACTCCTTTTGCTCTATATCTAACAGTGCATTGACCCCGGACATCATCCCGGCAATCATATAGCCGGAGATATCTTTGACCCCTGAGGCGCAGGCAACTTTTTCACACATATGGCCTCTGATCAACAACTGCCGGGTCAGTTCTTCCGGTTTACCTTGGTTTGACAGCATCGCTATTATCAATGCCCATTTTTTCATGTCAGCGATGCCTAAAATATTGATAGCTTCGGACACTGATTCAATCTCGCGCACCAGTTTATTGGCACTGGAGTTAACAATACGCAATAACTTGAACGTAAAAACCGGGTCTTGAATGATCAGTTTTTCAAGCTTTGTTGAAGTGACGTTCGGGTCTTGCAATGCCTGCAAAATACTCAGTAGTTTTGCCTGGGTAGGTTTTACTTTACTGCCTTGTACCATTTCCGGGGTTGATAAAAAGTATCCCTGAAAGAGTTTAAAACCCAAATCTTTACAGTGCTGGTACATAGCGTGAGTTTCTATTTTCTCTGCCAGTAAAGTGACCTTGTAGGGTTTAAGTTTCTCAACTTGTGCGATCACTTGCTCAGGAGTCATCCCCAACACATCGACTTTGATAATTTGCGCCAGCTGCAGCAACGGAATGTACTTGTCGTCGTAGACAAAATCATCCAGTGCTATTTTGTAACCTTTGTTACACAGAGATTTCACGCTTTTTATTAATCTGGCATCGACTTCAATGTCTTCCAAAATCTCCAGCACAATTTGATTAGTGGGCAAATTTGGCAGTGTATCGTTGACGATTAAATCGTAGGTTAAGTTGAGGAACGCCGGCATTCTCTTTAGCTGGTTGTTTTGGTAGACCGAGGTATAAGAGTTTAACAGTACATTGATAGTGGCCAGGGATCCGGAAAAATCGAAAACTGCCTGATTATCCGAGTGATCACCCCGGTACAGTAATTCATAGGCGACAGTTTCTAACTTGTTGTTAAAAATAGGTTGCCGGGCCATTAATACTTCTTTTTTTATAGTATTTTTGATTAACATTGCCGAGATATCCAGCTCATCAGTTTCGTTCATCCCTGTTCGTATGAGTGAGTCTTCAGAGTGATGATTAATATCCATTTATGAACCTATTATAACTGAGAAAAATGATCTAAGTATATGCATTTACTGAGATTTAGGAAAAACAAATAACATTAGTTGAAAAAAAATTGAAGTGTTATTATCTGTGCTTTCTATGCAAATACATCAACCTAAAAATAGCAGAGATTCACAATTGTTCAAACTTTTAATATTTGACTGGGACGGTACTTTGATGGACTCGTCGGCACGCATTGTCTCCAGTATGCAAAGCGCCGCCAGCAGCTTATCTTTAAGTATCCCAACAAGTGAAGCCGTTCGAAATATCATAGGTTTATCTTTAGAGCAGGCCAATAAATTACTAATTCCCGGTATCAGTGACAACGACAATCAGCAGCTATGCGCTGCTTATTCCGAGCATTACCGCTACCGGGATCAGACGCCAACACCTTTGTATCCCGGTGTGCAAAGTACATTACTGAGCCTGCATGACAAAGGCTACCTATTGGCGGTCGCGACGGGTAAGGGACGTGGCGGCATAGAAAGGGTGTTTGCCGAAACCGGTCTGGGTCCTTTATTCGTAACTTCCCGTGGCGCTGATGAAACTAAATCAAAACCCGATCCTCTAATGTTGAGGCAAATACTGCAACAGACCGACATTGCTGCGCAACAGGCTATAATGATTGGCGATACCAGCTATGATTTAGAAATGGCACAACGCGCAAACATGCCGAGTGTGGCAGTCAGTTACGGTATGCATAGCCTGGAAACACTCAGACGCTATAAACCAATTTTAGAAGTAGATAAATTCCAGCAAATAGAACCTTGGCTGGACCGACAGATGGAGATGAAATGTGAGTGATAACCCTTGGGATGAAAAACCGCAGACAAAAGCACAAGACGCGTTGGCATCTGCTAAACAGGCTATTGCGAATGGTCGAGAATGGCGGCTGATCGAAAACTTAGTGAATGGGCTTTTTAGCGAGCAAAAAAAGGCCCGTCGCTGGGGCATATTTTTTAAGTCCTTAACTTTTTTATATCTGTTTTCCCTGCTGGGATTCTACTTGTTTGCCCGACAAACAGGTGATGCTGGGTTGGCCGACAATGAAGCACATACTGCCCTGATCGAATTAGTGGGGCCAATCTCCGCTGACAGTGAAGCCAGTGCTGATATTCTAGTGGGTTCTCTGCGCCGCGCCTTTGAGTCTGAGCACTCTGCCGCTGTGATTATGCGTATTAATAGCCCCGGAGGCTCCCCGGTGCAATCTGGCTATGTTTACGATGAAATTAAGCGTTTGCGAGCGATCTACCCCGACAAAAAACTCTATGCAGTGATCTCAGATATAGGCGCTTCCGGCGCTTACTACATCGCTTCAGCTGCGGATTATATCTATGCCGATAAAGCCAGTTTAGTCGGTTCCATCGGGGTTGTTTCCTCTGGGTTTGGCTTTGTTGGGTTAATGGAAAAGTTAGGTGTTGAGAGACGTGCGCTTTCAGCGGGAGAGAATAAAACTTTCCTCGATCCCTTCAGCCCTTTAAAAGATCGCGATAGGGTGTTTTGGCAGTCAGTGTTGGAAACTACCCACCAACAGTTTATTGATCAAGTTAAAAAAGGCCGGGGCGATCGGCTGGTGGATTCACCGGATTTATTCAGTGGTTTGATTTGGACGGGTGAGCAAGCGCTGGAAAAAGGCTTAATTGATGGTTTAGGCAGCAGCAGCTATGTTGCCAGAGAGATAATCGGCGTGCAAAGTATCAGAGATTACTCTCCGGAGCTCTCTCCCTTTGAAGAAGTGATTGAAAGGTTTGGCGTCTCTTTTGCTGGCGCAATAGCGACCAAAATGGGATTGAACAGCAATTTTAATCTACAGTAGTTAACCCAATAACGGCAGGAACAATGAGTCCGGTATGGCCCAAAAGGTCGAGAATATATCGGACTTATGTGTTTTCCGTTAAAGAATTATTCTTTTTAAAGTCAATTTTCTAAGTGCATTTAGATTAATAATTTCTACTTTGTTTTTATTATTAATAGAATATAGTCGCATAATATATACTAAAGATTATTTGATTAATATTAAATTAATATAAAAAACATGAATAATTATGTCTAGATAGTTTTGAATATCCCTCGCTGTGTTTTTATGTTCAAACAACACTTTTTAGTTCCTAGTTATCTATGTATCTTAATGAAAAATAATGAAAAATTCAAATTGAAATATAAGTTATGCCATTCTTCCTGCTAGATTGTTAATAAGTTGTTGGTAATTTGTTAATAATTTGTTGATTATTGTGTAATAAATATTCCTAATTAGTTTTAGATCTGTTGATAACTAATTCCCCTATGCTATACCCTTTAATCATAGTCTCCGTTTATTAAAAAAGGATAGCCAATAAAATTATGATGGATCATATTTATAAAGGCATTTTGGATTCTCTCGATAGTTATATTGTAGTGATTGAAGATAATGGAAATATCTCTTTTACTAATAAAACTTGGGGCCAGCTTAGTAAGCGACTTGGCGCGACTAATGACCTAAATTGGCAGGGAATGAACTATTTTTCTTGTTGCTCTATCCTGCAGTTAAATTCTACTGAATATGCCCGCGATTGTCAGAGACAAGTCGCAGCGTTATTACAGGGCAAGCAATCTGAATTTACTATTACTCTCACTGCCTGCACTGTAGAGTCGGAAATATGGTTGGAAGTAACAGGGTCTATCGTTACTTTGGATAATACCCGCTATGTATTATTAAACCACAGCAATATCATCGACCGTAAAAAAGATCATGCAGAAATAGAAAAGCTCACCCTGATAGATATTGAAACAGGGCTGGCAAATCACAAAAGTTTTCACTCATTTTATTTTAATGAATGGCAGAGATCGAAGCGCAACAGGTCTGAAGTAGCGCTGCTGATAGCAGAAATGGATCATACTAACCTCGATCAGCGGCAAACAGCCTCTATCGCAGAAATTTTTACCCGACATGCGCGCCGCGCCTGCGATTTAGCTGCAGTGCTGGACAATAACCAATTTGCTTTAGTATTGGGACAAATCGGTACCGTCTCCTGTGAGTTTGTAGCGCAAAGTATTTATCAGGAAATAACGGCCTTACATTTTATGACTGAAGCGGGCCAAGCCATTAACATCAATATTGGAATTTCTTCAGCGACCCCTACCTTAATAGATACCTCCGACATGTTACTCAATTCAGTCACACTGGCTTTAAATAAAGCTAAGGCCTCTCAACAGCAATGTATTAATCATCATTGCCCGACTATTGTCTTTAAAGATCGGCCTCTAATGAAAAACTGAGGTTTTTATGCCGTTGTGACAGAGCTTTATCGATACTCAGCTGATCCTCAGGCGGCCACTGAAATTCTTGCGATTCACTCTCCTGGGATGCTAACTGCGCGTGCATAAAACTGCTGTGGGAGCAGATGATGCAGCGATTTTGCTCGCCACAGATAATGACCAAGAATTTCAGATACAGCTTGTCCTCCAGCGGCCACTGAAATTATTGCGATGCACTCTCCTGGGCTAATAGCGGGCGCATAAAGCTGCGGCGGTAGCTGATGATGCAGCGGTTTTTCTCGGCATAGGCAAAGGCCTGCAGACACTGCTTATCTTCACTCAACTGTTGACGGTATGCCTCGTAAGCACTCAATGATGCAAAGCTGAACAGTGCATAGGCGATATTGTTGGCACCCTCATGTGGGAGGAAATAGCCGTGGTGAGTCCCGCCGAGGCTATTGACCAGCGGAATCCAAAGTTTCGCATAAGCTTCAAATTGATCGACTTTATAGGGGTCGATCACATATTCTATATAACAAGTGATCATGTTTTTTCCTTATTTGCCCATCTGTCATTAACATTCAAGGGCAATTACTCAGATTATAACTATCTTGGCAAACTTGAAATTAGCCAGGGTAATTGTCTATTACTCCTGGGGTTCGCAGCAGCTTAGTCCTGTACTAAGCTAAACCCTTCGTCTATCCAGCCGGTGACACCACCGATCATTTTCTTTACCGGGCGCTGTAATTTTGCCAATCTAATGGCTGCTTTTTCGGTGCCATTGCAGTGCGGCCCAGCGCAGTAGACGACAAACAAGCTATCTGCTGGAAATTGTTGCAGAGACTTTGCGTTTAATCGTGAAGCCGGAACGTTGATCGCAGTAGGTATGTGGCCTGCTGCAAATAGCTGTTCTGCTCTGACATCGAGCAATATAAAGTCCACTCTTGAATTACTGATTGCGTGATGGACATCCCAGCAGTCGGTTTCATATTTCAACAGTGTCTGGAAATGTTGTAGAGCTTGCTCGCTAGTGGCTGCAGCTACTCTGGATACACTTGAAGTCATCAGATATTCCTGGTTAATTGATTGAGGGGCTATTATCGGGCAACAGCTTAACTTATAATATTGGCCTGATTGACAGTTATCGATAAGATCGAGCCAAAGTCATTAATAAACATATTTATACCTTGAGTCACGATCTGAACGGGTAATATTGGCCTGATTGATAATTATCGATAAGATCAAGCCGAAGCCCTTAAGAAGCTACCTTTAAACACTGGGTAGCATTGTTAATTAAAATTTTGGCTTAACGGATCGTTATCGCTGATATTAAGCCAAAGTCACCAAGGAGTTTTTATGCATTGTGTTGCGATACTTACTTATAATAATGCATCTTTTTTTGAGTTAGGCTGTGCGGTGGAGTTATTTGCCCTGCCGCGACCAGAGCAGGAAAACTGGTACAGCAGTGAAATCGTCAGTTTTGAAGGTGGTGCTTTAACCTTGGCGGTGGGTATGCAAATGCAGGTGAAATGTATTTCCAGCCTCGAAGCTTTTGATATCTTAATCGTGCCCAGCTGGCCGGTCAGTAATAAAACTCCCTGTGCCTTATTGGCCAGGGAGGTAAGTACCTTCATACAAGCTGGGAAAAGAATTTACTCCTTTTGTTCGGGCGCTTTTTTATTGGCTGAATTGGGCCTGTTAACCAATAAAAAGGCTACCACGCACTGGAAATACGCGCAGTTATTTCAGCAGAAGTATCCCGATATCGAATATCAAGATGATGTTTTATATTTATATGACAAACAGATAGGGACTTCAGCGGGCAGTGCTGCAGCTCTGGATTTAGGCATAGAAATTATCCGTCAGGACTATGGATATCAAGTTGCCAATCAGATTGCCCGTCAATTAGTACTGTCTGCGCATCGCAGTGGTGGCCAGTCACAATTTGTGCAAACACCCATGCTTAACGCACCCGGTCAATTCGCTAAATCATTGGACTGGGCGGTTGAGCATTTAAACCAAAATATAGATATTAATTCTTTTGCCGCCAGAGCCAGTATGTCGCGGCGCACTTTTGACCGAAAATTTAAAAGTACCTTCAACTTGACCCCAAAAGATTGGCTGACCTTGCAGCGGATAAATTTAGCCAAGAATATTTTAGAAACACAAAGCTCGAGTATTGATCGCGTCGCTGAGTTATCTGGGTTCAACAATGCCATTACCATGCGCCACCACTTTCGTAAGCAGCTAGGTGTCTCGCCAAAAAGTTACCGGTCGCAGTTCAGCGCCCGCTAAGGTGACAGTTCAGTTGAATATTATGGCCTGTACTCTCGTGCCCTGAGTCCGCTGATTTCATTGTTATCGCAGTCACGAGCTCTATATCTTTCGTCTGTCACAGACTTTTTGTACCCTGCGAAGTATTAGGACTTGCACCTATGTCGGCATCCTGCATCTAGTAGTATGCCAGGGCCTCAGTGCTTTGCATGCGCTCAAAGTATCTGGCTACTGTGCATTTTCTCTAGTCAATTTTTTCAATTTCCAATGCTCGGCAATAACAGTCAGGGATTTTCTACGAACCTTAATATTGCGTCTATACTTCAGCTGATCAACCAGCCAGTCAATCAACCGGCATTCAGGGTAAGCGTTTTTTATGACGCTTGATTGCCTTGCCGGTGAGAAATGTTTCCCACAGCCACACAACCTAATACTAATGGTCCTGTTATGATTTCGATGCGCTATTTTTCCCCCTCGCAGCAATTTGAACTGCCACGCGCTGTCATCATCGGCGTGTTTGTTATCTGTATATTACCTTTTGTCCTGCAACTTCTGAGTGTAGATTTTGGTAACAGCAATGATTTCTCTGCCAACAGTGGTCAGGTTTTCAGTGTCGATCAAATGTTTCACCGCCTGGCAGGTGGTTTTACCCATGCTCTGCTGGAGTGGAGTGCTTTCTGCGCGGCTATCTTTGTGGTGCTGTTAAGTTTCTGCCACTATGCTATCACTAAAGATGTGACGACTCCGGTGATTGGGGTCGCGTTGTTCTGCGCCGGGGCGATGGACGCCTTTCATACCTTAGCCGCCACCAGACTGTTGGATGCAGTGGCTGATAACAAAGACCTGATACCTTTTACCTGGGCGCTATCCAGAGTATTTAATGCGTTGATCATGATCATCGGGGTGGGAATATTTTTACAGGGGAAAAAAATAAACCCGAAAAAAGGCATGGCTTTTATCGTCGTCACTAGCTTGATTTTCTCCTCTATAGGCTATGTGCTGATTTATCTTGCAGCTACCAGTCAGGATTTACCGCAAACCCAATTCCCGGATGCCATTATCCGTCGTCCCTACGACATTATTCCGCTACTGTTATTTATAGTGGCCGGGCTGTTTGTCTACCCGCTGTTTCTGAAACGTTACCCAAGTATTTTTGCCGCGGCGCTGCTGTTAAGTGCCGTGCCGGAAATAGCGGTTGAGATGCATATGGCATTTGGCTCGCAGCGCTTATTCGACAGTGATTTTAATGTGGCACATCTATTAAAAATTGTTGCCTATGTTGTGCCCCTGACCGGATTAGTACTGGATTATGTGAGAACTTATCAAACCCAGGTTATCCAGCACCGGGAGTTGCAGCAAGCGCACGCCAAACTCAATTTAAAAGCTTATCAAATGGAAAGCTTGAACAAAGATTTGACCCAGTCAAATGCCGAGTTGGAAAAATTTGCCTATATTGCCTCCCATGACCTGCAAGAGCCGCTGCGTAAGATACAGGCATTTGGTGACAGATTGCACAGCGCTCTGGACAGTAAAGTGAACTCAAAAGCGTTGGATTATGTCGATAGAATGCAGAAATCATCTACCAGGATGAGGAACTTAATCGATGATTTGCTTAAATTTTCTCATGTCGGTCGGTATAAATATAATCTCAAAGAGGTTGATTTGCAGCAACTGCTGAATACTGTCATAGATGATTTGCAGCTGCCTATCCAGGAGAAAAAGGCACAAATCACCTTCGAAAGTCTGCCGGTATTGCAGGCAGAGAAGCACCAGCTTTACCAGGTGTTTTTGAACCTCATCAATAATGCTTTAAAATTTTCTCAAGTTGAGCTGCCAGCCCAAATTAGCATTTCCTCTGCTGCGGTGACTTTAGATGAAAAGAAATATTGGCAGATAACCATTGCAGATAATGGCATAGGTTTTGAACAGCAATACGCCGATAAGATTTTTGAAATATTCCAGAGGTTACACGGACGCAGTCAATATGAGGGAACAGGCATAGGACTAGCAGTCTGTAAAAAAATCATAGACAGGCACAATGGCAAAATATCGGTTGAGTCGGAATTGGGTAAGGGCAGTCGTTTTATATTGTCGTTACCACAATAGGGGGAAAGTCTTATGAATAGTCTTGAAAAACTACCCAGTATCCATATGTGTGATGATGATCCAGACGATCAATTATTAGTAGCGGATGCGCTAGAGGAAGCTGAAATAACCATCCCGATAGATTTTACCAATAACGGGCTAGAGTTATTGCAATACTTAAGCAGAGAGGGCAAGTTTAGCTATTTGCAAGGCCAGCCATTACCCGGATTAATTTTATTGGATTTAAACATGCCAATAATGGATGGCCGGGAAGTATTGAACAAGCTGAAACAAAATGAAAAATTTAAATCTATCCCGGTGGTGGTTTTAACCACTTCAAAAGCTGAGCAAGATATCGCTAAATCTTATGACATGGGCGTCAACTCATTTATTGTCAAGCCGGTTTCATTCGACAGATTAGTAGAATTAATTAAATCTACGGCGGATTATTGGTTCAAAGTCGTCTCCTTGCCTAAAGACTACTCAGATGGGTCTTAGCT
Source organism: Oceanospirillaceae bacterium (assembly GCA_013215505.1). Taxonomy (GTDB): domain Bacteria; phylum Pseudomonadota; class Gammaproteobacteria; order Pseudomonadales; family Balneatricaceae; genus Rs1. The sequence continues at coordinate 59,325 of JABSQZ010000022.1, forward strand.
GTAGAGGTAAAAAACATGGTGAATAATTATTCCGATCTGAAAATTCTCATCGTCGAAGATGATGAAGATGACTATTTTATTCTCAGTGAACTGCTGCTGGATGCGCTGGGGACATCGGCACAAATCGACTGGGCAGAGGACTATCAATCTGCACAGGAGCTTATTCTAGCAGGGCAGCATCAATTTTATTTTCTGGATAATCGCCTCGGGGCGCAGCTGGGATTAGAGTTGATTGATGAAATAAACAGCCAGTATCAGACATCCCCCCCCATCATTATGCTCTCAGGTGTCGACGATCATGAAACGGATCTGCAGGCGATGGAAAAAGGCGCCGATGACTATTTGGTGAAAAGCCAGCTCAGTGCTCCACTGTTAGAGCGGACTATTAGATACACTTTAAGAAGTAAACTGTTGGAAGAAAAGTTGGCTAAAATGGCCCATTTTGACAGTTTAACCGGGTTGTATAATCGCAGCATCTTTAATGAATTATTACTTAAAACCATAACGCAAAGTAACAGGTCGCAACAAAAATTTGCTCTGGTGACCATAGATGTAGACAATTTCAAGTTTATTAATGACCACTATGGTCATCCCGCGGGAGATCAGTTGCTCATCGAAGTGGCCCGGCGACTCAAGGATTCGATTCGCAGCGCTGACATTATCGCCAGATTGGGTGGAGATGAATTCTCCCTGCTACTAAAAGACGTGGGTAACAGCACTGAGATTGTTAAATTAGTCGAAACTATCATGGGTGCTTTCACTGCTGCAGTCGAATTAGGCAGTAAAGAAGTGGCAGTCACCGTTAGCTCTGGGATTGCCATTTATCCAACCGATGCCAGCAGTGAAATGGAGTTGATAGCCCGCAGCGACAGAGCGCTGTATCAGGCAAAAAGTATGGGCCGCTACGCCTACAGTTTCTATAATAAAGAGTTACACATGCAGGCCAGGAAGCAGCATGACATCGAGTTGCAGCTTGAACAGGCGATCAAAGAGCATAAGTTGCTGCTCTATTACCAGCCTATCTACTCTTTAACGGATAATAAATTAACCTCCTTTGAAGCACTTTTACGCTGGCCAAATGATAGCGGTGGATTTTACGATACCGAAAAAATAATCGCCATCGCCGAACAGAGTCAGCTAATTTTGAGCCTTGGCGATTGGGTTTTCGACCAGGCTTGTGAGCAGTTGCTAGAATGGCAACGGCGGGGGGAATACCTGGGAAAAATCTCAATCAATGTCTCTGCAAAGCAGTTTAAAAGCGATGATTTTACCCAAAAAGTACTAAAAAAACTGCTTCAGTCGCCCCTGTTGTCAGATAAAATAACCTTCGAGATAACGGAGAGAGACCCTCTGCAAAGCACTGCTATTGTGATCGATCGGCTACAGCAATTAGTCGACTGTGGCTGTGAGTTTTCAGTTGATGACTTCGGTGTCGGCCACTCATCTATTGCCTATTTACGTACCTTTGCGATAGCGGCGATTAAAATAGATAAATCCATCGTACAAAATATCCTCAACAGTGAAAAAGATTTAGTATTGTGCAAAGCGATTATAGCGATCGCTAAAGCTTTAAGTTTAAGTGTTGTGGCTGAAGGGGTGGAAAGCTTAGAGATAGCAAATACGCTAAGTTCAATTGGCTGTCCTCTGGTGCAAGGCTATTATTTTGCCAGGCCGATGCCGGTGGACGAAGTTAGCTGTTCTCAGCAGTACTGTGATAGGCCATTAGCCATTTCGGTAATATAGCGATGTCGAACTTGGCCACTAGGAGAGTATCAGTGCAAGTCAGTTCTGCAGTTAGCGGGATGCAATGCGTTGATCAACTATAACTACAGTGACTACTTTTTCCGAACTTTAGCCACTGTGTAGCGGTGAATCAGAGCAGGCCCAATATCTGGATTCGGCTGCGGTATCTTCGGGTTAGTGTTTGCCACTATCATCACTCTGATTTTGATAGCGCTGTTGTCTGCCGACAGTGCCGACGTTAAAACTGTTGTCTGTGACAAATGAAAATTTGGCATGTCATATTAATGGGCAATAAAATACGCGCTATTGCCAATAACGACAAAGCTTGCCGTAGGGGCACCGAGGTCTAAATAGTCAGAGGGGAATTAGGAATGCCAATTAGCGGCAACTGACTTTTCCGCCGATCATCTTCAGTGCCGGGACCCCTCTGATTAAGCAGTCTCTGGCGAAAATTTGCCCACAACTTGGGCAACTGAGTTGGTCCGAAGTGTAGTCTTTGACGATCCTCTCTTTAAAACACTTAACCAGGGATCCTTTTCCGCCTTTGCGGTATTTAAACAGCGCTTGTCTGCATTTTAGGCAGTGGATCTCGACCGTTTTAGTCGGTCCTTTTTTATTCGGTTTGGCCATGGTCTGTGATCAGTCTATACAGTAGAAGTTGAGCTTTCTATTAGGGGCATGCGATTAAGTCCAACTGCTCTGTTCGCCGTGCAGAGAAAAAATTGCACTTAAGCGTGAGCATAAACATGTCTTCAAGTTATTTGTCATCGGCTGTCTCTTGCGGCACGGTATAAGTGACAAATTGATGGGCTTCCCCAGCCTGTTGTTGCAATATCTGGCCGAGTATTTTCAGCATATTAACCGCCCCTGGAGACAAAGTATAATCTTTGCGTCTGACTATATACAGTTCTCGGGCCCGTACCGGTGTGATTAAAGGGACAAATTTTAGTCCGGCGAAAGCCAGCACTTGAGAAGCCAGTGCCGGCAGTACAGCGATGCCCACTTTTTTTCTGATCAGTGCTCCCAGCCCATTGGGATTGGAAGCTTCAATGGTGGGGATGCTACTCTGGTAGTGGATGATATTCTGTTTGTTGAGCTGTTCTAATTCTGATCTTATACCGTTATCTTGAGATAAGTGCAGCATTTTTTGTCCGCGCAATTGCCTCCAGGTCAGTGAGTTGGCCCCGGCCAGGGGATGATCACAAGTCATAATAGCACCGTACTGATCCTGCAGTATCGGTTGGTACTCTAACTGTGCATCTTGGGTGTGGTTTCCGCCGATACCAAAATCGGCGAATTTACTGAGCACTTGTTGCTCTATTTCACTGGCGCCGGCTTCGTAAATAGAGATATCAATTTTTGGATGCGCAGTATTATAGCGCTTAATCAACTCTGGGACTAAAATGCTATTGCCTGTCGGCGAGGTGGAGATAATAATGTGACCGCGCTGTTGCTCGGCCCCCGCTTGCAGATCATCAATTGCCAACCGGAAATCGGTAATTAAGCGTTTAGCCACCGGGAAAAACCTTTGCCCCTCTTTGGTCAGAGTGACTTGTCTGGTGGTGCGATCAAATAAGATCAAACCGGCTTGTTGCTCTAACTGCTTGATAGTGGCTGTTAAAGTAGACTGAGTCACATTAAGTTGACGGGCTGCCCGAGTAAAGCTGGCCAAGTTGGCTATCTCGACAAAAGCGCGTAAATGTCGAATGGATATATTATTCATATTTTCCGATTAATCGATTGAATTTTATTGTTTGATTGATAAGTGTATATTTTGCATCATTGACGTTCTGAGATCTAGTCAGGCTGTTGCCGATTAGCTCCATATTGTAAAAAATGCATTAGAAAAGTCAAAGCGACCAAGAGTAGATCGCTGACTAAACCAATCTAGTCATTTATTTAAATGACCAAGAACTGACATCAGAGCCATCATGATACCTAAACTAGCAGACCCCCATACCCCAGATGCCAAATATTTAGAGTTTCTCGATCGACTGCGGGACAGTGCCTTTCAGGGAGACCTCAGCAGTGATTATGCCGACCGGGTGGTACTGGCAACAGACAACAGCATTTACCAGATCTTGCCGCAAGGCGCTATTTATCCACGCGATATTGCCGATTTAGAACTGATTGCCAGTTTGGCCAATCGTGATGAGTTCTCGCAGATAGTACTCAGCCCTCGCGGTGGTGGAACAGGTACTAATGGTCAATCTTTAACCGATGGTTTAGTGGTCGACTTGTCACGACACATGAACCAGGTATTGGAGATAAATGCCGAGCAGCGCTGGGTCACAGTGCAGACCGGGGTAGTCAAAGATCAGTTAAATGCGGCATTAAAACCTTACGGTTTGTTTTTTGCCCCTGAATTATCGACCAGCAACAGAGCGACTATCGGCGGTATGATCAATACCGATGCCAGCGGTCAGGGCAGTTGCCTGTACGGTAAAACCCGAGATCATGTATTGTCACTGACCACAGTATTACTCGATGGTAGCCGTTGGAGTTCTGAGCCTGTCTCGGAACAGCAGTTACATGAAATCTGTCAGCGTCAAGATCGAGTGGGGGCCATTCATCGTTTAGTATCGGCGATAGCAACTGATCATGCAGAGCTGATTGAAGAAAAATTTCCGCGCTTAAATCGTTGTCTGACCGGCTATGATTTGGCCCATATCAGAGATGAAAATCAGCAATTTAACTTAAACTCAGTGCTCTGCGGTAGCGAGGGTTCGCTGGGTTTTATCGCCGAGGCCAAACTCAATGTACTGCCAATCCCCAAGTTTGCAGCACTGGTCAATATCAAATATGACAGCTTTGAGGCATCGATGCGCGATGCTAAAGAACTGATGGCGTGGCAACCGACTTCAATCGAAACCATAGATTCAAAAGTATTGAACCTGGCCATGGCTGATATTATCTGGGAGTCTGTTACCGACTATTTCCCACAGTCGCAGGGTGAACCGACGATATTGGGCATCAATATGGTCGAATACACTGGTGATGATGAGCAGGAGATCGATGCAAAAATCGTCCGACTAGAGCAGCATTTGCAATCGGTATCGGGGCAAAGTGGTAAAAGTTTTGGCTTTTCTGTGGTCAGAGGCGCGGCTAATATCAACAAAATCTGGGCGATGCGCAAAAAGGCGGTAGGTCTGCTGGGCAATACTAAAGGTGAAGAGCGGCCGATTCCCTTTGTCGAAGACACCGCCGTACCCCCGGAGCACTTAGCCGATTTTATTATGGAATTTCGAGCGGTGCTGGACAGCTATGACTTGGCCTACGGAATGTTTGGACACGTCGATGCCGGGGTCTTACATGTGCGTCCGACCCTTGATATGAAAGACCCTGAGCAGGCGGCTCTGATCCGACCTATCACCGATAAAGTGGTTGCCCTGACCCAAAAATATAATGGCCTGCTGTGGGGAGAACACGGTAAAGGGGTGCGCTCTGAGTATTCACCGGCTTTTTTTGGTGAACTCTATTTGCAGTTACAGCGGATTAAAGGTTGCTTCGACCCGCACAACCAACTTAACCCGGGCAAAATTGCCACCCCGGTACTGGACGCAAGCTCAGCTGTCAGTGGCTTATCAGTGGTAGAGAAAAGTGATATTCAGTTGCTGAAGATTGACCAGGTGCCCACCCGCGGTGAATTCGACAGACAAATCAGCAGCACTGCCCGCAGCCAATTTAGCCAGGCAATGTTTTGCAATGGCAACGGCGCCTGTTACAACTACGATCCCAATGATGCTATGTGTCCCTCTTGGAAAGTCACCAGAGAACGTAAACACAGCCCCAAGGGGCGCGCCTCGCTCATCCGTCAATGGTTGTTGTTGCTACAGCAGCAGGGACATAGTTTTGAGACAGGACCGGCAAACCGTATTAAAACGGCGTTAAACGCGCCGCGCTCTCTGCTGCAAAAGCTGCTTAACTCCAGGGCTAAAGCCCGCGGCGAATACGATTATTCCCATGAAGTGCACGAGGCAATGATGGGTTGTTTGGCCTGTAAGTCCTGCGTGGCGCAATGCCCGATTAAAGTGAATGTGCCCGATTTTAGGTCGAAGTTTCTGCAGCATTACTACAGTCGTTATCAGCGTCCGATCAAAGACTACTTAGTGGCTAGCTTAGAGTATTTAATGCCAGTTTGGGTGAGGGCACCGAAAGTCTACAATTTGCTGGTCACTTCTAAGATAGGTGCCGCTGCCCTGAAAAAGGTGGGGGTGCAAGACAGCCCGGCACTTTGCACAAATACCTTAGTGCAGGGAATGCGCAGCCGTGACATTGAATTCGCCAGTGCGCAAAAATTACAGGCGTTAACCCCACAGATGCGCGCCAATACTGTGGTATTAGTTCAGGATGCTTTCACCAGTTATTTTGAAACCCAGTTAGTCTTAGATGTTTGTGGTTTTATTAAGCATTTAGGTTTTAGCGTTTACATTGCCCCCTTTAAAGCCAATGGTAAACCGCTGCACGTACACGGTTTTTTAAATGCTTTTGCCAGCAGTGCAACTAAAAATAGCCAGATGTTAAGCCAGCTTGCCAATACCGCAGTGCCTTTAATCGGTATCGATCCCTCGATGACTTTAACTTACCGACAGGAATACCCAAGTGCGGGCATTCAGACGCCTGAAGTATTCTTGCTGCAGGAGTGGCTGATCACTCAAGTAGCGGCATTGGAAAAAGCGGCATCTTCCCTGGAGCAACAACAGTATCGACTGTTGGCGCACTGCACCGAAAAGACTTCTGCTCCGGCGAGTAATAAGCAGTGGCAACAAATTTTTGCGCACTTAGGGCAGGGTTTAACAATAGAAGCGCTAGGTTGTTGTGGGATGGCCGGGACTTATGGGCACGAATCAGAGAATATTGACAACTCCAAAGCGCTGTATGCGATGAGTTGGCAACCCGTTGTTCAGCTTGAAAATGCCGGTGTTCCACTAGCGACGGGCTACTCGTGCCGCTCACAGGTGAAACGTATCGACAATGTAGCTGTAGATCACCCCCTGCAGGCCTTAATGAAACGGCTTGCACAGTCTCAAACAACTTCTGATTAACGGCTAAAAGAGAAACAATACATGGAACATCTGGCCCCGGTCCAATTGGTTTTGATTGGATTAGTCTTTGTATGGAGCGGTTTTGTCCGTTCAGGTTTAGGTTTTGGCGGAGCGGTTTTAGCGCTGCCTTTTCTGCTGCTGATCCACAATGATCCACTGCTTTTTTTACCTTTAATTGCGGTGCATTTATTGATTTTTTCCTCGTGGATGGCGATTACCAATTACCGCAAGGTCAATAAAGGTAGAGCGAAAAGTGATAACCTGGCCACCATCGATTGGCAGTATCTGAAATACGCATTGCTGGTGATGATAGTCCCTAAGTTAATTGGCGTCTTTGGCTTGTTAACTATGCCGGCCAAGTGGATGACCAGCATTATTTTTGTGGTGGTGTTTGTGTATGCCATCGGCTATGTGCTTAATCGTCCTTTCAAAAGCAACTCAAAGCTTCTAGATGCCATATTTTTGATGCTGGGGGGCTATATCAGTGGTGCCTCTCTGATCGGCGCCCCTTTAATTGTGGCAGTATTTGCCTGCCATGTGGCCAAAGAAAAGCTCCGTGATACCTTATTTGTGCTCTGGTTTATCTTGGTCCTAATCAAAGTGAGCGCTTTTGCACTGGCGGGTGTAGACTTTCAGTGGATGCAGCATTTATGGCTGTTGCCGCTAGTCACTGTGGGTCATATATTAGGACAGCAATTCCATTTAAAGCTGGTAAATGCCAGCACCCCGGTGTTCTATCGCTTCATCGGTTCAGTGTTATTACTGATCAGTATTATTGGCTTGTATAAAGCTTGGCTGGTATAAAGCTTAGTTGGTATAGGGCGCTGAAAAATGTCAGCACTACTGTATTTTGCTACCCTTTTATCGGTTCAGTGTTACTACTGATCAGTTTTATTGGCTGGTATAAAACTTGGCTGGTATAGGGCGCTGGAAAATGTCAGCACTACTGTATTTTGCTAGAATCCAATCGGCTCTGTGTTGTTAATGAGCAGTTTTATTAGTTTATATCATCGCTGGTTAGTATAGAATCCAGTGGTATTAAACGGGCTTAACAAATTGGGAAAGTATTGTGCACCAGAACAAAAAGAATTTAGTACGACATTTTATTTTTGGCTACGGCAGTCTGATCAATAGTATTTCACGCACAGTCACCGGTGAAACAGGTACCGCTGTCGCAGTTAAAGTGAGCGGTTTTGACCGGCATTGGTCGCGGATCTCCAGCGCTTACGGTATGAGTTCTGTGGTGGTAGTACCCAATCCACTGGGTGCTTGCAACGGAGTATTGGTCGAAGTTGCAGAAGATGAATTAGCCAGCTTTGATATCCGCGAAAGTGGCTATCAGCGGGTACTGGTTGATAGCGAGCAGGTAGGATTTTATCAGCAGTCTCTGGACTTATCTGCAAGTGCGGCCGGCGAGATAAAAATATGGTTGTATCAGACTGAAACTGTCATCCCACCCTGCCAGAATTACCCGATAGTCTTTAGTTATCTGGACGTGATTTTATCCGGTTGCCTGGAGTATTCAGAAGAGTTTTGTACGGATTTTGTGCAGTTGACTCAGGGCTGGCAACACGAGACCTTAAACGATCGGCCAACGCCCAGGTACCCGAGAGTACAGACTGATCTAAATACCCGTGTATTAAACGGCTACATTAAATCTACTGGAAAATTGCAGCAGCAACATATTGCCGTAGGTTACGATCGAAAACACTAAACCCCCGTCTTAACTACTATTATTGTCGAGAAGAATCTTGATTTATATTAAAAACGCCAACTTATATACCCCTGAAGCAGTGGGTCTGAGAAATATACTGATCGCCGGTGGCAAAATTGTTGCCATAGATAGCGAAGAATTCAGCTTTGCAGATAATATTCAGATTGAAACTGTGGACTTGCAGGGGGCACGGGTAACTCCAGGTTTTATCGATGCCCATGCACATGTCACTGGCGGAGGCGGCGAAGTGGGATTTGCCACTCAGGTACCCCCAGTGCCGATCAGTGACTTTACTGCCGCCGGGGTCACTACTGTGGTCGGTTTGTTGGGCACTGATGACACCACCAGAAATATCGAAAACCTGGTCGCGCGCACTTATGCGCTGCGCGAAGAGGGGATGAGTGCCTATTGTTGGACCGGCGGTTATCACTATCCATTGACGACTCTGCTGGGCAGTGCCAAGCGAGACATTGTCTTCTTAGACCCGGTCATTGGCATTGGCGAGTTCGCAATTAGCGATCACCGCTCTAGCCAGCCGACTTTCAATGAAGTGGTACGCCTGGCCAGTGAGGCCCATGTGGCGGGTCTGATGACCAAGAAAGCCGGGGTGATGCATTTTCATCTAGGTGACGGTGATCGCAAGCTGGAGCTGATTGAAAGAGCGCTGAAGGAGACCGAAATTCCGGCGCGCACTTTTAATCCCACCCATGTCAATCGTAACAAACCGCTGTTTGCCAGTGCTTGTGAACTGTTAAAACAAGGGTGTTACATCGACATTACCGCTTTTCCTGAGGGTATGTCTGCGAACGGCTGGGAAGCTGCCCAGGCGGTGGCCATTGCTATCGAGCAGGGCTTGCCAACCGAGCGTATCACCTTAAGCTCTGATGGCGGCGGCTGCCTGCCCGATTTTGACCGCTTCGGAAACCTGTTGAGTATGGATTTTGGTCGCGCGCAAACTTTGATTGAAACGGTCATAGCCGCTGAGAAGCTATCGGTTTCTCTGCAGCAAATACTACCGATGTTAACCAGCAATGTAGCGCAGCTATTGCGCCTGACCAATAAAGGTCAGATTGCCAAAGGTTTTGATGCGGACCTGATAGTACTGGATCAACACTTGCAAATTAGTGATGTGATGGCCCTGGGTGTCTGGCATAAACGTCAGGGGAAAGTAATCATTAAAGGGACTTTTGAATAGTCTAAAGCTACTCAGTCTACTGAGTAATCTTACCTGAATGGCTCAGTTGCAGATGCCTCTTCAGCCACGCCGATGGTTGAATTTCTAAACCTATACTTGTTGCTATTGTACTTTTGTCACTGTCATTAGGGAGTACAATTAAGCATTTCATAATGCATGCTTTAAATCCTGGATAATAAAATCAGCGGTCCCTATTGACTGCGTACTTAGGTACGTAGTTTACACTGTTAAAAGTAAGCCGTGTTATCTGGCTATCCGTTAACGTTTTAAAGGATGTACTTCTAATGAGTGATTTACTGAATAATTTCAGCCGTCTAGGGGACAAAACCGGTTCTCTGGGAACTGTGATTTCCGCCATGGGTTGCGGCTTTTGTTTTCCCGCTATTGCCAGCTTGGGTTCTGCCTTAGGTCTGGGGTTCCTCTCACAGTGGGAAAGCCTATTTGTCTCTACTTTATTTCCGCTATTCGCCTCTATTGTGTTGTTGACCAACGCACTGGGCTGGTTTAAGCATCGTCAGTGGCGGCGCAGCGCCCTGGGAATGTTAGGGCCGGGCATTGTCTTGATCGCCTTTTATCCGTTTTTTATGTACGCGGAACGCAACGCTATTATCTACTCTGGAATCGCCTTAATGATGGCGGTATCGCTGTGGGACATATTCTCTCCAGCAAATAAAAAGTGCAAAACAGCAGCGGGCAAAGTGCCTCAATCTTGATGCTCTAAGTGAGTGATCCAGTCAATATCCAAGTGAGTATAGAAGGTTTTAGATGAACATTTATTCGATTCAAGGTATGAGCTGCACAGGCTGTGCCCGGGCAATAGAAACAGCGTTAAATGCAAACCCTGAAGTAATCAGTGTCGTGGTCAGTTTTGCAGATTCCACGGCGCAAGTGTCAACCACTGAGCAGTTTTCCAGTGCAGAGATCATCACTGCCATTGAGGCATTAGATTATAAGGTCCAGTTACTAACCTCCGAGGGAGATAAAGCTGCGCGCGGTGATGATCCAGCTGGGTTGCATATTGTCATTATAGGCAGTGGTTCAGCCGCCTTCTCCTGCGCTATAAAAGCGGCGGAAAATGCTGCCCAAGTCACTATCGTCGAAGCGAGTGAGACTATTGGTGGCTGCTGTGTGAATGTTGGCTGTGTTCCTTCAAAGATTTTAATCCGCGCGGCGCATTTGGCACACCAGCAGCGCAACAATCCTTTTGCCGGATTGGAAAACCGTGAACCGCTGTTAGACCGTGCCCTGTTAGCCCGCCAGCAACAGTCGCGAGTGGATGAACTGCGCGCTGCCAAGTACCAGCATATCCTGGATACTAATCCGGCTTTGAACTTGCTTCGGGGGCGGGCTCAGCTGGCGGCGTCTGGTGGGGTAATAGTCACTGACAGCGAAGGTGCTGAGAGACATATAGTGGCCGACAAAATTCTTATTGCCACAGGTTCTACGCCGACAATCCCCGCCATCCCAGGCCTGGATCAAACCCCTTACTGGACTTCCACTGAAGCATTGTTTGCCACTAAGTTGCCAGAGCAGCTGCTGGTATTGGGCTCATCGGTGGTGGCACTGGAGATTGCTCAAGCCTACCGGCGTCTGGGCAGTAAAGTAACCATAGTGGCGCGACATACATTGCTCTACTCCCAAGACCCTGAATTAGGCTCCCAGCTGGCTGGGTGTTTTCGCAGTGAGGGGATAGATATTTTAACCAATACCCAAGCGTTGAGCATCAGTCATGACGGTCGACAATTTGCGATGCAGACCGATAAGCAGTTGTTGCACGCCGATAAACTGTTAATCAGTACCGGTCGCCAGGCAAATACCGAGAATCTAAATTTAGCAGCCCTGGGGGTGAGCACAGACAGTGCCGGCGCGGTATTGGTTAATCGGGAGATGCAGACTTCCAATGCCAATATTTATGCGGCTGGGGACTGTGCCAATATGCCGCAGTACGTCTACGTAGCGGCAGCAGCAGGTAGCAGAGCGGCTGTCAATATGACCGGAGGAGAGGCGCAACTGGACCTTAGTACTATGCCCGCTGTTATTTTTACCGACCCACAAGTTGCCACTGTAGGCCTAACTGAGCAGCGGGCAAAAGAGCTGCAGATAGTCACTGACAGCCGCACCTTAAGTTTAGAAAATGTCCCCAGGGCACTGGCAAATTTTCAGACAGCGGGGTTTGTTAAACTGGTCAGTGATGCACAAACCGGGCGTTTGTTGGGGGCGCAAATTCTTGCAGACGGGGCCGCAGAGATGATTCAAAGTGCAGTGTTAGCAATTGCCAATGAGATGACAGTGACTCAATTGGCCAATTTACTGTTTCCCTATTTAACCATGGTGGAAGGAATTAAGCTCTGTGCGCAGACCTTTAGCAAGGACGTATCCGAACTTTCATGTTGTGCGGGTTAAGGACGGAAAAAGTAGTAAGTAGTAAGTAGTAAGTTATTAAGGAGCGACGATGAGAGCTTATATTAAACAATGTGGCACGCTAGCGGTCATAGCAGTTACCGGTGCCTGTTGTTTAGGTCTCCCTCTGGTGCTCAGTGCTGTCATTGCACTAGGGTTAGGTTTTATGCTTAACGATCTGATTTTGGTGCCGTTATTTTATGCAGCGCTGGCGGTCAATGTGTTTCTTTTGTATCGGCGCATACCGTTGCATAGAAGTTATGCAGCAATTTTTATTGGTCTAATTGGAGCAGTCATAGCAGCGTTGATGCTCTGGACTCCACTCGCAGTGGTCGTCTATTTAGGGCTGTTGATGGTCCTGGGAGCGGGCGTCTTAGATTTGTTGTTAGGCGGGCGCACTACACACAAAACATAGTTTATAGGGTGGCATCGCTGGATTAAGTTCGCAGGGCCGTACGGTTGTTTACGCATTGCTGAGCAGGACCTGAATTAGGCTCTAAAGCAGTTGCTGAGCGAAGCAGAGGGAATTATTGAAAATATGCAATTTACCGTGTTAATCACAATAGCTATGCTAAAATGCGTCTTTTTGACACTGATCTATACTTAACTGAACACTTAGATCTGCAAGTCTCTACGATATAATGTAACAACCAACGGACAACAAATGACAAAGAACACTATCATCATAGGTATTACCGGTGCCTCTGGATCAGGTAAAACGCTACTCTCTAATACCTTAATTGAGCGTGTTAGCAGCACAGAAACTGATGATATTGGTTTGATCTGTGAAGATTCTTACTATCACTGCCAAGATCATTTGAGTATGCAAGAGCGCATTCAAGTGAACTACGACAGCCCCAAATCTAAAGAATTTGATTTACTCTGCGATCATCTGGAAGCGTTGATTGGGGGTGAAACAGTGCAGATCCCTCAGTACGATTTTGTCAACCATACCCGCTCGCCTGAAAAAGTTGAAATGCAAGCTAAAAAAGTCATCATAATTGAAGGTATTTTACTGTTTACTCACCGGCGTTTGCGCAAGTTGTTAGATGCCAAAATATACGTTGATACCGCCCTGGACTTTTGCTTTATCAGAAGACTGAAGCGTGACGTCGGAGAGCGAGGCCGCACCATGGAGTCGGTAATCAATCAATACGAAGAGACGGTGCGCCCCTCATTTTATAAGTTTATTGAGCCGAGTAAAAAGCACGCGGATGTGATTATCCCCGGTGGTGGTGAAAACCAGGTGGCGATTGATGTACTTTCTACTTATGTGACTAAATTACTGAATAAATAATCCCGTTCAACTACATTTTCTTGTTATTTAATTGATCACAGTTATTTTTCTGAGCAGCGATAATGCAGTCGTTGCGCGAAATAGACAATGCAGGCTGTGTAAGCAGCCTGCATAATAAACTAACCCATTATAGCTCTAGATTAATTTGCTTGATTGTTTCTTCTGTTGTTCTTACCGCGTTGGCAATCATTCTAAAGTTGACCATAGCGGCCCCATAGCCGTCTAAACCCGGCAGTACTGCTGCGGCCGTGGCATCTGAGACAATTTGCACTTCAAACCCCTGCTCCATAAATTCGCGCATATGTGATTCAGTACATAAATTAGCTGACATCCCGGCGAGAATAATTTTACTAATTCCGCGTTTACGTAACTGTAAAACCATGTCGTTAGACTCTGGGCCATATACTTTGTGCGGGCTGCTGACTACTGTTTTGCCATTGTTGATATAAGGCTTGTAGCGCTCTAACCAATCGGCACCGGAATTGTTAAAGCCCTCGGTTGTCAATGCGCCTTTGCGGTCAAACATGCCCATGGAGTGCATGGCTTTTTCCAGTGCACCGCCGTGTTTCCACTGATGATCGTGAGGAAAGTAGTAGTGGGGGGAGACGAATACAGGAATATCTTTGCTCTGGGCAATTTTAAACAAGCTCTCTATGTTATCGACAGTGTTGTTTTCGGTAACGCTTTTGCCCACTAGCTTCCAGGTAACTCCATCCGGGCTCAGGAAATCATTTTGTGGATCGGTAATGACAATCGCTGTCTGTCCTTTAACGAAGCTGACACCTGGGTCGGGTAAACCCGCCGCCTGCGCCACAGAAAGTGTTGCCGCCAGGCCCAGAGCGATGGCGGTTAATTTGTTGCTGAATTTAAACATTGTTTATCCTCTTGATTTGTCTTCGTAATAAGTAATGGTATTGTGGCAAGGCGCTGACTGAGTGTGAATGTCACAGCGTGCTGATTAATTGTCTGTATGTTTTAAAAAGAGGGTGGGAAGTCTGAAAATGGATGTATTAGGGGATGTACTCAGAGTATTGCGCTTGCGCGGTAGTCTGTATTTTAACACCTGTTTTTGTGCGCCTTGGGGGATGCAGATGTCCAGCAGTTCCCATGCTAGTTTTCATATCATAGTCAAAGGTGATGCCTGGTTAAAACTTGACAGTGATGCTAAGCCGATAAAATTACAGCAGGGGGATATCGTATTGTTCCCCACCAGTGCGCCACACGCGATCAGTGACAAGTTGGATAGCCAGTGTCTTAAAGGTGAAGAAGTGGTGACTGCCTATCAAAATCAACAGCCGCTGTTTGCAGCTAACTCAACTGATAACAATCAGCCGGAGTTCAACATCATCTGCGGTTATGTAGAATTCGACCGCTCTCTTTCACACCCCTTCTTAAGCAATTTACCTGAATTAATTCATATAGACGGACAATTGCGTTCGCGTTTTAAGTGGCTGGACAGCGCCATTGAGCAAATTGTATTAGAGTCTTCAGAGCAGCAACCTGGCAGTGCGGTACTGATCGATAGATTTACCGAGATACTGTTCATTCAAATGATTAGGAGCTACGCGCAAATACAGGTAAAAAGTCACAGTTATTTTTCAGCACTGTTAGATAATCAACTCTGCACTGCGCTGTCACTGATGCACAACGCTGCGGATAGGGACTGGAGCGTGGAGTTACTCGCCGGGGAAGTGGCGATGTCGCGCTCGGCTTTTTACGCCAGGTTTAATGACTATATTGGTGTTCCTCCGATGAAATACCTGTTTGAATGGCGCATGCTGCAGGCCAAACAAAAAATTCAGAGCAGCCAAAAATCTCTATCGCTGGTGGCACAAGAAGTAGGCTATCAATCAGATAGTGCCTTTCAAAAAGCTTTTAAAAGATTCTTTAGTTATACCCCAGCCTCATTGCGTAAAAAAAATAATGCAGATACCGATAGCCGCTGAAATGCGTTTGCTATTGGCAAACTAAAGCTATCCGAATCACTCCCTTAGCATAATTGACTCAACTGCTGTTGCACAATTTTGTCGAAAAAATCACTGAGTGGGTGAGCATAATTAAACGCATCGATGACTGTTGAAGAAGACTGGTTGGGGTGGCAAAATTAAAGTGCTCAATCGCAGATGAACAGGTATGATGTGCAGCTTATATAAAATCATCCTCTCACCGTTTTATAGTTATAGGGTATGCATGCAAACTAGGAATTATTTAGCTAAGCTTTCGGTTGCCGGATCGATGCTAATAGCGCTAAGCTCGGCGGCGAATAGCGCTCCACACAGTTATGCCGGACCCGATTCCGTGGCCAAATTTCACCCTCTGTGCCTGGATGTATTAAAACTGTGGCAGGAAGACGGTGGTGCGGTGGATATGCAAAGCTGCGCACAGCAGTACCAAAACTCAGAAGTATTAGAGACCGCAGAGGGAGCATACTACGCGCAACGTCCTGAGGGACAGCCCGGTTACATGGCATATAAACCCATTGGTACTTTAGATAATTCCATGGAGCTGCTGCTGGTATACGATAAGCGTCTGCACAATCCTATTACTTCCATATACTTTATCGGCAAAATCCCCGGTTCTGAGCTAACACGGGATTTTTTGACGACTATCGAAGAGGGTGGAGACAGGTGTTTAGGCGGGGTCAATGCTGCCAGGCTGATCTCCTCTTCACGTCTGGAAGTAGACCTGAATGCCACAGTGCATCAGATGCTGACTTTTTTGGACGACAGCGCTAGCGCCGATACGTCCACTATCTCATTCAAGCCGAAGAATTATCAAGCCTATGCCTGTGCCGGAATTATCACTAAGAGCTATGACCTACTGACGAATAATATGCATTACTCCAAGGTCTCTTTTACCCGGGATGAGTCGCGTAAAGTGATAGACAAAAGTGCTAAATGTTACGATAAATTTGTGGCCGAGAATCTCGCTGAGGACAAAGTGTTAGATATGACTGAATATGCACAATTTCTGGTCGACTATAAAAATAGCTGCGGGGCGGTGAAGTAATAGCTGATGCGATTTTTACATACTTCTGACTGGCACATTGGCAGATCTTTTCACAATGTATCACTACTGCAAGACCAGGCCTTTATTCTCGAACAAATTATCGATATTGCCCGCGCTGAAAAAGTGGCTGCTATCGTAGTGGCTGGGGATATATATGACAGATCTGTTCCCCCTGCTGCTGCAGTGGAACTGCTCGATCAAGTGGTCGATAAAATCATTGTAGAGCTAAAAATTGCCCTAATCATCATCCCCGGTAATCACGATAGCGCTCAGCGCCTGGGTTTTGCCTCCAGGCAGTTGCAGTACAGTGGTTTATATATATTGGGCAATTTACAGCCTGAGTTGGAATCTGTTGTGTTGACTGATGAGCATGGAGAAGTAGCGTTTTGGGGAATGCCCTATGCGGACCCGGCGGCGGTGCGCAGTGCTTTTAAAGTTGAGGCCAGTAGCCATGATCAGGCCATTAAGGTTCTCTGTGAAACCGCTGTCGCTAACTTTCAACAAGGACAGCGAAATGTCGCTTTAAGTCATTGTTTTATTGATGGTAGTAGTGAGTCTGATTCTGAGCGCCCGCTATCTATAGGGGGTGCAGACCGAGTCGACTGGCAACATTTTAGTGCCTTTGATTATGTAGCGTTAGGGCACTTACACGGTCGCCAATTTAAAGGTAGAGAGTGCATCAGGTACTCGGGCTCAATTCTAAAATATTCATTTTCCGAAGAGCAGCAGATCAAGTCGGTTGTTATTGTCGATATGGGTCAGGCAGGGGAATGTGAAATCCATCAAGTCGCTTTGCAACCGCTGCGAAATATGCGCTCTATCACCGGTGAATTAAAACAGATATTGGAGCGCGCTGAGGGCGACCCGAATCGGCACGACTATCTGCTGATAAAGCTGACTGACTCACAGGCAATACTCGATGTAATGGGGAAGTTGCGGGCTCTGTATCCGAATATTTTGCATTTAGAACGACCGGGGCTAATGGCACTTAAATCTACTACTGGGTTGCAACCACAGCAAATCAATGCCAATGAGATGTCGATGTTTGGAGATTTTTTTGCGCAAGTAATGGATAGAGAACTGTCCAAAGATGAGTCCTCACTGGTGCAAAAAGTAATAGAAGATCTGCACGTTGAGGAGGGTGGTACATGAAACCTATCACTCTGAAGATAAGTGCATTTGGGCCTTTTGCCGGTAGCGAATTTATCGACTTCAGGCTGCTCGGTGAGCAGCCGTTATTTTTGATAAATGGGGTTACTGGCGCAGGTAAGACAACTATTCTAGACGCTATCTGTTTTGCGCTGTATGGCAAAACCACCGGTGAAGATCGAGATGCCACGCAGATGCGTTGCGATCATGCAGGCGCTGAAAAGCTCACCTCTATTGAGCTGCTGTTTGCCATTAATGAGTGCTATTACAGTATCAAACGCATTCCCGAGCAGTGGCGGCCAAAAGCTAAAGGTGAGGGAGTGACCCGCCAGTCGGCTGAGGCACAGTTATGGCAGAGTAATGCCGAAGGTGAAGAAGTTCGGGTGCTTGTCAGTCAGAAAGTCACCGAGGCAAACCGGGAGATAGAATTACTGACAGGCTTAAATGTCGATCAGTTCCGGCAAGTGATGGTTTTGCCTCAGGGGCAATTCCGTAAATTGTTGATGGCGGACTCAAAAGACCGAGAGGCGATTTTTAGTAAATTATTTTCAACCTCGATTTATAAGCGTATTGAAAATCAATTAAAAGAGCAGGCCACAGCACTGAAACGTGAAGTGGGTGATTTACAGCGGTTACAGCAAGGGTTGTTGCATGGCTTAGGGTTCGATAATGTCACCGAGTTAGAGGCAGCTATTGTGCTGCACCAGAGCGAGGAAAAAACCGCGGCGACAATTAAGACCAGCGCGCAGCAACAGTACCTGAGTCATACTAAAGCCTTTGAACAGGCCAAAAATTTACAGCGCAGCTTTGATCAACTGCGTCTGTTAGAAGAGCAGCAACAACAGCTTAAGGCGCAACAGAGTCATATAGTCGCGGTTAAACAGCGGTTGTTGAGGGCGGAAGAAGCACAAAAAATTACCGCCAGTTATCAATCTCAACAAGATTTGTTACAGCAGCTTCCCCAGGCACAAGCGGCCATTAATCAGTCACAGCAACAGCTCGAGCAAAGCCAGATAGTCTTGAAAACTGCTCAGCAGGCGCAGAGTGGCTCGCCGTTGATTCGCCAGAAAATCGACACAGCAAAAGCCCAGTTAATTGAATTTAAAAGGCACTCTGACAGTGCGTTTGAGCTCAATCAAGCACAACGCAGCAGTGAAAAGCTGTCAATTGAACAGCGACAATGCCAGCAGAATGTTGCTAAAACGTCCAGACAAGTTGCCGACTTGCAGGGAGAAAAGCTCAGTATTAGCGAGTCAATCGCGGCGGCAGAAATACAACTGCAACAGTTGGCCGATCCGGCAGTGGCGCTACTGGAGGCTGAGCAGAAAATTCAGCAGCTGTTAGAGATCGAGACATTACAAAAAAAACTGCAGGAGCAACAGCAGCTGTTGCAGGGTCTAAAAGTTTCAGGCGCTAAAGTCAGCGCAACGGCCAGTGAAAAAACCACTGCGGTCAGCCAGTTGGAAATGCAGTGGCACTTATCTCAGGCGCAGCGCCTGGCGCAGCAGTTACAGGAAGATCAGCCCTGTCCGGTCTGTGGCTCAATTGAGCATCCGGCGATCGCCACAACAGATGTCGCACTGGTCACTCTGGCGCAGATAGAGAAGGCCAAAGTCACGGCGCTGCAATGGCAGGAGAAATTGGCTGCAGAGCGCGATTTATATTCCAGTACCAGGGCGCAGGGTAAAGCGCTGCAACAGCAGCTAGAAACCAGCACTGCAAGTTTTGAGGCTTCTCTGGCTGACAGTGAAATGGCTGCAGAGCACCCCAAGCTACATTACTGGCAACAACAGCAGCGAAATGCACAGCGAGCCATCACCCAGTTAAGTGATCACAAAGTGCTGTTACAGCGCTCTGCGAAGAAGACCAAGCAGCTGGATCAACTAGAACAACAGGCGCAGCAATTACAGAGTCAGCAAGCGCAAATGTTGATTGATGTAGAGCAGCAGCTGGCAGTCGTTAATGATCTGTTAGCACGCTGTGTACAGAAGTTACCTGAAGCATTTCGTGTGGCCGGGGCCCTGGAGGCAGCAGTGGCAGAAAAAAGTCAGTTGCTAACCGAGTTAGAGGCGCAGATTGAAGCACTGGCGGAGCAGTTTATCAATGCACAGGGCGCTGAAAAAGCGGCGCAGGCGAAAAATCAGGCGCAGCTGGATCTGTTGCAGCAACTGCAGCTGCGAGTAACAACCGGGCAAGCGCTGTTGGATACTGCCCTGCAGGGCAGTTTCTTTAATTCTGAGATAGAGTATTTGCAAGCTTGTACGGCCATTGATGTTGTTCAGCAATTGCGAGAAGAAATAAATAGTTACGAGCAGCAACGGAAGAAAATAGAAGGGGCGTTGCAAGCTCAGCAAGTGTTGGTCGGTACAGCGCAAGCGGCTGATTTAACGTTATTGCAACAACAGCTTGAGCAGTCGCTGCTACAGCAGCGAAGCGTTGAACAGCTTTGGTCTGACATTGATAAAAAGTTGGCGACTTTAGTCAATGGTGTAAAAAAAATCAGTCAGACGCAATCTCAAAAGCAAAAGTTAGAAGAGCGTTATGCCGTTGTTGGTACCTTGAGTGACGTGGCTAATGGTGCTACCGGAGATAAGCTCAGCTTACAGCGATTTGTACTCAGCGCACTACTTGATGATGTGTTAATCGAGGCCAGCTCTCGTCTACAGTCCATGAGCAATGGACGCTATCAGTTGCTACGCAAAGAGCAACGGGCTAAAGGCAATAAAGCCTCTGGACTGGAGCTTGAGGTTGATGATGCCTACACCGGGAAAGTCCGGCCGGTCTCCACCTTGTCAGGTGGAGAGAGTTTCATGGCGGCACTGGCGCTGGCTTTGGGTCTTTCTGGGGTGGTTCAGGCATACGCGGGTGGCATAGTGCTAGATACGCTATTTATCGATGAAGGTTTTGGTAGCTTAGATGCTGAAGCGCTGGAACTGGCGATACGCACCTTGGTCGACCTGCAGCGAAGCGGGCGGATGATTGGGGTGATCTCCCACGTGGCGGAGTTAAAAGAGCAAATGCCAGTGCGCATCGACATCAGCACTGATCAGAGTGGCTCGCACTTGCAGCTGGTGTGTTAATAGCGGTTATTTACCGCAACATTTTTTGTGCTTTTTGCCGCTGTTGCACGGACAGGGGGCATTTCTGCCCACTTTAGTGGCTGTGGCGGTATTGTCGCTCTGCGCTGGGGTGGGAAAAGTGCCGTCAATATAGCGCCAATAGCGATGCTCGCCAACTTGTTCCCTGAGAAAGCGTGAGCGCTCGTGTAGTAGCTGCAGTTGTCCGTCTTCCATATACCAAGCTTTGAACTCGACAAAAGCCGTATCATCGACGGCCTCTGGACTGTCGATGATTTGTAGCTTTATCCAGTCTATCTCAGCCGCGACGGCAATCTCGTCGCGCTCGCTGTGGCTGTTGCAACGAGAGTGATAAGTGCGCAGTACAAAGTCTATATTGGCTGTGACAAAAGCTGTGTAGCGGGCTCGCATCAGCTGTTCGGCAGCAACGGCTAAGCTTTCATCTGCGTGGATTAGCGCGCAGCAAGCGGCG
This sequence comes from Oceanospirillaceae bacterium, assembly GCA_013215505.1. Taxonomy (GTDB): domain Bacteria; phylum Pseudomonadota; class Gammaproteobacteria; order Pseudomonadales; family Balneatricaceae; genus Rs1. Next base: position 80,426 of record JABSQZ010000022.1, read on the forward strand.
AGAGTTTTCCCGGATCCGCAGGGGCAGTTTTTCATTCAGATTCCTAAAATAATTGAGCTGAGAAGGCTATGTTAGCTGTTTTTTTTGCTCTGCGCGTTAGTAAAGTCAGACTTTAGTCCAAGCGTTTAGATCGGTCCTGAAATTTAGCACTAATAATCCCTGAATAAGTGGAATTACCCGTAGCCTATTGGTAATTATTCGCGGATAATGCTGGGTTCTTATTTTTTGTCGATACTGAGAAAAAAGAGACATAGCTCGAAAAGAGACTAGATTAACTGAGGAGCATGAGAGCAAGCCCACAGAGAAATAACTGGACTTATTCGCATGATCCATAACTAAGAGAATAGCAATGAAACGTGTAGGATTTGTCGGTTGGCGCGGAATGGTTGGTTCTGTGTTAATGCAGCGTATGATAGAGGAAGGCGATTTTAATCACATTGATGAGCCCGTTTTCTTTACCACATCACAAATTGGTCAGGCGGGTCCGGATATTGGTAAAACCATTCCGACCTTAAAAGACGCGACCGATATTGATGAGCTGAAAACCATGGATGCTATTATTTCCTGCCAGGGTGGTGATTACACAACAGCTGTCTATGCTGATTTGCGCAGTGCCGGCTGGCAAGGGTACTGGATCGATGCGGCTTCTACCTTGCGCATGGCCGATGACAGTATCATTGTTTTAGATCCGGTGAATCGAGATATTATCGATAGAGGAATACATTCGGGCATTAAAACTTTTGCCGGTGGCAATTGTACCGTGTCACTGATGTTGATGGCGCTCGGCGGTTTGTTTAAAGGTGGCCATATTGAATGGCTGACATCTATGACTTACCAGGCGGCATCGGGCGGTGGTGCTCGGCATATGCGTGAGTTGATCAGCCAGATGGGGGTGATACACAGCAGTGTTGCCGATCAGTTGGACAGTGGTTCGGCTATTTTGGCACTGGATGAAAAAGTTTCTCGGACACTGTTAAGCAGTGGTATGCCGGTAGATCAGTTTGGTGTGCCGCTAGCGGGAAGTTTGATTCCCTGGATTGATGCCCAGTTAGACAATGGTCAGAGCAAAGAAGAATGGAAAGGTTTTGTTGAAACCAACAAAATACTAGGTAAATTAGAGGCGCCCATTCCTATCGACGGCACTTGCGTGCGCATCGGGGCTATGCGTTGTCACTCTCAAGCTTTTACCATTAAGTTAAATAAAGATATCCCCCTTGGTGAGATAGAGGATATGTTGGCACAAGCGAATGATTGGGTCAGCGTAGTGCCGAACAAGAAAGAGCAGACATTGACCGACCTGACGCCGGCGAAAGTAACCGGTACCTTAAATGTCCCTGTAGGTCGATTGAGAAAAATGAATATTGGTCGACAATATTTAAATGCTTTTAGTGTCGGTGATCAGTTGTTATGGGGGGCGGCAGAGCCATTGCGTCGAACCTTGCGGATTCTGCTGCAAGCTTAAGCGACGATATTGGTGAGTGGTAGCCCGATTTATCGGGCTTTTTAGTTTTTATTCGCTGCTCTAGTTTTATAGGGTAGTTAGTTGGCTTAAGAAATAGATGGTCTTAAGCGGCAAAAGTATAGGTGAATTATGAGTATTACATACGATGTAGCTGTTGTTGGTGCAACAGGTTTGGTTGGCGAGACAGTGCTGTCGATATTGGAGCAGCGCAACTTTCCCATAGGGACTATCTATCTGCTGGCCAGTGAGCGCTCTGTAGGTAAAAAAATTCAATTTCAAGGCAAGAGTGTCAGCGTTGAAAATTTGCAGGACTTTGATTTTTCGCAAACGCAAATAGCCTGGTTTTGTGCCGGTGGTAGCACTTCTGAAAAATATGCGCCAATTGCCGCTGATAGCGGTTGCATCGTCATAGATAACTCGAGTTTCTTTCGCAATGATTTCGATGTTCCGCTGGTCATACCTGAGGTAAATCCCGACAGTATTATCAATTATAGTGCCCGTAATATTATCGCCAACCCTAACTGCTCCACTATCCAAATGTTGCTAGCACTGGCGCCTATACATAGAGAGGTGGGCATTGAGCGCATCAATGTCTGCACTTATCAGGCGGTATCAGGCTCAGGTAAAGCGGGGTTGGAAGAGCTGGCCAAACAGACCACTTCTCTGCTCAATGCCAGAGAGGTAGAAGTGAATGTCTACTCGCAGCAGATTGCTTTTAATGTGCTGCCGCACATCGATGTTTTTCAAGACAATGGCTATACTCGCGAAGAGATGAAGATGGTCTGGGAAACCCATAAGATTCTTGAAGATGAAAGCATCGTAGTGAATCCTACCTGTGTGCGAGTGCCGGTTTTTCACGCACACAGTGAAGCTGTACATATTGATACCGCCGGGTATATCAGCGCCGATGAAGTGCGCACGCTACTGGCAGGCGCAGAGGGGGTCGAGGTCATAGATTCGCCGCAAACACAGGAATACGCATCGGCTGTAGTCAATGGCAGCGGTTCAGATAAAGTATTTGTCAGCCGTATCCGCGAGGACCTTGCAGGTAATAATGGTATTAACTTGTGGGTAGTCAGTGATAACGGTCGCAAAGGTGCGGCCTTGAACGCCGTGCAAATAGCTGAATTATTAATTGAAAAATATCTATAATATCCTATAAATAATATACACTTATTATTAATAGTGAGTAAAAGTTGAAGATTGATGCCTATTTAATTGACCTGTAGGGGCTAAATAGGTATCTTCATTAGCTTAATTTGCGTGATAACTTGTTGATTTTTCTACTCCTGTTTGCTGAAAAAAGCAACTTGATTCTACGGCTGTAAATACTCTGGTTTTCTGCAGTTGATTGTTTTATGAAGCTTTTTTCAAGTAAACATGAATGGAGTGTCAGTCTGTATTGACATTGAGCGCTTGGCTGAAGACTAAAATAGTCATTAACTTTATAAATACGCTACACAGTCGATATAAAATCTAGTTGAGTGGTCACAGGTTGTCAGCAAAGATTGAATTTTTTGGTTAAGGGATAATAGATGCTTCGCAAACTTGGTTTAAGTATTGCCATAGCTAGTGCATTGTTAGTGAGTAAAGTTAATGCATTAGGCTTAGGTGAAATTAGGGTTAAATCGGCCCTCAATGAGCCGCTTCATGCAGAAATTCAGCTGTTTCAAGTTAAGAATCTCAGTCCGTTACAAATTAAATCCAGAATGGCGGATTTGAATGATTTTGCCCTCTCTGGGTTGGCGACACAGCGCGCCTTATCTGATGTTCGATTCCAGGTTAGAGTGCGTCCCAACGGTACCGGAAGAATTATATTAACCTCTAAGTTGCCGGTTACTGAGCCATTTATGAATTTCTTGGTGGAAGTGAACTGGCCCAGTGGTCGTTTAATTCGCGAGTATACGCTGCTGTTAGATCCGCCGTCCTATAGAGCCCAGCAAAACAAAAGAAATTTCAACGCTGATGATAGTTCGGCAAAAGTTAAAACTGTCGCGCGCAAGCCTGTGCGCAAAGCATCGGTTAAAAAAGTCCCGGCCAACCTCAAACTGACAAAAGGTCAGTACTATATTCGCTCGAAAGATACCCTCTGGGATATAGCGGTGGCCAATAGACCGAATAAACGTGTCACTTCGCAGCAGATGATGGTGTTGATCCAACGCAAAAATCCTCAGGCATTTCCCAATGCCAATATCAATGTGATGACCGCTAATGTGGTGATAGATTTACCCACACAGGCGGAAATTGATGCGTTTGGTGCTAAAGAGGCCAACGCCGAAGTTCAGCGACAAACCAAATTGTGGAAGAGTGGTAATCTGCCCAAAGTAGTAGTGCAGAAGCCCAAGCCTGCTACAGCTAGTGAAAAAACTGCTGAGGCGCTGGCAAAAGCCGAGAGTGACGCAGCGACTGCTAAAACGCAACAGGCTGCTGCTGATGAGGCCGCAGCACAGAGTGAGAAAGCTACTGCAACTAAGCAGGCAGTAAAGCCAGAGGCTGCGATGGCGGAAGGTAAGTCTACTGCAGATGGAAAACCGGTGACGGGCGAAAAAGGGATGCTCAATGTGCTGAGCGCCGAAGAGGAAGCCGCACGCAAAGAGCTACAAACTAAAGCTGAAGCACTGGCGTTGGCTGCGGGTAAAGATTCGGAAAAAATCGAAAAGTTACTAAAGAATAATGCTGAGCTCGACGTTAAATTGGCCCTCTCTCAAGAATCTATAGATCGTCTTGAACGTGATAACGCGGATCTAAATAGTAAGCTGGATACAATTGCCAAGCAGCTGGAAGATATCAATAGACTGATTATGCTTAAAGATGAGCAGTTGGCGGTCTTGCAGGATGAGCAGCAGCTGGCAAACCAACAGCAGAACATGAAAGATCAGCAGCAAAGTGAGCAGAGCTGGTTGGATAAAATACTGGCTGATCCTTTGGCTGCAGCGGCGGCTGCCGGTGGCTGGCTACTGTCGATACTTATCGGTTTGCTGTTGTTGCTGAGACGCAGGCGCAAAGATGAGCCTGTGGATGAAGAGAAATCTGAGCCCTCAATCAGCCTGCCCGATGAAGTAATAGATGATCAATTGCAGGAACTGGATGAGGTTGAAGACCCCGCTGGTTTCGATGATGGTGCGGATTTGGATGACTTAATCGTCACCGGTGAAGTTGATGACCTCGACTTAGATCTTGATTTAGATATGGATATGGATCTGGATGAGTCCCTTGAAGGTACAGTGGTGCCAGGGATTGATGAGCTGGAGGGGATTGATGAGGATGATTTGGCCGCAGAGCTTGAAGCACAACTAAATACCAGTATCGATGATGACGATGATGACCTGGAAATGTTGGAGGGAATTGACAGCCTTGAGTTTGACTTAGGTGAAAGTGATATCCCGGAATCCGAGTTGGACGAAATCACAGACTCTCAAGAGCAAGCTCTGGCAGAGTTGGCGGCGTCGATAGAGGATGATCAAGCTGAAGACGCTGGAGATGAGCTGCCTGAATCGCTGGACCTGGAGTCTTCTGGAATGCCGGAGATTGATCAAGAACCTATCGATTCTTTCAAAAAAGGCGATGAACTGGAGATCGAAGTCTCTGACGAGCAAGAGTTACCTGACGAGGTTGTCGATGATACGACCGTCGAGGAATTAGAGGTCGATATAAGTGAAATATCCGATACCGTGACATCTCTGGACGAGTTGGAAGCCTTAGAGGGATTAAATCTCGAAATTGATGAGGATGCATTGACTGAAGAGGAGTTAACTCTGGAGCTTGATCTCCCAGAGCCAGAAGCTGTCGATGAGCGGGTAGATGAAATCAGTTTAGAGGATGAGTTGTTAGCTGCCGCCGCGGAAGGAGACGCTGAAGAACCTGAAGATGCAAAACTCGACGCTAGCAGTGAGGGCGCAGTCAATAGTGAAACTGAAGATTTGGCCGCTGCTGATGCTTCTGTGCAGCTGGAGGATGAAGCGCAGGAGTTGTCTCTGGACAGCGCCGTTACTGATATCGAGGAAGAGGAACAGCAAATTCCAATGGATGATGCCCTTGGTGATGTGTTGGAAGTGTCAGCTGCGGACGATCAGGGCAATGAGTTAGAACTGGATGTTGACGAGCCTAAAGCAGAAGTGGACGCTGAAGCATTGGAAGAGCAGTTGGATGAGTTGTTAAACAGTACTGACGATGAGATCGCGTTAGACTCAATAGAACCTGAGTTTGATACCGACAATGAAGAGGATATTGATCTGTTGTTGGGTGAGGATGGAGTGCAGATGAAGCTGGATTTGGCTCGTGCTTATATCGAAATGGGGGATGCTGACGGTGCTCGGGAAATCATTGCTGAAGTAAAACAAGACGGTGATCAGACTCAGCAGCAGGAAGCGGAGAAATTGCTGAAAAGTATTGAATCGGAGTAACCGGATTTTTGCCGGTAAACAAGTAACAGGCTGTGCTGTGTAAACGGGACGGCTATAAAGTATTATAAGAGGAGTAAGGTTGTTTGCCTGATACAAAACAATCTAAAGACCAAGAGGCGACGCAAGTCGCCTCTTGTCGTTTAGCGCTGTGCATCGAATATGCAGGTGAGAATTACAAGGGGTGGCAGAAGCAAAAATTTGATGCGCTGCCAACCGTTCAAGAGCGGGTTGAAAAGGCCCTCTCCAAAGTAGCAAATCACCCGGTCACTGTTATTTGTGCAGGACGCACTGATACAGGGGTTAATGGCACTTATCAAATTATTCACTTTGATTCAGTAGCTGAGCGGGACCTGCGGGCCTGGGTGTTGGGAACCAATAGTAATTTACCTCAAGATATATCGGTACAGTGGGCGAAAGCTGTAGATGATAGTTTTCATGCCAGGTTCTCTGCTATCAGCCGGCGCTATCGCTATATCATTTACCCTAATCCGGTGATGCCGGGAATCCTACCCAAAGGCGTTACTTGGACCCACAAATCATTGGATCTTGAGGCGATGCAGCGGGCGGCGCAGTACTTAATCGGCGAACATGATTTTAGTTCCTATCGGGCCGTTGCCTGTCAGGCCAAAAGCGCTGTGCGGACAATTTCTGATATCAGCTTGTACCGCAGTGGTGAGTTACTGGTGATCGATGTGCAAGCGAATGCCTTTTTACACCATATGATCCGTAATATTGCCGGGGTGTTGATGAAAATTGGTGCCGCAGAGGCTGCGCCAGAATGGGCTCAGCAAGTCCTGTTAGCGAGGGACAGACGCAAGGGCGGGGTGACAGCACCGCCACATGGGTTGTATTTTGTAGACGTTAAATACCCGCAGAAATATCAGTTACCGGCATCAAAATTGGGGCCCTATTTTATCACAGGCAGAGACTGAAATTGCTGTTCCATCGCCACTTTCAGCGCTGCTGGAGTTGAATCCGAAAAAGCACTGAAAATTATAGTCCCTAAGAGGGATTGCTGGTAGAATCCGGCTCTGTAAATATTTGATAAAAGTGGCTCTGGAATTCATGATATCACGTGTAAAAATTTGCGGAATAACGCGTCTACAGGATGCGCAAGAGGCGATAGCCGCCGGTGCTAGCGCTTTAGGTTTTGTTTTTTATGCGCCTAGTCCCCGCTATATCGATCCTGAAAGTGCAGCTTGCATAATAGCTGCGCTGCCTCCGTTTATCACTACTACTGCACTGTTTGTAGATGAAGATCCCGAACTAGTTGCAAGTATCGTCGCTCAGACCCAAGTTGATCTGCTACAGTTTCACGGCGCAGAGGATCAAAATTACTGTTGCCAGTTTGGCGTACCTTTTATAAAAGCACTGCGAGTGCAAGAGGGTATGGATATTGCGGCAGCAGTCGCCAACTATCCATCCGCCAGAGCTGTGTTGCTGGACACTTATGTCAAAGGTGTCCCAGGTGGCACTGGTGCGGCCTTTAACTGGCAGTTGATTCCCGAGCAGATGCGTTCACAAATTATTTTGGCAGGGGGCTTAGATGTCGCTAATGTTGCTGCGGCTATCCAGGTAGTGCGTCCTTTTGCGGTGGATGTCAGTGGGGGGTTAGAGGCACAAAAAGGCATCAAGTGCGTGGACAAAATCAACGCTTTTATGGCTGAGGTCAACAGAGCAAACCACGCATAATTTGCTCGATGAGAATATTAGGTACAAGAGTAATGCTCAATACAGCTTTCATGCTGCACTAGATTGCAGCAATTAAAGTGCTGAAAAGCTTGCAGATGCGAATAAGATTAATCAGCGGATAAGTGTTATCTTAGGCGCAATGTGTCAATCGATAGCCGCTAAAGAACTTTTTTAAGCATTTTATACAAAGAATTTTTAAGCATTTTCCCGATAACAGCTAGCGGGGGAATGAAAATTTATTAGAGCCTGCTGTTGTCGGCGACGACAATGGTCGGCTTTCAAGATTGTACCCATCTCTGCAGAGGTGGCATAGGAAACGGATTAAATATAATGAGTAATTGGTTTGATAAAATAGTCCCGTCTTTGGTTCGCTCAACGGCTAAGCGCGCATCAGTTCCGGAGGGGTTGTGGAAAAAATGCCCTAAGTGTGAGGCAGTTCTGTATCTTCCAGATTTAGAGAAAAATTTGAGTGTCTGTACTAAATGTGATCACCACATGCGTTTGCCCGCCCGAGCCAGACTGGAAAAGTTTTTTGATGCTGGCACTTTTACTGAAATAGCCGCGGATCTAGAGCCGGTTGACAGACTGAAATTTAAAGACACCAAAAAATATAAGGACCGTATCACGGCGGCGCAAAAAGCCACCGGTGAGAAAGATGCCTTAATCGCCATGCGCGGAGAAATGAAAGGTATGCCAATAGTGGCAGTGGCCTTTGACTTTCGTTTTATGGGTGGATCGATGGGGGCTGTAGTGGGTGAGAAATTTGTTCAAGCCGCTAATATTTGCCTGAAAGAGAATCTGCCGTTAATTTGCTTCTCAGCCTCTGGTGGTGCCAGAATGCAAGAGGCATTGATTTCTTTGTTCCAGATGGCCAAGACTTCGGCGGTATTAGAGAGAATGCGCTTGCTGGGCATTCCCTATATATCAGTGCTCACTGATCCAGTCTACGGTGGTGTGTCTGCAAGTTTGTCCATGTTGGGTGATCTCAATGTCGCTGAGCCTAATGCACTTATCGGATTTGCCGGACCTCGAGTCATTGAGCAAACGGTCAGAGAAAAGTTACCAGAGGGGTTTCAGCGCGCTGAATTCCTGTTGGAGCATGGCCAAGTTGATATGATTATTTCGCGCTTAGAATTGCGTGATCGGCTGCATAATTTATTATCGTTGATGGTGGAGCAATTTAAACTCGCTGAAGTTGTGGCTGAGCCCGTAGATGCCGCCGAACTAAAAGCTGATGCAAGTGCCGTGACAATAGACAATGAAACGCAAACAGCTGCGGATCTGAGTAGTACTGAAAAAACAGTTTAATATTTAACAACAGTCGCTGCATCCTGGCGGCTGTATTATAGATGACGAATGAATGAACCGCACTGAGTACAATTTAGCCCAGTGGCTAGAGTGGATGGAAAGTAATCATCCAACCGAGATTGATTTGGGCCTGGCGAGAGTCGGTCAGGTCTACCGGCAAATGGGTGTGGATTTATCAGCCACAAAAATTATCAGCATTGCCGGCACCAATGGCAAAGGTTCAACCACAGCACTGTTGGAATCTATCTATCTGGCCGCAGAGTACAGCACTCTGGCCTACACTTCTCCACACATGTTGCACTATAACGAGAGAGTTCGTCTGGATGGAATAGACGTTGATGACGCGTTACTGATCGCTGCTTTTAATGCTATAGATGTTGCGATGGGGGTGGCCGATTCGAGGATTTCACTCAGCTATTTTGAAATAAGCACACTGGCTGCTATTTATCTGGTCGGCGAGGTCAAGCCTGATATCGCGCTGCTGGAAGTAGGTTTAGGTGGGGCGCTAGACGCCGTTAACATAGTGGATGCCGATCTGGCTATTATCACTACCTTATCTATAGATCACGTCGATTGGCTGGGTGATGATATTGAACAAATTGGCCGTGAAAAAGCCGGTATTGGCAGGGCTAATAGGCCTTTAGTGTGCGGCGAGTTACAGCCGCCGAAGAGCATTGCGCTGATCTGTGCTGAGAATGATTTTAATCTCTTCCAAGCGATCACTGATTTTTCTTACGTTGTTGATACTGCAGCAGGGCAGTGGGATTGGTGCGGAGTTGATCTGTCGGGCCAGCCGTTGAACTTTACTCAACTGGGGTTACCTGAGCTGCCGGTGCAAAATGCCAGCACTGCACTGCAGGCGATCAGTTTATTGGGTGTTTCCTGCTCTCAAGTGCAAATTCAGCGCGGATTAATGGCTGCAAAAGCCGCTGGGCGCCAGCAGTTAATTGATTACTGCGGTGCCAGTGTGCTATTGGATGTCGCACATAATCCACAGTCTGCCCAATATTTAGCAGCATCTCTAAAGGCGCAAAACCTGAGCAAAAAAGTACAGTTAGTGTTAGGAGTTCTGGCAGATAAAGATTGTCAGGAGCTGGCGCTGGCGCTTGCTCCATTGGTGGCCCAGTGGCATTTTGTCAGTTTAGATGTTTCCCGTGGCCAAAGCGCTGAGCAGTTGCGACAGAAGGTGCTTGAGCAAGATGTTGGTGAGCAGCCCTCTGCTTGTTATGATGGTGTTGAGCAAGCTTTAACGGCTGCCATAGCGGCAGCTAAAGCAGATCATCAAGTCGTAGTGGCGGGATCGTTTGTGACTGTGGCAGCAGTATTGCAGTTGCTCGAAGAGGATGGATAGATTATTTTTCCGGTTAAGCTGCAATCATTCTATGATCAGCAACTACTGAGTTGGTGTTGTTAATGTTGAGGAAATAATTAGATGGAATTGGCCGTAAAAAAGCAGTTGATTGGAGCTTTGGCGCTGATATTTATCGTGATGGTGTTCTTTCCGCTATTTTTTAGCGGCGATGGTTATCACGAGAGGCATCTTAGCTCAATCATTCCCGATCAGCCTGTCACTGAAACATTTCAAAATATCGAGCCGCTGTTAAAACCACTCGCTGATACCAAAGCGCTGGCTGCGCCCTCGCCCAGCGGTATAACAACTGCGGATCAAGGGGCTGCAACTGTGCTAGATCAGCAGGGCGTTCCGGTCGCCTGGACGTTGCAGTTGGCCAGTTTTAAAGATTCCGCCAATGCCCGGGCACTGCGTAAACAGTTGCTGAAAGCCGGGCACAAAGTTTACAGTCGTAAAACCGGTTCTCTGGTTAAAGTGTATGTCGGTCCTGAGATGAACAAGCAGCGGCTGCAGGCATTGAAAAAAGGTTTAAAAGATGACTTTGGTCTGGATGGGTTGTTGGTAAGGTTTACCACTCAATAATTGTTAGGGGTTACAATTTTAATGAATTGGACTGACTTAGTCATTCTTGGAATTATGTTGATATCAGCGCTTTTTAGTTTAAAGCGTGGCTTTGTCAAAGAGGCGTTGTCGCTGATTACTTGGGTTTCGGCCTTTGTGGTGGCGCGGCTGTTTTCCGGTGCACTGGATTTGGTGTTAGAAAGCTATATTGAAACTCCTTCAATACGTATCGCCACAGCCTTCGCCGGGCTGTTTGTATTGATGTTAATCGCCGGTGCCATAGTGTCAAATTTAGTGGCAATGCTGGTGAGTGCCACAGGTCTCAGTGCAACTGACCGGGTACTGGGTATGGGTTTTGGAGTAGCTCGCGGAGCGTTAGTTGTTGTGGTACTGGTCGCATTGGCAGCGCAGACCCCGGCAGTAGAAGATTCATGGTGGTCGCAATCGCAGCTAATACCGCATTTTGTATTGATGGAAAACTGGACCAGGGACATCGCTGCCGATATAGGTCAGGTTATCTGGCAAGTAGGTGGAGTGGGCTCGTAAGACAAACTTATCCTCAGCCTGCTGGTTGAGCAATCGTTGCTACAGAAATTCTTGTCATTGTCAGTTGTAAAAAATTTAATAGATAAATTTCAAAAAACCCTCGAGGTGCTACAAATGTGCGGAATAGTTGGCTTGGTTTCCAAGTCATTAGTTAATCAGACAATCTTTGATGCGTTGACCGTGTTGCAACACCGCGGCCAGGATGCTGCTGGCATGGTTACCTGTGAAGGTAATCAGTTCTTTTTACGTAAAGACAATGGTTTAGTGAATGAGGTTTTCCGCACTAGGCACATGAAAAAATTATTGGGGAATATTGGTATCGGCCATGTCCGCTATCCGACGGCGGGCAGTTCATCAGCCGCTGAAGCACAGCCCTTTTATGTCAACGCACCCTATGGAATCGCCCTGGCGCACAACGGTAACTTGACCAATACTGATGAGTTGGCGCAGGAAATGCGTAGGGTTGATTTGCGCCATATTAATACCACTTCGGACTCAGAAATTTTAGTCAACATTCTGGCGCATGAGTTGCAGAACTTAGGCAAGCTGGTGCCGACTCCGGTCGATATATTTACTGCAGTGGCGAAGGTACATAAGCGGATTCGAGGTGGCTACGCCGTTGTCGCTGTGATTACTGGTTTTGGCGTGTTGGCGTTTAGAGATGCATACGGTGTCAGGCCTTTGGTTTATGGCTTGCGTCAGACTGATAATGGCCAGGAGGCGATGGTTGCTTCAGAGAGTGTCGCCTTAGATATTGCCGGTTTTAAACTGGAACGCGATGTGGCTCCGGGCGAGGCTATTTTTATCGATCTAGAAGGTAATGTTCACTCCCAGCAGTGTGCAGAAAATGCTCAGCTGGCTCCCTGCTTGTTTGAACAAGTTTATTTTGCGCGTCCCGACTCGATTATCGATGGTGTTAACGTGCACAAAGCACGGATGCGCATGGGCATAAAATTGGCGGAACGTGTTAAAGCGGAGCGTCCTGATCACGATATCGATGTGGTTATTCCGATTCCCGATACTAGTCGTACATCGGCGCTGGAAATGGCTGAGCAGCTGGGGGTGACCTTTCGTGAAGGTTTCATAAAAAACCGCTACATTGGTCGTACTTTTATTATGCCGGGCCAGGTCGAACGCAAAAAATCAGTGCGTCGTAAACTCAACCCTATTGAATCTGAATTCAGGGGTAAAGTGGTTATGTTGGTCGATGATTCAATAGTGCGCGGTACCACCTCTAAGCAGATAGTGCAGATGGTGCGCGAAGTGGGTGCTAAAAAAGTTTACTTTGCATCAGCGGCTCCACCGGTTAGATATCCCAATGTCTATGGTATAGACATGCCTTCGCCGTCCGAATTTATCGCCCATAATCGCACTGAAGATGAAATTGGTCAGGCGATAGGTGTTGACTGGATGCTCTATCAGAAATTGGATGATTTAAAAGAAGCCGTTGCCGGTGATCAGCAATTTAGCAGTTTTGAAACTTCAGTATTTGATGGCAAATATGTGACTGGCGATATCAGTGAAGAGTATTTGCAGCGCATCGATGCTAAGCGTAATGATTCGACCAAGGAGGATGATGAAGAACTGGAGGCGGGAGAAAACGCACCCGCGGATCTGCATGACAAAATTCATTAATAATAGGGCTTGCAACAGGCTGTAAGCTTCTGTATTCAAATTATAAAAGCGCTATCTTCAGGGATCGCGCTTTTTCAGGTTTTAGAAATGGCAAAAATAATGTTGGCGCCTATGGAAGGGGTAGTAGATGCCAATATGCGTAACTTGTTGACGCGCATCGGTGGAATCGATACTTGTGTCACTGAGTTTATTCGCATTACAGGTCAGCCGCTACCGGATCGTGATTTACTAAAGAAAGTGCCGGAGTTGCTGCATCAGGGCTGCAGTACCAATAATGTTCCGGTGATAGTGCAGTTCTTAGGCTGCGACCCACAGATGTTGGCTTACCATAGTCAAAGAGCAGTGGCGCTGGGTGCCAGAGGCATTGATCTCAATTTTGGTTGTCCATCAAAAACCGTCAATAAGCACCGCGGCGGTGCGGTGTTGCTGGATGAGCCGGAAACAATTTTTAAAATAGTAGCAGCGGTGCGCGACAGCCTCAGTGCTGATATTCCGGTCAGTGCCAAGATGCGCTTGGGGAATAAAGATAAATTTCTGGCTGTGGACAATGCTCAGGCAATTGAGGCTGCTGGGGCCAGTAGTTTAGTGGTGCACGCCAGAACCAAAATTGAAGGGTATCGTCCTCCCGCGCACTGGCAGTGGATTCGCAAGATAAAAGAGTCAGTGTCGATGCCGATCATTGCCAATGGTGATATTTGGAATTGGCAAGATTATCAGCAGTGCAGAACTGTCAGCGGTTGTGAGGATGTGATGATAGGGCGGGGGGTGTTGGCCGATCCAGGACTGGCGCTGACTATTAAGCAGCGCTTGCGAGGTGAACCTGTGACCGGGCTCGACTGGGCGGCGACTGTGCAGCTGATCATAGAATATTATGAAAACGTACAGCTGCAGTTACCGCCACCTTTTGTCTCGGGGCGGGTCAAGCAGTGGTTGAATATGATGCGCAAACACAACCCTAAAGCACAACAGTTGTTTGAGCAGGTAAAAAAAGTAAGTGATTTAAAGGAGATGACTAAGCTCCTGGATATGCAGTTGCAGATGGCGCTTGCCGGCCGGCTGTAGTGGATGAAAATGGCTTGCAGTATCAGCTTGTATAGGAGGCTACAGCTGTAGGGTGTTGGTACAGCCGCAAATGTGTTTTGCCGGATTGCTAATTGTTGGCTGTTAATTGAGGGGGGATAGCCCTTTGTTTCTCAACATTGCCAGCAAGCGGATCAACGGCAGGCCGATCAGACTGTTAAAGTCATCCCCCTGCAGTTTTTCAAATAAGCTGATTCCCAGTCCTTCAACTTTGAAACTGCCGGCGCAGTCCAGGGGTTGTTCGATGGCAATATAGTGACGGATCTCGCTAGTTGTCAGCTGCCTAAAATACACCTGGAAAATAACTTCCTCTAATTGAAAGCTGTTATCGGAACTGTCCAGCAGGCAGAGCCCGGTATGAAAGCTGACACAGGCTCCGGAACAAAGTGCCAATTGTCGCTCCGCTCTGGCGGCGGTTAACGGTTTGCTGAGGAGGGTGCCATCTAACATGGCCACTTGATCTGAGCCAATAATTAAAGCATTGGGCTGATTAATAGCCACCTTTTGCGCTTTTTCCAGTGCCAGTCGCTGCACTAAAGCGCCAGGCTTTTCTCCGATCAGGCATTTTTCATCTATTTGTGGGCTAATAGAGTGGTAAGCGAGGCCAATTTTATCTAGAATAGCGCGCCGATAGGGAGAGCTTGATGCTAATATTAAAGTTCTCAACTAAGATATCCTTTAGAGAAAGTAAAAAACTAAAATATATTTTAGCTTTTGTAGAAGTGGCGTAGAATATACGCGATTTTTCACCGGAAACATACGTTTCCCTTTGACAGATAGGCCATTGGGCCATAGAATTGCGCGCTTATGTTAAACGTTAAATTACCTAAATATGTTGACCCGCGAAAGCTTGCCGATCGCGAGATAAATATTACAGGTGTAATTGCCATTGTAGAAATGGCAGAGCTCGCTCCAATGTTGGTTAATAGTGACGTTGAAGTGTTCGCTGATTTGAAGTTCGCCAGAGATGAACTGAGAATCAGGACAATTTCAGGTAGTGTAAAGGCCTCTGTACAAGTAGAGTGTCAGCGCTGTTTAGAGCCAGTAGATGTAGATTTAGTTGCGAATTTAAATCTCGCGATTTCTTACAGTGAAGAGAAAGCTCAAACACTACCGAAATATTATGATCCTCTGATCGTAGAAGAGGATGATTTAGAATTGCTGCCATTGATTGAACAAGAGTTGATACTGAGCTTGCCTATAGTGTCATATCATGCAAATTGCAGTATACAAACCAGTTTTGGTGATGGAAATCCAGTTACTGTTTCAGAGACTGAAAAACCAAATCCATTTAGTGTGTTGGCCTCTTTGAAGGGCAGCACCGACAAGAAATAAGTTATTAGGAGTTATATCAAATGGCAGTACAGAAGAGTAAGAAATCACGTTCACGCCGTGATATGCGTCGTTCACACGATGCGCTAAATGGACCAACATTAACAGTTGATGAGACTACAGGTGAAACTCACCGTCGTCATCACATGACTGCTGACGGTATGTACCGTGGTCGTCAAATCACAGCTGCTGATAGCGAGTAATCGTTGTCTGATCGCGTATCTATTGCGATCGATGTGATGGGTGGAGACTTAGGTCTCCACACAGTCCTCCCCGCTGCAATCGCCGCCCTGGCGAGGCATCCCTCCCTATTTTTAATACTGTGCGGTAATAGAGCACAAATTGACAGCTATCTAAATTCTCATACCCTAACCGACAATATCAGAACTAGACTTACGGTAACGGATGCTCAATCTGTCGTTGCTATGTCAGATACTGCTGCGTTTGCGATTCGTCATCGGCGTGATTCTTCAATGTATATCGCTCTCACTCAAGTGGCTGAAGGTGCGGCACAAGCTTGTGTCAGTGCCGGTAATACCGGTGCATTAATGGCCATGAGCTGTCTATTGATTAAAACCATTAAAGGTATCAGTCGCCCGGCCATAGTGGCCAGTATGCCCACTGTTAAAGGCCAGTGTCTAATGCTGGATCTAGGCGCCAACATAAACTGTAAAGCAGAAAATCTCTATCAATTTGCAGTAATGGGTTCGGCATTAGCCAGCGGCTTGTACGGATTGAAAAAGCCGAAAATTGGTTTGCTCAATATAGGTTCTGAAGAGAATAAAGGGCTGGTCCAGGTAGTGGCTGCTGCGCAGTTGCTGGAAGCTCAGCCAGGACTTAATTATCGGGGTTTTATCGAGGGTGATGAAGTGTTCTCTGGCAGGGCAGATGTGGTGGTTTGTGATGGGTTTGCGGGCAATGTTTTGCTAAAAACCAGCGAGGGGTTGGCGAAATTTATCAATGTCAAAGTAGCGCGAAACTTGAAAAAGAACTTGTTTCGCAGAGTTTTGACTTGGGTTGCTGCGCCGGTATTACATGAGATCAGACAGCAGCTAGATCCGGCCAGTCGCAATGGGGCAATTCTGTTGGGCTTGCAGGCAGTGGTGGTAAAATCTCACGGGGCGGCGACTAAGCATGGGGTTGGCTGTGCGATAGATCAGGCGCTAATGGCGGTGGAATGTGATCTTGTGGCAATAATCGAGCGTGAGATGCTGGCAGTACAACCCACTGGCTAGTTTTTAGCGCTATCGATTGAGTCTTGCGGATCTGCGATTTATTTCAGCTATCGCCAGTTGATCAGGCTGTGTTTTGACCTTGAGAGTAGAATATAGATTTTTTAATTGTTGGCTAATGCTGTAAAATGCGGCCAAAAATCATGATTAAATTGCGGTTTCTCGATGAGAGGAGTCATATTATTTTGGAGTGGAGTCACAAAATGTCTCAATCAAATGTATTTGTTTTTCCGGGGCAGGGATCCCAGCAGTTAGGTATGTTGGCAGAATTGGCCGCAGAGAACCCGATCATTGAACAAACCTTCGCCGAAGCCTCTGCTGTCTTAGGTTATGATCTGTGGCTGCTGGTACAAAATGGCCCTGCAGAGGAGCTCAATCAGACCGATAAGACTCAGCCGGCACTGTTGTGTAGTAGTGTCGCCCTGTGGCGTCTATGGCAACAAAAAGGTGCAGAACAACCCGCCATTATGGCCGGACACAGCTTAGGTGAGTACTCGGCACTGGTTTGTGCAGGAGCCTTAGGTTTTGCTGATGCCATCGACTTAGTGCGGTTGCGCGGCGAGTATATGCAACAGGCAGTGCCAGCGGGTACTGGCGCTATGGCGGCTATTTTAGGTCTGGCCGATGAGCTGGTAGAAGCTGCCTGTGCGCAGGCACAACAAGGTCAAGTGGTTGCGGCCGTCAACTACAATTGTCCCGGACAAGTGGTTATTGCCGGTGAAAAAGATGCGGTTGCCAGAGCCATTGAGAACTGTAGAGCCAGCGGTGCAAAACGGGCCATAGAGTTGCCGGTAAGTGTTCCGTCGCACTGTCAATTAATGAAACCTGCAGCAGAAAAATTAGCGGCTAAACTACAGACTGTCAGTTTGCAGATGCCGCAGATTCCAGTACTGCAAAATGTCACAGCCCGCGAGCCGCTAAGCGTTGAACAGATCAAGGAAAATTTGATCGCTCAATTGTATTCTCCGGTGCTGTGGACAGCTTCTATGCAGGAAATAGTCGGCACTGGGGTAACCCGGTCGATAGAGTGTGGCCCTGGGAAAGTATTATCTGGGTTGAATAAGAAAATTCACAAGCCTTTAATTTTAGCCTCGCTGGCAGATGCGGCGGGTTGGGAAAAAGCAACTAGTTGATTGTCGGCGGATAAAAGGCGCAAAAAGTAGCGAAAGTTAGCGCACTTGGTATAAACTGTGGCCTTTTGTTGTGTTTGATAGCAGTCACGCTATAGGAATTATAAAAATGAGTATTGAAGGAAAACTTGCACTGGTAACAGGGGCAACCCGCGGCATTGGCAAGGCGATTGCAGAGCAGTTAGGTCGTCAGGGAGCTGTGGTTATCGGTACTGCAACAAGTGAAAAAGGTGCAGCGGCTATTACACAGTACCTGGGTGATGCAGGCATCAAAGGGGCAGGCATGGTATTAGATGTATCCTGTTCTGATTCTGTTAGCGCAACCATGAAGAAGATCACCGATGAGTTTGGAGTGGTTGAAATCCTGGTTAACAATGCCGGAATTACTAAAGATAATTTGATGTTGCGAATGAAGGCGGACGAGTGGGATATGGTCATTAATACCAACTTATCTTCCCTTTATCGGGTCACTAAAGCCTGCTTACGGGGTATGACCAAGAAGCGCTGGGGTCGTATCATCAGTGTCAGTTCAGTGGTCGCCTCAATGGGTAATGCGGGGCAGGCCAACTATGCCGCTTCAAAATCTGGGATGGAAGGTTTTTCCAGAGCGTTGGCCAGTGAAGTAGGTTCACGTAACGTCACGGTAAACTGTGTCGCACCTGGCTTTATAGATACTGATATGACCAAGGGGTTGGCTGATGAACACAAGCAAGCTCTGCAGTCAAAAATACCGCTGAGTCGCTTGGGTAAACCCGAGGAAATAGCATCCGTGGTGGGCTTTCTGGCCAGTGATGCAGCGGCTTATGTTACCGGTGAAACTATTCAGGTTAATGGCGGAATGTACATGGCTTAATACAGCCAGCAGCCGCTGTACCAGATCAGAGGTGATTTGATTTAAAAGCAGTTTTCTTTATCGCAAGTGAGCGGTTGTAGCTATAAAGTTTCAGGGAATACTGTTAAATCATTCGTCTGGATCAAGATTGTAGTGATTATTATCAGACCAGAATTTTTCTGGTTTAGACTGAGAATAGAAAAAACATACATTTGTGATTGATATTTTCTAAGATATGTTGATAATTGCCTCATCTAAATTGAATTACAAAGTTAGTAGCTTAGCTTTAAGCTGCTAATTGTTAAATAATCAATAGTCATACAAAGTATGATGTTATTTGATAAACAATAGGAAAAGTTATGAGTAATATTGAAGATCGCGTTAAAAAAATTGTTGCAGAACAGTTAGGTGTTAAAGTGGAAGAAGTGACAAACCCTGCTTCTTTTGTCGATGATCTAGGCGCGGACTCACTAGACACCGTTGAGCTAGTAATGGCTTTAGAAGAAGAATTTGAAACTGAAATTCCAGACGAAGAAGCAGAAAAAATCACGACTGTTCAGTTGGCCATTGACTACGTTACTGCCAACCAGTAATCAATCCTATTTTAATAGTTTTGATCTAGTGTAAAGCCGTTACTATATTTGATAGAACGGCTTTTCTTGTTTTAGGCTGAAATAAAGTTATTGAGATAATAACTAGGGGCTAAAACCGGGCAGTGATAAAGTAATCATCTCGTTCAGCCGCTAATAGTCTCCCGGTGGTCGCAAGCTGCGAGCCAAAACCTGAAGCTGTTTTCTGCTCGAGTGTAGATGTGAAAGTAACCTTAAATTAAGCATAATATTTTGGACAGCTTAGCTGTAAATCCAAAGAGTACAATGGGAGAAGTACGATGTCTCGTAGAAGAGTGGTAGTTACCGGATTAGGCGCATTAACACCGGTTGGCAACACCGTCGAGGATAGTTGGAAGTCGATTATAGCGGGACAAAGTGGTGCCGCTCCCATTGAACATTTTGATGCCAGTAGTTATAGCACGCGATTCTCTGCTTCAATCAAAGGCTTTGATGTCAGTCAGTATATGAATCCTAAAGATGCCCGCCGTATGGATCTGTTTATTCAATATGGCCTGGCGGCTGCGATTCAAGCAGTGGCGGACAGTGGCCTGGAAGTGACAGAAGAAAATGCTCCGCGTATCGGTTGCGCTATTGGTTCCGGAATAGGCGGCTTGTCTATGATTGAGTCTACCTATGACATCATAAAAAATAGCGGTCCGCGAAAAGTATCACCTTTCTTTGTGCCCGGCAGTATCATTAACATGATCGCTGGCCATCTGGCGATTAAGTTTGGCTTTAAAGGGCCTAACATTGCCATTACTACAGCTTGTACCACAGGTACCCACAACATCGGTCAGGCAATGCGCATGATCCAATACGGCGATGCCGATGTGATGGTAGCAGGTGGTGCGGAAATGGCGACTACCCAGCTGGGTCTGGGTGGGTTCGCAGCAGCCAGAGCACTTTCCAAGCGCAATGATGATCCTCAGGCGGCCAGTCGGCCCTGGGATGCTGATCGCGATGGTTTTGTCTTAGGTGACGGTGCCGGAATTTTGGTCCTGGAAGAATATGAGCGGGCCAAAGCGCGCGGCGCTAAAATTTACTGTGAGCTGGCTGGTTTTGGCATGAGCGATGACGCCCATCATATCACCGCGCCGCCAGCCACTGGCGAGGGTGCTGCCCTGGCAATGGAAAATGCGATCAGAGACGCTGGCGTAAGCAGTGTCGACTATGTCAATGCCCACGGGACTTCCACTCCAGCGGGTGACATTGCGGAAACTAACGCCCTTAAGAGGTTGTTTGGGGCCGAGGCCGCTAATATGCGCATGAGTTCTACTAAGTCGATGATAGGACATCTGCTGGGGGCCGCGGGGGCTGTCGAAGCTATTTTTTGCGCGCTGGCGATTCGCGATCAAGTGGCACCGCCTACCATAAACTTAGATAACCCCTCAGAGGGCTGTGATCTTAACTATGTCGCACACAGTGCTCAAGACTGTCGAATTGATACAGCTATTTCAAACTCATTTGGCTTTGGCGGCACCAACGGCAGTCTGTTGTTCCGTAAGATCTAATCGTTAGTAATGATGGCTAAGGTATTGATCAACGGTCAGTCTAAGCAGCTACTCAGCACTGCCGACCGGGGTTTGAGTTATGGCGATGGCCTGTTTGAAACTATTCAGATAGCTGACGGGGCTCCGCTGTTATGGCATGCGCATTTACAGCGGATGCAGCGCGGAGCTGAAAAATTAAAAATACCCTTCGATGATACACTGGCCGATTTATTCTATCGGGAATTTCTTAGCCTGCTAGACAGCACCAATGCCAATGCGGTATTGAAACTGACCTTGACCCGTGGCGTTGGCATGCGCGGGTACAAGCCAGATCCGCGCGCTGCAATTACCCGTATCTGCTCATTAACGGCACTGCCTGATTTCACTGCGCAGCAACGCCTGGGTATTAAGGTACGCCTGTGTCAGCTTCAACTAGCACGCCAGCCAGTACTGGCGGGGCTAAAGCATTTAAATCGCTTAGAACAAGTCCTGGCGCGCAGTGAATGGGATGATCCGGATATCACAGAGGGCTTGGTTTGTGATACCGATGGCTATCTTATAGAGGGCACTATGAGTAATCTTTTTTGGGTTACCAATGGGGTGCTCTACACACCTGATCTTAGTTATTCGGGGGTCGAGGGGGTGATACGCAATGCCCTTATCAGTCTCTGCCGGCAGAAAACTCAGCTCGAAGTGCAAACAGCTGCCTATAAATTGCCACAATTATTAGCAGCTGACGAAGTGTTCGTCTGTAATTCTGTGATTAATATACTGCCTGTAATCAAGCTGCTGGTCGATGATAAAGCACTTGCGTCTATGGACTATCAAGTGGGGCCTGTCACCGCTGGGCTGCAAAAAATGTTGCACAATCTCTATTTAAAGGACGCGTCAAATTGAAAAAGTTTTTCCTCAGCTTGTTGTTTTTTATGGGTACAGCGGCTGCCGCCAGCTACTATATTTGGCAAGATATCCACACAGTGATGGTACAGCCTGTCTATACCCAGGGCCCAAATAAAACTTTTATGGTAAGACGTGGGGTGGGGTTTAATCGCTTGACCGCCGCTCTAAAAGAAGCGCAACTGATAGAAAATGACCTGTATTTTAAGCTCTACGCTAAATACTATAAATTCGGCAGAAAGATAAAAGCAGGTGAATATTCAATCCCTGCAGGTATCCATCCGTTGGGGTTGTTGCAAAAACTCTCCTCTGGGCAAGTGGTGCAGCACAATGTCGTGTTTATAGAGGGATCCAGTGCCAAAGAGCTGCGAGCGCAGTTGCTAAAGTATAAAGATCTACTGGTGCTCAAGAGTACCCAGATGAGCGAAACTGAGCTACTTAAGGCGATAGGGGCGTCAGAGTCAAAACTTGAGGGGCTGTTACTGGCGGAAACTTATCGGGTTGAGCGCGGTAGTACCGATATAGCGGTGTTAAAACGTGCCTATCAAAGTATGCAAAAAATATTGCAGCAGCAGTGGCAGCAACGAGACAAAAAATTACCTTACAAAACCTCCTACGAGGCATTGATTATGGCCTCTATCGTGGAGAAAGAGACGGGTGCATCCAGGGAGCGACCAGTGATCGCCGGAGTGTTCATTAATCGAATCAACATCGGCATGCGACTGCAGACAGACCCTACGGTTATTTATGGTATGGGCGATAGATATAAAGGTAATATCACCAGGGCAGACTTGAGGCGCCCCAGCGCCTATAATACCTATGTTATAAATGGTCTACCGCCTTCACCTATTGCCACAGTGGGGCCGGAGGCGATCAAAGCTGCATTGAATCCGGAAAAAACCAAGTACTTGTATTTTGTGGCTAAAGGTAATGGCAGTCATCAATTCTCCAAGAGTTTACGCGAGCACAACAATGCGGTACGTCGCTACCAATTGAAGCGGAAAAAAGATTATCGCTCAGCGCCTGCTAACTAAAGAAAAGTAATAATTGCGCGCCCGCTGTGGCTGCCCAAAGGTATAAGGAAAATTAATGAGTGCTGCACAGCCGCTAAAAGGTCGATTTATTACTGTTGAAGGTACAGAGGGGGTCGGAAAAAGTACCAATATTGCCTTTATCAAGGAGCGTATAGAGTCTGCGCGAATGGCTGGGCAAAAGATAGAATTGGTAATGACTCGTGAACCCGGTGGCACTGAGTTGGCCGAGGAAATTAGACAGATATTACTGACACCACGCAGCGAAACTATGTCGGTCGACACTGAGTTACTATTGGTCTTTGCCGCCAGGGCGCAGCACATCAATGCCGTCATCGCCCCTGCACTGGCACGGGGTGCCTGGGTGCTGAGCGATAGATTTACCGACGCTACTTATGCCTACCAGGGCTATGGCAGAGGCATAGATATTGCCAGGATTCGCGAGCTGGAAAATTTTGTGCAGGGAGACCTGCGTCCCGATTTGACTATCTTGCTGGACGCTCCGGTTGAGCTGGGGTTGGCCCGTGCCTCTGCCAGAGGGGAGTTGGATCGAATTGAGCAAGAGAAAAAGTGCTTTTTTGAAAAGGTTCGTGCCGGGTACAGCGCGCAGATGCAGAGGGAGCCGGGGCGTTTTTCACTGGTTGATGCGACACAAAATTTGTGCGATGTTAAAAAACAAGTGGATCGGATTTTAGCAGAAAAGTTGGGCTTATAAATGAACGTTGCCAATCGATATCATGCATTAACAACCAACCTATATCCTTGGTTTGAGCCCCAGTGGCAAAGAGTCTGTCAGCTGTTAGCGGATAAAAAATTGCCTCATGCGCTGATAGTAAATGGCGTTAAGGGTATAGGGAAGCTGCATTTCGCCAGCAGTATTGCCCAGCTGGTACTGTGCCAGAATCGACAGTCAGACACAGCCTGTGGGGGCTGTCGCAGCTGTCAATTGTTTACCTCCAGTGGTCATCCGGATTTGTATCATTTATCCCCTGAAGATCAGGGTGGGCAGATTAAAGTCGACCAAGTACGAGATCTGAGTGCCTTTATGCAAAGTACTGCGCAGCAGGGAGGCTACCGGGTGGTTATTTTGGATCCGGCTGAGGCGATGAATCTCTCAGCTTCAAATGCGCTGCTGAAAACCTTGGAAGAGCCCGGTCGTGATTCCCTGTTATTGCTGATAAGTCATCAACTGGGTCAGGTGATGCCAACCATCAAAAGCCGCTGTCAGCGAATTGATTGTCCTATTCCCGAACAGCAGTTGGCAGTGCAGTGGCTGGAGCAGCAGCTGTCGATTGAACAGCAAGCTGCCAGTCAATTATTAAAAGTTGTGCACGGAGCGCCACTTTTAGGTCTAAACTTTAAGGAGCAGGGGCAGTCGTTGCGGGCGGAGTTTTTTCTCGCCCTTAAAAGTCTGTTGCAGCGTAAGAGCACCGCCGTCGAAGTGGCGCCTCAATACGCCAAGGCCGATATGCTTAAGTTGTTAGCGTGGATGTACAGCATGCTGGTCGATGTTAGCAAGTTACATTTAATCGGGACTCAAGCGCAGATAGTAAATGACGATATGTCTAAAATGCTCGGGGCATTGGCCAAGCGCAGTGACATTAAAAAAGTGTATCGTCTCTCGGATAAAATCCAGCGACAGCGCGCTGCTCTACTGCAGCACCAAAACCCTAACCGGCAACTGCTACTGGAAGATTTGTTATTAGATTGGAACAATTTAATATAAAATGTTTAAATACAACGGTTATCTATTTTCTAACAGAGACTTAGGGATAGTTTTAAAACATAAGGATTGTATTTTTTGGCAATTATCGTGAATAACAAACAGATAAACGTAGAAAGTGTGACTAATTCACTGCCAACGCGCCCGCGCATGAGCCATGGAATACTAACGCTGGTTCTCCCTGAAAAACAGAATCTATATGATGTTTACATGCCTTTCGTTAAAGGTGGTGGCTTGTTTATTGCGACTAACCGGGTATTTCACCTAGGCGAAGAAGTGTTTGCCTTATTGCAAATAATGGATGAAGTCGACAAGACACCGATTACCGGTAAAGTGATTTGGATGACGCCAAAATCACCACAAAATGGTAAAAAGCAGGGCATTGGCATTCAGATCTCCGCCGAAGATTTAGACCTCTGTAAAAAAATTGAAACCTATTTAGCCGGTTATGATGTGGGTATTGGCACTCAGACATTATAACTCATTCGCTATAGTTGCCTCTTGCAAAATCAGCTATATCAACCTTGCGCAGTTAGCCGTTAATGTGCTGCGCCCTGTATTATAAAGACTTTTATGTTTATCGATTCCCACTGTCACTTAGACAAGCTCGACTTAGTTGAATACAACGACTCTTTTACCCAATTACTCCAAGAAACCACTGCTCGTTCAGTTTCCAGGATGCTCTGTGTCAGCATAGATCTGAAAAATTTCTCCAAGATGTACCAACTTATCAGTGCCTATCCACAGATAGATGCCTCTATGGGGGTGCACCCGTTGCATGTAAAAAGCGCTGAGCAAATAGCCAGTGTAGAACAGTTAACTGAGCTGGCACTTGCACATGAAAAAGTGGTGGCTATCGGCGAGTCCGGGTTAGATTATTACTACGACGGCGACAGCAGAGAAGTGCAGCAGCAGAGTTTTATCAACCATCTTAAGGTAGGTGCGGATCTGCGGTTGCCGGTCATCGTACATACCAGAGATGCCAGAGCTGACACAATAGCGTTAATTGCCAGTCATGGCGGAGAGGCAGCAGGAGTATTGCACTGCTTTACCGAATCTCTGGAAATGGCACAACAGGCGATAGATCTGAATTACATGATCTCTATTTCCGGTATCGTGACATTCAAAAATTCAACTGCCTTGAAGCAGACCGTCAGGCAGATCCCTCTGGAGCATCTGCTGATAGAAACCGATTCGCCTTACTTGGCGCCAGTGCCTTATCGAGGTAAGCAAAATCAGCCAAAATATGTGGTTGAAGTGGCCCAGTACATTGCCGATCTCAAAGGCGTTTCAGTTGCCGAGCTGGCTGAAATTACCACGGATAATTATTTTCGCCTGTTTAGTAAGGCTAAAGGTGATCAGTCGGAAGTTGGAAGTCGGAAGTAGTGAGTAGTGAGTAGTGAGTAGTGAGTTTGTGGCGTGGAGTAATGTTTGCTCCACGCCTAGCTGCTGATTATCTTGCGCAGTTTTGTTGGCAGTATTAGTGCGGCGACTTGTATAAACACTTTGGTCGGCATTAATAGCGCAATGAATATCAAGCTTATGCCGATAAATTGTAAATTATCTAATTGTTCCCGCATTAAAAACACGCCTAATAATACTGCCATTAATGGGTTTAGCAGCGAGAATATTCCCATTGTATCTGTGCCAAACATCTTCAGAGACCGCACCCAGGCCCAGTAGCCGTACGCGGTATTTAATACCACTAACCAGATTAAGGCGGGCCAGGTTTCACTGGATGGCATGCTAAAAGCTCCGGCGCTGTATGTGGCGAAGGGGATCATCAATACCCCGCCAATCATTAACTGCCAGGCAGAGACGTTTAATACGTCGTCAATCACCAGTCTTTTCATCCAGATAGAAGTGACAGACATGGAGCTGATCGCCGCAAAGGCGGCTGCGACTCCCCATAAGTTCACATCGGCATCCGGGTTTAACAGTAAAGTGACCCCAAACAGACCAATTAGCGCACTGACGACAAATTTAAGCTGCGGTACTACTTTGTAGATAAGCCAGTTAAAAAACATCATCACCAGCGGAAAAGTGGCCCCCAATGTCCCCGCTACTGAGCCTGGCAGTAAGTAGATTGCGGTGATTAACAGCGGAAAAAACACAGCGATATTTCCTAAACTGATTAACAGCATCTGGTTTTTAGGCAAGCTGATGAATCTCGGGCGCAGCATGAACAATAATATACCCGCGGGCAGTGCGCGCCAAACGGCCAACCAGGGAGCGGGAATGTCTAATAAATATAAGCCGATAAGTGCGTAGCTGGTTCCCCACAGCAGCGGGACGGAGAGGGCGATTAAGTAGTTCATAGTAGTCTCTAATATTTATGCGTGGCTGGCAGATCAGGTTGTGATTCGGCTTTGTGGCTTTTCAAAAAGAATCTTTTTGAAAAGTAGTTTTCGAAAAAGATAATACCCGGAGTTGTTAGTTAAGGCAACTGTCTTTTCAGAAAGATAAGAATATGTTTGAATGGTGCACCAATCATTCAACTATTTAAATAGCAGCTAAACATGAACAATGACCATGTAGCGGACATACTGGAACAGTGGCAAAATCAGCGCCCGGATTTGGACTGCTCGCCAGTGGCGGTGGTAGGACGAATATCCCGGGTCCAGAAGTTGATGAAGCCAAAAATTCAAGCGGGCATGACGCCCTTTGGCTTAACCGCTATTGAGTTTGATATCTTGGCGACACTGCGGCGTAACAACCAGCCGCTGACACCGACCCAGTTGTATCAATTGGCGATGTTGTCCTCTGGGGCTATGACCACAAATTTAGACAAACTGGCCAAACGCGATCTGATTGAACGACTGCACAGTGATCAGGATAGGCGTAGCTGCACAGTGCAGTTGACAAAGGCGGGGTTGCAGTTAATTGATCGCGCCTACGGTGCGCATATAGCCAACGAGGAAAAAATATTGGCGTCTCTGACTCAAGCAGAGCGCTCTACGTTGGCGCAGTTGTTACAGCGCTGGTTGGTGGCCAATGAGTAGTACAGACATGGAGGCGGCTCTAGCTGCCAGGCTGAAAAGTTTACGTTTACAGCGGGGCTTGTCTCTGGCTGAACTCAGTGCAAGAAGCGGTGTCAGTCGGGCGACTCTATCGAGAATTGAAAACGGTGAAGTCAGTCCGACAGCCCAAGTGTTAGGCAAGCTCTGTAGTGCATTTTCTATGACTCTCTCTTCACTGATGATGATGGTTGAGCAGAGCCCACCGGCACTGATTCGACAGGCTCAGCAGCGAGTGTGGAGGGACCAGCAAACAGGTTTTAGCCGACGCAGTGTCTCACCGCCGGCACAAGAACTCAGCTGTGAAATTATCGAGTGCGAGTTGGCGGCAAACGCTAATATTAGTTACGATGCCTCGCCAATAAGAGGTTTGGAGCATTATCTGTTGCTGATCAGCGGGCAGTTGCAAGTCACTTTGGGTGCGCAAATATATACGCTGATGCCCGGGGACGTATTGCGCTACAAATTACACAGTAACAGTGCTTTCGCTACTAACGATCAGTCAGCGGCAAAATATTTGCTGGTCATTACCGAGCCCTAGTCTAGTCGGTCTGTATGATGACGCACATTGTAATATATGATATGCAGATCATTCTCTGCTCTTGATCATATATTTTAATTTCCCACAGCATTTTCTTACTTCTGCCGGTGTGTAATGCGCTGGTAGGCACTTTAACGGCTATGGCAGTGGATCGTTTAGCTGAACTCATGCCTAGTCGGGCTGCTTTATGACGCTCATAGTAATGCGCGATATGCAGTTCATTTTCTGCTCTTGATCATACATTTTAATTTCCCAGACATGAGTGCTTCTACCGATATGTAAGGCCCTGGTAATACCGGTCACCAGACCTGATCTGACGGCGCGTATATGGTTGGCATTGATCTCTAATCCGACACAGACAAAGCCCTCTGGGCAAGCCAGTGTGGCTGCTGCGCTGCCGAGGGTTTCAGCCAGCACTACTGAGGCGCCTCCGTGCAACAGGCCCATGGGCTGATGGGTGCGTTGATCAACCGGCATAGTGGCGCAGATGTAATCGTCGCCAAATTCGGTGAACTCAATACCTAAGTGTCTGATTAAAGTGTTCTCTCTGGCCTGATTTAAGCGGGCTAAATCAAATTGTTTTTGCCAAACTGACATAGTTTCTCCAAATGTTAAGATGAAATCTGCTGCGCATAATTCCCGGATATGCAGTAATAGCTGCTCTCGCTGTCAAAGTGAATAACAAAGTACTGGTTAACGGGAGCTGGCTACAGTAGAAAATGCAAACATAGGATTGTTTTTAATAAAGATTTTGTCAAGCTTTGAATCTTGTCGTTAAAACATAGGCTATAATGTCCCCAGCAACTGGGAGATCTAAATGAACAACAAGTATGACATTATTATTGTCGGTGGTGGCATGGTCGGAGCGACCTTGGCCTGCGCAATGGCAGACAGCCAATTACAAATAGCGGTAATAGAGCCAAATCTCCCACAGGCTTTTGACCCCGAGCAAACACATGATTTAAGAGTCTCGGCACTGAACATTGCCTCACAAAATATCCTGGAAAATATTGGCGCCTGGGAGGGGGTCAGCAATCGCCGCAGTTGTGTCTACCGGCGTTTAAAAACCTGGGAGCTGGATGAGCAACGCGCCGCTACACTGTTTGATTGCCAGCAGCAGGGAGTCGACCACTTAGGCTATATCGTCGAAAACCGGGTGATTCAGTTGGCGCTGTTAGAACGTATGGCACAGCTGAGTAATATCAAATTGATCCACTGTGAAACCACTGACATTGATTTTAATCCCGGCGCCAGTATCGTCGAGCTGGCTGATGGTCAGCAATTGCTCGGCAAACTGCTGGTCGGTGCAGATGGTGGCAATTCCGCCGTTCGCAGCGCCGCGGGTATAGGAATTCACAGCTGGGATTATGAGCAGAGCGCGTTAGTTATCAGCGTGCTGATGGATGCACCGCAGCAAGACATCACCTGGCAGCAGTTCACGCCAACCGGACCGCTGGCGTTTCTGCCCCTAAGCGGTAACAGCGCTTCACTGGTCTGGTACAACACCCCGGCGAAAATAAAAGCACTGTTGGCATTGGACGAGGCGGAGTTTTTGCAACAGTTGCTTGATAATTTCCCCAGCGCCCTGGAAAAAGTAGATAAAGTTTTGGCCAAGGCGGCTTTCCCATTGAAGCGTCAACATGCGCAGCAGTATGTGTTGGAGGGCGTGGCATTAATAGGTGATGCGGCGCATATGATTCATCCGCTGGCGGGGCAGGGGGTCAATATTGGCCTGCTAGATGCGGCTCAATTAGCACAAAGTATCAAAGCGGTTGTCAGTGAAAACTTTGCCAGTGCGGAAGAATACGCGCTAATTCCCAAGGGGGACTTTAGCTCGCTGAAGACTCTGCAACAATATCAGCAGCAGCGGCGCAATCACAATTTGTTGATTATGCAGTTGATGGATAGTTTTTACCGAATTTTTACTAATGATTTGGTGCCATTAAAATTGCTGCGCAATATAGGGCTGGGCTTGGCGGGTAAAATCCTGCCGGCAAAGAAGAAGGCGATGGCGTTGGCGATGGGCATGGAGGGGCCGTTGCCAGATTTAGCTAAGAAGTACTGAGCAACCCGGTTATGGGTGTCGGACAATGCTAGATTCCCTGTAACTTAATAATTAACTTAAGCTTGCCTGATTGGTCGGTAAAAAAGCGCCTAGAAGCTACGCATCTACAGCTTAAACCGTTACAATGTCGGGCATAATTATCTTTCCCTGGTCTGTAATTAGTTGTTTTTGTATCGCAGCCCACACTCTAATAATAAGGATTTATTTGTCTATGAGTTCCGTCAATTGTCACAGCAGTTTCGAATTTATTCGTCAGCAGAAAATTGAATCATTAAATGTCACTATGCTGGAATTTCGCCATCGGCAAACCGGTGCCATGCACTACCATATAGACGCTGATCAACAGGAAAATGTATTCTTAGTGGCTTTTCGCACTGTGCCTATGGACTCTACCGGCGTGGCCCACGTACTAGAGCACACAGCCCTTTGTGGCAGTGATAAATACCCGGTGCGCGATCCGTTTTTTATGATGACCCGGCGCTCGCTAAATACCTTTATGAATGCATTCACTAGTTCCGACTGGACAGCCTATCCCTTTGCCAGTCAAAACCTAAAAGATTATTTCAATCTGTTAGATGTCTATTTAGATGCAACTTTCCACTCGCGCTTAGATGCGTTAGATTTTGCCCAGGAAGGACATCGGGTTGAGTTTAAAGAGCAGGGCAATACCGACTCGCCGCTTGAATACAAAGGGGTCGTTTACAATGAGATGAAGGGGGCAATGAGCTCTGCAGTGTCCACCCTTTGGCAGACATTTTCCAAACATTTGTTCCCCACTCAGACCTATCATTACAACTCCGGTGGCGACCCTGAGTCTATTACCGATCTGAGCTATCAGCAGCTGAAAGACTTTTATAAAAGTCACTACCACCCGAGCAACGCGGTGTTTATGACCTTTGGTAATATTCCCGCCGAGCAATTGCAGCAGCGCTTTGAGCAAGGTGCGCTAAAAGATTTTTCCAAGTTAGATATCCATGTGGCGGTGGCCGATGAGAAAAGATATTTCTCCCCGGTACGGGTAGAGGAGGGCTACGATTTAGATGAAGAGCATATTGAGGGAAAAACTCACCACGTGATGGGTTGGCTGCTGGGGCATTCTATCGATCTGAAACAGCAGTTGGAAGCGCATCTGCTCTCCAGAGTACTACTCGATAACAGTGCCTCGCCACTGCGTTTTGCGTTGGAATCAACAGACTTGGGTAAAGCGCCATCACCACTGTGCGGACTGGAGGACTCCAACCGCGAAATGTCCTTTATGTGCGGACTGGAGGGATCGGAACCTGAAGCTGCAGACGAATTTGAAAAACTGGTGTTGGATGTGCTGCACAAAGTTGAAAAAGAAGGTGTTGCCGCTGACGTCGTCGAAGCGCAATTACATCAATTAGAGTTGGGGCAACGGGAAATAAGTGGTGACGGTTACCCGTACGGTTTGAACTTGATCATGGCCTCAATGTCCAGCGCCATTCATCGCGGTGACCCTATCGCACTGTTAAATTTGGATCCGGTGTTAGAGGAGCTGCGAGAGGCGATTAAAGACCCGAAGTTTATTCCTAATTTAATTCGTACTCAGCTACTGGATAACCCGCACTATGTGCGTCTGACTTTACGTCCAGAGCAACAGTTAGCGAAGCGCAAGGCGCGGGCCGATGAATTGAAGTTAGAGGCGATGCGTCAGGGGATGAGTCAAGAACAGCGCCAGGCAGTGGTCGATCAGGCTGCGGCGCTAGAGAAACGTCAGGAACAAGTGGATGATGAAAGCATCTTACCTGAAGTGACTCTGGCCGATGTGCCGGCGGAGCAGTTTATCGCCACTGGGGAAACCCTTGAGTTAGCCGGGCAGCCAATGCACTGGTATGGCCAGGGAACAAACGGTTTAGTCTATCAGCAAGTAATTATCGAGATGCCGCAATTTAGCGATGCTGAAAAGCAATTGTTACCGCTGTTTAGCCACTGCATGAGTGAGCTGGGCTGTGCCGGTCGCGATTATCAGCAGAATCAGCAATTGCTGGCGCAAGTGACCGGGGGAGTCAGCGCCTATTCTTCGGTAAGGGCGAGTATCGATGATGAGCAAAAGGTCAGCGGTTATTTTGTTATATCTGGAAAAGGGTTAGCTTCTTACCATAACCAGCTGCTGAAATTAGTCAAAGAGACCTTGTTAGAGAGCCGTTTCGATGAGCTACCGCGCATCCGTGAAATAGTTGCACAGCAGCGCAGCCGTAAAGAGCAAAGTATTACTGGCAGTGGGCACTCTTTGGCGATGATGGCGGCCAGTGCACAGCTTGCCCCCTGTGCGTTGCTCTCCCATCAGAGCAGAGGCCTGGCCAGCATCGCGGCGGTTAAGTTACTCGATGACAGTTTAAATGATGAGGCAGCGCTGGCGAAATTGGCGGCAACTCTTAAAGGCATGCATCAGAAGCTTATCAGTGGCTCGCGTCGCTTCCTGCTAGTCGCTGAGCCAGAGATGCAAGATACATTGACAGCTTGTCTGCAACAACACTGGGGTGATGTGCCCGCGGTGAGCACCGATCAGTTTAGCTTAACTGCGAGCAGAGAGGGGGTCAAGCAAGTTTGGGTCACTAGTACCCAGGTAAGTTTCAGTGCTAAAGCCTATGCCACAGTCACGGTAGAGCATGAGGATGCTGCCGCGCTAACGGTATTAGGTGATTTCCTGCGCAACGGCTTTCTGCACCGGGCTATCAGAGAGCAAGGTGGAGCCTATGGCTCAGGTGCTGGGCAGGACAACGGCGATGCTATCTTCCGTTTCTTCTCCTACCGCGACCCGCGCATCGAAGAAACTCTGAATGATTTTGATGCCTCGCTGCAGTGGCTGGCCGATACCGATCACGAGCAGAAGAAGTTGTCTGAGGCGATCTTAGGTGTGGTCAGTTCTATTGATAAACCTGCATCGCCGGCCGGGGAGGCAAAGCAGGCTTATCACAGTGAATTATTTGGCCGCAGTGCCGAGCAGCGCCGCGCTTTCAGAGCCAAAATATTAACAGTGACTATCGCTGATCTGCAGCGGGTGGCAAGTACCTATCTGCAACCGGAGCAGGCCAGTGTAGCGGTTGTGACTAATGCTGAGCTGGCTGAAAAATTAGCGGCTGACTACCAAGTAATCAATTTGTAGTTCGGTCACTCGGCCAGGGCAGTGCTTGAAAGAGCAGCTGCTGTGGCCGAGTGCGATGTCAATTGTGGCGACGGTAATTTTTAGGATAGAGTAAAATCGAAATATCATTTTGGCGCAACAGGTCGTTCATCGTAGGTGGACCACTGTTGATCGTATTGTCTGAGCTGTTTCTGGTGCTTTCGGGAATGTTGATCAAACAGCTTTCGGAGCAGCTACCGACCACTCAAATCATGTTTTTCCGCAACTTTTTTGCACTGTTGCTATTGGCTCCCTGGCTGCTGACGGCAGGGGTGGCAGCTTTGCAAACTCAGTATCTGCGCTGGCATTTTTTAAGGGCGGCACTGGGGGTAACTGCCATGGCCTGTCTGTATTTTGCCTGGGGCAATTTACCACTGGCGCAGTCGGCACTGTTAAAGCAAACCTCGCCCTTTTTTATTCCACTGATCGCCTTCTTTTGGCTTAAAGAGCCCGTGCACAAACAAATTTTTGTGGCTATTTTCATCGGCTTTGTCGGGGTGTATTTTATTCTCAATCCGCAGCAGGGGGCTATCAATTTTGTGGTGTTAATCGCCTTGCTAGGAGCGCTGATCGGCTCCTTTGCCAAAGTGACGATCAGAAAGTTAGGCAAGTCTGAAAACTCAAAGCTGATTGTATTCTACTTTTCCCTGTTTGCCACTTTACTGTCGCTATTGCCAGCGCTTTATTATTGGCAGGGGGTGAGTGTTACTCAGCTGATCTGGCTGCTGGCCCTGGCGCTGACATCAACTATTGCACAGCTGTTATTATCTAAGGCCTATCGGCTGTCTAAAGCCGGGCTACTGGCCCCGTTTACCTATAGCTCAGTGTTTTATGCCGCTATTTTTGGCTGGGTGTTTTGGGCGGAGCAGATAACAACTGCTACTGTGGTAGGCATTTTGCTGATCTGCAGTGCCGGTATCCTGGCGATGCGTGGAGCTAAAACTTGAGTCGCTACTCTGCAGATAAGCAAACTGCCTGTGCAGAGGCGAAAACACACTATATTTGCGCTGTAAGCGCAGCAAAAAACTAAATTTTCAACAGGAGTAATGCATGAAAATTGCACAAGACACAGTAGTTCAATTCAATTACGTATTAAAAGATGCCGATGGTAATATTTTAGAAGAGACAGATACTGATCAGCCGCTGCTGTATTTGCAGGGACACAACAATATGTTGGAGGGTGTGGAGAAGGCACTTGCAGGACACGCTAAAGGTGATTCGGTGACAGTGACCTTAGCACCAGAGCAGGCATACGGCAAAGTGCGCGAAGATGCGGTAATAAAAGTACCAGTTAAACATTTACAGGGCGCTAAGAAATGGCGTCCAGGCATGGTTGCGACTGTCAATACCGAGAAGGGCCAGCATCAGGTGACTATAGTAAAAATGGGTCGTTTTATGGCGAGTGTTGATACTAACCACCCGTTTGCCGGTAAGACGCTAACTTTTGATATGCAAGTAGTCGATGTGCGTCAGGCAACCGCCAATGAAGTCTCTCATCGCCATGCTCACGGAGCCGGTGGTCATCAGCATTAAGTAATATCTCACAGGGCCACTTTCTCTGCAGTTTTTGAAGTGGCTTTCCCTTCAGTGTCATAATAACAAGTAACATTATATGTCGACTCCACTGCAGCTTTATCGTGCGGATATTCAAGAAAAAGGTCATGTTGAAGACCCGCAACAAGCCGAGGCTATCGCTGCGCTAGATCAGCTCTATTTAAACATAGAGCGCGGGGAAGTAGCTGAAGGTGCCAGTTTGTACTTGTGGGGGCCGGTGGGGCGTGGCAAGACTTATGTCATGGATTGTTTTTATCGCGCTCTGCAGGGGCGTGCGCAGCGCTTGCACTACTATCGGTTTATGCAGTATCTGCACCAGCAGCTGCGTGTCTTTCAGGGCAATAAAGATCCGCTGGTACTGGTCGCCAAAGAGTTATTAAAAGAACATAAAGTATGGTGCTTAGATGAGTTTTTTGTCTCCGATATCGCCGATGCGATGTTGCTGGGGCGACTGCTGAAAGTGTTATTTGAGCAGGGGCTGATTTTAGTGACAACCTCTAACATTGCCCCCAGCGAGCTCTATCGGGACGGCTTGCAGCGAGATAGGTTTTTACCCGCAATTGCCATGTTAGAGCAAAACTTACAAATTATTTCGCTGCTCGGCGACACTGATCACCGCCTGACTAAGGGGCAGCATTTTAATAATTATTACCTCGAGGGAGGTAGCAGTGGTCTCAGCGCTAATGAGCAAGTGTTGCAACGATTCTACAGCGACGCGGGCGATCGATCGGTCAGTCGCAATCTGGCGCTTGATATTGAGTCGCGAACCATTGACTGCCTGTACCAGTGTGATGACTTGTATTGTTTTAGTTTCCAGCAGCTATTTGTCGGACCCCGCAGTGCCAATGATTATATTGCCCTCTCGAAAATAGCCAGTTGCATCTATCTGTTGGATGTACCACAGTTAGGGGGGGTGTTAAACGAGCGCAAAGTCGCCCGCGGTACTGAGGATACTTATAATATCAATCAGCGAGTGGCAAACAGGCCCTTTGTGATGGCTAAAGGGGATGATGAGGCGCGACGCTTTATTAGTTTTATCGATGAGATGTATGACCAGAGAACAGGGGTGGTAATGGCTGCTGCGGTGCAACTGCCACAACTGTATCTGGGGGGCAGAGTAGAATTTGAATTTCAGCGGGCCAGCAGTCGTATTATTGAAATGCAAAGTGAGCAGTACTGCTCAATTGACAGATAATAGATATAAATCGTCACCTTAAAATGAATCGAATGACTGTGCGTTACCCTCAGGACAGCTACTAAGAGTAGATTGACTAGGATAGTAAAAATACAGCGGGAGAACAGGGATGTCGATATGTTGTCAAACTCAAACTCAAACTCAAACTAAGCACTGCATTTACCACAGCCTGGCTATTTTACTAAGGTATAAAATAGTTGTGCTGATATTGTTAATGTTTTCTTTTTTCGGCACTGCCAGTGCCCGAGAATTACACCTTTCCGCTGCTGATAAACAACTATTTTCAGTGCAATTATTAACCGATCAACTGGTGGCCCCCTGGGCGCTGGCATATTTGCAGCAATCCCAGTCGCTGTTAATCACTGAGAAAGACGGTAAATTATTCAGGTACGATTTGTCCAGTCAATCATTGTCTTTGATCCCCGGTGTCGGGGAAGTGCAATCGCACGGTCAGGGAGGGTTGATGGATATCGCCATTTCAGAAAATTTCTCCTCCACTAAGTTATTGTATTTCAGCTACGCCAAGCAAGTGACTAAAGGTAAATTTGCCACTAGCATTGCCAGTGCTCAGTTAATTCAAACTGATAAGCATTGGAAATTAACTAACTGGCAAGACCTGTTTGTCTCCCGCCCGGCTTCGGTGAGCGCCAAGCACTTTGGCAGCCGGATTATCTTTGATGGTATGGGTCATCTGTTTTTCTCAATTGGCGATAGAGGTGTGCGTGCCAATGCGCAAAATCTTAACAATCACCCGGGTAGTATATTGCGTTTAAACTTAGATGGATCAGTTCCCGCAGATAATCCTTTTGTCGGGCAGAAAAATATCAAGCCCGAAATATACAGTTATGGGCACCGCAATCCCCAGGGGCTTTATTACGACAAGAGTCGGCAGCAGCTTTTCGCAATCGAGCACGGGCCCAGAGGCGGAGATGAAATTAACTTAGTGCAGCCCGGACGAAATTACGGCTGGCCAGTTATCTCTTATGGTAAAGAGTATTGGGGACCAGTGAGTGTTGGTGAGGGTGTGGAAAAGCCGGGCATGCAGCAGCCATTGATGTATTACAGTCCCTCTATCGCCCCCTCCAGTCTGATATATTATCAGCAAGACTATTTTGCGCAGTTGCAGGGCAGTTTTCTGGCCGGGTCTTTAGTACTCAGGCATATGAATCAAATTAAATTTAGCGCTAATTATAGTCATTATGAGGAGTGGCGCTGGTTTAAAAAAGCTCGGCGCAGAATTCGTGATTTAACGGTGTTAAGCAATGGTACTATCGTCTTGATAACAGACTCCGGAGAGTTGCATTTAGTGGTTAAAAGCAGCGGAAGTTGAGTGGCAGGCAAAAAAAAGCCCCGTACATTGTATCGGGGCTTTTTTATCAGCGGTGTCGTTTTGCGTTAAACTGCAAGGCGACCTGACTGACGATTAGTCTCTGCTACGAGGGCGACTACGACGAGGCTTGCTCTTAGAGATTTTTTCGTTGCTCTGCTTTAAATTAAGCTTTTGACCACAGACAGAAACTTTACGCAATACTTCCATGACGTTTTTCGGCATGCCGGCAGGTAGATCGATCAAGGTTGTTGTGTCTTGAATTTCGATCTGGCCGATGTATTTGCTATCGATATCTGCCTCATTGGCGATGGCGCCAACGATGTTGCCAGGTTTTACCCCGTGCTCGCGACCAACAGCTAAGACATAACATTGCATGTCGCCCTGTGGGGCGTCACGGCGTTCGCCTCGCTCTTTTCTGCCTCTCTCGCTACGACCACCACGGTCTCCGCGGTCTCCGCGATCACGGCTGTCTCCAGCGGCAAAATCAACAGGGCCTTTGTGCTCTTTTTCAGAAATAAGCAGCGGCGTGTCACCTTGAACAATAGATGCCAGTGCGGCAGCAACGTGCAGTGGATCGGCGTCGTGCTCTTGCTGATAGTCCTTCAATAAGTCCATGTACAAAGACAAATCTGAACTGTCCATGACTTCGCTGATTTTCGCCTTAAATTTATCAACGCGCTTGACGTTGATCTCTTTAGGTGAGGGCAGAGACATTGGCTCGATTTTTTGATTAGTGGCATTCTCAATCATGCGTAACATGCGCTGTTCACGCGCGGAGACAAACAAAATTGCCTCGCCCTTACGTCCAGCACGACCAGTACGACCGATACGATGCACGTAAGATTCGGTATCGTAAGGGATGTCATAGTTAAGTACGCAAGAGATACGCTCAACGTCCAGGCCGCGGGCAACAACATCAGTAGCTACCAGGATATCTAATCGGCCTTTTCTCAGCTTGTCGACAGTGCGTTCACGCTGCTGCTGAGGGATGTCGCCATTGAGGGCTTCGCAGGCATAGCCGCGAGCTGTAAGCTTTTCTGCCAGTTCAATGGTTGATGACTTAGTTCTGACAAAAATTAGCATGGCTTCAAAAGATTGCATTTCCAGGATACGGGTTAGGGCATCTAGTTTATGCAGTCCAGCTACCCGCCAGTATTTCTGGGTGATATTGGGGGCTGTTGAAGTTTTGCTGGCGATTTTGATTTCTGTTGGATCCGTCAGGTACTTGGTCGCTACGCGGCGAATAACAGAGGGCATAGTCGCTGAGAATAAAGCAATCTGTCGAGTTGGCGGAGTGTGTTCGAGAATCCACTCAACGTCGTCGATAAAGCCCATGCGTAACATTTCGTCGGCTTCATCTAGTACTAAAGCTTGCAGGTCGTTGAGTTTCAACGTGCCTTTACGGATATGATCCATAACCCGGCCAGGTGTACCTACAACCACTTGTACGCCACGTCTTAGTTGACGTAACTGACCTTCGTAGGCTGCTCCGCCGTAAATAGGCAGTACATTAAAATTGGACATATGGCGTGCATATGTTTGGAAGGCTTCAGCAACTTGAATCGCTAGTTCACGGGTCGGTGCTAATACTAGCAGCTGAGGTGTCTTTTTAGACACATCGATACGTGACATAAGAGGGAGTGCAAAAGCAGCTGTTTTACCCGTGCCCGTTTGGGCCTGACCTATAATATCTTTGCCTTCGAGTAATAATGGAATACTCGCAGCTTGAATAGGTGATGGGGTTTCATAACCAATATCTTGTATTGATTTAAGTAATGGGGCAGCTAAGCCCATGTCGGAAAAAGATGGCAGCTCATCAGCGGACATGATGTATAGGAACCTGCTAGATTATTGGCCGGCGGTATTGCCAGCGAGGATAAGATAAATATGGGGGCACATTATATACGAAAATTTGTAAATGTATATTATTGTTTGGATAAATAATGCAGATATGACGCTTTAATTACTGATAATCATAGCAGTTTATTTTTAATTGACAATAATGTGCTGTGATTTTCGGTTGGCGGGTTGGCGGGCTGGTGGTAAGGTTGGTTTACCACCAGATTACTGCCTGTTTCGAGGCTTAGGCTGTTACCCAAAGTATTTCGGCGTCTTCGCTGCTGGTGGAGGTCACAGCGTGACCCATTTCGCAGTCGTAATAGGCGCTGTCACCCACTGTTAAGTGTATAGGTTCGTAGAATTCGGTATAAAAAATTATGCTGCCGCTGAGTACATAGAGAAGCTCTTCGCCCTGATGGCGAACCCAGCCGTCAAACTCTTCAAAAGTGCGGGCGCGAATGGTGGTGTGATAAGGTAGCATCTTTTTGTTTAACAGTTGCGAGCCTAAAATTCTGTGCTCATAGGTAGGTGTTAACCTGGCCTTGCCCTCGCCAGCTAAAGTGATGTCTCTGCGTCCGCCGCTACCCGTTCTGGTGTCGCTTTTTGCAAATAGCTGCGGTATGTCTATGCCCAGCCCTTTTACTAGTTTAGAAACAGCGCTAAAAGTGGGTGAGATTTGCTCGTTTTCAATTTTGGATAAAGTAGAGCGAGCCAATCCGGTTAGTTTGCTGGCTTCTTCAAGAGTGAGGTTTTGCTGTAGCCTGATTTCTTTAACGCGCTTGCCTAGCTCTTGGGGCTCAATGTTTGACTCAGCAGGACGTTTCTTGCGTACCACATCCAGTTGCGGCTGAGCTTGGTTGAGCAGTTTCTCGTCGGGCATTAAGTACTCCATTTTCTGGCGGATTGTGTCTGTTGCGGGGTCGCTGTTTCGACCAGATATTATAAAGCTTAAATTGCTGTACATGCTACAAATTTGTTGCACTAGCAGGTTAGTGTCGCAAAAAGAGGTTGTTTATTGCTCGTTAGATTTAAATAGGGGTGAAAGTCGCGAGTCGCGAGTCGTAAGTTGTAAGTTGTAAGTTGTAAGTTGTAAGTTGCAAGTTGTAAGTTGTAAGTTGCGAGTGATTAGTTGGATAGTGGTCGGGACAGCAGGGTTTTGGGCCTAATAACTTTAGTTCCGAATGCAGATACATGCGGGTTTGTTTTGTGCTTTTGTTGTGGTTTTGTTGTGGTTTTTTAGATAGTGGGCGGGGCAGCAGGACTTCGGGCCTAGTAACTTTGGCTCCCAATGCAGATAAATACGGATTTATTTCGTGGATTTTAGTGGTTTTTAGTGGTTTTTTAGATAGTGGTCGGGGCAGCAGGATTCGAACCTACGACCCTCTGGTCCCAAACCAGATGCGCTACCAAACTGCGCTATGCCCCGAATAATGTGTTAGTGATCTGTTGACCAGATAGCTATTGTTAGAGTTCTTCAATAAGTGGTCGGGGCAGCAGGATTCGAACCTACGACCCTCTGGTCCCAAACCAGATGCGCTACCAAACTGCGCTATGCCC
>JABSQZ010000023.1 GCA_013215505.1 Oceanospirillaceae bacterium
ATAAAGGGCCCGATCAACAAGCACGAGAGACAGCGTAAAATTTAAGAAAAGAGTGCCAACTACCTTGAAAAACACCGGAAGTCGGAAGTCGGAAGTCGGAAGTCGGAAGTCGGAAGTTGGAAGTTGGAAGTTGGAAGTCGGAAGTCGGAAGTTGAAAGTTGAAAGTTGAAAGTTGAAAGTTGAAAGTTGAAGTCGGAAGATATATTGCAGTACAACTATCTATTTTTCCTTAACTGGTGAGAATTTTTTCAGGTAACCAGTTAGCCATTGCACAATTGTGAAACTAACGCTGTTGTACGCTAATCAACTTAAACTATTTTAGACATTGCACTGTGAATTTTTGCCTATAAACAGTAATCTAATCTAAAGATAACTGAGTTAAAGTAATGAGATGCAGATGCCAAAATTTTTTCGAAAAAGTTATTACTATTTACGCGCCATTCCTAAATCGGTATTTTTTAATTTTTATTACCTGCCATGGCGACAGGCCATAAAGCTACCTATTATGGTGTCTCACCGGACTAAGTTTGACAAATTGCAGGGGAAAATAAATCTGACTCCAGGCACTAAAACCGCCAAGATTAGATTGGGCTTTGGAAAGGTTCAAGTAGCCGATAGTGCCTACTCGAGGTTTATCTGGTCTATGGACCCAACCGGTGTGGTTAATTTCCCGCTTAAAGCCAAGATAGGGACCGGCAGTAAGCTTTTTATTAGCGGCGAGCTAACCATTGGCAACGGCTGCAATTTTACCGGCGAGACCAGTATCGTTTGCCGTGACCAGATCAGCTTCGGGGAGGGCTGTCTAATCTCCTGGCAAACATTATTTATGGATACTGATTTCCATAAAATTCACAACCAGCAAGGGATTTGGCAAAACAGTGACAGAGCGGTAATCATCGGCAATAAGGTATGGATTGGAGCCAGAACAAATATCCTCAAAGGGGTAGTTATCGGTGATAACACTGTTATCTCAGCGGCGGCCAATGTGGTCAAATCCTTTCCTGAAGCGGATAATATATTGGGCGGCAATCCGGCAAAAATAGTTGGCTCAATGCAGGGTAAGTACTTTGTCGATTGAGCATCCCGAGTGTCTCCACTGGCCTTTCAGGTCAGCGTAGTTAGCCATCACCAATCTCGAATACAAGTAAAGCTCACTACCAGCACATAGCGACAGCAGAGTCCGCCACAAGATTGCTTTCGAGTGAACTTGTCAATCGGCATTGTAGCTTCTCGGCCTTAGGGACAGACATAGAGACAGCGGATTTGTTCGCAGCTTGCATAGATAATGCTATGATTAGGCCTCAGGCTTTTACTGTAAGGAGCAGCCACATGGCGCGAATTAAAATTGAAATGCCCGATAATTACTCTTTCACTACCACCTTAACGGTACGCATTAATGATATTAACTACGGGGGACATTTAGGCAACGAAGCTGTTCTAGCCTATATACAAGAGGCCAGAATGCGTTTTTTGCATTACTATCACTACACCGAACTCGATGTTGAAGGCAGCGGCATCATAATGACTGATTCAGCCATTATCTATAGGGGTGAATGTTTCTATGCCGACATACTGCAAATCGATATTTGTGTTAAAGATTTCAACAAATATGGTTGTGACTTTTACTATTTAATCAGCAACAAAAAAACCGCGGTAGAGATAGTGCACGCCAAAACGGGCATCGTATTTTTCGATTACCAAGCCCGCAAAATCACTGAAGTACCCAATGAATTTAAATTGGCCCTAGAACGAGAGACAGGACAGAAATAAACCGTAGATGAGTGACAACAAGTGGCAAGATCAACAGGAGATGTTTCAGGTAGCCAGCCCTTGTATCGGTGTTTGCACTTCAGGTGCCAAGGGCTATTGTAAAGGCTGTTTGCGCTCCCGCGAAGAACGCTTTTACTGGCATGAAATGACTGACAACCAGAAATCTACAGTGGTACAGATATGCCAGGCGCGCAAGGCACGGGTAATCGCGATGCGCAAAAAAAGAGACGTCACCCTACTGCAACAAGAAGATATGTTTGCCACTGTAGATTTACAGATAGATCTGTTTTAGTCGTTAATACCTGAGCGAAATCACCAGCAACAAATCTGCTAGCTTCATCCTGAGCATCAATAACTCCCTCAAACTAGTGACGCAACAAGCTATCCAAGTGGTCTACAAGCTCCGCCCAATCTGAATCTTCTTCAATACACTCAATCAAAAACCTGGATTGCTCCCTGCTCCAAAAACCTGCCTGATCCAGGCGCTGATTTTCAGTTACTCTGTTCTCAGCGATAAATTTTTCAACTTCTCCAGGCTCTGATGGCAAGCCCAACTGGGCAAATAATGTAGTCATTTTGTAGTGGTCACTGGTATCCATATTTATCCCTCAACTCGCTGTTTGGTAGATATGAATATAGCCCAGAGCCCCCCGCTTAAAAATACAAATTAGTAGTATTTGTGAAGAGCATTCGATAACTGGCCCGGCTGCAGTCCCCATTTAGGTAAACCCGGGTTAAACTATCGGATCAAAGGTATACGGTCTTGTTAGAGCGGATACTTTCATCAGCTGCCAGACAGATACGCAGCGACTCAACCGCATTTTGCATGTGCGAGCTTAAATCCAGATTTTCCTGGATCGCTTTATAGACAAAAAGCTGCTCTAGTTCACAGAGCTGGTTATGCCCAGGCTCATCCTGCATCGACAAATTCTGATCGGATTTTACAAATTTACCACTCTCATCTAAGGCCGCCTGATGCACACGTATATTGGATGTTTTAGTATGCGCATCGACATCTGCAGAATCCGCTGCATCGGCAATAATGGAAACCGCTCCATTGGGACTCATCACATCTTTGACAAAAAATGCTGTTTCTGAAATCATTGGCCCCCATCCGGCCTCGTACCAACCGACAGAGCCATCCGCAAACACTACCTGTAAATGTCCGTAATTATACATGTCATCCGCTATCTCATCGGACAACCGCACACCCATTCCCGTCACCCGAACAGGCTTACTATTGGTTATCTGGCACATAACATCAACATAGTGCACTCCGCAATCAACAATAGGTGAAGTTGTCTGCATCAGCTTTTTGTGAATTTCCCAGGCGCTGCCGCTAGATTGCTGATTTAAATTCATCCGCATGACGTAGGGGCCACCTAAGTTCCTGGCCTGCTCGACAAAAATCTGCCAGGAGGGATGGTGATTCAAAATATAGCCAACAATCAATTTCTTATTCTTTTTGATTGCCAACTCAACAACTTCTTCGGCCTGCGCCACTGTAGTGGCCAGCGGTTTCTCAATAAAAACGTGGGCACCTGCCCGCAGTGCCATTTTAGCCATTTCAGCATGTGAATCAGAGTAAGTGTTAATAGAGACTAAATCGGGCTTTAACTGCTCTAATGCCAGTTCAAAGTCGGGCAAAATGTCATAGCACTGCATCCCCTCGGGAAGCTCTATCTGGCTGCGATTTACTAACCCGACAATCTCAAACTCAGGCCTGTTATGATAAGCCAAAGCATGAGAGAGCCCCATCTGCCCCAAACCTACCACTAACGTCCGCAATGCTGTCATCACCCAACTCCCCTGTTTATTATTTTTTAGTTAATTTTTATTCTACTTCCAACTTCCAACTTCCAACTTCCAACTTCCTACTTCCTACTTCCTACTTCCTACTTCCTACTCCCCACTTCCTACTTCCTACTTCCTACTTCCTACTTCCTACTTCCTACTTCCTACTTCCTACTTCCTACTTCCTACTTCCTACTTTATTATCAATCTTCGAATGTTTCGTAACTACCGTGTGCTAAGTTCTCAAATCTTGAGTACTGACCGACGAAGGCTAGCTTTATACTACCTATAGGTCCGTTACGCTGCTTACCTAAGATCACTTCTGCGATGCCTTTATCTGCAGAATCCTCGTTGTAAACTTCATCGCGATACAAGAACATAATCACATCCGCATCTTGCTCTATGGCACCGGATTCACGCAGATCCGAGTTTACCGGACGCTTATTGGGACGTTGCTCCAATGAACGATTTAACTGTGACAGTGCCACTACCGGGCAATTCAATTCTTTTGCCAGGGATTTGAGTGACCTGGAAATCTCTGATATTTCCTCGGCGCGGCTGGCTGAGGCCCTGCTGGTTTTAATTTGCATTAATTGCAGGTAATCGATCATGATCATTGATACTTCACCGTGCTCTCGTACCACACGGCGCGCTCTGGTACGCATTTCAGTGGGACTAATCC
The DNA here is from genome assembly GCA_013215505.1 of Oceanospirillaceae bacterium. Taxonomy (GTDB): domain Bacteria; phylum Pseudomonadota; class Gammaproteobacteria; order Pseudomonadales; family Balneatricaceae; genus Rs1. The sequence goes on from JABSQZ010000023.1 coordinate 4,247, forward strand.
CTGAGGTATCATCGATAAACAACGGTTTATCACGCAGCATATTGACCGCTGTGGTTAACTTAGGCCAGTCATCTTCTTCCAGTTGCCCGGAGCGCAAGCGCGTTTGGTTAATTTTCCCAAGCGAGGCCAACATACGTGTAATCAGCTGATCCGCGGGCATTTCCAGGGAGAATACTAACACCGGTTTGTCATCTGCCATCAGCGCATTTTCCACCAGGTTCATAGCAAAAGTGGTTTTGCCCATAGAGGGACGCGCCGCGACGATTATTAAATCAGAGGGCTGTAATCCAGCGGTCTTTTCATCTAAATCATCAAATCCGGTGGTCACCCCGGTCAGCTGATCACTGTTATTGAACAAGTAATCTATTTTATCAACTGCCCCTTTCAGCAGCTCATTGATAGGAATAAAGCCACCTTCACTGGGCCGACTTTCCGCTATCTCAAATATACGCTGCTCCGCTTCGTTGAGTACTTCCTGAGCATCCCGCCCCTCCGGGGAAAAGGCGCTGTCGGCGATTTCTTGTGACACTGAAATCATCTGCCGCAGCAGCGCACGATCGCGGACGATCACTGAATAGGCGCGTAAATTTGAGGTGCTGGGAGTATTGCGCGCCAGCTCTATCAAATAATCTAAACCGCCCGCTGCCTCCAAATCACCGGTGCGGTCTAGCTCCTCTGACAGTGTCACAACGTCGACTGGCAACTGATTGTTAACCAATTTAGTCATCATGCGGAAAATTAAGCGGTGATCGTGACGATAGAACAGCTCTTCTGTGACAATTTCACTGACCACGTCCCAAGTATTATTGTCCAACATTAAACCACCCAGCACCGACTGTTCAGCTTCTATTGATTGGGGTGGCTTTTTGATTAGCTCAACTTCAGTGTCAAACTGGGAATTGTCAGAGAACTCAGGGTAATCCATTTAAACATCCGCTAGTGGTATAAAATTTCGATCAAATTCGAGCACCACTGTAACATATTGGATGACTTTTTAAGTGCTAAAACACGTCCATAAGCGCTTCTTTGAGCAACATATTCAGAGCCGAAATGCAGTTTATATGCTCTACCACTGAGGCGTTTTTATTGGCTTTTGTCACTTTATCTTGAGACAACATAGATAAGCTGGTCAAGGATATTTAAGCGATCAAATAGGCTGATTGATTGCATAAGCAATCGCAACAGGGAAGACAAACAACACAATTAGAAAAAGATAAAGAAAAGCTATGCCTGCAATGCTGCAGTTAGAAAGTTTGTTTAGACTGACAAGAAGAGGCCGAAAGTTCATTCAGCAGAGGACAGAGAGACGAAAAGGCTCTCGCCGCATATTCAGAATACTGAAATATACAGCAACAACCTTCTCATTAAGTGGTAAACGGACTGGCCGGATACCACCTGATTACTGCATGTTTAAAGGTGAAAAATTAAGCTTCTTCGCCGATAACATTGACAGTGATCACAGGATTAACTTCACTGTGCAAGTGCAGTGTAATTGCAAATTCACCAGTGTGGCGCAATGCACCTTCTGGTAGACGTACTTCGCTCTTGTCAATTTCTTGACCAGCAGCAGATAGTGCGTCAGCAATGTCACGCGTACCGATAGAACCGAAAAGCTTACCTTCTTCACCAGCTTTTGAGCTAATGTCTAAAGTGTAATCTTCCAGTGCAGTAGCACGTACTTGAGCAGCATCTAGTTTAACTGCAGCAGTTTTTTCAAGCTCTGCGCGACGCTCTTCGAACTTGGCAACGTTTACTTTAGTAGCAGACACTGCCTTGCCTTGAGGAACTAAATAGTTACGACCAAAACCTGACTTAACAGTAACTTTGTCGCCTAGTGCGCCAAGCTTACCAATTTTCTCGAGTAGAATAACTTCCATCTCGTAAACCTCTATTGTTCTGCGATCTATACAATCACAGTACTTATTGACTGGCCGGAATCTTGTTGCGGATATCTACTAAAGTATCTATCGCCGCCAAGATCACCAACACCGTAATCACATAGGACTGGAGTAAAATCACTGCTATATATAGAGCAATTATCCAGGACCTACCTAAACTTCGTTTCGCTACACTGCCATGGGCCAGTGCCAATCCCGCAATTATTAGTGGAGATACCAGCAGTGGCACCCATCTAATAAACTCCCCGTCACCACTAGTGGCGATCACAGTTATCGCCAGCAGCGACAACGCAAACAGGGGTGAAAACCGCAATTGATGGAACTCTTGTTGCAAACCACCTGGGTTGTACAACTTAGACTGCCACCAGCGCGCTAAAAACAAACTCGATAACATCATCGCAAAATGCAGGGCATCAAAAGCCCCTAACGTTGCCTGTAGCAACCATTGCGAGTCTGTGGACAAGCTTGCACTCATCTCAGGCGAAGCCTGCATCATCATTTTTTGCGCCGCAATAACAACTTGCTCTAATACATCCCCATTCAATTGCTGTTGAACTAAACCTGCAATAACAGCTAGTAACAGCGAGGCTTGTATAGTGCGCTGCCAAGACACGGTATTTCTCAGAACTGTTGCCAGAATATAACTACCCAAAATAACAATAATGGGTGTCAGATCTCCCTGGCGAGACCACATAATCGCCGGTACTAGAGCCCCGACCAATATGACGCCTCCCTCAGCGGCCCCCTTTCGGAGAGTCACTAAGCACACTGCTGCTGCGCTTAACCAGAACAACAGTGGTAGCAAGGCGGCTACAGCCGCCACAACTATCGCCTGTGTACGACCCTTTAAAATGAACTCTGCAAGGCCGTGCATAAACGTAATCCTAATTACTGGTGATTGTCAGTATAAGGCAGAAGCGCGATAAAACGTGCACGCTTGATAGCTGTAGCCAACTGACGCTGGTAACGAGCTTTAGTGCCTGTGATACGACTTGGTACAATCTTACCAGTCTCTGTTACGTATCCTTTCAACATATCCAGATCTTTGTAATCAATCTCAGTTACACCTTCAGCGGTGAAACGGCAAAACTTACGACGACGAAAAAAACGAGCCATCTTATATCTCCTAGTGAACTTGGTTCAATTACTCAGCTGGTTTAGCTTCAGTAGCTTCAGTAGCGGCAGGTGCTGCAACTTCTGCAGTCTTAGCTTCAGTCTTAACTTCTGGCTTAGGGCGAGTATCTTCGCGACGTGGGCGACGCTCTTCACGTGCTTCAGCAGCTTTGATTGGAGATACATCTGTGATCGCTTCTTTGCGACGTATTACCATGTTGCGTAAAACCGCATCATTGTAACGGAACATATTGCCTAGCTCGTCCAGAGTTTCCTGGCCGCATTCGATGTTCATTAAGATGTAATGTGCTTTGTGTGCATTATTGATTGGGTATGCCAATTGACGACGGCCCCAGTCTTCCATGCGGTGAACAGCACCTTGTGCAGCTGTAATAACGTTAGTGTAACGCTCAACCATACCTGATACTTGCTCGCTCTGGTTCGGATGAACCATAAAAACGATTTCGTAATGACGCATTGTAGCTCCCTACGGGTTATAAAGCCTTTAAATAACAAGATTTAAAAGCAAGGAGGTTAAAAGTATTCTCTTAAAAAGAGCGCGACATTATAATCCCTATTAACTTCAGATACAAGATTAAATCGATCAGATAATCCGCAGTCGCGCATTGTTATACCCAAGGCTTTTTGTTCAGCAGGCGCAAACCATTAGCCACTACTAGCAAACTGGCTCCGACATCGGCGAATACCGCCATCCACATATCCCCCATTCCCCACAAAGTAATGATCAAAAACAGCAGTTTAATCGCTATAGCAAAACTGATATTTTGCACTAAGATGTTATGCACTCGCTTTGACAACGCAATAAACTCGGGAATTTTGCGCAAATCATCATCCATCAGCGCGACATCCGCAGTCTCTATCGCTGTATCTGTTCCCAGCGCCCCCATGGCGAAACCCACATCCGCCCGCGCCAACGCCGGGGCATCGTTAATACCATCACCGACCATTGCCACCACTGCGCTTTTTTGCAGTACTTCTATTTGCTGCATCTTCTGCTCTGGTAATAGCTCTGCAGCGACTCTATCAATAGCCACTTGTGCAGCGATCACTTTGGCAGTCTTAACGTTATCTCCGGAGAGCATAATGGTTTGTATTTTTAATTCATGTAACTGCTTTATCGCCTGGCTACTGTGCGGTTTTACTTTGTCAGCCACTGCAAAGATGGCCAGCAATTGATCTTCATCCAGTAACAAACTGACGGTTTTTCCCAGCGCTTCATATTCTTCTATCAGCTGTTGATGTTCAGGCACAATGCCATGCTGCTGACTCGCTCGTCGTCGATTGACAAGATAGTATTGACGACCGTCAATCCTTCCCGAAACACCACAACCTAAAATTGCCTGGAACTCAGATACTTCAACCACCCTCTGCCGTTCTTCACGCATTGCTGCAGTAATTGCATTGGCCACTGGATGATTGGATAAACTGGTCAAGCTTAGCGCTACCTGTCTGTAGTTTTCCACCTCACTGGTTATCGCCATATAGTCAGTCAGTGCCGGTTTTCCCTGAGTAATGGTGCCGGTTTTATCCAGTGCCAGCCATTTAATATGTCGACCGCGCTCTAAATGCACCCCGCCTTTTATCAAGATACCGCGTCTTGCTGCCGCAGTTAAGCCACTGACAATCGTCACAGGTGTGGAAATCACTAACGCGCAAGGACAGGCAATAACCAGTAATACTAAGGCTTTGTAGATCCAACCATGCCAATCCCCATCGACGAACAGAGGTGGCAACAGCGCAACCATCAGCGCCATTGCAAACACTAGCGGGGTATAAACGGCGGCGAACTTATCGATAAATCTTTGGATGGGTGCTTTATCGCGCTGTGCCTGGGCCACTATTTTGATGATTGCCGCCAGGGTAGTATCTGCTGTGACGGCACTGACCTGGTATTCCAATATTCCGGTGCCATTAATAGTTCCTGCGAACAACGAATCACCCACAGACTTTTCTACTGGCATGCTTTCACCGCTGATGGGTGATTGATCAACACTCGATTGACCACCACTGACAACGCCATCTAAACTGATCCGCTCACCTGGCCTTACTCTAGCCACTGCACCTTTGCGCACAGCATCGGTGGCGACCTCTTGCCAACTTCCATCTTGCTGCTGCACTGTGGTTAGCTCTGGCTTGAGCTGTAACAAGCCTCTAATCGCTTGTCCGGCACGCTGCAACGAGTTTTGCTCCAACCTTTCAGCCAGAGAAAACAGCACCATTACCATCGCCCCCTCGGACCACTGCCCCAGCAGAAATGCGCCAGTCACAGCGATACTCATTAAGGCGTTGATGTTTAGGTCATAATTTATCAGAGCCCGGCAACCTTTCTTGTAAGTATGCAGCCCACAAACTGCTATGGCAGCGACTGCCAACGCCAGTGATCCAATGCTAAAATCAGTGAACCAAGCTATCGCTTCACTGCCCAACGCTAACAAGAGCGCCACTAATAGCGGCAGGTAAGATGCACTCTTTTTAGTTTCAGTGTCAGAGCGACCCTGAAAATTCATTTCCGGCTCAAAACCCAGTGATGTTATCGCCAGTAGAATATTTTCCAGAGCAGCCTCGCTATGCTGCACCGTTAAAACCCGCGCCAACAAATCAAACTGTAATGAAATCACCCCATCAACAGTTGCCAGCTTTTTACTAATCATTCGCTCTTCAGTAGGACAGTCCATCTGTTGGATACGGATAGCGGTACTCACTCCAAAGGCACCGTCATCAAGTATCGGTTTTGTCTGCTCAGACATTTGCGCCCCTGAGCAACAACTACTGTCAGTATGTGACTGCCGCGGGGTATCTGAACACTCTTTTGCATCTAAACTCATAGTAGTTTTTCCATAGATTTTGTATGCTGTGTATTAAACACCCTGAAGCGGCTTCAGGGTCAAGAGGTCAGTGATGAAAATTGGTGAATTGGCAAAAAAAGCAAAGTGCACAGTTGAGACCATCCGCTATTATGAAAAAGTAGGTTTACTGCCTGCCAGCAGCAGAGACAATATCAATAATTATCGACTCTATAATAAAAGCCACCTGGAGCGCCTGACTTTTGTTCGCCACTGCCGGGCCCTGGCTATGAGTCATGAAGAAATATTAGTATTGCTACAGGCACGCAATCAGCCCGCACAAAAGTGCGATTCTATCGACCAGCTAATCGACGACCACTTACAACATGTCACAGTACGTATTAAAGAACTGCAAAAACTGGAAGCGCAACTGTTAAAACTGCGCCTGCAATGCCAGACCCCCACTGACAGTCAGCACTGCGGTATTTTACAAGACTTGGAGCAGGCCATTGAGGACAACAGCACAGACAAAAATTTCAGCCATGTAGCGGGCAGCCATTGATATGATCATTTTGCACCCACAACTGCTGCTTTTTTAACCAAAAATATATTTATCCAACGGATTTTAATTATTCTTCTGTTTGTGCAGTGACCTATGTATTATGGTGAGTTCGCTATGCTTTAAAATAACAGCTGAAAGCTAAACCGATAACTTAAATAGATAAGTTCAGACACTAATAATTCAAAATGACAAAGATAAGTACGATTCCCAAAGCCAAGATCAAACTCACGGAAAAAGACCGGCAGTTATTGGAGTTACTACAACATAACGCCCGGGAATCCAACGCCTCGCTGGCACGTAAGATTGGCGTCTCCAGAGCAACTATCCAAGAGCGCATTCAGCGACTGGAAAACGCAGAAATCATCCAGGGCTACAGCGTCAATATCGATTACCACAAACTGCCGCGCAGCATCGATGCGATAGTGATGGTGTTGGCTGAAAACAAGTCCTATAAGGAAACTTATAGCGAACTGGAAAAGATGCACTGGGTGCGACGGGTACACACATTAAGTGGAGAATGGGACTGGTCACTCTACGTATCAGCGCCAACCCTGGAAGAATTTCACGCCAACCTAACGGCGATTAATCAATTGCCCGGGATTAAATCGACAGTTTCACATATCATTATGGAAACTAAGCTGGACCGCTGCCCGCAGATCAAGATCTGAGTCGTAAGTCGTAAGTCGTAAGTCGTAAGTCGTAAGTCGTAAGTCAGATGAAACCTTGCATTTATGCAATCGGCCAGACAAAGCTTCCCTTAATAGATTTATGAAACGGCTAACTAAAACAACCTCTAGCTAGCCGTTTGTCAGAGCAATTACTTGTCGAAGTGGATTACGCTGCGAATACTCTTTCCTTCATGCATCAACTCAAAAGCATCATTAATGCCTTCTAAGCCCATAGTATGAGTGATGAAATGATCTAGCTTGAATTCCCCCTGTAGATAGCGCTCAACGTAGTCAGGCAATTCAGTACGGCCTTTTACGCCACCAAATGCGGTACCGCGCCATACCCGACCCGTCACTAACTGGAACGGACGAGTGGAAATTTCCTGGCCCGCTCCCGCCACGCCGATAATGACCGATTCGCCCCAACCCTTATGACAGCACTCTAGCGCCGAGCGCATAGTGTTAACGTTGCCTATGCACTCAAAAGAGAAATCAACGCCACCGTCGGTTAGCTCAACAATTACGTCTTGAATCGGCTGGTCATAATCTTTTGGGTTAATACAGTCTGTGGCGCCAAGCTTTTTAGCCAGCTCAAACTTAGACTCATTGATATCGATAGCAATGATACGACCGGCTTTGGCCATCTGCGCACCTATCACTGCCGATAAGCCAATGCCGCCTAAACCAAAGATAGCAACAGTATCACCAGGTTGCACTTTAGCGGTATTGACCACTGCACCCATACCCGTAGTTACACCACAACCAAGCAGACATACTTCCTCTAATGGCGCTTGCTTATTAATCTTCGCCAGAGAAATTTCCGGTAGTACGGTATATTCAGAAAAAGTAGAGCAACCCATGTAGTGGAATATTGGCTGACCATCTTTAGAGAAACGAGTTGTTCCGTCAGGCATCAACCCCTTTCCCTGGGTCTGGCGAATTTTTTGACACAAGTTGGTTTTACCGGACAGGCAAAATTTGCACTCGCCGCACTCAGGGGTGTACAGCGGGATCACATGATCGCCGATAGCAACACTAGTAACACCTTCGCCTATTGACTCTACGATACCGCCACCTTCATGGCCTAATACTGCAGGAAAAATTCCCTCAGGGTCATCACCAGATAAGGTAAATGCGTCAGTGTGACAGACACCCGAGGCAATAATTTTAACCCGCACTTCGCCTTTTTGTGGTGGCATCACATCTATTTCTTCGATGCTTAAAGGCTGGCCCGGACCCCAGGCGACAGCCGCCTTAGACTTGATCATTTTTACACTCATAACGGTTACTCATAGATGGATTAAAAGCTGCGCTGTTACTGCAGTATTAGCATATAGCAGTATATACAGTTTTCACTTCTAGAGATCAACCACTTGCTAATAAACAGACTGCTACGTATAACTAACTGTCGTGTTTTTTGGATGATAGGATTAACTAAATGATGGTCAATGATCGAATTACCATATTGGGAGCCGGCACCATCGGCATGAGCTGGGCAGCACTGTATTTAGCCACAGGCAGGCAAGTAACCCTGTATGACCCGGCTGCCGATATCGAAAGTAAAATACTGAGTTTTATCGACAGCGCCAAAGCTAGCTTAACGGCCTTAGGCTGGGAGCATGCTGGCAGCTCTGCAAGATTAATATTTGACTGTAACCCCGAATCTGCAGTCCAGGGAGCGCAGTTCATTCAAGAGAGCATCCCTGAGCGTCTGGAATTAAAGCATCAGCTGTATCAAACAATAGAGCCGTATTTAACTGAGGGAACAGTCGTGGCCACCTCAACTTCCGGATTGCAATTGAGTCAATTACAGCTTGGCTTTAACAATCCCGCGCCGCTGATCCTGGCCCATCCCTTTAACCCACCACACTTGATTCCTCTGGTAGAGGTCATGGGCAATGCTAAAACGTCTGAGACGTTACTTAAAGATGCCGAGCATTTTTATCAGAGCATTGGCAAGCAGACCATCAGGCTGAAACGTGAAATCCCCGGGCATATCGCCAACCGCTTACAGGCTGCCCTGTGGCGCGAAAGCATTCACTTACTCAAAGAGGGAGTGGCTAGCCTAGAGGATATAGACAAGGCCGTAGCATACGGACCCGGGCTTCGCTGGGCGACCTTAGGGCCTAACTCACTGTTTCATTTAGGCGGTGGAGAGGCCGGCATCGGCGGCTTTTTCCATCATTTAGCAGTACCCTTTCAAAGCTGGATGGACGACTTAGGCTCACCTAACTTAGATACTGAAACTATCGAGTTGCTGACTCGCAGCATGGCACAACTTAACCAGAAGACTTCCTCAGAAGAAATGCGCCAGCGCCGGGATCAACTGCTGGTTGAATTTTTACAGAGCGTGCAAGCGTTGGATTGTAGGTAATTTATTTTTATTGATAATATTGTAGAACTAAGCGAGCAGTTAACCTAAAATCTGCGCTGTAATATACTCTGCAAGTTGCAGACAGCGTCCACGCAAGGAACAGTTGCAAGTTCTACTCACTGGTATAATGCATTAAATACAATTAGTTAATATCAATATAGGCACTCGCTGCAAAATTACGAACCGTCTAAGATGCTGTTATGAGAACAGACCTCCAGCACATGCCGAGAAAGTCCATGTTCGCAGGGGTTACCTGCCTTTTCTACATCATTCCCCTATAGATAAAGATATGACCAGGGTGTTGCGGCAAGGACAATATAAAAGTAGAAAAACTGCGGGAAGATGGATTTCAAGCATCGAAACTTTCGCGTCAGGCTAGCAAACCAATTTACTCTTGCATACAAACAACCGGATAGAGCCTAGCACAGACTATTTTACACTGACGGGGTAATGAGGCAGTTTAGGGTCAAAAAAGGACCGTATAATCAGCTATAGGTCCGATGATAACAGCTTGCCATAGACTACTCTTAAACGCTGCATGACTTTGAACCGCTCACGGTTCTATGGCTATCTAAGTTACGGGTTAATCTGGCTTGCCGGCAATCTAGAAACAGGACTAAGGGTTGATAAGTTCGGCTAACCTCAGCAGTTGGATTGGCGGGTACATCTCGAGTTTACGGGCAATATCCATATTAATAAAAACCGAGTAACGACTCAGAGAGGGAATTTCGAGGTCACCTGGGATTTGCTGTTCAAACAAAACCTTTCGTGCCTGATTGGCAGCCAACTTGCCTACGTTGTAGTAGCGATTGGCTACCGCCAGCAATCCATCTGCCTTAGTGACCATGTTGCCGTAGCCGCTGGCGACAGGTATGCCGTATCTACCAGCCTCTGCAGTGAACTCTAACCGATTCTGCAGATTGTATGAGCTGGAGCCGACATAAATGATATCGATATCGAGCTGAGATAGCTCACGCATAATCTCGGGGAGCTGGTCGGGCAGCGGTTTCCCATTGTCATCCAACCGATACTGGCGCTTGATCAGCTCAAAGTCTAAGCTTACCGACAACTTCTGTAGTTTCTCTGTATTGAGCACGGAATTTAACTCGGAGGTACTGTAGATAACAGCTATACGCTTTTTACCCGGTCCCAGGTAATCCTGGATGGTGCGTATTTGCACTTTCTCCGGTACCCGGTTGCGTACCCCTGTTACATTCTGGCGACCACTTTGCTGGTAGGATTTGGCGATGCCGGCACCTATTGGGTCTGCAACTATCATAAACAAGGCGGGAATATCCCCAAGATTGCTGCCAGTGTTGCTGCCCGTCATCTGGCCTATGATGTGTTTAGAGACGGAAGTACCCCAAGTCACCACTAAATCAGGACGTAATTCTATTGCTTCAGCTAACATCGCCGGGAGTTTTAGTTTGTCTCTTGCTGCATCTCGGACGATGAATTCAACCGGCAGGTTTTGATCTAACAGAGATTGCTTAAAACCTTGACAGGCCTCTTCACAGCCACGCCACAGCGATATGTAAATTTGTGCAGGATTGTCGGTAGTGAAAGTTTTTGCGCTCAGATTGGTGCAGATAAATAGCGATAACAGCACAGTGATAATTATTTTCATTGGTTAGTTACTCCGCTTCGCTGGGCGCGAAATAAATAATAAGCCATGATTAAGCCACTGGCAACGACACACATCCCGATGATAGCCATCGTCTGACTGTAGCTGTAGTTAAGTAGTAGTGCACCGACAAAAAGAGGCCCCAACACGCTGCCGATACGCTCACTGGTGCGTAACACACCCAATACAGTAGTTCGGCCAACATTGGGGGTTTGTTCTGCGGCGGTCAGGGCTGCAGCAATCAGCGGTGCTTTAAGTATAGAGTGCGCGCCCCCCATTAAGGCGATAGCGATCAGCATGCTCGCTATTGATTCTGTATCGTACAAAGTTATCAAAATGGTCCCAGAGATAATAGTTCCCAGCACAACCAGCTCGAGCATTTTCCCGCTGCGATCTGCAAACGATGACGCCAGTGGGCTAAAGGGAATGATCACCAGTGCATAGACCATCATGATACGGCCTATCTCGGACTGGCTGGCATCCAGGGACACCAGATAGAGAGGGACTAAATAGTAGAGAAAGCCGGTGAGGATAATTTTTGCCGGTATGGCGCAAAAAATTATCAGGCTGACAAACTGTCGGTTACCGGCAAGCGCAGCTAGTCCACCGCTGCTGCCTGTGCCTTTGATTTTTTTCGGTTGCGGTCGGTCGGCGGTCAACATCATCCAAGCTAAGACCCCGGCCACCAATGTCAGCGCTGCGCTGAGCAAAAACACAGATTGATAGCCCATCCGGTCGGCAATAATGCCACCCAGCGCGGTGCCACTCATGGTGGCTGTCATCAACACCCCGACAAATACCGCCATGCCCTTAGCACGGTTTTTGGCAGGTACAGCGGCCGCTATATAACTCTGACAACTGATGGTGATGATCGCGTAACCTATGGCAGTAGTACCGCGCCAAAAAATGATCTGGTAACTGCTGTCTGCGTAAGCACAACCTAAATAGCCTAACAAAGCGGGAATCAGGCCGATAAGAAACAGTTTTTTATTGCCCCAGCGGTCGACCCACGCTCCGGCGAAAGGGGTGATGATGGCGATCATAAACATGAATATTGATATTGGCAGTGCCAACATAATGTCTTTGGTCAGCCAGGAACTGGGCTCGTAGTACTCAGCGACAAACAGTGGCATAAAGGATTTTTGTAGCTCCTCGGCGAAGGCAAATACAAATAGCGGAATACGCGCGTCCAAAATATTTGTATGTTTGTCTTTCAAAACTTTTACTAAGTTGAATTTTTCACCCAGACTCTTCAATTTAACACTCAGAGGGCTGTCTGTCGTCTGTGAAAGTGCGCTGAAATAGACTTGCTGCAACGCTTTGGAATCTTTGTTGAGCTGACGGTTGTAATTGTCGATAGAACCTTTACCGCCGAGTTCGTCGTTGACGGAAAAATCTCCGACGGACTGGCGTTCGAGTAACTTCTCCGACCTACGCAACGGGGCTGTGACATAAAACATCACTAACACCATAACTATTTCGAAGGACACTAACAGTACAGCGATCAGTACAATGGCAATATCAAAAAACACATCACTTAATTGAGAGCGAATAAAACCATTATCAAGTCCGAGTTGAACTTTGCCAAATTGCTCACCATTTTGCTTAAGGGGCAGATAATAATGCTCAGTTCGATTTTCCTTAGAGGAGAAACCAGGTAACAACTGTAGCAACTCCAGGGCGCTGTCTCTGAGGCGTTGCACAAGAGATTTATGGCTTGCGACTGAATTACTCGTAAGTGCTTTTAGCTCAGTATCTTCCAACTGGGGAAAAATGCCGTCGGTAGTGTTTCTATAAAGCACCAGGCCTTGATTATCGGTCACAGCCAGATAGGCTAGTTCGGGGTATTTGGCTGCCGTCTCCTGCAGGTACGCATTCATTCCTTTAATTTTATCCAGAGGTATACCCACGGATATTGCAAATTCAAGGTCGAGTTGTACGGTTTCTACTACAGTCTCAATTTTATGCAACAGTTTAGGTTTTAGAACTGTATTGAATTCTGTCAAGGTATAGAGGGCACAGAGCATAGATGCACTGAGAGTGCAGATTAAGGTGATAATAAACAGACGACGATTGATGATATTGGTCAGTCCAGTACCACTCTGATTCACTTAACAGCCCTCGTCTTTAGAGCTTCCGGGCTAGCGCTGTGCTCGCAGTAGTGGTCCAATATTTCGCACTCGGCTAATTGCCGGGCGACGTGCTCTTTCATTTTTTTACTCTGTTTAATCTGCCGGGCGAAATTAAAGGCCATGCTACCAGGTTTTAATATTTTGGCTTCTTCAAAGTTTTGCGCAGGCTGTAACTGCCTGTTGATGACTTTCAGCACATTGTTGATATCGCTAAAGCCGAGCCTGACAGCCAAAAATATGAACAGTGCAAAAACGCCGAAGATTAATAAAGTCATTGTGGCCAAATTCAATAACACTTGATTTAATGTTTGCTGGTAGCCATTTTTATCGTACAAAATGATGATATTACCCATCATTTGCCCGGTTGCATCCAATAACTGTAATCCGCTGTATAAAATATCCGGGTCTTCTGCCGTCCAATTTGTATCACTGCCTTTTAATGCACGGCGTAAAATTTCCTGACTCAAGGCATAAGTAGCAGTTTTATCAGTGATACTTTTAAACAGCGTCTCTCCGGTGCTATTGATCACATAGATGGCATTTATCTGACTCTCGCGCTGTCGCTCGCGCGCTAATATGACGGGCAGATTTTGCATTTCTTTGAGTGGCAGCCCGAGCTGTTCTGCCTTGATGATCGAACGCTGAACAGATGAGGAGATAACTTGTAATTGTGATGAGACTACAGAGGACATTAAGCTGGAGAACTTCATGTAATTCATTAATAGCAACATTCCCAATACGCAGACCAGGATGATCCATATGGTGGCTATTAATTTTAAATGAATCTCGACAAATGCTTTCATGTTAAACCTTTAACTCTATGTAAAATAGTCGTGCTTGTAATACTGCTGTTAGGAGTTCTCAAAGAAGCGCATATTATTAGCATAATAACTACTGTGTTGTTGAATAAACTTAATTTGATCATGCATCACTGAAATATATGGACCGCTTATTTCAAGAAAATGGTGTTTAATTTCATCCCTTTTAACAATCGGAGCTTCTTTCAGTTACTGTAAAAAACAGAACGACTAAACAGGCGGAAGATCCCTGGACAATGCAATTTATGCTCAAAATGCATCTGCCTTCAAGCTATGCAGGCACAATTGATTCTGTTGTTGCTGACATTTTCTAAGCCTAATCAAATCCAGACACCGTTACTTAAAATAATGTAGAGGCTACAATATCAGCCCTCTCCTATATGTACGCTTAATAATGTTATCGGCAAAGATAAACTATGATATCGACTAGAGACTGCTTCAAAAAGGGTGTTTTCTGATACTTTATAGCTTAGACCACGAAGATCCAGATACTCGAATATTTTCCCGGCAAAGTGATGCTGTCCGAGAAAACCCTTAAAATTCGGGATGGTTCAGGCATCAGGAACCGGCACATCTAATCAAAAAAACATAAATGGGTGTATAGAGTCGATCTCATACGGAGAGTTTACAGGGATGATAGCGCTTGAATTAGTGCATGGCTGCGAGCAGTGGACACCTATCATTAAAACTAATTGATAAGGTCAGAGACCATGAAAGGCATTTACGCTAAAATTTTTGCCTTCAGGTAATATGCTTTCCTTTGTAAAATCGAGATCAAAAGCCTTACTCTCTGTTCCCTTCAAGCCATTTTATTAAAACCAGAAAGTAATTCTGTGATGATTATGACTTATCAGCTCCACCTTAACTTAGAGTTAATACCAAAGTCTGGCAGACACAGCAGAAAACTGTGCTCTGTGCCAATAGATACCAGAGGTATTTTTGACTGGAGTTATTCTTCTGACAAGTTGCTTAGCCGGTAAATTTTTACTAGACTGTTCTTTAATAAAAACAACTTTCCTATAAAAAAGATCAGATACTTGGCCATTATTTCGAGTATTCTTTAAGTGAGTGCTATGATTTCTGCAATACCATCGGCTAATAAAAAACAACAGGCGGTTAAACTCAAAATTGCAGCTAAGACTGAACTGTTAGCGGTAGATAAATCAACCACTAGCGATGCACTTTTCCAAATACAAGTTGAACGAATAATATGCAACAATCTGTCCGATGCTACCTTTGGAGTTGAAGAACTTGCGGGTAAATTATTTATGAGCCGTAGCACCTTACACCGAAAACTAAGACATCAGTTGGACATTACTGCCAGCGACCTAATAACTGTGTTGAGATTAAAACGCGCCAAAGAACTACTCAAAACTAATCTTAGTTTATTAGATATAGCCTATGAAATAGGCCTGAGCAGTCACTCCTATTTTAATAAAAAGTTTGCCCGCCAATTCGATCAAAAACCCAGAGACTACCGCAATAGAGATTGTAAATAATGTTGTGTCGCTCGCTTTTAGCGATGTAGTAATAGCCGTAAATTAAAGAAAATCAACTCATTAAAATCAGATAAATTGCATTATACCCTCTAATCGGCTTTGCACATTTCAGCTGATTCGGGTCGCTGCACCATTTTGTATGTCATCGTTAGCCGCTCGCCCGGCATTCAAAACAAACCAAACTATTTTGATCCAGCCGTTGTTTATTAGAGTATTTATTATTAGCGCTGCACTTAAAGCACAGTATAGTTTTCATCTACAGACTAGACAGTGGCGTTAGCGATCGATTTTATACCCGTATACGCCGATGATCGGTGTGTTGCTGTAAAACTCAAGCACAATATTGTTAAAATCATATTGATTGTGGTAGATTCATTGAAAAGGTAAAGTTAATACTTCCTATACTCTACAATTGATTACTTATCACCCTCAGGTCATTTTTTAACACAGCACGAGCTGTAAATATAGCCAAGGAAATCAGACTAATGTCCATAACTTTCGAACTTGTTTCATTTGAATTGGGGGGGGTCCTGCCCTTTGGATGGCAGCCTTTCGTGGGGAAATACGGTGTCGGCACGATAGGGCATGAATTCTCAATGGTGGGCACCTTCAAGATCAAAAGTGGCTGGGAGATGAAACGGGGCAAGCGTGTATCCAACTTACCCGCCCTGGAGTGGCGGGAGAAAGAGTTCTGGTACCAGGGCAATGTGGATGGCACCGTTTGGGCATACAAAGGCGAGACCGACAAGGGCGATCTCTACCAATCGAACCCAGGAAGCCAAACCTGGGGAGGGTTTAACCAATCCGGGTCCACCGATCCGCGCAAACATAGGTGGGTTGATAACCCCGGTTCAGATGTTCTCTCCTTACTTCAAGACAAGCTGTTAACAGCGCTACAGCGCCAAATGGTCGCAACAGGCAAATCGGATCTTATTCAGCTCAAAGCCACCCAGCCGTACAAGGACGCGTTCACCCTGCATAACACTTCCGGTTCCGGCAACTACAACAAGGGCCAACTCAAAATGTGGTGGTTGACAGCTGAATACCTCGGCCATAGAACCCGTTACCGTAATCTGCCCTGCATCGCAGTAGATCGTCCCGGCATTGCTCTCAGCGGTGGATCCGGGGCCTCTGGCGGCGGCTTTGTCTCCAAGGCATCGGGCGTAACCCGGCGCCGTATTTTGCAATTCGATCTGGGTATAGTGGGCAGTGGGAAGCGTTTCACAGCGACCCAGGTCCTAGAGAGCATTAATGGCAAGCCCTCGATCAGCAAATTTATCATTCCGGGAAAAGACGATAATTGGTGCAGGAATGTGCCTGACCGATGGCTCGCATACTGGCGCAGCCGCCTCAACAGCATGAATGTTGGAGATCAAACCACCGAGTTTGAAGGCGAAAGTACTATCATTGCCTGGGAGAAATGGGTCGAGCAACTCGAGAAAAAAGGTCTGGTATAGACCCTGTCATGGGTTGAAGTGCGTCACCAATCCGTTCAGTTCTGGCGTTTTTTTGCAATACATAATAGACAGCCAGAAAAAAATATTCAGTGAGAAGTTTAAACATTGAAAGTCCAATGTTTTGTGTTAGTTATTAAAAAAATGATAAAATGATTAGAGACAAAGTGTTGCGGATCTTCGGGGAGTTTTAACTTCAAGCGGGAAAATGCCGGCCGTAATTGATCGTCACTGGCATTTCTGCCCGTTATTAATAACGCCTCTAACAGCTAGCACTCCCGCATATGCCCCCTCTGCGGCGTATGTAGGATAGCGTCCGCTGAGCCCAAAAAAGCGCTCGACAAACCAGCGATTCAGCGGCGTCTCTGGCCAATTCCGTCAGAATACCGGCCTACCCTCGCTATGGTCAATGAGGCGCTGCATAGAATTAACAGTAAGCCTACAGGAAAGAAACTGCTAGAGGCAATCGACACTAAGGGAAGGGCTCAATATGACTATAAAGTCTGTAGCATGCGCCCAGATATGAATGTAACAACTATTAACAATGATCTCTTTATTGGTGGCGGTAATCAGGCAAGAAGAGGTGATGAGGCCAATGCTTGTATCCCGGGAGCAGGCACAGTCACAATGGTCAGATATAATCAGAATACGATTAGCACTCCAGATGGATCGCGACCTAATTTTATAGGTTTAGCACACGAGTTAGTGCACGCTATGCATAACTTAGCAGGGGATGCTTCTGCAGTCGCTAACCTGGAAGAATACCGCACGGTAAGTATTAATGACTTTGCAGATGAAGCCATCTGTGAAAACACTATCCGCGCCGAACATAAGGTTGCATTGCGCAAAGTGTATTCCGGTCTTTAAATAACGCCAAGCTTAGATGTATACCAGACCATCAGCAGTTAAGTAGCCGCGGCATGCTGGTCTCTTGTTGGTGCATAGCCAGTGGATGACAATAATTTATAGGCTTCGCAGGCACCGCCCCCTGGGAGTGTGAAGCCTTGAATCGCTGAATCTATATCTTGATGCTGCGCAGTAATTCTTTGCGCTATGGCAACCGCTATGTGAGACATAAATTATACTGGTACTGTTTTGAAGCAAACAAAAGACTTTAATTTACAAAATCATAGCGTTAAATAATCGAGATTGTTAAATTCCTGTGCTTATTTGCTAGCGCCTTTAAGGCGAACCAACCCCTATTGTATTGGCATCTGATGTCATTTCAATCGCCGCACTGATCCCGTCAACATATTCACCTCGACCACTTCCCATCATATCAAGGAATAGATTTTCAGGCTGCAATGCCTGCTAATCAGCCTCCCCTGTTGCGCTACAAAGAACTTATCAAATGAGCCAGAAGTTAACAGACAGAGTTGTTGTAGATTGCGAGCTGGCAGTTAGAATTTTACTCGCTACACGCACTCAGCCACCTATCATCACCGTGGGTAAACCTAACACTATAGTGCCGCCGTGGGCAGTGCTGTCTCCCATGCGCGCGGCGGGCTTACCGCCTATCATTACCGTGGCACTGCCTTTTATGATACTGTCCGGTGGGCCAACGCAGACACACATATCAGATAGACAGGCCGCGGGCATGCTTCCTATTAGTACCGTAGGGGCTCCCGGTCCTGTCACTGGTCCACCCACGTGAGGAATAGGCGGTACCGCCGGGGTCTGCATAGGACAGACATGCATATCGGTAAGTCTTGCAGCTGGGGGCATAGCTTATCTCCGTTGGTTGCTAACTGATCCATTGCGTTTAAAATTGAGCTGGATATTTTCAAATATCAATTGCTGCTTAGGTCGCCGCGACCCCCGTCTGCGATATCGATGGCGATGGCAGTTGCCTTCTGATAATACTCTAGGTAGCCATCCCATTCAGGGACTACAGCGGCGGTATTAACCGCTCCAGCGACGCCTTTGGCATACAGATAGTCCATCGGCATAACCATAGGCAAATCCGCCTCTACTATACTGCCACTACCATTCCAAAACACCGCCTGAGCTAACCAGCCAACGGCGCAATCGTGGCCCAGTTGCTTTAGCCGCCGCTCGATGAAACGGCGTTTGGCCTCCTCGGGGTCCAGCACCCAATTTCGGCACCGGTTTATTGTATCCTTTTCCAGTTCGCTCCAGTCGCTGTTGCGTAATTCAAGCACCACTATGCACCACCAAAGTGATTCGCGCATCGGTAAGGCGTGAGCAATAAAATTACTGAGGTCGATAAAAAGCGACTGCTGCTGCAGTTGTGTTATGGTTTCAGCCGGGCTGGAAGCTGTTGCCTGTAATTGTTGTGCTTGTTCCGACGCTTCAAATCTATTCCAGATCGGCTGGCTATCTGCCAGTGGTATTTTTTTGTAGCTCATCAGTTCACCATCACCATGCCACCTTTTATTGTTGTCATAGCACCGCCTGATAATTCCGCCATAGTGCCCCCTTTCACTTTCACCCCGATATCACCTGAAAGTTCAGTGTTGGCAGATCCCGCTTTGAGTGCTATTTGCGCTTTTAGATTGACGTTATTAGCAGTCACATCCACTTTTGCAGTACCTTTGATAGAGATTTCGCTGCTCTTAATCTCTATCTTAGATGCACTGATTTTAATCTGACTGGATCCCACTTTCAGGATAATCGTCTTATCCGCATGCAAGGTTATGTTCTGCGCCTTTTCAGAAATATCTTTACCGGCATCCAAACTATAATTAGCATCGGTTTTAGTGCTAATATCTTTTTTTACCTGGACGCTTTTCTCACCGGCTATTTTCTCATCGACATCGTTTTCTACCATTATCTTACGGTCGTTTTTGACCTCTAGAAAATAGTCTTTAGCCGCGTGCAAATAAAGTTCCTCACTGTCCTTTTTATCATCGAAACGCAGTTCATTAGACTCACCTTTGAGTTGAGTTTTTATCCCCGATTTAGTCGTTTCTGCCTCGGCGTACGGCGCTTTGTGTTTACTGTTGTAAAGACTGCCAGTGACTATCGGTCTGTCGATGTCTCCTTCCAGAAAACTGATCAACACCTCCTGCCCGGCACGGGGTATAAATTGTAATCCATAACCACTACCCGCCATAGATTGTGCGACCCGCACCCAACAGCTGGTCTTATCACCCGTGACATCATCCCAGTGAAACTTTATTCTAATCCGACCTTGCTTATCACAAGTGCTCTCTCCCGCACTAGCACCTGCCACTACTGCACTGTGCATTCCAGACACGCTAGGTTTTTCGAGCAGTGCTGGGTAATAAGGGAGACTCGATAAGATACAATCAAAATCTGTGTGGTTGGATAGCCCCCCCTGTTCATCCACATGGTAGATAGAACGACAACCGATCACTAAGTAATCGTCCAATTGTTCAAGGTCTGGATGAGACGTTAACTTTAGGTAGTTACCGCTACAAATCAAATAGCTCTCAGTGCTAGCGTTCACCAGTGAATAATCAGAGTCCTGTTGAGCTTTACTACGTAGCGATGAAGATTTGTTTATATCGCTGAAATCGCCACTGATGCTGGGGTGCGGATATCTAAAATCGGTCAATGAGTGACTACCAGGTAACGCGGACTTGGTTTTGGACTCAGCTTCAACCAAAGCGGTACTTGCCGGATTGTAAGCCGCCAACTGCAGAACTCCGCAGTGATAACGAAATGCCGGCGCCCAATGATTTAGCAACGGGTTGTCACCACTGGGGAGACTGAAGTGATCGAAATTCTGCTGATCAGCATCGTCAAATGGTAGCGCCGCATCTTGCAATATCAAAATATCTGAGTCCCTTTCAACATAGAAATGCACCCCCTCTTGCGCCAGTAGCCTGCAGACAAAGGCCAAGTCTGTTTCATTATACTGCAGACAGTATTCACGCTTTACCTGGGGCATTTTTTTTACTTGGTATTTACCTGAAAATTTTAATTCAGTAAATATTTCGGAGACTATTTCCTTGGTGGTCTTATTCTGAAAAACCCGATAATGTCGACTGTAGCGCAGCAGTGCCATCCAAGGCTCTACTGTTAAAGCAATACAACTGCCCTGATCCGCATCAAATAAAATTTTAACACTAGTAACAACACCCTTATAAACCCTGACAGGTTCACGACTGGGTGATATCTGATCAAATATCTGGCAGCTAATGTGCTGCCCCAGCCAGGCGGAAACATCCATTCCCAGGTTTAGCACTGCCACTTCTATATGGCTGAGTTCGGATAACTTTTCAGTAATTGACACACTGGTTGCGATGAATAGCTTACCCGCCTCATTCTTCACCAGTAACTGACTGCTGCTAGCCTGACGAGGGATTCCGATTAAATTGTTGCGCTGTTGCTGTGCCATACCCTCAACCTCTAATTCTTTTTATCCATCCTGGAGCTTCAGCCAGCAGGGCTGACAAAACTCCATTAAACCTGAAACCAAGTTTAAAACTGCTACTCTGGTTGCAAAGCGCAGCAAACAGTCGATTGTTTCAGCGCATAGTATGCTCTTTTAAGATAAACGAAGCAGCTTGTAGATCCTCTCGCTAGTTTCCTGTATCCAAAATTGACCCACCGTCAATAATGACGTTTTGGCCTAAGTGCAATCAAGAAATTCAATATACTAACTATTTTCAGCCAGATTGACCGTTTTCTAGCGAGCCAATGATGAGCAGTGTAGCACTGCCCAAGCCTGCAATATTAATCAAAAACCATTGCTGTCAACTTACTTACACAGTGCCAGGGCGCACATGGACTGCTCTGGCGATGTTACCGTAGTTTATAGAGCATCGAGTTGCCTTAGTGAATCAAGCTGCCTGTGCAACCCTTGCTGCGCTTCATCCGGGGCATGACCTGAGTTGCAGAATTTTTCCAGACTGGCATCAAAAACTCCTGCAAGCGGTTTCGCCCGCGTCCAGTCAACTATAGCTGGCTGAGCTTGCATAGCGATCTCCAATAACATAAAAAAACTGAACCAGTCCTGGCAGACGGAAGCCTTTCCCAGGCCAAGGCGCTGTCCCGCCAGAGAGTAGCTTGGACTATAACTGAAATAAGGTCTTGTTGAGTCATCGCTACCCAAGAGGCGAGCATTAGCGAAGTCTATAGGGGTTAACTGACCAGACACTATTAGCAAATTGCTGGGTTTTAGGTCGCCGTGCACACAGTTATTGGCATGACAGTTGGTGATGATCAGCCAAAGCTGCACTATCAATGGCGCCAGACAATGCGCGTGGTTTGGCTGGGACAGTGACCGGCGGAGCACTTGCGCGAAGCTCTCGCCAAACAGATAGTTACAAACCAGCAGTTGCCAATTGCCATATCGCTCTAAACTGACCTCTCTGTTACCCGAGATAGCGGGCTTTGACGTTAGCCAATAGAATTCATTTTGCAAAAAATACTGTTCTTTTTGGTCCCGGGCTCTCTTTAGAATATACTGGCGATTTTCGGTTTTTCCCGCCACTCGCCAGCTATTCTTTGCCAATCTCTTTACTTTATCCAGGTTGTAACTTTTGCTCCGGCAGTAACTTAATAACAACTGCGGCGGTTGAGCTTCAGAGTTCACTTGGCAGTCGCAAGCTGGAGAAATAACCCGAGAGGAAAGGCGTCTTACCCCCGTTCACCCTCAGCAGTAACTTTACTTTTTCACCTTTATCTTCCAAACTCAACAATGAATTAGAAGGTTGCCCAAGTGGCACCGCGCCTAAAGTATCGGCCAGTTTAAACCAATTCCAAAAACCGACAAAACTCACTCTCAGAAAATGATTATCTACCGTTTTCAGCTCCAGCTCTAAGTTTTGTGTATTACCGGGGGCCGTCGGCCAACTCATAGGCGACCAGATCGAAGGGCCGTTACGGTAACTATAAATTTTTCGGTCCTGCTGTAATGCTATTTCCAGGAATCCAGGACTCATATCTTCGGCGCGTATTGAAAATTCAATTTTTAATTCTCCAGCGCTGTACAAGCGCCGCTGAATATCCCGCACTTTAGTCAGAAAATGGTTCAGTTTACTATTCAGTAGCATAGGCTCTGAGTCGATGAAAGTCGGTAAGCTCAGCTGCCCTTGCGCACCTTGAGTGAAGCCCCCCAAATAGTCACTTTTGAACTGGTCGACAATACCATTGACAGCAAAAAACTCTTCAAAAGCTTCTCTGCTGGCGTCTTGCAGCGCTTGTGGGGCAAATGGATAGTGATCCGCGAGTCGGTTCTGGTAAACAGTTAACACATTTGTCTGCCACTGCAAATTGATAAAAGCCCTTACTTCACCCATAGCGATACGGTTTAGTTGATGGGCACTGTCCGCAAGATAGTTAGAGAGTAATTTATCTGAAAAGCTAGCGGCTAACTCTTGCATTCGAAGTAATGGATTGACCCCTGTCCCAGCGTCTAACTGCTGCAGTAGACTGGAACCGCGCGGCCCTTGCTCTAGCGCTGTATCTATCCACTCTAAAGCTTCGCTAATCTGCGCCAGGGCGATGTCCACCGGCCTGACCCCCTGATCGTCCGCTCTCATCAGTTGCTGCTGCCCGGCAAAGGGCCGGGCAATGGTTTTGGCCATCTTCAGGGCGCTGGCCTGCATTTCCTGCATTAATTTCAGCTGTTGTGGGTCATCACCGACTGCATCTTCAGCTGCATCCGCTTTTGTCTGCTTAGACGTTTCTAGCAAACCGAGCAAATTGGTGTGACGAGATATAAGTTGCTGCAACTTCAGAAGGGGTGAAAACTTGACGTCCCCCATCAAAGTCAGTGAGTTCCTGATTTGCGTGGTTCCCTCTGCAGCCGACAAGTTTATACTGTTATAAAAGTCTTGCCACACGGTGATGTAATCTTCAATATAAAGCCGCTTTAGTTCCTGATTGATTCTGCTCAGTTGCGACTGACTGGTAATTTTCCCAACAACTTCTTCAAAACCTTTGATTTCGTCAATGGCTAACTGAAACTCACCACCTAGCATCAACTGTTCAAAGCCATCTCTGGTATAAATAAATGGCATCAGGTAGCCACTATAACCCTGAGAATAATTAAACAACAAATTAGCTTTGTGACCTAAACTATCCCGCAGGTCTACCCTGCGACTAAAGCCGGGACGCTGCAACATATACTGATACAGTATCTCACTTACATCTTCTGATGAAAGTGATGCCTTGACTATTCCAATCAGAGGTTGATGATCTTCAGGGGGGGTGATACCCGGGCGCAGCCCTTCAGCTAAAAGTATTCGAAATTTTTCCAGAGTTGCCGGGTCTCCCTCTCCCTCCTCCTTCAGCGAGTCGCTATAATATTTTTCAAGCACTTCGATACTCTGGCGCTGCGGATCGTACAATCGCTTGTATAAATTGTACAGCTCTATGGTTTTTAATTTATCTTCCAGCTGGTTATAGACAAACATATCTTTAAGTAAATAGTCGCGTAAAGCCGGGAGCAGTAACTGTTTCAGACCCTGTTGATAACTGAGTTCCACAGCCGGCTGAATACTCGGATTGGGCAGCCAGTTAACAACATACCAAGGTCTCTGGTCGGTGTAGATATTCTTGATATCTCGCAGCTCACTCAAGCGGTAGATAGGCACGCTAAGATCATCAATATTTTCATTGGAATGCTGTAAATCTTCCTGATATTTCTCTAGTTGCAATTGAGCTCTTGCATCCAAGCCCCGAAAAAAATCATAGTTATATTTTATCAAGCCAATAAATATGGCCAGTGATAACAGCAGAGCGCTACTAAACAATATAGCTATCAATCGATAGCTGTTTTCGCGCCTGTTATTTACACCGACCAGACTCGCTTCAGCAATTATCTTGCCTTTAAATAATTGTTTATTAAATAACGATCTGCCGGATTCATCAGATCTTTGGCTGTAATTCTCGTAGCCTAGTTCAGAGGCCAGTAATAAGCTCAGTTTGTCTACACTTGGTTGATCACTACCGCTATTGGTGAAGAAATAACCTCGAAAATTAAGACTGCTCTCTTCGAAGTGATTATCGGCGTATAACAGTCTGAAATATTGCTGCAATTCAGTTTTGATTAAAGCAAACTGGTAGGGCCCAACTAAAATGGATTCCCGGTACTGGCTGTTTAACTGGGCTTTTAAGCCTGAGGTTGTCTGTAAAAAAAGCTGGCTTTGAATCTGATTAAAAGACTGGACAAACCAAGCCTCGTCGTACCCTTGCTTTGCCACTTCCATCAGGCCTCCCAGAGGCTCCTCAAGGCGTTGGTCGTCAAAGCAAGAAAAGAGTCGCTGTAAGTCACTGACTGCTGAAAAATCAGTCAGTACATTATAAATTGGCAAATTGAGCCGCAGCGCTTTGTTGCAGCGCCCGATCAATTTTCGGACTTGTTTGGTTTGCGCCGCTATCTGTGGCTGCTGCTGTTGCAAAAGCCAGCTGACAGATTCACTGACAAGCACACCATTCGCCCCCTGTCTGGGTCGATACTTATACAAACAATTGAGTAACAACTCGACACTTTCGTCAAAATAGTCGCAGTCAAACTGACCAATCGACGCAATCACTGCAAACTCACTGACCCAAAACTCGACCACACTCGGTAACTCTGTATCACTATTCTCAGTCAGTGGTTCGAACCCCATCTCTATTAACAGCTGACTATTGTTCTCGCTAGTTTGGTTAAGCAGTAAATACCATGGCGTTGCATAACTATCACTGCCGACCTGAGAGCCGCGACTGGCGCGTTGAAACTGCTGCAGTAACTTGCGCCTGACAAACTTCAATCTCTCTCTCTCGGTCTGTTGTTCAGTATCTAATTTTTCTGGACTCAGTTTTAGGTATAATATATACAGCAGACAACTCAACAGACAGGCCAGACTGAGTATGCCAACACTAATAGTCAACACCTGCCAGGGAAGCACTAAGCCCCACCAGTTAACATACCAAACTCCCAACATGGCAGAGCCAGCTAATACTAAGGTCAATAACACAAATAACCAGATGCGGGCCTTATTTTTGTTCTTCGCCACTATTTCGCCTCACTTTTTGTGTGGTAATAATAGGAAACATCCGTAAATCCCAGATCCCGCAAACTTTTAATTAGCACTTCAGCGCGAGATTCGCTCTGCGGCTGCAGCACCACCCTGTATTTGTCACGAATAAAGATAACTTGTGCACCGTACTGCTGTATGTGTTCTCGACGCAAAAATTGAATGGCCTTTAACCTCGATGTGAAAGCCGCTATCTCAAGGGTCAGGTCCAAACTAGTCTGACGCATTTTGGCCGCTTTTGTGGCAATGCTTTTGACTCTTGAAATATTTAGTTTACGGGCTTTCAAGCCTTCCAACATCTCGCTTTCAACACTCCTGTAAACTACCTCAATACCTTGTTTATCCAACAGATGATTGCGATTAAAAGTTGCCAGTGTAGTGAAACTGACGGCGCGTTCCCGGTAATCAGACTGGTACAAGTAACTGGAGCCACCCAAGAGTATGACTACGACACAGATTAACAGCACCAGTTGCATCATGAAGTTTATTCGAGCGCGAGGTTTTCTTTGCTTAGGCAGCGCCGGTGACGCGATTTCATCCAGCTTTATCACTGCCTTTTTTTCAAAAATAACCTGTTCAATTCGATACATGATATCTTCTAATTGCTCACGTCCTTCGTGACGGTACTGCCCGCGAAAACCTATCCTGAGAAATATGTAAACCAATTCAAGTAAGTCATGTAACAACTTTGGCTGGAGCAGTGCTTTTTCTGTCACTACGAAGAACTGTTCACCTCCATCTCGCATGCCAAATAAATCACTAACCAGTGTATGATTCTCCCAACTGCTCTGTTCTCCCCAACTGCCGTGCAGAATAAACTCATCCAGTACAATACAAAATAAAAAGCAACATTTTTCTGCGACCGAAGGTGGGTAGTTCAATTTACTTATTTGATGTTTCAGCTCGGTTATCTGCGCCACTAAGGTTTTTCTAAACCGATACATATCGCTGGGGTACTCCATTCTGGAGAGCACCACACAATCAGAGAGCAACAGTGTGCCAGCACTGAGTAATGGATTGTCGTAATCTTTGAAACTTCCCAGTTCACTAAGATTCAACTCTCGATTTTTCAGTGGCGCAGCCGCCGCTAAACTGAGCGATTTTAATTGTATGCGCTCACCTCGTGAAACTTCTATCGTCTCTTCATCGAGAAAATCCATCGACATCTGCTATTATCCTAACGCGTAAAGCTTTAATTGAAGGTCCGGTATTCTCGCATCTATATGAGCCACTATAGGTTCGCGCTTATCCATTAGCTCACGCCAGAATTTATGGTGTGTATCTATCTCTACATAACAGACATCATTGCGCGGTTTAAGCTCAGACGGTGCCACTTGTAGCGCGCTCAAAGGTACTCCGGATAGACCGTTCCTTACCACTTCTGCAATCTGGCTTATACCGCAAAGCTTACAGGCACTGGGAAATAGCTTGATCAAATTTGCCGCCCCAATGCTCGACTCCACGCAGAGCACAAATCGATAATTCTCCATCATATGAATGTCCGCTATTGCAGTTCTCAGCAAGCGGCGTTTTTCAAACAACTTGTCATCCCAGCTAAACTCTTTGACTTTGTCACTTTGTACCAGCGATAGCTGCTGGCGCAACTTGGCAAATAGTGGCAAAAACACCGAGCTGAGATCTTTGCTTGGCAAGACTGACGGTCTTCCGCTTACCTCTGAGCTAAAAGTACTGAGTTCGGCACTTAACGCCGTCAATTTCGTATAAACTTCTTCGACACTTGTCTCGCTATTTTGCAACGTCAGGTGCAACCAGGGGATCCAACGATTGAGCGTCTGTAACCACAAATACTCCTGCATCAACGTCTGATCACTTTTGCGATCACGCCCCGCCTCGATTCTTCTGACCACCGCACTGGCACGTGTTTCAATCAGCACTTGAATCTCTTTCAGTCGCTCTGTGATTATCTGCGAGGCGCCATAATGCAATGCCGTGCAGATGAAGCTCTGATCTAAAATAACCGCGCCGCTCTCGCGCCTCTCCAATAATCTGGCAATGGCGATGGTATTTAGCCCTGAGCAGTCCTCACCCTCAAGTATTAAACGTACATTGGTCTGCGCCAAATCTGTCTCTATACTGTTGCTGCCTATCTCACTACTGTCGTAGATCCTTGCGGACTCGGTGTAGTAGCGTCTGTTATCAGCTGCAACGCCACTTTCTGCCTCCCCTTCAATCACCATTGGCAGTGCCAGTAAAATCTTTTTATCGACACTCCCCTCCGGTATTTCCAGTAACAGCTCCCTGTCACTTTCAAAATAGCTACCGTCGGCGAATACGCCCTTACAGTATCTAAGTG
This sequence comes from Oceanospirillaceae bacterium, assembly GCA_013215505.1. GTDB lineage: Bacteria > Pseudomonadota > Gammaproteobacteria > Pseudomonadales > Balneatricaceae > Rs1. The sequence continues at coordinate 32,467 of JABSQZ010000023.1, forward strand.
AAAACTGACCAATTTTGAGGCGTTCTCTGTCTGTTTCTATTGCCATTATTCCGTAGTTATTTCCCGCACCATGAGCGGCCACATATTGCTCGATATAGTGGCTAAAGTATCTCTCTTGCTGCTGAAAATGCTGCGGGGCAATGAACATTCCCTCGCCCCAAATTACCTTACGATTTCTTTTCAAATGACTTTCCTCAAAACAACTGCCACCAAGATTTCTCGGCTGGTTTATCTTCTAGCGACAGGTCTATTGATAAACCGTTGACATTCACCAAAACAACTTTCAAATCTGGTTCTTCTTCAAGTTTTACCAGCGCTCGCCCGTTGGCTTCTCGATACTCAGCGAACTCCGCAAATACCCCTAAGTAGCGAGTAGATCTTTGTATTTCCAATTTAAGGCTGTGCTCCCCTGGCAACATAGGATCTATATAAAGCACATCCACTAATGAAGCGCCCAACGCCTTGCGATCGTCTATATAAATATCAATGAACTCACTGTTAGTAAACGCCCCAGGTTCTCGCAGCTGGTAAAACCTCAGCGCCAAGGGGTGATAGGAATACTCGCCGTATGGGTTGACCTTAGAGCCCACTATGATTGTGCTCTGAACACTAAAGGGCAGAATGCTAATCGGTGGTGGTGTAGAGGAGCACCCCGCTAAAATGAGTAGCAGCATTATCGCTAGACTACGCATTACACTTTTCTCCTTAGTTCTTCTAAAAATATAGAGGTGAACTGTCGATGAAACTCACGACGCTCCAGTTTACGTTTGAACTGTTTTCTATAGAGTCGCCAATATTTTTTATCGCGACTGCCCCAGCCTGAAATTGAGTCTTTAAACATCTCCTCTAAAAACTCCGGAGAGAGCTCTTCAATAAATTTGTCCATACTACTATTCACACACTCTACTATGACATCGTAATTGTGCAGACTGTTATTGTCTGACTGCTGCGCCATCAGCTGAGTGATTTGCATTAAGTTTTGCCTGAGTAACCCCAGTTGCGCAGAATTGTCATTTTCCACTGTCAGACCTTGATTATAGGAGCTGTGGGCATCTTGCATCTGCAAGCCCTCTTCGAAGGGGTCGAGTCCCACCTGCACTTCATCAAGCAAACTTTGAGTGTTAAACAGGTCCGTGCTGTCGTTTTTGATACGACCACTGTCGTGGCTCTCAAATTCTTCTATAAAGCCATCACTGGTCTCGTCTCGCATTCGCAAACGCTCCGAATCTATGGCACCGGTATCGGAAAAATCCAGATCATCCAGCGAAAATAGCGGATCGCTAGTCGCCTGTTCATCGAAGGCAGTCCCTATATCCAGTTCGATGTCTGTCTCCTCGTTGACCAGTGCCGACATATTACTGATTAACATCACATAACCGCCGAGCTTCCATACGTCTCCATCATTGATGTTTTTATACTGTCCACGTTTCAATACAGCACCATTAATGGTCAGTCCATTGGTACTCTTGTTCACCACTTGATAGCGCCCATTACTATCCAAACTTATCTGAGCATGAACTCTGGATAAGGTTTTAGAAAAGTCCGGCAACTGTATAGTGCAGTCATAAGCACGTCCTATACTGCCGCCTTCAGCAGGTAACACTAACTGACGGCTGGCCACTTGTTCTGTTTCCGGCACTTCCACTAGCTGGATATTGATACTCATGAAGCTTCTCGCATACAACTTGCTAATGACTTATTAAACACGGTTAAAAAATTCGGATTGAGCCTGATAAATGCTTTTGAAAAATGCACACTTAAATCTTTCTTACGCACCTTAATACGCTTAAAATAATCTAGCGGGATAGCCATTTTTTTCATTGAATGCTCGAACACTTTCTCATATTCCAGCGCCACGTCTATCTGCCGACGCCAGAGCATTTGTAACAGGGCGTCAGCATCTCTGGGTTTCTTCACAACATTGTAACCGTTTTTCTTTAAAAACAGCCATTTAGTGGTATTAAATTTTGCTCCGTAGCGGGCTTGAAACTTAGCAGATTGCTCCTGCATATTTAGCGAGGTCCCCGGCGCGATAAACCACGAGAGGTCCAGTGAAGCCACTGGGTCTGAAGGCACTGCGTATTTCGCGCGGGAGGCGCTGTTCGCCCCGGCGAAAAAACCGTCCATCTCGCTGGCCTCTACCAGCAATTGCGCTTTGTCCCAGCGCATCATATTAAGCTGATAGGGCTGCCCCATGTTGCGCAAGGTACACTGGACTCTCTGTACGGCTATTCCAGCTATTTTTCCGTCGTCTAAGGTCTGATAGGGAGGCCAATTCTGAGTCGCTAGTTGTAATCGCTCGACAGCTTGCACTGTCGGGCTGGCGAGCCCTAACAATATTAGTCCGGCGCAAAAAATACCGACGATACTGCGCCTGCCGCTGAAGCCTGCCATCGATTCATCAATGCCAGCTGCAAGCTTTAAGCTACCGGTAAAGCTAAATAAATTTTCCATCATCAACATATCATCACTAACATTTCTGGTCCCCAATCCGGATCGCGATTTTGCACACCGCCACGGTGTCCCACTAAAAAAGCGGAGCCAAAGTGTAACTCAATCAAATCAAACTTACTGCTTATCAATTTCGCTTCCTTAAATCCAATAGGTTACAGAGTGACTCTGCTTAATTCGCGACCTATTGGGCTGAGTTTCAGCACCCGCCGTTGCGCCCATTGCGGCAGTCGCCAGTGTGCAAGGGGGAACCCTGATATCTGCCGCTGGCGTTGCTTTGATATATTAACTAATAGACAGCTGCAACTTCCCGTGTTCAACATCTACCACCACCTTGTCAATTGGCTCTCCTTCGCTTAAACGCAGAATACACTCCTCGGCTAACTTTGGCATCAGCGACCGGTTGATGATTTGCTCTATGGCTCGTCCACCCGTAGTAGGATCTATATTGCGTCCGACCACAAAATCAAGAAACTCATCGCTCCAGGTAAAGCTTGCAGCGTACTGGTCCCTGAGCTTTTTCTCGATGCGACATAGGTTGATCTCGGCAATTTTCTTTAATTCGTCCCCTTTCAATGGGTAGTAGGGAATCACAGTACACCTGCCCAGAAAAGCTGGCTTAAAGAATTTTTGCAGCTCCGGCCTGATCTGCTCTAATAATTCAGTATTATCCGGTGCCTCATCCTGCTGATCACAGATCTGACAGATGGCTTGATCCGCGGCATTAGATGTCATAATAATGATAGTGTTTCTAAAATCAACACTGCGTCCTTCACTGTCTTTGATATAGCCTTTATCAAATATTTGATAAAACATATCATGCACACCTGAGTGGGCTTTCTCCATTTCATCGAGCAGCAAAACGGAATAGGGATTGCGTCTGATCGCCTCCGTTAAGACTCCTCCCTCGCCAAAGCCAACGTATCCTGCCGGCGAACCTAATAACATTGAGATTTTGTGCTCTTCCTTAAATTCAGTCATGTTGATGACATTCAAGTTATCTGAACCGCCAAATACCTGATCCGCCAGAGCCATTGCCGTCTCTGTTTTACCTACACCGCTGGGTCCGCACATCAGGAAGACCCCGACTGGTTTACGACTGTCGGTAAGGCCCGCCCTGGAGATGCGAATACTTTTAGACAATTCTGAAATGGCAGTAGTTTGCCCTATAACCCGTTGATGCATTCCCTGCTCCATCGACAACAGTTTCGCCACCTCATCTTTGACCATGCTGCCGGCGGGAATACCGGTCCAGTTCGATATAACGGCAGCAATTGTCTGCATATCCACCAGTGCGTGCACCAGCGGTGTGTCCCCTTGCAACTCTTCAAGCTGCTCGCTGAGCTGCAATAGCTGCTGTTGTTGTTGAGGGTCAACATTACCTTCTCTGTGCCCTGCCTGCAGTTGCTGATTCAAATCAATCAACTGTGTCACTAGCTGCTGTTCATCCTGCCAACGCTGCTCTAATGTGACCAGTTCAGTGTCTAGCAGGCTAATGCGCTGCTGCATTTCGGCAATAATTTCACCGTCGCTACCGAACACCGCCTGCTCTGTCTGCAGTGCCTGTAATTCACTGTTCATATATGAAATTTTTTGTTGTAGCTGTTCCAGCTGCTCAGGTTTGGCACCTTGAGTCAACGCAATGCGAGCCGAGGCGGTGTCGAGTAAACTGATCGCCTTGTCCGGCAGTTGACGCGCTGGAAGATAGCGCACTGACAATTTTACCGCCGCCTCAATGGCGTCCTCACGTATAAACACGCCGTGATGATCACTGAGGGACCTGGCGACCCCCCGTAACATCTGCATCGCATCCTGCTCGTTCGGTTCTTCGATTTTAACAACCTGGAAGCGTCGGGTCAGTGCCGGATCTTTCTCAAAATATTTTTTATACTCAGCCCAGGTGGTCGCCGCCAGTGTTTTAAATTCTCCACGCGCCAGAGCCGGCTTGAGTAGATTTGCCGCATCGTTTTGCCCCGCCGCTCCTCCGGCACCAATTAATGTGTGGGCTTCATCAATGAACATGATTATCGGTACATCAGCGTTCTTTACTTCGTTGATCACGTCTTTTAAGCGATTCTCAAACTCACCTTTGATACTGGCACCCGCTTGTAACAAACCCAAATCTAAGGTGTGCAACTCCACCCCCTGTAGGGCTGGCGGAACTTCATTGGCAACAATTCTAAGCGCTAACCCCTCTACTACGGCGGTTTTTCCGACCCCGGGCTCACCCACCAGAATAGGGTTGTTTTGACGTTTGCGACAAAGTATATCTATCGCCATCCTCACTTCCGAGTTGCGCCCTGAAATAGGATCGATTTTGCCATCGCGTGCCTGAGCAGTAAGGTTTACCGTGTATTTATCCAGCGCACACTCACCACCGGCTGAACTGGCGGCATTTGCACCGACGCCAGCTGATGTGTTACCCGCTGAAATTTTAAGCTTGGCTATCTGCCCTTGCAGTGCTTCGACTGATACATTCTGCAAGGCCTTTAAACTGAGTTTCCTGATACCAAAACTGTCTGTTTGCAGCAGCGCCAGGATTAAGTGCAGCGCCACTATCTGCCCTTGATTGAAGTTCACCGATGCCAGCATCCAAGCATCTTCAATCAAATCGCTAAGATTTTTACTGACACTAGGCTGAGTTTGAGCGGCTTGGCTCAAGCCCTCAAGTCGCATAGTCAACTCTGCCAGCAACGCGTCCTGATCCACTTTTTGCTGGGTAAACAGCTCAATTACAGCCGAATTTTTAAGCAGCAGTATCTGCACTAGCCAGTGTTCGATCTCAATTACCGGGGCGTTTTTGTTCATTGCCGCTCCGGCCGCTTGCTCTAGCGCCGTTCTTAAATTAGGGTCTAGTTTGGCAACTAAATTACTCAGTTGAATTTGCGACATCTGACCACCTATCCTTGTATTAACATTTGTTGAAGTGCATGGGGTCTGCGCCCTGGGGCCAGACAATTAGACTCACCCAAGCGCAGTGCACAGTCTCTATTTGAGGACAGCTGAGGCTCGGCGAGAAATTCTCTTTTTACGTAAAAATACATTCTTATTGGATTAAACTCCCGCATATACAGTTCTACTGTGCGTTGTAACGCTTTAGCAAAAGATCTGTCCGCCGCTATTTGCAGATATTGATTGCGGCTATTGGGGCACACCCTTATTTCCAAAGTTTTACCTTGAAGCTGGCAGGTTTTTCCCAGGCACATTCCCCTGCCCAGGCTGTTGTTGGTGGCCTGTGTTGCACTCATTTGCGACAAGCTTGATTTAGGCAGTAAATGATGTGTTTTAAGCAGCACTCTCACTTCAATCTGCAGTTGAAAATAACTACTCAATAGTTGCTTAAGGGCCTGCAAATTTTTACTTTTTTGCCCAAGCAGTACTGAGTATGACAACAGACCATTTAAATACTGATCACTGTCCGGCAGTGCCGCTAAGGCACACAGAGCCTTACGCTGTGGAAAACGGGTCAGCTCAGGTCCCTCACAGCGCTCCTGCTCCTCGCGTAGCAGTAAATTATTTCTCTCTAAGCCTGAAATATAGAGTTGATAATAGCGGTGATTGAAAATATTCAGAAAATCTAGTAACGCGTAGTTGTCGGTGTGCAAGCTAGCCAGCAGCTGCTCGTAAATATAATCGGGTAAGACACTCTTTGCCCCCGCTAACGCCTCTATTGCCAGCTTTATTTTTATCCCCTTTGAAGACGCACTGACGCTTTGCACTTGTCTTAAACTGTTGTGCGGCATGTCCTCCACTGCAAAGCTAAGCTGACCCTTTAGCGCACTGTGGCGCAGTATACGTACCACTTGAATTAAGTCGAAGCGGCCTGGTTCTGAGCTTATTTTCTCAATTATAGACATGCTTGACTGCCGTGCACTGCATCAAAACGCTTTACAAAATTGTCATCACCGAAGTGCTTTAACTGCAATTGCACAAACCGATCATAACTGCAAAACTGTTGAAAAAAAACATTCAACACTTCACTAAATACGCTGTGTTTACCCGCCAGTAGCTGCCGATCCAAAGTGACATTAATCTGACTACCGGTAGTAAATATAGGCTGTTCACAGACTTGAATTGTCGCTACCTTTGGCTGGTATGAGACTTTCTTAATTGAGCTAATTTGCTGACAGTCGCGCCCCTGATTGCACAGCGACAATATGTCACACAGCGATTTTTCTGGCTGATCACTTTGCATCAGTGAAACGAAATTGGCATTGAGCAGGGAAATGAATCGCCAATAGATGCTATCATCAAGATCCGGGTACTGAGGCGCACTGGGAACGGCAGCTACCAATAGCTCGCCGGGAAGGTCTATATTAGATAAGCTTTCAACACTGCTATGTGCTGCAATCAAACAAGCTGTGCGGCCGTTACCACACCACAGATCCATTGCCAGGGTAATGTTTTCTCGCTGTAATTCAGCCTCATCTAATGTGACACTGATCTCTACTTCACGCTCTCCCTCGATATTCCACTTAGTCCTGCTTAACCACTGTCTCTTAGTAATATCGTCAGCGTAACGGCTTTTGTAAAGTTCCGGCAACCTACTCTGGCCATAGGCATTAATCTCATATACTGCGGCCACACTGATAACTTCGACTTTTGACTGCGCATCTGCATCACCAATCACCGGCATCGCCAGTGCGCTGGCATCATAACTGAGCGGCTCTGCAGATTGCATAAACCTATTGATGGCGGGCACTGTGTAGAGAGAGAATACCTGGCGCTGAAACATCCGCAAGAACTCTGCCGGTAGCTTATCTACATAGATATTAAGCAACAGTTGATTTTCATTAAAACTTTGCAGCTGTTCACCTAAACCAGTAATTTTAAAATAGGCACTTTTATCCGCATAGCTAAAATAGTCTCTGAGTAAGTCGTAGCCGCTAAAGTGATTGTCGTATTTAGCCAACCACTGAAAGTTGGATTCAGTCACGCGATTTTGCATAGCATTCAAAGGTACGCCCGCGTGTCTGTGTCCCAGCGTATCGGAAACGGTAATATTGACCGTTTGCTCCAACAGCAACTCAACCAGTATTTGAGAGTCCCCCTGAAAGCCATTCACATAAAATTCAAAATCGCCCAGCTGCATCTGCTTAAAAGATGCTTTTGGGTCTGCACAGCTTAACTGTAGTTGAATCACAGCTTCTGCACCTTTCACATCCAGGGGGGGCAAAATTGAAAAAGGTGCAGCTTGAGCGCTGACATCGGCGAGATAATACGGATAAATATTAAGGTCGCAGACCGTGCTAAACTGACAATAGCTCTCATCTTCCAGTTTTACCTGTACTGAGCTGCTGGCCGGTAGCTGAGTATTCTCCTTCATGGTTGCCAGGTCAGGCTGCAACCGCAGCGGAAAATAACTGGGAACGACTTCAATCAGACCCGGATAGAGAATCGACAACAAATCTTGAACCAATTCTGGCAACTGCTGATCTAAACGTTGCTCAGTTTTAGCGGTCAACAGCGCCATTCCCTCTATCAGGCGATTGATATTAGGATCTTCTACGCTGTTGCGATTGATCTGTAAGTGGCCGGCCTCTTGCGGGTGAAGATCGGCAAATTCGCCAAGCGACTTTCGCACATAAGCGAGCTCTCTCTCGTAATAGCGCATCGATTGATCAGACAAATTCCTGCTCCTGCAATTGTGCTTGCTGCTTACTCAGATCAATGCTCGAATCAAAAGTTAATTCCTGCGATCCCCTATCGGTGAGCAGTTGTGCCTCAACTGAAAAACTGATTCGATTGTGCTGTTCGTCTCTGTCCAGCACTTCAACATTTATCATCGTCAACCGCGGCTCAAAGGACTTAATCCAATGCTCTACCTGTCGTGCAAAAACAGCTGGATCGGTTTGATTACTTAAGGTTTGAAAATCGTTCAGACCGAAACATAAGTTCGAGCTCTGCACTTGCTTAAATTGCGGCGCGACTTTTACTAGCGGCGCCTCACTACTAAACAGGGCACAGAGTTGATACTGCACTGCGGCAACCTGCTCTGCCACTCCTTGCGGCCTTGATTGATCACTGAGGAATGCTTGCCAAAAATTCATTTTTGCCCTTTTTGTTTTAATGACAAATTGCCGAGATCTGTCGATAATAATATTTCACCGCAGTGGCGATCAAACTGATATTGAGGCTGAATCAGCAACTCACAGACAAAACGCCCTCCTGTGCCATCCTCAATTTCCCGCACTTTAACATTGCCTTTATTTAACGGGTATTTTGCCAACGTTTTTTCGTCCGCGTCCTGCAGATTACTACTGTAATCATCTATCCAGTTTCTGAGAAAGTTCTCACATTCTGAGACGGTATCAAAGCTGCCAATCATGTTGCGAATTTGAACTTTTAAATAGTGGGCAATACGACAGCTCATCAATATCGCCTGTATCTGGCCGGCAACTTTTTCCTCTTCGCTTTGCTGTGGTTGCCAAACTGACTGATTACCATAAAAGAAATATTTATCCGTCATTGGGCTATGACAAACCGGAATAAAACCGCGCTCTAAATAGAAGCGTGCCAGTCCACCAAATAATTGAACTTCTGGAACGGGCTGCTGAAGTGAGGTGTCAAAATTTGCATTATCGGGGCCGTTAATTAAGGCTCCCTGATACTTTTCTTGCCAGCGAGATTTCATAAAGCCAAACCAACCTATACGGTTGAATTCACGTATCGCTATACTGGCAAAGGCAAAGGCCGCGCTTCCCCATAGGCCCTGTGCTACACCGTGCTGTTCATCAAAGACAAAGCCGATTTTTAGTCGTTTATAGGGCGCTCGCTGCAGTATTTTGGGCATCACTAAAGCGATGAACTTCATCTCCGGCTGCAAGCGCATACGCCTCCATCCGTCGAAATCGGGCCCATCCAATATTTTACCTACACGCCGGGTGTCACTGATCCAGCCAGCGCCTGACTCGCCAAAAAAACTATCACTGATCGTTAATGTAAAGGGACATAGACAAGACTGCCCCAACAGCGCCAACAACTCCAAGGTATAAATATCGTCAAATTCATCCTCGTGACCCATTTCCATCGAGATTGGGTGGTCTACCACAAACATCCCGAAGGGCTCACCCCCTAAAGTATTGAGTTCACGGTTACCAATGAAGTTGTACAGACAGCTGCGCTCAATTGAACTCGAGGTATTCAAATCGTGAGCTATTTCAGGCCAACTCACATCCAACATTTTTATTTTGACCCTGCGCCCGGCACTCGGAATAGTGGCAATGCTGTGTAAATTACGCCACAGAGACTCCAGCGCAACGAACTCATCCTTGGCCAGAACTGTACTTAGCTGTTTTGACAAACGCTGATCAAGAACAGCCAGCCACTGGATGATCCGCATTTTGAATGCTTGCGGGCTCTGTACTGCGCCGACATCAATGCGGGCGATCAGAGCGATGGCTTCGTGTAAAAAACTGTCCTTTTGCCGATCTAAACTATTGAACTCTTGCTGCCAGTGCTCTGCAAACATAGCTTAATCATCACACCTTTAATCAGTCATAAATTATGTCTTTGTGCCAGCCACTATTGAGCAATGGTTGATTAAAAAGAAGAGCACCCAATGGGCGCTCTCCACCCAGTTTAACCTGGTATTTTTGTAACCATTCTCACAGAGGTAGTTAATTCCTCTAGCTGTAGCCAAGGCCTTAAGTACGCCACTGCCGAGTAGGCACCAGGCTTACCTGGCTGTTCTACCACATCGATGCGCGATTCGCAGAGCGGCGTCTTAGATCTCTCCAAATTGCCTATCGCCCCCGAATTGGTGTATTGATCGATCCAAGTCTGCAAATCCTTCTTAATATCTGCCGCCTCTTTGTTTGATCCCAACATATCTCTGCCCATCACTTTCAGGAAGTGTGCAATCCTGCTGCTGGCCATAATATAAGGGAGTCTTGCCGAGATAGCTGCGTTGCCGGTTGCATCAGGATCGGTGAAAGTCTTAGGTTTTTGGGTTGTTTGACCACCAATAAATACTGCGTAATTACTATTTTTGTAATGCACCAGCGGCAAGAAACCTAAATCGCTTAACTCTTTTTCACGCTCGTCTGTTAAATTGACTTCTGTCGGACACTGTTGCTGGATATCTCCAGCCTCAGACTTATAAGTCAAGTTTGGTAAATTTTCAACCTTGCCACCGTTATCCATGCCGCGGATAGAAGTACACCAGCCAGAGGCGGTGTAAGATTGTGTCATCTTCAAGCCTAAATCGAAGGCGGCGTTAGACCAGACCAACTGATCATTACTGCGGGGCTTTGGATTACCTTCTGTATCACTCGCTAGCTCTTCATAGTCGAATGACTTAGTCCCCAATCCCTTGTCTCCGTATGGAAGACGGGCCAGAGTTTGTGGCAGAGTCAGAGACACATAACGAGCATCATCGCTTTCCCTGAAGGCATTCCAGGAGGCATAGGCCGGAGAGTCGAAACCTGCAGCAACGGGCTTGCCTTCACTAAAAGTGTTAAAGCTGTCGTATTCAAACATCTCCGGGTTGGCCGCCGCAATAAATGGCGCATGACTTGCCGCCGCTGTCTCACCTAAGTAGCGCAGCAGAGCAACATCTTCATCTTTGTGGGAAAAAGTATAATCACCCAGCAACAAGCCGTATGGCTCTCCTCCGGCGGTGCCGAATTCCTTTTGGTAGAGTGCATCAAACAGTGGACTGCGATCGACTGCCGGGGCATCTTCGAACTGATCAATCAATTCTTCTTTGCTGAAATCAACCAGTTTGATTTTCAAACTAGCGCCCAACTCACTTTCTTTGACCAGTTTATTCAAGCCGCGCCAGGAGCCTTCCAGACGGCGAAACTCCTCTTTTTGCATAACCACGGAGAGCTGCTTTGACATCTGTCTGTCAATTTCTGCAATTGCATTTTCAATTGTCTTAGTGACATTTTTATCCCAGACCACTGTCCCGGACAGCGCCTGCTCAGCCAGCACAGAAAAAAGATCTTTGGTTGTATCTTGAGGTGTCTGGGTAGTGGCCGCAATGGCGCGATCTAATATACTTAACGTTTCAACTTGCGCCGCTTCAGTTTGATTCGCTTGCTGTTCTTCAGTACTCACGCTCCACCTCCTTGAGGCTCTACACCTAACTCACTGGACAGCGCTGAAATCGCATCCGCATCTTGTAAAACTTCTTTAAGCAACTTTTCAAGATCTCTGGATTTATCCGACTTGGAGAGTAAAGTCTTCAACTGGCTGCGAGTCTCTGCCAATTTTTTTAGTGCATCAACTTTATTAACTATCGCATCCGGCTCGAAATCTTTCATCGAATTAAAAGATAAATTTACCGCAAATTCACTGTCATCATCAGATAAAGTATTGTCTACTTTCATCTTTAGCTCTGGCCCCACACGCTTCATCACAGTGTCAAAGTTATCCTTGTCCACTTGATAAAATGTGCGGTCTTCCAGTTCTTCCTTATCTTCTTTATCAGCGGAGAAGTCCCCCATTACCCCTACCACAAAAGGTAATTCTTTGGTTTCTACCGCTCCGTTTGTTTCAACATCGTAAGTGATGCTGACACGGTTTTTACTCACCCGCTTATGCTGCGAATTTAAAGCCATGACCTATCTCCTTCCCGATTATTCAGCGGCTATCAACCCGCTTTAGATTCCAGCTTAGCTGTAGTGACATCAAACTTGATGGTATCACCTTTTTCAATAGATCCGTCAGTTCCCTCGTTGTAGTAAGTAATTGATATCACTGTGTAAATCAACGAAAATGTCTCTGTAGGCAGATTGCCATCGCTACAGCTAACTTGATAGTTGGATATCCGACACTTTTCCAGTGTGAAGATCAAGTGAGGTTGAATTTTGTCACCACCACGATCTGGCTTGGTCATAATTATTTCAATCTTTTTTCCCTCAGCTCCCGGGGCAAAAAGCATAGTCGTCAGATGCGGGCTGGCTCCATCTGAGCCGCGTGAGAGACTTACCTCACCCAGTGCTACCATTCCCTTATCTGCATTATTAGCATTACCGACGTCGATGGAAACGCCACGCACGCCTCCCCAGCTCATAGTATCTATGGCGAAAACACCTTTTTTTCCGCCGATTTCACTAACAGTAGCACCGCCTTTGATACTATCGATTCCATCTATACGCATAAACATTGAAGCCATTGTATTCTCCTTAATTGTTTTTTAATTTTAAGACAACTTTCAAACTATCCTAAGTCACCATGTAAATTCATCTGCTTCGGGCTTTGCTGCATTACCGCCATTAGCTTTTTCTCTGCCCACTGTTGCCACTGGACTGCCATTTGACTTTTCATTTGTCGCTGCATCTGGCTGCAGTGCACTAGCGTGGCTCTGGAGGCGCTCTAGTTCTGCACTGTTCATTGTCGCCCGTGGAATAATGGTTTTGTCTACCGTTTCCAATCCCGCCATTTGGCTGATGCGCTGCATTACCGGCTCATTGTCCCCGACCATTTCATCAAGAAGTTGCGGAAGTGACATATAACCCCAGCGTATTGAGCGTTCCAGCAACATATATATCGGACTGTGCGGCTCGGTACGGCGGAAAAAATCGGCGATGGTGCGCAACTGCTCAAAAGCCTGATCCCGGTGATAGAGCTCTGTATTTGTATTTAATTGCACTTGCTCTTGTGCCCTACTATTGTTTTTTGAGTCAGCTGCAGCTGTTTGGTTCTGCTGAGTATCTTCGAGCTGTGCATCGACACTATCCGGCACGCTCAATTGCTGCTGTTCGATAACCGTTAAAGGCCAAGTCGCGAAACAATCACCCAACAGGAACTGCATGGCACCGAGCAGATTGTTTATGACTTTTGATATGAATTTAAAACTGATGCTCTTAGCTTGCACTTTAAGACAGTGCTGATTGACGCTTTGTTCTAGCTTAGCGACTTCTTTGAGTATGGCGTCCAGCGCCACAATTTTTTCTTGTAGAAGATTGCTGTTTGCAGCAAAATATTGTTTCGACTCTTCTTTCAAGGACGGCAGAGAACCCGACCTCTCGGCTGAGAAAAACTGGGTGTAATTAATTGTTCCAATTAAAGGCAAGTTTGACAGCGGCATCGCCAACAAGCCACTGCTCTCACTCTCCCCTGCTAACTGCCACAGAGGTTTGACTTTAAATTCAGCCCACTCCCTGTCGTGTTCACTCGCCTCGTTACTCTTTAATTTTTCAACCGGGGGTTTAGGCTGCAAATCGACCCATTGCGCATCAATGACTTGCACAAAAACCTTGAGTGCATCTCGTAGATTATTCAGTGGATCAGAAGTAAACAACTGCGCAGAAATATACCAGCAGAATACTTCGATGTCTTTTGAGTTATTTTGCAGACACTCCCGACAGCTCTCGCCCAGTGCTAGCCAGTTATTGGCGTTGCCCTCTAGCAACTCTTTGTCTGACATTGCATCGGGCGATTCCATCAGTTGCCTATAACTTGACTGCGCCTGATTGAAGTTATTGCGTAACGCCCTGTACAAGGTCTTATTGGCTTTTAAGTATTCTCCGCAAACGGCATCATCAGATATCGGTAGGGATAGGTTTTCCATCAGATTACCCATAGATTGATTTCTTCAACCCCAGCCAGCGGATAAATTTTTGAGGATGATTGGATGAAATTTATTATTATCACTCAGCTGATTCTCATTTTTATTATGCTATTTATTACTTAGATTTGTTGACAGAACACTCAGTATGCGTGGGTCGCCAGATAAAAACTAACAATTTGGTCGCAAATTTCGTGCCCCGCAACATCCACATACTTCTCGCAAGCCTTATTCTAAGCTGCATAAGGAATGATGAGAGGTAGATTTCAATGCTCTGAATGGTCAAGCGATCGAAACTATGGAGTATGATCTAAGAATACTACAATCATCTCTTCGATTACAGTTAATCACTATCATTCTCATATTCCGTGAATGTAATTCTCATACTCTGTGAATGTAATTCTCAATATTCTGAATCGCTTTAATACTTGTATTAGCAAATCAACAAACAAACCTAAGCGACCCAGTGACATGTTGTTATAGCCAATATACTGCTGAGACAGTTTGCAGTATTTAATCTGCTGCGCGGGTTTAAGCTACATTTGCCGCAAAACGGCTGGTTTCATCTGGCGGCTATACTTGTCCCCCGACCGATAAGCCGATTGATTGACCGCTATCCTATACTCCTTTCCCTCAGCCCCGATTTTCAGCAGCATTAGCGCTATCTTTATCTTGAGGCAGGATATTCTCATCTGTCTTATAAGATAGAGGTTTGGTATTCTGTACCGCTGTCATTATCAGGCTCCTTTGATCAAATTAGTAACTTTGTATAATAAGTATAGGTTTTAGTATAAACATCCTTTAAAAAAACACTCCCTATCCTTAAACCTATACAAACAATTAATACACCTGACATTAATTGACCTGTCACGACACTCAACAGGAAGCCAATAAATCGATAACCCTATGTATTCATACATCTTATTGCGAAAAAACACATGAACAGCAAAAACTTAAAACAACAACACACCCCGATGATGCAACAGTACTTTAAGATTAAAGCTGAGCATCCCGATCAAATCGTCTTTTACCGTATGGGTGATTTCTATGAAATGTTTTTTGACGATGCCAAGCGCGCATCTAAGCTATTGGGAATCTCCCTAACCGCCCGTGGCAAAGCCGGCGGCGAACCTATTCCTATGGCGGGTTTTCCCTACCACTCAGCGGAAACTTACATCGGCAAGATAGTACGGGCCGGTGAATCTGTGGTTATCTGTGAACAAGTGGGAGATCCAGCAACCAGTAAGGGACCGGTCGCCCGTGAAGTAGTGCGCATTGTCACCCCAGGCACTCTCAGTGACGAAGCCTTTCTGGATGAGAATAGTGATAACTTACTACTGGCGATCAACCAGCAACAGCAGCATTTTGGCCTGGCAGTGGTTGATATCAGTACCGGTTATTTCAGCTTGCAAGAACTGCAGGGAACTGACGCACTGCTCGGAGAGCTAGAACGTTTAAAACCCAAAGAAGTGCTGTTTAACGAAGACAGTGATCTAGCCGGGCTATTGCAACACTGCCAGGGGTTGAGATCCCAGGCGCCCTGGCATTTCGAGGGAGAGAGCGCCAGACGCTTACTGTGCAGACAGTTCAACACTCAGGATTTACAGGGCTTTGGCTGCGATGAGATGGAACTGGCGATCAGCGCCGGCGGTGCTCTGCTGCAATACGCCAAAGACACCCAACGCTCGGCGCTGCCACATGTGCAGCGCATCAGCGTTGAGCAGCGCAGCGACACCGTGATAATCGATGCTGCCACCCGTAAAAATTTAGAGCTGGATCAAAATTTATCCGGCGGCCGGGAAAACACTCTGGTCAGTGTCATCGATAATACCAGTACCTCCATGGGATCGCGGATGCTGCGCCGCTGGATCAATCAGCCACTGCGTAACATCCATACCTTGAGTCAGCGTCAGGAGGCAGTTCACTGGCTGCTGGACGATTACCGCTTTGAGAACATTGCCAAAGATCTCAAACAGATTGGTGATGTCGAGCGGATACTCTCCAGAGTGGCATTGCGATCCGCCAGACCCAGAGACCTGGAGCGGTTGCGCGATAGTTTAAACATACTGCCGGCGCTGCAACAACAGCTGAGTACTGAGCCGGCCAGTCGTATCGCCCATTTAGCCGGGACTATCAGCCAGTACCCACAGATGAGCGAACTACTGCAGCGGGCTATTATAGACAATCCACCGGTGGTGATCCGCGATGGCGGAGTCATAGCAGCGGGCTTTGATCAGGAGCTGGACGAGCTCAGAGGCATCAGTGAAAATGCTGGCGCCTATCTGCTTAAACTGGAACAAAAAGAGCGTGCCCGCACCGGCATCAGCACTTTAAAAGTTGGCTACAATCGCGTCCACGGCTATTTCATTGAAATCAGTAAAGCCCAGGCACAAGCGGCGGAGATTCCCACTGAATATGTGCGCCGCCAGACCCTTAAAAATGCCGAGCGCTTCATCACCGAAGAGCTAAAAGCTTTCGAAGACAAGGCACTATCAGCAAAAAGCCGCGCTTTATCCCGAGAAAAAGCATTGTATGAACAGCTGTTAGAAGATATCGCCGCAAAGCTCAACCAACTGCAAGACAGCGCCACGGCGCTGGCAGAGCTGGACACACTGGCTAACTTTGCCGAGCGCGCTGAAACACTCTCTTTTAATGCCCCGGTACTCACTGATCAGCCGGGCATTTCTATTCAGGGCGGTCGCCACCCGGTGGTTGAGAAAGTATCAGACAATCCTTTTGTTGCCAACGACTTAGAGCTAAACCAACAGCGGCGTATGCTGATAATCACCGGGCCGAACATGGGGGGTAAATCTACCTATATGCGCCAGGCGGCACTGATCACTCTACTGGCACACATAGGATCATTTGTCCCGGCACAAAGTGCCACCATAGGATTGGTTGACCGAATATTTACCCGTATGGGCTCCTCTGATGACTTGGCTGGCGGCCGCTCGACTTTTATGGTGGAGATGACCGAAACCGCCAATATTTTAAACAATGCCACCGCCAGAAGCTTAGTACTGATGGATGAAATTGGCCGCGGCACTAGCACTTTTGACGGACTATCACTGGCCTGGGCCTGCGCCGAATATATTGCCAGCAAGGTCAATGCTTTTACCTTGTTTGCCACCCACTACTTTGAACTGACAGTGCTGCCGGAACAGCTCAGCGGGGTGGAAAATGTGCATTTAACCGCCTTAGAACACAAGGACAACATTGTCTTTATGCACGAAGTTAAAGAGGGAGCAGCCAGCCAAAGTTACGGCTTGCAAGTGGCTAAATTAGCCGGAATCCCAATGCTTGTGATTGGCGACGCCCGTGGCAAACTGCGACAACTGGAACAGGGAAGCGCCCAGCAAAACTTACTTGGCGGTACCCAGGGTGTAGACAACCCAATGCAGAGTGACATGTTTGCCGCAGTGACTGTAGAGACTCATCCTGTGGTAGAAGCGCTGAGCCAGATCAACCCCGATGAACTAACACCCAGAGAGGCACTAGACGCTCTGTACGCGCTGCAACAACAGCTCGCTAATTAGGCGCTTCTAGCCAACCCGCTGCTCTGGCCTGGTGCTCAGTGTCAAAGCAGCGCTCCCCCGCCGCTTTGTTAATCACCACCGATCGATAATTACGATGCCGCTGCAAAAAGTAGTATTTACGACCGCTGCGTTTGGAAATATTACCTTTCACTGTGCATTGGCCTGCGCTCCTGGCGCCAACCAATACAGTGACGGGTTTAGCGGTTTGCAGATCCTTGCTGCTAAACAAACAACTGGCGGATTTAAAATCGCGGTCATAACAGAACTGCCACTCCCGACCTCTTTGCCAATACTTTATCGAGCCAGATACTAATTGGGGGTTGTGTTTATACCACCAGTTGAGATTCGCCACAGTATAGCTAAGCTGTTTAAGGGGCAGTTGTAACTGTTGGTGCAGCTCTCGTGCCTTGCCAAAATAGCCAGCAGGGGTCCGTAAACCTGGCCGTGGCATACAAGTGCCATGATATTCGTATTCATGCTGTAACAACCAAACGCTCGGGGTCATGCACAAAAAAGGCTGCAAATCTGTGCGATCAATTTTCCCTTGATTGCCCTGACAAGCGCGCGGATATCCGCCTTTGCCACTGCGGGCACCCTGCGGCCACAATCCATGTAAAATATAACCAAAGTACTGCTCACTACCACACTGCAGATAATTTTTCCCTCCTGCTCGCTTGCTCTGGGCACTGACTTTTAGACAGTGTGCCGGGCTCCAGCTATAAGAGAGCAGATAATACTCGGAGCTTATCGTTCTTACATCAGCCGCTGCCACCAGATTGTCATAGTCGCTGTAGCTATCAAGCTTGTCCACACAGCTATTTGCAGCAGCCATTGTGGATAACAACAGCGAAGTTATCGCTGTTGCGCATAACAATGGGTACATTGTGCTCTCCCTGCCGCTGAATCTAAGGCAACATCAGTTTATATCAGCCAGTGATAAAAGCAGTGAAATAGGTCACAGACCGATTCTACCTTTTAGCGACTTTGCTATATTGGCCTAAGTCCTGCATAAACACGGCTGGTAATTGGCGAAAACTGTAGCCAGGATATATATTTAAAAGTGTCAGGATATTCTTTAATATATTGTGCCGCTTCAACCCAATCCTATAGGTTTAAATATGCAATTGATAACAACGACCATACTAGCACTACTTCTCAGTGCTGCTAGTTTATTTGCAGCCGCTGAACCGCAATCTCACACCCACATTAAGCACATCATCAGCAGTTGGCCAGACTCCCCGAAACAAATGGGTCTACTGCAAGTCGCGCTTAACGAAACAGCCATCGCCACACTGTATATAAAATTATCACAAACTCAAGCGACTGACCTCGCCTGGATAAAACTCCATGTCAGCAGAGCAAAACACGCCTTAGACGGCGCTGAATATGGGGACGGTGGATTAGGCTACGGGGTAATTAAGGCAGCTAAGGGCATTACAAAACATGTCATCCTGGCCGCACATGCTCCCGATGCTTCAGTTAACGTAAAAGTTCACAGCCAGCGAATTGTGGTAGGGGCTAACAACGCAGTTGCAGTCGCCAATCAGATGCTGCTGATTTGTAACTCCGTCTCCAGTGCAATATCTACCTCACAGGCACTGGCACTGACCCGTCAACTAGAACAACTCGCCGCTATTTTATTAGCTGGCGAAGACGTTAACGACGACGGCGAAATAAGCGTATTCCAAAAAGAGGGCGGCCTCACCTTATCAAAAGAGCAAATCACCTATATGGCCAGAGCCGAAGGTTTGATAAAAATGCAATAAGCAGCAGCTGACACAACAGCAAGCCACAAAAAAGCCCTCACCAGGAGGGCTTTTTTTCAGGGATTAACTCTGTTGAATTAATCTTCCTGTAGATCTTTCATAGAAAGTTTGATCCGACCACGTACGTCAACATCCAAAACTTTAACTTTGATCATCTGATCCATCTTGATGTAGTCAGTCACTTTCTCAACACGCTTGTTGTCGATCTGTGAAATGTGTACCAGTCCATCTTTGCCAGGCAAGATGTTAACAAAAGCACCAAACTCTTCCAGACGTACCACTTTACCTTCGTAGATCTTGCCAATTTCCGCTTCAGCAGTAATCCCCAACACGATATCCGTAGCCGCTTTAGCCGCCGCTTTATCCGCAGCGTAGATACGTACTGTGCCGTCGTCATCTAAGTCGATCATAGCGCCAGTTTGTTCAGTGATGCCGCGAATAGTAGCACCACCTTTACCGATAACATCGCGGATTTTCTCAGGGTTGATCTTGATCAATGTCATGGCCGGAGCGTTGTCTGGTAATTCAGGACGTGCGTAACCAATAGTTAGCGCCATCTCTTTCAAGATGTGAGTACGAGCCTCCAGCGCCTGATCAAGAGCAAGTTCCATGATCTCTTCAGTGATACCAGTGATTTTGATATCCATTTGCAGTGCAGTAATGCCCTGCGCGGTACCCGCTACTTTAAAGTCCATATCACCTAAGTGGTCTTCATCACCTAAGATGTCGGTTAAGATAGCAAACTTCTCGCCTTCTTTAACCAGACCCATAGCGATACCGGCGATAGGCGCTTTAAGGGGAACACCCGCATCCATCATCGCCATAGAGGCACCACAAACAGACGCCATAGAGCTGGATCCGTTAGATTCAGTTATCTCAGAAACGATACGAATAGTGTATGGGAAGTCTTCCTGGGATGGCAACATAGCGGCAACAGAGCGACGCGCCAGACGACCGTGACCAATTTCACGACGATTAGTAGAACCCATACGACCGGCTTCACCTACAGAGTATGGAGGGAAGTTGTAGTGCAACATGAACGGGTCTTTGCGCTCGCCTTCGATAGCGTCGATCAGCTGCTGATCGCGTGAAGTTCCCAGCGTACAAGTAACAATTGCCTGAGTCTCACCACGAGTGAACAGGGCCGAACCGTGTGTGCCAGTAAGAATGTTTACTTCAGTGTTGATACCACGAACAGTCTTGCTGTCACGACCATCGATACGTGACTCGCCATTGACGATGCGCTGACGCACGGTAGATTTTTCTATGGCGCTTACAACACCTGATACTTCTTTATCCGACGCTTGCCCTTCTGCACCTGATAGTTCAGCAACGGCTTGAACGCGAAGCTCAGCCAGCATTGCCTGACGCTGCATCTTGTCAGCAGTCTGGTAAGCAGTGGCGATTCCAGCGCCGACCAGGTCGGTAACTTGCGCCGTTAGCGCTTCGTTAGTCGCAGGAGCAGCCCATTCCCATCTAGGCTTGCCCGCTTCAGCGGTTAATTCAGCAATAGCGTCGATAGCACCCTGGAATTCAGTGTGGGCAAAAAGTACCGCGCCTAACATTTCATCTTCACTGAGTTCAGCTGCTTCAGATTCAACCATCAGTACCGCATCTTTAGTGCCGGCAACAACCATGTTCAGCTCAGAAGATTCAAGCTGTTCGTAAGTTGGGTTAACAATGTAGCCTTGATCTTCTGTGAAACCAACACGGGCACAACCAATCGGGCCGGCAAATGGGATTCCAGAGATAGACAGCGCAGCTGATACACCCAGCATGGCAGCGATATCAGGATCGTTAACTTTATCCGCAGACATTACCGTACAGATAACTTGTACTTCGTTCATGTATCCCTTAGGGAATAACGGACGAATTGGACGGTCAATTAAGCGCGAGGTTAAAGTCTCTTTTTCTGAAGGGCGCGCTTCGCGCTTAAAGAATCCACCTGGGATCTTACCGACAGCGTAATACTTTTCTTGATAGTGTACAGACAGCGGGAAGAAGCCTTGACCCTCTTTCGGTGTCTTAGCGCCAACCACAGTACAGAGTACTTGTACGCCTTCGATGGTGACTAATACGGCACCGGTTGCCTGGCGTGCAATACGACCAGTTTCAAGGGTAACTTCCTGGTTACCTAATTTAAACTTCTTAATAATCGCTTCCACGATATATCCTCTTTTTAATATTTATGATGTCAAAAGAGTGACTTAAGTAGAAATCAAACAGTGCCGGTACTCGTTTATTCTCTGCCAGAGCAAAAGATAAATGAGTACAGGCGGATATTTTACTTAAGGGAGTTCTTTTGACGCTTACTACAATTTTTACGACTAGCAGAATTATAGGCTATAAAATACAAGCCGCTAGAAATAAAGAGGGCCGTGCAAGCACGACCCAAAACTTTGTCTTAGCGACGAAGTCCTAAACGCTTGATCAGATCAAGGTAGCTATCTACTTTAGTCTTTTTCAAGTAATCAAGTAATTTACGACGCTGGTTTACCATACGGATTAGACCGCGACGTGAATGGTGATCGTGAATGTGAGACTTAAAGTGCCCTTGAAGAGCGTGGATGTTCGCTGTTAAAAGTGCTACTTGAACTTCAGAAGAACCAGTATCACCCTCTTCACGACCATAATCTGCAACGATTTGCGCTTTCTCTACAGCTGATAATGCCATTTTTTCTACTCCAGTTTAATATGCAGATAAACAGGTTAACCCTTGATTATCTTGATTAATGACACGATCTACCAAGCATATTTTTAGTAGGTCGCCAAATACCGGGCGTATTCTAGCACTACCGGTGTTTTTTTTCTACTGTGCAGCATGTGAATAAGTGGCTAATCATCTTGCCCGACTTACTAGATGCACAGCCAACTTATACTTAACTACTGACTTGTCGAAAGCAAGCGTTTAGAGCGCAGTATGCCTGCATCATTAATCTCGCCTATACCCAAAAACTTATCGTCGTCGCTGAAGTGAATCCGCACTAGCGGTTCTGCACACTGCTGTAACTCAATGGGCTTGCCCTGAAACAGTAACAGCTGCTGCGCTTTATCTATGTTCACTTTAGGAAAATGCTCAACTGGCGAATAGCTGGGAATCATCAAGGCATCCAAGCGCTGGTTGCGCTGTTGCTCAGTTTCTTCATCCGTCGTAGCCGCCAACGCATCCAGCTGCTCGATAGTAATCATCATCTCTGCTTTATAGGGGCCTGATTCCAACCGGCGCAGCACAGTAACATGAGCACCACAACCTAACATCAATCCCAGATCTTCGACGATTGAGCGAATGTAAGTACCTTTCGAACAGCGTACATCCAAATCAATTTCACCTAGCTCTGGCCGGTAAGCCAGTAATTCTATGCTGATAATTCGAACTTGCCGGGGCTTAACTTCGACTTTTACGCCTTTACGTGCCAGTTTATACAGTGGTTGCCCTTTGTATTTTAGCGCAGAAAACATCGACGGAACTTGCTCTATCTGACCGCTGAAATGCTTAATTAGCAGTTCTTTGATTAGGCTTTCGTTGACGTGCTGGCCAATTTCGAGCTGCTCAATCACTTTGCCATCGGCATCGGAGGAGTCAGTGCGAATACCGAGTTTCGCGGTAGTTTGATAGCGCTTATCGGCATCCAGGAGGAACTGAGAAAACTTAGTCGCCTCACCAAAAGTCAGTGGTAACATACCCGTGGCCAACGGATCTAAGGCACCTGTGTGCCCGGCCTTAGCTGCTCCATAGAGACGTTTCACATATTGCAAAACACCATTTGAGCTTACCCCTGGGGGTTTATCTAATAAAAAAACGCCGTCTAATTGACGGCCTTTGTGTCTTCTTCCCATTACATCTACTCAGTCTTATTCACTATCTTTGTCAGCCTGGCTCTGCTCTTTAGCTTTGCTTTCGCGCACAGTTTTCTCGATCAAACTGTGTAGGCGACGACCGCGATCGATACTGGCATCATGATGGAAACGTAATTTTGGCACCGTACGCAACTGCATGTTACGGGCTAATTCTGTTCGCAGAAAACCCGCTGCATCTTTTAATACTTCAGCAGCGGCCTTTAGTGCATCTTCTTCTTTCTGTTCACCAAAAGGCATTACAGTGAAGTACACTTCGGCATACCCTAAATCACGGGCTACTTTGACGAAACTAATAGTCACCATCCCTAGGCGTGGGTCTTTGACCTCGCGTTGAATGAGCTTAGCAAGATCTCTTTGCATCTGCTCTGCTATACGCTGGGTCCGGCTATATTCTTTGGCCATTAATCTCTCTTACCTTTGATTGAGCCCCGGTAGCACCGGGGCTCGATTGCGCCATTAACTATCTTATTGTTAATCGATAGTTCTAGCGATTTCTACTGTGTCAAATACTTCAATCTGATCACCGACTTTAACGTCGTTGTAGTTCTTCACACCGATACCACATTCCATGCCCTGGCGCACTTCTGCAACCGCATCTTTAAAGCGACGTAGGGATTCTAGCTCCCCCTCATAGATAACTACGTTATCGCGAAGTACACGGATGCGCTTGTTACGGAATACCGATCCCTCTGTAACCATACAACCGGCGACTAAACCGATCTTCGGTGAGCGGAATACATCACGCACTTGTGCAATACCGACGATTTCTTCACGCAGCTCTGGGGACAACAATCCACTCATCGCCTGTTTAACATCATCGATGATATTATAAATGATGCTGTAGTAGCGCAACTGAATACCTTCGCGATCGACAATCGCTTTCGCCTGTAGATCAGCACGTACGTTAAAGCCAACCATCAACGCGGAAGAAGCCAGTGCCAAGTTAGCGTCAGTTTCTGCAATACCGCCGACACCAGAAGAGACAATCACTACTTTCACTTCATCAGTGGACAAGTCTTCAAGGGCTGTCGTCAATGCTTCCAACGATCCCCTTACATCCGTTTTCAGGACGATATTAAGGGTAGCCACTTCACCGGATTCCATGTTGGCAAACAAGTTCTCAAGCTTAGAAGCTTGCTGTCTGGCCAATTTGATTTCGCGGTATTTGCCTTGACGGAACAAGGCGACTTCACGGGCCTTTTTCTCGTTGGAGACTACAGTAAATTCAGCACCCGCATTAGGGGTACCATCAAGACCGATGATCTCTACCGGCATTGAAGGGCCCGCTGAAGTGGTAGGTTTACCATCTTCATCCATCATTGCTCGCACACGGCCATAGTGAAGACCCGCGAGAACAATGTCACCCTTGTTTAATGTACCAGACTGGACCAATACAGTTGCCACTGGGCCACGTCCTTTTTCCAGACGCGACTCAATGACTACACCTTGACCTTGCCCAGACTCAACCGATTTCAATTCAAGCAATTCCGCCTGCAGTGAGATAGCTTCTAACAGCGCATCAATACCTTCACCGGTTTTGGCCGAGACTCTAACAAACTGGACATCGCCACCCCATTCTTCAGGGATAACATCCAATGCAGCTAGCTCGTTCATCACTCGCTCTGGATCGGCTTGCTCTTTATCTATTTTGTTGACCGCGATAACCAAAGGTACACCGGCGGCTTTGGCATGTTGCACCGCTTCTTTAGTTTGCGGCATAACGCCATCATCAGCGGCGACAGCCAGTACTACAATATCTGTCAGCTGAGCACCACGGGCACGCATCGCAGTAAATGCAGCGTGACCTGGAGTATCTAGGAAAGTAATGACACCTTTAGAGGTTTCAACACGATAGGCACCAATGTGCTGGGTAATACCACCGGACTCACCAGAGGCAACCCGAGATGAACGGATGTTGTCCAGTAGCGATGTTTTACCGTGGTCAACGTGTCCCATCACTGTGACTACAGGAGCACGAGCAATGGCATCACCTTCGGTCACGACAGAGTCTAACAACGCCTCTTCGATCGCATTATCAGCCATAGGCTTGGCGACATGACCCATCTCTTCGACCACCAATATTGCAGTGTCCTGGTCTATCACTTGGTTGATGGTCGCCATAGCGCCCATTTTAAACATCACCTTGATAACTTCAGCGGCTTTCACCGACATTTTCTTGGCAAGATCTGCGACAATAATACTTTCAGGTACTGCTACTTCATGTACCCGGGCCGCTTGTGGCTCAGTGAAACCATGTATATTGGGACTACCTGATGTCAATACTGCCGGCTTTGATCTGGCATTGCGTGAGATCTTACCGCGACGGTTACGCTTATCGCCTTTATTTGACCCCCCTGTCTTACCTTTGCCTCCACGGGCTGGTTTCTTCTCTTCACGGGCCGGTTTTTTATGTACTGGTGCCTGCTTCGGAGTTGCCTGAGCGATGGCATCGGCCTTGCGCTGCTCCTCTGCATCTTCTTTGGCAATGCGCACAGCATCTTCCTCGGCTTTCTTTTGTGCCAAGGTCTCTGTAGCCAGACGCTCTGCCTCATGCGCTACATGCTCTTTGGCAGAAGCCGCGGCGGCTTTATCAGCTTCCTTCTCTGCTAATTGACGCTCTTGCTCTCTGCGATTATCTTCCGCAACTTCCTCAGCGCTTTTATCAGTGGATACCGGAGCCTGGGGAGCCGACGTTGGTATCTTTGGTGTCTCTATCGCCTTAGCTTCACTCGCTTCGACTTGACTATCTACTGCTACAGCCGCTGGTGCGGTTGTTGCAGCCGATACAGTAGTTTCAGCGACTGCAACTGCAGCCTCTTCAGCTTGTGGCTCCAGCTCAGTGCGTTTAACATAAGTACGAGTTTTACGTACTTCAACATTAACTGTCTTACGCGCCGATCCACTGGTTTTTAATTGAGTCGTAGACTTACGCTTCAAACTGATTTTCTTCGGCTGGCCACTTTCAGTGTTGGCCGCCTCACCGTGAGAACGCTTCAAATGTGCCAACAAGGTCTGACGCTCTTCATCAGAGACTTTAGAGCCCTGCTGCTTGTCTTTAATTCCCGCTTCAGCCATTTGGCTAAGCAAACGCTCTGGGGAGACGCCGATAACCTCGGCTAGTTCTGTAACTATTACTTCTGACATTTTTTTCTCCTACCTCGGTTTACGCTTCATCCGCGAACCAAGGAGCGCGGGCTGTCATAATATATTGTGCTGCTAATTCTTCAGTCATGCCTTCTATGTCTAATAGCTCTTCAACAGATTGCTCTGCAAGATCTTCCATAGTGATAATGCTCTGAGCAGCCAGCAAGAATGCAAAATGCTTATCCATGCCTTCCATGTTCAGTAAATCATCGGCAGGCTCTGCTTTCTCCAGAACCTCTTCAGTAGCTAATGCTTGATTTAACAAAGCATCTTTAGCGCGGGTGCGCAGTTCATTGACGATATCTTCATCAAAACCGTCAATCTGCAACATTTCTTCGACGGGGACATAGGCGACTTCTTCTAAGGTACTAAAACCTTCATCTACAAGTACACCGGCAACATCTTCATCGACATCTAATGCTTTAATAAAACTTTCTACTATAGAGCCGACTTCTGACTCTTGTTTCTTAGCTGCGTCTGCTTCGGTCATCACGTTTAATTCCCAGCCGGTAAGCTCAGATGCTAAACGCACGTTTTGACCACTGCGGCCAATGGCCATCGCCAATGCCTCTTGAGCAACGGCAACATCCATTGCGTGTTTGTCTTCTTCTACGACTATGGAAACAACTTCCGCAGGAGACATGGCATTAATCACCAGCTGAGCCGGGTTGTCATCCCAAAGGATAATATCGACACGCTCGCCGGCCAATTCATTGGAAACAGCCTGAACTCGTGCGCCACGCATACCGACACATGCACCAACAGGGTCTATTCGACCATCGTTAGTTTTGACGGCAATCTTTGCCCTTGAGCCTGGATCACGTGCAGCGGCACGTATTTCGATGACCTGCTCCGAGACTTCCGGTACTTCGAGACTGAATAATTCAATCAACATTTTCGGACTAGTACGCGATAACACCAACTGTGGACCACGCCCTTCAGTGCGGATTTCATGCAGTACAGCACGTACCCGGTCGCCGATGCGAAACACTTCTCTCGGGAGAATATTCTCACGCGGCAATAGTGCTTCTGCGTTGTTACCCAGATCGATAATAATGTTGTCGCGGGTTACTTTTTTAACTGTTGCGGAAATCAACTCGCCGACACGGTCACGGTACATCTCAACAACTTTAGCGCGTTCGGCTTCACGAACTTTTTGCACTATAACTTGTTTTGCAGTTTGCGCTGCAATGCGACCAAACTTAACGGATTCAATCTGCTCAACGTGCACATCGCCGATTTTAAGCTCTGTGTCCACTTCTGCAGCTTCCTCTGAAGTCCACTCAGTACCAAGAATCGCTACACCTTCATCACCGACAACGGTCCAACGGCGAAAAGTATCGTAATCACCTGTGGCGCGATCAATTTTAACGTATATATCTGACTCTTCATCTTCGAAGCGCCGTTTGGTCGCTGTAGCCAACGCTAACTCTATCGCTTCGAAGATAACTTCTTTAGATACGTCCTTTTCGTTCGAAACTGCCTCTGCTACCAGCAAGATTTCTTTGCTCATATCAATGCCTCGCTATTTTTCCCTGCTGGTACCAGTGTACATATTTGGCACCAATTAGTTATTTGAAAATTTAAGAAAATTGTGGTTCTATTTGTGCTTTATCTATGTAATCCAGCGGCAACAAATACTCTTCGTTATCTACTTCCACTATCACTTCGTCCCCCTCAACACCTTTGAGAAGTCCCTTGAAATTCCTGCGCCCATCAAATGGCATGCGCAATTTTATCTTTACTATACTGCCGGTGAAAGCGACATAATGCTCCAACTTAAAGAGCAGCCGATCCATTCCCGGAGAGGACACTTCCAGGGCGTAGTGACCTGCAATGGTATCTTCAACATCTAAAATACCACTGGCCTGATGACTCATCTGAGCACAGTCATCAACTGAAACCCCATTCTCGCCATCAATGTATATGCGTAAAATGCTATCTTTGCCCTGAGATATATACTCTATCCCCCACAGATCAAAATCCATTGACTGAGCAATGGGCTCCAACATTTCTTGTAAACGTTTTAACTTTGCAGACACTAAACACCTATATCTTTACGAACTGGCTTTCATTAGCAGCAGTTCAATAACAAAAAATGGGCCCTACAGGCCCACTTCTTAACTAGAGCAGTGACTGCCTGGCATCGATGCTGAGCAATTACTTCCCTCTAATCACGAAAAAGCCCCTAAAAAGGGGCCGGAACAACGGGCGATTAATGAACCATACTAGCGCATTTAGTTCAACAACCCCTTATTTCTAAACGATAAACCTAATCTACCGTTTGCTAGCAAAAGAACTACTAGACTTAAAATTTTTTTCAGATGTCAAATAAGAATTTATCTTACTTTTCAATCTAACTTTCAGCAGCGCAATAACTTACTACTTACTACTTACTACTTACTACTTACTACTTATTAGTTTTGGTAGCGGGGGCAGGATTTGAACCTACGACCTTCGGGTTATGAGCCCGACGAGCTACCAAGCTGCTCCACCCCGCATCAAAAACTAAACTCTGCATTTACTTTCTACAGCGCCTTATTCGGTGCGCATTATAATGTTACTCACCGCTAAAGACAAGTAAATTCTCTACGCCGTACAATGGTGCCCAGAGCCGGACTCGAACCGGCACAGCCATAAGCCACTACCCCCTCAAGGTAGCGTGTCTACCAATTTCACCACCTGGGCTAAAAAAACAATAACTAGTTTGAACTTGGAGCATCCGAATCTGCAGGAACCAAGCTATTCAGATCTGGAAGATCGCTCTGCTGAGCTTGCTCAATCATTTCCTGACTTGGGATGCCAACTTCAGAGACATATCCCGCTTGCTCTTTAGCAAAATACGCCAAGGCAAAACTGGTAGCAAACAAAGCCGCCGCTAAAACTGCGGTTGCTCGCGACAAGAAACTGCCAGCACCCTGACTACCAAAAACTGTCTGCGATGCACCGGCACCAAAAGATGCTCCGGCCTCAGCGCCCTTACCTTGCTGCAACATCACCAACGCGATTATTGCTGCTGCTAATAATACGTGTACAGCGAGAATAATTGATTCCACTTACATTACCGCCTAATTATATATTTGCAGCTGCGCTACAAATGATTTTGAAATCTTCTATTTTTAAAGAGGCCCCGCCTACCAGGCCGCCATCTATATCCGGCTGCGAAAACAACTCTGCTGCTGTTTCAGCATTTACACTACCGCCGTACAATATTCGAGTCTTATTTGCCATTTCTGCTGACAACTGCTCTGCCAACACGCCGCGAATATATTTGTGTATTTCCTGCGCTTGCTCGGGCGTTGCTGTCTCACCTGTTCCTATCGCCCAAATCGGCTCATAGGCAACAACTAACTGATCTGCTGACAACTGCAGTGAAGAAATCGCACTCAACAATTGTTGCTTTACCACAGCATGGGCTTCACCCTGCTGGCGCTGCGCTAATGTCTCACCAATACAGAGAATAGGCACCATTGTGGCATCGACCACCGCCGCAACTTTATCCGCAACCCACTGCTGATTTTCTGCAAAGATTTCGCGCCGCTCGGAGTGCCCGACCAATACATACTGGCAACCAAGATCTTGCAACATAGCAACTGATATTTCACCGGTAAACGCACCAGATGCTGCAAAATGTACATTTTGTGCTGCAGCACTGTAATTCTTCGCCGCTTGTTGAACTTGCGACAAGTACACTGATGGTGGACTAAGCACCACTTCAACATCCAGATTCTCAGCAAACAGATTGATTTGTTCACACATCTTGGCTGCAAAGCTGCCACTGCCATTCATTTTCCAGTTTCCAGCAACGATTGGTTTACGCATATCAGATCCTTAAAAACGAGGCGCAAATACTAACTAATTTGCTTTTAACAAACAAGCGATTCCAACACTGTTTCTACATTTTTTGCCAGTTCTTCACAGATACTCTCTACTTGCTCACCGTTTTCCCCTTCGACCATCACTCTGACCAAAGGCTCAGTCCCGGATGCGCGCAACAACACCCTACCTTTATCTGCCAATAATGCCTCAGCCTGCTCGACTGCTTTGCGTATTTCATCGCTGCCAGAAAAATCCACTTTTTTCGCCAACTTAATATTGATCATTTTTTGCGGCAGCTTTTGCATTACTTTCTTTAACTTTGCTAGCGCCTGGTCTGTTTCTCCCATAGCAACCAATACTTGCAAAGCGGCAATTGTGCCATCACCCGTACTGGTCAAGTGTTTGCAAATCACATGCCCGGAACTTTCACCACCGACTAACCAGCCGCGGTCCGACAACTGTTCCATCACATACCTATCACCGACGTTGGCCCTGACAAAAGGTATCTGCAACCGTCTACAGGCCTGCTCTAAACCAAAGTTGGTCATCAGTGTCCCCACTACCCCACCGCGCAACTCATCTTTGTCACGCAGATAGCTAGCGATGATCATCATAATCTCATCACCATCCACCACCTCTCCCAGATGATCGACCATAATCACCCGATCACCGTCTCCGTCCAGGGCGATTCCCAAATCAGCCTGCTCTGCCACAACCACTTTCTGTAAACTTCTGGTATCTGTGGCACCACATTTTTCGTTGATATTTAACCCATCAGGCGCCGAGGCTATCTGTATCACTTGCGCCCCTAACTCAGACAACACCCCCGGCGAGACGTGATATGTGGCACCATTGGCGCAATCCAATACTATTTTCATTCCGCGTAAACTAAAACCGGCCGGCACTGAAGCCTTGCAGAACTCTATATAGCGACCAGGGGCATCATCAATTCTTCTCGCTTTGCCCAGCGCCGATGAATCTACCGTGGTCATCGCCAGGTCCATTTGTGCTTCTATAGCATGCTCAATGTCATCGTCAAGCTTAGTGCCCAATGCACTAAAAAATTTTATGCCATTATCCCCATAGGCATTGTGTGATGCAGAGATCACTATCCCCGCATCTGCCTGAAAGGTACGGGTCAGATAGGCAATAGCCGGAGTCGGCATTGGCCCTGTTAACAACACATCGACACCCGCGGCACTCAGACCCGCCTCCAGCGCCGATTCAAACATATATCCGGATATACGTGTATCTTTGCCGATCAATATCTTACTACTGCCTTCGCGGGCAAAAACTTTACCGGCTGCCCAGCCGAGCTTCAACATGAAATCTGGTGTAATAGGGTACTGGCCTACGCGGCCTCTGATTCCATCCGTGCCGAAATACTTCTTAGTCATTTATTCACCTTGTCCCTTTACCGCTTCAATCACTGTAACCACATCAACTGTTTCTTTTACGTCATGAACTCTGACAATTGCCGCTCCCTGCATCACCGCATATGCGACGCTCGCCAGACCGCCCGCTAATCTATCAGCTACGTCCCTAGCCAGCAACTGACCAAACATACTTTTTCGCGAGGTGCCTATCAGCACCGGATAACCGCTGGCAACAAAAGCAGAGGTATACTGCAGCAACTGTAAGTTTTGCTCAAGTGTTTTCCCAAAGCCAAAACCGGGATCCAGGATTATTTGCTCAGCCCCGATACCCGCCTGTTCACACAACTTCGCCCTATTGCGCAAGTAGTGCATCACCTCTGCGGTGACACTTTGATATTCTGGTGCCTGCTGCATAGTTTGTGGTGTCCCCTGCATATGCATCAAACAGACAGGCAGACCTGTAGCTGCTGCAGCAGACATCGCCCCCTCTCGCTCTAGCGCCCTGACGTCATTGAGCATCCCCGCACCTAGCTTGGCAGCTTCAGTCATAAGGGCTGCAGAACTAGTATCAATAGAAATTACCACATCCAGATTAGCAACCAGCAACTCAAGTGCCGGTAACACCCTATCCATCTCCTGCTGCACAGTGACTGACTTGGCATTGGGCCGGGTAGACTCACCTCCTATATCGAGAATGGTCGCGCCTTGATCGACCATTTCAGTGGCCTTTTGCAGCAACACATCCACAGACAACTGCTGCTGATCATACAAGCTACCACCGTCGGAAAACGAGTCTGGGGTCACGTTTAATATACCCATCACTTGGGTCGTAGACAGGTCTAACGTTCGACTTGCACATTTAAGTATTGCCATACTTCACCTATCAGCCTTTCACAAAGCCCATATACTACTTACGTTATTTGACCCGACTGCCTACTCGCGACTTACGACTATTCATTTTATGCTTTAAACAAAAAAAGCCAGCGAGAATATTCAACGCTGGCTTTTTATAGTGTTTAGCTAATAATTAAACAGTGATACTAACTAGAGCTTTTAGGCGCATCATCCGGATCCGGCTGTTCGGAATCAGGTTTGTCTTCAGAATCAATATCTTTACTTTCTGAATTTCCGCCACCGTTCTCTTCACTGCCAGTATTCGCTGACAGATCCAGATCGTCAGCAATATCTTGCTGTTCCTGCTCTGCTTTAGAATTGATCGGAACCACTTTATCAGCCACTGCTTTTTCCGCGCTAGCTTCATTGCTCCAATCCACCGGATCACTGACCGGCTGACGATCCATCAGCTGATCGATTTGGTCACTGTTAATAGTTTCATACTTCATTAGTGCCTGGGTCATTGACTCCAAGATGTCTCTGTTCTCTTCTAAAATCTTAGTAGCGCGCTGGTAAGACTCATCAATGATTTTGCGTACTTCAACATCTATCTGCTGCAGAGTACTCTGCGCCATCGGCTTGGCCCCTTGACCGTATCCACCAAATGGCCCCGCTTCTTCATCATCGTACAAGATCGGCCCCATAGCATCCGACAAACCCCATTTACTCACCATATTTCGAGCCATACTAGTGGCACGTTGAATATCGTTTGAAGCACCTGTAGTCACACCGTTTTTACCTAAAGTCATCTCCTCGGCAATACGACCGCCGTAGAGAGAACAAATATTTGACAAGATCATCTCTTTAGAATGACTGTATCTATCTTCCAACGGCAGGAACATGGTAACACCGAGTGCCCGACCACGGGGAATGATAGAAATTTTATAGACCGGATCATGCCCCGGCATTAAACGACCGACAATCGCATGCCCGGATTCATGGTAGGCAGTATTTAGTCGCTCTGCATCAGACATCACCATGGACTTGCGTTCAGCACCCATCATGATCTTATCTTTGGCTTTCTCAAACTGCTCCATATTAACTGTGCGCAGAGATGATTTAGCAGCAAACAATGATGCTTCATTGACTAAGTTAGCCAAGTCAGCACCGGAAAAGCCTGGCGTACCCCGTGCGATCAAATCGGGACGCACATCATCGCCAATAGGTACTTTGCGCATATGCACTTTCAATATCTGCTCACGACCTCGGATATCAGGAAGACCCACATGTACTTGTCGGTCAAACCGGCCCGGGCGCAACAGCGCTGGATCTAACACATCCGGACGGTTAGTAGCGGCGATAACGATAACGCCATCAGTACCTTCGAAACCATCCATTTCAACTAAAAGAGCGTTCAATGTTTGTTCGCGCTCATCATTACCACCGCCCATACCAACACCACGACTACGACCCACGGCATCGATCTCATCGATAAAGATAATACATGGCGCGTGTTTTTTCGCCTGCTCAAACATATCACGGACTCTGGAAGCTCCGACACCAACAAACATTTCTACAAAATCTGAACCTGAAATGGTAAAGAAAGGTACTTTGGCTTCTCCAGCGATGGCTTTGGCCAACAAGGTTTTACCTGTACCCGGATCACCGGACATCAAAATACCTCGTGGAATTCGACCGCCTAACTTCTGAAACTTACCCGGATCACGCAGATACTCAACCAGCTCGGCCACTTCTTCCTTAGCCTCTTCCACTCCGGCAACATCGGCAAAGGTGGTTTTTATTTGATCTTCACTCATCATCCGCGCTTTGGATTTACCAAAGGACATAGGCCCGCCCTTGCCTCCGCCACCTTGCATTTGGCGCATAAAAAACATAAAAATAGCGATTATTATGAGTATAGGAAAAGAGGCGACCAACAACTGAGTCCAGACACTTTGCTGCTCTGGACGTTTACCTTCAATAACAACGTTCGCGGACATTAAATCGTTGACCAGGTCTGGATCTTGCAGAGCCGGACGGACCGTTTCAAAGCGCTCGCCATTTCTGCGAATCCCCTGGATGGTATAGCCATCGATAAGGACTTGAGCCACCCTGCCATCCTGGACCTCAGAGACAAATTCAGAATAAGTTAAACCTTTAGCTTCTGGTTCAGTATTAAAGTTATTAAATACTGTTAGCAGCACGGCTGCAATAACTAACCAAAGAACCAAATTCTTTGCCATTTCGTTCAAGAGATATCCCTCTATACATTCATAACATTTAAAAATTCAGGACGACGTGTCACCCTATGCTAACTACTATCTAATTTGATAAACCATAAGTTCTATCATAATTCTCAGCCCTTAAAACCACGAGCCAAGATGTAAACTTCTCTGGAGCGGGGCCTCGATGAAGCGGGCTTACGGGTAATGACCTTATCAAAACTCGTGCGCACATCTTTCACGTATTCATCAAAACCTTCACCCTGAAACACTTTGGCAACAAATACGCCTTTTGGTTTCAAAACTTGTCGCGCCATATCTAATGCAAGCTCTACCAAATACATAGACGCTGGCTGATCAACAGCACCATTACCACTCATATTGGGGGCCATATCTGAAATTACAAGGTCTGCTGCGGCGCCGCCCAGTACATTTAAAATCTCATTTAACACCGACTCTTCAGTAAAGTCACCCTGGATAAATTCGACCCCAGCCATCGAGTCCATAGGCAAGATATCCGAAGACACTACCCGCCCTTTATTTCCGACCAGTTCAGCAGCGACTTGCGACCAGCCTCCAGGTGCGGACCCCAGGTCCACCACCATCATGCCGCTACGAATTATCTTATCTTTTTCCTGTAATTCCAACAGTTTAAAACTTGCCCTTGATCTATACCCCTGTTCCTTTGCCATCTTCACATATGGGTCAGACAGATGCTCTTGTAACCAGCGGCCGCTACTTTTTGATTTTGCCAAAATATATTCTCAATTACTTTGTTGCCTAACTTCAGCTAACACATACTCAAGGATAAAAAAAATGCTAGAATAGCGCCTTGATCACTACTCCAATAATACTCGATCTTCATTATAAGGCACTATAGCCTACGCAACAGCAAACCAAGGTATTTTTACAAGATGAGCATCACCTCAGAACAAAGAAAGCACTTTCGCACCTTAGGGCATAAACTTAACCCTTTAGTTACAGTGGCGGGCAAAGGCCTGACTGAAAACATACAACTTGAAGTCGACAGAGCACTAGAAGACCACGAGCTGATCAAAGTTAAGTTTTCAATTGCCGATCGCGAGATCAAGAAACAATTGATCCGCGAGCTGTGCAAGGTTGTAGAAGCAGAGATCGTGCAAGAGATAGGTCACATAGTACTTATTTACCGCCCCTCTCTGGAAGCAAACCCTAAGCTTTCAAACATTTTGCGTGCAACTGGCCAGTAACTTATCAGCTTGATTAGCCCTGCTAAACAACTGCTACTGGTGCAAAATTAAATGCAGCTACATAATTAGCTGCATTTAAATGATCGCTACAAATGCTCTACTTTATCTACTTCAAACTCAACAATACCTTTGGGAGTTTGAATACTCGCCACTTCACCCTCTAGCTTGCCAATCAATCCTCTGGCAATCGGCGAATTCACTGATATTTTCAATTGCTTGATATCCGCTTCATCATCTCCGACTATTTTGTAACAAACTTCTTCATCAGTATCGCAGTTAATCATATGCACAGTCGTACCAAAAATAACCTTACCGCTGTAGGGTATCTCAGTAACGTCTATCACTTGTGCGTTTGATAACTTACTCTCTAACTCTTGAATCCGCCCCTCGGCAAAACTTTGTTCTTCACGCGCCGCATGGTATTCAGCATTTTCTTTAAGATCTCCATGCTCTCTGGCAGTGGCGATATCTTTAATAATTCTCGGCCGCTTTTCTGTTTTTAGATATTCTAACTCTTCGCGAAGTTTTGTCTCTCCCGCGACTGTCATTGGCACACGACTCATTTTTCTAACTCCCTTAATAAAAAACGGCGAGCTCGCGCCCACCGTCATACAAAATTTTTCATCAGCACTTATACATAAGCCCTGATGCAAATACTCTTTTAATGCATATCTTGTAAGCGACGCACCACTTTCTCTTCACCGTATGTCAGCGCCATGATTATGGCCTGCGCTCCGGCTACAGTTGTAGTGTAGGGTACTTTATGCTGCAACGCACTGCGACGAATTTCCGCCGAGTCCGTCGTAGACTGACGCCCTTCAGTAGTATTGACCACGTAGCTTATTTCATCATTCTTAATCATGTCAACAATATTTGGTCTTCCCTCCATCACTTTGTTGACCCGCTCAACCTCAAAACCACTGTCCGCTAACGCTTTCGCCGTACCTTCAGTAGCGCAGAGCACATAACCTTTCTCTACGAGAGATTTAGTAACTTCCAGCACTCCTGCCTTATCCATATTGCGCACGGATATAAAAGCTTTACCGGGAACGGGTAAAACATCACCGGCTCCAATGGTCGCCTTCATAAAGGCCTCTCCGAAGGTATCTCCCGAGCCCATTACTTCGCCGGTTGATTTCATTTCCGGGGAGAGGACGGGATCGACTCCCTGAAATTTGTTAAACGGGAATACCGCTTCTTTAACGTGCATCAGTTCGGGAATAATTTCCTCAGTGAAACCAATTTGCTCAAGAGACTCTCCCAACATTACCCGGGTAGCGATACTCGCCAGCGAGTGACCGATACATTTTGAGACAAAAGGCACGGTCCGTGAGGCACGCGGATTAACTTCAATCACATAAATCTCACCGTCCTGGTAGGCC
Organism: Oceanospirillaceae bacterium; assembly: GCA_013215505.1. Taxonomy (GTDB): domain Bacteria; phylum Pseudomonadota; class Gammaproteobacteria; order Pseudomonadales; family Balneatricaceae; genus Rs1. The sequence continues at coordinate 69,602 of JABSQZ010000023.1, forward strand.
AACTGAGTATTCATTAAACCGACCACACCTAACTCAAGCGCCATCTTTTTAACTTGCTCACGCATTTCATCTTGCACATCTTTAGGCAAATTATAGGGAGGGAAGGCACAAGCCGAATCCCCTGAGTGAACTCCTGCCTGCTCAATATGCTGCATGATAGCGCCAATAACCACCCGCTCACCATCACAGATGGCATCTATATCAACTTCGATGGCGTTATTCAGGAAGTAATCCAGCAGTACCGGCGCCTCGTTGGACACTTGTACCGCCTCTTTCATGTAACGGCGCAACTCATCTTCTTTGTAGACTATTTCCATAGCGCGACCCCCTAATACGTACGAGGGACGAACGACCAGTGGGTAGCCAATTTTGGCTGCTTCTGTCACAGCGGCATCAACAGAGCGAACAGTGGCGTTTTCAGGCTGCTTCAGACCCAAACGCTGAATCATTTGCTGGAATTGCTCCCGGTCTTCAGCGCGATCGATTGCTTCAGGCTCTGTACCTATAATAGGCACCCCGGCACGCTCTAGCTCTACCGCTAATTTCAGCGGCGTCTGACCACCGTACTGAACTATCACCCCTTTAGGCTGTTCAACGGCAACGATTTCCAGTACATCTTCCAGGGTTACCGGCTCAAAGAACAGCCGATCTGAAGTATCGTAGTCGGTGGAGACTGTCTCGGGATTACAATTGACCATAATGGTCTCAAATCCTTGCTCACGCGCCGTTAACGCCGCGTGCACACAACAGTAGTCAAATTCAATTCCCTGACCTATACGGTTTGGACCACCGCCTAATATCATTATCTTGTCACGCGTGGACGGTCGCGCTTCGCACTCCTCCTCATAAGTGGAATACATGTAAGCGGTATCTGTGGAAAATTCAGCAGCACAAGTATCAACGCGTTTATAAACCGGGCGAATACCCATACGCTGACGCTGTTTGCGGAAGGTCTTTTCCGGCACACCTAACAACTTAGCCAGACGGGCATCGGCAAAACCTTTGCGTTTTAGGCGGAATATTTTCTCGGCGTTTAAGTCATGCAGTGCGGTTTTAGCCAGCGACTGCTCATCCTTAATCAGATCTTCGATCTGTACCAGAAACCATGGATCAACCCCGGACAGAGCGTACAACTCCTCCACCGACATACCCATGCGGAAGGCATCGCCAAAGTACCAGAGACGATCAGCACCCGGTTGTTTCATTTCGCTGACAATATCAGCGCGGGCATCTTCGTGTTCGATATCGACAAAAGGATCAAAACCCGCCACGCCAATTTCCAATCCGCGCATCGCTTTTTGCAGCGATTCCTGGAATGTACGGCCGATGGCCATCACCTCACCCACCGATTTCATCTGGGTGGTTAAACGGTCATTGGCCTGAGGAAACTTCTCGAAGGTAAAGCGCGGTATCTTAGTGACAACATAATCAATAGAGGGCTCAAAAGACGCCGGAGTACGACCGCCGGTGATGTCGTTTTGCAACTCATCCAAAGTATAGCCTATAGCCAATTTGGCGGCTATTTTCGCAATCGGGAAGCCGGTGGCTTTAGAAGCTAATGCGGAAGAGCGAGAGACACGCGGGTTCATTTCAATAATGACCACACGTCCGTCTTCGGGGTTAATACCGAACTGAACGTTAGAGCCACCCGTTTCCACACCAATTTCACGCAACACTGCCAGAGAGGCATCACGCATGATCTGGTATTCTTTATCAGTCAAGGTCTGCGCCGGAGCCACAGTGATAGAATCACCAGTATGTACACCCATAGCGTCGAAGTTTTCGATCGCACAGATAATGATGCAGTTATCATTTTTGTCGCGAACCACTTCCATCTCGTACTCTTTCCAACCGATTAACGACTCATCGATTAAAATTTCAGTGGTCGGTGACAAGTCCAGGCCACGCAGACAAATCTCCTCAAACTCTTCGCGGTTATAAGCGATACCACCGCCGGAGCCACCCATAGTAAATGACGGACGGATAATAGCCGGAAAACCGACCATATCAAGAACCTTAAACGCCTCTTCCATGTTGTGGGCAACATCGGCACGCGGACATTCCAGGCCAATTTTTTTCATCGCTTTATCAAAGCGGCTGCGGTCTTCAGCTTTATCTATGGCATCTGCATTGGCACCAATCATTTCAACGCCGTATTTCTCCAAGACACCTTCACGCTCCAGGTCCAGGGCACAGTTAAGCGCTGTCTGACCACCCATGGTAGGTAAAATGGCATCGGGGCGTTCTTTTTCGATGATTTTGGCGACTGTTTCCCATTTAACCGGCTCTATGTAAGTAGAGTCAGCCATACCCGGATCAGTCATAATGGTCGCGGGATTGGAGTTCACCAAAACAACCCGGTAACCCTCTTCGCGCAGCGCCTTACAAGCTTGTGCACCAGAGTAGTCAAATTCACAGGCCTGACCGATAATAATTGGGCCGGCACCTAAGATAAGTATGCTTTTTAAATCCGTACGTTTTGCCATAGTAGTAACCGCTAAATCTGTTGTCTATCGAAAAGCTCTCGATCAAGCTGAGAGCTATAGTATCGGGGTCTTTGGTCTTTATTTTTTACTCTGCTCTATCTCGCGAATAAAGCGATCAAATAAAGGTGCTACATCTCTAGGCCCAGGGCTCGCTTCCGGGTGACCTTGAAAACTAAAGGCCACTGTATCTGTGCGCTCAATCCCTTGCAGCGACTGATCAAATAGAGACCTATGAGTCGCCCGCATGTTATCCGGTAATGAGTCTTCATCTACGGCAAATCCATGGTTCTGACTAGTGATCATCACTTTGTCTGTGGCCAAATCTTTAACCGGATGATTGGCACCGTGATGCCCAAATTTCATCTTGATGGTTTTAGCGCCACTGGCCAGAGCCAACAACTGATGCCCAAGGCAGATACCAAACACCGGAATTTTAGTCACCAGAATTTCTTTAATTGCCCTGATCGCATAATCGCAAGGCTCCGGATCACCCGGACCATTGGACAAAAACACACCATCAGGGTTCATCGCCAACACTTCACTGGCGGGGGTCGTCGCAGGCACAACAGTCAATTTACAGCCGCGCTCTACTAACATGCGCAAAATATTGTGTTTGGCACCAAAATCGTAAGCGACTACGTGGTGCTCCAGCTCGCTATCTGGACGATCCAATGACCCTTGACCCAGCTGCCAAGTTGAAGAGCGCCACTGGTAGACATTATCAGTGGTCACTTCCTTTGCTAAATCCAAACCTTTAAGACCAGCAAATGCTTTAGCCTGAGCAATGGCTGCCTGTTCATCTATCTGCTCTGAACTATCAGCGGCGATAACACAACCGCTTAAAGAGCCTTTTTCTCGCAGGATACGGGTTAATTTGCGGGTATCAATATCCGCAATAGCCACTACCTTGTTTTCTAGCAAATAATCATCCAGAGCCTGCTGATTGCGAAAATTACTCGCCATCAGTGGTAAATCCCGAATGACTAACCCGGCGACCCAAGTTTTGTCAGACTCACGATCTTCATCGTTAGTTCCAACATTACCAATATGCGGATAGGTTAGCGTTACTATTTGACGGCTATAGGATGGATCCGTCAAAATCTCCTGGTATCCAGTCATCGAAGTGTTAAAAACAACTTCACCGGTAGATGTCCCATTCGCACCAATAGCGATCCCATTGAAAACACTCCCGTCTTCAAGTGCCAATATGGCTGGTCTTGTCAAAGCAACCTCCCCACTTAATGTGCGATATAAACTAAAATTTTAATGGCGTATGTGCAAAAAAAGCGAGTGTTTTAGAAAAAACATTCTCGCTTTTTTATTACTGTATTTTGTATTGCTGCCAGAGCTGAGGCAAACGGCGGCATTTTATAGTAAATAGCCGCTTTTGTCTATGCTAATAGCGCCTAAGTCGCTGCTTTTGAGCGACAATATACGGTCTTAGCAGGATATAAAATTAGACCAAAAGGTCAAATTGTTGATACTTTTTTGCTAACACTTTGATTAATAAAAGCACAACATCCGCAAACTAAAAAATAGGCCGCCAGAGACCGCTAACCTAGAAAAATGCTGATTTTATTCCGATACTATTGCGAGACAAAAAAAAGCAGCTTCACACTGTTTGTGTAAAGCCGCTGATTTAACAAAACTACTGTCGCTGTTCTAAGCTCAGACTTTCGGACGCATCGCCGGGAATAAAATAACATCGCGGATCGAGTCACAGTCAGCAAAGAACATCACTAATCTGTCGATACCAATACCTTGACCTGCTGTCGGCGGCAAACCGTATTCCAGGGCAGTGATGTAATCTTCATCGTAATGCATAGCCTCATCATCACCCGCTTCCATCTCAGCGACTTGATCTTTAAAGCGCTGTGCCTGATCTTCTGAATCGTTAAGCTCAGAAAAACCGTTGGCCACTTCACGGCCACCGACAAAAAACTCAAATCTATCAGTGATAAACGCATTGTCATCGTTGCGACGCGCCAGCGGAGATACTTCGGCGGGATATTGCGTGATAAAGGTTGGGCTATCCAACTTATCTTCTACTGTCTTCTCAAAGATTTCAATCTGCACTTTACCTAGACCGTAACCGTCTTTTAACGGAATATGCAGCGCTTCTGCCACTGCTCTTGCAGAAGTTTCGTTATCAATATCGGCCGCACTTAAAGTCGGGTTGTAGTGCAAAATAGAGTCAAAAACGCTAATCCGGGTAAATGGCAGTGATAAATCGTATTCACCACCTTGGTAACTAATAGTGGTACTACCTAATACATCTGTCGCCAACTTGCGCATTAACTCTTCGGTCAGATCCATCAAGTCATTGTAATCAGCGTATGCCTGGTAGAACTCCAGCATGGTAAATTCAGGGTTGTGACGCGTAGAGAGACCTTCATTGCGGTAGCTGCGGTTGATTTCGAAGACACGCTCTATTCCACCGACGACTAAGCGCTTTAAATACAGCTCAGGCGCAATCCGCAGAAACATGTCACGACCTAACGCGTTGTGATGCGTAATAAAAGGTCTTGCTGTCGCCCCACCTGGGATCACTTGCAACATTGGTGTCTCTACTTCTACAAAGCGACGCTCAACCAAAAAGTTACGAATCCCTGCCACCATTTTCGAGCGAATAGTAAATACTCTGCGAGACTCTTCGTTAGTAATCAGATCAACATAGCGCTGACGGTAACGCATTTCAGTATCTTGCAAACCTTTATGTTTGTCTGGCAGCGGACGCAAGCTCTTGGTCAGTAATTGGTACTCACCCAAATCCACGTAAAGATCACCTTTACCCGACTTATGCAATATACCCGTTACACCAATGATATCGCCTAGATCTAACGCTTTAGCAAAAGGGCGCGCCGCTTTATTAACATAAAACTGAATACGACCTGTCATGTCTTGAATAACACCAAAGGCACCACGATTAAGCATCACACGACCGCCGATGCTGACAGTAAGGCCTAGCTGCTCGAGTTCTTCCTTGGTTTTATCACCGTGCTCTTCGAGCAAGTCCTGAGCGTAGCTATCACGTCTGAATTTATTCGGGTAAGCACAACCATTGGCCTTTAGTGCATCTAACTTTGCCCGACGCTCTGCGATTAAACGGTTTTCATCTTGCTGTTGATTAATATCTGACATTTTGTAAGCCTGTAGTTTTTTATAGCCCAGCTTTTAAGCTGGCCACGATAAATTGATCTAAATCGCCATCCAACACTTTGTCGCAGTTGGATGTCTGAGTATTGGTACGTAAATCTTTAATCCGCTGATCATCTAATACATAGGAACGTATCTGACTTCCCCAGCCAATATCTGCCTTGGTATCTTCGACATCTTGTGCCGCAGCAGAGCGCTTAAGCATTTCCATCTCGTACAATTTAGCTCTTAGCTGCTTCATACAAGTATCTTTATTTTGGTGCTGTGAGCGCTGCGCCTGACTTTGTACAACTATTCCAGAGGGTCCGTGCGTAATACGCACCGCAGATTCGGTAGTGTTAACGTGCTGTCCACCAGCACCGGATGCCCTGTAAACATCAACTCGCAAGTCGGACGGATTAATGTCGATTTCGATATTGTCATCGATTTCCGGAGAGACAAAGACAGAGCAAAACGAGGTATGTCTGCGACCACTGGAGTCAAACGGCGACTTGCGAACCAGACGATGCACCCCAGTTTCAGTGCGCAGCCAACCAAAGGCATATTCACCTTCGTAGCGAATCGAGGCACTTTTAATACCGGCGACATCGCCGGGAGAAACCTCTAACAACTCGACTTTAAAGCCCTTGCTCTCGCCCCAGCGTAGAAACATCCGCAGCACCATCTCCGCCCAATCTTGTGCCTCTGTACCACCGGAACCCGATTGTATGTCTAAAAAGGCATTATTGGGGTCCGCAGAACCCGAAAACATGCGCCTAAATTCTAGCGTTTCCAATCTTTTTAACAGTGCCACAACTTCCGCTTCGACTTCAGCAACAGCTTCCTGATCGTTTTCCTCGACCGCCATTTCCAGCAATTCACGACCCTCTTCTACACCTGCTAGCAGCTGCTCTAAAGTGGTGACGGTATTTTCCAGTGATGAGCGCTCTTTACCTAGCTTTTGGGCATTTTCCGGATCGTTCCACACTTCTGCAGATTCTAATTCGCGCGTCACTTCTTCAAGGCGATCTTTCTTTTCTGCATAATCTAAATACCGATACAACAATTTTGTGCGCGCTTCGATATCTTTTAAGTTCAAGATTATTGGATTAACTTCCATTATAGGCTCTTTGCTAGACTCATTTAAAAAAGGTAACTGTTGGGCTTTTTCCGCTGTTATCACAGATAAATGGTTAGTACTCTAATCTGCAATGACACTATCTCTGCCGTTTGTTACGAAAAAAGGCTGCGTATTTTAACCTATGCCGGGCTAGGTTTAAATCATTCCTTAACAATGGCTGGAAAAACCTTGCATTTTTCCGCCCACCGCTTGTTTAAGCCCGAGTCAATTCGCTATGATTGTCGCTCCAACCAAAAGCCGTGAGCGCACAACAGAAGATGAAAGCATTAATTCAAAGAGTCACACAAGCAAAAGTAGAAGTAGCAGGCAACTGTATTGGCGCGATAGATAAGGGCATATTATTATTGCTGGGGGTAGAAAAAACTGACACTTTTGCCTGCGTGGATCGGATGCTGAAAAAAATATTAAATTATCGAATCTTTTCAGACGCTGATGGAAAAATGAATTTGAGTCTGAGCAACACTGATGGCGGCCTGTTAATTGTCTCGCAATTCACGCTAGTAGCACAAACCAATAAAGGATTGCGCCCCGGTTTTTCCTCTGGCGCCAGCCCTGAGCATGGACAGTTAATCTATAACGACTTCGTCACTAAAGCTACAGGCGCGCACTGTGATATCGCCTGCGGGGAGTTCGGCGCTGACATGCAAATCAGCTTAGTCAACGATGGTCCTGTGACTTTTATGTTAGAGATCAACGACTAGTTTTCTGTGGTTATCTTAAAACAATGCTCTCAAAGCAGCTGGAGTATACAACATCGAATTAGCAGCTGAATTGAAAAATATTAGCTGCAGTTATGGCTCTCTGGGTATTTTAAATAGCTCTGAGAAATCAGTAGCCTGGAATACGCACACAGAACAGCCACTGCTAATTATTGTAAAGTGACCGGCTCGTCTGCTGCAGTGGCAAACAAACTGCTTTCAACACCCCATTCCAGCGCCAGCGCCCCCCGGTGAATAAGCGATAACAATTGGTGCAACTGACTGTAACTCAAACTGCTCACGGCCACCGCCTCCTCTGATCCGCTGAGAAAAAAGCTCAATTGATAACGCTGATCTTTGCAGCTGATGTCTAGGCGCCTGAGAATCTTCGGTTCAATTTCACTACTGTTGGTTTCTGCGCCTTCTTTAATGCGCGATGGCGACTCGGTAATATTATGGGTCTCTAATTGTGCGCTCTGATGCTCAAACAGCGCCATCGCCGCCTGGTGCTCTGCAGGTAAATTGACGATGCCCGGCGAGGTTTTTTTGACCAATTCAACGGATGCGTCCAATAACCGCAACGCCAACCTTCGGGTAAACCAAAAACTGATTTCCCCACCTTCACTATACATATTACCTGTAAGCCGAATTCGGTCTTGCAGCTCATTGTATTCAAAGGTAAACGCCTCAATTCTTACATTTGGCATCTATCAATATTCCCTTAGCTGTAGCACTAGCCACCTGTCATATTCATAAAGCGCACCACTTGCACTTCACCACCTACTGTGAATTGGTGCTCCTTGGGCTTGTTGCCCATCGCTGCGATTAAGTGCCGTTTTAGAATGTCGATATCGCCATTGTTATCACGCACAATCTGCTTCAGATCGACAGCATGTTCATTACCCAGACAAAGTAGTAACTTGCCTTCTACTGTCACTCGCACACGATTGCAATCGCCACAAAAATTGTGGCTGTGTGGAGAGATGAAACCAATTTTGCTGGGGCTATCCGCCATGGTCCAATACACAGAAGGGCCGCCAGTGTTTAAGGTAGAGCGAATTAGCGGATACGTCGCCTGTATGCTTTTTAAAATATCATCACTGGAGTAGTAAGTCTCTGCACGATCATGAGAGCTAATCGCCCCGAGTGGCATCTCTTCAATGAAGGAAATATCAATGCCTTTCTCTCTGACGAAATTGACTAGGTCTAATACCTCGTGGTCATTACGCCCTTTCATTACCACTGCATTGAGCTTAATATTATCGATGCCCGCTGCAATAGCCGCATCAATTCCAGCAAACACCTGCTCAAGCTTACCGATACGGGTCATCTCTTTGAATAGCACTGGGTCTAAACTATCCAGGGAGACATTAATTCTGTTGACCCCGGCTTTTTTCAAATCTGCGGCATACTTGGTCAACTGAGAACCATTGGTGGTCAGGCAGAAATCTTTGAGCCCGGGCAAGGTACCAATACCGTCAAACAGTGACAACACATCGCGCCTGACCAGTGGTTCACCTCCGGTGAGACGAATCTTGTCAACGCCCAATTCAGTAAAAGCTCGGGCTATCAACTGAATTTCTTCCAGCGACATCACTTGCTCGCGGGGCAAAAATGTCATTTTCTCATCCATACAATAGACACAGCGAAAATCACATCGATCAGTTACCGACATACGCACATACGTTATAGTGCGTCCAAACTGGTCTATCAATTTTGTATCTGACATCTTTACCTTCACTTTTTTCTTAACCACAACCCGAGCGTTATCGGATTGTGCCTGGCTATTACTGGCTGGCCTTAGCTTTGGCCCAATCGCTTAAATATTTATCTAGCTTATTGGCGAATTGCTGACGATCCTGCTGCGACATTTTAGCCGGCCCGCCAGATTGAATCCCACTGCTGCGCAGAGTCTCTAAAAAATCACGCATATTCAGCCGCGCTTTAATGTTATCACTGTCCAATATTTCGCCCCGCGAGCTCAATACCAACGCACCTTTTTCAATCACTTCCGCTGCCAGCGGTATGTCATTTGTGATGACCAGATCTTTTTCGACACAGCGCCTGACAATCTCATCATCTGCCACATCGAAGCCCGCCGGGACCCGAACTGACTTTATATTATCTGCATTGGGTACATTTATATATTGATTTGCCACAAAACATAAAGAGATTTGGGTGCGCTGAGCACTGCGGATTAAGATTTCTTTAATTACAGCAGGACATGCATCTGCGTCCACCCAAATCGTCATTCAATAAGCCTTTGCATTAACATATAAAAATTATATAACTGTTTAGCTGCTCTGTAGCTATGATAAAACGGCAACTTGTCCGATTATTTGCGAGCAACAGAAACTCTGTGCGAACTCACTTTATAGCTTCTGTCACTAAACACAACCTTTAATAGCCCCAGTCATCGCCAGCACATATCAGCTAGCCTTAAGCATGCCTGAATCCGCCATCAAGTAATATTACAAATTACCCTAAAGCGCTGCAGAATCTTTACAAATAGCTTTAGAATAGGGCAGTGTATGAATTTATAACTTAAGAGACAGGATCAGAAACGTGCAACAGCAACAGCAACAGCAGAAGATGCTCAGTGGTCAACTATACTTACCCTTGTGTAGAGAACTCTCTAATCAACGCAAAAGGGCTAAAGCGCTCTGCTATGAATACAATCACAGCCATCCCGACCAAAAAGGTAAAAAACAGCAGATATTAAGCAAGCTGCTGGCGAGTTCCAACAAAGCGGTGATTGAAGCGGACTTCCACTGTGATTACGGTTATAACATCCATCTGGGAAAGAATTTTTACGCCAATCACCACTGTACTATTCTCGACGGGGCAACGGTGACCATTGGCGACAACGTCATGCTCGGCCCCATGGTCAATATCAGCACTTCCAGCCACCCACTATCACAGCAGCTGCGAATGCAGGGCTTCGCCACGGCAAAGCCAATTACTATCCAGAACAATGTCTGGATCGGCATGGGGGTACAGATACTTCAAGGCGTTACTATCGGTGAAAATTCGGTGATTGCAGCAGGTGCGGTGGTCAATCGAGATATTGCCGCCAATACAATGGCAGCGGGAGTGCCCGCAGTTGCTATCAAGCAACTAGGGTAATCAGGGTAAATAGTGACACTACTGTCCCGCTGGGTTCAGGGAGACAAAAAGAGCAACCGGTGGCCGGCTCCGGCTATTCGTCTTCCGAGCCTGGATTGCGTATCTCGGCCACAAAATCGTAACTATCACCGGGAAAATACGAGCGGGTGAACTCCATAGGTGTGCCATCTTTCAACAGCCCTAAGCGCTCGATATATAAAACAGCACTGTTCACTTCGATGTTTAACAACTCAGCTCTTTTAGCATCTATCGAGGTTGCGCGTATTTTCTGCAGCGCTTTCACCGGCCGAAAGCCATTTTCTGCCAGTGTCTGGTAAAGCGATGCAGAAATAGCAAAAGGATTGTCCAGGAATTTACGCGGCAGAGATGCCAGCTCTAATGCCATTGGCTGGCCATCAGCGGTACGCAATCGATACAGCCGTACCACTTCGTCAACTTCTGTCAACTTAAGCGCTTTTTGCTCTTCCTCTGTCGCCAGACCCAAAGACCGGTCCAACCATTTAGAACCTGCAACTTGACCGCGTTCAGCCATGACTTCGGTATAGCTTTTCAAATAATTCAGCGGCTGTTGAATGCGGTCGGTAACAAAAGTACCAGCCCCCTGACGCTGAGTAAACAACCCCTCTTTCACCAGGTCATCGATAGCGCGACGCACTGTCACTCTGGATACATTCAACTGCGCGGCAATTTCACGCTCCGGCGGGATGGTATCCCCGGACTTAAGTACCCCTTCGGCCACCGCTTCACGGATGCGCTTTTGCAGCTGCATATAGAGCGGCCGCGACTCTCTGGAAATCGCATCGGGACCTCCAAAAATTCGGTCGATTAAGCTAGTTGCTGTACCCATAGGTAACTTTTATATCCTATTTATGTTTAGGCTATTGCCTTAAGCCGTGCAAGCTCAGCCGGTGATTTTGTATTACCTGCTCTATGTCTTTTTAGCGCGAGTCCATCGGCATTAAAAACATGCGCACTTTCAGCATTAAAGGAGATATCTATAGTTTCGCCTATTGTGGTAGTGCTCTCTCCTGAGGTGCGCATCACCATTTCAGTAGCATCGCTGAGAGTCAGATACAAATAACTTGCCTCTCCCAACTGCTCAACCAGTGATACACTGGCAGATATTCGCTCACCCAGATCAGAATCTTCACTGAGGTTTTCAGGCCTGATACCCAAAGTGACGTCATCATCCAAGTTACAACTAGTCACGTCAACAAATGCTTTAGTAATAGCCCCGTTAGATAAGCGCAACACTAAGTGATCTGCTTCTATGCTCTGCACTTTAGCAGCGATGAAATTCATTTTTGGCGAGCCGATAAAACCGGCGACAAATTCAGTGATAGGATGCTGATATAACTCTAGAGGCGTACCGCACTGCTCTACCCGCCCTTGGTTCATCACTACGATCTTATCACCTAAAGTCATGGCCTCTGTCTGATCGTGAGTCACATAAATAATTGTCGCCCCCAATTCTTGATGCAGCTTGCCAATTTCTACTCGGGTCTGTACCCGCAGGGCCGCATCTAGATTAGACAATGGCTCGTCAAACAAAAACACTTTTGGATCTCGCACTATCGCACGCCCAATCGCCACACGCTGTCGCTGACCACCTGAGAGTTCACGGGGCAGACGCTCCAGCAAATGATCTATGTGTAAAGTTTTAGCGGCCTGTTGTACTTTTTTTCTGATAAAGGCCTTATCTTTTCCGGCAATTTTTAAACCGTAAGACATATTTTTCAGGACGTTCATATGTGGATAGAGTGCATAGGATTGAAACACCATAGCGACCCCGCGTTTTGCCGGCGGCAGATCGTTGACCAACTCACTGCCTATCTGCAGCTCGCCCTCGGTGATTTCATCCAGGCCGGCAATTAAACGCAGCAGTGTTGACTTACCACAACCTGAAGCACCCACCAGCACCACGAACTCACCGTGCTTAATATCTAAGTCTATTCCATGCAGGATATTGACGTTGCCGTAGCTTTTTTTAATATTATTGAGTTTTACGTCGGCCATTTTGTACCTATTTCCCAGCCCTCACAGGCATTATCATTCTGTTGCTTTCGCTGGCCAAGTTGCAACTTGGCCAACTAACACACTTATCAATTTGTCAGACACACCAGTGCCTTTTTTTTAGCCCGATCAATTATTTCTATCGGGACATCTGCATTTCCGATCTAGTGCCAAGAGTAATACACCACTCTGGCAGCTATTATTTCACTGCACCTGAAGTCAAACCACGGATCAACTGGCGTGAAAATATTATGTACAGAATCAACACCGGCACTATCGCCAATGTCAACGAGGCCAATACGGAGTTCCAGTCTGTGACATATTGACCGATAAATTGCTGTACCCCTAAGGTAATAGTCTGATTGCCATCGCTCGGCGCCAGAATCAGCGGGAACCACAGGTCATTCCAGATCGGAATCATGGTGAACACTGCCACTGTCGCCATAGCCGGGCGAATTAACGGCACGATTATAGTGAAAAAAATCTTAATTTCGCCAACCCCATCGCAGCGCGCCGCCTCTTTTAACTCTTTGGGGACCTGCTTGATAAACTCTGAGAGTATATAGACCGCCAGCGGCAGTCCCTGGGCTATATAGACCAATATCAATGCCCACAAGGTATTCACTAAATGCAGACTGCTCATCAGGTCTAAAATACTGACAGTACCGAGTCGAATCGGAATCATAATCCCCATTGCCACTAATATACCTATCAGCATATTCCCTTTAAAACTGTACTCCGTTAGCGCCCAGGCTATCATCGCCCCGAACAGCAGCACAAAGAAAATTGAGACGACTGAAACGATCAGACTGTTACTGAAGAACAAACCAAACTCAGAGCGCAACAGCACTTCTTCAAACCCGACCAAACTAAATGTCTCCGGGGTTGGTAGCGCCAGCGGGTCATTAAAGATCGCCTTTCTGGTTTTAAATGAGTTGATAATAACGACAAATATTGGGAATAGCGCAATCAAGGTATAAGTCATTAATACCGCGTGAGTGACTAGGGCTTTACCCCGGTTGTGCTTCATTGGTAATGCAAAATTCATTGGCTATTTCCCCTTATAGTGCAAAGCGCTGCACGCGACGCTGGAATAAAAACAAATACAACGCCACACCGACCAATATCACTAAGAACATCAAAGTGGCTACAGCCGCACCCATGGTCAAGCTCCCCTGCTGTAACTGGAAACCAAAGAATGTTCGATAAAATAATGTACCCATGATATCAGTAGCAAAGTTCGGCCCCGCCAGAGCACCTTTAACCGTATAAATCAGCTCAAAGGCGTTGAAGTTTGCCACAAAGGTCAAAATGGAGACCATACCTATAGTGGGCATGATCAAGGGTAACTTTATATGGTAGAAAGTTTGCCAGGCACTTGAGCCATCGACGACACTTGCATCAATCAACTCGTCGGGAATACCTAGCAGTGCGGCATAAATTAACATCATAGGTAAGCCGACAAACTGCCACACAGAAATCAGTGACAAAGTGAACAGCGCCGAGCTCTCTTTACCCAGCCAGGCATCGAAGTAGTTACCTAGACCTATATCCCACATTAAGTTTTCCGTTATCCCCCAGAGCGGGCTTAACAATAGTTGCCAGACAAAACCTACGATCACAACAGACAGCATGGTCGGCAGAAAAATAAGGGTGCGGTAGGAATTTCTCATGCGCAGTTTAGGAGAGCTCAAGAGCACCGCTAACAACAGCCCAATCGGGTTCTGTACCAACATATGTACCACAAAAAATTTCAAATTATTCCAGGTGGCGTTCCAAAATGGGTCGGACCAAACCACATCAAACAGTAATTTAGAGAAGTTACTCAATCCGGTAAAGGTCAAATCTCCGTTCATCTCTTCATTGTATAAACTTAATCTGAGGGTATCTAACAGTGGATAGACACTGACTGTAAGATAGATAAGCAGGCCAGGGCCTAAAAAAAATACTATGTGCCATGGGAAGGCCTTCTTAGCGCGGATCGTAGTCATAGGTTTTCCAGAAGGGTTTTATTCTAATTTTTATAAAACCGGGATCAGTTCAAGACCCCGGTTTGGGTCAATCGTTTATCGCTTTTTAACATTATCTAAGTGCATGCCAGCAACTAAATGAGTTAGCTAGCATGACTAGCTATAACTATTACTGGTGAGGTTTGTACCAGTTGGCCAAACTCTTTTCAGCCTGATCGCCGGCAGCTTGTGCTTCCATCGTACCGTTAAGTACTTGCACGCTGACGTTCCACAGTTCATTTTCAAGATTTGGCTCTCCACGAGACAAAATCTGATACGAGTTGCGGATAGTTTGCTTGCACTGTCCACGCCAGCTTAAGAACTCCTGGGCAACAGGGTCTTTAACTTCAATTTGGTGATTAGACAGCGAGAAGAATCCAGGTAGCTGATTAGAGTACAAGCTGGCGAATTCCTGGCTTGCCATCCAAGTTAAGAAAATTTTCGCCGATTTCTTATTCTTACCTGCACTGTTAAGACCTAGTGCTATGTCAGTGTGATCACTGATGTAACAAGTGTCTTGTCCGTCTGGGGTAGGCGGATAGAATGCACCAAATTTAAAGTCTGCCTGAGTGTTAAAGGTAGAGATATCCCAAGATCCTGCAGGATAGATTGCACCGCGACCTAAGGTGAATAGGTTTTGTGAATCGGAGTACTTTTGCGCTTCATAGCCACGGCCCATATAAGGACCCCATTTAGCCATGTGCTCCCACACTTTCACGTACTGAGGGTCAGAGAGCTTGTCTTTACCGCTAATAAGGTTCTTACGTCCCTCTTCACCTTTCCAATAGTTAGGCCCTACATTTTGAAAGCCCATAGTAGCGGCCTCCCACTGATCAGCAGTACCCATGACCAATGGCGTGTAACGGCTCTCACTCTTAATGGTTTCCAGTACTTTAAAGAACTCACTCTCAGTCTTAGGCACTGAAAGATTCAGCTCTGCAAAAATTTCTTTGTTGTAGATAAAACCGTGAATAACTGAGGCCATCGGCAGACAGAACGGATTAGCTCCGTCATCTGTAATCCAGGCGCTCTTAGCCACATCGGAGAAATTTTCCAGTCCATCCAGACCGTTTAAAGAATCCAGGTGGCCTTTATTGTAAAGAGACAGAGAGGCATCAAATGGCTTACAAGTGATCAGATCGCCTGCTGTACCCGCTTTCAGCTTGGCGTTTAGGACCGGAACATAGTCTGCTGGTGTAGTAGGTGCAAAGACTACTTCAATATCAGGGTGACTCTTATTAAATTCTGGGATAATGACATCACTCCAAATTTTCGAGTCATCGTTGCGCCAGCTTTCAATCACTAGTTTTTCCGCAGATATTGCGGCAAAGCTGGTAGACGCCAAAGCGACGCCTGCAGCTAGTGCAGCTATGGTCTTAGTTGCTTTTTTCATATGGCTGTTACTCATTATTGTTATTCTCCTTTTAAAAAATATCTGGAGACCTGGCTGACCAACTCTCCCACCGAACTTCCCAGTACATTAATCTGAATTAATAACCAATGCAATACCAATATTGGATAAATGTTAAGCGATTTTACAGTCCAATATGAAAAACATCAAAACACACACTAAATATTCACTTAAAACTCAACCACTAACGACCGGTGACAGCTATATTTATAAAAAAATAATACATTGGTATTGCATAGGTATGGCTTTTGATGCCATTATTCTCCCACAGCTAAAGTGCGCATAATAATTGGATTATTGAAGCCAACAGCTCGACAGAATTTTTTTATGGCTTTAATAAGGAGAACAATATGCAAGTCGTCATCGTCAATTCAGCACAGGAAGTAGCCAATCTAGGGGCTCGACACTGCCTCAATTTAATTACCGCCAATCCCAGAGCGGTACTAGGGCTTGCCACTGGCAGCACTCCGGTAGCGCTCTACGGCGAACTAATTGAACTGCAAGCCAAAGGAGCGATATCCTTTGAGCAGTGTCTCAGCTTTAATCTGGACGAATACATTGGCCTGGATCCTCGCCACCCGCAAAGTTATCGATATTTCATGAATATTCAGCTGTTCGATCATATCGATATAGATAAAAACAATACCTATGTTCCCGACGGCATGTCCGACCCCCAGCAGTCTGCTATTGA
Source organism: Oceanospirillaceae bacterium (assembly GCA_013215505.1). GTDB lineage: Bacteria > Pseudomonadota > Gammaproteobacteria > Pseudomonadales > Balneatricaceae > Rs1. The sequence continues at coordinate 86,312 of JABSQZ010000023.1, forward strand.
TTATGAAAAGGAAATTGCCACGGCTGGCGGCATAGACCTGCAAATTTTAGGTGTGGGGCGCAATGGCCATATTGGTTTCAATGAACCCAGTTCTAGCTTAGTATCACGCACCCGGATTAAAACCTTAACTGCCGGTACTATTGCCGACAACAAACGTTTTTTCACTGTCGACGAGTTTCAACCAAGTCTGGCGATTACGATGGGCATAGCGACTATCTTAGAGTCTAAAAAAATATTACTGCTGGCCACTGGCGCCTCAAAAGCTAAGGCTGTCAGAGATCTAGTGGAGGGACCACTGTCAGCCAGTTGCCCAGCCTCTGCCCTGCAGATGCACAACAATACGGTAGTTATTATCGATCGCGAGGCGGCAAGTGAACTGGCACACAGTGAGTATTACCAGCAGGTAAATTTGGAAACGGAACAATTGGCGAACAACAATGACTAAAAACCCCCACTGGTTATTAGGTGTTGATGGCGGTGGCACCTCATGCCGAGTCAAACTATGCGATGCATCAGGCAAGGTAATTGCTCAGGGGCGAGCGGGCAGCGCCAATGTTCGCCTCGGGGTAGAAAATACTTATAGCGCTATACTCAGCGCCACTTACCAGGCACTTGATCAGGCGGGACTAGCCACAGAAATTTTGCAGCACACTTATGCGGGCTTTGGCCTTGCAGGAGCAGTTTCAACGCAATTAAACCACTCAATCAGCCAGTACCCTCATCCCTTTGCCAAGGTCGCGGTAGATTCTGATGCGGTTGCTGCCTGTCTCGGAGCACATCAGGGAGAAGATGGTGCCATCTTAATCCTGGGCACCGGCTCTTGTGGCATGCTTAATAGTAACAACCACTTTAGCGTGCTCGGCGGCTGGGGTTTTTTGATTTCAGATCATGCCAGTGGTGCCAGAATGGGACTCCACTTAGTCAGATCGGCACTTGAGGCTTGCGAGGGGATGAGAGAGGCTAGCCATTTGAGTAGCGCTCTGATGCACAGATTTGAGCACAACCCCTCACTGCTGCTGCACTGGGCTGACCGGAGCCAACCCAGTGATTTTGGTGAGTTAGCCCCCTTAGTGATTAAACACTATCTGCAAGGTGATGCGCTGGCACAACAAATTGTCGACAACACTAGAGCTGAAGCGGCAATGTTACTGAACAGATTACAAGAGCTGGGCGCCGCAAAAATTTGCATGATGGGCGGCCTCAGCCAATTTATCGAGCCTTTGCTTGAGCATGAGTTTAGCGAATTTTTGACCCGCCCCCGCGGAGACGCAATGGATGGCGCACTTATAATGGCTGCAAACATAGTAGATGGAAAATAACATGGCTTTTATTCTGACAAATTGTCGCATTTTTACCGGCAGTATTATTTTACAGGGGCAAGCTCTGCAGATAGAGGATGGCAAAATAGTTAGGCTGATGGCGCAGAGCGACATTCATACCGATGATAGTTTGATCGATTTAAAAGGCCACCTACTGGCGCCGGGCTTTATAGACACCCAAGTCAATGGCGGGGCCGGGGTATTATTTAACAACACCCCTACTAGCAATGCCATTAAAAGCATCGGCGAAGCCCACCGCGCCTTTGGCACCACCGGATATCTGCCGACCCTGATCAGTGATGACATTGAAACCATGCAACTGGCAATAGATGCCACTAAACAAGCGCTAGCGGATAATATTCCAGGATTATTGGGCGTGCACCTTGAAGGACCTTTTTTAAACACAGCCCGCAAAGGGGTTCACCCTGAGCATAAGCTGCGCAACCCGAATGACAGCTCACTGGCGCTGTTAAAACAAGTCGCAGAGCTGGGTAATTCTATGGTGACACTCGCGCCTGAAGTTGTACCTGAAGGCTTTATTAAAAGCCTCTGCGAGGCCGGAATTGTCGTATCTATGGGGCACAGCGACGCCAGTTATGACTGTGTAATTCAAGCTATTGACGATGGCGCCACCGGGATTACGCATTTATTTAATGCCATGTCTCCCCTGACCAGTAGGGAGCCCGGAGTGGTAGGTGCTGCACTGGACGACCCGCACAGCTGGTGCGGCATTATTGTCGACGGTCATCACGTGCACCCGGCCACTTTAAAAACCGCTATCCGCGCCAAGACCAACGGCAAGATGATATTAGTATCAGATGCTGTACATACGGTAGGAGCCCAGGGATCTGAGTTTGATTTGGCAGGCCAGCCAGTGTTTAGAAAAAACGGCAAAGTCACCACCGCAAATGGTACCTTAGCCGGTTCTGATTTAGATATGGCCTCGGCGGTAAGGAACACTGTGCGAATGCTTTCAATAGAGCTCGAAGAAGCACTGCGTATGGCCTCGTTATACCCGGCACAATTTTTAAGTTTAGATCACAAACTGGGACGAATCGCCGAGAATTATCAGGCAGATCTGGTACTGTTAGACGATGACTTCCAAGTTGTAGAAACCTGGATCGCCGGTGAGGCCAGTGGGTCTCTATGATCGTCGCAACAGATTAAAACACAGCAGTGACAGCTGCGGGCTGAAAGGGGATAAATACAACTCATTGCCTACCCCAGATTTGCAGTTTCTATAAAACCTCTATGATTTCGGTGACTACTACTGTTTTAACCGAGTTGGCAATAAAACATTGTTGATGAGATAAATGATGCATTTTCTGTAACTGCAATAAACTAGGTTGCCTGGCAGCGGAAAATGTTACAGCTACTTTTAAGGTGACTTTTGTGATGCTGATGTTACCGCTACTATCTGCTTGCATCAGCCCTACTGCATTATCTACATACTGCTCTATTACATAACGTTTCTTTGCTGCCACTTGCAAAAAAAATAACATGTGACAACTTGAGAGCGACGCCACAAAAGCCTCTTCAGGATCAACGTTAGCTTCTACTGAGTAAGGAAGTGGCACAACTTGCGGTGATGATGAGGCGGCAACAGAGATACCACCGTCAAAGTGCCACTGATGTCCACGCGAATATTTACCGTCGGTATATTGCTCATCTGCGCCTTTATTCCAAACGACTTTTACATTGTATTCTGACATTTTATTTCCACTATGCTGCAATGAATTGAACTAATCTAGGATCATTATCACTTGCCAACCACAACAGAGGTAGCGATAATATTTCACCCCACCTTGAAATAAACTCACATCACTATGAAACAGCACTTTTCTATTTCCGCTATTGAGACATTCACAATAGTTGCCCAGGAGCTGAGTTTTACTCGCGCCGCTGCTGTGTTACACATCACCCCAAGCGCTGTCAGCCACCGGATTAAATTACTGGAGCAACAACTCGGGGTGCAACTATTCACGCGTCAGTCTAAAGGGGTAAGGCTATCGCTCGCCGGTGAAACCCTGCAACATCATGCCATGGCTGGAATGAAAAATATTCAACATGGCATTCAACAGAGTCAGTTCGCCAGTAAAAAAACCAAACTGGTGATTGCCGTCATCCCCTCTCTTTGTCAAGCTTGGTTAATACCTCGTCTGACAGACTTCAGCCGACAGTGCCCGCAGATTGAGTTAGAGCTCATTATCAGTGATCAACTGGCGGATTTTTCCAAAGCGCAAATTGATGCCCATATACATTTCGGCTCTGGGGATTATCAGGGGCTTGAATCTGCATTCTTAAGCCGTGAAAGAGTCTACCCGGTCTGCAGCCCTGAAATCCTGGCACAAGTTGCCGATACCCGTTTGTGCGAATTACTCACTCAACGGCAATTGATCCACTACAAGGCGGGTATCGAAGATCAACCTGGCGGGGTCTCCTGGGCGGACTGGCTGCAAAGATTTGCAATTGACAAGCCCACTGAGCTACAACAAATTTGGTTCAGCCATGTCTCTATGGCGGTTACAGCTGCCATCCACGGCCAGGGCATCGCCTTGGGTTGGCACAAAATGGTCAGTGAGGAGATCAAAGCGGGAAAATTGATCAAACTTAGCGATGATTACCTGCAAACAGCTTTTAGCTATTACCTGGTGGCCCCCAGCCGAGCCTACAACAACCCGGCATTTGTAGCCTTTTCCCAGTGGCTACAAGTACAGATGGAAGTAATTGATAGTCACCAACTATTGCCTGTACCACTTTAAGCACAATTCTGCTTTTAGCAGCTCTTAGTTAATAGCTCCAAGCGAAGCCAAGAAAAACCCAGCATTTGTCGCATTTTCGCAGTGGCTACAAGTGCAGATGGGCGTTGTTGATACCCGTCAGCTAATACCTGCACCACTTTAAGTATTGTGAGCATAGTTATTCTGCTTTTAGCAACTCTTAGTTAATAGCCCCAAGCGAAGCCAAGAAAAACCCAGCATTTGTAATGTTTTCGCAGTGGCTACAAGTGCAGATGGAGGTAGTTGATGGTAACCACCTATTGGCTGCACCGCTTTAAACACAATTCTGCTTTTAGCAACTCTTAGTTAATAGCCCCCAGCCGAGCCTACAACAACCCGGCAATTGTCGCATTTTCCCAGAGGCTACAAGTGCCGATGGAGATTGTTGATACCTGTCAGCTATGCCAGCACCGCTTTAACCGGCCATGGCCATTCAAGCTGCAATCACTTTTGCTCATTGCTCTGACGCCAATCCCGCTTTAACAGCGCATAGCAATAAGTATCACACCATTGATCGCCGATGCGCATATTTTCACGCAGATGTCCCTCGCGGCGCATGCCCAATTTTTCCATTAAGCTGAACGAAGCAGTATTTCGGGGATCGCAGTAGGCAACGATTTTATTCACTGGCAGCTCATTAAACACATAATCAACCAACATCTTTGCCGCCTCAGTGGCAATTCCCTGTCCCTGGAAATCGGTTTTTAATGCATAGCCTATTTCAGCTATTTGATGGCTATGGCTCTGGTATTTAAACATCAAATCTCCGGCCATTGAGCCAGTGGATTTTAACTCAATAGCTAGTGCTAATTTTTCACCCTCACTGCCTTTCCAACCCGACATTATTTCTGCAAAGCGTTCAGCTACTTGCTGTTTTTCCTGGGCCAAGCCAATATAGATGAAATTTTCGTGATCGAGTCGGTGGTTAAAAAAATCATCTTGATCTGACTGCAGCATACTGCGAAGAATTAACCGCTGTGATTCTATTTTCAATCTGTCCTCTCTTATATAAACCGTCTAGTGAAATTAATTATAAAAATATTTAAAGGGGAGTTAGGGAACATATGAACAAGTCCAGTACGCCTCTGGCATTCAGAGCATTCTGAGATCTAGGCATCGACTACAGACATGCTGGTTGCCTGTCGAAAGTCGATAACAACGAGACCGGGATGCTCTGAACGCCCCTACGGGCGGGCTATAAAGCGGTCAGCTGCTTTGTTAGACAATTTGGAAAGGACTCGTCATTCCGCTGCATTGTCTGTCGCGCACCTGACCGCTTTATAGCTCGCAGAGAAGATACCGGACTTGATCATATGTTCCTTAGTTCATAACTTTCGAAGCTCTGACAATTTTTCCACTCGGCAATAACACCGATAATATGACCACAGAAATCCCAATCCAAGTCCAGAGGTCAAGGTTTTCATTAAACAACCAGTAACCAAATGCCGCGGCAAAAATCAAACCGCTGTACTGAGCAGCCGCTAAACGGCTGGCATCCGCTCTGCGTAGCGCATAAATAATTAAATAGGTCATTGCTATGTACATCAGCGCCAGGATTAACGCCACGTTGATCACTGTGCCTGAAATTGCCTCACCCTCCCAAACAACCAGCGGAATAATCAATACCAGGGTATAGAGATTAGACCAGAACAGCGTCACCATCGGATGCTCTTTAGCCGCTATACGCTTCAAACACACATTGTTTAACGCCACCCCCACCGCCGCGATCGCTGCCACTAACACATACAAATTGAACTCATGGGGCTTTGATATCAGCAAAATACCGACAAAGCCAACGCATACTGAGATTATTTTATAGTTATTATTCTGCTCCCCCAACAGCGAAGCACTGAACAGAACTAATATGATCGGCGATAAATAGACCACTGCTGTCACTGTGACCAGAGGTAAATTCAACAGCGCTATCAGGAAAGCTACGTTACTCACTGCAATCATCAGCCCCCTGAACATGTGTAATTTTTGGTGGGGGCTTGTTTTAATACAGCCGAACAGCTTATACAGTAATGGGATCAAAATGATTGCTGCAAAAAATTGCCTGAACAATATCAGCTGCATGATAGGCAGGTCAGCTCCCAGCTGTTTAATCAATATCGCTCCCATTGCTGCGATTAGCTGTGATACCAAGATCATTAATATCGCACTATTGATTTGCATGGCCGTTTACTTACCCAACATTATGAATTTAAATAATAATAACTCGCTATTTAAAGAAGATAAAATGAATTAAACTGCCTTGGTATGAATTAAATTAATACCAAGAAATTAGTGACTTTATGTATAACAATCTCCCCCCGCTTAAAACACTGCGGGCATTTGAAGCGACCGCCAGACATATGAGCTTTAGTGTTGCGGCAAAAGAGCTGTTTGTGACCCAAAGTGCTGTCAGTCATCAAGTGCGAAATTTAGAACAATTTTTAGGTAAAAAATTGTTTGTACGCCAGGGTAAGCTGTTATCTCTAAGCAGTGCAGGGCTCGCGTACTTCCCGGTAATCCAGAGAATTTTTAACATATTGGATGTCACTAGCGCTAAGACTATGGGCAGGTCATCAGGTATTACCCGTCTCGCAGTGCATAGTTCCTTCGCCTTAAAATGGCTGGTACCCAGGCTACCTGAATTCAGGAAACTCTACCCGCATATAGATCTGCGTATAAGCATGGTGACTAACATTGAAGTAGACCTGGACCTACTCGGGGTCGACTGCGCCATCAGCATTCGCAATGACAACCCTCAATACCACTTTAATCACTTGCAGAGCGAAGAATGGTTTCCTATCTGCAGCCCTCAGCTCTATGAAACGTTTGAGCGATTACCCCTGGCCGAGGCATTGCTCAGTTTCCCGCTGCTCGATGGAGGCTATCAAAATGAGTGGCTTCGTCTGTTTGATAGACTTCAATTAGCGTTGCCCCAAGATCATCAGATGCACTATTTCTCCCATGTCATCTTGTTACAACAAGCGGCCATTGAAGGCCAGGGAATCGCTCTGAGCACTTCAGTTCTGGCCGATGCCGACATACAGGCAGGTCGCTTAATGCGCATCCCTTTAACGCTGCAGGAGAACCCTGAGATGTTCACTCACTTCTATTTCTGCTGCCAAAAAGAGCGGCGTAACGAAACCGATATAGTGGCCCTGGAATCTTGGCTGAAACAGGGATTTACTCAGTAGTCTGAGCAGTTTTCTTCTGCAATATCAATGCTACTTTTCCAAGAATCTGCTCTTTGGCGAGGAAACCCCAAAAGCGACTGTCATTGGAATTGTCACGGTTATCGCCCATTACAAAGTAATGCCCGGCCGGCACTGTCCAGGATGCCTGCATCCCGGCTCTGTTGCTTTGCAGTTGAATTTTATAGCGTCTTTGATTTAAATTCTCCGAAAAAACCTGACGCTGCGCCTCTGCAAAAAGCAGATAGCGCGACAGTTTCAACCCATTGATTGACAGGTCTTTTCCGTTCAGTACAACCTCATCCCCAGGCAGCCCCACTATTCGTTTAACAAAGTTCACCTTGGAATCTTCAGGGTACTCAAATACCACCAAATCGCCGCGCAGTAACTTTTTAGTCATCGCCGTTTTATACAGTGGCACACCTAAATAGCTATAGTGCCCATAGCCCCACTTTTCAACCAGTAACAAATCACCCGGGTTAATGCCCGGTGACATCGAGGCTGCAGGGATGAGAAAGGACTCGTAAAAAAATGCTTTAACAGCAACAACGCATGAAAACATCAACACTAGCAGCCCAATCAGGCCGTACCAGCGGCTATACCATTTGCGAACAAAATTGCTGGGGTATTTCTTTAGTATAAACAGAATATGCAGCACACTGACTAACGCAAAACTGACACGTAAAGGCGCATATTCAGCCAGGGGCAAGCTGTGTAATTGCAGCCAAATATCCCCTATTGCCGCTGCCAGACCTAGTAACAAGTACCCAGCTGCCCATTTGATACTGCCGGCATATAAGTGTGCCAACGGTTGTAAAAAGAGTGCTAAACAACAGGCTAACCAAGTTTTAGGCTTTACATTCATACAATCATGTCTCTATGAAAATTAATGGTCAATCTGAATCTTATTTACTGGTTGCCAAGCGAGTCGCCAAACCTATAAAAATCAGCCCCAACAAACCATCAATGTGTCGCCCCAGTTTCAATTTTTTGCCTAGTATCCGACCCAGACTACTAAAAAAGAGTGCAAAGAGCATATTCATAGCCAGTGCAAAGATACTTAGCAGCATGCCTAAGATAAATATCTGCATAGAGATAGGGTGGGAGGTATTAATGAATTGCGGCAGAAATAGACTAAAAAATAACAGCGCCTTGGGGTTGAGCAAGTTGTTAAGCAAACCTTTACTGATTAAATTAAGGTTACTGACTGCAGGTACGCTGACCGCCTCGGCCTGAGCCTGATTATTTTCATACCAACTTTTGAGCATCTTACAGCCCAGCCAGGCCAGGTACAGCGCACCTAGTGACTTTATCGCCAATGCGAGTACTGGCAGGGCCTGCATCAATTGGCCTAAACCAAAAGCAACTAAGAGTGTCTGTACCACCCCGGCAATGAACACGCCGATAGATAACATCAGTCCCGCTTTAAAGCCGCGGCTAGAAGAGTAACTGGAAATAAGAACTAAGTCGGGCCCGGGGGAAATAACTAAAAAGAATATGGCGGTAAAAAAAATCGGCAGGACAGATAAATCAAACATATTACACCTCGCGAAAGGAAGTGCATCTTAAGCGAGTGCCTGCAAAAAAGCGAATAAAAATACTCCGTTGTCATTGAATATACGAGTAAGTCAGTTGCGACACTGCCCGGACTTGACTGTGAATTCAATGGTTCAGTGCAACACACTCTATTCTAGGTAAAACACCCTCTGGTGAATCGCATGCAAGCTATTGTGGGGCTGTAGGTTAATAGTCACTCGGCTAGCCGATTATGCAGTGCGAATTTTTGGCTTATCTGCAAAACTAATCGCTATTCTGTTCATGGAGTTCATAAGAGCCACGATTAAAGTTAAACCCACTACCTCTACTTCAGTAAAGTGTTGGAGAAGGTTTTCTTGCTTACTTTCTAGGTCTTTCTCTGTAGCTATATTAGTGACACTCTCAGACCAATATAAAGCCGCTATCTCACTGTTTGAAAATAATTTACTTTCTTTGCAGACGGCTAAGCAATCTAATTTTTGTTGCTATTGCCTTCTGCTCTCGCTTTATTTACATGTAAACCTATACAATAAGCACAGCCATTTATTTGAGAAACACGAAGCTGAATCAAAGCCTTTAATTTATTGTTAATTGAACAAGCATGCTGCTCAACTGACATAAGCATATCTAAAGCACGGCTGTTAATTTGGTAATAATTTATCCTCACTGATAAGCCCCCAGTTCAATGAAACGGTCTGTCTGGCCAGAATTAATTTTTCTTTTTCTTTTTCATTAGAATTTGCCGTTGCTATTTTTCCATTTGTCACGCGCCGGAATAGCTTCCGTCGTGTCCCAGTGTTCAACAATTTTTCCATCCTTTAATCGATAGAGATCAAAGAAAGAGGACGGTACTTGGTGGGCATAACCTTCGCATACAGATAGAACAAAATTACCTTCCGCTAGAAGCCGATGGGATTTCTCATATCTAATAGGGATGGAGCCATCAGCGGTGGAGTTTGACAATGCAGCACTCAGGTCAACAAGATCATTAGCAAAATGTGGATTATGCTCCCTATACTCTTCACGGTTTATGTAATCACCCAATTTTCCTGGACATCCAACAATCAGAACGTCTTCAATAAATGATTGGATAACCCTGCGGTTTCTTTCCGTCATGTCATGATCTATAACTTGGGTTTCACCATCGACCATTGTGTTACCAGAAACATTAGGTGCTTTTCTTTTTTGAATATTATCCCAATGTTCAACTGCTTGACCGTCTTCAAAGCGAAAGATTTCGAAGCCTATATTTCGGGTAGCAAAGTCATACTCAGTATGGGCGAATACAAAATCATTATCTTCAAAAACTCGCACAATATTTACACTAGGAGATGTTTTAGATAGGCGTTTAAATAGTTCAGCTAATCCTTCACTACCTTCATGAGTCTGCGGATTGTGCTGAATGTATTTTTCTTCGTTTACCACAGATATGAATGCCGGGTCACCGGTCTCGATGCTTTTCAATAAATTGCTTATCTGTTCTTTTTTGTTTGAGGGCATTGATACAACCTATGAATTATTGATGGCTAGCACCCTTAAGCACCTGATGTTGAGGCGCTAGGCAGCGGTAAGCTAGCCTGTTGATACTGCAGAGAATTATTAAACGGTAAAAACCAGTGAATGGCAAGATGCGATCATAGAGCAAGCTAGGCCACTGTTGGCCGTGAATTACCCCATGCCGCCTGTGTAAAAAGTCTAATGTGGAAGAATCCAGTTGCTTGAATGCAAAAATAGATCGGCTTGCAAATCTGATCCTGCCTGTTCAAGTTTCAGGAAATGTTACTGCAACAATAAATTAAGGCTATTGATTTGCTGCTCAACCTGCAGATAGGCATCTTGGTTCCAAATAATATACTTTTCCTGAAAATCAATTTTATACTCAGTAGCTGCTAGCAAATCCATGCCCAACAGACCATCATAGTTGGCATTTCCCTTGTGCTCAATAATCATCACAGGCTTAGCTTTAGAATGATAGGGGCCGTAGGTTATTTGCTGTAATGATAACTGCCAGGTTTTTATCAGACCTCCACCTGCTACCTGGGCATAGGACACTGGCGCTTGTTGCTGGTCAAAATTTGCAATAGATCCGAGGTGAAAAACTGTCAGCGAAGCACCTGTATCTAGTAACAAATTTAGACTCTGAGTTTTACCCTTATACTTGACCAAAACAGGTACTATTACCTGATTTGCATAGATACCCACCTGGGTTTTCAGGCGCGTCTTGAGTTCAGATAGTTCGGCTATTTTATTTCTAGTGGTGATACTTTTAGCAAAATTGCTATTTTGAAAATCATATTCACGCTGCTGTTGCTGGCTGTTATTCAGTTCAATAACTTTCCTGATTTGCAGTTGTTTGCGATAGCGGGCAGGCACTTGGGAGAGCCTATCTACGTAAATTTTACGGCCCTGCTCATTGGTATATTGATATATTTCTGCTGCAGCGGACAATGACAGGACACTAACAGCGCTGCCAAGAATTATTGCACTAAAATAGTTCCACATGTATGTCCCGAAAAATGCACATAAAAATTAAAAAACTAAATTAACTATAGCAGCTACAGCTGGAAAACTTAGGTTAGTTTCAGTGCCTAATGTGATAAAAAACTAGCGTGGGTGAGTGAGGGATTATTGATCCTCAGACAAATGCCGTGCAATTAACTGCTCTATCAGCAGATAGAAACGTTGCTCGGCCCGCTTTGAATCCAATAAGTTCTTTTGCATACTGTGACCTAAATATAGACTGTAAAACTCGTAGGCAAATAACTCTGCATCAGTGCTCTTTTTAAAATCACCACTGCCTTTACAGCGCTCTACCAGGTCTGATAAATAACATAGCAGACGCCGCTGCTGGTCCTGCATATAGTCTTTAATCAGACCAGAATCACGATCATTATATTCTATCGCCGCTTTGATAAATGGGCAGCTGGTTTTATGCTGTCTGTCTAAGCTGGTCGCCCAGTTCAACCAGATTACTTTAAGGTTATGCAGGTTATCGATCGGATCCTGGCAGTAAGCTCTTTTTAACACACTTTCAACAAACATTTGTTCAGTGTATTTCAATATCGCAATTTGCATATCTTCCTTGTCGGAAAAATGCGATATCACTCCGGTTCTGGACATCAGAGCCGCTTTGGCTATTTTTCCGATAGTCACATTGAGCAAACCAAAACTACTGGCATACTCAAAACCTTTACGTAATATTTTTTCCCTGGTCTGGGCACTCTTGTTCATCTTTTTACTACTTCAGCAACAGCAAAATCAGCTATTTTCGCCAGCAAATCTAGATCTTTTAACAGTTTCACGTGCCCTAGATTTACGCTAGTGAAAAACTCATGCTCAGTGCCTTGCAGCAGTTTCTGAGTCGCAGAATAAGGGCAAGTCTGATCGGTAGTATCGTGAATAAACAGGAAGTTTTGATCAACTTTTGCAATGTTTTTATGCGGGGCTAAATCCTGCCAGCTGATCTTGTGGGTGGCTGAGACTTTTTCCAACAGATTATCCAGCATTGATCGGGCAATGCCGACACTGGCAACAGCATCATACATATTTTCGAAGAACAGCGCGGGAGCAGATATTAAAATTATCTTTTTGCCGACAAGCAGTTGTGGCGCTAAGTTCATAACCCCCAGAGCGCCCATTGAATGACCCACTACGGCCAAAGGTGTGACTTTTTGCAGTGCCAAATAATTTAGCGCCGCTGTAGTCCCCTCTACAAAAGCAAACAAGTGAGAATAACTGCCCGCTGACTTGCCATGGCCGATCTGATCAAGGGAGTATACAGTAAAGCCACTTTGCATTAGATGGTCTATCACTTGGGTAAAACGAGTACTGCTGTCTCCCCAGCCGTGACAAAGTAAAATATTTTTATCTGGGTCAGCATTGGCGTTGACGAATTTATGCAGGCATAAATCCCCCAGTGACGTCTCAATCATCACCGAGCTGGGGGTCTCGCCAGTACGCATTTCATAGACTCTTCTGCTGAAAGGATTACCCAATAATTTACCGGCGACTTTGACACTGAGAAATGGCGAGCAAATGGTTAGCCAATGAGTGGCGAAGTGGATCACTTTTTTGCTGAAATTAGGTTTACTGACACCAGGTTCAAAATATATATCTTTCATGAGCGCTCTCTAAAATAGTACAGTCGCACTATTATAGACAAAAACATTTAAAGTACAACTGTACTATTTAAACTTTAACTTTATTGTAGGATATTTTCAGGGAGTGAATATGAGAATTTTAACCAAGGAGCTGACAGGACTCTGGGTTAATCACTACGACAGTTTTCAGAAAATAGTGAACACTCGCTCATAGTTCAGCCCATGCAGTGATATAGACACCAAGCCTTAGAAACATATGAACAAGTCCGGTACGCCTCTGGCATTCATAGCATCGTGAGATCTAGGCATCGTACCCAGAGGGCATACTAATTACAGACATGCCGGTCGCCTACAGGGATATAGGTACCTAGACTTTGCATGGAGCAAAAAGTCTGTGCCTGTCGAAAGTTATCATGCCCGAGGGTGCGATAAACATTCGATCGGGATGCTCTCAGCTATTAAATTCACCATCACGGCTGATATAGGGGTAGGTATGGGGGAATTGACAGATAGCGACAGGGCTACTAAATAAAGATTAAACTAGAGAAGCTATCAGGAAAAGGACTGTCTGCCCTCTCCCTTAGCTGCAGAGCAACTAGCTTTTTGACGCTTGGTAAATCCCCTCGATTGAGGCATCCATAGTGGCATCAAACTCAGCATCAGACTGCCCTGCTGACAATCCTTCAGAGAGTGCGCGAGAGAAACTGGCGATCATGCCATTATTCGCACCGAGACGTTGATTAGCTTCGTCACGCTTATAACCACCTGATAGCGCGACTACTTTGACAACTTTATGATGAGCGACACAGTCAGCATATAAGTTGGCAGTTTCCGGCAATGTTAACTTCAACATCACTTGCTGATCTGCGTCCAGCTTGTCCAGTTGAGAGATTAACGCCGCTTTTAGTAAGTCTTCGGCCAGAGATTTTTCAGTACAGTGGATATCAATTTCAGGTTCAATAATTGGCATTAAGCCCGCGGCAATAATTTGCTTAGCCACGGCGAACTGTTGCTCAACAACAGCTTCTATTCCCGCTTGATTTGCCAGTTTGATAACTGAGCGCATCTTAGTACCAAAAATACCTTTAGCGCAGGCTTTGGCGAGTAGCGAATCCAGGTCAGGCATTGCCTTCATTAGCTGTACACCTGAAGTTTCAGCTTCCAGGCCTTTATCAACCTTGAGGAAAGGCACTACCGCTTTAGTGTTCCACAGATAATCAGCAGTACTTTGACCGTCCACTTCTCTATCCATAGTATTTTCGAACAAAATAGCACCTACTACTCGCTCTCCGGTGAAACTTGGGCTGGTCATAATGCGGCTGCGCATCTGATGCACAACGCTGTACATCCCTTCCTCATCGTCCCAAGCATCATCATTCACACCGTAAAGCGCCAGTGCTTTAGGGGTAGAGCCACCGCTTTGATCTAGCGCGGCAATGAAGCCTGATTGAGATTTAATTTTTTGCAGCTGGTCATTATAATTTTTCACAATATATCTCACTGATTAAATTTATAAAACGCTTTTCCATAGTGTCTGAGTCTAAGGAAGATGGGCAAAGGCCCTGTGCGCCTTTGCGATACGTCAAATAGACAGGGCTCATTCGCATGGCGCATATTCATGCGCAGCAGTATGCCAGAGAAAGCTGTTTTTTTACAGAGTACTGATAACAGTATTGATTGTTTAATAGAGTGACGAGCTGCCAAGTTGAATTTTGTAGTTTAAGGGTGACACTTTCTAATAATAGAAAACGTTATTCTGTCCCATAAGTTAGATTATCATCCCGTTTCAGCACTAATTTATGTTTAAGTTACTACACTTTTGCTCGGCCAAACCTTTAATACTTAAATCAACTTTAAACAGATCACCGGCCATTGGTTGGCGCTTTTTTTCTGCATCATCCAAGCCAAACCAGGCAGAACAAATGTATAACTGAGTCAAGTCAGGACCGCCAAAAGTGCAGCGTGTCGGGTTGGCCACCGGTAGATAAATGGTCTGATCTAATACTCCCTGCGGGTTGTACCGGCACACTTTTCCTCCACCCCACAACGCCACCCAAAGATAACCTTGAGCGTCCACTGTCAGCCCATCGGGCATACCATCTGCCTCACTGAAACTAATAAATGTACGGCGTTCAGACAATTCAGCGGTGGCTGTATTTTGCGCAAACACTTCAACTTTGTGCTGGAACATATTACTGATATACAGACAAGTTCCGTCCGGGCTCCAGCTAATACCATTGGCCACAGAAAAGCCTCTGGCCATTGCTTTGATCCTCGAAGCAGAAGTCATGCAAAACAATTCGCCGTCGGCAGCTTGCAGCTGTTTTTCGTTAAGTGTTCCCGCCCACAAACGACCTTGCCGGTCGACTACCGCATCGTTAAAGCGCACACTTTGCTTCGCAGCTACCGGATCACCGAGGAAACGCTGCTCAGTAAATTGCTGGTCCCAGTGATACAGCCCCTCTTTAGTCGCAGTCAACCAACCGCCACTTTCACAAAAGGCAATCGCAGTTAAGGCTAAATCTGAACTGAAGCGCCGATAGTCCCCGCTTTTTGGCTCCAATCTATGCACACAGTGGCCCTCTGCATCCAGCCAATAGAGTGCCTGCTCTGCACTGCTCCAAATCGGACTCTCACCAATTTCATCCTGACTACTGTAGATATGCTCAACCATTTGCTGCATTTCAGATCCTCTGGGGTGAAAAATTTAGTGATACACTAACTTATCAAGCTTCTAACAGCGCCTGTAATCGCCAGGGTTCACTCATTACTGCAACTAATAACTGATAGTGCCGGTAGCGTTTCTGGTAGCTCAGACTCAGCTCTGGATTTGGCTGATAAACTTTGTCTATGGAGCACATCGCAGCGACTGCGCCGCTGACATCAGCAAACAAACCTACTGCGACCGCCGCACAAAGTGCTGCACCTTTAGCGCCTATTTCACTGCCTGGGGAAATATTTATCGGTACATTCAACACATCGGCGAACATTTGCGACCAGATTTCACTGTTGGCACCGCCACCAGCCAAAGAGGCACTCTTAAAAGGTGCACCGGCACTTCTCAGTTTATTTACATGACCGAGATGGGCAAACACTACCCCTTCATACACCGCATGTAACAAATGTGCTTTAGTGTGCCATCCGGCAACGCCATAGAACCCGGCGCGGGCACTTTCATGGTCATTACAGCCGTGCAGAAACGGCAGATAAAAAGGTAAATCAGCTGCAAGCTCAACGCTGGCAACCTCTTTATTGCACAAGTCAAATACCGAGCAAGCTAACTGTTTTGCCAGCTCTTGTTCGCGCTGGCAAAACTCTCGTACAAACCATTCTAAATTTGTCGCTGAAGTGGCACTTGATTCAAGTAGCAAATAGCGCTGCCGATCAAATATGCAATTCATAAATACTTGTGGATTATCGACCGGTTGATCCACAACCACTTGATTGATACTCCAAGTACCGGCAATCACTGACCCCTGCCCGCTGTTATTAACCGCAGATCCTAATGCGCCTGCCACAACATCGAACATTCCAGCAATCACCGGAGTGCCAGGGTGAAGGCCGGTAGCCTGCGAGGCCGCGTCTGTTATATGACCGATAATATCAGTGCTATAAGACACTTCGGGCAGATAGCGGAGCGCTTCTGACAGTCCGTATAACTGTAATAACTGCGGGTCAATTTCCCGACTTGATATATTCATTAAGCCTGCGCCGCTGATATCGGTATAATCGGAGCACAGCTCCCCGGTAAGACAATAATTAATATAATCCTTGCAGCAAAATGCTGTGCCTATCTGGTCGTAAACAGCACTGTCATAACGTTTTAACCAGGCCAGCAGCACCGCTGTCTGAGCGGGCCAGATTCCCTGCAGGTTATAACTGTATATCTGTTCCCCGAGGCCCTGCTCGCGCCACTGCTCAACCATCTCCGCCGCTCTGTTGTCCAGAGATTGAATGGCCTTAAGAGGCCGGCGTTGCCGATCCAGTAAATAAACGCCATTGCCATGACCACTGCAACCTACTGCCGCTATCTGAGCGGGATTGATAGCACTGCTCTTAATCACTGCTGCAATAGCCCTGGATGATTGTAACCAGAGCTCTTGCATGTCCCGTTCTGTGTGCCCGGGCTGAGGATATAAAGTACGCACTGGCTCGGCACAGACCGCAATTTCTCTGCCGGACATATCAAACAATGCCGCTTTGGTCATCGTATTGCCGTTATCCAACCCTAATAAATACTGCTGCATTTACCCACCTCTTATAACGTCCCAACCAGAACCTGACCGGCTATTTTCCCAGTAAAATATCTAACGATGATCTTTACAAATTGATTGTCATTGTTAGCAATTACTATCATAAATAGCCAGAGCAGTCTCTACAGAAGCCCCGTCATGGATCATCGCTTTAAAGGCTTTTACCACTAATTTTGGATTGGCGTGTTGATAAATATTGCGACCGTAGACCATGCCCATGGCCCCCTGCTGCAAAATAGCATGCGCCTTAGAAAACACATCATGCAGGTCTTCTTTACCACCACCGCGTACTAATACCGGGCAGCGTGCCGCTTCGATTACTTTATGATAGTCTTCGGCATTGGCGGTGGGATCCGCTTTAATGATGTCCGCTCCCAGCTCTCGTGCCATACGTACTAAAGTCACTATTTTTTCTAAGTCACCATCAACCATATAGCCACCTTTAGCACTGTTAGGTTGCATAACTAATGGCTCTATCATCAATGGCATGCCATATTTTTCACAGTCATTACGAATCCGGCTAATGTTCACGACACACTGGCGAAATAAGTCCGGTTCATTCGGTAACATAAACAGATTTACCACCACACAGGCCGCATCCATTTGCAGTGCAGCTAGAATAGGATCTTGTTCATTTTGCATCAGCGCCCACATCACCCGGTGAGCTTCTGCATTATAGGGGTTACCTAAATCGACCCGCATCACCAGAGCCGGCTTTTGTTTTCCGGGGATACTCTGCAGTAAATCGCTCTGGCCATAGTTCATTTGTATGGCATCGGGATCTGCATCAACCAGTTGATTGACGATCCCGGCCATATCTTCCAGACCGTTTAGAAAAGAAGCTTCATTACAGACGCCGTGATCTATAGCTACATCAAGACATTTACCTCGATGAAATAATCTATTCATCCGCACTTTTTTACTTTCAAACATATTCCATCTCTCCACATGAGGTTCTGTTACTCAAAGTCATTCGATCAAGACCATGATTTATTTCTAAAAATTTTAAAGTGTTATGCAGTTCAGCGTCGCTTTGCTGCTGATCCCAGTCTTTTATAGCGCCCAGAATCTGATTGATCTCTTGAATCATCGCCAAGTTAAGTTCACCGCTAATAGCCAGAGACGTGCGCCTGAGTACGATATCTAGCAGTTTTTCAACCCGCTCAGCGCAAATCAAAAATCGAATTTCTCCCAACGAGTACTGGCTGTGGTGCTGCAGTGGCTCATCAGTGTTATCGCAATAGTCTTTTAGCAGTCCTGCCTTAGTGCCATAGCGCTGTAACAGCGTCTCAGCTCTGCTCAAGCTCAGCTGACTATCCTGACAAAATTTCGCCAGCCACTGATCTCTCTGATTTTTATCTGCCGGGTAATCTTTGCCACCACCGATACTCAGGTCTTGACTGCTTTGGATTTTTTCACGGTTCAGCTCAACCAATAGCTGGTCGCTTAGCTGCTCAGCAAAGGCGCGAAAAGTGGTCCACTTGCCACCTATCATGGAATATACCGGGTAGGGGCGATGATGCTCTGCCGGCAGGATATGAATGCTGTGATTGCGGGATATCTGCCCGTTAGTGGCTGTAGTACTGGAGGGCAGTGGCCGCACTCCACTGAAACTAAAAACAATTTCCTGGTCTTTTATTTCAATGTCCGGGAACACTCCGGCCAGCGACTGTAAAATATAGCGGCGCTCTTCTTCAGTACAAGTGACATCTTGCGGGCTCTGTACTTTTATATCTGTAGAGCCGACCAGTACATTGCCAAAATACGGGAACAAAATGCATACCCGGCCATCCTGGTTTTCGTAATAAATCATATGGCCATCTAAGGCAGCTAACAGCGCAGCATTATTGACAATCAGGTGTGAGCCTTTGGTCCCGCCTATTACATTAGTCTCGCCACGCATTTTTTGATTGGTAAAGTCAATCCAGGGGCCGGCGGCGTTAACCACAATTTGCCCGCTAACACTAAAACTTTGACCAGTGCGACTGTCTTTGAGTTTTAGCTCTGCTCCGGCACTGCCCTCTAAGGTCATATAATTCAATGCCAGTGCAGTATCGGATTGCTCTTGAACATCTAATATCATTTCTAAACCCAAACGTTCCGGATGGCTAATCCAGGCGTCGTAATAGGTCGCGCTACAGACCAAATCCGGATTTATCCCGATCCAGCGCTGTGCCGTTTTTTTCACCGAGTTAAAGCGATGCTTTGGCATTACCCTCTCACTTGAAGTCAAGATATCGTAAAACCATAAGCCCATTTTAATCACCAATGCGCCACGGTTGCAGGGCTTATCTGAGAGTCCCAGAAAGCGTAGCGCACTGCCCCAGACCCCATCAAACCAAGAGTAGATAGGGATAGTCGTCGCCAGAGGTGATACATAGTGAGGGGCATTTTTTAGTAGCCGGTTACGTTCTCTTAGCGATTCCCGAACCAGCTCATATTCGGCATTTTCTAGGTAGCGCAAACCACCGTGAATCATCCGCGAAGGCGCTGAACTAGCGCCTGCGCAAAAATCTTCCCGCTCTATCAGCAGTACATCTACCCCCTGTAGAGCGAGTTCACGGTACAAGCCAATACCATTTATTCCACCACCGACAATCACCACCGAAAACCTTGGCTTGTTCTTTAATTGCTGTAGCAAAGTTTGCCGATTTTGCATATTCATAACACTTAGCAACTCCAAATTTTAGACAAAGCGTTCTCAGGGAGAAACCAAAAGGCTCTCCTTTATAGTTTTAGTAATGGTAAAAAGGCTGAGCTAGGAGATCTTTAATTCACCTGTTGCAAATACTCATCAACCGCGATCGTTATCTGCTGAACATCATCAGATGTTATCTTGACTGCACCGGCCGCCGCATTTTCTTCTGCTTGTTGCAGATTACGGGCACCGCATAGAGCAAACATCAATGGCGATTGAGCGACAGTCCAGGCGATCACTAATTGCGCAACACTGATCTGGTAGCTCTCAGCAAGGGGTTTTATATTATCTAATAGTGACTTGATTTTTATCCGGTTTTCAAGACTAAAGCGCGGATCATTGATCCGTTGATCATCACCACTAAATTGACGATCCGGGCCAATCTTCCCGGACAAAATTCCCTGGGCTAAGGATGAATAACTCAACACGCTGGTATTAAAATCGCCACAGATAGGCAGTAACTGCCCTTCTATGTCTCGGTCCAGCATGTTGTATTTTTCTTGGATAGCATCTATTGGACCACAAGCTAAGTACTCTTTTAGCTCAGCGGCTGAAACATTACTAACACCAATAGCGCGTATTTTGCCTTCCTGTTTTAGCGCCAAAAGTGTATCCATGGTTTCTGTTATAGGGGTGGTAGGGTCCTGCCAGTGAGTGATATAGAGATCAATATAATCTGTACCCAGGCGCTGCAGACTCGCCTGTAATTCTGTTCGAATAGACTGCGCACCTAAGTACCTGCGTACTTGCTGTCCCTCTTCGTCAAAGAAATATTGCCCCTGATTGCCACCCCAAACTAAACCGCACTTAGTCGCCAGCACTACTTGATCGCGTCTGCCTTTAATCGCCTGGCCTACTAGCTCTTCTGCCTTGCCTAACCCATAGGCAGGCGCTGTGTCTATTAAATTGACACCACTGTCCAGTGCTCCCTGGATGGCGGCGATAGAGGCTTTGTCATCTGTGCCTCCCCACATCCAGCCGCCCATAGCCCAAGTGCCTAAACCAATAACCGATGTATCTAAACCGCTACTGCCCAATTTTCTAAATTGCATTTTGACTATCCCCCAAATTTTACTGATCCGTTACATTACGATCAAAACTATTAATATTGAATGGCAATTTTTCCTACCGTGGAAGCACTTTCAATTTTCTTATGTGCACTTTTGTTGCTAAAGTCATATAGTCTCCAAATAATTTTTTTGTTTCGACAACAAGCTGCTTAATATATCTTTCAACTTAATGAGCTAAACAGCACAATTAATTACCCTGATTAAAGTGCTTCTATAACGCTGTTTGCTGTTGTTTCGTCTACCACTAGCGCATTGATATGCTTGCCACGCAGCACCGCACAAATGGGGCCAACTTTATTTTCACCCGATGCCACACCTATTGTAAGGGGGATCTTAGCCAGATCCGCGGGGCTGATAGCCACAAGCCTGGAATTCAATTCGTAACTGCAAACTTCACCTTTTTCATCCAGCAAGTGTGCTAATAATTCACCCACGGCACCGCTTTGTACAATCTCGTTTTGATCGCCTTTTGCCATCGGGTGTAAGTCGTAATAACTGGAATCCCCAACCAAAATAGATCCAACACCAACAACAGCGATGGTTGCTTTTCGGGCGCGCTCCATGATGTCTTGAACTGAGCGCATGCCTTCCAGCATATCTTTCTGTTCGATACTTTCAGCAAATAACGGGGCGTGGATTTGATAAGCTCGACCGCCTAATTTTTCGGCCATTTGTGTGGCTACATGATTAACGTCTGTGTAATGTTTTCCCTGCACACATCCGGTAGCCGGAACGACTTCAATATCATATTTTCGGCTTGGATTTAAAGCATCCACTACCGCGCCAACACCTTTGCCACCCGTGATACAAATGATATCCCCGTCTTTAAGATTTTCTAACAACACACCTGCTGCCGCTTCGCCCACTGTTTGCAAAACAACATCAGGGTTGTCTGAAACGGTGGGGGCAATCATGGCCATTTGCACACCACTGAGTTTCTTCAGTTGTTCTTCAACATCCAATAAAGGTTGAAAAGGAGACTTAATATTTATCTCCACCATGCCTTTTTCCCGGCCCTGTTTTATCAATCGATTTACCCGGGCCGTAGACAAATTCATTAGGGTGGCAATCTCAGATTGCTTCAATCCCTCTATATAGTGCATAACCAGCACCCGGTGAATTTGCCGTTCTGTTTCGTATGCTTGAAGGTTGCTTACAAAAGCCATTTTATTCATTTATCTCATTTCTCTATTCTGTTTATGTAATTATTAAGTAACATCACAAACGCGCAATTTAGCACTGTTGAAAAACACACTTGCCTTGCTATTAAGGTCTATATTTAAACGCTATACACTAAGATGCATGCTCTTTTCTGCTGATAAAGTGGTTAGATGCCGCTGCAGCGAGTAGCACTGCACCGATAACTAACGTCTGAAAATAAGCTGGCACCAAGGTTAACATTCCCAATGTCAATGTCATGATGATCAGTGCGCCAATGAATGATCGCAACACTTTGCCTTCGCCACCACTGAATGCCGTACCACCAATTAACACCACCAGGATCGCCGTAAGCTCCATGCCATCTCCGGACAGCGGATCCCCTAAGGACATAAAACTGGCTCGTGCAATGCCGGCCAATGCTGCCGATACCCCAACGATGGCATAGAGGACAAAGACGACCATTGAGGTGTTAATTCCGGATAGTTTCGCAGCTGTAGGATTACCGCCGGTTGCCGCTGCATATTTGCCGAGTAACGAGCGATTTTGCAGTACGATAAGCACAATGGTAACCCCTACAGCCACCCAAAAGGCCATTGGCAGCCCCATCAGAACCCCCTCCCGACCATAAGCGTTGAACCACAGTGGCATTTTCAAATCACCCATTGACTTAATCGCCGAAACACCATCCTGAACCAGCAGCAGTGCTATCCCTTTAAAGAGGCTTAAAGTGATCAGTGTTGCGATCACCGGGGTGATTTTAAACCTGACCACCAGTAATCCATTGAATGCCCCCAGTAGTGCACCACAGAGTGCAGTGATGGCAAAGGCGGACCAGAAAGGCATGCCATTAATTGCCAACATGGCATAAATGACCGCACTTAAGCCCATGGTACTGCCAACCGAGAGGTCGATGTATCCTGAAACCATCAGTAATGTGAAAGCTCCCGCCAGGACCAGTATCGGTGCGGATACCCTGAGGATGTTAATAATATTTTTTTCGTATAGAAAATTGCCGCGCTCGAACAAGTCAAACCTATCAAGATTTGCAGCGCTCAAAAAAACGATAATCGCGATCAGCACGAAATAAATATAGTAATTTCGCAAGAACGGCACAACTTGACTAGCAACTGTGGTCGAAGAATGATCCAAGGTATTGGGTTTGAACATCTATTTCACCGTTTTCATTGATTTCTACGGGTCAGTGCCCATGTTTGAGCCATGATAGCGAGGAATACAGCTACCGCTTTTAGGATGAATTGCCAATCCGGTGACAGCGTCAATCCAGTCGCTGCGGAAGTGACTACAGCCAGAATTATCGCGCCAAAAAACATCCCGATGACCGAGCCAAACCCTCCGGCAATTGCTATACCTCCCAGCAACGCGATCACTAGCGCGTCGAACTCCATCAACATTCCACGATTTGAATAGCCGGATTGAAATTCTGATGAAAGAAGAATACCGACGACTCCTGCTATCGCTGAACTAAATAGATACAGATAGGTTATGTGCCTAGCATTATCAATCCCTGACAATCTGGCCGCAACTGGGTTTGCACCAATCCAATAGGTTAATCGGCCAAAAATCATTTTCCTCTCAATGAAAATAGCTACCAGCAGTAACACTGCCATAAAGACAACAGGTAATTGTATCGACGTCCCAAACACTTTAAGACTACCCAGTACGCCGAATTCATCGGGCAAATTGGTATTTCGCTGCGAGCCCTGAGTAATGACTTGGGCAATACCCCGGGCAACCATCATCGTGCCGAGCGTTACAATAATGGATGGAATTCGGAATTTAACCACAAACAGAGCATTTAGTCCGCCAATCGCCATCGCCCCGGCAAGTGCACCCAACAATGCTAACCAGTAAGGCAGTCCTAGCCCCGATGACAAGGCATTAGCACCACCCATTGATTGTACCAACCAAACTGATAGCACCCCTGACAACGCAACAATACCGCCAACCGAAAGATCAAAATTTCCCGATACCAAAAGAAACGAGACTCCCACCCCAAGAGAAATAACCGCCCAATTATTGGTGACCAGGTTAAGCATGTTCTGTAGTTGAAAGAAATTTGGCACCCACATTGACGCAATTAGAAACAGGCCGACTGCCACTGACGCCACCAACAATGTGATATACATTTGGTCGCTCATACGCCGATTGTCGAACAGTGCTTTATTGGCTTTAATTGAAACACTCATTGCGTCACTCCTTTATTTCCGCCAGTCACAACATTGAGAATATCTGTGGTATCTACATTAGGACCATTGATGATTACTGACTTAAGTGAACCGCAATAAAGTAAAAAGATGCGATCGCAAATCCCCAGGACTTCTTCCAGCTCTGATGAAAACAGCGCCACTGAATTTCCAGCGTCCGCTAAATTCTTAATGATGTCGTAGATCTCTGTTTTTGCACCGACATCCACGCCACGTGTGGGTTCATCGAGTAATAACAAGTCGGCATCTGAAAACAAACACTTCGCCAGTACTACTTTTTGTTGGTTTCCACCAGAGAGTTTTTCAGTATGTTTTTCGATTGAATCTGTGGCAATGCCGAGTTTTTCTACGTAATTTACTGCCGCCGTTAGCTCATCAGCTGAGCGAAATATGCCATTGTCTGACATCCGCCGAATATTCATCACCGGAATGTTTTCACGAATAGTTAAGTTAGTGAACAATCCCTGAGTACGACGTTCTTCAGGAACCAATGCGATGCCTGCTGCTATGGCTTCTTTAGGTGAACTTCCCACTTGCTGACCTTTGAAAACAATAGAGCCAGACACTTTATCTGCGCCAAATAATGCTCGGGCAATCTCTGTTTTCCCCGCGCCAACAAGCCCATAAAAACCAACAATTTCACCTTTATTAATATCAAAAGAAACATCTTTAAGCAGCCTGTTGGATAGTCCTTTAGCGGACAGAACAACTTCATTGGTAACAGCGGTTCTTGCTGTGTAGTTTTGAAACACACTGCGACCTATCATCATATCAATTAGTTCAGAGCGGCCCGCAACCTCACTAAGTGGTTTTGTGACAATGTGCTTGCCATCTCGGAGCACGGTTACACTGTCACCAAGAGTGAGAATTTCGTCTAGTTTATGTGATATATATACGACAGTAACTTGTTGTTCCCGCAGTCTTCTTATAACGGTAAAAAGTCGCTCGACTTCTCGTTCTGACAGCGCTGCCGTTGGCTCATCCATAATAATAACATTGGCACCTGAAGAGGCCGCGCGAGCGATTTCAATAATTTGTTTTTGCGCAACACTTAAAGATGAAACCCGTGCACTTGGGTTTATAGAAGGCTCGATAGTCGCCAGAGTTTGGATAACCCTATCCTCAAGATCCGATTTAATTATAAAGCCAAATCGGTTCTGTTCCATTCCCAGGGTCAAGTTCTCCAATACGCTGAGTTCATCGACCACGTGCAGTTCCTGGAATAAAGTGGCGATACCGCTCTCACGAGCATCCTGGGTACTGTTTGGCTGGTAGACTACTCCATTGACTTTCATGACTCCCTGAGTGGGTTGCAGTGCGCCCGTTAACATTTTTATCAATGTTGATTTTCCGGCTCCATTTTCACCGACTAAACAGTGAACGCTGCTGGACTCGATTGAAAAACTGACATCATCTACAGCCCTGACACCGGGATAGTCTTTGATGAGCCCCTCTACCGAGAGAACGGGTGATTGCTGTTGAATAGTCAAACTGGTCTCTCCTGTAAATCATTCAACTTGAATGCCGTAGAATTGCTTCACGACACATTTGAACTATTATATTTATTGTTATTAGTCAGTGGAGGAATGAACATCCTCCTGATCGTTCTTTATGAAAAGCTTGGTGGCCGACTTACAATTGTTTTTTAGAAGACGACCTCCAAGTTAATTCAGCTAGTTACCAAACTGAGCTGTTAGCCATGTTTTAGCTTCTGCTTTGGGCATAGTCCAATATGAAATGGTATATGCTTTATAGAAGAACTCTTCCGCAGTGCTACTGGTTGCAGCTGTCTTGCCATTGATAACATCCATAACCAGATCGATACGTCCACGTGCAGTTTCGACCGGAGGAAGGCCCATTGAAACTTTCAAGCTTGAGTTTGGATCATAAATTTGATCAAACTCTACAGAATCAAAATCCACACTGGCTACGATTTCTGTCAATGGCTTACCATTTTCGAATATACCGCGGCCAAGTTGAGATAGACCTGCCATTGTACCCACCGTAAGGGCAGAAGATTCTGAGTAGATAATATTGACGCCAGGTTGCTGAGTTAACAAATCAACAATGATCTGTTTAGCTGCTTCCTGACCATCACTTGAATCCAAAGCACCCAGATTTTTTGCGCTCGGATCAACCGAAAGCACACCATTTGCAAATGGGTTAGTACGACCAGAGTTCACTTCAGTGTGGTTTGGCCAGCCCAACTGAACCATAACGATTGGCTTATTGGGATGCGCATCTTTCCACGCCTTAGCCATTTGTGCACCCATTTCAAAGGAAACGCCCGCTTCATCACTTCGCGCTGTGGGGATACCCGTGTCGGTGATTGGGCTAAAGAATGAAGTCATAGCAATTTTGTCACCAAGAGCCTCTTTAACCCCAGGTGTAGCAGCTTCGCCGTCCCAAATGTGCAGTGTTGCGCCATCAAAGGCACCTGCAGCAACTTGGTCAACATTCTGTGTCATTACCGCTGAGTCAGATTTTCCATCAAAAACAACGACTTCAGCGCCATATTTTTCTTTGGCATAGCGCTTGGCTTCGGTAGCTTGTGATTGGTGGAAAACGTTAGACAAATTAGATACGAAGAACGCGATACGCTCGCCCTCTGCATGCACCATAGTTGTAAAACTTGTCGCCATAATCATCGACGTGACTAACAGGCCTCTCTTAAATGATTTGTTCAAATTTATCCGCTTCATCATTATCTCCAAATGTTTATTGTTTTTATATTCTCTCGGCAGACTAAGGGTTGCTTTGCAATCGACCGAATTGATATTAATTTCAAACAATGATTTTAATTCCGCTTAATGAAACTTACTGCGATTCCTCAAGCAGTTCAATAGAAAGTTGTGACTTTATTATTTGCCTAATCTTGCCTGGCAATACATGAGTGAAAATGCTGCAATCACACTACTCTCATGCAAGTGAAATATATTTCACTTGCTGAAATATATCTCGCTGTGTAAAATATAATCACTTTTAGCAGACCGGTCAACTGTAAAACGATACTTTTTGTATTATTTTAACCAGCCATCAGCTGGCATCTATCCTAACGGGTCAGAAATCCACTGATTAGGGCGTCGGGTAGCCAACCCACTAAAAGTCCTAATAAGCCGCCAGGCTATATACCACGGCATGAGTAAATGAAGTCAGACTCAATTCACTCAGACAAACTCACAGTCATGCTGTAACAACGCAATATTGCATTTACCAGGAAAATATTATGAGCTGTGTCACCAAAAATAAATTTCAGCAGCCAATAGATCTAGAACAAGTCACGGTTGAATGGAAAAAAAGAGGGTTTGGCTGCGCCATTTACGTTGATTCGCCAGGACAAGAGTGGCTAGATTTTATTCACCCCTGCAACGAATTAGTGATGGTTGTTGAAGGACAGTTGAGAATGCGGGTCGCAGATGAAGAGTTCATTGCAAACCCTGGCGACGAGGTATTTATTGCTAAAAACACTTACCACTCTCTGTATAACATCTATAACGGATCCACCAGATGGGGATATGGCTATGATTGACTGGGCCATAGGATAGACCCTATTTAACTGCCATCTCTGGTGCTGGGAACTTCAGGGTTAAATGCCAGGGAGTGAGTGAAAGCAGAAAATGCTGATATTAAACATAATAATACAGCTACAAAAAATGCATCAAATTCAATCTGATAGCAACTAAAGGAATCAAGAGTGACTCTAATCAAGAATGAACAGGAACTACGTGAGGACATGTGTGAAATTGCCCGTATGATGTATGACAAGGGCCTTATTTGCGGTCCTGCGGGTAATATTTCTGCGAAATTAGCTGATGGGACATTTTTGCTTACTCCCTCTTTATTTTTCAAACAACGTTTAACACCTGATCAATTGATTATTGTAGATGAGCAAGGAAATAAGGTGGGTTCGCAGACATCCGCGAATCGAGATTTGCAACCAACTTCGGAAACGTCCATGCATTTGCACACTTATCAAAATCGACCGGATGTCGGTGCGATTGTACATGCACATCCAAGCTTTTGTGTGGCGTTAAGTGTCGCCGGGAAAAAGATCCGTCCACAGGTTCTCACCGAGGCAATGCTATTTTTGGGAGATATTGGTGTCGCTGACTATAAGACCCCAACCACTGATGACTTAGGGGCAGAAGTAGGACGACTAATGCGCAGTCATGATTGTGTGTTGCTGCCCTATCATGGCGTTACTGTTGCCGGAAAAGATATGTGGGAAGCATGTGCAAAATTAGAAGTATTAGAGCAAACAGCTGAAATATGTGTCCTTGTCGAGCAATTGGGAGGCGAGAAACCTCTTGCTCAGCCCCACGTCAAGGACATGCTTAAACTCCGGCAGGATTGGGGACTAGCCAAAAAAAGTGATACAAATTTGTTGGATTATTAGCCACAGTATTATGCGCAACAGATAAATTACGCTTATCATAAATCCCATAATTAAGTAATTAAGTAATTAAGTAATTCAGTAATTCAGTAATTCAGTAATTCAGTAATTCAGTAGTTCAGTAGTTCAGTAGTTCAGTAGTTCAGTAGTTCAGTAGTTCAGTAGTTCAGTAATTCAGTAATTCAGTAATTCAGTAATGATGCAAAACTAAAAACTTGCTGTTCACAAATCGGCGTCAAACGGCTGTCGCTCTGTACATTTCCCACCGCTGTGCAATATGTGTCAAGGCGGTATTGCAAACAGACAGTTATAGACTAAAACTCTGACCCATCAGCCCTGCGAATGCTGTTGTTATGTGTTTAACCTACTGACACTTAATAGAGTGATATTGTATGCAAATACAGGGTCTGTTTCATCGGCTGTCTCACCACAAAACATCCGAGATTACTGACGTCTGATAAATCCATCAGCCTGTTCGTTGGTGCGTTTTGGATCTCTTCTAAGGGAATATTTATTACATTCCACCCTTGAACAATTCGATATTCACTGTGAAACCTATCTTGATAGGCATAGCCATCCAGGTCGTGCTGACGATCGTTGATTCGACAATTAATGATTAAAGATGTACTTTGTTGGCGATATAATCTTAAGGATAGAAACTGGTACTCACTCCAGTTGGCGACAAAGTGTTGCAGAGCGAAGCCTGAGTATTCAGCGGTGTCAAAGTCCAACTTCAGAACCTTGATTGACTCATTGTCTGGAGCAGTGACAATCTCCATGGCCTCTGCCCAGATCCTTTGCCGCTGCAGAGGAGTTTTAAAATCGACCAAAACAGGAAAGTTTCGATACATTTGTATCTCATCGTAGACTGTCACTGCTATGCTTCTAAAACCAAACAGCAATAAAACCACAGCACCGCTGAGCATTGCTAGCATTGGCAATCTAAAAGATTGATTACTAGTGAAATAGATAATGGTTAAAGCCAACCAGCTACCCGTCAGATCATTCAGCAAATCCGTTACTGAGAAGTTTGAACCACGCAACAGTTGTAGTGCCTCAATTGAACTTCCAACAACAGCACTAAATACTAGTACCAGCGCCATCAAGACTGCAAAAGACAACGTCCTGCACCAAGGTATTTTTGCAATTAACAAAGTCCAGATGAAAAATGCCACTATGTGACCTATGTTCCATAACTCGTTAAGCAGGCGATGTCCTGTTTCTATACCGCCCCACAGCAGTAATACAATACAGATACCCGATAGCAGGTAAGTTATAGGCCAAATAATGCGAGACATTGAGTATCCTGTGCAAAATTTAAGTATAGGTTGGATTAAACGAGTAGCGAACTGCTTGCAGTGAGTAGTGAGTAGCGAGTAGCGAGTAGCCAGCCTACGGCGTTAAATCAGTCGAGTAGCCAGCCCTGAGCGCATAAAGAGCCGAGTAGCGAGTTTATGGTGAATTAAGTGATTAAAGCTTTGCAAGCGATTTCCGGTAGTGATACGTAACCGCAAGCTTGGCGTGGTAGAGCAAAAGGAGGGCGCAAGCGCCGCTACGGATTTTTTGATACGAAGCGGTGCTTCTAAAGCATCAAAAAACTCCCCTACTATCACATCTATGTGAGAGTACGGTCATCGCCAAAAAACACACATAAAAAAACCCCTAGTGCAAAGCACTAGGGGCTGATTTATTTGAGCTTGGCGATGACCTACTCTCACATGGGGAGACCCCACACTACCATCGGCGCTAAGTCGTTTCACTTCTGAGTTCGGTATGGGATCAGGTGGTTCCAACTCGCTATGGTCGCCAAACATAAACTGTTATCTCTAAAGATTGATCCGTTAGTGCAGTGCACTAGTGTCAGTCTCTAAAGATCAATCTGGATTTGATGTTGATGTCGCTTTTTAAGAGCGGCTATCTTAGTCTTTTTTGTAGTTAAATCAACAAGTATTTGCCTGTGATTTTATCTTTTTGCATTGCTGCTTTATTACGTTTTCAGTTTCTCTTCCAAACGCCTTTGGCGTTATATGGTCAAGCCTCACGAGCAATTAGTACTGGTTAGCTCAACACTTCACAGC
>JABSQZ010000024.1 GCA_013215505.1 Oceanospirillaceae bacterium
GCCCCTTCATTTTCGGAGATCCACATGCCTAGCAGCTCTTTGTGACCTTCTATATTCACCCCCAGAACAAGGTAAATAGCTTTATTTATAACCTGCTTATCCTGGCGTATTTTCAAGACGATGCAGTCCATATAAACAATAGGATAAACTGGATCGAGTGGTCGATTTTGCCATTCTATAACTTTTTCAATCACTGAATTGGTGACTTGTGAAACTAAGCCAGCAGAGATGTCAGCACCGTACATCTCTTGAAATGATGCCACTATGTCCCTTGTGCTCATCCCTTTTGCATAGAGGCACAATATTTGATCGTCCATGCCCGTAATGCGGGATTGTCCTTTTTTGACGAGCTGTGGTTCGAAGACCCCGTTGCGATCCCGAGGCGTTTGCAACTCGATCTCACCATGAGTGCCTTTTAGCGTTTTTGAGGAGAAGCCATTACGACTATTGCCACTGTGGTGGCCTGTAGTGTCATTCTTATCGTAACCAAGGAAATGATTCATCTCACCTTTTAGAGCGGCTTCTACAGTCAATTTAGTCAGGAAAGCGCTTAATTGGCTAAGGTCTTCGGGAGTTTTTAGATCCTTGGCCAGTTCTTCAGCCATCGCTTGGAGTTTTTTATGGTTCATTAAGTTGCTCATAATTATACCTTTTGGATAGGTTATAGATTATGAGCAGTTACACAATTACTTTTACAGCCTCAGGGTCAGTAATACTCTGAGCAACTTCCAACTTCCAACTTCCAACTTCCAACTTCCAACTTCCAACTTCCAACTTCCAACTTCCAACTTCCACTTTACGACTTACGATTTACGACTTACATTCACCGGCAAGCGCAGGTAAAGACTAGTACCTTCACCTTCAACACTGTGAATGTTAATGGATCCACCGAGGATATTGGTGACAATATTAAAAACAATATTTAGCCCTAAGCCGGTGCCACCTTTACCCCTTTTAGTCGTAAAAAAGGGGTCGAAAGCTTTGTTGACAGATTCTTGGGGCATGCCTTTACCGTTATCTTTAATTTCCAGTGCAATCCAATCTTGATCAATAATAAACACCGCGAAGCTGATATGTCCTTCAGCACATGCCTCAAAGCCGTGAATGATTGCATTGTTAAAACAATTAGTGATCACTTGCCCCAGTGGGCCGGGGTAACTATCCATCATTAGCCCGACAGGCACATGTACTTCGGAGGTGAAACCAGTGCTTTTAAACAGGGGGTGCAAGGTATGCAGTATCTCATTCACTGTTGCTTTTAAATCGAATACCCGGCGCTGTTCGCTGGTTTGATCGACCGCAACTTGCTTAAAGTTGCTGACTAACCCCGCGGCAATTTTCAAACTTTTCTCGATGATTGAGGAAGCCTCATACAATGATGATATGTAGTGGTCGAGGCTCTCTTTCTCAAGCGTGCTGTTATCCACTTTCATTTTCAATTCTCTTGATAAATCAGCAACGGTGGAAGCAACAGTGATGCTAATGCCCAATGGCGTGTTAATCTCGTGTGCAATTCCAGCGACTAACTCCCCCAGGGATGCCATTTTCTCAGCTTGTATTAAACGCTCCTGAGCTTCTCTTAAAGAGGCTAAAGCTTGCTCTGCTTCCTGGCGAGTGGCTTCAAGCTCTGTCTCTGTTTGATGCTGACGAATCAGGCCATTGTTATATTCGTGGATAAATACACCTAATTCATCTGCAGTGTCCCAATTTACCGGGGTACGCACACCTGTTTCCTGATAAGTTTTCAGTGATTGCGATACATTCGCCAGCGGAGCGAGGATGGCCCAGCGAAAGACCACCACAGTGACAGCGACAATAGTGAAAAAAAGAACCACAGTAAGTACCACTAATATGGCAATTTCTTTGGAAATGGATTTCCAGTTAGTTTGCATGCGAATATAGATGCTGGCGTCGCCCAGTTTCCTCGGCTTCCCCAAATCATGGTAAATGATCTCACTGCTAAAGACTTCGACCGTTTCTGCGTCGCTATCGTTAAAGGATTTACAGTCTCCTTTGACTAATAGCAGATCGACTGGGTCCATTGAAGTGCTCTGATTCAGCTTGGCACAAATGAGGTTTTCATCTAAGACAGAGATCAAGATACTTTCGGATAATGTGATAGACAACTGCCAGACTGACTCTTGTAGTAGAATAGCAAGATTGTCAGCCTGCTCTTGAGCAGCCTTGCGACTGGCATCTTTTGCGTTGTTAACTTCGATGATCGAAAGTATGATCAGAAAAGCCAGAGAAATGAAGAAGAATGCAGGCAGTATTCTCAATAT
The DNA here is from genome assembly GCA_013215505.1 of Oceanospirillaceae bacterium. Lineage (GTDB taxonomy): Bacteria > Pseudomonadota > Gammaproteobacteria > Pseudomonadales > Balneatricaceae > Rs1. The sequence continues at coordinate 2,283 of JABSQZ010000024.1, forward strand.
AAAATGATAACTTAATGAGTTCTTAAACTGTGCTGGCATTATCTTTGCGCCATACTTTACTTCCTTTGCTCGAGGGCCCACTGTGCTAATGCTCTGGTTAAATAGGACTGCATCTTTTTCTCACCGGCGAACCTTTGCAGTATTGCTGAGATATCAGCTTTTAGTTTTACTGTATTGCAGGGGGATTTTTGTGACACTGTTAAAAATAGATCTTGATGCGTTACCTCGGTAGGTAGCGCAGTGATGTTATTTATCTCCAAGCGTTTAGCATTCGCTAGGCCAGGATTTTCTTCGTACAGTAAATAGTCAACCCTACCAGCACTGAGCATGCCTAACCCTTGATTCAGGCTACCGACTTCGGCAATGGCTAAGTTTCTTTTAGCAAACTCGTCAAACTCCTGACCGAAGCTGTTATGGATCACCGTTACGCCCCGTAAACCTTTTAAGTCGTCCCATTGGTGAAAGGCAAAAGGTTTGCTGTTATTAACCCATACGGCGGTTTTGGTGCCCTGAAACTGCGGATAAACATAGTCCATATATTTTGTTCGCGGCACAGTGAAAAAGGCACCGGCGATTAGGTCTAAGTCACCTGAGGCCATATCTACCTGGACCCGCCCCCAGGGGCCGCTATAAATCAAATCAATCTCAATATTTAATGCGCTAGCTAAATCTTTGATCATGAAGGAAATGGCACCTGTAAGACGAGAGGGATCATCAACTGCTCGCCATAGATACGGGGGGTATTCGGCATTACCACTGGCCTGCAACCGAGTACAAGACTGGCTGTTATCGGCAGCCAATGCAGCAGCGCTGATGCTCAGTAGAATGATGACGAGAATACATTTAATTGTAGATTTCATATCCCTTTCCCTGTCTGTAGGTAAAGTCTTTTAGCAATATTGACTAGCACAGTATGTTCACTGAGGGTCTGCTGGCTATTAAGCGAATTGAAGTGAGTAGATAACGCTGCACAATGAATGGCCCATTGCAGCGGGTTAGACAAGGCTATCTTGTTTAACTTACGATACCTGCCTGGAATGATTTAGGCAGAGTAAACACTGGACTTTTTCGAATGCACGTTAAGCGTGGACACCTTAGATTATTCCCCAAGACCCCATAAAGGACAACCCAGATTATTTACTATTTAGGCTGAACTTGCAGAGATACAATCTCTCAAATGAAATTTTTGTTGCCAGAGCTCGATAAATAATTTTTCACCTTTGGGTACGGTGTTAATGCCTTTCTAGTGAATACTTGGCCGGTAGATTTTTAGCAGCGCATCGATAGAGTAGGTCAGTACCTGTTAGGTCGAAAAGCATCATCGAAAGACAGCAGGGAATAGTTTGCGCATAAACTACAGCGGTACAATGTCACTTGATGGTAGTGTCAAAGGCAGACAGGGATAACGCCATTTGCTGAATGAAATTAGCCAATAGATCACCGTCACCGAAACTTCAATATACTTTAATTACAAAATGTTGCAGGCTTTACCCATAAATAGCATCAATGTCTGACGGCTCTGTTGAAAAGGTTGCTGGTAGGCTACATGGAAAGTTTTACCCTACTTTTTCAGCATGCCTCCAGGTAATCCTAACTCATTAGTTGCGACTAATTTGTGCACTTGCAGTGAGTTAGCCAGTAAATGAATTTCCAGATATCTTCCTGCAGAAGCAATCCATGTACACAAACTATCATCGGTATTAGGTTCTAATTAATTGAATCTCCGTGTTATTATCTAATTCTGTAAATATGCGATATCAGCCAAACATAAAAAGAAAAATATGAGTACGGAAGATGAATCAGTTAACTTGTCAGCGTCCCTACGAGCTGCAACAGCTATTAAACTTATTGAAGAGCGTAATGACAGAAAAAGCGCTAGAACCCATTAATGCCTATCAGTTAACTCGGCATATTTTTTCCACACTGGATAATACCCCGGGCATAATTAGCACCGAGCAACCGCGGCAAGTTGCAGCTTGTCGGCATTTCGATGCAGCCATTGATAACATCCGCAATGCAGTGCCATCGATTTACCCTTTCGCCGACGCTCTTGCTGCCCTGGAACCTAGACTACACTGGCGGCATCGACGTCCGGCAAAGAATTTACTGGGAACAGAGCATGAGAACATCGCCAGTGCAATTCTGGTGGGACCAGATGGCTTGGAGCAACGTGAAGATATTCAAATAGGTATGACCCTGATGGCTCCCAATATGCTTTTTACAGAGCATAGACACCCGCCACAAGAAGTTTATGCAGTACTCTCAAAAGGGCAGTGGAGACAAAATAATCAGCCCTGGCACGAACCTATGGCTGGTGGCTTCGTCTATAATCCCGCAAACATTGTTCATGCCTTTAGATCTACTGATGCACCGCTGTTGGCGATCTGGTGCTTAGCTTAAGCTCTCTGCTGTTCTCATTAATGAAGCTAAGTAGGTTCTCTGACTAACTGGGGACAGCCAACAATGTTCTATTGTATTGCACCTTTGATGGATACCTCTTTGCGAATTTAATGGTTAAGTAAATAGATATTGCACTGGCTATATTTTTACTTAGAATACAAAATATTTAACCATAAAAACAGATATTTATGATAATTTATTAATGTAGAGTATTGACATAAATGAATAATGTAAGCGCTTGCAAAGTTGTTGTGAATTGTGCTTTGCTGTGTCTGCGCTCAAGTACTGAGCGCTTAGTTACTCAGTAATTATCTTTGACAATGTAATTGTCATTTATTCACCCATTAATACCCGAGAGTAAAAAAATGGCAGATTCCTTAATCAGCAAGGCGGCTTGCATCGCGGATCTTAAAGCGATAACCAAAGCACGCATTCCCAAATTTGCCTTTGAATATCTGGCGGGGGGCTGTAACGATGAAAATACCTTGCGGCAAAACCGCCGGGCACTGGACCAGGTTTATCTGCAACCGCAATACCTGGCGACATCTTGCCCGGCCAGTTTAACCACAGAGCTGATGGGTCGGCAATATGCAGCCCCTTTTGGTGTGGCTCCACTGGGACTGAGCGGTCTGGTATGGCCAAGGGCAGCTGAATATCAGGCGCGGGCGGCAAAAGAGGCAAACATTCCCTATATCCTTAGTACACTGGCGTCTACCTCCATAGAACGGGCGGCAGAATGCGCCGGGGATAACTTCTGGTTCCAGCTCTATCCGCCCTCTGATCTGGCAATACGTAAAGATTTAATGGCCAGGGCAAAAGCGGTGAACTGCCAGCATTTAGTAGTGACTATCGATGTGCCGGCAGCTGGGCGGCGGCCAAAGGATATTCGCAATGGCTTAGCGGTGCCGCCTAAAATCAGCGTCAAAAGCATCGCTCAAACCATGTTGCGCCCGGCATGGGCAATGGCAACTGTGCGACAGGGGATGCCACAATTCGCATCGATGATGCCCTATATGAAAGACATTTCGAATTTACGGGAAGTGGCAAACTATATACGCACCACCCTTAAAGATGTTGTGGACTTGCCGATGTTGCAGCAGCTGCGCGAGGACTGGTCGGGGAAATTAATTGTCAAAGGAGTGCTCAGTGTTGCCGATGCGCAAAAGGCACTGGAGGCGGGGGCCGATGCTATTATTGTCTCTAACCACGGCGGCAGGCAACTGGATGCGGCACGGCCCTCTGTGACTGCACTTGAGGAAATAGTGGCTGCTGTGGGCGATAAAATGGTGGTGATGGTCGACAGTGGTGTGGAGTCTGGTCCGGATATAGCCAGATTTTTAGCACAGGGTGCGCAAATGGTGTTTGCCGGACGGGCCTTTATGTACGGAGTGGGCGCCTTTGGTGAGCCAGGTGCGGCTCATTGTATTGATTTGTTACGCCAAGAGCTGCTGCAGGTCATGGAGCAGTTGCGCTGCCCGACAACGACACAGCTTCCCAACTATCTGCTTTGATTCTCGAACCCAGGGGCTCTGACTGTCTTAGTCAGGTCTGCTGCTGTTAAGAAATCAAAAGGTTCGGGTCTTCCGATACCGGAGCAGCTTCCCAGTTCTGTTGCTTTGATTTATCTGCTCTTATAAATTGTGAGGCTCTAGGCTGTCTGATACAGGCAACACTCGCTACTGAGCTAGTCTGTCCGGGCCAATATTATTGAAAGAGTATGTTGATTAAGCCTTGGCCGGACCAGTGGTCTGACGAACTATCAAGTCCACCGGCAGCTCTATGCGGGTAAGTTCACGACTGTTGCCGGCAATGCACTCCAATAAATACTGGGCTGCTATCTTGCCCATGCGCCGAGCGGGTACATTGATTGTGGTTAGCCCAGGTGACAGCGAAGCGGTAATCTCAAGGTTATCAAAGCCGGTGATGGACAGTTGTGCGGGGACTGCAATATTAAGCTCTCGTGTGGCGGCAAGAGCCCCCAGCGCCAGAATGTCATTACCGCAGATAACGGCACTAAAAGGCTGCTCTGCTGCCAGTAATTCTGTCAGCGCTAGCGCTGATTCTACTGCGCTATAGCGGCACTCACGCAGCAGCTCATGGTCGAGTGGATAGCCCTGTTCAGAAAAATAATCGCGGGCACCCTGGATGCGCTCTGTGGCCCGGTCATTCTTGTCTAAAATACCGGAAATGATGGCGACTTGGCGGTGGCCGAGCTCAAACAAGTGTCTGGCGATGGTACGCCCGGCCAGATTATTGTTGAAACCAATGCAGCTATGGGCTGCATGTTGATTCCAGGTCCACAAATTAACGAATGGAATCTGCTGCCTGTCCAGTAGTTGATACAATTCTGGGCTATGGGTATTACCAATTAATACCAGGCCATCCAGCCCTCTGGTGACCAAAGATTTCACCTCCCGGTACTCTTCTTCCAGAGAATAATTACTACTGGCCAGCAGCAATGTAAAATTTTGTTTTGCTATTCCCTGTTGTAAGTAGTCAATGGTATGGGCAAACAGACCATTGGCGATGGTCGGGACCACCGCCCCTATAGTGTAGCTACGGCGAGAGGCCAGGGCTCTGGCTGCTCCGTGTGGGGTATAACCTAAAGCCGTGACTGCAGCGTTGACTTTGTCACGCAATTTCTCTTTCACTTGTTGCGGAGAATTCAGACACCGAGAGACGGTCGCTGTAGAAACAGCAGCGTAGTCGGCAACGTCTTGCAGGGTTGGTTTGGACATCAGGCTCCTTGAGAGTGTTAGCCTCAATTGTCTTTAAAATCATCGGGATTATAGCAAAGGATAACTTAATTACAGTATTTATAACGTTAATGTTTGACAATTATAAAGGATAAAGATAAAAATGTAAGCGCTTACAAAAATAAATACAAAGGCTTTACTGATAATGAATAAAGGTTCCAATAAATTTTTCCTGGCGGCCGGAATATTTCTGATGCTGTTTTCTGTGAATGTCATGGTTGGCAAGATTTCAATGTCAATGTTCAATCAGCAACTGCCCTTGAGCATTGGAGAAGTACCTGAATTTCTGTTGCTGTTTATCACTTGTATCTTATTTGTAGGAGGCATCTTAGGTCGGGAATCCGAGGCAAAAGACGCCAGCAAATAGCTTAAATTTTCACTTTACTGTTTTACACCTAGAAATAATAACAATATTAGGAGTTTATATGAGTAAGTCGAATGATCTGAAATCCATCGCCCGCCGGCGTTTTTTTTCACTTAGTGCGAAATACGGCGTCACTGCGGCGACTATTGGTTTCGCCTCTTCTATGATGGTCACCGAAGAAGCGGTTGCTGCTATCTCTAAAGAGGAGCGTGAGCTGGAGAAAAATGCAAAACATACCATGGTGATAGCGACAGCTTATCCTCTAGGTGCATCGCGCAGCTACCCGATAATGCAGATGGATCTAAAAGAAAATATTCAGAATATGACCCAGCGTCAGGTGTATGTAAAACTGGCACCTGGTGGACAGTTAGGTGCAGGTGGTGCACTGGCGCAAAAAGTTCAGCAGGGGACCATTCAGTGTGCGCAACATTCACTGGCTAACTTCGCGCCTTTTGCTCCTGTGGTCGATTTAATCAATGTCCCTTATTGGTGCGGTGAGAACCAGAAGTTCACTAACTTGGTTAACTCAAGCACCTGGAAAGAGGAAGTAAACCCTAAAGTAGAAGCCAAGGGCTTTTTACCGCTGCTGTATATTAATATCGATCCTCGTGTTGTGGCACTGCGCCGTGGTATGGAGGGGCCGATCAAAACTCCGGACCAGATGGAAGGTATTAAATTCCGTGTTCCCGGATCAAAAATTCTGCAGCAATTTTATCGTTTGCTCGGCGCCAACCCAACACCTGTGGCTTGGGGTGAAACACCTTCTGCCATCAAACAGGGGGTTGCCGATGCGCTGGATCCTTCAGTTGAGGCACTTAACGTATTTGGTTTTAAAGACGTTCTCTCACACGTTACTTTCATCCGTTCAGTACCTGATGCCCAGGTCTACTCAGTAAATATTGAATGGTTTAAGGCGCTGCCCAGTGTGGTTCAGGACGGCATCCTTTTTGCCGCCGAGGTTACCGCACAGCAGAACCTGGCTAAAGTACCAGGTGCGCGTTCTTATGCAATGGCTGAAATGGCCAAATCCGGGGTCAAGTTTTACTCTCCGACTCCAGCAGAATTGCAGCAATGGGTAGATAAAGCAGGTCATCAACTACCGGTTTGGGATGACACTAAGATCGAGCTCGCCGGGTCAATGGAAACTTTCGATAAGTTACTGGATGCGGCAAATACTCAAGGAAAATACTACGTCCACGACGTATAACTGCCCCTCTAATACCCTGGCGGGGAACCCCGCCAGCGGTTGTTACACATTTCATAGTGATCACTTCGACTCGTTGTTGTGATGACTATACCGTTTTGATTTGGGCCATAAATTATGCCAAAGCTACCTGATAGCACGACGCGCTCGCGCACTGCATATTTTTTTCAACAACTGGATGAAAATGCTGAACGCTGGTTGTTACTGATTTTTTATACCTTGATAGTAACGACTGTCGGCATTGAAGTAATCCGCCGCTTTGCCTTGTCATATTCATCCAACTGGGGTGAGGAGATCGCCCGTTACGCATTTATTTATCTTGCCTGGGTAGGCGCAGCCTGCGGGGTCAAAGAACGGGCGCATATACGCATAGATATTATCCTCAATTTTTTACCGAGAAAAGGGCAGCTGTCGGTATACATATTTGGTGATTTTGTGATGTTGGTCTTAGCTTGCCTGGCTTTCTACTATTCACTGGAAACTCTCCTCACCTCGATGAAGTACGGCTCAGTGACTCATGGGCTAGGGATCAGCCAGGCCTGGTTTATTGCCGCAGTGCCCATAGGCTTTAGTCTCATCTGCTTCCGTCTGCTGCAGTCAATGTACCGTGACATCAGAATGTTCAACAGCCAACAAGCCATTTTTACAGGTCGCAAGCTGTTTGACTGATAAAGGTTTTTAGAAGGTAAAACTATGTACAATTATTTAAACACTGAGGTTAGTTTGGATTGGGGCTGGGAGCTTGGCGGCCCGTTGTTATTTGGCGTGATACTGTTTGCTTTTGGCGTGCCTATCTGGGCTGTGCTGGGCACTATATCGGTATTTATTCTGCATTTCAGTGGTGCATTACCACTATCGTTACTGGGAGAAGCTTTATTTGATGGCATAGATGCCTTTGCATTGATTGCAATCCCGCTGTTTATTCTTACCGGTGATGTATTAGTGCGCACCGGGCTATCACGTAAATTGTTAGATATCGCCGAGGCGATGACCGGCGGCATACGCTCTGGCTTTGGTACAGCCACTGTGCTGGTCTGTGGCTTTTTTGCCTGTATCTCAGGCTCCGATGCCGCCGGCGCGGCCGGAGTTGGACGCATGACGATAGATAGACTGGTTGAACAGGGGTACCCAAAACCTTATGCCTGCGCGCTGGTGGCGGCGGGGGCATGTACTGGTATTCTGATACCTCCTTCAATCGCCTATATTATTATCGGGCTGGTACTGGGGATATCCGCTTCCACACTGTTCCTGGCGGCTCTGGTACCCGGTTTATTGGTGATGTTTATCATTATGTTGTGCAACATAGTGCTAAATCGCATCAACAAGTTTGAAAATGCCGATTCCGGTTTCTCACTGAAGCGTATCCGCACTGCTTTGTATCAGGGACGCTATGCACTGATAGTCCCTGTGGTAATCCTGGGGGGCATTTACAGCGGTATGTTTACCCCGACCGAAGCTGCGGCGGTGGCGGTTATTACCACCATTTTTATTGGCCTGGCTCAGGGCACTATCAGTTTGGCTGATTTTCCGAAGATGCTCAGTAGTTCGGCTAAAGTTAACGGGGTTATCCTGCCGATCATCGCTTTCTCTCTGCCGCTGGCACAGGCACTGGCGGCACTGGAAGTCCCTCAGGGGTTTGTCTATATGATCACTGAAGTTACTGAGGACCCCACTTATATCATTTTATTGATGATCGGAATTTTGATCCTCGCCGGCTGTGTGATGGAAACTACACCGAATATCGTTATTCTAGCGCCCATTATGTTGCCACTGGCCCAGGAAATCGGCATGCCTGATATCCAGTTCTGCATCATGATGATCACCGCTTTAGGGGTCGGCTTTATTACCCCGCCACTGGGTCTGAATCTATTTGTAGTGTCGAGCATCAGTGGCACATCCGTATTAAACATTGCCAGCTACGCAGTGCCATTTGTACTTTCAATGCTCTCTATCGTATTACTGCTGGCTTTTGTCCCTGAACTCTCAATGTGGGCAATACCTGATTACGCTCGCTGAAAAACTTAATAAGTAATTACACATTCAAATTAGGAATAGAACAGATGACAATCAGTTACTTAAAAAAGGCCAATAAAAACGCCACCAGTCTGGAAGATAATACCCGGGGAATAGTAGAGTCAATGCTCAAAGAGATTGAGCTTGGCGGTGAGCAGAAGTGTCTAGAATTCGCTGAGAAACTGGATAACTATCAAGGCAATGTTGTGGTCAGTGCCGAGGAAATTGCAGCGGCGACGGCAACTTTGTCACAACGCACTAAGGATGACATTCGCTTCGCCTATGACCGGGTGTTTAGTTTTGCGCAAAAACAGCGTGCAGCGCTGATAGACTTTGAGATTGAACTGAGCCCGGGGCTCTGGGCCGGGCAAAAGCAAATCCCAATGAATACAGCGGGTTGCTACGTTCCGGGAGGGCGCTATGCGCACGTGGCCTCCGCCGTTATGTCGGTAGCTACCGCAAAAGCGGCGGGTGTAGAACATGTGATTGCCTGCTCGCCTCCTAAACCCGGTCAGGGGGTAAATCCGGCAATTATCTACACGGCTAATCTGGCTGGCGCCGATACCATTTTGGCTCTTGGCGGGGTGCAGGGGATTGCCGCAATGGCCTTTGGTCTGTTTACCGGAAAGCCCGCGGATATATTAGTGGGACCGGGTAATCGTTTTGTTGCCGAAGCTAAGCGAATGCTCTACGGGCGGGTGGGTATTGATTTGTTTGCCGGACCGACCGAGATTGCGATTATTGCCGATAAAAATGCTGATCCACATATAGTGGCTACTGACTTGGTGGGTCAGGCAGAGCATGGCCCGGACTCACCTGTCTGGTTGATCACCACTGACCGCTCACTGGGAGAAAAAGTTATCGAGATGATGCCGGGCTATATTGCAGAACTTCCGGAGACGGCGCGTAAAGCGGCCGAAAGCGCCTGGGGGGAATACGGTGAAGTGATCTTGTGTGACAGCGCTGAAGAAGCGGCTAGCGTCAGTGATCAATATGCTGCGGAGCACTTAGAGGTGATGTGTGATGATTTACCCTGGTGGGTTGATCGCCTGAAAAACTACGGGTCTCTGTTTGTCGGTGAAGAAACCACGGTGGCCTTTGGAGATAAATGCTCAGGCACCAACCATATTTTACCCACTAAAGGTGCGGCGCGTTATACCGGCGGTTTGTCGGCGGGTAAATTTATTAAAACTGTGACTACCCAGCGCATGACCCGCGAAGCTAATCGGGAAGTGGCGGCGGTCACCGCGCGGATCTCTCGTTTAGAGGGGATGGAAGCGCATGCCCGTACCGGAGATGAGCGACTGGCGAAGTATTTTCCCGATGAAACTTTTCAATTACAGGTCGCTGAATAAATGAATCTGTTTGATTTGAGCGATAAAGTGGCGTTGATTACCGGCGCATCTTCCGGTATTGGCGCACAACAGGCCAAAGCGTTGTCGGCGGCAGGCGCATCTGTGGTGTTGCTGGGCCGGCGCGAACAAAAGCTAGCTGCACTCAAGTTAGAAATCGAAGCGAAAGGTGGGTGGGCCAGCACAGTAGTGGCGGATCTGGCTGACTTTTCGAATCTAGATGATATTGCTAACGCATGTCTGCAGCCCTATCAACAAATAGATATTTTGTGTAACACCGCAGGTATCAATATGCGCCAGCACGCAGACCAGTTAACTGTTGAAAGCTGGGATGAAACGCTGCAGCTGAATCTGAAAGTTCCTTTTTTTCTGGCGCAAAAACTGGTGCCGCAAATGTTCTCCAGGGGTTGGGGGAAAATTATCAATGTGGCCTCGTTACAGTCTCAGCGAGCCTTCAACAATGGTATTGCCTATGGGGCTTCCAAGGGCGGAATTGTACAGCTGACCCGCGCCATGGCGGAGGCCTGGTCCTCCCGTGGGGTGAGTTGCAATGCCATTGCACCGGGTTTTTTTCCCACTGAACTGACTCAGACAGTGTTTGAACAGGGAGACTTAACAGCGAAACTATCCCAGCAGACGGCGATCGGTCGCAATGGCGAACTGCAAGACTTGGATGGACTATGTGTTTTTTTGGCCAGCCATGGGTCTGATTATATTACCGGGCAAACCATCTATATAGACGGTGGCTTTACTGCTAAATGAGGAGTTCAAATGAATACTAAAGTGATGAATGCACTAGTGTACACGGCTACCCGGGAGATGAGTTATCGTCAGGAGCCACTGCCACAGCCCCGTGAAGGTGATGTGCGGGTGAAAATTATCGCCAGCGCGATTTGTGGTTCAGACATGCATGCCTACCACGGTAAAGACAGCCGCAGAGTTGCCCCGCTTATTTTGGGGCATGAAGTGAGTGGTGTGGTGATGGATGGCCAGTTTGCCGGGAAAATTATGGTAATCAATCCGTTAATGACCTGTGGTGAGTGTCGAGATTGTCTGACAGGGCGCAGTAATTTGTGTCAGCAACGTGAATTAATAGGTATGTATTTGCCCGGCGCATTCGCTGAGCAAGTGGCAATTTCAGAGCGCAACCTGCTCCCTATGCCTGTTGATATGAACCCTGTGCATGCTGCATTAACTGAACCTACGGCAACGGGCTTACATGCAGTGGCCTTGGTAGAGCGGGTCTTAACCAGACCTCTGTCGGAGGCGCGCGTTCTGGTGATAGGGGGCGGAGCGATAGGTTTGTTAACTACGTTAATTCTTAAAGCCAAAGGTTGTGTGTCTATTGATCTTGCAGAAACCAATGCCTTGCGCCGTCTTAGTATAGAGCAGCAAGGCTGCGCAAATTGCTTTGATCCACTCTCCGGCGACCAGCCTGATGAGGGCAGCTATGATGTTGTCTTTGATTGTGTAGGAGCGGGTGCCACCCGTATAAGCGCCTCGGCAGCGGTATGTCCCGGGGGGATCATTTCCCATATCGGATTACAGGATGATAACGCCGGTTTGGATATCCGCAAGCTGACATTACAAGAGATTACCTTGCTGGGTAATTACTGTTATACCAAGGCGGATATGCTGGCGGCAATCGATATGCTGTATCGCGGACAACTCGGTAATCTTAACTGGATAGATGTTCGGCCGCTGTCGGCAGGGGCTCAGGCTTTTGACGACCTGCATAATGGAAATGTCGGTGCCGCAAAAATAGTACTGCAGCCGTGTTTCTAATACTCAGCCAACAATTTACTGTCGATAGGTAAAGTGAGTGGATTAAGTGTTTGAATTAAATAATTCCATCTGGCGAAAAAAACAAAAATAATTTAAAGGCTATATTGAGATGAACAACAGTGAAAAAATCTGGCATGCACTGGCTGAAAACGGTGTAGATAAAGTGGTGTACATGCCCTGCAACAAGTTAAATGCGGTAATGAGACAGCGTCCAGATAACATAAGTGTTTGGGATATCAGTAAAGAATCCATTGGCTTAGGACTGTGTTTTGGCCGCAGCCTGGCGGCTAAACGCAGCGCTATGTTTATGCAAAATACCGGTCTGGGTAATTTAGTGACTGATCTGTATACGATGCAAAAACTCTATCAGGAGGCACTGCCAATCTTTGTATCCTGGCGCGGTCACTACCAGGAGCTAATCGAAGCGCAAGTGATTTTTGGCACTAAGGTTGAAGATCTGTTAACCGCTATTGATGTTGAGTATAAAATCCTGGAAACCGCAGCCGACCTTGAGGGAATAGAAGAAGATGTACGCAGCTGCTTTACTGAGTGTAAAGTAAAAGTATATCTTTGTTCACCACAGCTATGGGAGACCAACAGCCCGGATTATCATGTCTTTGGTCAGCCTAAATTAGATGCTGTTGATATTCAGGTTGAGGGCTACAACGGTACCCCGTCCCTGCAACGCGCCGGTGCTATTGCCGCGGCTATGGACACAGTAAACCCACAAGACATTGTCATTTCACAAATTGGTTTTCCCTCCCGCGAGCTGTATAACTATGCCGACAGGGCGACCAACTTCTATATGCTGGGGGCGCTGGGATCAGCCACCGAGGTGGCAATTGGCTTGGCACTGGAATTACCTGAGCGACATGTCTATGTGATAGATGGCGATGGTTCATTCTTCTTTAATCCCAATCAGCTATTTGATCTGGCCGCCATGTGCCCAGAAAATTTAACGGTTATCTGTCTGGACAATGGTAGCTGGGGATCTACCGGTAATCAGCCAACTCTTAGTTCTAAGGGATATAATTTGTCAGCATTTGTCAAATCATTGGGTCTGAAGCGCACAGGGATGACCGGGGATACAGAGGTCTTCCAGAGCATGCTGGCTGAGCGGCTTAACTTTGTGCATTTCATGATAGAGGCGGGCAATAAAGCGCAGGACTGTGAAATCCCCTACAGTGCGGTGGAAATCAAAGAGCGCTTTATGCAGGCGGTTAATTAAAGTTCTAACTTTGCAAAAAGCGTACTTATAACATTCAGAGGCGGGTTACTTTGACCAAAAGGCAGCTGGCTCTGAATGTTGTCGCCACTGACGCATTTACCAATTCCTGGTTACTCAGACAACTATTTGATGACTTAAAATTCTCCCATGACCAGGCAACTTATTTGATTTACAAACATTAAATTTGTTCTCCTCAGCAAACGGCAGAGCAAATTAGTCTCTTTCTGCTATCATCTGCCTTTCAAAAGTTGATCTAAATAGGCTGTAAGCCAGCCCATATAGATAACACCGCGTCTATTAAAGAGGAAAGCATGTTAGACAGTTATAGTTTTTGGCTGCTGGCCATTGTCGCAGTTTTAATTACCGGCATTTCTAAATCGGGCTTTGCCGGCGGCGTTGGGGTGATAGCGGTGCCGTTACTGGCGTTGCAAATAGGACCGTTAAGGGCCGCAGCAATTATGTTACCCGTACTGATTTTTATGGACTTTTTGAGTGTCAGAGCCTGGTGGGGTAAACAGCGAAATGACTTGTTGAGGCTGTTGATTCCCGCAGCCGCGCTGGGTATTGGTCTCGGTTATTTGTTATACGATTACTTTAACGAGCAAATACTGATGTTATCACTGGGGCTGATGTCCATCCTGTTTGCCTTGTGGGGGCTGCTCAAAGGGGTTGAGATGAGCACTGCCGGGCATCCCTGGATCGGCAGAATCAGCGGCGTAGTTGCGGGTCTTACCAGTTTTATTGCGCATGCGGGCGGGCCGCCAATTAACTTTTATCTGCTGCCGTTGAAATTGACAAAATCGGATTTTCTGGCGACGGCGGTGTACTTTTTCGCCACCATAAACTTAATTAAATTGTTACCTTATGCGCTGCTGGGGCAATTAAATGCTGACAATTTAGCGATAGCGGCGCTGTTGGCCCCGGTTGCCTGGTTGGGGGTTAAATTAGGTTTGATAATCCAACAAAAAGTCAGTAACCAATTGTTTTTAAACATCGTATTGTGCATGTTGCTAGTGGTAGGTGCTAAGCTTGTGTGGTCTGGATTAGTATAAAAATCTGCGATTTTTAACGGCTAAGTTGTTCAATCCGGGATTGCCTATGAAACTGATACCCAACTAAAATTTAAATGAGTTTGAACCTGGATATCAGTGTAAAAGCAGTGCCGGCAATCCATTTGTGTCGCTGACAATACTGACAATACTGACAATACTGGCATATTTTGCAGTGCAGAAGCTGCAGATTACTGCTGATTATCTTCCAGGATCATCGCCGCCCCTTTCTCCGCCACCATCATAGTGGGCGCATTGATATTACCTGAGGTGATGGTCGGGAAGATAGAGGCATCAACGATTCTAAGTGCCTTGATGCCATGCACTCGTAAACGACTATCTACTACTGCCGATTGCGGGTCGGGGCCCATCGCACAGGAACCACATAAATGATAAATAGAACCAGCATTTTCGCGGAAATATTTTAGCATGCTGGCTTCATCATAAACGGTTTCTGCCGGTGACACTTCCTCGACAGTAATGGCTTTTAATGCCGGAGCCTGCATGATTTTACGCACTAACTTACATCCCTGAAGCACTTCCTGAAGGTCTTTGTCAGTGGATAGATAGTTAGGTTTAATCAGGGCATCATCTTCGACCACAGCTGAGGCTATTTCAATTTTTCCTCTGCTGCTGGGGCGACAGGCATTAAATGCAACTAAAAAACCTGAGTAAGGTTCAGGTACTAAACTGGCGTTGGGATCCTCTGGGATCCGATAGGACATAGGGTTAAAATACAGTTGAATATTAGCGCTGGACTGGTTTTCATCTCCCCTGAAAAAACCGCCGGCCTGATTAACACTCATTGACAGCTGCCCGCTGCGATTATAAGCGTATTGTAAGGCTGCTTTAGCCTGGCCAATCACTGAACCGAAATCGTCGTTCAAGGTTTTTACCTTGGCTTTATAATAGAAGCTAACACAGAGATGATCTTGCAGATTTTGCCCCACCCCAGCTAAGTGCTTAACTAGCGGTATCTGGTGTTCCTCCAACAGATTCTTATTTGCAACACCGGATAACTGCAACAGTTTGGGAGAGCCCACGGCACCTGCAGCAACAATTATTTCGCCCCTGGCACTCACAGTCGATACTTTGGTAGCGCTTGTTAGCTGAACAGCGATGGCGCGCTTATCCGGGTCAAAGAGTATTTTATCGACATTAACATGGCGCTTAAAATGCAAGTTACTACGTTTTAAGGCAGGTTTCAGGTAGGCGCTATTACTGGAGTCCCGCTGGCCTTTACGGATGTTGGCCTCGTATATACCCGCGCCTTCAAAATCGGCAGCATTGAAACCATGGTTAATGGTATAACCTAACTGCACAGCGCCTTTGAGGTAGTAATCACAGAGCTTGTGCGCGCCATTTTTCATCTCGGTAATGGCTATTTTTCCCTGCGCTGAATGGTATTTTGTGTCGCCTTGCGGATGCTGCTCAAGTTTCTTAAAATAAGGTAGTACATCTTGATAAGACCAGCCCGGATTACCCGCTGCTGCCCAGCTATCAAAATCGGCGGCGGCGCCACGCACGTAGATCATCGCATTAATAGAACCGGAGCCCCCTTGTACTTTTCCTCTGGGTGCGTACATTTTACGACCGCCCATGGCCTGTTCGGGCTCTGAGTAGTACATGTAATTGTATTTAGGATGGTAATAGGTTTTACCAAAGCCTACTGGCAAACGGATCCAGGGGCTGATGTCCCGACCCCCAGCCTCTAATAGTAGAACCTGATACTGTCCGGACTCTGTCAGTCGGTCTGCCAGAATACAGCCCGCAGAACCTGCCCCGACAATGATAAAATCGTATTGAATATCTGAACCCACCCCGTTAATCCTCGACCGAAAGGCTGGAATTTCTCCAACTCTGATCAGATTGCTGTTTGTATTGGTAGGGCTTTGCGTCCATAGACAAGTGTAGCGGTTTTCCTTTGTACGGAGAGTGCGCCTTGACCGTCTGCATGTTCAATTCGATACCTAAACCGGGTTTGCACGAGGGAATTATATAGCCATCACACCACTGAATTTTTTCTTCAACTATCTCGGCGTGAAAACCATCCCAGGTGCCGATGCTCTCCTGGATTAAAAAATTTGGCGTCGCTGTTGCCAGCTGAATACTGGCGGCGGCGCCTATAGGGCCATTGTATAGATGCGGGGCTATCTGGCAGTAATAGGCCTCGGCGATAGCGGCTATTTTTTTAGCCTCCAAAATCCCGCCAACCCGCCCCAGATTCATTTGTAAAATTGCCGCTGCACCATTTTTCAACACATCGTGGAATTCATATTTAGTGGTCAGGCGCTCACCTGTGGCCACCGGGATACTGGTTTGTTTAGCGACTCTGGCCATCGCCTCGGCCTGTCCTGGAGGGACCGGCTCTTCGAACCACAGCGGGTCAAAAGGTTCCAGGCGTTTGGCCAGTCGAATCGCCGAGGCGGGAGTCATTTGCCCGTGGGTACCGAAGAGCAAGTCACAGTTATTGCCAACAGCCTCGCGTATTCTGCGACAAAACTCGGCTGATTTATCAAGCGCTTCAAGCGATATCTGATGCCCGGAATAGGCGGTGTAGGGACCAGCTGGATCGAATTTAAGGGCGGTAAAACCCAACTCCATGTCTTTGACGGCGCACTCAACTGCTAGTTCTACATTGTCGTAGTCATATTCACCGGCACTGTTGGCTGGATAAAGATAGGTATAACAACGTAATTTATCATGTACTCTTCCGCCGATCAGCTCATAGACGGGCTTTCCCGCCGCTTTGCCGACAATATCCCAGCAGGCCATTTCCAGTCCGCTGGTAACCCCCATCATGGTTAAGTCCGGTCGCTGGGTAAAGCCGCTGGAATAAGTTTCACGGAAGAAACGTTCAATATGGTGCGGATCGTAGTTTTTTAGATAGCGCTGAAAAACATCTTCTATCGCTGCCACCATCACCGTCGGATGAAAAGAGGCGGCATACACTTCACCTACTCCCTGGATGCCACAGTCTGTGCTCAGTTTGACAAATATCCAGTACATACCGCCTATATGTGGGGCAGGGGTGGCAACAACGTATGTTTCACAGGAAATTACTTTCATCATGGAACCTATTTATCAGCGTAGTTTTTTAGTTTGATTGTCAGGTGATCTGTAAAAACGACTTAGTATTTCATTACCACTAACCTTGTCTGGGTATATTCGAGCATGCCGTGTTTACCGTCGTCACCCCCTAGCCCGGAGCGTTTCCAACCGGCGTGAAATCCCTGGTAGGGGTCTGCTGGGGTACGATTGATATAGACCTCACCCGCTTCTATGTTATTGGCGACTTTCATCGCAGTACGGTAATTTTCCGTATAAATAACCGAGGCCAGACCAAACTGATGATCGTTTGCCAGGGCCAGCGCCTGATCTGCATCCGAGTATTTTAAAACCGGTAGCACCGGACCAAAAATTTCTTCTTGTACTATTTCCATATCCTGGCGGCAGTTAGTCAGCAAAGTCGGAGGATAAAAGTGGCCATTACCTGGCGGTATAAAACCGCCGACTTCTAAAGTGGCACCGTCATCGATCGCTCTGGCGACCATTTGATGGATGTTTAAGCGGGCGTTTTCATTGATAAGTGGCCCCATGAAATCGGGATTCTCAGCGCGATCGCCAAACTTTAATGCACGCATATGCTGACGCAGTAAGTCGACAAATTGCTCATAGATTTCTGTGTGTACATAAACCCGTTCAACGGCGGTGCAAAGCTGTCCGCAGTTGGTGGTGGTGGAAGTGACAATCTCGCGGGCAGCGGTTTCTAAATCGGCATCTGCCTCGACAATGGCGGGAGTTTTACCGCCCAATTCCAGTGACGATTTAGCGATATTGACCTGTGAGTATTCCAGTACTTTTCTGCCGGCACCGACACTGCCGGTTAAGGTGATCATGCCGACTTTTGGGTGAGTACAGACTCGCTCTGCAGTAGCGTGATCCATGGTTAAAATGTTCACAACTCCCGCTGGGATAGCGGCATCCTGAACGGCCCTGGCGACTGCAAAAGCAGAGCAGGGGGTGTTGTTACTGGGGCGAACCACCACAGTGTTACCGGTAATCAGGGCCGGTGCAATTTTTCTCAGTAAGGTATACACCGGATAGTTGAAGGGGATTAAGCAAGCGACAACGCCTATAGGTTCGCGCTGCAATAATAAGCTCTCTGAAGGAGAGTCACTGGGAATAATTTCACCTTCGATACGCCGTGCCCACTCGGCGTGATAGCGGGTAATATCCGCGGCATAGACGGCTTCATTGGTGGCGTCTTCAAGGCTTTTTCCCGACTCCAGCGCCAGCGCCTGACCTATTTCATGTTTACGTGCCAACAGGGCATCTGCAAGGCGATGCAGATAGGCGGCGCGCTCTACACTGGTTAACAATCGCCAGTCGCGCTGGGCTGCACTGGCAAAGCTAACCGCGTTACAGGCTTCTTCTGAACTGGCCAGGGAAACTTGGCCAATTAACTCGCCACTGGCCGGATTGTAGACGGGTATGCTCTGGCCGCTGTTGGAGAGAGTAAATTCATTGTTTATATAATTATTTTCAACGTTCATGATGACAGCCTTAACTTCAATAAGATCATCCTAAGAGTAGAAAATCATACTGTCAATTAGGTTTTTGTATATAGAATTATTATTCCATATATGAAAAAAATGATAATCTAGCAAAGATTCACTTATGATGTGAAGCCATTTACCGAAGTAGCCAAACAATCTTTGGCTACTTCGGTAATATAGCGAAATAAATACTGTCGTGAAAAAAAATTCAGCCGCCAGTCATTAGATTTATTTTATCACTGCTGTATTTACTGCTGAAAATTGTCAATGTATCAGTTAAAAATTTTATATATAGAAAAGGTGCGGGTAGCATGTCGTTGAGTGAAGAGAGAGTACAACAAAAAAGTAGGGCGAAATCTAAAGCGCCCGCCGTTGATAGTTCAATCTTGATGCTGGATCTGCTCGCCAGCACCACTTATCCTTTAACACTCTCCGAAATCTGTTCACAAACTGCTATCCCCCTGGCCAGTGGCCACAGGATCATCAGTGTGCTCTTAGAGCAGCAAATGGTTGCTTTGGACCCGAGCGGGAAAAAATCCTACTGTATCGGCTCTAAAGTCTTCCAGATAGCTGCGACTGTTTACAATAGACAAAGTATCATTCCGTTTTTTTATCCTATCGCTGAAATTCTTAAAAACGAGCTACATAAGTCAGTTTTTCTCTGTGTGCCTGTGGGTAATAAAGTGGTGGTTATCTCAAAAGTTGAATCCTCAATTAATCAGGCAATTAACTTATTTATTGGTCAGACATTAGCCATGCATAATTCGGCATCAGGGCTGGCGATTCTGTCGATGTATAGTCAGCAAACCCAGCAAAGCTATCTGCAAATAGAACAGAACCATGATCCTGACATCGGTCAACAGTATCAAGAAATTGAACAGGATTTAGCGCGATCTAAGTTGCTGGGTTACAGCGTTGCCAGGGATCAGGTTGATCCTCAGGTGAGTCATATTGCCGCGCCAATATTAAATTTAAGGAATGAACCTGTTGCCGCTATTGGTATTGCGATTAACAGCGAGGGGCTCAGTCCTCAGCTATGCAGAAGTTATTCGAAAAACTTGATCCAGGGTGCACGTCAATTATCATCGCGGATCATTTAGCCGTTGTCTGGATCAAGTTGCTGGTTAATTATTTTTACCTATCAGTTAAAAAAATTCAATTGTCAGTTTTGTGTGCGATATCTAGTCTATTAAGCTATCGCCAACACTGGATTAATGGCGCTTGCCGATCCATAGGTGATGGCAGCCTCAATGATGATTTCAGGCCATAAACTTCTTGTTTGTTGAACCCGCACCCTTGGTTTTAATCGCTTTGGCGGACGGCAGATTTTTTGTTTATCGATGCTTAGAAGAATCATTTGGCGAGTGGCTCCAAGCTGACTTTAAACACTGACAATAATAGGAATTCAAATGCAACTAATTGAACAGCTCTATATAAACGGCCAATGGCAGACGCCTGCAAAAAACAACTCATTAACGTTGATAAACCCAGCAACTGAGCAAGTTTTTGCCAGAGTATCGCTTGCAGCAGAGGGGGATGTGGAACAGGCTATTTTAGCTGCGCGTCAAGCCTTGCCCAGCTGGTCAGCAACCAGCGCCAGCGAAAGGGCACGGCTGATGAATGCAGTAGCCGATGAAATGCAGCTGCGTTTTGACGACTTAGTTGCCGCCCACGTTACTGCCATGGGCTGTCCGATAAGCATTGCCGGGGCCTATCAAGTGGATTGCCCGATTGAGGCGATGCGTTATTATGCGGATCTTGCCGCGAGTATGGATGAAGTTGAAGAAAAGGGCAGGGTATTAATCACCAAAGAGCCTGTGGGGGTCTGTGCTTTTATTAACCCCTGGAACTACCCATTGGTTCAGTTGATTGGCAAACTCGCCCCGGCACTGGCTGCTGGATGTACTGTTGTTGCTAAACCCGCCGAGCAAACGCCTACCGCTGATCTCATTATGGCGGAAATTTTACATAAGGTTGGGGTGCCGCCTGGGGTGTTTAATTTAGTGTTTGGTATAGGCCGTGAGATCGGGCCTTTCATGGCGAGTCACCCTGAAGTTGATTTGATTTCGTTTACCGGCTCAACTCGCGCGGGAATAGAAGTGGCAAAAGCAGCGGCGGGTACGGTGAAACGGGTCTGCCAGGAACTGGGCGGCAAGTCCGCCTATATTATTACCGAAGATGCGGATATTGATGCCGCTGTGCGCTACGGTGTGGAAGATGTAATGGCCAATAGTGGGCAGACCTGTAATGCCCTGACGCGTATGCTGGTGCCCGCCAGTCAATTGCAAGCGGTTATTGATCAGGCTGTCTTAGTGGCGGCTGAGCAAGTAGTAGGTGATCCCCTGGTTGATAATTCAAGTATGGGGCCTATGACATCCCGGGCGCAGCAGCAGAAGGTTCTAAAGTATATCGAACAGGGGATCGCAGCGGGGGCCCAGCTAATTGTTGGCGGAACAGAAATGCCAGAGGGGTTGGAGTCAGGTTATTACGTCAAGCCAACTATTTTTGCCGGGGTGACAGGGGATATGAGTATTGCCCGTGAAGAAATTTTTGGCCCGGTACTGTGTATTATCAGTTACGACACTATTGAACAGGCGATAGAGATCGCCAATGACAGTATTTATGGTCTGTCGTCTGCAGTGTTTGCTAAAGATAAAACCAGCGCCTTAGCCATTGCCCGGCAGATTAAAGCGGGGCAATGTTATCTGCAAGGCAGCTATTTCTCTATTGATGCGCCCTTTGGTGGTTATAAGCAATCCGGTAATGGCCGGGAGTGGGGAAGTGAGGCGATGGCCGAATATATTGAGATTAAAGCAATTATATGTACCTAGAAAGTTTGTCGAAGATAAGTGCTGGATAGGGGTTAAATTAATAGAGCCACAAATATATTGATGCCTTAGAGGGTAAATGCTTTGTTTGTTTTTAGTCTTAATTCACGTTACAAATGATAGTATCTGCATAGAGATCTGGGTGTTAAACAGCAATAGCTAGTATTTAAAGTAGCGGCTGTTAACATAATAGGGTTAAGTATCGTTATGAAATGCCTACTCATTATTAATTTTGATTATGTTTCACGCAAGTGTAAGGTTTCGAAGTTAATATGATATTAGATATCGGGGGCTTAATGGCTGCTTGCAGTTACCGGGCAACAGCCAGCTTAGTCTCCAATGAGTATTATCGCAGGATTAAAATAGTGTTTGTTTATCTGTCAATCCAGGAGACATAACCCCTGGATTAAAGCCGGCACGACTCTGGCATATGAAAGTAGCTTAGGCTTATTTTGCTGTTGTTTGGCGTCGCGGATTTTCCAGTTCAGTTGGAACTGGGGGGCAGTGAGGTTATGAAATTGGTCGCAGCAAACTAGACTGTTGCTAATTATTCAAAAAATCGCTGCTAAAGAGGATATTTGCCCAGCAAAGAGTTCAGCTATTAACGATTTGTGCCATTCACTGGAAAAACATTAGTGGCAAATGGCATAAATTCACGAACTTGTTCGCAAACGCCGACAAACTGTCCATAAGGGACACTAACAGTCAGCTATTGTCGCTTTTGGGTATGGTATTATCTTTAGTTTTTCTTAATATAATAGGAGGAATTAAAACCTGAGATTATGCGTGAAGAAAACCAGTTGCGTATGATGAAAAAAATGAAATGCTCGGCTATATCTGATAAAACCTGGTATAAAGGGTTACTAAGATAGCAACTGATAATGACAGTTAATTGATTTTCTAAAGTTGACTTAGTTTAGTTTTTCTAAAGTGTTTGATTAGAAAAGCTTGCTTTCTGCAGTGCCGTTATTAGTAATGATTATGAGGTCTAGGTGGTTGTCTGTTTAAGTTAAATCCCAGCAGCTCCCTGGTTATAATTTAGAATAATAATATTGAGGTCATAAGAATGCATAATAAGATTGAACAATTGACACAAGAAGCTAAAAAAGGCCGTATAAGTCGTCGTGACTTTATGCGCCATGCTGCCGCCATCGGCATTGCAGCTCCATTTGCTACATCATTACTAGGCCAGAGCGCCTTTGCTGCAGAAACACCGAAAAAAGGTGGTCATCTAATTGCTGCACTGACCGGTGGTAGCTCAACTGATTCACTTGATCCTGCCTTAAGCGCATCCAACGTCCCGTTCAATATTCTGCGTACTTGGGGCGAGACTATGGTTGATATCTCTCCTACAGGTGAGGCAATTCCCTGGTTAGCTGAGTCTTGGGAGTCTTCTAACAACGCGCAAACTTGGACTTTCACCATCCGCAAGGGCATTACTTTCCATAATGGCAAGACTATGGATAATAACGATGTCGCTAAAACACTACAGCGTCATTCGGGTGAAGACACTAAGTCTGGCGCACTGGGAATCATGCGTGATATCAAATCTATCACCACCCAGGGCAGCGATAAAGTAGTTGTAGAACTGACCGGCGGCAATGCCGATCTACCTTTCTTAATGTCTGACTATCACCTAGTCATTCAGCCAAACGGTGGTTTTGATGATCCTGCTGCCGGTATAGGAACAGGTCCTTATAAGGTTAAAGTCAATGAGCCGGGTATCCGCCACGTTGGTGAGAAGTACGATGGTTACTGGCGCGAAAATGTTGGTCATGCCGACACTGTAGAAATCCGTGTTATGAACGACCAGACAGCACGTATGGCCGCTCTGCAATCTGGTAGCGTACATTTTGTGAACCGTGTAGCACCTAAGACAGCCAAGTTGTTAGGCCGTCTAGCAAACGTTGAAATCGTGAACGCCAAAGGCCGTGGGCACTACCCATTCCTGATGCATGCAGACACTGCTCCTTTCGATAACAATGAATTACGTCTGGCGCTTAAATATGCCGTTGACCGTGAAGATCTGGTTAAACGTATTTTGAACGGGTACGGTACAGTCGGTAACGATAACCCAATCAATGCCGCTTACGATTTGTTCAACGAAGATATCGAGCAACGTGCTTACGATCCGGACAAGGCAGCTTTCCACTATAAGAAATCAGGACACTCAGGCCCTATCGTATTGCGCTCATCTGAAGCGGCATTCTCAGGTGCGGTTGACGCAGCCTTGTTGTTCTCTCAGCATGCGGCTAAAGCGGGAATCGAAGTTAAAGTACAGAAAGAGCCTGCAGATGGTTACTGGTCGAATGTTTGGAACAAGCAACCGTTCTGTGCATCTTACTGGGGTGGTCGTAATACTCAGGATCAGATGTTCTCAGTGGCTTACAAGTCATCTGCTGACTGGAATGACACTAAGTGGCAGCGTCCAGAGTTTGATTCATTGCTTGCTAAGGCACGTACTGAAACTAACCGTGATAACCGCAAGGAAATCTACACTGACATGTCTATGATGGTCCGTGATGAAGGTGGTGCTATCATTCCAATGTTCAATGACTTCGTCGATGCTAAGTCAACTAAAGTTGCTGGTTACGTTGTCGATCCGTCTGCTGAACTGTCTAACGGTTTCGCCTTAATTCGCTGCTGGTTGGCATAATTTATGGCTGTAGATAATAATTCTCTGTCTACTTTAGTGGTCAAGCGCTTAGCGCTTGGCCTACTATTACTTCTGGCTATATCGGTGCTGATTTTTGCCGGTACAGAATTGCTACCTGGAGATGTAGCGCAAAGTATATTAGGTCAATCGGCCACACCCGAAGCTGTCGCTAATTTGCGCGCTGAAATGGGACTGGACAGACCGGCTGTTGTTCGTTATTTCACTTGGTTATTCAACATACTACAGGGAGATTTAGGTACTTCTTTGAGTAGTGGGCGCGATATCAGCTCTATGATTGGAGATAGACTGAGTAATACCCTATTTTTAGCTTCATCTGCCGCCATTATATCGGTGCCATTGGCCATCTTTCTCGGAATGGTCGCGGTGCATTATCAAAACGGCATTGTCGACAAGCTGATTTCAATCACCACTATCACCACTATTTCACTGCCCGAATTTTTTATCGGCTACATCTTAATCCTGTTTCTGGCCGTTAACTGGAACATATTGCCCTCCAGTTCGATCGTCTACAGTGATATGCCCTTTGGCGAGAGAATGTTGGCCATCGCAATTCCCTGCATCACCCTGACACTTGTAGTGTTAGCGCATATGATGCGCATGACCCGTGCTGCGATTCTCAACGTGATGAACAGTGCCTATATTGAGACGGCAGAATTGAAAGGCCTCAGCCCTTTTAAAGTTATCTTTCATCACGCACTGCCCAATGCAGTTTCGCCAATCATCACCGTAGTTGTGCTAAACCTGGCGTATTTGGTGGTCGGGGTTATCGTCGTAGAGATAATTTTTGTCTACCCTGGCATGGGACAACTGTTGGTCGATCATGTAACAAACCGTGATGTACCTGTAGTGCAAGCGGTAGGACTGATCTTTGCTGCGATTTATATATTACTCAATATGTTTGCCGATATTATGTCTATTATCGCCAATCCGAGATTAAGACACCCGAAGTAAAGCCTCTGCTGCTAAACAGCAGAGGACAGAATAATTACAATAGAGAAAACTACATAGGTTTTACTTAAGATGAAAAATAATTTGATGCTCGATCTTCTTTCGCATCTATCTTGGGGTGCACGCATCGGTCTGCTGAGCATCTTGGTTTTTGCTTTCGCAGCCACGTTTGCACCTTGGGTATCTCCTTTCACTCAAGATGAAATTGTCGGCGATGTATGGGAGCCTATCTCCGCCAATTCCTGGCTGGGTACCGATCAGCTGGGCAGAGATATTCTGTCTCGTTTAATCCACGGGGCCCGCAATACATTCTTTATTGCCGGCGCTGCAACCTTACTGTCTTTTTTCATGGGTACCTTTCTCGGCTTTATGGCCGCCGTATCCGGTGGCAGAACTGACCAGGCATTGAGCCGCAGTAATGATTTGCTGATGGCTATCCCGACATTGATTTTTGCCCTGGTCGTACTTTCGGTGCTGCCTTCAAGCATGGGGGTACTGATTGTGGTGATGGGGGTGTTAGACTCTACCCGGGTGTTCAGATTATCCCGAGCCGTCGCTGTTGATATTGTCGTGATGGACTATGTGGAAGCCGCTCGTCTGCGAGGGGAAAACTCACTGTGGATTATCTTCCGGGAGATTTTACCCAACGCGCTGTCACCGCTGTTTGCAGAATTTGGCTTACGCTTCGCCTTTGCTGTATTGTTCCTCAGTACTTTGAGTTTCCTAGGTTTAGGAATTCAGCCTCCGGATGCCGATTGGGGCAGCATGGTTAAAGAAAATAAAGACGGTATTGTCTTTGGTATACCGGCTGCACTGATTCCCGCCGGTGCCATCGCTATTTTAACTATTAGTATAAACTTAGTAGTAGACTCTATTCTCAGCCGCACCAGCAGTTTGAAAGGGGGCAGATAATGTCAGTCACTCAGCTAATAAAAGAATCGGATACTGAACTTCAGTCAGAGTCGCAGCACCTTGAAGGGGAGCAGGCAATGCCCAGCACTACGTATCTAGAGGTAAAAGATTTAAAAATTGAGGCCAGCATTAGTATGCCCGGCCAGGAAAGGCAATCTATTACTCTGGTGGATAAAATATCCTTCACTTTAGGCCGCGGCAAAGTACTGGGCTTAATTGGTGAATCCGGAGCCGGTAAGTCAACCATTGGTTTGGCCAGTATGGCCTTTGGCCGTGGTGGCTGCGAAATTACCGGCGGTCAAATGTTGGTGAACGGGGTTGATATTCTGAAGCTATCGGCCAATGAAGTGCGAAAAATACGTGGCGCCAAGATTGGCTACGTGGCTCAGTCCGCGGCTGCCGCATTTAACCCGGCGCATCGCATTGGTGAGCAAGTCATAGAGTCGGCGATTGAGCATAAATTGATGACTCGCAAAGAAGCGCTGGCCTATGCAGACGAACTGTTTGCTAAATTGGGTTTGCCGGATCCGAAAAACTTTGGCCGACGTTATCCCCATCAAGTATCTGGGGGGCAATTACAGCGCGCGATGACGGTGATGGCGCTCTGTCCCAAACCGGATATGATCGTTTTTGACGAGCCCACTACAGCACTGGATGTCACCACTCAAATTGAAGTGTTGGCCACCATCAAACACGCCATCCAGGAGACCGGTGTCGCGGCGCTGTACATCACTCACGATCTGGCTGTAGTCGCCCAGATTGCCGACGATATCATGGTGCTGCGCGGTGGTAAAATGATTGAATATGGTTCCACAGATGAGATCATTAATAAGCCACAGGAACGATATACGCAAAACCTGGTATCAGTGCGCAGCATTGAAAAGGAGGAGAAGCCTGATCCCGCGAGCGAGCCGATACTCAAAGTGACTAATATTGACGCCGCCTACGATGGGGTTAATAAGATATTAAAAGATGTCACTTTACACTTACATGCGGGACAAACTCTTTCGATTGTCGGGGAGTCAGGTTCGGGTAAATCAACATTGGCGCGAGTGATCACCGGTTTATTACCTCCTATGGGAGGGGCCATTGAGTATGATGGCACTACGCTATCAGCAGATCTGAAATCCCGTAGCAAAGAGCAATTGCGACAGCTGCAGATGATTTATCAGATGGCCGATGTCGCCATGAACCCACGTCAGACCATTGGCCAGATTATCGGCCGTCCGATAGAATTTTACTTCGGGGTTAAAGGTGCGGAAAAACGCCGTCAGACGATTGAGTTGCTGGAGCAGATAGAATTAGGTGAGGAGTATTTTCACCGCTATCCGGCGGAACTTTCCGGTGGCCAAAAGCAGCGGGTGTGTATTGCCAGAGCGCTGGCGGCAAAGCCATCACTGATTATTTGCGATGAAGTCACCTCGGCGCTGGATCCATTAGTCGCTGACGGGATTTTGCAATTACTGATGGATCTGCAAAATAAACACGATATCGCCTATCTGTTTATCACCCACGATTTAGCTACGGTAAAAGCCATTTCAGACAGTATTGCAGTAATGTATCAGGGAAAACTGGTGCGTTTCGGCAAGAAGTCTGTGGTACTGGCACCACCTTTTGACGATTATACCGACATGCTGCTCTCCTCAGTGCCGGAAATGCAACTGGGATGGCTGGAACGCATTCTGGCTGAACGCAAAATGCACTCTGCGGATCATTAATAGCAATGCTCAGGCCCCGTCCCAGGGGCCGTTTCTGAGAATAATCAATGACAGTAATTAAAGGCATTCTGTTTGATAAAGACGGAACCTTAATAGATTTCATGGCATCCTGGATGCCGGCCATCCATGAGGCAGCCAAACATTTTTCTAACAATGATCAGAGTATCGCCGATAAGATGCTCGCGGCATCAGGTTATGATAAAGAATCAGCTGAAATTATTGGCGGATCCATCTTAGCTGCAGCCAATAATCAGCAAATTGCCGAATGCTGGAGCCAGTTTCTAGGGATTCAACCCGACACTGCAATGGTTGCACAGCTGAACCGAATTTTTCTGTACCACAATAAACACAGCAGTGTTGCGGTCACTGATTTACCGTTGCTGTTTAGTGATTTAAAATCCCGGGGTATTAAACTTGGGCTGGCCACCAGTGACAGCGAAGAGGGGGCTATCGCCACCTTACAAGCTTTGCAGGTATATGAACAAATGGACTTCGTCTGCGGTTACAACAGTGGCCATGGCATTAAGCCTGAGGCCGGTATGGTGAATGCATTTGCTCACCAGCTAGGCCTGAGTAACGATCAGATCATGGTGGTTGGCGATAATACTCACGACTTGCATATGGCGCACAACGCCAAGGCAAAGTTAGCCGTAGGAGTGTTAACAGGGACCAGCTCTGTTGAAAAATTGCACGAAGCTGACTACGTCCTCAACGACGTGGCAGAGATACCCGCCTTGCTCGATAAATTGTCCAGTCACTAATCAACAGCAATCAGCTGACCCCTCTTAATACACTTAATCTGACAGTAACAATGCAGCAGCTAACATTAGATAGTCTGCTGCTCTGTGGCTGCTGTGGTGAATTTATGAAAATCAGCAGTTAGCAAGTGCTACAGCGTACAGGGGTATAAGTTCTGGACGGATAAACCGGGCTAAGTCGACAGAATTTTTGAGACGTGCTAATCACTTTTAATCAATCAAAGGGAAAACTGCGAACTTCAACAGCGGCAGGTTAGGCGAGGAAAGGAAAGAGTACTGCAGTTATAGATTAAGCGTACTGTTTACAGCTTTATGCCGGTATAGCGCAGCTGGCAGACAGTTTTCTTGTCTGCCACTGCAATGGGTTTTTAATTAAGTTTAAATTGTTGGATCATCTGTAGTTGTTGTTCTGCAAGCCCCGCCAACACTTCACTGCTCTGTACTCCCTGTTCCGCATCTTTGGCACTGTTTTCTGATGTCACTGCGATGTTTACAACACTCTGCGAAATTTCCAGGCTCACCGCCGTTTGCTCTTCTGCTGCCGCCGCAATATCAACTGACATCTGGCGTACTTGCGCTAGTTGCTGGAGCATTTCTATCAGCGATTCCCCGACATTTTCTGTCTGTTGCAAGCTCGATTGCACCGATGTACGACTGGAATCCATCAGCGTAACGGCATTTTTGGCCCCTGATTGGAGTTTGTCGATCATCTGCTGAATCTCTTTGGTGGCACCTTGGGTGCGACTTGCTAAAGTGCGTACTTCATCAGCGACTACGGCAAAACCGCGTCCCTGTTCACCCGCACGGGCAGCCTCAATGGCTGCGTTGAGTGCCAGCAGGTTAGTCTGGCCGGCAATTGATTCTATGACTTCGACAATACGGCCAATGTTGGCAGAGTCTTCATTGACTGAATGAATCACATCGGCCGCCTGGTCTATCTCCTGGGCCAGCGCGTTTACCTGCTGCACATTTTGCTGCATCAAAGTTCTATTTTCACTGGCGGTATTATCTATATCTGTGACTCGCTGCTGTGCCATTTCGGCACTTTTTGCCACTTCAGCGACAGATGAAGACATTTGGCTCATTGCCGTGGCCACTTGTTCGGTCTGCTGTTGCTGCTCTCTCATCATCAGGTTGCTATTGTTACTGAGCTGAGAAGATTGACGGGCCGATCCACTGATTTGATCCGCGGTATCTTGGATGTTGCGGATCATTTGTTGCTGTTTTTCAACCAGTTCATTGACCCACTCTGATAGCTGGCCAAATTCATCTTTACTGGTGATGCTCAGACGCTGGCTCAGGTCCCCATTGGCAATGACCTTTAGAATAGCCATGACACTGCGCAGTGAGTTGCGAATGTTGCGGCAGACCCATAGCCCGATGATAGCGGCAATCAGCACGGAAAGAGCACTGACCACAATATTGATCAACTGGGTCAGTTGTACCTGATCTTCAGTGTCAGTTTTGACTGTATCTGCCAGTTTGAGCGCATCATCCATCAGCAAATCTAAGGCTTGAGTGCTGTTCTGTACACTCTTTAGCAGGTCTACAAGGGTTAGCTCAAGTTGTTCTTGTTGCTGCATTTTCTTTTTGTAAAGCTGGACCAGGCCCTGTTCCTCGGTAATAGCAGCCTGCACAACCGCCATATAGGTAGGCAGTTCAGGGGACGTATCGCTGCCACTGGTGACCAGCTTTTGTAAGTTTTCCTGCAGGCCCTGCATACCAAAACCATAACCTTGGCTGCTCAGAGAGAGCTCTATCTCCTCCACTTGTTGTAAGCTATTCGCATCCAGCAGTTGCTTGAACTGCCCCTCAACGATCTTCAGGTTTTCCTCTAATGCTCTGCCAATGCTTTTTTCGTCTGAGTTGAGTCCATAAGTTACCAGCAATGCAATGTCTTCATAGAAAGTCTTCATCTCTAGTTGCAGCTGTTGCTGCAGCAGCACTAATTGATGATTAGTATTTAAAAAATTTCGATGAATAGCGAGCGACAGCGTGGCGTTAGAAAAATATGCGCTGACTTGTTTGTCCAGGGAGTTAATGGCGCTCTCTACTTCTGAATAATGTTGGCCAACTGCTAACAGTTGGCTGCGTTGCTGGGCATAATTTTGCTGCTGTTTCTCAAAAGCCTGCTGTTGGATCTCTAATGCTTCGTCGCTGTGATTGTCCATAAACAGCATCAATGCCTGATTTGCAGAGAGTAAAGATACTGCCATTTCTCCGCTGTGGACTATGATAGGGGTGATTTGTTGGTTAGTAATTTCTAGCTGTTCATTCACTTTTGTTAGGCTGACAAAGGAGATACTACTGATAATGAGCAAGAGTATGACTAATAGAGTGAAGCCACCGCCAATACGTTGAGTAACAGTTAAGTTCATCGTTATTTTCCGCAAAGTAGAATTCAACAAATAAATGCAGTTCATCCGTAAATCTGCATGTTTGCAATTTAATTCAGCCCCCAGGAGGGCTGTGTTGACACACATGTTTATAGCAGAAATCACTGTGTTTTTAAAGTGAATGGTAAATAACTCTGCCTATAGCTCATGCTTTGGTCTTTTATAGGCAATAGTGACGAAATCGTAGAATATCTTATTAATTAGTCCTTAATGTTTTAGTAGTATTTTAATAATCGTTGCGCATAGGTATCACTAATTCATAACCCGGCTCTTCTGGTTCATTGTCGACCATCTGTGCCGGGAAGCCTTTACCTAGAACCTGAACATTGCAGGCATCTTCCAGGCGACGAATTATGTTCGGTGAAAATTCCCGGGGACCGTAGCGATTTTGCCCGTCTTTAAATATCTCGACCATAAGGGGTGCCAGTTGCAGGGGCAAATTATGCCGTTTGGCGATCTGATCAAACAGGCCGACATCTTTTAAGACTAAATCCAGCGTAAAGCTAATATCGCGGCTACCGTTTAAAATCACCTGAGATTCAGTTTCATGCACAAAAGAGTTGCCTGATGAGGCTTTGATCGCCTCGTAAGTGACGTTCATGTCCATGCCCATCACCTTGGCGGCTGTCAGCGCTTCAGAGAGTGCCGCTAGGTGAACGGTACAGAGATAGTTGGTTATGACTTTTAAAATAGAGGCGGAGCCCAGCTCACCGGTATGTAAGATTCTGCGGCCCATGGTGGTCAGGACCGGCAGGACCCGATCAAAAGTCTCCCGCTTGCAGCCGGCGAAAATGGAGATGTTACCGGTTCCGGCGCGATGACAACCCCCAGAGACCGGACAGTCTACCGGCATAGCCCCTTTAGCTTCTACCAAAGCAGCGATACGGCGCATTTCAGCTTCATCCGTAGTGCTCATCTCCAGCCAAATTTTACCTTGGCTAATCCCTGCCAGTACCCCATCATCGGCTTCCATCACTTGAGAACACACTTGTGGAGAGGGCAGGCAAGTGATGATGACATCGCATTTTATTGCCAGTTCTCTGGCAGACTCTGCTGAACTGGCACCCCGGGAGATGAAGTCAGCGACAAATACAGGGTTTAAATCTCGTACTGTCAGGTCATAACCATTACGTAAAATACTGCCTGCCAACTGACCACCGGCATTGCCCAGACCTATAAATCCAACTTTCATAATAAACCTCTGTGTAGAATGCTATTTGTATTTATGTTTGAATTGCTAGGGGCATTCTATGGGGGATATCAGCGCCGAAAAATTGATATTTTTTTGCTGTATTGGTAAAAATAATCTTCCAAAGCCAGGCGTGTTCGATTAGTTTATCTGCTGATTGAAGTGAGACTAAGGAACATATGAACAAGTCCGGTACGCCTCTGGCATTCAGAGCATTCTGAGATCTAGGCATCGACTACAGACATGCTGGTTGCCTATCGAAAGTCGATAACAACGATATCTGGATGCTCTGAACGCCCCTCCGGGCGGGCTATAAAGCGGTCAGCTGCTTTGTTAGACAATTTGGAAAGGACTAGTCATTCCGCTGCATTGTCTGTCGCACATCTGACCGCTTTATAGCTCGCAGAGAAGATACAGGACTTGTTCATATGTTCCCTAATATCCATTAGCCCGGTATATTGCGCTGTTATACCAACAAAACTATGCCGCTGTTATATTTACTGTTAATCGCTACTGCCTATCCCCATGGGAAAGACGCCGTGATATAGCCGCTAGTACAGGAAAAACAATGGCAAAAAAGATCGATTTACGAAAACTACCGCCGCTTAAATCATTGAAGGGCTTTGAAGCGACGGCTCGACTATTAAGTGTCCGAGGCGCGGCAGAAGAGCTGAATTTAACCCATCCAGCCGTCAGCCATCAGATTCAGGTCATTGAAAAAGCCTTAGCGGTGAAGTTGTTTTCTCGTGCGGGGCGCAACATACGTTTGACAGATGCCGGACATGCCTATTACCTATTTGTGCGCCAGGCATTGGAAATTCTAATTCAAGGCACAGAGCAAGTAGCGAGCTTTTCGACAGTGCCGGCGCTGCGTTTTCAGACTTACATCAGCCTTTCTATTCGCTGGTTGGCGCCGCGTTTACATCGCTTCTCGATGGAGCAGCCAGACATAGACATACAGTTAAGCTCTTGTAGCCCGGGATGGGAGTTTGATGAAGGCAATGCTGATATAGGACTTATCTACTCTACCTCGGCTCTGCCAAATCACCTGCATTGGGTGGACTTTTTTGATTCTGAGTTCTTTCCGGTATGTTCACCTGATTTGATTAAACCGGCCAATACACAAATGTCCCCACAACAGTTATGTCAATATCCGCTACTAAAAGTATCGGGAGAAGAGAAGTACTGGAACTGGGAGCAATGGTTTACCTCTGTCGGCAGCGAAAACAAAAACTATCAATCATCCATTGAGGTCGATACTTCTGCAGCGGCTATTGAAATGGCGATTAACGGTGAGGGCATAACCTTAGTCAGTGCGGCCCTGGTGACTGCGGATTTAACCTCAGGGCGACTCATAAAGCCTATAGATCACAGCACTCGCGGTAATGGTAAATGGGGTTTAATCTGCAACAAAACAGCGTTACAAGACCCAAGGGTAGAAGTGTTTCTTAACTGGCTGATTGCAGAAAAAAATGCTAGCAAATGAAGTATTTAAATATTCTGACAGCAATCTAATTATTCGATTTACAGCTAATCGCGAACAGCACCTTATTTACTCTAATAAAAGGCCTGAAGCAGTTTTAGAAAACTCCGCCACAATAGGACGGAGTTAGCAGAAGGTCATATCCTGCAACAGGACCCAGCTGATTGAAGTCCCTCTAACGCAAATGTCGATGATCTCAGTCGCCTAAGACTATTCCCTCTCGACGTGGGTCAGCAGCACCCACCAGCTTTCCATCCTGGAACAGAACTGCATGCAGGCCTGAGTTCAGGTCCCGCACTTTAACTTTAAAGCCCATTGCCTCTAAAGGTGCCTGAAAACGAGTAGCAGCACTGCCTTTCTCCAGATCGTAAGTGCCAAATCGGTTAACTAAATGAGGTAGATTGATCGCCTCATTAATCGGCATGCCCCAATCAAGATGCGCGATCAAAGTAGCGGCGACATAACCTATAATCCGCGAACCACCCGGAGAGCCCAGTGCTAAGTATGGCTTGCCGTCTTTTAAAACAATGGTTGGCGACATGGAGGAGCGGGGCCGTTTGCCAGGTTCCAATCTGTTGGCAATAGGATATCCATTTTTATAACTGGCAAAAGAAAAGTCAGTCAGTTCATTGTTCAGCAGGAATCCATTGCTCATCACCCGCGAGCCAAAGCCATTCTCGATGGTACTGGTCATAGAGACAATGTTACCCATCTTATCGACAATCACCAGATGAGTAGTTGAAGGCAGCTCGATCGATTGATCATCAGCCATCACAATAGGGTGTTCCCAGCGTGGCTCACCAGCGCTGGCAGTTTCTAGCGCTTTACCCGGTTTAATCAACTTGGCGCGCTGTGCTAAATAGTTTGCATCCAGTAACCCCTCGGGCATAGGTACAAAATCACTGTCCGCCATATAGCGACCGCGGTCGGCAAAAGCTAGGCGTGATGCATCACCGATAACTTGCCAGGCGGTGGCATTATCGGCACCCATTGACTGCAGATCAAAATGGCTGGAAATCCCCAGGATCTGACCTACTGTCAGCGCACCAGAGCTAGGTGGTCCCATGCCACAGACTTCATACTGACGATAGGGGGCACAGATCGCAGGGCGCTCTATAACCCGGTAGTTGGATAGATCCTGAAGTGACAGTAATCCAGGGTTATTTTCCAGCCCTTGAACTTTGTTAACAATGGCTGCACCTATCGAACCATTATAGAAAGCTGTTGCCCCGTCTTTTGCCAGCGTCGCAAGTGTTCGGGCATAAGCCGGATTTTTTAACACTGTCCCTGCTGTTAAGGGTTCTCCGGCAGCGTCAAAGAAGTACTGTTGAGTGTCCGGATAACTGCTTAAGCGTTTTTTGTCCTTGGCGATAGCCCCGGCGAGGCGCGCAGATACTTTGAAACCACGCTGGGCTGTTTGCTGTGCGGGCAATAACAAATCGGCCCAAGGTTCGCTACCAAAGCGTGTGTGAAGGTCGGACATTAGTTTTACAGTCCCTGGAGTGCCGACAGACAACCCGCCAACTACTGCTTGGTAAAACTTCAGAGGCTTACCGTTTTGATCCTGAAACAGTTCCGGTCTGGCCGTCATTGGCGCTGTTTCACGACTGTCAAAAGAAGTGAGTTTGCCACTTTTAGCATCGTAATAGAGCATAAAGGCACCACCGCCTAAACCTGATGACTGTGGTTCGACCAGGCCTAACATCGTCTGTACTGCGACCATTGCGTCTATGGCGCTACCTCCGCGTTTGAGTACATCGTAACCTGCTTTGGCGGCCAGCGGGTTAGCCACCGCCAGCATATAATTGCTGGCGCTGACACTGGCTTTTTTAGTAAAACCGCTAGCCGCTTCCGGAGCGATTGAGTCGGTTGTCTGAGCAGCGTTTAAAGGTACAGATAACAGCGCGGTAGCCGCAAGTAGAGCTGAGCTTTTGAAAATATGCATGAAAGTTCCTTTTTATCATTATTGCAGATTGATTGTATATATCAGTGCTGAGCTGTTTTCAATAAAAATCTGTAACTGATAATTTATACCAGCATATTGATCAGCGCCTCACTTCACTCAATCTCAGAGCTAATAGACAAAACTGCGAGACACTTTTTACAACAGCGACCTATTGCACTTTTATCCTCTATCTCTAAAGTTAAAGGGTATTGAACTAACCAGGAGCGCGGCACTAACTGCACTGTGCTTTTCTGCCATCTTTGGATGCATTCACAAACGATATCTGTTGCCATCGCAGTTATTCGCCTTAGATAATTGCAGATATCAGAGAGACTCGCATCTAACACTGATGTTTATAGAGTTTTACTTATGTTGCAAATCGCAATGCCCTCAAATACCTGTTGTTTACAGGAAATTATCAGTAAACAAAGATCTGCTGGCCATGTTTATTGTCTAATAAGGACTGCGCAGAAGGGCATATATGAATATAAGTAAAAAAATCATTCTACTGCCTGCAGTGATCATTGTGCTTTTAGGTGGCGCCGGTTTAATGGTTATCGATGAGGAAATACGTGAGGGGTTGGGGGTAAGAGTCGAGCGAGAATTAAAATGGCTGGCCGAATCTGCCTTAGAGGGCCTGGCTATTTCCAACAAAACACTGACGGTGGCCAATGTGGATGCTATTGCTAAACGGTTCGGCAACATATCAGGGGCCAGGATTACCTTTGTTGATGAATTTGGTGTAGTTACTGGAGACTCAAAGGTTGCGATAGAGGCGATCTCGACACTCCCCAACCATAAAGAGAGGATTGAAATATTCCAGGCGTACAAATCGGGGCTGGGTGTGGCCAAGCGCCACAGCGAAACCTTAAAGCAAGATTTTTTCTATGTGGCCATATTTAAACCTATAACCGTCCAGGGGCAGTCGATAGATTATTATGCCCGTGCCTCGTTTTCCTCGCTGACTATCCGCAAGCAAATTGTGCATATGCGCTATGCCTTGTTGTCTATTTTAACGGTTGGGGTCATCTTTATTACGTTACTGACCGTACTAGTACTGCGCTGGCTCTCGCTATCCAATGAGAGGGAGAAATTACACTTAGAAAATGAATTAAGGTCCAGAGATACTGAAATTGAATTAATGCATGAACTTGATTCGCTATTGAGTGCCTGCAGTGAAATAGCGGATGCTAAAGAGGTAATCAAGCAAGTACTGCCCAGTATATTAACCCAATCCCAAGGCGCTATTTCGGTCTATAAGTCATCCAGAGACAAGTTGAAAACGCAAATGTACTGGGGGGGAACCTGGAGTGAGAATAAACACTTCAGGCCCAACCAGTGTTGGGGGCTACGTAAAGGGCATCGACACTTATCCAGTGACAAGCAGCAAGGGGTGGTGTGCGAGCACTTTGCCAACACTGGCAATCAATCTACACTCTGTATTCCGCTGATTGCCCACGGCGAAACAATTGGTGTGTTGCATCTGCTAAAGAGCAAAATTGATTCACAAACAGCAAAACTTGCGGACGCAATCGCCAAGAGAATTGGTATTGCGATTGCAAATATCGAACTAAGATTCAGTCTGAGAGAACAGGCAATTAAAGATACTTTGACCAATCTGTATAATCGACGCTACTTATTTGAATCTCTGGAGCAGTTTGTCGCCAGAGCGCTGCGAACAAAAAGCCATATTGGCATTGTGATGGTCGATATTGATAATTTTAAAAAGCTCAATGATAGCCATGGCCACGATGCCGGTGACCTGGCGCTTAAGGCCATTGCAAAATTTTTCAAAACAGTCACCAGAGCAAGTGATGTGGTTTGTCGATACGGAGGAGAAGAGTTTTGTATTGTCTGTCCTGAAAGTAACAGCGAAGAAACCTTGTTTATCGCTGAAAAGCTGTGCTTTGGGGTACGAGATTTAGCGATACAGATTAGTGGGACGCAAAAGATAACCCTTACCTTATCTGCGGGAGTGGCAATCTTTCCAAACGCCGAAGAATCTATTCAAAAAACCATAAGCGATGCTGATCAGGCACTGTATCAGGCCAAACATGACGGGCGAAATTGTGTCCGAGTCTCTCAATCAATCCACAGTTAAACTGTTTCACAGTTTAGCGCAACTGCGTCATCGATAAAAAAGCTCAGCAGAGCTTGTACTTTTGCAGTTAAGTGTTGGCGGTGTGGGTAGAGGATGTAAATTCCGGTCTGCTGTGGGGTATATGGGCTTAATAACCTGACCAGTGATCCGAGCTGCAACTCTTGCTGCACTGAAAAGTCCGGCAGTAGTGATATGCCTAAACCTGCTACTGCCGCACTTTTTGCGGCGACGGCACTGTTAACAGTAAGGCGAGTGTTAGGCAGTACCGTTTGATTCAAGCCCTGTAAACTAAAGCGCCACTTAGCACCAGAGCGGCGATTGCTGTCATGGATAGCGGGGAGTTGTCTGATATCATCGGGGGTCTGTATTTTCGGATACTGTTTTAACAGCGCAGGACTGGCGACTAACACAGATTCTATCGCACCGATTTTGCGCGCTATTAAGTTTGAATCTTGCATTTCTCCAATGCGAATAGCCAGGTCAAAACCTTCATCAACAATATCTACATAGCGGTCATTAAGTTGCATATCTACGGTAATGTTTGGATAAGCGAGCATAAATTTTGCCAGTAGCGGGGTGAGTTTTATCTCGGCAAAAGATTGCGGCGCACTGATGCGCAGTCGACCACTGATAGCATCCTTCTGTCCTTGGGCGGTTAATTGTAATGCGCCGACATCATCCAGTATCTGCCGGGCTGAAGCATAGATCACTTTTCCGGTATCAGTAATGGCAATGCTGCGGGTCGTGCGGTTGATCAGTTTGGCCTGCAGTAACTCTTCAAGTTGTGATACTTGTTTGCTGACGATCGCTTTAGTCTTTCCCAGGCTGGCGGCGGCCTTAGTGTAACTGCCTTGCTCTACCACAGCGGCGAAGCTATTCATTAACGTTAACTTGTCCATACATTCACATTGTCAATTAATTGTTAACAGTAAGTTCTAAATAATCGATATTGTCAATAGATGTTCAGGACTTCATTATCTTAAGCAACAGTTAATTACTCATCGTCTTTAAACCTCTGGTCATAGGAGAGTGCAATGTTAGTGAACGGCGTTTGGCCAAGAAAAACGGAATCCTACCAAAACAAGGATAAGCAGAGCAGGTTTATCAGACAAAGCTCCAGTTTTAGACACTGGGTGAGTGCAGATGACCGCCCTTATCTGCTGGGCGAGGCAATTACAGAGTGTGACATCAGAGCCTTTGTCACAGGGGTAAGGTTTAATGTCGCCTACCAGAGTTTATTTAAATGCAATCAAAAACGCATGAGCGATGACTCTTATCTAGCAGCTTACTTAGAACGTTTCTATAACCTCGATGGGATCAGCGAAACGGTCAATATTGAACATATTAAAAGCGGCTATTATTCAGCGGCTGCCTTAAACCCCCGTTTAATCGCCCCCATCGGGCCCTCATTAAACTTTATTGAAAAGGAGTCTGAATGATGCTGGCCCCGGTGTTTTATCTGTCTCATGGCTCGCCGATGCGGGTATTAGAAGACAGCCCCGCCCGCGATTTTTTACAGCATTTAGGAGAGAGCACAACAAACATAAAAGGCCTAGTGGTGGTTTCTCCGCACTGGGAAACAACCGATATCGAATACACTAACAGCGAAAAATTAGAGACAATTTATGATTTTTATGGCTTTGGCGAACAGTTGCATCAGATTGTATATGCGCCAA
This sequence comes from Oceanospirillaceae bacterium, assembly GCA_013215505.1. Classification (GTDB taxonomy): domain Bacteria; phylum Pseudomonadota; class Gammaproteobacteria; order Pseudomonadales; family Balneatricaceae; genus Rs1. The sequence continues at coordinate 41,624 of JABSQZ010000024.1, forward strand.
ACAATCCTCTGTGGCTGCAACAGGCTTTAATGCAAAGTTTAGAGCAACATTCAATTAACTCACTCGGAGCAGGACGCGGACTAGATCACGGCGCCTGGTCAGTTTTATCGCTAATGTACCCACAAGCTGACATACCTACAATAGGGTTAAGTTTACCCAGCAGACTGGATTTGCAGGGCCTATATGCATTAGGGCAAGCGTTAATACCGTTGCGGGAGCAGGGCATCGCTATCATCACCACCGGTATGGCCACTCATAACTTAGCCGAGTTAAGCTATTTCGGAGAGACGCAGCATTGGGCCAGGGAGTTTATCGATTGGCTGCAATGTACCATGCAGCAACAAGACTTAAAGGCCTTGTTAAACTATAGAACACTCGCCCCAAATGCAGTAAAAAGCCATCCAAGAGATGAACATCTACGGCCTTTATTTATCGCCTTAGGGGCGTCTGATAAGCAGAGCGCTGAGTTAATTCACGACTCCTGGGAAATGCGCAACGGTAATAATTCCAGCTGGGGCTGGGGGATGCCGGCAGGAGAGAGAGAATGACAGTGCGCGGTTTAAATCTACAGCAGGCACAACAAATTTTGCAACGTGCACTCATGTTGTCCACTGAACTCAGTGCCGCTCCACTGTCAATCGCCATATTAGATGCTGGTGGTCATTTAAAGAGTTTTGCCAGTGAAGACCAAGTGGGTATTGCCCGCGCTGAAATAGCGCGGGGAAAAGCTGCTGCGGCCTTAGGCATGGGTTTTGGAACCCGCAAACTACATAACCTAATCAGGCAGGGCATTTTACCGGAAATGTTTGCCACTTGTATTAACGGTGCCACTAATGGCAACTTTGTTGCATTACCTGGCGGTGTACTCATCTATGATAAAAGTGATCTTTTAGGTGCTGTAGGAATATCAGGTGCCTCATCGGATCTAGATGAACGGGTGGCAGTCAGGGCGATTGAAAGCTGTAATTTTCAAGCAGAGCCTTAAGCATCTATAGAGCAGGAAAAGCCACCCATGGGGGATATTCATAAGATTTGCGAGGCAAAGTCTGGTGTTTTCTGCGGTTAAATGTACAGCTTTCAGCATGAAATACTGTTTTTTGCTGGTGGCAATTGTGCTGTGGTTTACTTAATCAGATAATTAAATTCCCCTTATTTTTACTGGATCACATAGCGTCATAATAGCTCTTTATCCCGCCAAAAAAAATTCTAACTGATTAATATAACGTGTTAATATTCTGTTCGATAAATATTAAATATATGATATATCTGCAATGCAGTGTAGCGCTTAAAGCTAATACAGCATTGACCAGAGTTGAAGTCGCACGGGTATATTCGGCACAGCCAAATTTAAGGAGCATTATGAAGTTATTAATAATTAGCGGTGGATCAAAAGGGCTGGGATTAGCACTGTGTAATCAGTACCAGAAAAATGGATTCACAATAGTCGAGTTTTCTCGCACGGCTCCCCATCCGTTTTCAGTGTCGATTGATTTGTCCTCCAGTGTAGATTCTGCAACGGTGATTGCAACTGCATTAGCACCTCTGTCGGCAGTGCAATGGCAGGAAATAGTCATTATAAATAATGCTGGAACCTTGAATCCGATTGGGCCTGCAGCCAAGAAACCCAGGGGTGCCGTGGTTGACAATATCAATATTAATTTCACCTCAGGGCTGTTGTTCATCATCGAAGCGCTAAAACAATTTCAGGGCCATAGTGGAAAAAAAACCTTAGTCAATATCTCATCGGGTGCCGCACTTGGCGGATATCCAGGTTGGTCTCTTTACTGCGCTGCCAAAGCGGGGTTGGAAAATTTTATCGCTGCAGTTGCTCTAGAGCAGGATCTGCAAGCAAAACCTTTTACTGCCATCAACATTGGTCCGGGTGTCATCGACACAGACATGCAGGCTTCTATCCGCAAAGCTAAAGTCGAAGATTTTCCAGCGGTGGAACGTTTTATTGATCGAAAAGAGTCAGGAGAACTGCGTCCTCCCGAGAAGGTCGCTGCTGATATTTTTGCTATAAGCGAGCAATCGAACATAGAAAACGGGCGACGCTATGATGCCGCGGGATAGCGACAGAACGTGCAAGATATCCACCCGCTAGCGGCCTACCTGCATATGTCTTGTATTCTAAGGCTAATAGTATTCCTCGGCACTCGCTAAGCTATCCATTTTAGCCACCGGATAAAGGTTAAAGGTTAAAGGTTAAATACAAATGAACTGTATATTCTTCGATTTAGATAATACTTTGACAGAAAGGGCAGCCACTATAACCGCCTATGCCGACCAGTTCGAAAATGACTTTAACCAAGTTGTTAAGCCGGCTTTGCACAGGGACCGCTTAGCTAAAGCTTTTAACGCTATCGATTGCGGCGGTTATACAACGTATGAGAAAAGAGCCGATGATATGCTGGCGCTTGATATTTGGGAGTCTAAGCCAAGCGTTACAGAGCTTTCTTTGCACTGGCAAACCTGGGTTTCGAAAAATGCATTGCCTATGCATGGGCTATATGAGTGCCTAGAGGCGCTAATCAAGATGGGGTTGCGGCTTTGCCTGGTGTCTAACGGCCAAAGTAAAATCCAGCGCGCTACGGTTATGGCTTTGCAACTAGAGCCTTACTTCGAGCAAATCGTCATCTCAGAGGAGGTGGGAGCAAAAAAACCTGATTCAGTAATATTCGAGGTTGCCCTGCAAAAAATGCATTGCAGTGCAACAGAGGCTATCTTTGTTGGTGATCATCCACTCAATGATTATATAGGTAGCCAAAGACAGGGTTTTTCAGCGGTCTGGTTCGGCGGATTCCACACTTGGCCAGCGGATCAGGAACAGCCTAAAAGGGTCATAAAATCTTTATCTGAGCTGTATCCGATAGTGAGGGAATTAATCCCTACAAAAAGCTTAACATTCTAGTGCTAACGTAACATTTATGTTTCTGAAACAGCGGGTTAATTTCGAATTAACAGCGGGTTAATTTCGAATCGGGGGATTAAATCAGATGAGAACAATAGATGTCCGTTAAAATATCGCAGATTATCTTCATGGATAAAAATCTAGTCGTACTTGGCTTTCGACAAAACGTCTCTGCTGATAATAACCTTTGGGGCTTCCCGGCAGGCCGTTTAGAGCAAGGAGAGAATCCCCTTGAGGCCGCCGTTCGTGAATCGATGGAAGAAGTTGGGGTTGAGCCAATAGATATCAAAGGGTCATTTGAGATTTTAGATCAGCAAGGAAATCAACACAGCTTCTTTGTTTGTACTCATTGGCGCGGGGTATTGCATAACGGGGAAGCAGATAAATGCCGTGAAATACGATGGTTCGCCTGGGATGCTCTGCCTGATGATTGCACTGCAGCAACTTATATTGCCCGGGAACATTTAATACAAAAGGCTGCTGAGCTAGAACTGCAGGCTCAGATAAATATCTTCTAAACAAGCAACTGTAAAAAAGTTTAAGGGTGAAACTGGATGATTAATGGAAGCTGCCTGTGTGGCAAAGTGAAGTATCAAATATCAGGCAAACTAGGTGATATAGTGCACTGTCATTGTCAGTCATGCCGTAAAGCCCATGCTGCGGCATTTTCTAGTGTAGCGTCGGTTTCAGATAGTGACTTTCAGTTAATGAGTGAAACACCGCTGTCTGAATTTGAATCATCACCGGGCAAACACAGATATTTTTGCCGCAACTGCGGCACACAAATCTACGCCAAAAGAGTAGCTACAGAGCATATTATTTTACGCTTGGGCTCATTAGATGATGATCCCGATGCAACTGAAAAAAATCATATCTGGGTATCACAAAAAGCTTCCTGGTACTCAATTAATGGAGAGTTACCCGAATATCCAGAGTTTGAATAAACTCGCTCTGGCGTCACACAATGTGAAGATAAGCGACTTATGGGTTTTGTCATGGGAAAATGTCCAGTGATTAAAAATGTAGTATTTGATTTGTCCGAAGTACTTTTGCCTGGGCTTATAGGCGTTGAAGATAAGCTACAACTTAGAACTGGCAAACCTGGAAATTTAATAGCTCAAGCGCTGGGAAGCTACCCTTACTACCAGGTCAATAATAACTTAGATAAGTTGCTAAAAAGTGAGATGTCATACCCAGAGTATCGCACGGCTTTTCTTTTAGCTGTGGGACTTAGCGAATCTGATGGGAGCATGTTTGATGACCAATGTTTGCAGATGTTTGACCAACCGTATTGGTATACGAATGAATTACTGAGAAATGTAGCGCTATCTTGCAAGTTATATCTGCTTTCAGATCACTGTGAAGTTTGGGCGGATTATATTTATAAAAGACACCGCTTCTTTGAGCATTTTACAGCTATAGTCTGGTCCTATGAGTTAGGAGCCACTAAAAAAGGGCTTGAGCCTTTTGTAGCCATTATAGAGAAATATCAACTTGATCCCGCAAACTGCCTGTTTGTCGATGACAATCTAAACAATATCAACAATGCCCGTGAAATCGGCTTTCAAGTGCTACATTTCACCGGTGAGGAATCTGTTGAACATGTGTATGCGGCTATTGGCAAAGACTAAGCTGCTCTACAAATACCTAAAAGTGCGCCTCGCACACTAGTCGGTAGCAAACTCTATTAACATTTCCTGAGCATCACAGTGGCAATCATCGCCACAAATGGTGCAAATATAACCCGTTTTGCAATCTTCGTTCCATCTGCTGGGATGGGTTTTGATGTATCTGGCACCACATTTAGTGAAATAATTGACCGCGCTATTGCCCGGGCTCTGTTGCCATAAATGCGCAATACCCGCCAGTGCCCCTTGCTCTTGTACCGCTTGAGAAGACAGCGCCAGTAATTTCGGACCTATGCCAAGCCCCCGATAAGCTTCTGTCACTGTGTTACATTTGAAATAACAAACCTTGTCAGGCTCTACATCCCAGAGTACCGGGGTGCACCATTTATCAATGCTCCATTGTGTTGCAGAGAAGGTAATCCGATATCCTATTAAGTTATTGTCGTCAAAAACCACGAAACTGGCATTAATCTCATTGAAAATCCCCTGCGAAAACCATTTCTTTAAGACTTGAGCATCAATATAGCCTTCACCGTGCACTTGGGTTGCCAGCTTGATAACAGCGTCAAAATCATCTGGAGCTAAATGTCGAAAAATCAGATCGGTATTCATATTGGGTTATATCTATCTATCAGTGAGGTTAGGTTAGGTTAGGTTGCTCAAATATAGGCTGTATTTCAGTAAATGGTCAAGTATGGAATTTTAATTTGCAACATTAATGTTTTAAAAAATCGCCAAACTGCTTGCTCACCTGGATACGCTTATTGTTAGATGGCTTAGCGAGGAAGAGAGGGAGATAAATATGTACGATCCAATGTTAGAGACGAATCCAGGTTGTGGGCTGGCTTATCCCCAAAGTTATTGGGCTGCACAAGCGTCTGAAGCCCCGGAAGATGACGGCGTGCTAGTGTCTGATATCGAAGCGGATGTGATCATAATAGGCGCAGGCTACACTGGCTTATCTTGTGCACTGCACCTGGCTCGCGAACACGGCATAAAAGCCCATGTCCTAGAGGCTAATAAAACTGCCTGGGGTTGCAGCGGACGAAACGCTGGATTCATTTTAAAATCTAGCGGTCGCAAGACTTATGCGCAGATGGAACAGCAGTGGGGCAGCAAAGTGATGCATGGCATCTATGATGAAATGTGCCAGGGGGTTGCCACCGTCGAAAGTTTGATCGCAGAGGGCATTGATTGTGACCGACAAGCCAGTGGCTTTTTAAAGTTAGCGCATAAACCCGCTGTTTTTCCCGGATTAATAGAACAGGCAAAGCTACAGCAGCAACGTTTTGGCTATCAGGTAGAAATTTTATCTAAGGCTGAGTTACGCGATCAGTATATGGACGACCAGAATGCTTTTGGTGCTATTCGCTACAGCGATGGCTTTGGTCTTAATCCCTTAAAGCTGGCTTGGGGATATCACAAGTTGGCCCGTGCAGAGGGAGTAAAAATTCATACTCACTCGAGTGTGGAAAGTTGGCGTGAACAGGGTGAATATCAAATTTTATCGACAGCTAACGCTCAGATTAAAGCTAAAAAAGTTGTGATAGCCACCAACGGCTACACCCCGAAAGGCTTTCATGAGTTAATCAACAACCGTACTCTGCCCGTATTATCTCAAGTGATAGTGACAGAGCCGCTGAGTGATGAACAGCTGCGTGCCTGCAATTTTTTAACAGAAAATGTGGTTATGGATACCCGCGCTCTCAAGTACTTTTACCGCAAACTACCGGATAACCGTATTCTATTTGGGGGTAGAGGAGCGATTACCGGTAGAGGGGCCGATGACCCCTATTTCTCTCAACGCTTGTTAAAAGTATTACAGAGCAGCTTTCCACCGCTGAGTGAATTACAGTATGACTATGCATGGTCGGGCTGGATCAGTGTCTCGATTGATGATCTGCCACACATCTATCAATGTGAAAAACGTCGGGTATTTTATAGCATGGGCTACTGCGGCAGCGGAGTCGCTTTTTCGGTACAAGCAGGCAAACGCCTGGCTGAAAAAGTCGCGGGGGTGGCTGTCCCCAATTTGCCACTGTATCAGCAGCCACTGAAAAAATTTCCACTGGCACCTTTTCGACGTATGGGTCAGTGGGGCTATTTCCAGTATGGTCAGGTGAAGGATAGGTGGTTTTAGACAATAGCAAGTTGGAAGTAGCGAGTAGCGAGTAGCGAGTAGCGAGTAGCGAGTAGCGAGTAGCGAGTAGCGAGTAGCGAGGCTAGTGTGAATGTTGTTTATCGGATTGTATAGTTTGTTGATTGAAATATATAGATAATTTAGTATTGTGCCCATGCTTGGATAGGTGGTTTTTGGCGTGAATTTTTCCCCGGGTGGGGTCTATGTTATTGTTGATGTTTTGTCTATTGAGTTGCAGTGGGTTAGAAGAGACACTCTTATTTGTTGTGCAACTAAGGTATAAAGATAACTATGTTGGCTAAATTGACGATTCGAAAATACCTGGAAGCTGACTGGATTGTTACTTGCAAAATTCACGATCAAGCGCGTCCACTAGAGTTAGCAGGATCTTGTGATGCTCGGGGATTTGTGCCGTTGGCCGAAGACCAAGGGGATATTTTGGAGTTTAAGCGCTGTGTTAAACATGTCGCTTGCATCGCAGATGAGGTTGTAGGTTTTGTCGGTACTAATAAAACCGAAGTGAGCTGGCTGTATGTCGACCCTCGCTTTCACGGGCAGGGCATTGGTCGTAAACTACTACAGCGTGGCTTATCCCAGATCAATAATAAAGCTTCAACTTATGTACTGGAAGGCAATAGCAGTGCTCGTAAGCTATATGAGAGTGTCGGCTTTAAAGTTATCCAACAGTTTGACAGTAAAAATAATGGCTATATCTGCTCGGTGTTGAAACTGGTGCAATAACAATATTTTTAGCAGCAATGGATTGAGTAGAGCAAAGGAGCGAGTTGTGGATCTTAATTTTCAATATGCGCATCATACCCATGATCAGTTCGATACGGTTACTGACGTCACAGATAATCAAGCGATCAAAGCCTTTGATGATTTTGCATGGCGTACAGAAGCTGAAAAAGCGAAAATGCTACAAAAGTGTTTACCGACACTTTCAATTATTATTGAAGCTGAGCACAAGCTAATATGGATCTCATCATATTTAGAGGGCAGTGATCTGCATTTTATTGCTGAAACTAAGTTTCTAGTGTCAGTATCTTCATACTTTGCATGCTCTGAAACAGAAACTATAAGAGATTTGTCCAACCCATCATTTACACAAACACAAGCTAGAAAGGCAATAGAGCTGTTTGTTAGCGAATCTTTAGATGAGCTAGAAATGCATTTTAATATTAGCCATTAGCCATTAGCCAAAGCGTTATTAGGGTTCTGAAACAGGCCTATAACATCAATTGATGTGCCCGCTGGAACAGCAGTTGATCGTCGATTCATGTTGCTTTGTTAATCACCTTCCGCGCCAATAAATTAGCTTAATTAATTAGTGTAACTAGCTGATAAGTAATATTTAACTATTCTGTTTTTGAAAGGATTGTTTTTTAAAAACTGAACTGTTAGAGGTCTTTTTTGCCATTAATTTGTTGTTTAACAACTAGTCAATTTGCTAGCATGTTCTAACCTCTGTTATTGCGATATCAGGAGTAACATAGAGCGGGATATTACTCGTTTTGATATCTGTGGCTATGTCACAGAGTGTTCTGTCGACATTGGCACCAGGGCTGCCGCAGGCCCTGGACATCTACTGCAATTGATTGCCTATGCGCACAACACCCATGACCAAAATCTCGCCAGTGGTGAACAAATTCGTGCGCATCACAATGTAAACTTATAAGGCCTTGCTAACTTTAGAGTCGCTATTTTTATTGCAAAACATCGATTTAAGCTTCGAAGATTAAATCGTTTTAATCTATTTCGACAATAACACAGCCGTAAAAACCGCCTTGTTCGATTTTGCTATTCGCCTGGGCGATTTCAGCCAGAGGGTAGCGCGCTGCAACACGATGTAGCAATCGATTTTTCTGCAGTGCGTCGGTGATATCGGCTATTGCCGCCTTTTTTGCACTCTCGGGCATTGCATAGACAATTACCAGCCGGATGGTTAAATCCATAAACATCATTTGTTTAAAGGGCAGCACTGGCTCAGGGACTACCGTCGATGAATAAGAGGCAATAACACCGCCTACGCGCAGTAGTTGCAAGCTGTTCTCAAGGTTAGCGCCAAACTCAACATCGATAATTCGATCCACTTTAACTCCAGCGGTGAATTCGAGTACCTGTTTGATCATTTGTGGGTCTGTATGATTTACCACCAGATCTGCACCGGCTTCGATACACTGCGCTCTGGATTGCTCGCTGCTGGCGGTACTGATAACCGTGGCTCCGGCTAGTTTGGCCCATTGAATCGCATAGTGGCCGACACGTCCCGCGCCACCGGTAATAAACACTAATTGTCCCTCGACATCACCGTCAGCAAATACACAGCGGTGGGCGGTCATGGCTGGAATACCCATGCAAGCACCGACTGCGAAAGAGGTATTGTCGGGCAGTGCGACCGCACGTTCACTGGCAATTGCTACATATTGCGCAGCAGTACCGTGCAGGCGTGCAAACTGTGCCTGGTAAACCCAGACCCGTTCGCCGATACGTGCATGAGGAACGCCCATACCTACAGCTTCAATGACACCAGCACCATCACTGTTGGGGATAACAGCGCCATTATCGAGTAAATTGGGAAAAGCGCCATCGCGTTTTTTCGTATCAGAGGGGTTAACCCCTGATGCTTGAAGGCGGATAAGAACTTCACCAGGGCCAGGTTGCGGTTGTTCGAATTCAGTCAGCTGTAAAACATCTGAGGCGGGGCCAAAACGGTTAAAAATTGCTGCTTTCATGGGTATGTACCTTAATTCTTGATTGATATTCTGTATTTGACTGCTGCAATATGCGCAGTAGCCTAGCGTATAGTTTTTTTAATGAATCGCCTCAATGATCAGTGCAATCCCCTGACCACCGCCGATACACATAGTAATCAGGGCGTAGCGCCCACCACTGCGCTGTAACTCGTAGATGGCTTTGACCGTTATTACTGCTCCAGATGCCCCGATAGGGTGACCCAGGGCGATTGCGCCGCCATTAGGGTTCGTCTTTTTAGGGTCCAGCCCCAACACTTGGGAGACTGCACAGGCTTGAGCGGCAAACGCCTCATTTGATTCAATAAGATCCATATCAGACAAGCTTAAACCGGCACGCTGCAAGGCTTTTTCAACCGCTTTAACCGGGCCAATCCCCATCAGCGCAGGATCTACCCCAGAGTGTCCGTAGGCGACGATCCTCGCTTGGGCTTTTAACCCTTGTTGCTCGGCTGCCTCTGCTTCCATCAGTACCAGTGCCGCGGCACCGTCATTCAGTCCTGAAGCGTTACCGGCTGTTACTTTGCCACCTTTTTTAAATACCGGTCGCAGCTTACTGAAATCTTCCAGACAAGGGGCCTGGCGAAAGTGTTCATCGGTATCAAAAAATTCTGGTCCGCGGCGCTTATTAAGCGCTACAGGCACTATTTGCTGCTTAAAATAACCCAGCTTAATGGCCCGGTCGGCGCGTATGTGGCTCTCGAGGGCGAATTCATCTTGTTGCAGCCGATCGATGTTGTATTTTTCTGCCAGGTTCTCAGCAGTGATTCCCATATGGCCGTTGCCAAAAGGGTCGGTCAAAACACCGGTCATCATATCTATCATGGTTGCGTCACCCATACGTTGCCCCCAGCGCAAAGCAGGCGCCAGGTAACCGGCACGGCTCATGTTTTCTGCGCCACCGGCAACGGCGACGGTGGCATCCCCGAGCATCAACGACTGAGCCGCAGAGATCACCGCTTGCAAACCACTACCACAGAGGCGGTTGACGGTTAGAGCGCTGCTATGTTGCGACAGGCCTGCCTCCAGTGCGGCAACTCTGGCTATATACATATCTCTGGCTTCAGTATGGATAACGTGGCCCAGTACCAACTGTTGTACTGAATCTGCATCAATATTGGCCCTGGCTATTGCTTCCTTTATACAGATTGCCGCCAGTTGACTCGGAGGGATATCTTTCAGGCTGCCGCCATAAGTGCCTATAGCAGTGCGCACAGCGCTGAGAATTACGATTTCCTTGCTCATTTATAATCCTTTAAGTAAATTGTTTTCAGGCGAGTAACCCGCCATCGACGATCAGAGTCTGGCCGGTAATATAGCTGGCGCCGGCGCAGAAGTAGAAAATGGCCTCCGCGTAATCTTCTGGGACACCAATGCGCTTGAGGGGCAGGGCCTGGGCCGCCTTGTCTGCATCGGCTTCATCCCAGCTACAGTCCCAGCCAGAGCTTTTAACCCAGCCCGGAGCAATCGCATTCACCCGAATGTTGGGACCTAGTCCCCGGGCCAACTCGCGGGTCATAGTGATTAAGCCGCCTTTAGTCGAAGCATACACAGTGCTACTGGCACCACCACCCATGGCCGCCACTGAGGCGACGTTAACGATAGCTCCACCCTCTTTAAGATGCGGAAGGGCCGCCCGAATACAGCGAAAAGGCCCCACCAGATTGACTGATAATAGCTTGTCCCAGAACGCTTCGTCCTGAGTGTTCAGATCAGACTGGGCAATAGTATCGCGAGTGCCAGGAGTCGCAGCGTTGTTAATCAGATAATCCAGCCCGCCCATGCTAGCTGCAGCATTATCCACCATACGAATTACATCTGCAGGATCACTGACATCGCCCTCTGCGGCCAACACGTCAAAGCCTAGCTCAAGTAGCCTCTGTACTTGTTCTGCCAGAATTTTACTTCCAGGCAAATCATTTATTGCCACTGTAGCACCGCAGCGGGCAAGCTTTTCGACGGTGGCCAGGCCTATACCTGAGGCGCCACCTGTCACTAAGGCACACTTGCCTTTTAGATCAGCGTAAATCATCTTTGAATTCCTTGTATTTTATTTTTATGGTGACAACCGATGTGAGTAGCCATCCCCTGGAGATGGATTGATGAATCATCGGTCTGATTAAGTTGCATAGTGGAAGAATACCTAGGCACTTATCATAAATAAAACGAATAATTATTATGTATATCATGATGAAATGGAATGACGTAAGCTAAGGGCAAGTTCAGGGGTCCCAGTACTCTTTGAATACAACCGCACTTATCATTTGCAGCAGGGGGTCCCATGCGTCGCGTCAATCTGGATATCGATTTATTAAGGTGTTTCGCCACTGTCGTGGAAGCGGGAGGCTTTACCGCGGCGGCTAAAACCTTGCTGCGTACCCAGTCTGCAGTCAGTGTGCAAATCAAACGCCTCGAAGCAACCATCGGCCATAAATTATTTGAAAGGAGTAAACGCACACCGGTGCTGACCGAGCAGGGTGAAATGTTGCTGGGCTATGCGCACCGCATCTTAAAACTCAACGATGAAACCGTGCTTCGATTGACCGAAACCGAGATGGAGGGTACTTTGCGACTGGGGGTTGTTGAATATTTAGCGCCGCATCGACTGCCGGACATTATCTCTAAGTTGAGACGCGCTTATCCGCGTCTGGATCTGCGCTTGCGTATTGATCTGAGCAGCAAACTGCATGCAGAGCTGGAAGCGGGTAAGCTGGATGTGATTATTGCAGCCAGAAGTGAAAATAAAGATTATGGGCAGGAGCTTTTTCGTGAACAGCTTTGCTGGGCCACTGGTCCTTTGGGAATACCAGATGCCCAAACTCCTGTGCCTCTGGCAGTGCTGCCACACCCTTGCTTTTATCGCCAGGCCGCCATTACCTCGCTGGATCAACAGGACAGGCCCTGGTATTGCGCGGTGACCACAATGAATATTTCCGGGGTCCAGAAGGTCATCGAAGCTGGCCTGGCAGTCGGGGTACTAAGCAAATCATCGCTGCTTCCGAGCATGACTATATTGGGTCCAGAAGATGGTTTCCCATTGCTGCCAATGATTAGTCTTGGGGTGTTTAGCAATAACTACGACAGTAAATTCGCCATTGCACCTGTGATGAAATTTATTGCTGATTGCGTGGTCGATACACAGCATTATATTCCTCAGCTAGTAACTGCGAAGCTTTAGCAGGCTCACTATTGTGTAATATAATCCCTATATAAGATGAACTTATCTTTATTTCCTACCTCCAATTCAATTACTTAAAGCTACCTTTGAACGGAAAATGAAGCGATGCAAAAATTAATTGACGATTATATAGCGATGAATATTGAAGGTCGGGTATTAGAGCTATGTCAGAAGTACTACGCCACAAATGTACTGATGCTCAATAACGGTAAGGTTTTTGCCGAGTCTATGCAGGAATCCTATGATAAGCAGAAAAAGTATATTGGGCTAGTCACCGAGTTTGAGGTTAAATTGCTCTCTGCAAAAATTCAGGGAAACGTCAGTGAACTGGTTTTTCACTATAAAATGACTGGAGCTAATTCAGTAAATGAGTTTACCGGTAAGCATATTCAAACCTGGGAGCAACAAAAAATTGTCAGAGAAGAATATCTTTCCATTGAATGAGTGGTTTGAATGAGTAGGAAACCAATGGATGAAATCTTATTAATAATAAACAACAAGTTGAAATAATCAGAGATAAACTCAGAGCTGTCTGTACTGCTGAAATAGCGCAGTCGATACGTCGCTATTTTCCGCATGGAATTAACTGTATCGGAGCCACTGCTGCTGATATAAATAGGATTGTCACCAGCTTTAAAGCTGAGAATTCGGGGCTGTCGGCCAATGAAGTTTTAAGTGTCTCTGAAACTGTTTTAAAGCATGCCCAGTACAGCGAAGAAGTGTTTATCGCCTATGGTCTTATCGGGCATCTGGTGAAAAAGCATTTCGATGATGATCTATTACTGCGTTTTCAATATTGGCTCGAACACTATGCGTGCAACTGGGCGCATGTCGATGATCTGTGTATTAAAGCTATTTATAATTTCTTAATGGCACGCCCGCATTTAATAGAAGCTACTCAAGTTTGGTCATACTCAGATGTGCCCTGGTGTCGACGGGCCAGTAATGTGGTTTGGGTGAAGTTTATCAAACGAAAAATCGGCAAGTCTGTTTACACTCTGGATACAAACTTAGTCTTCGAGAACTGTGATCAGCTGATGTTAGATGAAGATGAGTTCGTGCAAAAAAGTGTCGGCTGGCTGTTAAAAGTCACAGCAGTACATCATCAACAAGATGTTATTGAATACCTAAAGCGCAATATCAATATTATACAGCGATCTACTTTGCGCTATGCGCTGGAAAAAGTGGATGTTGATACTCGAAAATCAATATTGTCATACTCAGAGATGAGTCGTAAGTCGTAAGTTTTAAGTTGGTAATAATTTGTGGGCTTCTTCTACTGCTATGGCGTGGCGCATTGCCAGGGCTCGCTGGTCTTTGTCGTAGCCTCCGCCTATGACGGTGGCGACTGGGATTTTTAGATCCAGGCAGCGCTTTAGTACATGATGATCACGGGCACGGATACCGTCCATAGTGACATTAATCAGCCCAAGCGGATCATCGGCAAAGATATCCACTCCGGCATCATAGATCACAAAATCCGGCTGACTAAGTGCCAGTGCCTGTTCCAAGCCATCGGCCATCAGCTGCAGATAAATATCGTTATTTGCACCCACCGGGATGTTTATATCCAAATCACTTTGCGCCTTGCGCGCCGGGAAATTTTTTTCGCAGTGTACTGAACAAGTGAAGACATTTTGCTGATCAGCTAATATTCGTGCTGTACCGTCTCCCTGATGCACATCCAGATCAAAGATCAACACTTTGCTGGCGCTGCCATGGCTCAGCAGGCTATTAGCCGCAATCGCCAAATCATTGAGGATGCAAAAACCCGAAGCGTAATCGTAGTGGGCGTGATGGGTACCCCCGGCTAAATGGCAAGCTATACCGTGTTTTATCGCCAGATGGCAAGTGAGCAAAGTGCCAACCGGTGATATCAAGGTACGGCGCACTAGCCCCGCGCTCCAGGGCAAGCCCATACGGCGCAATTCTTTTTTATCCAGTTTATTGTTAACAAACCGCTGCAAATAATCAGAGCAGTGGGCCGTCTCTAACAACTGCATTTTTGCGCTGCCGGGGCGGTAAGTGTTGCTGGGGGTGGCAATTCCCTGATGTTGCAAATACTCATATAACAGCCGAAACTTCTGCATCGGAAAGCGATGTTTATCCTCGAAGTCGTAGCTGTAGTGCGGGTGAGTAACAAGGGGTAGTGACATAGTTCTACTTTTTTAAAGCTAACGCCAAAAGGGTCAGAGAATTGGATTGAATAAAGCTTTGCCATGTTACAAAAAATCGATATGGATTTATACCGTTACCTGCTTTGAAAGAAACTGCCGTATAAGCTGCACGTTACAGTGGTATCGATACTCTTTTGTAATCAGGTTTAAAAAGTGTCAATAAACATCATTAAAACATCAAATATCAGATGCTTGCTGTGAAATTCACAGTATTGGCAATATAATCTGTGGCCAGTGCCATAGGCGCCAGCTTTGAATCGATTAACTTTACCTCTGGAATTAACCTGGATATTCTGCATTTATATTTTTTTATCATTGCTCTATTTGCATCTGCAATATCCGCTGTCGTTGGCTTTGGCTCAGCATTGATCCTCATCGCCGCCTCCTCGATGGTCTACGATATAAAATGGAGCATAGCCATAACTACCTTTTTGTATTTTTACAATAGCGCACTGAAAAGCTACTCGTTTAGACAAAGTGTTGATGTATCGCTAACGTTGAAAATGACTGCTCTGGCTATACCTGGCGTTTTTTTAGGCGGCTATTTTTTACTCAACATACAAGCTCAAGTTATCCATATATTACTTGCTTTGGTCGCGCTGCTCTATTTAGCGATTGATTTTTTTAAGTTCAATAGTCAGATAACAGTTGCTGACAAACTCCTGTACGGCTCTGGCTTTATCTATGGCTTTATTTCCGGGGCTGCAGGCAGTGGCAGTATAGTAAAGGCTATTGTCTTTAAGCATATCCAGCTCCCTAAAGAGGTTTTTGTTGCCACTATGGCAGCGTCGGCCCTACCACTCAATATTATTAAAATAGGCATTTTTTCTGCCGGCGCAATTATCGGTTTTTCAGACATACCACTGATATTGCTATTGCTTGTCGCCAGCTATTTAGGTACCCAGCTAGGTAAAAAAGTGCTGGTGAAAATATCGCAATCTTTTTTTGAAAAGCTAGTCCGATTAATGTTGTTAGTGTTGTCTATAAAGTTACTGTATTCAGCTATAGTCTGACAGCCGAGACGCTGTACAATCCATCTTGCTGCCGCCATGGCAATTTTAAATCCGCAAAGGAATTCTATGAGAAGTTTGCATGTATTATTATTCCCGCTAATCAGCACAATACTGATTGGTTTTACGACAATAGCGCAGGCAAAAAGCCAATGGACGGTGCTGGAAAGGATAGAGCGGTTTAGTAACCAGACTCATCATTGGGGGCAAAAGGGCCAGGTCTCTGCCAATAACGGATGGTCTGATTACGGGAAATTAAAAATTAGCTTGAGTAATGAAAAATACCTGTTACTACAGCAGTGGCAGAACGAGTTATTACTTGAGGTGTATTCAACACAATCAACCACTCCAAGCTTCAAGGCGTTGAGTATTCCCGGCGCGGGTTTGTTTTTCAGCCCTCAAGGCTCAAGTAATTGCGCAGCTGATTCGATTCAACAAGCCGGCATGTTTGCAGAAATGACCCTGTTTTACATGGCAAAGCTATTTCCTGAAGGACCTTCCAATTTAATTAAAGGGAGCTCTTTTAAACTAAAAGGTGCACAAACTGAATTCAGGTTTATGAAATTAGCGGTGCAAATTAACACCCCTTGGTCAGTCACTGGGTTAATCAGTATGTCACAGCCGGGCAGGCATAAGTTGCAAATAACCGGACCGGATAATCATCCGGCATTGGTAGATTGGAGTCAGCAAAAAAAACAGCGGGTAGCTTCCTCTGAGCTGTTGAAAAACTGGGATGCTTGTTGGACGGGCTCGCATAGAGCAGATAATAAAGGTGGCAGCAGAACCTTTAAAACCAATATTTCAGATACCGAAAATATAGCGACTTTTGCACATATACGGGAGCAATTGGATAATTAAAGTCGGAAGTCGGAAGTCGGAAGTCGGAAGTCGGAAGTCGTCAGGGTAGTATTTGGAATAATTACGAAATTACCGTTATTAATGCATATACTCAGTTTCACTGCAGCGGGGCAGGTAATAAGGCGGATTATCCGGCGATTAGATCGGTGTTTGCCGCTATAAAATCACCGTTTTGCGGTAAGCGCATCGGCTATGTGTTGATTGGTGCGGCTCTGGGTGGGGAGATTGGAAAATTATCGCAGCTATCATTGATGCAGAACTACAAAACGAGGATCATATCCTAGGATCATGTGAATAAATCCGGTATCTTCTCTGCGAGTTCTAAAGCGATCAGATGTGCGACAGTCAACGCAGTGGAATGACGAGTCCTTTCCAAGTTGACTAACAAAGCAGATGATCGCTTTAGAACCCGCCCGTAGGGGCATTCAGAGCATCCCGATCTCGTTGTTATCAACTTTCGACAGGCACAGATTTTTTGCTCCATGCAAAGTCTAGGTACCTACATCCCTGTAGGCAACCAGCATGTCTGTAGTTAGCATGCCCTTTGGGTGCGATGCCTAGATCTCAGAATGCTCTGAATACCAGAGGCGCACCGGACTTATTCACATGATCCTCAGTAATTTTTCCACAGAGAATGACAAACAGATGACATCAGAAATATTAGAGAAAAAAGAATACCTATTACACTGGATGTATGACTTTATAGAAGACGATGACGAGCCCGCTTATTTGGCGAGTGATGTTTTAGAGTGTGACAAGGTTTTGACAAAATTCATTAATACCCTCAGCGAATCAGCAACAAAGTCGGATTATGCCTGGGTAGTCTGTCAAGTTGAAGCTGTGGTGAAAGCACTGAATGTTTTGAATGCAAAACATGCTAATCAACTGATAGAAACAGATCAACGAGAAGATATTTGCGCTTTAATAGCGCTAGTTATACAAAACGCTGGTCACGGCGTCGAACAGGATATTACTGAGCAGTGGCGTGAATGGTAAAGCGCCGAGCAGCTATCGATCAAACAGTAGCAGGCTAATATGAGTCGCAATCTAACGTCTGACAATCAATGAATAAATCCAAGATAAAAATGGGGCAGTCATATTTATGCATACAGGCGAACTGACTAAAAGCACATTTCACAGTGATATCTACCCGGGAACAATCAGAGATTACTGGCTGTATATCCCCGAGCAATACAACTCTGAAACAGCCGCTAATTTAATGGTGATTCAAGATGGTTTTTGGTACTTAGACGATCAGAGACCGATGTGCATGCCTGAAGTCATTGATCGGCTGATAGGGCAAATGGCTATCCCGGCGACAGTCTGCGTATTTATTAACCCGGGAATCGTTGAATCACCGACTAAGCCAGAGCATCACCCGGATTCGCAACGCAGTTTTGAATACGACACCCTCAGTGATCAATACACTCGCTTCTTAGTTAGCGAATTGTTACCCCAGGCACTGGAGGGGCTTAATATCAGTCAGGATCCGAGTAAACGCGCCACAGTAGGCTTTAGTTCTGGTGGGATCTGCGCCTGGTCAATCGCCTGGTATCGCTCTGACTTGTTCGGCAAAGTGCTGAGCCACTGTGGCAGTTTTGTTGATATCCGCGGCGGCGGTAAATATCCCTATCTGATTCGCAATCAGTCGGCCAAGCCTATCAAAATATTTTTCCAAAGTGGCGAGAAAGATTTAAACACCCGCTATGGAGACTGGGCGCTAGGCAATCAACAAATGCAGTCGGCTCTGGCCTTTAAAGGCTATCAACATCAATTTGAGTTTGGTATCCAAGGCCACACGTTAACACAAGGTGCGCAGTTGTTGGAATCATCTATTAAGTGGTTGTTTACAGATGGCGATGAATAAAAAACGTATTAACAAGTAGATACTTAGCGCAATTTTGTATTAGCGATTGTATGGGTACTAAATAAACGAAGGGATAAGGATATGCCTAGTGACTTCTATTGTGATCAGGCTTTAAGCGGTAAAGCGACATTAAAAATAGTACGTGAAACTGCGGAAGTGCTGGCTTTTCACCATACCAGAGCTCACTGGCCAGTGCATATAGTGGTCGTACCTAAAACGCATATTCCCTCATTAACAGATCTTGGCGGGCATCCGATTGAACTGCTGCATAAAGTATTGGCAGTAGTGCGTGAAATAGCCGCACAAGTTGAACGTGAGTACGGTGCTTGCTGCGTGCTGACCAACCTTGGTGAGTACCAGGATTCAAAGCATTTACATTTTCATGTCACCAACGGACAGCCTGTAAATGACAGTGACTTTTAACAACAGAGTAATCATCGCTTAAACAGCAGTAGCAATCATTAATCATCCAAAAACCTGGAACAATTTTATGGATTATATTGCCGTTAATAAAATCGCCTGGGGTAAACGCACTAAAATCCATGTCGAATCGGAGTCTTATGATCTACCGGCCTTTCTTGCAAGTAAATCATCACTAAACCCATTCAACTGACGTTGCTGTGGGATGTCAGGGGTAAAAGTCTGCTGCTGCAGTACCATTTGGTCAGGACACATTGTCATGGGCCAGATTAGGGGCAACAGTGACAGGGGTTGATCTGTCGGGAGAAGCTATTGCAAAAGCGCAAAGTTTAGCCGGACAATTATCTATTGATGCAGTGTTTATCGAAGATGATCTGTATAGCTATGGCCAATCCAATCAACAGTAGTTCGATATTGTATTTAGTTCTTATGGGGCGTTAAATTGGCTGGGTGATCTAGATCTGTGGGCACAGACAGTGGGGCATTCACTTAAAACAGGTGGCAGTGTTAATTTGCTTGATTTCCATCCTATTAACGATTTCATAGCCGGCGATGCCTATTTTGAGTCAGGTAAAACCGATGTGGGAGAGGCAGGTACTTATTCCGAAAATTGTACAGGAGAAAAATCAACCTTGGTAACTTGGCCGCAGTCACTCAGTGAGCTGATCCGAGCATTAATTAATGCGGGTATCGCAATCGAAGTTTGTCATGAATACCCTTACAGCCCATATGATTGCTTTGCAGATGCACAGTGGGTCTTAGATAAAGGCTATCAGTTGTTGTTCAAAGATCAACAAGTACCCTTAAACTATGCCATTAAAGGCCGAAAACTTTAAGATATTACCCATTGAAACCGGTCTTTCTCAGCCACAATGGATTTGGTATGACAACAGCTTCAGGTCTATTTTCAAATCAATAATGAGGACCTCTACAGTAATGATTAATCTGCTAGTGTTCC
Source organism: Oceanospirillaceae bacterium (assembly GCA_013215505.1). Taxonomy (GTDB): domain Bacteria; phylum Pseudomonadota; class Gammaproteobacteria; order Pseudomonadales; family Balneatricaceae; genus Rs1. The sequence goes on from JABSQZ010000024.1 coordinate 61,524, forward strand.
GGTCGTCGCATTGGTTACAGCTGGGTAACGTCTTGTTGTCCTCCTCCCTGACTATATGGCAGATAGAAGTCAATTAAACGCTGTTGATAGTTACCTTGCGAAACAGTGCTTCTGAACGCTGAGGTTTCAATATTCGCTTGATACCAATGCAGATATTTTTGCCAAATGGCAGAATTTTCAGGTAACTTAAAGCGCCTATAATGCTGCAGCAATAAGTTAATGCGATAGGCAAATGGGATTAGCGCAATGTCCACTGCGCTAATCTGCTCACCGTTAAAAAATGGCCCCCGGTGATCAATGGCCTGGGCAAACTGGTGCAGTCCATCGATCATTTGTTTTTTATCAGCAGCGGTATCCACCCTGCTATCGGAAAATTTAAAGTAACGATAGAAATAGGGAATAATGCGTTTATTGATATGTTCAATCCAGTATTTTTGCTCGGCGTTGATAAAGGCGTCTGCTGAGAATAACTTAGGGGCTGACGGATGAAGTTGCTCGATAAACTCTATAATACGGGTAGAGTCTATAACGCTGTGCTGCCCTGGAACTGTGATTACCGGTACTTGTCCGGTGTTGCGGGAAATTTCCATCCAACTCTGTGTTTTCAGATAAGGGTCAATTTCAACATATTCAAAAGGTATCTTCTCTACCTGCAAAGCCAGCCATGCTCTCTGGGCAAAAGGACAGTACCAGGCACTGTATAATTTCATGAACATACTCTCCATTGTCTCCAAGCATTAATTTCACTTGAGTATTCTATGTGCTTCATGGCTGATCTGGAACAGCCAAAAGGTATCGATGAATGTGCAAAAATGCACAGCCAAATAAAAATCCAACTCAGCAGCAAGTAGTTTTATCTGTTGTTTGGACAAGCAATAGTCAGTTTTTACTCTATTCATCGCTGTGCCTTAAAGTCTCTTTCTAACAGCCATGTACAGCCGAAATCTATGTGTACTTCGCCTTGGTATCGTCGAAAAAGCAGGAGCGGCTAAAATATTCTAATGTATGTAAAAAAGTCTATAAGCGATGTATGGAGCTACCCTCTAAGACAAAATCATTTATGCTATGTTCACATCGTCGCCAAAAGTGCTACTAACGTGACCAATTTTCCTATTACAGAGCTATAAACAACTGACAGAGTTGCAAAGCGACAAATTCGGTTTATTATTAAGTACTAAGCTGCAGAAGTAGAGTCTGTAACAGTGCGGATTAAATCCTGGGTCGTGTCAGATGGAAAAATTTAAATTTAAAATACCGAAAAAACTTTCCCTGATCATATGGTCGGGAATCTTAGTCGCTTTTGTATTACTGGCATCTAACATTGATTTTATGATCAAGCTTAAAGGTGGCGGAGACAAAGCTTATATTACCTCAGGTAATACGGTAAACCCCTATCAAATCAATATCTATTATTTTTCAAGTCGTAAAAATAGTGCTTTTGCCTTAACTGATTACTTCGAACAGCAGGGCTATCTGGTAAAAACATTAACTGCTTCAGAATTAGAGAATTCGGAGGCTACCCGTTATTCACCTACGCACTTCTTTTTTAACCGCGAAGACTTCGCCCAGGCGATGCGCATTAAATCAGATATGGAACAAGTGTTGGGTTACCCGATCAGCGCCTACAGATTCGGGATATCACAAAGCGTACCTTCTATGATTGTGGTCTTTACCCAAGCTGAAAAGGAAGGAGCAGCTACTCCAGGAAAATCGCGCCTTAAAACATCGAATGACTAGCTGATAGCTTGTTTAGTACGGTAGAGTATTTCAAGCCAGTGAAGTATCAGCTATTCAAGACTTAAGAGGATGCAGACAATACCAGTGAGACTACTGCGGCTATGTGACCAAGTCGGATACTACCCAAGGCCCACCCCAGAGCGAGATCTGGAGCTAGCGTAATCTTTGTCAGATAACCTGGAAAGGGCTTGTCATTAAACTGCAAAACTTTCACTTAGCTGACAGCTTTATAGCCTGAAGATAAGATACAGGGATTATTCGGCTACTCCCCAACAGCAACAACGCTGTTCAATAAAGATAGTAAATGCCCAGACTCTTCAATATCACAGCAGTATTGTTAGCCTGAAAATATTTGCTTGCAAAATCATACATATATTAGCCCTGCTGATAACTTCTCCTGATCAAACATCCCAGCTGTAAATTGTGCTTTTATAGTCTACAGTTTTATTAAGCAGCGTACTGTTTATCACTTTTCTCAATATTAGCAAACATAAATACTGGTGCGCTGTTTTAGTTTTCCTCCTTAATGCAATTGGGGAAGTTGGCCAATGTTAAGCAGTAATGGGTACAAGCATCAGTGGCAATTGCTGGGCCTACGACAACCAATCTTCATCAGCAGAGTCAATGGGTAGGCTTGGTAACGCCATGTAGATAGATTTAAAAAGCCAAAGTAACGCTGATTTCTTGGAAAATAGCCCTTGTAGAAGCTGCTCTTTATTTAATAAGACTAGTTAGAATTTTTACTTAAGCGCTAGTTAAAAGCAACGCTATATTGCTAGCAGGACTAAGAGCAAAAAAGTAACAAAATTTTTCATAATCAAGCAGATCAATTTGAACTTACAGCTATACTTATAGTGACGATAGCGTGAAACATTAAAACCTAAACCAATCTAAAGTACTAAAAAATGGCGATCAGTAATTGATTTCTATTTTGTGCCATCAGCACCTTCGCTGATATCAATTTTATTAAACCGTAGCAGAAATGATGAAAACATAGACGGATGTTGGCTTTGAAACTTATGGATGAAGTACCAAAGAAAAAAAAATCCAGATTAATCGCCTTGGTTATTTTAGCGCTAATATTTGTTTTTGGTATGTTCATGTTTGTAGCTGGCTATTATGTGGTGGGATTTCCAACTGCATTATTAACCGTAGGGTCTGCCTGTATATATTTTATACATGTTGCCGCTGAGGAAGATTTTCAGGATATGCAACGAGAAAAACAAAAAATTCAACAACAAATAAATGATCGGGATGGGCCAAAAGAGACTGATGATTATTGGAGTAAGTAACTAAAAATTAGACTTTAACATCCCTAATGAAAGCGTTTTCTAAACTCAGATGGGGTTAAGCCAATAATGCGCACAAATATTTTCCTGCAGGCACCGGCGTCTACAAACCCTACTTGATTTGCAATCCAATCAAAGGGGTACCGGGTTGTTTCCAATAAATCACAAGCTTTTTGAATGCGTAATCTGTACAGGTATTGCACAGGTTTTAAGGTTGTCGCCTGGACAAAGCGCCTGAGGAAAGTACGATCAGTAAGGCAGCTTTTTTGTGCCAGTTTAGCGACTGATATTTTTTGTTGAAAGCTAGTCTGCAAATACTGTTGAATATTAATAATAGTCTGATCGCCATGATTTAATACAGGACAAAATTGTTGATAAAAACGTTGTTCCCGCGACCCTGTATCAACCACTAAAAGCTTCCCCAATTGGCGCATTACACTAGGTTGAGAAAACTGCGCTACAACTTCCAGACCTAAATCTAACCAGGACAACATGCCCCCAGCGGTAATAAGATTTCCGTTGTTAATCAATATTTTTTCGATGTCTAAATTTAAGTCTGGAAATTTTTCAACGAATATAGCTTCCAACCCCCAATGTGTAGTGACCGTTTTTCCCTGCAATAAACCTGTGGCGGCTAATATAAATGTGCCTGCACAAGCAGCTGCCAATACCGCACCTTGAGCTTGATACTGACGTAGCCAATCCAACAGCTGTGCAGGGGGCTGCTGTCGTTACTGGGGGGGAGTAACAACAAATCAAAGCCATCGGATACTGAAAAGTCTTCGGTAGCGATATCCACTATCCGCGGATTAAAATGATAATTGAGTTGTTGTTCCACGGCCACTTGGTTGGCCATAGTAAACATTTCAAACAATCCATAAACGGCCGATTTTAGGCTCTGCGGGTAGTTGATTATCGCAGTATCGATTGACATAGGCATCCAGATTTTGTCAGTTTTGACCTTAACAATGTCATTAATGATACTGAAAGTCTAAGCAAGTAACGCGCATACTTAAAACTCAATCGAAACAGACTAAATGGATTCCCAATGAAACAGAAAGTACTATTAATAATTGATCTGCAAAATGATTATTTCCCGGGCGGAAACTTCCCACTGTGGAATACCGAGCAAATTTTGAATAACGTCCAGCTGGCAATAGTTAAAGCCAACCAGCAGAATATCCCGGTGATTCATACACAACATATTGCCGATGAAAAAATGGGTATAGCTCCGTTTTTTAATCAGGGCACTGTGGGTGCCGATATCCACCAAAGCATATTAACTGCAGCCGCTGATGCACCCGTGGTCGTTAAAGCATTCGCAGACGCCTTTGAGGATACGAACTTACAGCAACTGCTGCAATCTCTTAAGTGTGACGAATTACTGATATGCGGCATGATGACGCAAAATTGTGTCACCCATACCGCCATCTCAAAAGCCGCCGAAAACTACCAGGTATCTATTCTGACAGATTGTTGCACGACGACTGATGAGATGATCCACAACATTGCATTACATGGAGTATCGACCAGAGTGCCATTAGTGACTGCACAACAAGCACTAGGTTAACTTAGAGACTCCAGGGCATTGCTACAAAATGGCTTGGAGCGAACCTACAAATACACCCGTTACAACATTGCGTTTTAAACACAGTTTTACAGTGAGTGTTAAAGAAATTTAGGATAACAGAGTCTAAACTGCAACATAACTTCCAACTTCCAACTTCCAACTTCCAACTTCCAACTTCCAACTGATATTTTAATCCTCTACAAAACAATGCTAGTATTAAAGTCGTTTAAAAAACAGCCAGTGATGGCTATTGCGCTGTTGTTAAATTGACCTTAGCCACTGACACTAAAAGCTAATTTTTGAAAAAGGAGAGTTAAAATGCCGCAGTTCGTGATTGTTTATTTAGGTGGAGAAAAACCGGCCAGTGCAGAGGAGGGCCAGCAGCATATGGCGAAATATATGCAGTGGATAGGCTCTTTGGGAGATGCGGCCGTCAGCCCTGCCAATCCCCTGAAAAATACTCAGACCGTCAATCCCGACGGATCTGTTAGCCAAGGCGGCAGCTGTGCTATGTCGGGATACACTGTTATTGAAACTGACTCAATGGATGCGGCTTTAGCTATCGCCAGAGAGTGCCCGTTTCTGGATGTTGGCGGATCTTTAGAAGTGTCGGAACTTATGCAGATGCCAACCGGTAAGTAAACTGCCTTGTTATCGGTAGCGGGCAGCGGTCATGCTCTAGTGCTGAGCTATTAAAACAGGTCATTTGCAATTCAATGGCCTAAAGATTCTGTTTGATGCTCTGTAAGGAAAATAATATGTTATTAGATACTCCTAAGGCAGAATTGGGCTGGCAAGCTGACTCGTTTAGTTTGAAAAACCCCAGTGGTCAGTCATTTACTTTAGCGCAGCTGCAGGCGATAAAGGCTTACTGATTGCATTTATTTGCAATCACTGTCCCTATGTGAAGGCGATTATCGATAGACTGGTGGCGGATGCTAAAGTACTGCAACAGCAGGGAGTCAATGTCGTGGCAATTAGCTCAAACGATTATTCCAGGGTACCCGAGGACAGCCCGGAGATGATGGCCAGATTTGCCGCGGATCACGATTTTAGTTTTGAGTATTTAGTCGATAGAGATCAGTCGGTAGCCAGGGATTACGGCGCAGTTTGCACCCCGGATTTCTTTGGTTTTAACAGCGTCGGGGTTAGAGTAGCGAGTCGTAAGTTGGAAGTCGTAAGTCGTAAGTAGCGAGTTGGAAGTTGGAAGTTGGAAGTTGGAAGTCTGAGTTAATCGGTGGTTTTTCGGTACAGCCAAATGCGTAGCATCGACAGTACTTTATCCATATCCAGGGGTTTGGTCAGATACTCGGATGCACCTGCTTCGATGCACTGTTGCCGGTCTGCGGGCATCGCCTTGGCGGTTAAGGCAATAATAGGAATATCGTGGTACAGAGGTATTTGTCGAATGTGCCGGGTCGCCTCATAACCATCCATCACCGGCATCATCATATCCATTAATATCAGATCGATAGGATCCTCTAAGGTCGTTAACCGGTCGATTGCGACTTGACCGTTTTCAGCTTGAACTACTTTGATTCCAGATTGTTCCAGTATCCGGGTCATTGCAAACACATTACGCATGTCGTCATCGACTACTAGTATTCGTCTACCCAACAACATGGCATCCTGATCGTGCAGCATTTTTAAGCTCTGCTGCTGTTTAATGGAATATTTGTGGCCTACATGATGTAAAAATAGTGTTACATCATCCAGCAAACGCTCGGGGGATTCGGCCCCTTTTATCACTATTGAAGAGCTAAATTGATTAAGAATTTGATATTCAGCGGTATTCATGGTTTTTCCGGTGTAGATTATGATGGGCACGCCAGAGGCTCCGGGCTGCTCACTGATGGTCTTGACCAGTTCTGTACCGCCGATGTCCGTTAACTCCATATCAATTATTATGCAATCGAAATATTGATCTGAGAGCTGCATACAAGCATTGTCACTGTTACTGGAAAAACACAGTTCCGTGTCGCTGCTGGCTATTAAGTGCTTAATTTCCTCAGCAGAATTGCTGTTATCTTCGATCACTAAAATGCGTTTTATTTTCTGCTCGGTATTTTTATAAATTTCCAGTAGGGTAGAGGTGATAGCCTCCGCATCGGCGGGCTTTTGCAAGTAGCTAATAGCGCCTTGATGCAAAGATTCCATTTTGTTATTACCCGCTGAAATCACATGTACCGGGATATGCCGGGTCTGTAGGTTGTTCTTTAGCTGTTCCAATACCCGTAATCCACTGATATCCGGCAAACCTAAATCCAATAATATTCCTGTTGGTGCAAACTCTAACGCTAACATCAAACCCTCGCGCCCTTTATTGGTGGCGATTACTTTAGAGTCAAGACTGTGGATCAGGTCGATTAAAATTTTACTAAAGGCGCGATCATCTTCGATCAGTAGTAAACAAGGCTCATGCTCTGCAGCCGTGTTTCGGTCATCATTCAACCAATCATTGGCAATACTCTGAACAACTAAATCCGTGATTTCTGGTGGCACAGCTGCCACTGACTCAGCGCTGCTGGCAACGGTTGTTAACGGGTTTGAATTATCAGGGCTGTGCAGCGGCAAGGTCAGGCAAAATTTACTGCCCATATTGGTTTTACTGATCAAGCTAATTTTTCCACCCAGTAACTGGGCAAGCTCTTTGGAGATAGAGAGCCCCAGACCTGTGCCACCGTACTTTCGATTGCTACCGCCATCGGCCTGTTGAAATGCAGCAAAGATGTCTTGTTGTTGATGTTCGGCGATACCTATACCTGTGTCGATAACACTAAAACACACACAATCCTGCTGCTGTAAGCTAGCTGTATCAGGCGCCGGATGAATATCCAGTTTGACACTGCCCTGTTCAGTAAACTTAAAAGCATTCGACAAAAAATTCTTCAAGACTTGTTCTAACCTGTGTTTGTCAGTGGTTATTTTTTCTGTTAATCGCTCATCGACAGTAATTTCAAAGTCTAAATTCTTGTTTTTTGCAACCGGGGTAAACAGTGCTTTGAGGGTATGCTTAACATCCCCCGGGAAAAAGGATTCCGAGCTCAAGCTTAACATTCCCGCTTCGACTTTGGATAAATCCATAATATCGTTGATTAATGCCAGTAATGTTTGTCCTCCTTGATAGACAATATCTGCTTCTTCAACCTGATCTTTGGTTAAGTTACCGGTTTGGTTTTCGTACAAAGATTTGGATAAAATTAACATAGAGTTCAAGGGTGTACGTAATTCGTGAGACATGTTGGCCAAAAACTCTGACTTGTATTTACTGGCCAAGGTAAGCTGCTCTGCTTTGGCCTCGACTAAGCTGTGAGAGTGCTGTAATTGCTCCGTCTGTAATGTTAAAGCTTGCTGTTTCTCTTCAAGTTCTTCGTTGCTGGCTTTAAGCTCTTCGCTTTGTACTTTCAGCTCTTCCTCGGAACATCTCAACCCTTCTTCGGATTTTTTCAGTTGTTGAGTTTGTGTTTCCAATTCATCATTACTGGATTGTAAACGGTGTTTTTGATCTTTGAGTTCAAGAACATTGAGTTGGTTAGTTTTTAATAGTTGATTGGTCACTTCTCGGGATTTAGCGCTTTGCAGTGCAATTGCAAGGGTTTCTTGAATCTGTTGCAAAAACTCTGCTGGTCTGCTGTGGTAAGTGTTAAAGCTGGCAAATTCCAATACCGCTATTACCTGGCCATCTTGTAACACCGGAAACAGCAGCAGTGAGCAGGGGATACTGCTACCAAGACCAGAGCTAATCTGCAGGTAATTTTCCGGTACATTATTGACAATAGCGATGCTTTTATTCACTGCTGCCTGGCCCACCAGCCCCTCTCCAAATTTATAGTGACTTTGCTGTTGCCGAACTGTCCTGGCATAGCTCCCCACTAAGTCCAATTCATTCTGATTATTCAGCAGAAACAGCGCCGCTTGATTAGCCCCTAAGATAGGCGCTAAAAACTTCAGAATATTGTCACTTAGAGTTGCAACTTCTTGTACTCCGGCCATCATTGCATTTAGGTGATTAAGTTGTTCTTTGGCAATGGCACTTGTTTCTATAATTGCAGTGCTGCGTCTGATTTTAATCGCGAAATAACTGATGGTAAAAATGCCCAGCATAGAAATAGCCAGAATTATCCAGAACAAACCTGACAGTGCCTGCTTAGAATAGGCAGTTGCCGCCTCTAATGGAATGGTGACTTCTAAAATCCCTCTCACGTCTCCTAGCTGCCAATCATCTTTCGGGGTTAGGGGGTGTGAGTTGTGACAATCCACACAACTTTCACGCATGATATCGGCTTTGGCGTATCTCAATATTCTGCGCCCATCTAACTGTTCGAATTGACTGTACTCTTGTTCGGGGTTCTGTTGTAAATACTGCCAGGCATGCTTGGAAAAGCTATCCTTAAGACCTCCTTCGCTTTCTCGCCAGGGAAATGGATAGGGGCTATACAGCCGCGTGTTCGCCCCGTTATTTTGCTCGCCAATCTTCTGCCCCAGTAACATACTTAAGGTTGCCGGTAGTGGAATCGCCCCCTCGGTGGCGCGGTAATCATGAGTGACTTTGATACCTTGAGATTTTACGATATTGACTACTTCAGAAGTGTATAAAGTTCGGAATTCCTCCAGTGCTCTGGCGTATATTTTAGCGTCGTTAAGTGCCGCTTTCTGGGTTAATTGCGCACTGAGCCTATAGGTAAAGCTGTATAGCCCAATGCCAATCAAAGTGAATATTAAGGTTAAGCTTGCTATCAGTTTAAGCAGATAGGTTTTGTCTTTTTTATTATCTACTGCAATAGAATTGCTGTGCATCGCAACAACCTTTAATGGCTAAAATTACTGATCTGGTACTGAGATTTCGATCATTGAGCTGTATTTAATGTAAAAAAAATGCAGCTGCGAATTGAGATTTATATTCGCTTAAGGAATATGAGAATAAGTATAGGCGTTGATCCTGTTTTTGCCCTGTGGTAGTCAAATGACTTAGATATAATGTTTAAAAATCGCTGCAGTTAACCGTTAAAAACAAGTCGGCTTTATTAACAACAGCTTCCGGTGGATAAAAACCCAATTAAAACAGCTGCAAACTAGCTGATCCAGGTAAATGGTCTAATCTTAAATGCAACTTAAATAACTTAAGTTCTCTGGGCCTATGTTTCTTTAGCAACCAATAACAGGATGATTTCTATGAAGTTGGCATGTTTAGTCCCCCTTGCATTTGCATTGATGAATAGCGCCTGGGTAGTCGCGGTTGAAACAATCCGAATTGGCATCGGTCATCAGAGCACCTGCACTGATACTTATACTGCGGGGATAATCGTTGAACAGCTAAAATTGTTTGAAAAGCATCTGCCGATTAGCGGTAAATATAAAGATGTTAAATTTGTTCTCGACTGGCAGGACTACACCTCAGGTCCGCCAATCACCCAGCGGATGTTAGCCAACAAAATTCAGATAGGGGTGATGGGTGATTACCCATTAATTGTCAACGGTGCCAAGTTCCAGAGTACTGCAAGTTTGCAAACCCACTATATCTCCAGGACCGGCTATAATTTGCGCGGCTCCGGGAATGGCATTGTAGTACCGGTTTGTTACTGGCATTGAATTTGTTGGCAGATCGTGGACTGCAAAGTGAGCGGAAAATAACCACAATCAAAGGGCAAATATCAGAGCGCCCCAAGCACAACCTCAAATCCTGCCGGGAACAACTAGCCATATGGCTACCTCTAGAGGCAGTAATGCGATAGATAATATCGATAATTGGACTTCCTTAGGGACATGGAAAAATGACACCGGTATCTAAACTACAAGTAAATTCAATCTCAGTAAAAATGATCTGCATGATCATAGGGTTTTTGTCGATCTTGCTCATGATCGGTGGGGTGAACTACTTATCACAAGAAAAAATTGGCAGTCATTTAAAAGCCATAAATGCATCGGATATTCCGGTTTTGTCGGCTCTGTCGCAGCTCAATCTAGCTCTGATGCAAAGAGCGGTGTTGTTTGAGCAAGCATTTCGTAATGGCTATGAGGTAGCGCTGGGCGATGACAGAGCGATAGTTTCGTTTGAGCGCGGACGGGCGAACTTATTTGATTTAATAGCACAAACTAACGAATTATTTGACACCAGTAAAATACTGTTAAATCAATATGTGGCAGTACGACTTAAAGAAAGCCCGGAAGTTGCAGACAAGTTGCTGGTTGAACTACTGTTGTTGGAAAAAGAATTGTCGCTGCAAAATGAATACGCCAGTAAATTATTTAAATTGCTGCGGGTCGGTCATCTGGAAAAAGCTAAATCCTATGAACAAGATATCGCAAAAAATCACCAGGCACTGCAATCCTCCTTAAAATCAATTACTCAAGTGTTGATTTTGTCAGTGTCTGAGTTAGTAGAGAGTGCCGGTAAAGATGAAAGCCAGGCACTGCGTAATGCTTTGTTATGGCTGTTGTTCAGTTTTATATTCGGCTCATTGATGGGGGTCTTTGTTACCCGCTCGATCACTAAACCTGCCCGACAGGCGTTGCTCATCGCAGAAACCATTACCTCGGGTGATTATCAGATTGACATTGGTGAGGTAAAAAACGATGAAATGGGTCTGCTATTGCAAGCGATGCAGACGATGGCAAACACTTTGGCCGGGCAAACTGAAAGTTTGAAACAAAATGCAGCGGCAGCGCTGTTAGAAAATCAACATTTAAGTAAAGGTAACCAGTTGGCTGCAAGCCTGGCTTTACTGGAAAAGAACATGCGCGGACAAGAGAGTCTAGCTGCACTGCTAAATGCAGTTCTATCGGTGATAGGAAGGCAGCTAAATGTCTTAGCTTGCTGCTTTTATTACTACGATCAAAAGCTAAATAAACTTGAGCTAGTGGCCGGTTATCAAATGGCCGATGATCGAGAGTTACATCAACAGATAAATTTGGGTTCTGGGTTAATCGGCCAAGTTGCTATTGACCAACAGAGCGTCACGCTGGACAACCTCAGTAGTGAAAGTATTAAAGTAGCTTCGCCCATGATGAGCATTAACAGTACTAGTTTGTTAATTGAACCACTAGTGTATATCGGCGCAAATGCCCTCAAACAATTAAAAGGGGTGTTTGAAATCGCACTGTTTGAGCCTTTAAATCAGCAGCAACGGGAATTTATACAGCAGGCACTACCGTTAATCGGGACAAATTTGAATAGCTTAGAAGACCAGCTGCAAATTAATGACTTATTGAGTGATGCCACCGAGCAACGACTGCTTGTAGAAGCGGCAAACGCAGAGCTCGAAGAACAAGCATTTCACCTTAAGGCTTCTGAGGAAGAGTTAAAATGCAGTTACGAAGAGCTTGAAGAAAAACAGCAACAATTAAAACGCAATAATAATGAATTAGAACAGCAACACGAAGCATTAGCGCTGCAATCTGCAAAGCTACTAAGCTCCAAAAGCTTGCTAGAACAAAAAGCACAAGAGCTGACAGCGGCCAGTAAATACAAGTCAGAGTTCCTGGCGAATATGTCTCACGAGCTACGTACTCCTTTAAATAGTCTATTGATATTGTCTAAATCACTGGCAGATAATAAACCGGGTAATTTAACGGCCGAGCAGGTTGAAGACGCCAGCATCGTTTATCAAGGGGGGCAGACTTTACTTACCTTAATCAATGACATTATGGATTTATCCAAAGTAGAAGCGGGTATGTTAGATATTAACCTGAACACTTTAAGCGCCGGGGATATCCGACAAAATTTGTTGCGCTTATTCACTCCACTGGCAGAGGAGAAGGGGTTGAGTTTTAGCATCACCGAGAAGAATTTAGACCTTGCTGTCTACTCAGACCGGCAAAGGGTTGAGCAAATATTAAAAAACTTCCTGGCCAACGCCGTTAAATTTACCGAGAGCGGCAGTATAAGACTGGATATCGACAGTGTCGGCGATGATCTTGGCTCAGATAAAGCACAGTCCCCGCAGAGTATATGTTTTAGTGTGACTGATACCGGTATTGGTATTGAAAAGCATCAACAACGGGAGATCTTCGAGGCATTTAAACAAGCCGATGGGTCAACCAGCAGGAAATACGGAGGTACAGGTTTGGGCCTGTCCATCTCTAAACAGTTGGCAGAGTTGCTGGGGGGGAGTATAAGCTTGAGTAGTAAAATAGCTAAGGGCAGCATTTTTACTCTGACGCTTCCGCTCATTTATCAAGCTGACAGTCCCCAGCTGCAACTGGCTTCTATTCAACAATCATCAAAGCCACAACCACAACCACAACCTTTTCCCGCACCCGAAATCGCGGCGCTGGCGGCTGTTGATGTGCAATCAGTGGCTACAGCAGCGGTGAATTTATGGCTTAAAGATGACAGGGGCGATTTGCAAGAAAGTGATAAAACATTATTGTTGATAGAAGATGATCGGGCTTTCAGCAAGATACTGATAGATTTGATTCATAAGGTGAATTTTAAAGTAATAACCACCGACAAGGGCCGCGACGGAATTCTGCTGGCGCAGCAATATTTACCTGCCGCTATTTTATTAGATTTAGGCCTGCCTGATATCAATGGTTTGCGGGTATTAGAGCAGTTAAAACAAAATTTGCAAACCCGGCATATACCGGTCCATGTTATTTCTGCAGCAGATAAAAAAATACAATCGCAGAATCTGGGAGCGATCAGTTATTTACAAAAACCAGCACAGCCAGAGGCGATTACCTCAACCTTAATAGAAATATATGCCAATAAACAGCCGCTTAAAAAAATGGTATTGGTGATCGAAGACGATAGCGACTGCGCCCAGCAGATTAAACAGTTAATCGCGGGGCGCGATACCCAATTACTGTTCTCTGAAAGTGTAGAAGATGCCTGCCAGCAGTTAGATGCAGGGGACTTTGATTGTATTATTTTAGACCTTGAACTCTCTGACATGAATGCCACTGAGCTGGTGAAGACCATTAGTGAACATGCAAGAGCAAAAGAAGTCCCTATTATCATTTATACCGGGCAGAATTTTAGCGACGCGCAGGATCGCATCCTACATCAATTCAGTGATTCAATTGTGATTAAAGGATCAGAGTCTCCCGAGCGGTTATTGGATGATGTGACATTATTTCTGCACTGCCTGGGCAATCAGTACTCAGATCAACAGCAACAGGCATTACAGCTGTTGCACGATGAAAATGAAATGTTGCTCGACAGAAGGGTGTTAGTGGTTGACGATGACATGCGTAATGTCTTTGCTATTACCCGTATCCTGGAACAGGCGGGGATTCAGGTAACCCAAGCGCAAAATGGCGCGGTAGCCGTAGAATTACTGTCGGGGTTGAATCCAGCCATTGAACTGATACTGATGGATATAATGATGCCGGTAATGGACGGCTACCAGGCAATGGGCCTGATCAGGGAAATGCCGAATTATCAGACAACACCTATCATTGCTTTAACTGCTAAGGCGATGCCCGAGGATCGGCAAAAATGTATCGATGCAGGAGCCTGTGAATATCTAAGCAAACCACTGGATATGGATAAAGTGTTGGCGATGTTAAGGGTATGGCTGTATCGATAGATATTGAGGGCTGACACCAATTGATTTTCCTGCTTTCAAGGTCGCTATTTGGTAACATTTATCCCATTTCAACCTTCCATAATCAAGCCACTGATGTCTGTCTCCCGTCTGATTACCGCATATTAAGCCACAGTACATTTTGTCTCGTTAAAAATGTCTTGTTAGTGTTCATATTGCTTTCAATTACAAGCTTGGCTTGTATGGAAGTTATTGTTTTTGCGCTATTTATTCGCATTAATAGGAATTTTAACTATATTTAATTTAGCGTCTAATAAAGTCAGTTCCAGGGACTGTTTTTTGCTTCAATAACAGTCCCTTTAAGCCTATTCAAAACGCAGAGAAGTTCGGTCTTAAGATGCTCAGCCGCTGGTAAGGGATTAGCAAAACTTAAGATGATCCGCAAGGCAGATACCCATAATCAAATATCTAGCTTGCAGCAAGGGAATGTACCTATGAGTGAGACACAAAGCGAAAATTCTAACACCCAGGTTGTTCCGGTTTCGGCACTGATGAAACTGTTGGCGAATTTCAATACCCGCACTAAATTACTGTTGGGATTTAGTGTGCCTCTTACGCTGTTAGCGCTAATTTGCACGGTCGTTTACTTCAATATTAACAAACTGATAGAGACTTCAAAATGGGTTAAACACACCCAGCAAGTAATTGGCAAGGGTGAAGAACTGAAAAAATTAATGATCGATATGGAGACCGGGGAGCGAGGCTTCTTAATAACCGGTAAAGATTCATTCTTAGAGCCCTTTAATCACGCAGTGCAAGTGTGGGATGATAAAATTGATGGCTTACAGTTGCTGGTTGCGGATAACTCCGAGCAAGTTGACAAATTAAAAACGGTTACTAATTTGCAAAAGCGCTGGTTGAGCGAAGCTGCAGATGTTGAAATTGCCAAACGACGCCTGGTAAAAAGTGATACTGCCAGTTTGGAATATATGCAAAAAGTATTACGCGAGGGACGTGGTAAAAACATATTGGATCAATTGCGACGTTCAATAGAGCAGCTGCAAGGGCTTTTTAGATCGTCCGATACTGCGCAGGGAGTAAATCTAGTACTGGCAATTTCCAAAGACATTGTTGATCAAGAAAGTGGTCAAAGAGGCTATTTAATCACCGGCGAAGAGAATTTTCTTCAGCCCTACGTGCAAGGGTCAGCAAATTTTAGTTTGCATATGAGCAAATTGAGACAATATATAGATAATAATTATCAAGCGGAAACTATATTAGCAAAAATAGATTTATTAGAAATGGACACTGAAAAATGGCTAACCAATGCAGCAGAGCCTGAAATAGCATTGCGCAATGAAGTGTCTGCAGGAGTCAAAGAATTTAAGGAGATAGAGAGCACTCTGATACAAGCAAACGGGAAAACTATATTAGATGGCATCAGAGCTGAAATAAAAGCAATAGACTTAGTATTTACTAAAGCAAATCATCAACTTGCTAAACATACATTAACCAGTATTGCAAAAAGCCTGGTTGATCAGGAGACCGGACAACGCGGCTATTTATTAACCGGTAAGACTGAGTTTTTACAGCCCTTTGAGCAGGCAAAGCTGAGATTGAAAACGTTGTTCATTAATCTTCGCCAAGAAGTCAGCAATAACTATAAAAATCCTGAAGTGTTATTTCATCTAAACAAGATCCAAGAACAGGCAGCACAATGGCAACGCGAGGCAGCCAATCCTGAAATTGCCGCCAGGCGTGAGATCAATAACAGTGGACTGACGACGCTGGAGTTTCTGGAGAAATCTTTAAACCGGAATGAGGGGAAGAAGTTACTGGATAATGTACGAGCGACTCTACAGCAATTAACTGCTTTTTTTAGAAACAATAATGATCTCCAAGGAGAAAATTTTGTCTTGAAAATGGCTAAATCAATGGTTGATCAGGAAACCGGGCAAAGAGGCTTTCTTATTACTGGAGATGATAAGTACCTGCAGCCCTATTATCAAGGTCAACAAAATTTTGAGAACAGTTATATAGAGCTAATGTTGTATGTAGGGTTCAGTAACAGTGCCGCTAGTGTCACGGAACTACACGGCAGTGCTCACAGGCTCTATCAAAATGTCGACTTAATGAAAGCGGATTTAAAAAAGCTACGCAGCCAAATATCCGATTGGGTGCAACAGGCAGCAAAACCTGAGATTGATTCAAGAAGACGCCTGGATCAACAGGGGGATTCTAGTTTGATCTTCATTCAAAAAACCTTAATTCGCGAAACCGGCAAGGGCATTTTGGACCAGATACGGGATATGATTGATGAATTACAAGGCATTTTTTCCACCAGCAACATCAATGCGTCAAATTATTTGTGGCAGATTGCCAAGGGCATGGTTGACCAGGAGACGGGTGAACGCGGTTTTTTAATTACCGGAGAAGAACAGTTTTTAGAGCCTTATTATTCGGGGAAAGAGAGTTTGCGTCAAACATTTCCTAAGTTAAGGAATGTGGTGAACGATAATTTTGATTCTATAGTGTCAGAAAAAAAGCTGGATGCCGTTGAAAATTTAAGCTTGCGTTGGTTACAACAGGCGGCGCAACCTGAACTGGCGCTGCGCGATCAGTTCAATGCTGGCGAGATCGAATTTTCCGAGATTGAGCAGACGATATCCGCTGGTTTAGGTAAGGGGGTGTTAGATAAAATCCGTTATTCCCTGGACGAGCTAAAGTCACAATTTGATCTGGCGCAAAACCAAACAGCTTACTATTTAATTTTGTTGTTAGAAAAAGATATTGTCGATCAAGAAACAGGGCAACGGGGCTATTTAGTCACAGGTAGAGCTGAGTTTTTACAACCATTCGAAGATGGTAAAGAATCTTTAAAGCGACACATTACTCAGCTACGCCAAGTGATTCAGGAAAACTATGATAAAAAAGTAGTGCTGGCAAAAATTGAGGCATTGCGTTTAAAGACCACAGAGTGGGAAGAGCGTGCCGGGGGACCGGAAATAGCGCTGCGCCGGGAGTTAAACAGCCAAGGCGCTAAAATGAGTGATGTGACGGCCCTGATTGAGCGGGAAACAGGCAAAAAACTCATAGATAATATCAGACAAGTACTATCAGATTTTGTCAGTGTTGAGCAGAAATTAATGACTGTCCGTGAACAGCAGGCAACGACTGCCGCAGACAACGTTATAGTGGTGATGGTAGTCGCTTCACTGCTGGCCCTTATGGTTGCTTTTGGGGTTTCATTATTAGTTTCCAACAGTATTTCCCGCAAATTACGATCTTTGGTAGAGGCCACTGAAAATCTTGCCAGAGGAAATTTTCAGCAGCAGATTGAAATTACTTCCAGCGATGAGTTCAGTCATTTGGCCGTGGCTTTTAATGACCTGGCGGTAAAACTCAAACACAACATCGGTGAGCTGAATGAGCAAAATCAGCTGTTAAGCGCCTCTGAAGAAGAACTAAAAGATCAAAGTGAAGAACTAAAAGCCAGCAATGAAGAATTGGAGGAGAAACAGCAAGAGCTGCAAGCGAGTAATGAAGATTTAATCGGCCAGCAACAGGCACTGTCACTAGAGTCGCAAAAATTACAGCAATCTAAATCCGCACTGGAAGCAAAGGCCCGTGAGTTAACACTGGCCAGTAAATATAAGTCTGAATTTTTGGCTAATATGTCCCATGAATTGCGCACCCCACTAAATTCACTGCTGATACTGTCTAAATCACTGTATGAAAATAAGCAGGGAAACTTGACCACAGAACAAGTAGAAGAAGCGGATATCGTCTACCAGGGGGGTAAAACGCTACTGAACTTAATTAATGACATCATGGATCTGTCAAAAGTTGAAGCGGGGATGCTGGATGTCAACATCGATAGCTTTGCCCCTACTGAACTGGTGTATAACCTGGAGGCGCTTTTTAATCCTTTGGCAAAACAGCGGCAGCTGGAATTTACCATCAATGTCGAGCAAAGTATCACACAGGTTATCAATACCGACCGCCAGAGATTAGAGCAAATTTTAAAGAACTTTTTGTCCAATGCTTTCAAATTCACCGAAGTGGGAAGGGTCAAGTTAGATATTTATCCGCTGGTCAGCACCACTGAACCCGGGACGACAGCAGAGCTGGTTTGCAGTCATATTTGTTTTAAAGTCAGTGATAGCGGAATCGGCATCCCCGAAGATAAACAGCAGGCAATTTTTGAAGCTTTCCAACAAGCGGATGGCTCCACCAGTCGTAAGTACGGCGGAACGGGATTAGGCCTGACGATCTCCAAAGAACTGGCGCTGCTATTGGGCGGGGAAATTAGTATGCAATCCCAAGAAGGCAAGGGCAGCAGTTTTACCTTGACCTTACCTGTTAGCTACCCGCAAGAGGGTGACGAGCTTAAATCACCGCTGGCAACAATAGCGCAGATTGATCCACAGCCAGTCAAGCATAAAATAGATCATGCAGAAGCGGAGCAATTACTAAACAGCGGCATTCAACAAATAACTGAAAACAGCGATTGGCTGGATGATGACCGAATGCGGATTAATAACCAGGATAGACCTTTATTAGTAATAGAGGATAATAAAGTTTTTAGTCAGATTTTAATTAATTTAATCCGCAAGTTAGACATGAAAGTAATAGCGACAGATAAAGGTCGGGACGGAATTTTACTGGCGATTGAATATTTACCTAGCGGTATTTTATTAGACCTGACGCTGCCTGATATCAATGGGCTTAAAGTCCTGGAACAGCTCAAAGACAATTTGCAAACCCGACATATCCCAGTGCATGTAATCTCCGGCACTGAGCAGAAGATGCAGTCGCTGCATTTAGGCGCCAGCAGTTATTTACAAAAGCCCACCGACCCTGAAGTGATCAGCAGCACGTTGTTACAAATGTATGAAGCTAACTCCAGTAATATGAAAAACATATTAGTGGTTGAGAATGACGCCGGCTCAGCTGCGCAGATTGGTCAGTCTATCGCTGGTACTGAAACTCAGTTAAGTTTTGCCGACAGCGCCGAGCAGGCCTGTTTATTGTTACAACAGCAAAAAATTGACTGTATCATTCTGGACTTGGACTTGCCGGACTTGCAGGGCACCGAATTAGTGAAAACCATCAGTGCCCAGAAGGGAGCCAAAGGAGTGCCTATTATCGTCTACACCGGTCGGGCAATCACTGAAGAAGAATACCGTATTCTCAATCAGTTCAGCTCTTCAATAGTGATCAAAGGGGCAGAGTCACCAGAGCGCTTACTGGATGATGTGAGCTTGTTTTTACACCATATAGGGGATAAGTATTCAACCGCCCAGCAACAGGCACTGCAGATGTTACACGATGAGAACGGCATGCTCAAAGACCGTCGAGTGTTAGTGGTTGACGACGACATGCGCAATGTATTTGCCATTACCCGAATTTTAGAACAGGCGGGCATTCAAGTGATACAGGCAGAGAACGGCAAAGTGGCGGTTGATCTGTTAGCGACACATGAACAGCCAATTGAACTGATATTAATGGATATCATGATGCCGGTGATGAATGGATATGAAGCGATAGCGCATATTCGCAAGATGCCTGATTATCGATCGGTGCCAATCATCGCTTTGACCGCTAAGGCAATGCCGGCAGATAGACAACTGTGCATTCAGGCCGGGGCCTCTGAATATATAACCAAACCTTTAGAAATGGATAAAGTACTGGCGATGTTGAGAGTATGGCTGTATCGCCGAGTGGAGACAGAATATGTTAACTAGTCAATCACAGGACAGTGTTGCAATCATTCAAAGTACTTTATTAACCCGCGCACAGCGTCGAAATCTTGAAATAGAGTTATTGTTACAGAGTGTCTATCAGCTGTATGGTTATGATTTTCGCAACTATGCTAAAGCCTCATTGCAGCGCAGAATTAATAATGTGTTGAAAGGTGAGAATCTGCAAAGCGTCTCGCAATTGATCCCCTTGATTATTCATGACCCGTTTGTATTTGACCGCTTTTTGCAACAGATGTCGATTACCGTCACGGCAATGTTTAGAGACCCCGGATTGTTTCTTCTGTTAAAGCAACAAGTAATCACAAAGCTGCAGACTTACCCGCGGATAAATATTTGGCACGCCGGTTGCGCAACCGGAGAGGAGGTGTATTCAATTGCAATCATGTTACACGAAGCTGGCTTACTGGAAAGATCACGTATCTATGCGACCGATTACAATAATCAGGCATTGAGCATCGCGGAAAAAGGCATTTACCCGCTTCAGAACATGCGCCAATACAGCGAAAATTATCAGCGCGCAGGCGGGGAGCATTCGCTGTCAGATTATTGCCATCAAAAATATTCAGAAGTGTTATTTGAGCCACTGTTGCGCAACAAGATTACCTTTGCCCATCATAATTTAATGAAAGACCAGGGGTTCGCGCAAATGCATTTAATACTCTGTCGCAATGTGCTGATTTATTTTGATAATCATTTAAAGAACAGGGTTTTGCAGGTGATTAGTAATTCGTTGGTAGCCCGTGGTTTTTTAATGCTCGGCGACAAGGAAACCCTCAATCTATCCAGTGTCACCTCGCAGTTTGAATCGGTGGTTGCACGCTCACGTATTTACCAAAAGAAGATACAAGTATTGCCTGACAAGTCTAACTGAGCAACCAATACAGAAGCTACCCAGACGTTTGCTTAGCAGCCACTCACTTGACGACACTTTGTGGTAGCGGGAGCTTGGGTTTATTATTGATGGGTATCACTTGTGGGTTTAACAATGCGTTAATTAAATCCGGGGGAATCGGTTTACTGAAGTAATATCCCTGGATCTTACTGCAACCTAATTGCTCGATACAGTCCAACTGTAATTTTGTTTCCACGCCTTCGGCTACTACATTCATATCGTGGGCTTGAGCGATGGTAATAATGGCTTTGACCAGAGCCGATGTCTTGTTACATTGGCCCAGGCGCTGCACAAAACACTGATCTATCTTGAGTATGTCTAATGGCAGTTTTTGCAAATAGCTCAGCGATGAATAGCCAGTACCAAAATCGTCCAGGGCTAACAAAAAGCCCATGTCTTTGATGCAGTGCATAGTGCGGACTACCGTCTCGGTATTTTCCAAAAACGCTGTTTCTGTCAGCTCGAAGGTAAGTTGCCCTTTAGGAAATCTAAATTTGCTGATGACCGATTCCAGAGTGGCCAAAAAGTCTTGTGAATTTATTTGCTTAGCCGATAAATTAACCGCGATAGATAAATGTCGAGTCTCTGTTGAGCCCTGCCAGGACTGCAATAAACGGCAAGCTTGGGTAAGTGTCTGTTCCCCCAATTTGTGGATCAGGTGGGTTTGTTCGGCAATCGGTATAAACAATGCCGGTGAAATGGGCGTTTTGCCGAAGCCAACTCGCGGCCATCTGACCAGAGCTTCAAAGCCGACAAAACGTTTTTCACTCAGCGAATATTGGCCCTGGTAGTGCACATCTAATAAGTCGGCATCAATTATTTTGTGTAACTTGCTCTGGATCAAGGCGTGCTTTTGCGCTTTAGCGGACATCGCCGGGATAAACAGTTGATGGCAGTTTCTGCCCGCCGATTTAGCAGCATACAGGGCAATATCCGCCCATTTTAATAAAGTACTGATGTTGTGCTCACCATTGACAGTGCAGGAAATACCGATGCTGGTCTCAATTAAAATCTCTTTGTGTTGCAGTAAAAAAGGCTGAGCAATACTGGAAATAAGCTTTTTAGCCACTAATTCAGCGTCGGCACTGGAGTGGCAATCCTCCAGTAAAATAGCAAACTCGTCGCCGCCAAGGCGACCGGCGATATCACTTTCTCGCAATACTAACTTCAGCCTCTGGGCCACCCCTTTAAGTAACTCATCACCAATATCATGACCTAAAGTATCATTTATCTGCTTAAAACGGTCTAAATCTAAAAACAGTAATGCAACGGTGCTTTTGACTCGCTTGGCCCGGTTTAGTGCTCTTAACAACTGTTCATGAAAACTGCCTCGGTTGCAAAGCTGCGTTAATGTATCGTAATTTGCCAGATGAATAAGACGGTTTTCCATTTCCAGCCGGTCACTGATATCTTGAAACAGCACGATCATCGATGCATCAAGTTGTTTCTTGGCCGAGGTACAAGTCAACTCTACCAGGTAGGTTTTGTTGTCTTCAATAAATAAGGTCACTCGCTGTTGAAAAATTCCCTGCTCATTTGCCTGGGTTCGCAAAAACAAAAATAGGTCATCATGACAGGGTTCTGTCTCTGCTGTTTTAAACCAGAGATTAAATTGGCTGCCAAGCAGGCTATCATTATCACTGTGCAGTAACTGACAAGCTTTGCTATTAATAAATTGCACTTTGCCTTCACTGTTAAATTTTATCACCCCCTGGCCAGCCGCCTCGAGAATCACTTCTCTCTCAGAGCGCAAGTAGTTGGTTTTAGCTTGAAGTTGACTAATTTTTACGAACTGTTTGACCTTGTTTAATAATATAGTGCTCTCAATGGGTTTAGTAAGGTAGTCAATCGCCCCCACTTCATAGGCGCGCTTGATATCTTTCGGGGATGAGTCGTGAGCGGTCAACATCACGATCGGAGTATGTTTGTGCGCCTGGGTCGATGAAATCAATTCGGCCACTTCGTAGCCGTCCATATTGGGCATATTGACGTCGAGCAGAATTAACGCATATTCGTTATTAATTAACTTGGCCAGTGCCTCACTTCCGGAGCTGGCTTCCACTAATTCGATGTTCTCTAATGGCTGTAATACTTTAGTTAAAGCAATACGATTATGTTTAAAGTCATCTACAACGAGAATTTTACTCGGTTGAAGTTCCATTTGTTGATTTCCGTGACAATATTTAGAGACGGTGTGAACGGCCCATGGCCTGTAATTGGGCGCTAAAAGTTTAGCTTCAGTGTAGACCATATAATGTGATGCGAATGCAAATATGAAATTGCAGGTTAAGTTGTTTATTTTTCCGCATAACTATGAGACAGCATATATATCTTCAGCTTAGATACAGTTGCTGCTCTGATCTTGCCGGGACACTTGCCAAAGGGTCGGGAATTCAAGTGAAAAAACAACAAAGTAGCGGTGCCAGGCAAAGGGTCTTGTCAATTTATAATGCGGCTATGTCTAATAAATATAGGTGCTGCAGAGTGTTTTTAGGGAATCGTGAATTATTTTTTGATCACCCTGTATGGAAAATAATTATATTTCCAAACGAGGGTTTAAATAAACAGCATGATAAAAACCATAAATTAAGTAAAGATAGGGAATATTGTTTTGAAGTTTGCATATGCAACTAAGTTTGGAACAAACAAAAAGCACCCAGGCAATAGGCCAAAAGGTGATGACGGCTAAATAATAACAGGCCGAGGATAAAGGAAATAGCATGAACCAGATTAGTAAAATAAACATAAAAACTAACCATTTGATTATCGGTCTTCTCGCAGGTGCAGCCCTGGGCACTCTTGTGGGAGTCGGCATCGGCGCTTTCATCGACCAATCTATATTTGGCGATGCCGCCAAAGGTATGATTTATGGTATGTCATTAGGGGCGGCGATCGGCATAGCAGTAGGTTGCACTGTCTCTCTGTTTAAGTCTTGCAAGTAACAAATCGACAATCTAAAGACCAGCCGTTTAACCCTTTGGCTCGCTCTAATCTGCAATCATAAGTGCGGCAAATGGATATCTAATTTTTTTTGCCGCCGCAACTGCTTAATACATTCAGTACAAACACCCCGTTTTATCAGGCATCGCCCTTGCTCAACGGCTAGCGCAGATGGCGAATCATCAATATCCAGCCACAGTAAAAGCAATGCGGTAATAGCCATTTTTGCTACATGCAAATTCTGCTATTTCCCCTCTGGATTAATCCCTCCCTCGTTTAGCCAAATTATCGCTGTCAGTCGCTGTTTAGAACGTAAATAAAACACAGACGAAGCTCAAATTGCTATCACAGTCAGGATATTATTGATATTTCATCCCCCTGGATTAGATCAATTGGGGTAGACTATGTGAAAGTTATCTCAGCTAAGTTAGCTGGCGGTGAATAGATAAGACCTCAGGCCATATACCAGCTAGGTATCTCCCCTCTGGTACTTGTAGGACATTGCGAGTGTGCCCAGGGGCATGCTAAGTTTTGACTGAAACAAACTTTTTATTGCATGAAAAATTAGCCTGGCTATATGCATGCAGATAATCAGCATATCTGTAGTTAGCCAACTCAAATCTCTGCATGCCCTGTAATTCCCGGCAAGAGATTTTGTTGGGCTCTTTTCTCAGCTAAAATATCACTGACAGCAAGTCAGTTTTAACGATTGCGTCAACAAATATAATCACTCGGTGTAATAAGGAATTGAATGTTTGAACAATTAGTTAACCAGCTAATCTATGTATTCTCGGTCACGGGTGTTATCGTTTTTTCAATTTCTGGGGCACTGTTTGCGGCGAAAAAAGGTATGGACATCCTAGGTTTTATTTTGATGGGAACAGTCACCGGCATCGGTGGCGGTACTTTGCGTGACTTGCTGCTGGATATCCCGGTATTTTGGATTTACGACCCGGTTACTATGTACTTGTGTATCAGCTCTTCAGCGTTTACTTACTTTGCCATTAAACTATTCTTGCAAAGAGATTTTTGGATAGTCTGGATGGATGCAATTGGCTTGTCTATTTTTGCAGTTATGGGTACCCAAGTGGCGCTGGCGAACGATGCGCCGCTGCCGGTCGCGGTGATAATGGGCGTTATGTCCGCCACTTTTGGTGGCATCATCCGCGATGTATTAGGCGCGCAAACGTTGATGCTGATGCGCCCGGAAATGTATATTAGCTGCGCTCTCTGCGCTGCAATGAGCTATGTGCTGCTATATACATTGGGGGTGACGGAACTGCTGATTGTGATAGTCTCATTCTCAGCCGGGTTTGGTCTTCGCGCCGCCGCTATTATTTTTAATTTAAAACTGCCACAGTTTCGCTATTAGTGACGGGGAATACTTTGTCTATAGTAATATTTAAGGAGATCTGCGATGTTTAACAGGGATCATTTTATTGAAAATTGTATAAGGGCCAGCGCCGAGGGGCAGGGGGCTGTCAGAGAATTACTGGCAGAAGCGGTCAGTGATAGCCGCGGCATAATAACTGAACTGGGCGAACCAGTACTGCCAGGAATCACTCCTCTGTATCATTCGTGTGAATTGACAATACTTAATTTTGTATGGGCACCACAGATGACACTGATGCCCCACAACCACAATATGGCTGCGCTGATTGGTGTGTACAGTGGTCGAGAGGACAATATTTTTTGGCGGCGTAAAGGGGAAGTTATCGAAGCCGCTGCGGCTAAGTCTTTAGGCAGCGGAGAAGTGGCCAGCATGGGTAGTTCGATTATTCACTCTGTGACTAACCCGATCGATAAACTCACCTCGGCGATTCACATTTACAGCGGCGACTTTTTTGCTCCCGATGAGCCACGCAGTAGTTGGGATCATGAAACTTTGATTGAAGAAGCTTGGGATGTTGAAAAAGTGCAGACACTTTTTTTCCAGGCGCAACAAAGATTCACAGCCAGTCCCTAGCCCCTTGCAGAGGCTAGTTTAACGGCCTCTCTTATCCCCGACAAACCCCGCTCACTAGTACCAATGGTCATCAGCCAAATACCTATTTTAGCTTTAGTGATGAATGTAAAGGCCTTTTTAGAGTCTAGACTTATAGCATCTAAAATATTCGTCTGTACTCTGGATATCTTAGCTAGCATCAATTCAACATGTAAGCACTAAAGGCAACCTTAAATGAGTAGACAGTAAGGGACTAAAATAGCTACTGATTAGTTGTAAAAAATAGTCTGCCTTTACTGCATGTTGAGTAAGGAGGTACGGCATATGAAAAAGTTCCTATTTATTTTGGCAGCAATGTTTGCCATTAATCTAATTTTACCGGCCAACGCCAGTTTTAAAGTTTTTGAGCGCAATTACAAACAGGGCCTGCAAGATGGTCGTAATCAAGCACTGCAAATAAGCCAATGGAATACCATCAAACGCAGTAACAGAAGAGCAGAATTACAAATAGTGTATACCTGCAGTAAAGTGGCAGGAGGCTTGGCCTATGATCCTCAACCTTACGATAAAATGCTAATGGGTATCTACAATAAAGTCGATACGGTTCTGACTAGCCTGGATCGTCGGGATGATTTCTATTTTGCAATCGGGGCTGCTCAATCACATATGATTGATGGTGCAGCAGTGCACTCTGCGATGAAAGGCATAGCGCATGAAGATGCGATACAGCAATTGTCCAGTGAAATATACGCGAATGTTTGCATCCAATTACTGGGGTCAGAGTAATATCAAAAACAGTTTACTTACCAAAAATGAATTCGCCTAGCCGCGCATAAATGCAGGCAGTAATGACTGAACCTTGCTGCGCGGCCCTATCTATTTAGCCTGAAGAAATGTCAGCGCTGACCTTGTCGGACAAATACTATAAACGAGTAAAATTGTTGTTGAGATATTCTCATATTCGGTCATAATGGACCGAATACGGAACAAAAATTACATGCTGATAAGGAATATCATACGAGAAAATTAGGCACGCCTCGATGGCCGCGCTTGAAAACTATCGGGCTGCTTAGGGCTTATCCTGAACCTTAGCCCGGGAATAAAACTCATACTGAATCAGTGTTACTAAAGGAAAATGTAAAGAATGAGCCAAATACAGATTGAAACTGCGACAGCGGATAATTTCAGCCATTGCCTGGCCGCACTGTCGGACATTTTATACCAGTGCGTTTTACAAGGGGCCAGTGTCGGTTTTATCCAGCCCTTTGATCAGCACCAAAGTAGTCAATACTGGCAAGACAAAGTACTTCCAGATCTGGCCACTGGAGCAGTGGTTTTATATCTGGCAAGAATTGACACAATAATAGTGGGTTGTGTACAGTTGGGGCTCGCTACTCCAGCGAATCAGACTCACAGAGCAGAAGTTGCCAAGTTGTTAGTTCACCCTCAATATCAGCGCAGGGGCATTGCCAGAAAATTGCTGATGCATCTGGAAAGTCAGGCGTTGCGACTCGGCCGTTCACTGTTGACCTTAGACACCAAAACCGGGGATAGCGCTGAGCCATTGTACTTGTCAATGGGCTTTATCAGCTGTGGCACTATTCCCAATTTTGCTAAAGACCCGGTACTTAGCCGCCTCGATGCTACGACTATAATGTATAAAAACCTTAGGTGGTAAGAAGGGCAGTCGGAAGTAGGCAGTCGGAAGACGGAAGACGGAAGACGGAAGACGGAAGACGGAAGACGGAAGACGGAAGCATGATAAAAGAGCAGGGGCAAATAGACAGTGTTTTTGCTGTCTATTTGCACATTCATTCAGAAGCTTAAATAAGCTCATTATCACATTGATATTAATCATCTTATATTGATTTTGTTAACGGTGCTTGGCGACATTCCAGCTGGAAGTAGAGAGCAGTCTTTGGCCGGCGTCTACGGCATTGTTTTCCATGCTGGTTGCCATTGAATCATTCCAGCGGTTTAGAAAGCCGAACAGTGAAATGACTCCTAAAATTTCGACTATTTCACCTTGGTCCCAATGCTTGTGTAGTTGAGCGGTAATCTCTGCGTCGACTGCATTGGGTACACTTGAAGCGGCCAGGGCAAATTCGAAGGCGGATTTTTCGGCGTCTGTGTATAAATCGCTGTCCCTGAAAGACCAGATTTTCTCTAGTCGCTGCTCAGTCGCACCGTAGCGTTCAGCCGCTAAAATGGTATGTGCTTCGCAGTAGCGACAACCAGTATTGGCACTAGTGATATAGCCAATTAAACGTTTTTGCTCTGCAGTTACTTGGCCTTCATTCGCCATAACCGCCATATTTAAGCTGATAAAAGCTGCAGCGATGGCCGGGCGGCGCTGCATCGTCAGTACGCTATTGGGGCAAAAACCTAAGGTTTCATTAAAAAATTTTGCCAGTTCTGCGACTTCAGAATTCTCATCGGCGGCCAGCGGGGTAACTAATGGCATAAGTGCTCCTTTAAATGCTTACACTGAGTTGGGGATATAATTTGCTTGAACATAGGTATAGCAGCATGTTGTTGCATATGCAACATGCACTCGCGTCAGTTGGAAGTTGGAAGTTGGAAGTAATTAGGGAGATAAGTGGCGCTGTGTTTACAGCGCCGGGTCAAAAAAGGCTTATATTTTTACCCCGAAGATTTCGCGATGTTGGTAGCCTCGGGCCAGTAGACTGGCGTAGCTCTGTTGGTCTATATTGGCACCACAAATGACGATGCCAATTTTCTTTCCTGCCAGCTTTGAGCGCAGTGGTCCCAGTGCACCCGCTAACGCTGTTGCTCCGGCAGGTTCCAGCGCCAGTTTTGCCGACTGTTGTAACAGTAACATAGCAGCACAAATCGCATCATCTGTAACTGTTACCAGCTGGTCTACATGACGCTGACAGAGCGCATAACTGAATGGCAGCGACATAGGCGGACCCAGGCTATCGGCAATGGTAGCGACTTTGTCTAATGTGACTGGAGCCTGCTGAGCGAAGCTTTTAGACATAGAATCAGCACCGCTTGGCTCTACGCCGTATATTTTGCATTTGGGGTTAATCGCTTTAATTGCCGCTGCAACACCGCTGATTAATCCGCCACCGCCTACCGAGACCACCACCGCTTCTAAATCCGGTAGCTCCTCGATAAATTCAAGACCCACCCCAGCGGCACCTAAACTGGTGTATGGCCCATCAAAAGGGTGAATAAAAGTACGGCCTTCGTCTTGCACCAAACGCTCAGCTTCGGCAAAAGTTTCTGCCCCCGGCGCTTTCATGATGATTTCTGCCCCTTGCGCCTTCGCCATGGTTACGCGCAGTGGGTTGGCATTGGACTGCATCACTACTTTGGCCGACATTGATAGCACTCTAGCTGCCCAGGCGGCTGCGATGGCGTGGTTACCGGCACTGGCGGCGGTAATACCTGCAGCGCGTTTATGCTCAGGGATAGCTTGCGCCACTGCCAGTGCCCCACGGGCCTTAAAAGTACCCGTGTGTTGGAATAATTCCAGTTTCAAACTGATTGTTTCAACCTCAAGTAACTGCTGTATGACAGGCGCCGCTGTAGATATCACTGGGGTGCGCATGACAAAAGGCTGTAATTGCCTGGCGCACGCTTTTATAGCGTCTAAATTGATCAGATCGGTAGTAGGTTCTGGCATACAAGGCTCCTGAGTTAGAGCGACACTTTAGCCTAAATTAGGCTAAATATCTGTGAAATTGCTGCAGATAATCTCCAGCTTAGTGCATTTTCTCCTCTGCCTGACTATACTCGGATTCTCTATTTTTCAGCAGGTTAGCTAACAGTGGCAAAAAAACACAAAGTATCAACCCAAGTTGTCGATGAGGCGATGCAAATGGCTAAGATAGTGCAGAAACCTAAGCAGAGCAAAGAGCAAACTAAATTGATTGCCCAGGGGATTCAAAAGGGCATAGAGGAATATAAAAAACGTCACAAAGAAAAAAGCCGTTCCCTGGATAAGCAAAAGAAACAATTGCAGAGGAGTCTCAGTGTCGAGCAACTGCCAGAACTGGCCATTGAAACTCAGGTCATCCATCGACAAAGTAAGTTGGGATGGATACTGCTGGGCATAAGCTGGGTTGGATTTATCAGCTATATCGGCTATTCCATGACGTCTAACTAGTTATATTACTCACAAAAATTGATCGCTCTGTAGATAAAACATTGCATATCAGCAGGCCAATAATCGGGGCTAAACCCTGCTTTGGCTTTAAGTTGGCTGACAAATAGTTGTGGCTCTGGTAGCTGCTCCCATACTGAAGGCAAAAAGGTCGCCTGCTGTTTCTGGTGGCGTATAATCAGCCCATCTATTCCCGGGCGCAATAGTTGCAGCAATTCTTGTTGTGAGGCTACGGCTAACTGTTTTGGCTCGGTTAACACTGATATTTCTATCTCTATCTTGGCTAATTCCCCCTGGCTGAGCGGGGCAAAGCGCGGGTCTTTGAAAGCGGCCAAAAAGGCATTGCGATTGATACACTCACCTAAACTATCTCTGGCCTGTAAGTTGCCAATACAGCCGCGTAATTCACGCTCTGAATTCTCAGTATCAGAGTCGTTGATATGCAGTGAGACAAAACAAGCTTGCAACTCTTGTAGGTAATCTTGTTGCAACGGTTCTCTGACAGCACTCTGCGTCTCTAAGCCGCAAATAATCGACTGGCGGGCAACCTGTAACATCTGTTGCTTTTGTGTTGCACTAAACAACTCCTGAAAAGCGAAAGCCCCGTAGCCGACCACTGACGCTTTGTCTGCGCCGCTGTCACCGGAGTTGCAATAACCTAAAAAATCACAGTGCAATTGCAATGCTACGGCATTGGCCAAAAAACCATTTAGCGGATGGCAACCACAAGCTTGTGCAGAGTGAATCTGCGGCTGTAGATCCTCAATACAAGCGCGGGTATTGCCGTCAATCTCTATCGCTTGTTGATAGGGATGGAAATGACTGAGGTCCGAGCTAATGATAATTAGGTTATCTTCATCAGCCAGCAACTGAGCAATCACCTGTTGAATATCTTTAGTCGGTGCCGAACCGACTACTATCGGCACAATGGCAATATCCGCTGTGGCTATAAGTTGCAGGAAAGGTAGCTGTACTTCAAGACAGTGTTCCTGTTGATGACCGTCATTAAAGTAGCGCACAGCAGTACTGCTGGCCACCAGGCTATCTGTAAACGTGCGATCCAGGGTGATGTCTCCCAGTGGCGTGCGCCAGCTGTCGGCATCTAGCGCCGCTAAAAAATCAAAGCCTAGTCGATGACTGGGTCCCAACAGAATAATACGGCTGTAAGACTCGAGGTAGGGAGCGACTCTATTGTAGGCTAGTGCGGCAATTGAGCCTGAATAAATAATACCCGCATGCGGCACAATTAAGGCCCTGGGCTTAGGTCCGTAACAAGGATTGGAGGAGAGATGCTGCTGCACGAGTGAGGATAACTGCTGTTGATCATCGGGATAAAACAAACCGGCAACAGCGGCAGTTTTTAGTTTCATATTCGCCTCGATCATAGAGAGTTAAGCTCCATTCAGTCCGCTATTTTACGCGGCTAAAAGTGCTATATTAAGCATAAGGTTTTATTTCGTCTCTAAAGTTATCTTCAACTATAGTCCTTATAGTGGCTTTAGTGAAACGACGATGTTTTTGCTGGCGCTCTGTATATATTGAGTTCGTAACTCTCGGGAGGCCCCGTGTCAGATAAGTCATTTCCTGCCAGGTATTGGCACAGCTTAGAGAACGGTAAAGTGCAGTGCGATTTGTGCCCACATAGGTGTAAATTAAAAAATGGACAGCGCGGTTTATGTTTTACCCGTGCCAACCAGGACAACGCCATGGTTTTACACAGTTATGGCCGCTCCAGTGGTTTCTGTGTCGATCCTATTGAAAAAAAACCACTCAATCACTTTCTGCCGGGTACTCCGGTGCTTTCCTTTGGCACTGCTGGCTGTAATTTAACCTGTAAATTTTGCCAAAATTGGGACATGAGTAAATCCCGTGAAATGGACACTCTGGCCAGTAGCGCCAGCGCGGAAACCTTAGCGGCTGCCTGTTTGCAAACAAGCTGTCGCAGTATTGCTTACACTTACAATGACCCAGTGATATTTTTAGAGTACGCGGTAGACGTGGCCCAGGCCTGTGCCGAAGTGGGCGTGAAATCAATCGCGGTCAGTGCCGGTTATATCAGTGCAGAACCGCGGATTGAATTCTTCCAAAATATGCACGCTACCAACATAGATCTAAAGGGGTTTAATGATGTGTTTTATAAGAAAATTTGCGGCGGACAACTGTCAGCCGTCAAAGAAACATTGCAGTATCTAGTCACTGACACGGATGTCTGGTTGGAAGTCACTAACTTACTCATTCCCCAGGCCAACGATTCGCCAGCAGAACTAGAACGGATGTGTCAGTGGTTCGTGGAAACTTTGGGACCGGACATACCTTTACATTTCAGTGCTTTTCACCCGGATTTTAAAATGCTGGATAAACCGGTCACGCCTCTACAAACCTTGCTTATGGCGCGAGAGATTGCACTGCAAGCGGGTATTAAATATGTATATGCAGGGAATGTGCACCACACTGAAAGCGGTTCGAGTTATTGCTATCATTGCAAAAAATTAGTCATAGAACGCAATTATTATGAATTGGGCGAGTGGCATCTAAGCGCAGAGGGAGCCTGTGACTATTGTGGGCATATTATGCCTGGAGTATTTGAAGCTCACCCCGGCACCTGGGGAGCCAGGCGCCAGCCGCTGAATATCATCCAAAGTCGTGAGCTTTGAGTCTGTTCGCAGGCCCGGATAATTGTCGGACCTGCAGCAGTGGTTACTTATGCAGTGCCTTAGCGTGGTAGGCTAAATGCTCACCGATAAAGCTGCCGATAAAGTGGTAACTGTGGTCATAATCCGGCTGCATTCTCAACTGCAGAGAAAATCCATGCTGATCACAGGCACGCTGCAGATCTTGTGGGTTTAATTGCCCCTGCAAGAACTGATCGCCGGTGCCCTGATCGATTAATAGGGCAATCTTGCTGGCACCATTTTTGATCAGTTCAGTGGCATCCCACTGTTTCCAACTCTCTCTATCCTCACCCAGGTAGGTCGACAGGCAACCTTCACCCCAGGGGCAGGCGACAGGGTGGCAGATAGGGGAAAATGCAGAGACAGATTGATACTCACCAGGATTTTTAAGCGCACAAATCAGTGCACCGTGACCGCCCATCGAATGACCACTAATTGACTTGAGTCCCGCTATTACTGGAAAGTTCGCCTCTATCAGGGCCGGTAACTCGCGACTGACGTAATCGTACATTTGGTAGTGTTTAGCCCAGGGCTGCTCAGTGGCATTCACATAAAAACCTGCGCCTTTCCCCAAGTCGTAGCGATCCGCAACATCGGCGACATCATCACCCCTGGGGCTGGTATCCGGCATCACCAAGGCGATGCCTAGTTCAGCTGCATAACGCTGGGCTCCGGCCTTAGAGCGTACGTTATCATCGGTACAAGTGAGACCTGATAGCCAGTAGACTACTGGCACACTTTGAGTCGCCGCCAGCGGAGGCAAATAGATAGAAAAGCTCATCTCGCAATTACAGCTAGTGGAAGGGTGTTGATAGCGCTGTAGCCAACCACCAAATTCTTTAATACTGTCTATCTGTTTCATTATCGTTGATCTCAAATAAAAATATTGCAGTGCAATTACAAGTTGTGTATCTGCGGCTTTCAAGGTGGGCAATTTCCCATTTTTGGAGATGAATAGCAATAACTTATAGCGACTTATTGATATCTGCTACCGCCATTAAGCTGCACTGCTATAGCGAATTGTGTCGCTGTCCTGCTGCTGGAAGTACAGATAGGCAAATGTCGCTAATGCGCAGCAGTTTTTCATATAAATCAGCGGAGGATAAATATTTGTTAGTTGCTAAATGCAGAATAATAGGTTATTTTTTGCTCAGGCTGTAAACAATGTAACCAGGGAGTTTTTCACTGGTTATTTCTTAACAAAGCAGGGACTACAGTGCTATTCTCTAAAATATACAGACAAATGCTTTTCTAAGGATTAGAGGCATTTATCTAAGGTTGAAGAACAAAAATAAAAAATATTGGCCATGAATTTTGCGGTAAAAACTGCCCACAGTGATCGATCAGGCCTTATGTTTGCTTTGAAAGGCTATCTTAAGCCAGCCTAGTTTGAGGCAATACTGTAACAATTTGTGCATCCATTTATTCATATTACAGGATTTTTCGTAGACTACATCTACGTTGATAAGGAGAAGTAACATTATGAAGATGAGAATAAAAACAACAGTATTAGCCAGTACTATTGCCGCGATAGGGATGTTGGGCTTAGGTATGTCGAGTACAGTATCTGCACAACAATTTGTCTCCATTGGCACCGGTGGAGTCACGGGTGTTTACTATCCAACTGGCGGCGCAATTTGTCGCCTGGTCAATAAAAAACGTAAAGAGCACGGGATTCGCTGTTCAGCTGAATCTACCGGCGGCTCTATTTACAATATCAATACCATCAGAGCCAACGAGCTTGAATTTGGTGTGGCTCAGTCAGATTGGCAATATCATGCCTACCACGGAACCTCGAAATTTGCCGATGCCGGTAAGTTTGAAAAGCTCCGCTCAGTCTTCTCTGTACATGCAGAGCCAGTGACTGTTATAGCCCGCGCCGATGCACAAGTTAAGAATATTACCGACTTAAAAGGTAAACGACTCAATATAGGTAACCCGGGTTCTGGTACTCGCGGTACTTGGGACGTTTTAGAGGAAACTCTGGGTTGGAAGCGCTCTGATCTGGCACTGGCTGCTGAGATGAAATCTGCTGAGACTGGCGCTGCTGTCTGCGACGGTAAAATTGACGGATATTTCTGGTTGGTGGGACATCCCTCTGCACTGACTCAAGAGTCACTGGCTTCCTGCGATGCTAACTTGGTCAATGTCGATACCCCAGAAATAGATAAGTTAGTTGCGGAGAAACCTTACTACCGTAAAGCGATTATACCGGCGAACATGTACAACAACAAAGAAGACATCATCACCTTCGGTGTAGGGGCAACTTTTGTCACTAGTACCGATGTGCCTGAAGAAGTCGTCTATGTGATTGTGCAGGCGGTGTTTGATAATTTCGATCAATTCAAAAAGCTGCACCCTGCTTTTGCGAATTTAAAGCCGGAAGAAATGATCAGAGACTCTCTGTCTGCTCCGTTACACGCAGGCGCTCTGAAGTACTACAAAGAACAAGGCTGGATGTAAGCTGCAACAAAGACTGTTATCGGGGGATTGATTTTCCCCTTTAACAGTGATTCTTATAAAAAAAATAATATCAGAATGATCAAAAGTTTGACGTTAACTGCCACAGAGCGCTAACTGCACTGAAAATTTATCTGAGCGTTTTCAGCTTCTGAGCAGCGTCTGCTTTATGAGGGAATATAATGTCTGCAAATCAAACAGTTTTGAATGCTGAAGATCTGGTTGCTCAAGTAGATACCGGCGCCAGAAATCCTCTTGGGCGGCAAAAATACATTATCCCCATCGTGTGTTTTAGCTGGGCGCTTTATCAGTTGTACATAGCCTCAGAGCTACCTTTCATATTAACTTCTTTAACCGGGATAGATTTTTTTCAGTTTATTGGTAATTTATCCATTTCTCGCAAGATCCACTTAGCTTTTTCTATCGGTTTAGCAACTTTAGCTTTCCCTCTGTTAAAAATCAGCTCACGCAAGAGCATCCCCTGGTATGACTGGGTACTGATTGGCTGTGGCGTTTTTGCCATGTTGTACATGATTGCGATGAATACCAACATTGCCAACCGCGCCGGTGATTTTAGCCACGCCAATATTCGTTACGATATGACAGTGGCACTGATTGGCATGGTGGTTTTAACGGTGGCTGTGTATCGGGCAATCGGGCTACCGCTGGTAGTGGTGGCTGCAGTGCTGGCCGGCTACGTATATATTGGTGGCGGCAACTGGGGTGGAGCCTCTTTTGTCAAAGGTATGTGGCATTTTTGGATGCAGGAAGAGGGAGTATTCGGTAAGCCTCTGGCGGTGTCCACACAGACCATCTTTTTGTTTGTGCTTTTTGGTGCAATCTTAGAAAAGTCTGGCGCTGGGGGCTACTTCATCAAAATAGCCTTCGCCTTGTTAGGACATTACAAAGGCGGCCCGGCCAAAGCTGCAGTGATCGCTTCGGCATTGAGCGGACTGTATTCCGGATCCTCGATCGCCAATACCGTGACGACCGGTACTTTCACTATTCCACTGATGAAACGCACCGGTTTTAGTGCTGAAAAGGCCGGTGCCGTTGAAGTCGCCTCTTCAACCAATGGCCAGTTGATGCCTCCGGTGATGGGTGCTGCGGCCTTTTTGATTGCAGAATTTACCGGGGTTGATTATACCACCTTACTCAAGCATGCCCTGTTACCCGCTCTGGTTTCTTACATTGCACTGGTCTATATAGTGCACATTGAAGCGTGTAAGTTAAATTTAAAAGGCTTGCCAAAACACCCCTCGACAAAAACTTTTATCAATAAGCTGATTGGTTTCCTCGGCGGTTTCATCACTATTTCACTGATGTTCTTGCTGGTATATTTTACCTTGGGCTGGGTAAAGGCGAACTTCCCGTCGCTGTCTGTTTTTACCGTGATGACTATTTCGCTGCTGATCTATTTAGTACTGATCTATATAGCTTCCAAGCGGCCTGATCTGGAGAAAGACGATCCTGAAGCGCCGATCACTGAGCTGCCTATAGCCTCTGAAACGGCATGGACTGGATTGTATTTTCTGCTGCCGATTATTCTCTTACTCTGGTGCATACTGCCCA
The DNA here is from genome assembly GCA_013215505.1 of Oceanospirillaceae bacterium. Lineage (GTDB taxonomy): Bacteria > Pseudomonadota > Gammaproteobacteria > Pseudomonadales > Balneatricaceae > Rs1. The sequence goes on from JABSQZ010000024.1 coordinate 97,989, forward strand.
CTCCGGAGCGATTGTCGGCGCATATTTCAGCTTATTACGCTTGTCTGGCGATGATGTTTATCAGTTTGACTCAGCATCCTTTAAAAGCACTATTTCGCGGCGAGTCGAAGATGCTCCAAGAGTTTAAAAAAGGTGCCAGTGAATGTATTGATGGCATTATTTCCGGATCGCGAAATATGATTTCCATTGGTATAGCCACCGCCGCTGCCGGCGTCATAGTAGGTTCCATTTCGCTCACCGGAGCACACGGCATCATCGGCGAATTTGTCGAGTATCTATCTGGCGGCAACTTGATGATCATGCTGATTTTAGTCGCGATCATGAGCTTAATCCTGGGAATGGGTTTGCCGACCACAGCCAACTATCTGGTCGTGGCGGGTTTAATGGCCCCGGTGATTATCGCCTTAGGAGCAAAATCTGGCTTGATAGTGCCACTGGTGGCAGTGCATTTGTTTGTCTTCTACTTTGGTATTCTCGCCGACGACACTCCGCCGGTGGGGCTGGCGGCCTACGCCGCCGCCGCCATATCAAAAGGGGATCCGATAAAGACCGGCATACAAGGTTTTGCCTATGACATACGCACCGCGGTATTGCCCTTTATGTTCCTGTTTAATACCGAGCTATTGTTGATGAATGTGACATTCTTTAAAGCGATATTTGTCTTTATTATAGCGACGGTGGCGATGATGTTGTTTGCGGCGGCAACGCAGGGCTGGTTTATGTTTAAGAGCCGTAAATGGGAGAGCGTAGCGCTTTTATTAATCGCTTTTACACTGTTCCGACCAGGGTACTGGTTAGATCAGATATCCCCTGAGTTTACCGAGAAATCAGGAGCACAGGCGCTGCTGTTAGCAGAGGCCTTACCCGCCGATGCGCAGTTGCGGGTACGTATTACCGGCCCGGATTTTGACGACTACGAAACACAGAACAATACCAGCATTATTCTGAAGCTGGGGCCCAAAGCGGACGGGGAGACCCGCCTGACCAACGCCGGATTACAAATTATGCAAGAGGATGGAAAAGTTGTTATCGACGCGCTGACCTGGGACTCAAAACACAAACATCTGGATCAAGTATTCACTTTTGGTGAGCTGGATGATCCGGTGATGATCGATACAGTGTTAATGGTTAATCAACGCTTTGCTAAAGAGCTGTTCTATATCCCGGCACTGCTATTGTTAGCACTCATAATCTTCCTGCAGTTGGGACGAGAGAAGCAACATAAGTTAGAAGTTCAGCAGGCTTAGTCATTTATTGAAGCGGCTTGTAACTTAGAGAAAGGCAGTGTGTTTTGCACACTGTCTTTTTTTGATTTTTGACAGAGATTAATTATGAACAAATTTTGTATTGTTATTAGCGGTTTACCTGCCAGTGGTAAAACGACTTTGGCAAAGGCATTATCTACAGCACTCTCTATTCCGCTGGTCGATAAAGACGACTATCTGGAGTTACTCTTTAGTCAGAGAGGAGTAGGCAATTCACATTGGCGACAACAATTAAGTCGAGAGGCCGATGGCGATTTTATTGGCGCAGCAATGTCCACTGAGTATGCCTTTAAGCCACTAATTCTGGTTTCCCACTGGCGACCTGCTGGTGAGAATCTGGATTTTGGCACTCCAACACAGTGGCTAGAACAGTATTTCAGCAAAGTGATTGAGCTGTACTGTGAATGCCCGGTAGAGATTGCCGCGGCACGCTTTAGTCGCCGGGTGCGGCACCGAGGTCACCTCGACCTTGAGAAAACCGAAGGCCAAGTGCTACAGTGGCTGAGCGATTATAGTGGATATTTACCACTGAAGCTAAGTAGCACAATGACAGTGAATACTGCCGCTGGATACCAACTTGAGGAAATTTTACAGCAACTATCAATCGTCTTAGCGGATACAGATGCAGATGCCATCTCTACCCAGAGTTCAAGTGCTTGACAGAAGATCTGGCCCACCGCAGTATGGCTGCACAATAGCTGTCGCTGATAATAAAGAGATTGAGATGACCCCGGCAATAAAATTAGCTGAGAAAAATAGCATTGAGCACCGCGTTCACGAATACTTGCACGACCCGGCGGCAGAGTCCTACGGCGCAGAAGCGGCCGAAAAAATGGCCGTAGCAGAGCAGCAAGTATTTAAAACCTTAGTAGTCAGTTTAGATAATAGAGAACTGCTAGTCGCAGTGCTACCTGTATGCGCTAAGTTAAGTATGAAATTAGTGGCCAAAGCCGCCGGAGTCAAAAAGGCGCTGATGGCCGATAAAGATGCTGTCGAACGCGCTACAGGTTATGTATTAGGTGGAGTGAGCCCCCTTGGACAAAAGAAAAAATTGCGAACTGTCGTGGATGCATCAGCACTGGAGTTTGCAACCATTTATGCCAGTGCCGGGCGTAGAGGGCTAGAAATAGAGTTGCAACCCGCAGACTTAATACAATTGACCGATGCAATAACAGCCAATATTTGCCAGTAAACGCAGTAACAAGTGTTCATCGCTTAAGCTAGCCTGCTATCGGTGGTCCAAAATGGCTACTGCTAGCGATTAGATGTGCCTTGGGGTGAGCTTGCAGAATTCGCCCGACTTCAATCGACAGTGCTCGACTGACATCAATGACGATTACTATTTCTCCCGCCGCTAAATGTTGATCAAACATTTCTAAAAAATATGCGTCAGATGATTTCGCCATCTTCAGGATAATCCAGCCCAGAGTCAGTAATGCTGTATAGCCAATTAATACTAATAACCCCAGCTCTGGTAGTGCATAGAAGTTAGTGATGAAATACAGCACTGCAGTGAGCCCGGTAAATAGCAGCAACCAGGTAGCATAATATTTTTTGGATTCGAGCAGTTGGATGTTCTTCAGTTTAGATATGCCATTTAATAGTTGTTGTCTGAACTCTTGTTGGGAGCGGCTAATAACAAACAACTGCTGTTGCGCTATTCCCGCTTTCAGTACTTGGGCGAAAATATCCTCAGCATCATATAAATTACGTGTAACATAAAACAGCCTGTTCATTCTGTCTCCATTGGTATACAACAATTCCTCAGGGTTTATAGAATCTTAATTCTCTTGGTCTTAAGTCTAGTATCTGATGATATTAATACCAATGGGATTTCAAAGACTGAGAATAATTCTGAGATCGGGGGACAGTTGGAAGTTGGAAGTTGGAAGTCGGAAGTCGGAAGTCGGAAGTATTGAGTATCTAGATATAGATATAGGGCATTAAAAACCAGCCTTTGGGCTGGTTTGGGTGGTGTAGATTATGCTATTTCTGGCTAGAGGAGGGCAGGGTTAATAACCTGGTTTAAGTCCTGTCGCCGGGTCTAAGGGGATAACAGCGACTGTTTTGGTTTTGACCAGCTGTTTATCGCTGTAGATTTTATAGCTGAATAATACACAGAAGAGCGCCGCCATATACAAGACAATAGTTGCCGCCGGTGCACTGTCGATAAAGAAACTCGTATAGACTCCTAATAGTGAGCAGCCAAGCGCTATTGCCATGGAAATCCAGAGCATCTGCGAGAAGCGTTTAGTCATCAGCAGGGCACATGCCCCCGGCGCTATTAATAGCGCAATCGATAATATCATCCCGACAGCTTGCAGTGCTGCGACTATGGTCAGGGCCAGCAGAATTTGCAAACCATAATTCCAGTAACGTACTGAGATACCTGTCACTTGTGCCTGCTGAGGGTCGAAGATTAACAACATCAGATCGCGACCTCGAACCACTATTACCAAAAGCACTGTCAGCGCAATGATGCTGGTTTCAATGACCCCAGCGTTGGTGATCCCCAACACATCACCCAGTAATAAGTGGGTTAGATGCAGATCAGTCTCGGCTTTGTGAAACAGGATGATGCCGACTGCAAACATCCCGGAGAATACTATACCCATAATAGTATCTTCACGTAATCTGCTGTTATCTTTGATAAAACCAGTAGTCATAGCGCAGCACAGACCAGCGCCAAAGGCACCGATCGACAGCGGGATGGCCAGTAAATAGGCAACTACGATACCCGGCAATACTGCGTGGGCGATTGCATCACCCATCAATGACCAACCTTTGAGGACAATGTAGCAAGACAGTAGCGCCATCGGCATACAGACGATAGCAACCACCAGAAATGCCCGGCGCATAAAGTCAAAATCAAAGGGCATGATTAACATTTCCAGGCTTTGCACTGAAAAAATCACGCTGATAAACGCTAACAGATCAGGCATATTCACTCCTGTAGGCTTGTTTTGATCTTCTCAAGCTACTGATAAACCCCTGTTTGGGTGCAAAGATAAAGGCGAAAATGAAGCAGGCTGTTTGCAAACAGACAATCAGTGCCCCGGTGGCACCATCAACAAAGTAGCTGATGTAAGTTCCCAGCAGTGAGCTGAGCACACCGATGGCGATACTGATGATGATAATGTGGCTGAACTTATCACTGAGCAAATAAGCGGTGGCGCCGGGGGTAACAACTACCGCTATGACCAGTAACGCGCCGACCGTTTGCATGGCCGCTAAAGTAGTAGCACTGAGACAGGCAAAAAACAATATCTTCAATTTTCCCGGACTAATGCCTGCCATCCAGGCCTGTTGCTCGTCAAAAAACACCAGCAGTAAATCTTTCCAGTAACAGGCTAAAAAAGCTAAAGTAATCAAACTAATGATGAGCATCTGTAGGCTGTCCCAGGGGGCAATGGCTAAGATGTTCCCCATCAGTATTCGCTGTAAATCTACTGAGCTAGGCGACAGCGATAACATAAATAACCCGGCGGCAAAGAAACTGGTGAAGATCAGACCTATAGCGACATCTTCTTTTAAAATACTGCGCTGTTTAATGAACAGGATTGCCACTGCTGCCAATCCTCCTGAGACAAAAGCGCCGATGGAAAAGGGCAGCCCGGCCATATAGGCAACAGCAACCCCAGGCACTGTGGCATGGGAGAGGGCGTCTGCAATCAAAGACCAGCCGCGCAGCATTAGAAATGTCGATAAGAAAGCGCATACGGCACCGATCAGTGAGCTTATAAACATCGCATTAATCATATAGTCGTAGTTAAAAGGCTCTAATAAGATGGACATTCATCGGTCCCCGGATAACGAGCTGATGCGCATCGAATTAAGCCTATAATCATAGTTAAATGGTTCTAATAAGCAGGACAATTTATTGCTCCCGGGATAACGCGTTGATGCGCATCGAATTGAGTCTATAATCATAGTTAAATGGTTCTAATAAGTAGGACAATTTATCGTTCTCCAATAGAGGTTTGAGGTTTTGTAGCTCGCTGTTGCTGCTGCTGTCTAGCAGCCAGTTGCTCGGCACCTTTTTCACCATAGAGCACTACTGGACGTTCGTCATCGGTGATAACAGTGACTTCACGAGTGTCAGCATCGTCGTGCAAGTTACTGGCACTGAGCACGAAGCGCCTGAGTACGCCACCAAAGGCTTTCTCTAAGTTTTGGCTGGTAAATACATCCGCTATTTTTCCGCAGGCCAACAACTCTTTATTAATCAGTACAGCGCGGTCACAAAATTCGGGGACACTGCCTAAATTGTGGGTAGAAACCAAAATCACTTTACCTTCCATGGCTAGCTCTTTGAGTAACCTAATGATTTGCTCTTCGGTGGTGACGTCAACCCCGGTAAAAGGCTCGTCTAACAAGATGACACTGCTGCGCTGCGCCAAAGCTCTGGCTAAAAAAATCCGCTTGCGCTGTCCTCCGGAAAGTTCGCCGATTTGTCTAGTCTTAAAATCTTGCATGTTAACTCTGGCCAGTGCCTGGTCAACCGCCTGATGGTCTTGTGCTTTGGCGATGCGCAGTAAGTTCATATGACCAAAGCGGCCCATCATCACTACGTCTGACACTAACACGGGAAAATTCCAGTCAACATCTTCGCTTTGCGGCACGTAGGCAATTATATTTTGTTTAAGCGCTTTTTTAACGGGCAGACCCATAATACTGACACTGCCACGACAGCAGGGGACAAAACCCATAATGGCTTTAAACAAGGTAGATTTTCCGCTGCCGTTAATACCCACTAATGCAGTGATAGAACCCCTGGGAATATCAAAGCTTATATTTTTAATCGCATTGTGCCCATTTTTGTAAATGACACTAATATCTTTTACTGCGATACCTACATCTTGCAGTCGTTCTGTTTCAGGAGAGTTTTTCATCGTTTCAATCCGTTAACTGTATTGAGTAAAGTGACTGGGGGTAATAGCTGATCACTGTAGTCCGGCAACTATTGTAGACATTGTGACTTCCAGTAAAGCTTTGTAGCTAGGCACTGGGCCATTTGCGCCACTGAGCGAATCCACATAGAGAACGCCTGCGTAAGTGCTGCCTGTTTCTCTGGCGACTTGTCTGGCCGGTTTGTCTGATACAGTACTTTCAGAAAACACAGCCACTATGTTGTGCTTTTTAACTTGATCGATGACGTTACGCATCTGCAGTGGAGACCCCTGGGCATCGGCATTGATTGGCCAGATAAACAGCTCTTTAAGTCCTAAGTCGCGGGCCAGGTAACTAAATGCCCCCTCACTGGTCACCAGATAACGACGCGACTCTGGCAGCGCTGCTATTTTCTCTTTGTAAGGTTTAACTAAGGCAATTATGTCAGCGCTGTAGCGGTTGGCGTTGGCTCTAAAAAAACTAGCGTGCTCTGGTGCGACACTGGACAGTGCCGCGGTGATGTTTTCAATATAGATAAGTGCGTTATCTGCAGACATCCAGGCGTGTGGGTTAGGTTTTCCCTGGTATTCTCCACCGTTGATGCTCATCGGAGTAATACCTTTAGTTAACAAAACTTTGGGAATACCTTCGATGTTTCGATAAAATTTTTCAAACCATAACTCTAAATTCATGCCGTGCCACAAAATCAAATCGGCACCGCGGGTTTTGATGATATCTCTGGGAGTAGGTTGGTAGTTGTGAATTTCTGCACCGGCTTTAGTAATGGAAACAACATCGGCTTTATCTTGGGCTATTTGCTGTGCCATATCGGCAAAAATGGTGAAGGTAGTGACAACTTTTATGGGTTTAGCCTGTAGATTAACGCTGATAACCAGCAGTAGGCTGCTAATAAGTAGTTTGCAAAAGGACATTGATCTTCCTGAAAATAGTTAATGGCGTGGTAATCGGACCAGAAAGAACAAGATCAGTAAATGACAGATCTTATTCTAAATGATAATATAAATCATTTAGAATAAGATTAATATGCTTTTAGTGGCTATATTTTGCTAATAAATAGTCGTTGTTGAAGACGGGTGACTTTAGCCACTAAGCTGGATATTTTTCCCAGCGGAGGTAACAGTGTTTTCTTTGCTACTTGTTGAAACAGCCAAAGCTTAAAAAGTGCTGCACTTGCTTAATAACCTCAGGGCTTTTCATCATAAAAGGGTGAGTGACAGCAATGACTAAATGATCACAGATGCCGGGTAATTTAGTCGCCTGTACCGATACTTTGCCGTCATTGGGGCGCGGCAGCATAGTGGATAGGATTAAATTGATACTGCGGCTGCCAGCAATAATGCCCAGCGAGTAGTTAGCATCAGCTAATCTGTTGGTAATCGCTTTACTGTCGGTCCCCAGTTGCAGCCCCGAGGGGCCAATAAGCAGTGAAGACAGTGGCGCTTGTCAACTATCTCACTCCTCTGATTGGCTGGCCCTAGCATGCCGACATGGCTATATGATTATTGAGCAAATATTTACGCAGCAGGATGCCACCCATAGAGTGGCTGACAAAGTGAATCTTATCGGCCGCCAGACACTGTGGTAATGACCGGTGGATGACATCTTGGGCCAATACTTTTATTTCAGATTTAGTGGATGAGTAATTTACGTTAATCATCCGATAACCTCTAGCTGTTAAGGACTATTCTAACTTGCTAAAGGTGGTTCTAGTGCGCCCCAAACCCTGCAATAAGTTTACAGCTTCTACGCCATGCACTTTGTCACTACTTGACGCCGGGTAAACAGTAGCATTGCAATCTTCAACTCTGGGCATCGGTTTACACTTCTATAGGTAAATTGGCATCCGCACCCCAATCGGTCCATGAGCCATCGTAAACGGCTAACGTTGTATAGCCTAACTCCCAGGCAGCCATTAAAGTAATACATGCGGTTACCCCAGAGCCACAGCTAAAAATATACTGTTGATCCCTGTAGGGCATCCACTTTGCGAATTGCTGTTTCAGTGCCTGGGAGGAAATCAACTCACCATCAGTGACTATTTCGCTAAAGGGGAAGTTTATCGAGTGTGGGATGTGCCCGGATCTTAATCCCGGTCGAGTTTCTAATTCACGTCCGTAGAAGCGATCCGCTGATCGAACATCTATAACAGTACTGCTGGCTGTTTCAATGGGACTTTGGATAACAGTTAAGACATCCGCAGAATTGACAAAACAACCCGAATCGAACACTGCAGTGAAGTCTCCCGCAGTACTAGCAGTTTCAAGTTGCGTAGTAGTTGGCAAATTTTGCGCCTGCCATTTGGGCATTCCACCCGCCAGCACATAGACCTTTTGTAGCCCCATCGCCTTAAACATCCACCAGGCTCTGGGGGCAAAAAACAACCCGCGTTGGTCGTAGACAATCACTGTGCTGTGCTGATTGATACCTAATAACCTTGCCTGCTCAGTGAAGGTATTATCGCTGGGCATAGTGCAGGGGAGAGTGGCGCTGCGATCACAAAACACCTTCGCGTAATCAAATGCCTGGCTGCCGGGGATATAGGCAGCAGTGCTTTCGTGCGTTGATACCATACTGGCATCTAAGACAATAATATCTGGGTCTGTGTAGTGGCTGGCTAGCCAGGAAACTGATACCAGTGAGCAGTTAGCCTGCATCTGAATTCTCCTTAATTACTAGGTCGGTTATAGCCGATGATGTTAAATGTTTTATCGCGCATATTATTCAGTAATAACTCGCCATTGGCGGCCACTCTGAACTCGCCATAGGCTGCCTCTTGATACTGTTGGCCAGTGCCTTCCTCAAAGAAGAAAGCGTGAGTAGCCAGCAGTATCCTGTTATTGCGGACACGAAACTGCATCTTTAACTGATGACTCATTAATGTTTGACCACGGTAGATGTCATGGTAAGTCGCACGCATATTTTCATCCAGGTTAACCACAAAATAACCAGAGCTGAGGTTTTGTGCCTCAGAATCATTATCTAGCAATGTCGATTCGATGACAAACCGCAAGCGCATATAATCTCCCTGCATAATAGAGCGCGGATCAACAGGCGCTAACTCAAGCAATGCTATCCGGCCGTTGCTTAACAAGGTTTCTTTCTGGTAAATGTTAAAATTGACTAGCCCTAAAATAGTCAGCAGCACAGCAACTGCAATCTTCTTTTGTCTGTTTAAAGCGTATTTTTGCGCTAAATTCGACAGTGATAGAGCACTGTGGCCCAACGTTAGATGCAGCCAGTAATAACCAGCACTGAACAACGAGGCAAAAGCGAACAAACTCAGTGACTTGTTGAGCAAAGTCCAATGTAGCGAATAATAATAGCGGGAGGTGAAGGCCAATAACGCAACAACGCCAAATACCAGTAACATGCGCCGTTGCTTAAAGAAGCCAAACAGCAGCAGTAAAAAGGCGGCGCTAGTACCTGCGATTATATAGCTGACGACGATCAGTAACAGACTGGCCAATAACAATAACAATCCGTTGCTAGAAAGAAATTCGATATTATAAGTGCTGCGTAGATATTGCAGCAAAGCTATCAGCAACAAGCCAATCACTGACTGATTAGCCCAATAGGAGAGTTGTTGGAGCCAGAGGCTGCGCTCTGGACCCAGCTCTAACATAAAATAAACTTCAGGGTAGAAGACCTGTCCGCTAAAAATCAGCAGCGACAGGCACAGCCCATAACCAATAGGCTCCCATAACTGGCAATTTTTAACCCAGGACAAATCGCTGATCCAGAGTGCGGCAAAGAGCAAATGAGCCAGGCTGATAGACAGGGCTGAAATGCCCATTTCTGCAAAAGCGAATGACAGTGCAATCAGAGCGAACCAAGTCGATAATAGCCGACTGCCATAGTTGGAAATTAAAAACACCAACAGGCACTGATAGGCAAACAAACACAAATAAAAAGGCAGTGAGAAGTAGTCGAGCCAGGACGAAAGCCCCCAAGCCAGCAACAGTTGACCACTGAGATTTAATGCTAAAGCTATTTGCCTGAAAAACTCTTGTTGTTTATCGCTGTTAAATAGCGCATAGGCCCCGGCATTGAGTAGCATCCCCAAGAACAATAATAAGCTGTAGTTTTCGTTCTCAAATATAAAAAATCCCAGTATCGAACCTGTGAATGCCAGTAGGAAACATGCCGCTAACCAGCCGGCAAACCCCTGCAAAACCCGTATATACCAAAGACTGTGCAAGGTTTGGGGTGATCTTCTGTCAGCGACCAGTTTGGCCTGGTAAAGCTGCTGCCAAAGGCGCCAGTCAGGTGATTTTTCAATGCACATTATTGATCCTCCTCCCAATCGATTGGTCTGCCTTCATCAATAGAGTTATCAGCTGCACTGGCTTGCTGGAACAGCAGCGACAGGCTTTTTAGCCATTTACCGGCCAGTGCTGAACAGAGCACTATATTTAGTCCCGTTAGTAAAAATTGACCCGCTTCGTCGTAGTTTGTGTGGCTGAGGATAAAAGCACTGCTGACAAAAATAAAACTTAGGCAGCCTAAGGTTAAGATAAACAAGTCTCTGATTAAGTATCTATAAATCAGCAGCACAGCAATAAGAGCCAGAATATAACCCAGCAATTCCAGGTTAAAAGTACCTGCCCAAAATGACTTTATAGCGACAAAACTGATGCTCCAGAGAGCAGTGACGGCGAGTACTTGTTGGCTATAACGGTTGGGATTTGTGGGCTCACTCTGAGTATGCTGTTGCACTATACGTTGATAGAAACGCTGCAGTTCAAACAGTGCTAAAAGCGTGCTATTAAAGGCAAAAAACAGCCAAGAAACTGACTCTGCGCTCCACAGCGCCCATAACAGGTTCTGATTAACTTCCAGGTAAAGAAACAGTGCCAGGTTGCTCAGCAGTATGTTAAAGATCCACAAGATACTGGAGCGACCAATAAGCGACCAGGGCAGCATAAACACAGCCCAGAGCGCAAATAATTGCCAGGGGTCAGCGCCGGTCTGAAAAGTTTGTCCGACTAAGGCTAACAGTGCACCGGTTAATACTGACATGGACATCAGCAGGGCAGTGGTTATTATCTTACGGCCCCAGTGACGCACATAGATGATTGCAGAGAGACAAATCGCCAGCTCGACTAAGGCAAACTTAGCCAGTCTGGGTATCTCCTGCCAATTGTAGGCAAAAAAGAAAATCACCCCGCAGCTAAAAGAGCCAACAGCTAACCACAGCAGCCCCAGTTGAATAAATTCAAGCCATTGCCGCTGATTTGGCTGAGAATTAGTTATCTCAATTGCCTGAGCTAGACTTGCTTCATCTAACAACCCCGATTCTGTCCAGTGGAGAATTCTCTGTCTATTCTCTAACATCGCTGATCTCTGCTGTTTAAATTTAATTGATCAAATGATATAGAAGTTTGCCTGCATATTAAACAACTAAGAAAAATAGCTAAGTTACATCAGCACCTTATACCGAGTTGTTAAATTGATTAGCAGCCGATTTTGACTGAAAAAGCAAAGCCAGGGTTGGCAAAACTGTTATTGTGTCTAAGAGGGTATTAAGCGGTTTATCGCTGTTGTTGTGACAGTTAGTTGCCGATAAATAGGAGTTTTTGCTATAGGATAGCCCTTAACAAGCGTTCTCTTGTGCAGCTGCTGGTTCTATACTAAGGACAGGCGAAAACGTTCGGTGCGCCTCTGGTTTAAAGAAGCTACTGGACTTATTCAGCAGCCCACTGAAACCCCAATAGCAATCGATTAGAGGTGAGTCCCAATGAGCGACAATCCTATCCTGGCAGACAATAAACCCATCAAAGTGATACTGCAGCAGGGACAACAATATTGTTTTTGCTGTTGCGGGCGATCCTTGGCTCAGCCCTTTTGTGATGGCTCACACACCAGCACTCGCTTATCGCCAAAAGTATTTACTGCCAACAAAACCGGCCCGGTGATGCTCTGTCGCTGTAAACAGTCTAAAAACCTGCCGTACTGCGATGGTAGCCACAGTCAATACAGCCCGGCAGATATAGGCTGAAGAGCGGGCTGTTATTTCTGTAAATAGCCTTTTGATTGTAAATAACTAAGCATATGCGGTCGGGCTTCTTTGTTCAGCATCTTAGAAATCTGTTCACTCCAGCCCTGCTGCTTAACATTGCTACTACGAGCAGCGTAGTACTGTTTCAGCTGCTGGTCGTAAGCATTGATTGAAGTCTGATCATTTTCATCCGTATAGCAATCTTGTTTAAGCACGACTTCTACAGGTAGCCTGGGTTTTACTTCAGGGTTTTGGGCCGGATAACCCAGGCATAAACCAAATACCGGATACACTAAATCGGGTAGCTGGAGAAGTTCGCCAACCTGCGCGATATTGTTACGTAACCCACCAATATAAACACTCCCTAAACCCAGTGACTCAGCAGCCAACACTACATTTTGTGCGAACAGTCCACAATCTAAAGTCGCGGTGATAAATTGCTCAGTGAATCCAGATTGCATCGGTTGCTGATGCATATCGCAGGCCAGTTGGTGCCTTTGCATATCGGCACAAAAAACCAGGAATATCGCGGCCTGAGCAACGTAATTTTGACCGCCGGCGAGTTCTGCTAAATGAGCGCGTTTATCGCAGTTGTTAACTTGAATGATGGTGCAGGACTGGATAAAGCTGGAAGTGGCAGCACTCTGGCCAGCCTTTATCAGTGTTTCTAAGTTCGCCTGTGGAATCTGCTGATCGGTAAATTTACGGATGGAGCGGTGGGATAACATTAAATTTATTACATCATTCATCAGTAGTTTAAACCTTTAGTGTAAAGTGCCGGGCACAACCAGCGTGAAAAAGACGCAAATATAACAAAACATTCACTAAAATTGAAATAAGCGATGCCTGGCCAGTGCTAAAATGCATTGTTTGAGCGGTTGCTCCCGGATCTTCTGCAATGCGCAGAGTCAGGAGCATGAACGCTTCGGCTATTTAATAAAGTAAGTTTTAACAGCGGAACAGTTAATGAAAAATAGTGCAGATACAAAAACTTATTGGGCTATCATCTATATGTTGGTCGCCATGTTTTCACTGTCAACCATGGATGCCCTGGCAAAAATATTGGTCAAAGGGGCCTACGATCCGCTGCAAATATTGGCGATCCGCAGTTGGATTATACTGGCGGTGTTACTGCTGTATTACTTTTCCCGCGGCCAGTTAACTCAGCTGCAAGCTAACAGATTAATACCGCAATTATTGCGCGGTGGGGTTGGTTTTTTAGCGCCTTACTGTTTCTTTAAATCACTGCAGAGTTTGCCGCTGGCGGATGCGACCATTATCTTTTTTAGCTCTACCTTTATGATTACCGCTCTGTCCTGGCCGCTATTGCGGGAAAAAGTCGGGGTCTATCGCTGGAGTGCTGTGATCATTGGCTTTATCGGTGTATTAATCGCTATGGACCCCAAGGGCGATGGTGATTTGCTCAGCTATCTATACTGTCTGTTCGGCAGTTTTTGCTATTCATTGCTGTTTCTATCGGGCCGCTATCTGTCTAAAACCGAATCGGTGATCTCTCTGGTGTTCTTTTTTAACTTGAGCATGGCCATAGTCTCTACTAGTTTAGCGCCTTTGGTATGGGTGCCTGTGGCAACAGCAGATTACCTGTCCATTTTTATGTTTTCGGTACTGGGTCTGCTCGGACACTTTTGTGTCACTAAAGCATTTAGCAGTGCCGATGTTGGCCTGATCACCCCGCTGGAATATACCGCCTTAATTTGGGCGGTGCTCTGGGGGTATTTGCTGTGGGGCGAAATCCCGGATAGCAACGTCTGGGTAGGCGCAGGTATCATCGTACTCTGCGCGCTGTTTGTGGTGTACCGGGAGTCAGTGGTTAAAAAAAGACAGCTGCGGGCAGCGAACAAGATAGCGCTCAATAGCGAGTCAACTTAAGTACTGCAATCATTCGCTATTCTGGATAGTAGCAGGCAGAGCCGGTATACTATGCCGGCTCTGCCTATAGGCTGTCGTTAAATTACAACAGGCTATACCAGTAGACCTTTGTTAACCCCCTCTCCCCAATAAAAGGGGACTATCTATACCCGGAATCATTATGGCCAGTGCCTGCGCAAGACATATATTAGTAAAATCCAAATTAGAGGCTGAATCACTGAAGAAAAAATTAGCTAACGGTGCTGATTTTGCGCAGCTCGCCAAAAAGCACTCTATCTGCCCCTCGGCCAAGCGAGGAGGGGACTTAGGCGAGTTTAAAGCGGGGACTATGCTGAAGGCTTTTGATCAAGTCGTCTTTAAGAAACCCTTATTACAAGTGCACGGGCCGGTCAAAACTAAGTTTGGCTACCACCTGATAGAGACTATTTACCGCTCTTGAAGCAGGCTAATCAGAGCAGTCCCGCCCTTGTTTTTAACTTTTTTATAACCACAATCCCTGACGACTTCCGACTTCCGACTTCCAACTTCCAACTTAA
>JABSQZ010000025.1 GCA_013215505.1 Oceanospirillaceae bacterium
GCGACTGTAGAAGAAGCGACTGTAGAAGAAGCGACTGTAGAAGAAGCGACTGTAGAAGAAGCGACTGTAGAAGAAGCGACTGTAGAAGAAGCTTCTGTAGAAGAAGAGGCAGTAGAAGAAGCGACAGCAGCAGAAACGGCAGAAGAAGTATTTGTAGTTGAAGAGAAAGAGGCGTCTGCGGAAAGCGAAATTGAACAAGCAGCTTCAGTATCAGTAGCAACAGAAGGTTCGGTCCAGCAAGTGAAAGAAGAATCAGAGCAGAGAATTAACTGCGTTATAGTACTTATGTACGGTTTGAAATTAGCGATTCCCTTTGAAAATATAGAGGGAATGATCAAGCTAAGTAATGTCTCCTTATCACTGGATAATGATAGGAATTGGATCTTAGGTGATTTTACATCTGCTACCATGCGTACTCATGTGGTTGATACCGCACAGATTTTATTTGGCGAGAACTACGATCCGCTTAAATCTAACTATAATGAAATGTTAGTGCTGGCGGGTAAGCATTGGTCAATAGTATTTGATAAGATTATCAAAGCTCAAAGTATCCTTATTAGTGATGTTACTGAAAATCCATCTCCGCAATTCAGACCATGGTTAACAGGTACGTATATGGCCGAAAAATGTGCACTGGTCAATGTCCCTGCTATGGTTAAAATGTTTGAAGAAGAGCTGAACGGCTGACCTGATACTCACTACCCTCCCCAGCTCAGTCTTTTCTTAGCCGGGCGGAATTCACCGCCCTGAGATAAAGGGCTGAAGTGAAAGAGCTTACAAAATTTTCTTCAGGCTCCAAAAACATCTTGGCTTAACTCCAAGTAATGGCTTTCCTCATCATCTGAGTAAAAAATTGCTCAGGCTTAGCCGCTGCTAAATAACTGTGGTTTGGCTGTGGTAATATCGTTGTATCTGATATTAATCCACTAACACTCCTTGTATTGGCATATAAGTCTTATCTGATAGTCTAGTCTTAAACAAACTTTATGTTCTCCCGGCTGTTATTCGCATGGCACTGAATTTGTGCTAACATTCGCTTTAACTATATCCACCAGAGTTGTAGTTACTGTCCTCTGTGTTAATTACTAAAATCGAGACAGTAATGCTAACAATTATATCTTTCTGGCGTTTATTAATAGCGTGCAATGGCTGGCTGCTATTTGCGGAACATAAAATCGGGGTTTCTATTGGTTGAAAATATAGGGCTTATCAATATTTTACTGCTGGTATTGGTAATATTGTCTGTCATCGTGGTTGCCCTGTACCTTAAACAGGGGCGCTCGGAGAAGCGATCTCAACAGCTCGCAGCAGCCCTGCGCAAAGAAATACAAGCCATGTCTGGCAGTACTATAGGCATGGGTAAACGTATTGTCGATATCGAGGCGAAATTAGAACTATCGCTGGAGAAACAATTAGAGTTGGAGCAACGTGACCCCGATGAAGTTGCATACAGCCAGGCTGCCAGATTAGTGGAAATGGGCGCTAATGTTGATGATCTGGTACAGAGCTGCGGAATTGGTCGTCCAGAAGCTGAATTGATGACCTTGATGCATAAAGAGCTTAGTCCCAGGCATTCACTTAAAAAGCATTAACTATCTTCTGCAGTATTAGTGCGCAAATTTCTTTAGTATTATTCTAACCACTAACCACTAACCACTAACCACTAACCACTAACCACTAACCACTAACCACTTATCCTCAGATTCCAGGCTGATTTAATACGCTTAAAGCAGCTGCTAGTACATTTAATTCAACTAGATTTACTGTCACATTAGCTATTGAGAATAGCTGCAAAGAAAAGCCTGTATGGAAGGATTATTGCCAGGGTTGTAAAATCTGCTAGAATGTCAAAAAAATGACAGTGATCGTAGCTATGAATTCTCCTGTACTGAACAAAGTAATCTTGGTCGATGATGATGAGGAAAGACGAGCATCGTTACAAACGATCCTCTCTTTTATAAAGGTTCAACATACCGTTATCTCTTTTGTCGAGCTGCTGCAAAGCAAAGTTCATCTTGAACACTATTCCATTGCCTTAATCGGCCAATGTAACTTGCCTATTTCTCTGAATAAGCTCATCCATTTTTTTAGTGATAGCTATGAAAATACTCCACTATGTCTACTCGAAAGCTGGAATGATACCGAGAAGTTAACTGAAAAATCCAAAAAGTTGTTATTGCGTGTCTTAAACAGAGATATGGATGACGAGTTATTGACGGATTTGTTACACGAGGCCCAAATTTACCGATCAGTTAGAGTTGTGTCAAAAGACCATTTGCAAGTTGAGTTCCCTTTGATCATTGGTCAGAGCCCGGCAATCATTGAATTAAAGCAAGTGATGTCTAAAGTTGTGAACAGGGATGTGAATATATATATTTCCGGTGAATCTGGTACTGGCAAAGAATTAGTCGCCAGAAGTCTACATAATCTATCGAGCCGAGCCAGGCAACCTTTTGTACCGGTGAATTGTGGTGCGATTCCCGCTGAATTATTAGAGAGCGAGTTGTTTGGTCATGAGAAAGGCGCTTTTACCGGAGCGGTGTCCAGTAGAGCCGGGCGTTTTGAAATGGCAGATGGCGGTACCCTGTTTTTGGATGAAATCGGTGATATGCCGCTGCCAATGCAAGTAAAAATGCTCAGGGTTTTGCAGGAGCGATGCTTTGAAAGAGTCGGCGGTACTAAAACCATCAAAGTCGATGTTCGCATTGTTACAGCTACCCACAGAAATTTGGAAAAAATGGTGCAATCTGGATCTTTTAGGGAAGATCTGTTTTACCGATTGAATGTCTACCCTATTGAAGTGCCTGCCCTACGTGACCGTAAAAGTGATATTCAAGTATTGCTGCAAGCATTCACAGAACGTGCTGCAGAGCAGGGCTTGGGTCGGTTGAAATTTCAAAGATCGGCGATTGATTCTCTGGAACTGCATCCCTGGGACGGTAATGTCAGGGAGTTACTAAATTTAATAGAGCGCTTGGCGATTATGTATCCGGATGGGGTGGTGGGCGTAAGTGAATTGCCAATCAAATGTCGACATGTGGACGAGCCAGACCCATCCAGGTATCAAGTGCAGAGTGACATGAACTTAGAGAGCGACCGGCATTTTGTCAGTGTCTTAGAAGAAGCGGCGCAAACTGAGCAGGCCGCTCTTTTTGTGCTTCCGGACCGGGGGCTTGATTTAAAACAGCAAATTGAAGATCTGGAAACAACACTTATTCATCAGGCTCTCGATAAAAGTAATCAGGTAGTAGCCAGAGCTGCGACACTGTTGTCGATCAGGCGCACCACTTTGGTTGAAAAAATGCGCAAATATGGGATTGTGCGAAAATGACTGAAATGAGCAAAGCACAGTTGCTGGCTGAGAATAAAAAATTAACCAGGCAGCTAATAGAGTTGCAAAATAAACTCTCGACAGAACAGCACTCGCAGACCCAGTTGGTCGATGACAGATTAAAGCAGCTGTTGGATGTGTTGCCAGCAGGAGTGGTAGTGATCAACAATTTTGGGGAAGTGGACCAGTGTAACCCCGCGGCTTTGAATTTATTAGTTAGTCCGTTAATAGGCTGTATGTGGCGTGACGTGGTGGAGTTGTGTTTTGCCCCGCAAGCTGACGATGGGCATGAGGTATCACTGAGGGATGGCCGCCGGGTCTCTATTGCGACCCGGGCACTATTAGATAATAAAGGCCAGTTGGTTTTGCTGACCAATCTGACAGAAACCAGAATGCTACAAGGGCGTTTGGCACAGGCGCAGCGCCTGTCTGAAATGGGTAAGATGATGGCGTCTTTGGCCCATCAAATAAGAACGCCATTATCCGCAGCGCTGTTATATACCAGTAATCTAACTCGGGAGGACTTGTCTTCGGCTCAGCGAATAAAATTTGCCAATAAAGCCAAGACTCGTTTACTGAATATAGAGCAGCAAATAAGTGATATGCTGATATTTGCCCGTGGTGATGGAAGCTTATCCGACCAGATAAGCTTAAGCCAATTATTGCAAGAATTGGAGGATGCACTGGATGTTCCTCTGGCTCAATATGATGCGGATTGCGATATATCAATTAATGGTATAGAAATCGAATTAGTTTGTAATAGAGAAGTATTGATAGGTGCTATTCTCAATGTAGTGCTAAATGCCTTGCAGGCATGCGGTGATCGACCGGCAATTAAAATTGAAGCCCAGTTGCTGGGAGCTTGGCTAGTTATCTCGGTGATTGATAATGGTCCAGGTATGGATGCCCAGACCCTGGTCAAAGTGCAAGAGCCTTTTTATACCACTAAATCACATGGCACAGGCCTGGGGTTAAGTGTTGCTCAGGTTGTCGCCAAAGCGCATAACGGCAGGTTTGAAATGGCGTCTGAATTGGGTAAAGGCACCGTTGCAGGTTTTTGGTTGCCGATAGTTTAAGCTGCTGGCTAAGTCAATTTGGATTCTGCTGTATGTAGAGAGTGTTTATAATTTGTAGCTAAGTAAAAATTCCATCCTAGCCTGTATGGGTGCTGTATATCAGTGGCGATGATTGAGCTCCGCTAGTGAATAAATTAATCAGAGGTAATAATGGCATATAAGATATTGTTAGTGGAAGATGACCCTGATTTAAGAGAAGCGTTGGTCGATACACTGGAACTGGCTGAAGTATCAGTGACTTGCGCAGTAGATGGCGAGTCTGCAATAGTAAAATTGACCGCTAGTAGTTTTGACTTAGTAGTGACTGACGTCAACATGCCGGGTATCGATGGGCATCAATTGTTGAGTTACATCAAAAAACACCACCTGGCACTACCGGTAATACTGATGACTGCCTATGGCCAAATTGACAAGGCCGTTGAGGCAATGAGACACGGTGCAGTTGATTATTTAATGAAACCATTTGAACCGGATGTATTAATCGCTGCGGTTAAAAAATATACACAGGGCTCGGATCTTGGCAACCAGGAGGCCATTGCCTGCGCTACCAGTAGTCAGCAGTTATTACAGTTGGCTCGGCGGGTAGCGGTCACGGATTCAACCGTGTTAATTACCGGTGAATCAGGGACCGGTAAAGAGGTCCTGGCCCGATATATTCACGCCAATTCTCCCAGGGCGAATAAAGCATTTGTCGCTATTAATTGTGCTGCAATCCCTGAAAACATGCTGGAATCTATTCTCTTTGGTCATGAGAAAGGCGCTTTTACAGGTGCAGTCAGCGCCAGCGCCGGTAAATTTGAACAAGCCAATGGCGGCACCTTGCTGCTGGATGAAATTACTGAAATGTCTATGGGGTTGCAGGCGAAATTATTGCGGGTATTGCAAGAGCAAGAAGTGGAGCGAGTCGGGGGCAAAACCGTTATCCCTCTGGATGTTCGGGTACTGGCCACAACAAATCGGGCCCTGTTTGAATTTGTCGAGGAAAAAAAGTTTCGTGAAGATCTATACTACAGACTAAATGTTTTTCCCTTAGAATGGCTACCACTGCGTGCCAGAGTTGAAGATATCATTCCTCTCGCCCAGCAGATACTGGCTAAATATGTTAAAAAAATGGGCAGAGCAGGCACTTGCTTTAGCGCCCAGGCACAACAGGCACTGATTGCTCATCAGTGGCCAGGTAACGTCAGAGAGTTGGATAATGTTATTCAACGAGCGCTGATTATTCAGCAGGGGGCGCAAATACTACTGGAGGATTTGCATTTATTGTCAGGGCCTATTGGGATGTCGACAAGCCTGCAGCAACAGCTCGAGGTGAAGTTGCCACCGCTCAATCTAGATGCAGCTCCACAAACACAGCCGGATGAGCATGAAGATTCGGGGAACTTAGGCAGCGATTTAAGGCAGCACGAATACCAAATTATTGTCGATGTGCTTAAAGCGACCAACGGCAGCAGGAAAGAGGCGGCACTTAGGTTAGATATAAGTCCGAGGACACTGAGGTATAAATTGGCTAAGATCCGTGAAGCGGGTATAGATTTAGATTCACTACTGAAACGAAAAAGTAGTTGAAGTCAGACGAGAAGTTTCAGGAACATGACTTTATACCAAGGTCTAATTTTCTTTTGCTGGTACTTTAGCTATATTTTGTCTGCTTCTGTTAGGAGCGTATTGAAGATCATTGTTGGATGGATTGTAATAATTGATGATAAAAATAAAATGCTTGGTCAAGCCTGAGGGTTTACCGGACTTGTTCACATGATCCCTGATTAGGGAAGTCAGCAACCGACTGTATATTTCTACACTAAGTGTTTTATTTGACAAAAACTGATAAAAATAAGGGCGCCAAAATGAGCACAAAAAAAATATACCAAGCGGATGCTGCATTTACTGCAAATGCCATCGTCGATAAGCAAAAGTATCAGGCGATGTACCGGCAGTCGGTAAATGATCCTGATGGCTTTTGGCGAGAGCAAGGCAAAAGAATTGACTGGTTTAAAGATTACAGCATAGTAAAAAATAGCTCATTTGACCCAGAGAACGTTGATATTAAATGGTTTGAAGACGGTACTTTAAATGCTTCCTACAATTGCCTGGACCGTCACTTGCAGCAGCGCGGTGATCAAGTTGCGATTATTTGGGAAGCGGATGATCCGCAGAAATCAGAATCTATAACCTACAGACAGCTCCATCAGCGGGTCTGTAAATTTGCCAATGCGTTAAAAGCGCAAGGTATCGAGCAAGGTGATGTGGTCACTTTGTATATGCCGATGATTCCCGAGGCGGCGATTGCAATGCTAGCCTGTGCGCGTATTGGTGCGGTGCACTCAGTGGTGTTCGGTGGGTTTTCTCCGGAAGCCTTAGCTTCGCGAATAGATGGCGCTAAATCCAAATTAGTCGTTACTGCTAATTTCTCCCTCCGAGGGGGCAAGGCTATCCCGTTAAAGGCTAACGTTGATAAAGCTCTGCAAAACCCTAAGGCGGCCGCACTGTGTAAGAGAGTGATTGTTGTCAACCATGTAGATGCGGAGGTTGACTGGGATGAGAGCCGGGATCGCTGGTATGCGGATCTGGTCGATGATGCTTCAGCTGAGTGTGAAGCCGTTGAGTTAGAGGCCGAAGCGCCATTGTTTATCTTGTACACATCCGGTTCTACCGGCGAGCCAAAAGGTCTTAAGCATACAACAGGCGGCTATATGGTGTATGCCGCGATGACTCATGAGTACGTCTTCGACTATAAAGAGGGAGATATTTACTGGTGCACAGCTGATGTGGGCTGGATAACCGGGCACAGTTATATTGTTTATGGCCCTCTGGCAAATGGTGCAACTACTCTAATGTTTGAAGGAGTGCCAAATTATCCGGACAACACTCGCTTTGGTCGGGTGATTGAAAAGCATAAAGTTACTCAGTTCTATACCGCGCCTACAGCTATTCGCGCATTGATGCAACACGGAGAAGATGTGTTAGGTGATGCAGACCTATCTAGTTTGCGGTTACTGGGGTCTGTAGGTGAGCCTATCAACCCAGAGGCATGGGAGTGGTACCACAGAGTGGTAGGTGGGGGCAGCTGCCCCATTGTCGATACTTGGTGGCAGACAGAGACCGGCGGCATCATGATTGTACCTTTGGCGGGTGCCACAGCAACTAAGCCTGGCTGTGCAACTCAGCCGTTCTTTGGCGTGCAGGTGGCATTGGTAGATAACGAGGGGCTAGTGCTTGAAGGGGCGGCAGAAGGTAATTTAGTGCTGACAGATTCATGGCCAGCTCAAGCCAGATCTATCTGGGGTGATCACGAGCGCTTTGTGCAGACGTATTTCAGTACTTTTCCTGGATGTTATACAACCGGAGACGGAGCACGAAGGGATGAAGACGGCGACTATTGGATCACTGGGCGAGTGGATGATGTGTTAAATGTCTCCGGGCACCGGATGGGTACCGCCGAAATTGAGTCGGCGCTAGTGTCGCATCCGGCCGTGGCCGAGTCGGCAGTGGTGGGCTATCCTCATCAGATAAAAGGTCAGGGCATTTACGTGTATGTGACTTTAATGGATGGCTTCGAACAGAGCGATCAGTTGTTAAAGGAGCTGCGTGACTGGGTGCGTAAGCAAATAGGCCCGATAGCCACTCCTGATTTTGTTCAATTAACCCCGAGCATGCCGAAAACCCGCTCCGGAAAAATTATGCGCAGAATATTGCGAAAAATTGCCGAAGATGATTTTTCTGCCCTGGGAGATACTTCAACTTTAGCTGACCCCACAGTGGTTGATGAGCTGATTAGCAACAGAAAAAATCGTAAAAGTTAACTGTTAATACTTCTCCTATATAGGCTCTGCCTATATAGGAGAAGTCGTAAGTCGTAAGTCGTAAGTCGTAAGTCGTAAGTCGTAAGTCGTAAGTCGTAAGTCGTAAGTCGTAAGTCATTCCTCGTACTCCATTCCCCATGGAAAATTCAGCGGAAAAATATTAAGGTATAAAACTAATTATCTTTGGCATAAATATTGCTGTTTAAATATTTGATGGGGATAATTGTTTTATTGACGCTAATTAGCCAAAAAATTGACATTATCTGATGCAGTGCTAGAATAATGCGAATAATTTATATTCGGCGTCATTTTTTTGTCAAATAGTATCCGGGGTTAACATGATTGAACGTGCTGATATCAATAGTGTGCTGATGCAAATGCGGTCGATAAAGTCGCAGGCACAAGAGCAAATTCCGAGTGTCAATTTTTCGGCGAAAGATTCGAAAATTCAAGAGATTCAAAAAAGTGATTTTGGCCAGCTTCTTAAATCTGCGGTCGATAAAGTCAATGAAACCCAGGCGATTTCAAAGAATTTAGCCACGGCCTACGAAAAAGGTGACCCCACTGTAGAGCTGACCCAAGTTATGGTCAGTTTACAAAAATCATCTATCGCTTTTGAAGCAATGGCTCAAGTTCGTAATAAATTAGTCAGTGCTTACGAAGATGTAATGAAAATGCCTATCTAACCTTAGGGTTAAGTAATAATTTTGTATTATCAAGATAAGTTATAAACAGAGTAGAGTAACAAATGGCAGATCCAATAGAGGCACAGGCAACCAAAGGGGACTTGATGGTCGGCTTTAACAAGCTGTCATTAATGCGTCAGCTCGGGTTAATGGTCGGCTTAGCTGCAAGTATTGCTATAGGTTTTGCCATTGTGCTCTGGTCTAAAGTGCCCGACCAGAGAGTGCTTTTTTCTAATTTATCTTTTGCAGATGCCAGCCAGGTAATTGAGCAGCTGAAAGTTTACAATATTCCCTACACCTTTGAGGCCGACGGACGCGCTGTTCTTGTGCCGGAAGCTAATGTCAATCAAGCGCGGTTGCGGTTGGCTGCAGATGGAATCAGCTTTGATAAAACCATTGGCTTTGAAATTCTCGATAATACTGACAGTTTAGGTTCCAGTCAGTTCATGGAAAATGCCCGCTACCGCCGGGGTTTAGAAGGTGAGCTGGCGCGTACTATTTCAAGTTTGCTCGCGGTCAGACATGCCAGAGTCCATCTGGCAATACCTAAAGAATCGGTGTTTGTTCGCGACCGTAAAGAGCCTTCCGCCTCGGTTTTTGTGGAGTTGTTTTCCGGACGTAAGCTGGATAACGATCAAGTGTCGGCAATTGCTAATTTAGTGGCTTCATCCATTAGCTCGCTGAGTGAAAAAAATGTCACTGTGGTTGACCAGCGCGGGCGTATGCTCAATGCAAGAGAGAAAAATAAAGATCTGTTATTGGCTGGGAAACAGTTTGAATACACTCTCAAAGTTGAACAAAATTATTTGGAGAGTGTAAATAATATTCTACTGCCAGTGGTGGGTCAGGGAAGGTTCAGAGCGCAAGTGTCCGCTGACATGGACTTTACCTCAGTAGAGCAGACGGAGGAGCTTTATAACTCTGACCTGCCGGCTCTGCGCAGTGAGCAGACTTTAGATGAAAACAGGGTGGGCAGTGCGCCGCCGCAGGGAGTGCCGGGTGCACTTTCGAACCAACCTCCCGGGCCTAGTAGTGTGCCCGAAGTAGCCAACGGCGCTGCTGAAGGCGCTTCTAGTAGTCCTGGAAGTAGCCGCAAGCAAGCGACCAAGAATTATGAGCTTGATAGAAGTCTCTCCTATATTAAAAAACAAATGGGCCGGGTGAATCGACTTACCGTTGCGGTGGTTGTTGATGATGTGCAGGTGCCGGGTGAAGATGGAGCTGTAATAAGCCGGCCCTGGTCTGAAGCGGATATCGAGCGACTCTCTATCCTGGTGAAAAGTGCAGTGGGTTATTCAGCGCAGCGCGGGGATGTCGTCAGTGTGATAAATTCTGCATTTGTAGCTGAACTTGCCATCATAGACGAAGAAATTCCTTTTTATATGCAGCCCTGGGTTTGGGACATTGCTAAACAAGTGGGCGCTGCACTGTTTCTGCTGTTGATGGTGTTTGGCATTTTGCGTCCGATCTTGAAAAACTTGGTTTCTTCGGGAACCCGCCCGGTTTCGCTGGGAATGGGAGCTGCTGGAGACGTGGCCGCTGAACTTGAAGGTCTCAGTGCCGAGGAAATTTCAGATGATTCAGTCACCTTTGGCGGTAGAGATGATGGCTTGTTGCCTACTCCCAATGAAAGTTTTGATTATCAAGTTAACTCAGTTAGAAGTATGATAGCGGAAGACCCTGCTCGAGTAGCGCAGGCAGTTAAACAATGGGTAAAAGACGTTGAGTGATCTGGATATTGAACTAACTGACATCGAAAAGGCCGCTATTCTGTTGATTAGTTTAGGCGAGGATGATGCGGCTGAAATTTTACGTCACTTAGGGCCTAAAGAAGTGCAGCAGATAGGTGTGGCAATGTCTAAATTAGACAATGTCGCACAGACCAGTGTTGAATCTGTGATCTCCGATTTTATGCATTTAGTCAGTGATCAAACCGGGATCGGTATCCACAATGATAAGTACATCAGGCGGATGCTCAATCAGGCATTAGGCGACGAAAAAGCCAAGACCTTGATTGACAGAATCTTGATGAATACCAATACCTCGGGGCTGGATACGCTGCGCTGGATGGATCCGTTACAAGTCGCCGAATTGATCCGCTACGAGCATCCGCAAATTCAGGCGGTGGTCATTTCCTATATAGATCCCGACCAGGCAGCCAGTGTGTTGGCTTTTTTTGACGATAAAGTGCGCCTTGATATTATTTTACGTATCGCCTCACTCGATCGGATTCAGCCTTTAGCATTGCAAGAGCTTAACGATATGCTTGAGCAGCAGTTCAGTGGCGGCAGCAGTGGACAGTCTTCCAGAACGTTGGGAGGGGTGAAGCAGACTTCGGATATCATGAACTATATTGACTCGGCACTGGAAGAGGAAGTGATGGGTGGTATTAAAGAAGTTGATGAGGGGCTGGCAGATCAAATTGCTGACATGATGTTTGTATTTGAAAACCTTATTGATGTCGACGATCGGGGTATTCAGGTGATGATGCGTGAAATTCAAACTGATCAGTTGGTAATCGCCCTGAAAGGGGCCGATAATGCCATGCAAGAGAAAATCTTTAAAAACATGTCTAAACGTGCGGCTGACTTGTTGCGGGATGAGCTGGAGGCCAAGGGGCCTGTGCGCATGAGCGATGTCGAAGAGGCGCAAAAAGAGATACTGGCGGTGGCGCGTAAATTAGCGGATTCGGGTGAAATCATGTTAGGTTCTGGCGACGATATGGTGTAAAAACGCCCATATCTGAGTGGATAGTTAGTTCAGCATCCGCTGGTTGGTCATGCCTTTGTTCGAATACTTGCGGTTTATTTATGATGTATTTTTTGCCTGACTATAGGTCTCGCCGGCAATGTTTAATTCCACAAAATTGAGAATGTTTTAAGTATGTCCGAGAAAGAGCCGATCAGAATTCGGGCTTCCGAATCTGCCTCAGATGTTCAGTTTTCCACCTGGGTGCTGCCCGAGGTAGGTAGTAGCCATGTCATTGGGCTAGAGACAAAGTCGGAACTAGCAGATACCGATAACGCTGATATCACCGTCTTGGAAGATGAGGTCGACTCGGCCGCCCATATGACTTTGGCGGAGATTGAAGTGATTCGCGAGCAAGCCTATGAAGAAGGCTTTACTAAAGGTCGCGAGGATGGCTATGAGTTTGGCGAAAAAGAGGGTGAACAAAGGGGGCTACAGCAAGGTTTAGAAACCGGCCAGCAAAAAATTGATCAGCAAGTGGCGCTGTTGACCTCGGCACTGCAATCACTGCAAGATCCTCTTCACCAGCAACGTGAACATTTAAGCACTCTAATGGTCGAAATGGTTGAGCACGTGGCAGCTGCGGTGATTGATTTTGAAGTAAAGGCGAATCCAGAAATTATTGTAAAAGCTTTTGCCAGCGCCCTTGAACTTTTGCCTAAGCAGGCAGAAGAAGTCGTGATTAATGTAAACCCTGCTGATCGAGATCAAGTTGAAGATGCGATTCCCAGGCGCAATTCCCATTGGCAAATAGTGTCTGATGATGATATTTCACAGGGTGGTTGTACTATCAAATCAGGCGCGAGCTTAATCGAGTTTCAATTGGATAGTCGCTTTCGCGAGGTAGTGGAAGAGCTCTATGAACGCCTTTATCAGGATCCCATTGATTTACTCTCCGAAGATGCTGAAGTGGATTGAGTCCGATGGCAAAAAATCAACGCAAGTGAATACACAGTTAAGTAATTGCAGAGTTAAGCTTAACTACAATGAGTGGCAGCCATTGAATTTCTCTATATTGCTATTTCGCAGCCTAATCTGCCAATGCAATAAGGTCGGAAAATTATTTTGAATCTCCTCGAAAGAATGCAAAAAATAAATTCTAAAATGACCCCTCCAAAGCCGAAAATTGAAGGTTATATTGTTCGACTGATCGGTATGACTATCGAGGCCAGAGGTTTAGAAGTTGCCATCGGCGATAACTGTCAGATTATTTTGAGCGAAGACACGGGTATCGAAGCTGAAGTAGTAGGTTTTGCTGGAGACAGTATCTTTTTAATGCCATTACAGCCCGTAGAAGGCTTGGTAGCAGGGGCTAGAGTCGTGCCTCTAGGTGCGGCCCGAGAAGTGCCTGTTGGTGATGGCCTGTTAGGAAGAGTGATTAACGGTGTTGGCGAGCCATTAGACTCTCTGGGCCCTCTGGATATTGAGAAGCGTGTATCCCTGTCCGGTAAGGCTATTAATCCCTTAGATAGATACCCAATAAGTGAGCCTTTGAACGTGGGAATCAGGGCGATTAATGCACTATTGACCGTAGGTAAAGGGCAGCGAATAGGTTTGTTTGCCGGCTCTGGAGTGGGTAAGTCTGTGCTGCTGGGGATGATGACCCGATCGACAGATGCCGATATCACAGTAGTGGGATTGATCGGTGAACGTGGCCGTGAAGTCAAAGAGTTTATTGAGCTGAATTTAGGCAAAGAGGGCCTGGCTAAAGCGGTAGTCGTGGCTTCGCCGGCGGATGATTCGCCGCTGATGAGGCTTCGAGCTTCTCAATTGTGTACCCGTATAGCCGAGTATTATCGCGAGCAGGGTAAAAGCGTTTTGCTGCTGGTAGATTCCCTGACCCGATATGCCCAGGCCCAGCGCGAAATAGCTCTGGCCATTGGCGAGCCCCCTGCAACTAAAGGCTATCCGCCATCGGTGTTTTCCAAGTTACCAAAATTAGTCGAGAGAGCGGGCAACGATGCCACTGGTAAAGGTTCGATTACTGCTTTTTATACTGTGCTGACAGAAGGTGATGATCAGCAAGATCCAATTGCCGATGCGGCCCGGGCTATTTTAGATGGCCATATAGTTTTATCCCGAACACTGGCAGAACAAGGACATTATCCCGCTATTGATATAGAAGCCTCTATTAGTCGTGCCATGCCGCAGATTGTTGATGAGCAACATTTGCTTGCCGCGATGCGTTTTCGGCAGTTAGTTTCCAAGTACAGTCAAAACGAAGATTTAATTTCTATTGGTGCCTATGTCCCAGGGAGCGATGCAGATACAGATACCGCTATCGCTTCAATGCCGACCATGAAAAAGTTTTTGCAGCAGGGGCTGCGAGAGGGAATCAACTTACGCGAGAGTCGCCAGTGGTTGTACACGGCGCTTCAGCCGGTTGAGCCTGTAGTTGCCAATACAGTCGCTCCCCAGTGAAGAAAAAGCGCTCCGCCAGACTTTCTATCGTATTGGATCTGGAAGAGCGGAAAAAGAAGCAGGCGGATAAGTTTCTCTCCGACCATGTTAAACGCGTAGAGAATGATAAGAGTCAATTGCTGCAATTAGAAAACTATCTGAATGAGTATCAGGAGCAGTACAGAATTACCAGTAAACAAGGTATTAGTGTGCAAAATCTTATCAGTTATCAGGCGTTCATGACTAAAATAGGTAAGGTTATAGAACAGCACAAAGAGTCGATGAAGGTAAACGAGCAACAGTTATTCGGAGTTCGTCAATTTTGGATCAAAGTGCATGCAAGGTACAATGCGGTAGGTTCCTTAATAGGAAAAATCAAAGCAAAAGAGTCAGATGCAGAAGATAAGGCGTTGCAGAAATTAATAGACGAAACTTCCCAGTTAAATGCATCGAGAAAGAGTGAAAAGTTTTAATCCTCCCCTCCTGGGATTATGTTTAATCTACCGGTATCAGTTCAGCAACTGGTCTTTGTAAAAGATTGGCATTGTAATTGCTACCCTAAGTTATTTACTCTTTATGGGAAATAACCATGGCGGCACCAATATCACCTATATCTGTCGCAGCTCCAGCTGAGCTGATCGCCCCCCAAGCAGTCACAAACAGTGTCAATAAAAGCGCTTTTAAGTCCGAATTAAGTACCGCCAGTAATTCCGTAAACGGGGCGAAAAACGGCCGTCAAGATACCGCTGGTAATCACCGTGATACTGACAAAACAACAAGTAAATCAACAAATAAAGATGGATCTCAAGTAAAGGAACAACCTTCGTCGAGCGCGCTCAAAAGTTCTGCCAAAGATACCAATCTAGCCAGAGCAGAGGCTTTGCAACAAAGCAGAGCCGAGTCAGATGCAGCAGCGACAAACGCTGTGGACAAAAACCGGGAAAGTTCAGATCAGTCGAGCCAAATTACCGAGACTACTGGACAAGAATTGCCGTCAAATGGCGAAACATTGCCACCCACCAACAACCTATCTACGGCCGAAGTTGCTGCAGCGGTAGTCAATGCGAATCAATCAGCTGGGGAAGCGGGATTAGCTAACAGCGCGGCGACTGGCGAGCAAGCACAATTACTAACCAGCGAATTGTTAGCCCGTTTAGTCACCGCCGCTCCAGGCACAGATCCCAGCGTCAATGTGCCTGCCAGTAACGCTTTAGGCGCTGAGCAAGTACCGGCTCAATTACCCAAGCAGGCAATAACGACAGTTGCCACCACTCAGGCAGCAGAGCAGCTGATGGTGGATTCTTTAGTAGGTAAAACGGCTAGCGGGGATTCAAAGGTAGCCCCGAATGCGAGTGCCACCGCAGTGGTTCCCAACCCGCTCGGCACAGACACAAAAATCAGCGACATTCAAAAGCCAGTTCAGGCAGCGACAAAGACAAGTTTGAGTGAAAATAAGGCTGTGGTATCTGCTAGTGCTTCCCCTGGCGCTAGTAGTCCTGCAATTGATACTAAGGCAGCAGCGGGTCTCAGTGTAGAGCCTCAAGTGAAAACCAATATTGGTGCAAAAGCCCCAGTAGCTGTTGCTCAACCCACTGCTGCAGTGACGCCAACTACCGAAGCAGTCAATCGAGAAACTATACTGGCCTCAGCAGGCCAGCAGCCCAATGCTGCTAATCTACAAGAGCAACCCAGTGCTCAAGTCGGGTTCGTTGATCGGGATTCTGCCCGGCAGCCAAAGGTTGAAGTTACAGTAGCAGATGGAAGATCAAATGAAGACATCGCTGTGCAAAAGTCGCCGGCGGTATCTGTAAATAATACAGCGCTGGATAACAAAGACCTTGCTGTGGTAAATAATACAGCAGCGCTAAACAGCGAAGCAGTGCTTGTGGCTGGTAACAGGCAAGAAGCACAACAAGCTCAACCGACCGTTAACAATAACGCTACAGTTGAAGCAATGCCAGTGGTTGCTCCCACTGGTCCTCAAGAGATTGCCAGCAAAGCGCAGCCAGAGCAATCGGCTAGACCTGCAAGCAGCAACCCCGACGTTGCACAGAGCCAGGATGGTAAAAAAACAGCAGAAGCTAATCCTCCCATTGCTATGCTCAGTGCTAAAGTTGCGCCGAGCTCCGCTGAGTTGAGTGTTGCTTTGAATCAGTCATTAGAAAAGTTGCGCTCAGGTATTGAAACCGCCGCTGCTAACAAAAATGGCGATGAAGCAGCAGAAGTAAAAACCAGTAGTGCAAAAATACTCGCTAATACGGATACACTGCAACAGTTGACGAGTCTGCAACAAAACTTGCGAACTACAAGTCCGGTGCAAATGCAAATGCCGACAGGTACGACTCCAGCGGCGCAGAATTGGGGTAGAGCGGTTGCCGATAAGGTATTTATTGCCGCCTCGCAAAACTTGCGAGTAGCAAATATTCAGTTAGATCCCCCTGAGCTAGGGGCCCTGCAAATTAGATTGCAGATAACCGGCCCAGATCAGCAAATGAGCGTTAGTTTTAGCTCGCCCCACGCAGCAGTACGAGATGTTCTTGAGCAGCAGTTACCCAGACTCAGAGAAATGCTGGCAGAGCAGGGGATTAATCTAGGTGAGTCGTCTGTCAGCGATCAGGGAGCGAATAATAATCAGGGGTCAGAATCATCCGAATCCCAGGGCAGTGGTCAATATGCTCAGAGTTCAGAAAATGAAGAGGTATTTAATCCGTTGAATACCCAAGGTACAGTTGCGCTGGTGGATTTTTACGCTTAGACGCGTTGGTTTTTCTATTTACTTAAAATCTGTCTGAGACGCTTACTAGAATTTAAGCATGGTCATCATCGCAACAATGAAACTTTAGCTAATAGCTGGGCTACCTTGTGTTGTCGCTCTAGAAACTGAACCGCTACAACTGTTGTTGTAGCGGTTTTTTCTTTTCATGGCGTCGCTGAATTGCCACAAAGGATGAGAGATTTAGTGTATTATTAGCGGCTGAAACTAGATTAATCAGTTGTTTTGTCAAACCCATTATCAATAAAATGTTCTTTTAAAACTAAGATTTATAATGGGTCGAATGTTGAAATACAGTAAAAACCGAGGTTATAATTTAGTTATTAGAGTTAATTTTCATCTAAGTACCTCTGCCGCTGGATCTAGCCCACAATAATAAGCTATATTTACCTGTTATAAGGCTTTATTATTAATGCATGTGACTGGCACAAGTTGCCTGTTAAGGGGCTTTGTTTATAACTGATTGCGTTGCGTTGTATAAAATTTTTAAGCGAGCTTAACGCAGCATACCTTGTAAGGATTACTGATGGCTGACCAAGACAAAACAGAAGATTCAGAAGAAACCCCAAAGAGTTCAAAAAAATTATTGATCAGCATTATAGCGGCAGTTGTTGTGTTGCTAGGTGGCGGTGCTGCAGGTTTCTTTTTCTTGATGGGCTCTGATGATGAAGTAGTAGAAGAAGTTAGGTTGCCTGCTGTCTATACCCATATACGCACAAAGAATGGTCGGCCAATGTTTGTATCTACCGTGTTATCTGATGACGAGCGCACTCACTATTTGCAAGCATACGTCGTTGCCAAGAGCAGGGATCCGCTGGTTGCCCCGGCTTTAGAAAAACATATGCCATTGATCGTTTCCAGATTAAATACCATGTTTTCAACTCAAGAGTTTGCTAAGCTTAGCACCCTTGAAGGTAAGCAGAATTTGCGCAGTGATGCGACTAAACTTCTACAGGACATCATGCGACAACGCATCGATATACCTGGAGTTGAAGAAGTATTATTTACCAACTTTGTAATGCAATAGTGAAGCACATAAACACAATGCTTAAAGATGTATTTTTTAGCCTTTCTGTAAGGCAGACTAATTAATGTCAGTAAAAGAATTATTATCACAAGATGAAATCGATGCGCTATTACATGGGGTAGACGATACTGACGACGTCGATGCTGACGAGGGAGCGGGTGTTGAACAGTCCGACGGTGTCAGGGATTACGACCTGGCAAGTAATGAGCGTGTAGTACGAGGTAGGATGCCTACCTTGGAATTGATCAACGAGCGCTTTGCCCGCAATGCCCGCAACAGTATTTACAACTTATTACGTAGTGCCGCCGATGTTGCGGTCGAAGACATTCAGTTTTTAAAATACGGTGATTACGTTCACACATTATACGTTCCCAGTAGTATGTGTGTAATGAAAGTGGATCCGCTTAAAGGCTCAGGTCTATTTATTATGGACGCTAAACTTGTTTTTAAACTGGTGGATAATTTTTATGGCGGTGACGGGCGCCACGCAAAGATTGAGGGTCGCGACTTTACCCCGACAGAAAATCGTCTGGTCTTTAAATTATTAGAATCATTATTCCTCGATTTAGAAGATGCCTGGGAACCGGTTATCGACCTTAAATTCAAACGTATTGGCCATGAGGTCAATCCGGGTATGGCCAATATGATAAATCCCTCTGAAGTGGTGGTGGTCAGTACTTTTCAGGTCGATTTAGATACTGGTACTAGTGAATTTCACTTAGTTTACCCTTATTCAATGTTAGAGCCTATTCGCAATGAACTTGTCTCGGGTATGCAAAAAGAAGAATCACATGAAGATGAGCGCTGGCAGCATGCTCTGCAAAGAGAAACTATGTTTGCTAAATTACCAATCAATCTTACGGTAGCTAAGCGTGAAGTGACCCTCGCGGATATCGTAGAGCTGCGTGCAGGCGATGTTATTCCTGTGGATATAGCGGAATCATTACAGTTACGGGCTAACAGAGTGCCGATCTTTAATTGTAAACTAGGGACGTCACGGGGTAATTTAGCCGTGAAAATATTAGATAAAATTGATCATTCTGAGTGATGTTAAATGAACGTTAAAAATTATAAATTGAAACTAATTGTCTGTGGTATGGAGTCAGCATGAGTGATGAAACAGATAATGCAGTAGACCAAGAATCCATGGCTGATGATTGGGCCGCTGCGATGGAAGAGCAAACGGGTGCCGAAGGGGACACTGCTAGCGCCGATTCCCAGGAAGCTAAACCGGTAGATCTGGATGAGTTAAATGACGAAACCATTCCCCTGGGAGATCCTAAACTAGATGTGATCTTGGACATACCTGTCACTCTGACTATGGAAGTGGGAAATACTGAAATCGCCATTCGAAATCTGCTGCAGTTGAGCCAGGGCTCGGTAGTAGAGTTAGACAGAGTGGCTGGAGAGCCATTGGATGTTAAAGTTAACGGCACTTTAATTGCCCACGGCGAGGTAGTTGTTCTCAATGACAAGTACGGCATCCGCTTGACAGATGTGATTAGCCCTCAGGAAAGAATAAAGCGGTTACGTTAATGGCCCATTTTTCCCTATTCAAAAAACACTATAGTTTGTTGCTGCTGTTGCCCTTACACATAACAGCGGCAGAACAGGACAAAGCGCCGGCGGTTAATGCCGCTGCCCCCAAGCTGGAATTAGCTACTTCAGATATTGGGGCCTCTGTTATGCAAATGGCTTTAGGATTAGTTTTTGTGTTGGCGGTAATATTATTGCTGGCATGGCTGATGCGCAGGGTGAGCGGTATTCAAAGCTCCAGAGCGCATATAAAAATTCTCTCTGCGATCAATGTAGGTACCCGCGAACGAGCGGTGTTAGTAGAAGTTGCAGGAGAACAGCTATTATTAGGTGTTGCATCCGGTCGGGTAAATTTGTTGCATAAAATAACTAACCCAATAACAGTAGATAACAGCGGTGATTTTTCCAGTAGCTTGCAAGCAGCTGCAATGAAACTAAAACAACAGACAATGACAACAAAAAAATAGAGCGCTGTCTGTGTACTAAAGCTAGACCTCCAATCTTAGCCACTACCAGTATATAAAGGATCTTGCCATCGATGATTAAGTTGTTAACAATTGCTTTGGCAGTGTTCTTTCCGCAGTTGCTCTTTGCAGCAGACATAGGGATTCCCGCCGTCAGTCTGTCGATCGCCGAAGATGGCACGCAAAATTACTCGGTTACCATTCAAATATTAGTATTGATGACCATGCTGACATTCCTGCCAGCCATGATCATGATGATGACTTCTTTTACCCGCATAATTGTAGTTTTTGCCATTTTAAGACAGGCCATGGGATTGCAATCTACACCTTCTAACCAAGTGTTGGTGGGTTTGGCGCTGTTTTTATCATTCTTTATTATGAGTCCGGTATTAGACAAAGTGAATGCACTGGCCATTCAGCCTTATATAAACGAAGAACTGGCACCACTTGAGGCCCTGCGGGCCGCGGAGGGACCGTTCCGTGACTTTATGATGGCACAGACCAGAGAATCGGATTTAAATTTATTTCTGAAAATTGCCAATATCCCGGATGTCTCCTCGGCAGCAGAAGTGCCTTTCTCCGTGTTAGTGCCTGCTTTTGTGACCAGTGAATTAAAAACTGCTTTTCAGATTGGCTTTATGTTATTTATTCCTTTTTTAGTGATAGATTTAGTGGTCGCCAGTGTCTTAATGGCAATGGGCATGATGATGTTGTCACCGGTTATTATTTCACTGCCCTTTAAGATCATGCTGTTTGTTTTAGTTGATGGCTGGGCTATGATTGTCGGAACACTCGCTTCTAGTTTTAGAATGTAAGGGGCCATAATGACACCACAATATGTATTGGACCTGTTTGGAGAAGCTTTTTGGACAGTAGTGATGCTGGTCAGCATGATTGTATTGCCTAGCCTGTTAATGGGCTTAGTGATAGCGACTTTCCAGGCGGCTACCCAGATAAACGAACAGACTTTGAGTTTTTTGCCGCGCTTACTGGTGATTATCTTTGTGATTATGATCATGGGCCCCTGGATGGTGACTAAATTGACCGATGTATTCAGGCTCATCTTCGATGCAATCCCCATCGTAATAGGGCTTTAATAAATGTTTGATCTCAGCTTTCTGCAGATAGAGCAGATGGTGGGAGATTTTTTCTTACCTTTCTTTCGCATTGCTGCTTTTATGATGTCGATGCCATTGATTAGTACTCAATACGTACCTAAAACCATCCGCTTAATTCTGGCTATTGCCTTTAGTGTGGCGATAGTCCCTACACTGCCGGCAGTCCCGCTGCTAGATGGCCTCTCTCTGTCCACCTATTTGCTGGTGGCTGAGCAAATGTTAATTGGCGTGGCGATTGGCTTTTCCTTGCACATCATGTTTCAAATATTCGCCATAGGCGGGCAGATGATAGCCAACCAAATGGGCTTAGGCTTTGCCTCAGTTAACGATCCGGCCAATGGGGTTTCCATTGTGGTGGTCGGTCAATATTATATGATGCTGTCAATGATGTTATTCGTTACTATGAATGGCCATTTAATTATGTTCCAGACTTTGGCAGAGAGTTTTACGGTGCTGCCCGTCGGTGTCTCAGCATTGGATAACATTCAATTTTGGCAAATAGTTAACTCAGCCACCTGGATGTTTCAAGCGGCTGTGGTGATGGCGTTACCGGCTGTTACGGCGCTGTTGATCGTCAATGTTTCATTTGGTGTGATGAGTAAGGCAGCGCCGCAGTTAAACATTATCGCGGTAGGTTTCCCCTTTACTATGACATTAGGTATATTCATAACTTGGATGACCTTTTCCGGTTTCCTAGGGCAGTTTGAAAAGATTAGTTCCCATGCGCTGGCTTTTGCCGGACAAATATTAATAGCCAAGTGAGAGTTTAATGGCAGAAGATAGCGGCCAGGAAAAAACCGAAGACCCCACCCCCAAACGGTTAAAGGAAGCGCGTGAAAAAGGCGACGTTCCCCGATCCAAAGAGCTGAATACAATGCTTCTGCTATTGGTAGCTGCCTCGGCGGTGTTGCTATTTGGCTCTGCTGCTATTACAGACTTAGGGGTGATGATGGTCGATAATTTCACTTTGAGTCGCGAGGAAGCGTTTGACGAAAAATATCTGCTGATTAATTTTGGGTCATCAGCGATTGAAGCGGTTTGGGCAGTAATGGCTTTCATGGCGGTAGTTTTAGTGGCTGCTCTGGTGGGGCCTATTAGCTTAGGGGGATGGAATTTCAGCACTCAGGCAATCGCCCCCAAAGCCAGTAGGATGGATCCCTTAGCGGGGCTTAAAAGGATGTTCTCGCTGAAATCTCTGGTAGAGTTGGCCAAGGCAATCGGCAAGTTTTTAACAGTGACCTTCCTGGCGCTGTACTTTTTAGATACTGTGCAGAATGATCTATATGATTTAGGCAAGATGGATGTCTTTGTCGCTATGTCTGAATCGCTCTCTCTTATCGGCTGGGCGTTTCTGATTATTAGTTTAAGCTTGATCATTATTGCTTTAGCGGATGTGCCCTACGTGCTTTATGAATCAGCTGAAAAGTTAAAAATGACTTTGCAAGAAGTCAAAGATGAGATGAAAAATACTGAGGGTAAGCCTGAAGTTAAAGGCCGGATCAGGCAATTGCAACGTGAGATATCACAGCGTCAGATGATGAAAGATGTGCCCCAAGCTGACGTGGTTATTACCAACCCGACCCATTACTCGGTGGCCTTAAAATATGAAGATAATCACCGAAACGCCCCGATTATTGTCGCTAAAGGCGCAGATTTTATTGCATTAAAAATCAGAGAAGTGGCAAAAGAAAATGATGTGCCGATTTTACAGTCTCCACCACTGGCCAGAGCATTATATTACAGCAGCGAAATTGGTGATGAGGTACCTACGGGGTTGTTTAAGGCTGTCGCTCAAGTATTGGCTTACGTCTTCCAGTTAAAACGTCACCGTTTACAAAATGCCGAAAAACCGACGATACCTAAAGAGCAGGACATTGAGATACCCAATGAGTTTCGCCAGGATAGTTGATAAAGAAAGTTGAAAGTTAAAGTTTAGTCGGAATTAATTCAGTCCACAGCTTAATAGAATGACACTGGTAGGAAAAAGCTTAACTGGTACTTTTCGTCGCTGGTTAAAAATTGGTTTTTTTTATACAGGGCAAATGCCGGTGTCGTAGTGGCGATCAGCCCGGAGTTTGGCAACCACTGCTGCAATATTTTACTAATCCTAGGGAGCAGCTCTCCATATTTACCGCTGAAATCAAAGCGTGCATGTAACCCTCCCGGTATCACCGTAGAATTTACCAGTCCTCTTTTACTTAAGGGGGCGTCGATTTCAATACAGGCGACATAGCGACATTGATCGAGTGGAGTCTGGGTTGGATTGGAGTGATGCAACCCCAGCTGGTTGTTGTCTTCTAACCCTTCGGCTATAGCCCACGCGTGCAGTAACTGCCAGGTTTTCTTGATAGCTCTTCCATACCCCAAGTGTCTTATATAGGCGATGTGCCGATCGGGTAAATGTACAAACTGAACTTCTGGAAGTGCCAGGCTGTAGATGCGCTGGTAGGCGCTGGCTAATTCAGGGTCTTGTAAATAGGGTGGAGCAATTGACTTCGCCTTTAGTGTTCTCCACTGCCCGGGTGAGGCTAAGAACTGTTTCTTGAAAGCCTGACTAAATGAGGACAGAGAACGGAAACCACACTTTTCCGCTATCTCAATAATGGGCTGCTGCGGATTAAACATAAGATGATTAGCGGATGACTCTAAACGAATTCTGCGCACATACTGATTTACCGGCTCACCGACTACAGCGTGGAATACACGGTGAAAATGATGTTCACAATACCTGGCTTGAGCGGCTAAAGTCGCAGCCGATAAGTTTCTATTGATATCACTGTGAATGTATTGCAGCGCATCGTTCACTCTGCTGCTCTGTTGATAATTTGCCATCAATGCAATATATAGCATATATCGACATATAAGAAGTGTTATATCAACAACCCCAATCAGAAAGTAAAGGATATGCTGAGGTTTCTATTAAGTAAATTTAGGAGCTTAGGATGAATGCCGCATCAGCCATACAAATTTTAAAGCCTTCATATATAAGAGAAATACTTTCAGCTAGCCAAAGCAATGGGGTGATTTCATTTGCTGGAGGGCTGCCCGCTACAGAAAGTTTTCCACTGGATTTGATGCAGCAGGCATTTAATGACTTAACCCAACATAGTGACTTATTTCAATATGCACAAGCTCAAGGCTATGACCCCCTGCTCACATTCCTGAGGCAGAGCTATCAGACTCTGGATAGTCATGATTTGCTAATGACAAGTGGTTCGCAACAAGGACTGGACCTGATAGCGCGGGGGTATATAAATCCAGGTGATAAAGTTGTAGTGGAGTACCCTAGTTATCTGGGAGCGCTACAAGTTTTTCAATTAGCCCAGGCGCAGCTATTAACTGTGCCACAACTCGGGGAGGGTCCTGATTTAAGTAAACTGCAGCAATTATTCGCCAGTCAGGAGGTAAAGTTCTTTTATCTGATCGCTGATTTTCATAACCCGACGGGGATTTGTTACTCTTTGCAGGTGCGGCAAGGCATTGCCAAGCTGTGCCAACAATACCAGGTCACCATTATTGAAGACGCACCGTACAGAGAACTTAGATTCAGCGGTGAGACACTGCCATTGGTTTCATCTTATTACCCGCAGGGGGCCATTGTCTTAAGGTCTTTCTCCAAAATTGCCTGCCCGGGAATGCGCTTAGGCTCGATAGAGGCGCCCAGAGACTGGATTCAGCAGCTGATCACAGTTAAGCAAATATCTGATATACACCTCAATACAGTGCTGCAATATGTGTTGCTGCAGCTACTCACTCATGCTGAGTTTCCAGGGCATTTATTAAAGTTACGTCAGTTATATGCAGACAGGCATGATTTGATGTTAGAGCAGATACAATCCACTATGGGGGATAGGGTCACTGTGATGCCTGTATCCGGGGGGATGTTTTTGTGGCTGACACTAAAGCAACAGAGCGCTGTCAATATGATGAATTTGGCATCCCAGGCACTGGAAGCGGGAGTGGCTTTTGTACCTGGGGCTGTATTTACCCCGGATCAGGATGGCTTATATGCAAGCTGTCGATTGAACTTTAGTCATTCTAGTGCCGCAGATATTTGCACAGGTATCCAGCGACTTGCAAAGATAATCTAGTCAGGGAGATAAATACCTCCTTATAAGTGAAAATTTGAATCTAAACTTGTATTGG
Organism: Oceanospirillaceae bacterium; assembly: GCA_013215505.1. Classification (GTDB taxonomy): domain Bacteria; phylum Pseudomonadota; class Gammaproteobacteria; order Pseudomonadales; family Balneatricaceae; genus Rs1. The sequence goes on from JABSQZ010000025.1 coordinate 25,109, forward strand.
AGAACGTATTAACTGTAATAGGATAATAACCAGATGTTTCGCAGCATCTATTATTACTGCTAAATCTAATTTAGAAATTTGCAGGTATTCTTTAATCAGATATTGTGTAGGGACAGTATGAAAAAAATATTATCAGTATTGATGTTGTTTTGGGCGGCAAACGTCTTTGCCGGCGATGCAATATATACCAGTTATTTTAGTAACAACGCCGTGAGTGGTTACGATACGGTTGCCTATTTTACTGAAGGTAAACCGTTAAAGGGCAACAGCAAGTACTCCACGAGTTACAAAAAAACTAAATGGCTGTTTTCATCGGCACAGAATTTAGCACTGTTTAAGGCAAATCCCAGTAAATATGCACCTCAGTATGGTGGGTTTTGTGCATGGGCAGTGGCGGCAAAAAATAGCAGAGCCTCTGGTGATCCCCTGCGCTGGAATATTGTAAATGACAAATTGTATTTAAATTACGATAAAGATATTCAACAGCAATGGAAAAAAGATATTGCCGGCTTTATCGTCAAAGCGGATATCAATTGGCCTAAATTACTGAATAATTAATATAGCAGGGTGTCCTATCAAAGAGGTTATAGAAAACGCCAGCAATAAAATAAAGAGTTTTTTTATCGGCCAAAGCAGCGGTGCTTTGTTCTGTTGCTAGGGTTGCTGCACGCTAAACAACATGTTCAGTAAAAAAGAGAAGTCTCTGATTTACCCAACATGTTTTTTTCATTGCTACAGTTAGCATATCGTTAATATGGCTTGCCTTAATGACTGACCATATTTTGAATTTCTTTAATGCGCTCAGCGTCAGTTTGTATTTTTTGTTCAGGGATAGTAATCCCTTTAATACAGGCAGGGCGTGAGCCGACCACTTCCATCCAGCGCTGTAAGTGTTCTAAGCCCAAGATCGATACACCACTCCATTGATAGCGCCGTACCCATGGCCAGGTTGCTATATCGGCAATGCTGTAGTCTGGCCCGGCAATGTAGGCGTTTTTACTCAGTTGCTGATCCAGTACTTCAAACAAGCGCCTTGATTCATTTTGATAGCGGGAAATGGCTGTCGGAATCTTTTCCTCCATGTAGCGATGAAATACATTCGCTTGTCCCATCATTGGTCCCACTCCCCCCATTTGAAACATTAACCACTGCATGATCACAGAGCGCTGCTTTGCATCACCACTGTAAAATTTACCACTCTTCTCTGCCAGGTAAAGTAATATTGCACCAGACTCAAAGATTTTGAAGTCGTCATTGTCTCGGTCAACTATCGCAGGGATCCGCCCATTGGGGTTTATCTGCAGAAATTCCGGGAGCTTTTGCTCGCCACTATCCAACTTTACCGCGATCACATTATAGTCGAGCTGCATCTCTTCGAGGGCGATAGAGATCTTATAGCCATTAGGTGTATTCGAAGAATATAAGTCGATCATGGTACTCTCCCGCTATTACTGAACCGATGGACGGCTGGCAATGGTTTTAAACCATTGTGCTAAATGACTTAATTCAGCGGGTATTTCAACATCGATGTTTTTAGCAAAGTTGATCAGCACAAACAAGGTGATATCTGCGATAGAAAAATTTTCACCGGCAATGTACTTGTTGGCAGATAATTGTCTCTCTAAAGTCGGCAAAAAGCTAATCAATCGGCTACGCGATTCTTCACCCCAGCTTGGAATAACATTTTCGCGATCAGAGTAGACCCCGGAAATATTCCTAAAGGCTTGCAGCGCGGGAAATAGTCCTTGTAGTTCGACCATTCTATGCCACATTTCAACTTGGGCTTGCTCCAGCGCACTGTTGCCGAATAAAGATTGCTGCTGCTCGCTGGCTGCCTCTAAATATCTGCATATAGCCACTGATTCACAAATATGACTGCCATCATCCAGCTCTAACAATGGAATTCTACCGTTTGCTGCCTTTTCGAGGAACTCTGCTGTTAAGTTTTCCCCGGCTCTGATGTCAACATGCACAGATTCGATTTCTAAGCCTATTTCTTTCAAAAAAATGGACACACGTCTCGCACTAGGTGAAGCTGCCAGTTCATAAATTTTCATAATAATATTATTCCTGAATGATCGGTTAGTTATTTGATAATGATTGACTCGGGAATATTTGTCAACACAGTAATGGTTGTAAAATCTGCTGCCATTCTCTATAAATAGATTTTTTAGCTAACCCTCTGCGACGATTACTGTAAGCTATTGTTTCCTGGAGTTGGGGGCTATAATGACTTCAGCAAGATTTTCCATCCGCTAAATCTGTTGTTTTCAAAGGGTTGTTGTTAAAGATGGCGAGAAAAAAGAATTTTGATCCCGAGGCAACTCTGCTGTTAGCAGTAGAATTATTTTGGAAAAAAGGTTATGCGAACACATCTCTAAATGATTTGGTCGAGCATTTAGGCATCAATCGATTTAGTCTCTACAGCACTTATGGCGATAAAAAAAACCTCTACCATCAGGCATTAAATTACTACATCGATAATGTCTCGACGCCAGCCCTGGCGCAGCTTTTAGCTGCAGACCCGGAGCTCGATGATCTGCAGAATTATTTTAGCTATTTCGCCAAATTGCAATCTAGCCAAACCAGCGGCTGTTTTGTGCAAAATGCTATTCTTGAGTTATCTCTGATTGACGATACCGTCAGTGAAGCGGGGAACCGGCTGTATTCCCTTATTTTAAAGGCGATAGAAAATGTCCTGGCAAATGCACAGCAAAAAGGACAAATCGGCAGTGAAGAAAATATTAAGCAAATCAGTCAATTTCTGTTACTGCAAATTCAAGGTATTAGGGTGTTGGGGAAGGCTAAGCAGTACCATGTACTAGATGGCGCAATGCAGATAATATCTCTGTATATAAAAAGCTTATCAGTAACCAAGTAATAATTCGTTCAGATTGAAATATTTGATTCAATAATTTTTCAGATGGCCGTTAACTAATAGCGGGCTTTATAAAAGATAAAGTCGTGCTGGAGAAGCTATTAAAGTGCTAAGATGCACAAGACATGAATATATGCAGCGTAATGTAAAAACCTTTGAGATAAGCGTTTGCTATATATTAAGCCATTGGCTGATAGTTATTCTAAGCCATTCAGATTAGCCTAAGGTGATTTTTATAGTTCTTAGCTGAATGACTGATGAGTTTTACTGCATACTGTGGTGATAATGTTATTGAAAGCTAGAAGTTGACGCTAAATGTTCGCAAGTGAATATAGCGAACATGAGTAAGTAGTCGACTTAATTATAAGAAAAGTCAATTGAGGTGGTTATATGAGTCTAGGACTTGGAAAGCTTAAGATTGGACAGAAATTCATTCTTAGTTTTTTAGCACTGGGTGTGATTCCAGCAACAATAATTGGTTTAGTCAGTCTAAATCAAGCTAGCCAGGGAATGGAGTCTCTTGCATTTAATTCTTTAGAGGCAGTTCGAGAGATAAAAAAAGCACAATTAGAGCAGTATTTTAAAGGTAGACGTAGCGATATGAATGTCCTTGTCGGTGTGGCAGGGACTTTAAGGTTACAAGCATTAGAAAAGCTCAAAGCAGTGAGAGAAGTTAAAAAGATCGCAGTTGAAAACTACTTTCACCAGACTGCATTACAAATTCAATCTTTCACTGAAAATATTTCGACAAAAGATACTTTGGTCAAATTCAGAGATAACTTTAATCTGATTAAATTTGTCAACAAACTTGACGATGCCGCCATTGCAACAATGCGCTCAGAACTTAAAACTTTCTACCAAAAAGATGTCACTAAATACTACAGTGAAGCACTAGGTGTAGACTCAGCTGCAGAGGTTAATAAATATTTATCGGTGTTGGACGAAGAGGCGGTAGTTGCTCAATATTATTATCTGGTTAAGAACAAAAGCCCAATGGGCAACAAATCTAAGCTCAATCGTGGTTCAGATAAATCTGCTTATTCTAAATCCCACTATGCATCACACCCGGGCATTCGCAACTTTCAGAAAAAATTTGGTTATGAAGATGTTTTCATGATCGAATCTCGAAAGCACCGAGTCATTTACTCAGTAGGCAAAGGTATAGATTTCGGCACCGATCTTACCAAGGGTCCGCTAGCTAACTCGCCACTCACCAAAATTTATCAACGGGCGTTAAAGGCTGGGCGAAAAGAAAAATATATCAGCTCTGACTTCGAGATTTATTACCCCTCTAAAAACTCCCCCTCTATGTTTATCGCAGCACCAATGCGCCATTACGGCGGTGTGATTGGAGTAGTGGTCTTCCAGATTAATACCCAACAACTCAACCAGATGATGAGTGAACGCACAGGTTTGGGAGAAACAGGCGAGACCTACCTAGTGGGACCAGACCACAAAATGCGCTCCGACTCTATTGATGGAGGCAATCGCAAGGTACAAGCCTCGCTATTAAACCTGCAGGATTCTGATGCCAATTCCGCGGCAATTGATCAGGCATTAGCTGGAGAAACAGGTACTGGTATTATCACCAATTACCTGAGTAAATCAGTGCTCTCAGCTTGGGTGCCGATCACTGTGGCAGGCAATCAATGGGCGCTAATGGCAGAAATAGATGTGGATGAAGCATTGAGCCCGGTAGATGAATTTGGCACAGCTTTTTATGAAAATTATGCTCAGCAGTACGGCTATCCTGATTTGTATTTAATCAAACCCGATGGCACAGTGTTTTTCTCTGTCTCTAAAGGAGCCGATTTAAATACCAACTTAAAAACCGGAAAATATAAGAACACTAGTTTAGGCAAATTAGTTAAACAAGTCAGCGACAGTAAAGTATTTGCTTTTGCAGATGTTGCCAGCTATGCCGCAGATGATGATAAAGCCAGCTCCTTTATGGCCCAGCCGCTGGTTGCTGGGACAGGCAATGTTGAACTGGTGATTGCCCTTAAATTACCCTTGAAAGGGATCAATGACATTACCGGTATCAGAGAGGGTATGGGTGAATCTGGTGAATCATACCTGGTGGGTCCTGACTTTAGAATGCGTTCTGATTCTTACCTGGACCCGACGAATAGGTCGGTAGCGGCATCCTTTTCTGGATCAGTCACCAACAATGGTATTCAGACCGAAGCAGTTACTGAAGCGCTGGCCGGAAGATCGGGTACTAAGGTTATTACTAATACTTTGGGAGATCGAGTGCTCTCGGCCTATACGCCAATCGAAATCAGTGGTGTAACTTGGGCGCTTATGGCCGAAATTAGTGAGGCTGAGGCATTTGAGACTGCTGAAAAATTGAAGTGGTCAACCGGGATCATACTATTGATATCAGTCGTGTTTATCATCATCTTTGGAGTGATTATGGCTTCAAGAATTAGTAGACCGCTGATTGAAGCATCATCTCTGGCGCAAAAAGTCGCCTCCGGAAATTTATCTTCTGACATCGTTGTTGAGAGGCAAGATGAGATAGGCGATTTACAGGGCTCGCTGAAAGAAATGAATGACGGGCTTAAAGTGATGGTTTCTCGGATAAGTTTGTCTGCCGAGCAACAGGCCTCAGCTGCTGAAGAACTGTCCCTTATTACCGAGCAGACCCGTACTCATGTCAAGGAGCAAAATGAAGGCACCGAGCAGGTCGAGCGTGCTATCCACGAGATGAGTAGTACTTTCCAGGATGTCAACAATAGTACACATGAAGCTTCTGACGCGGCAAAACTTGCCAACACTGAAGCTGAATTAGGCTCAATCGAAGTGGGTAATACAATTTCCTCTATTCACAGTTTCTCATCTGAAGTTGATCATATGGCAGATACTCTGACTGAAGTAGAAAAGGGAGCCAATGAAATAGGCGGTATTGTCGATGTTATCAATGGCATTGCCGACCAGACTAATTTGCTGGCATTAAATGCTTCGATTGAGGCGGCCAGAGCAGGTGATCAGGGACGAGGTTTTGCCGTAGTGGCCGATGAGGTGCGCTCGCTGGCCAAAAGCACCCAGGGCTCTACGATGCAGATAGAGAAGATGGTAGCCCAGCTGCAAAAAGGCGCCCAAGCTTCTGCCAAGGCGATGAACCGCGGCAAAGAGCAAATGGCACAAGTGGTTAAACAAGCGGAGAACACAGGGGCTGCTTTAGTTCGCATTACTGAAGCAATCAACCAAATTCAGCTGATGACCGAAAAAATCACCTTAGCCAATGAGCATCAATCAGTAGTTACTGAACAAGTGACCACTAATATCAAGCATATCAGTGAGCTGTCCAAGCAGACCGGTATTGACTCAGAGCAGATTCTCGAGGCAAGTGAAGAGCTGGCTCGCCTGGCATCAAGCCTGCAAAAAGAAACTCATCGCTTTAAAATGTAATCAGTGTTGAATAGAAAACCGCGCATATGGCGCGGTTTTTTTTACTCAAAAATGCACTGTTTCAAAACTTTAAGTGCTGAATTGCAAATTATTGATCAGTGAAGGTTAAGGATGCTACCTCAGAGGCGCTCAAAGCTCGGTACTGGCCCGGTTGTAATGCGGGGCAAAGTTGTAGCTCTCCTATGGACGTGCGATGTAGGGCTAATACAGGGTTGCGAAAACGGCCAAACATGCGTTTAATCTGATGGTACTTCCCTTCAAAGAGTTCAACTTCGGCGCGACGGTCACCGATGATAGTTAATGTGGCTGGCAGTGTCGTGATATTTTCATAGCCGAAATACATGCCGTTGGCAAAAGCTGTAATGTAATCTGCTGATAACTCCTCGGCCAGATCTACTCGGTAGCGCTTTGGGACTTTATTCGCGGGCTTAGTTAATGCACTAGACCAGCTACCGTCATTGGTGAGTAAAATCAGTCCTGAACTATTTAAGTCAAGTCTGCCTACTATATGCAGATCTGTAGCACAGTCCGGATTTAATAACTCAATAACAGTTTTATGTATTTTGTCTTTAGTTGCACTGACCACTCCGACGGGTTTGTTCATCATCCAGTACTGGGCACAGCATTGCTGTAATAGTTTGTGGTCTAACACAACTTGATTAAAGGGGCCTATCAACTGCTGGGTATCCAGGGCAATTTTTCCATCGACCTGGATGCGCTTTTGCGCCAGCATGAGTCTGACATCTTTCCGTTTTATTAAAGTCTTTTGACTAATAAACCTGTCAAGGCGACTGAATTTTGAGCTCATTGACTGTCTTTAGGCTTAGTGTTGGCAAGGATTGGCATTCAGCTGCAGACTAGCATAGCAGGTTGTAAAAGTTTAATTATTTCGCTGTACAGACCGCTGTTATGATTGTCCTATCGAGTGATTGAAAAATTAAGATTCGATACCGATGGTTTAGGATACTGCTGAATTTCATGGCATTGTTAGTGTTTGTAATTTACCAGCAATCAACTAATAACAACAATCGGATAGTAAGGACTGTCATTATATTTACAATTGAGTCTAATAACCGGGGGTGTATGATGCAAATAAATGCTTCAGTTGAGCAAAAGGTTGAACAAGTCGCTATCTATATAGAACAACACGCCGAGCAGAAAGTGTCTTTACAGCAGCTGGCGGAAAAGTTTGAAATCAGCTCTTTTCATTTACAGAGAATATTCAGTAAAAAATACGGACTTTCCCCTCGACAGTTGCAAAATCTGTTTAGGATGCAGCAGCTAAAACAAGCACTAAAACAGGGAGATGACATCAGCGGTGCTATATATGAAGCGGGTTTTGGATCAGTAAGTCGTGTCTACGAGCAGTTAAACAGCAATTTAGGAATGACCCCCGCCCTCTACAAAAAAGGCGCTAAAGACCTGCAGATATCTGTAGCCTTGTGCAGTACCCGTTATGGTTATGTTTTAATGGCAGCCACCGACAGAGGAGTCTGTTTTGTACATATAGGTGAGAGTCGACTTAGTTTAATCACCGCTCTGCACCAGGAGTTTCCACATGCGTTATACAGTGATACCCCTGTGGATAAATCAGGCCAGTTAGATGATTGGATAACGTTGTTGGAGCGCTATTTAGCTTCTCAGGCCGAGATGCCAAAATTGCCATTAGATATCCATGGTACTGTTTTCCAGATGAAAGTTTGGAGTTTTCTGGCACAAGTAAAACAGGGTGACAAAGTCAGTTATGCGCAGGTTGCCAAGGCGATCGGAGAGCCGAAAGCTTATCGCGCAGTTGCCAACGCCTGTGCAGCTAATAAAATTGCTTTGTTGATCCCCTGTCATCGAGTGATTAGAGGAGACGGTAGCAGTGGAGGTTACCGCTGGGGTGAAGCGTTAAAGCAACAGCTGTTGCAGCTAGAAGCTTGATTTAGAGCAGCAACGGCTTTGTATATTGCTGTGGCAGGTGTAGGTTTTGCTGAATTTTTGTAACATATCAGCTGCGGATAATTGGACTCTGTACTGATATATTTCTAGATCAATGTTAATTTAAAATTAATGAGCTATTCTTATAGGTAGTTAAGCTATAATGCTTTTTTTTTCTAACGAGATAGCCGATGTATAGTCCAGCAACGTCTGATATATGGTCCAAACTGCAACAATTAGCTGAGCATACACAATCCGACCAAATCCTCGATTATTTCGCCAAAAACCCTGATAGATTCAATGAAATGAGCCTGAAAGTCGCAGGTTTATTTGTAGACTTCTCCAAAAATAAAATTACTGACGAAGTTTTGGCTGAGCTAATGGCCTTAGCTGCTCAGTCACCACTGGCGGAAAAAATACAACAGATGTTATCCGGTGAGCGGATAAACACCTCAGAAGATCGACCTGTATTACACACCGCACTGCGTAATCGCAGTAATAAACCGGTGCTGGTGGATGGCGTAGATGTCATGCCTGGTATCAATGCTGCGCTAAAACACATTCAGTCTTTTAGCGATAATATTCGCAGCGGCAATTGGTTGGGCTATAGCGGCAAGCCAATACGCAATATTATTAATATCGGAATTGGCGGCTCTGATCTTGGGCCTAATATGGTGTGTCGAGCACTGTTGGAGTTCCAGCACCCTAAGTTAAAATTTTATTTTGTCTCCAATGTCGATAGCTCGCATATCCAAAAGACTTTAAAGAATTTAAATCCTGAAGAAACACTGTTTATTATCTCCAGCAAAACTTTTTCAACCCAGGAGACGCAACTAAATGCGCATACATCGAAGAAATGGTTTTTAGAGTCTTGTCATTCCCCGGATCAAGATATTAGTCAGCACTTTGTAGCGGTATCGACCAATATCGAAGCCGCCATAGATTTTGGCATCGCCTCAGAAAATATATTTGAGTTTTGGGATTGGGTAGGGGGGCGCTATTCACTGTGGTCCAGTATAGGTTTGCCTATTGCGATGAGTATTGGCTTTGCTGGTTTTGTGAAACTATTAGAAGGTGCCCATGAGATCGATCAACATTTTGCAACCGCTCCTTTTAGCAAAAATATCCCGGTAATACTGGCGCTGATTGGCATCTGGCATATTAATTTTCAGGGGGCGGATACCCAGGCTGTTATCCCCTACGACCAAGCGCTGCATCAGTTTCCGGCGTTCTTGCAGCAATTAGATATGGAGAGTAATGGTAAGTCAGTTGATATAGCAGGGCGCAGCTTAGACTATGCCACCGGGCCCATTGTCTGGGGACAAACCGGCTCTAATGGCCAGCATGCTTTTTTTCAGCTGCTGCACCAAGGCACCCGATTCGTACCTATTGATTTTATCGCTTGTCTGAACAGAGACACAGAGACACCTGAACATAATGTAGCGCTATTAACCAACATGTTAGCCCAGGCGGAGGCCTTTATGGTAGGGAGTAATAAAGATGCACAAAACCATAGTTACTGCCCTGGCAACAAACCCAGTAATACTTTGCTAATTGATGATCTCACTCCCAAGAATATCGGAGCGTTAATCGCGCTCTATGAGCATAAAGTATTTGTTCAAGGCGTGATTTGGAATATTAACTCCTTTGACCAATGGGGCGTGCAATTAGGAAAAAAATTAGCAGCAGATATGACAGCAACGGAGATCACAGCGCACGACCCATCGACCTCAGGGTTATTAGCAATGGTCAGGGCAAAACTCTAAAGCACAGTTAAATACTTATCCCCTGATTATGCACCTCCAGTAAGCACTGTTCCCAAGGTTATGCAAAGGTCATTTGGCAAGTCTTTTAATTGTCAGAAATTTATTAAAATTGGTTGAAACTCAGACGCAGAGAAGTTAACAGTAGCTAATGATGTACCACAATGTATGTCGGTCATCTTCTAAATGAGTGGAGAACAACAAGAATGGGTATTTGTACTATAGCTAGCAGCGGTGGAATAATCGAAAATAGCCAATAAGTTTGATGTCAGCGAGCAAATGCCTGGTCGAATGCAAATCTGCCAGTGTCTGCACAGCGAATCAAATTAATTATTCTGTGTTTTTGCCTGCATAGTTTACCTTTAACAGGGAGTTAGAGATGCTAGAGAAAGGAGCAACAGTGGCTATGTTGGGTGTAGACAAAGAGTATAGTGAATACTATAAAGAGCTGTTTCCCGAACATGAGTTAATAATTGTGGCTTACGGTGATACTGCTGATTATGTCATTTGCGGATCAAAGAATGAAATTGAAGGTGTTGATTTGGTGCGCTATGCCCATGCAATAGTCATAGACAGAAGCGAGTTTCAGGGGCTGTTGACAGAATATGTTAAGAAGTTTTTTCATGACACCTTAATGTAGCTGTCGATGAAGAGACAGTGTAGATAATAGCTACTTTAACGCTAGGTACATACTTATTAATGCCCGCCCCAGCTGATCGAATTATCGGTTAAATAAATGTAGAGCGACTAATAAGATTCTGATTAAAAATTAAAAGTGACGGTTAGCTTAGCTAATGCTGTCAACTGCTTCTGTATGATTTTGGTTCATCTCTATCGCCCTTTTATATAAGCCGCTGCAGCCTGTGGATTGCTATCTTGCATTTTTGGGGCAACGCAAAACAGGCTGTGGCTAGGTCTAATGGCTTGAGCGCCGGGTAGCCCTTTGACTCTTTAAACAATTCCCATCAGTCTATTATATCTGTATTTATCCTCAACACTGAGTTGCAGTTTACAGTGAGCCGCTTTGGCAAATGCACACTCTCCTCTTCGTCCGTAATTGTCGATTTATTTACAACCGTAATTTTTTCACTATTCCAAATTAGTAAAAGTGCGCTTCGCTATTCGCTGCTTTTACAGTATTTTATAACCATTGCTAAACTTTGCGGGTAGTACTTGTAAGCCTGCATAAGAAATAGAAATTTACTTTACTGACAGGGAATACGGATTAATGGCTGACAATGCTGGTGGTACATCGGTAGACTTGTATTGGCATACTAATATCTGCCACCTAAACAGAGCTGATAAAGAATTTTCTTACTTCTAAGGTATTCATCTTTGGCCAATTGACTCTAAGCCAGGCTGTTTCGGCGAGACTTTCGTCCATGGGCTCCATAAAGCGAGCCTGTGGAGTGAGCAAGTTACTAATTAACCAAGAGCAACCTCTTTATGATATAGCCTTTACTGGCAGAGGCTATAGGCCTAAATGAAGTCCTTATGCTGCAGAAGGTCCAAAGGTCAAATAGTGACTAATCTAGCATTATTGGATATACAACATTCCTGAAGCCTTGAAAAAGAACGAACTTAAGTTCATCTAGATATCAACTATTAACAGAATGATTAAATTACTAATAAAGCTGGGCTTGAGCAAGGAGAGGCATGGGACTCAGTTTGGGAAAATAGATTTAATTGGACTCATTAGCTAACATTGAAATACGAGGAGCTAAAGTATTGAACTGCAGATAACTAAAAGTGTAAGTAGGCAAAATGAGTAAATGGATAATGTCAAATTGACTACATCGAGTGATTGAAATTGCACAAATGCATCAGGTCAATCTGACCAATTCAAATGTAGTCATAATGACCACAATAGATAGAATCAAGTCTAATTACTTTAAGCGTTGGATCTGGGGTAGGTGCCTAAATATATGCAGTACAAAAACGACATAATTTAAGGAGTATCAGAGTTTTGAATGGGTCTTAATGGAATAAGTGGTGGGCCCAGAAGGACTCGAACCTTCGACAAACGGATTATGAGTCCGCTACTCTAACCAACTGAGTTATGGGCCCTGATCTGTTTCAAACTGTGTTGAAATCAGGAATGCTTGATTAAGTGCTGTAAAATCATCAGCTAGGCTGAAGCTTTTAAGTTGTTGCTTTAATCAAGAGGCGCCATCATACATAGCAATGTAGGATGGCGCAATACCGAAATTAAGTTTTTTTTCTATTCGTCTAAAAAGCTGCGCAAATGGTCTGAGCGACTAGGGTGGCGCAATTTACGCAGTGCTTTGGCCTCGATTTGGCGGATGCGTTCACGAGTAACATCGAACTGCTTTCCAACTTCTTCAAGGGTGTGATCGGTGTTCATATTGATGCCGAAGCGCATCCGTAAAACTTTAGCTTCTCGCGCGGTTAAGCCGGCTAAAACTTCTTTGGTTGCTTCACATAAGCCTTCGCCAGTAGCAGAATCAACCGGTGAAGAGTGATTCACATCTTCAATAAAGTCGCCTAAGCTAGAGTCTTCATCGTCACCGATGGGGGTCTCCATGGAAATAGGCTCTTTGGCGATCTTAAGTACTTTACGTATCTTGTCTTCGGGAATTTCCATTCTCTCAGATAGCTCTTCCGGGGTAGGTTCGCGACCCATTTCCTGAAGCATTTGTCGTGAAATACGATTCAGTTTATTGATAGTTTCGATCATGTGCACAGGAATACGGATAGTGCGCGCCTGGTCAGCAATAGAGCGAGTAATTGCCTGTCTAATCCACCATGTGGCATATGTTGAGAACTTGTAACCGCGACGATATTCAAACTTATCAACCGCTTTCATTAGGCCTATGTTGCCCTCTTGAATAAGGTCTAAGAACTGTAGTCCGCGGTTGGTGTATTTCTTGGCAATAGAGATTACCAGACGCAGGTTGGCTTCAACCATTTCCTTCTTGGCGCGGCGTGCTCTGGCTTCGCCGATGGACATGCGTCGGTTGATGTCTTTAAGTTCTGCTAAATCTATTCCGGTCTCTTGCTGTAACTGCTTTAGGCGGCGCTGTGCTCGCTGTAGGTCAGGCAAGTTGCTGGCAATTGCATTTGAGTATTCGTTGTTCTTTTCAATCAGTTGCTGGAACCAATCCTGGTTTATCTCATTGCCAGGGAAGGTCTTGATGAATTCTTTGCGTGGGATTTTGCAGCGCTGGGTACAGATACGCATTATTTTGCGTTCTTGAGTGCGAATCCGGCCGATGTAATCTCTGACCCTGCTTACTAACCTTTCATAGAAACGTGGTGATAGTTTGATCGGTGAGAAGACTAAGCTCAATTCAATCTGGGCTTTTTCCGCTTTTAAACTGTGAGCACCGTGCTTTTCTACTGCTGCGTAGTACTCATCCAGGCACTTCTGAATCTTTCCAAAGCGTAATTTGGCTTCTTCCGGATCTGGTCCGCGCTCTTTTTCGTCTTCATCATCGTCGCTTGCTGCTGCAGCTTGTTGCGGACTGACAATAGGAGCGGGAACATGAGGTTTAGGTTCGGGGCTGTCCGGATCAATATAGCCACTGAATATATCGCTTAATCTGCCCTCGTCCTCAAGCACTTTATTGTATGCTTCTAGAATGATTTCAACCGAGCTTGGGAATGCTGAAAGAGCAGACATCAATTCGCGAATGCCCTCTTCGATTCTCTTGGCGATGACAATTTCGCCTTCACGGGAGAGTAGCTCAACGGTCCCCATTTCACGCATATACATGCGTACCGGATCAGTGGTTCTGCCGGCGTCTGACTCTACAGCTGCTAGTGCAGCTACGTCGTCATCATCAGTATCTTGGGTGGAGTCACCCTCTTTCATCAATAGCGTTTCAGCATCAGGAGCGACTTCTGATACGGTGATACCCATATCATTAATCATGCGAATAATGTCTTCGACCTGTTCTGGATCGGCAATGTCTTCAGGCAGGTGGTCATTGACCTCAGCGAAAGTTAAATAGCCCTGCTCTTTACCCCTGGCGATTAGTTCCTTAAGGCGAGATTGCTGCTGTGAAGTATCTGACATATAAGCCCTGCGATCGATAAAACGTGAATAAAAATTAGCGCGCAATTATAACGCTGCGAAGCAAACAATACTAGGGATAAATAGCTAGTTTGTAGCTGCTTACCTCGCTGAGTGCGGTATATTGCGGTGTTTGGCAATAAACCGTTATTAATTAACGCTATAAACAAGAAATTTGGTAGCTGCACATGCTTAAATATAAATATAGTCAAGACTGTGTTTAAAGGTAGCTCATATGTTAAATATCAGCTATTAGACACTGTCTATTTTAGCTCGATTTGCGTTGAATGAGTCGCTGAAAGTCAGTATGCGGCAGCCATATTCCCGTATTAGTCTTAATGGGTGCTAGGGTTGAAATTTCAAGGCCCAGGGTCGGTATGGCTGATCAGCTTTAAATGTTATCTAGCAGAAAGGGTAGCGGTTATTGCGATGAGTTTTTTTTGTGTTGGGCGGCGATTTCTTCAAGATACTGTTTCGCTTGCATTTTTACTTCTGCAGATAAATTACTTTTGAGTGACGATTGCTGGTTTTTAATGGCTTGGTAAGCAAGATCGCTTCTTCTCTGTTTTAGTTTTTCCCAGCTGTCAATAAACATTTGTTGATAGTTGTTGTCCGGACAGGGGTTAAGTCTGGATATTTCACTGATAACCAGTAGTTTGCTGGCGTATTGGCTGTCGTCTTGCCAGTCGATGAGCATTTGGCCGATACTGGCAGAGGGATACTTGAGCCAGTAATCTACCAATAGGGCTAAAATATCGGCATTATTTTCTTCGATCAGCGCCAGATCGGGAATGACTTCTACTTGTGAAATTAAGCTTGGGTTGTGTAGTAGCAGTGAAATGATCCGATTAATCAGGCTAATGTTAGCTGACCTTTTGCGGTTGTTGCTGACGTTGGGTCGTCTATTTTGCTGAGCTCTTGGCTGGCGCTGTTGTTGCTTGTTTGTCTGCTGAAACTGGCCGTCGCTTGTGGTCGGGGGCTCCTGGTAATAACTGTGATCATAATTGTCGTGTAAGTGATTGCTGCTGGCAAGTTGTTCAATAGAGAGACCGGTTATCTCGCAAATTCTCTCTCGCATCATTTGTTGCAGCAAACTCGGTTGCATCTGTTGTATTAGCGGTAGTGCCTGGCTGCTGAAAACAGCTCTGCCATCAATAGATTGCATATCGATATCGCTGGACAGAGAATTAAAAAAATACTCCGACATTGGGGTAGCGCTCTGGATTAATTCCTCAAAATGTTGTTTGCCTTTGAGTCGAACTAATGTGTCGGGATCTTCGCCTTCAGGTAGGAATAGAAACTTGGCTTGTTGTCCGTCTTTGATCACTGGCATTGTTGTTTCTAATGCCCTTTGAGCCGCTTTTAAACCCGCCTTGTCTCCATCAAAGCAAAAAATTATTTCCGGAACAATTTTATATAAGCGCTCAAGGTGGTGCAAGCTGGTTGCTGTGCCTAAAGTCGCTACGCTATAGTTGATATCAAACTGCGCCAGGCTGATCACGTCCATGTAGCCTTCTACTATCAGGATTTTGTTTAGTTTGCGGTCGGCTTTGCGCGCTTCATACAAACCGTACAGCTCGCGGCCCTTGTGAAAAGTGTCTGTTTCAGGAGAGTTCAGGTATTTTGGCTTGCCATCCCCTAAAATGCGTCCACCGAAAGCGATTACCCGTCCGCGCATATCTCTGATTGGGAACATTATTCGATCTCTGAAGCGATCGTATAAGCTGTCTTTTTGCTCGTGGCGTATGAGCATGCCGCTAAGCTCTAAGTGTGCCTGGTCAGTGTCTGTTAAGCCAATGCTCTTTATCAAGTTGTCCCAGCCGGGAGGAGCAAATCCGATGCCGAATTGTTTGGCAATTTTTCCGTCTAATCCCCTGCCTTTAAGATAATCAATAGCAGTTTGTCGGGCGGCATTATTCTTCAGCTGGGATTGGTAGAATACTGCTGCCAAATCTAAGATCTTAAACTGAGCTTGATATAAATGTTCATTGTGGCGCTGCTGGCTGTTGTCCTTGGGGATTTCTATACCGGCGCGCTTGGCGAGATCTTCAACAGCTTGCGGAAAGGGCAGGTTCTCATATTCGGTGATAAAGCTGATGGCATTTCCGCCTGCGCCACAGCCAAAACAATAGTAGAACTGTTTATCGGGGCTTACGGAGAATGAGGGGGATTTTTCCTGATGGAAAGGACATAAACCGCTATAGTTCTTACCGGCTTTTTTTAGCGTTACCCGAGCCTCTATGATATCGACAATGTCGGTTCTGGCGAGTAAATCATCGATAAAAGATTGCGGGATTCTGCCGGACATATAAAATATCTCAAGTGCTTGAGTGATGGATCAGGTTGCAGGTAGAACTCTATCGTAAAGCTAAATTAGCTGAAATGAAACACTGCTTTAGCGGCTGAGTTTTTGTTTTACCAACTTAGAAACCAATCCCATGTCTGCACGGCCTTGCAATTGGGGCTTAAGAATAGCCATCAATTTACCCATGTCTGCCATGCTCTGGGCATTGCATTGGGTAATGCTATTCTCAACTATCATTTGAATCTCATCATCATTAAGCGGTTGCGGCAAGTAGTTTAAAATCACCTCCAGTTCTTGCTGCTCTATGTCCGCCAGATCATTGCGGTTCGCTTCTATAAATTGCGCCAGTGAATCTTTGCGCTGCTTCGACATTTTGTCTAAAACGGCTATCACTCTCGTGTCATCCAGCTCTATACGCTCATCTATTTCGATGCGCTTGATTTCTGACCTCATCATACGAATAGTTGCCAGTAGCGGTTTGTTTTTAGCCCGCATGGCTTTTTTCATATCAGCTTTTATCTGCTGCTGTAGTTGAGACATCATCCTGACCTATCGCCGGTATTACAATGGTAAATTTATGACACTACGCTGCCTTATACGCTAAGTCGACAGACCTAGTTGCAAGGCTTTTTAACTATTGTTTGAGCTAATATCTTTAGTGCAGCTAATGTTGTTAGAAACTACATTACCAGCCAAAAAAGCAATTATTAGTACAAACGTACTCTACGAGAAATTTCGCGAGATACTTTCTTCGCGTGGCGCTTAACGGCAGCAGCAGCTTGACGCTTACGTACTGAAGTTGGCTTTTCGTAGAATTCACGACGACGAACTTCAGCTAGAACACCAGCTTTTTCACATGAACGCTTGAAACGACGAAGTGCAACGTCAAACGGCTCGTTGTCTTTTACTCTTACTGCAGGCATATTTTTCTGACCCAAATTATGATTAATGAAATCCAATCCCCGTCTGAAGCATGGCTTCGCTGACTAAAAAAGCAGCACGACAAAAAGATTGAGGCCAAATTTTACAGCTAGCTGTCGAGTATGTCAAAAGTCTAGGGGATAATTGAGCATATATTTTACATTGATCATGCAATCTAGCTTGTCAGTGGTCATGTTTCTACATTTAACCTTGGCTAAACCTTTGCGCCAGGTAAATCTACAGGCTTTAAGTCGCTGTAAGATAATTCCGGGCTAGCAACTGATTAGTGTCGACTAATGGTGAATATACAGAGAAATTAGGGGATAATGTGCCACTAATTTTTCGTTTGTCAGGTTTTGGGATATAAATATGCGGGTACTAGGTATTGAAACTTCTTGTGATGAGACAGGGGTGGCAATTTATGACACTGAACTGGGGTTGTTAGGGGATACCTTGTACTCTCAAGTGGCAATGCATGCAGAATATGGGGGCGTGGTCCCTGAGCTAGCCTCCCGCGATCATATCAAAAGATTAATCCCTTTAATTCGTCAGGTATTAGCAGAGGCTAATACCTCGACTGAGCAGATAGAGGGGATTGCCTATACTGCTGGTCCGGGGCTTATCGGTGCCTTAATGGTAGGTGCTTCGACAGCCCGTGCTATAGCGCTCACCTGGGGAATACCGGCAATTGCTGTGCATCATATGGAAGGGCATTTGTTAGCGCCTATGTTGGAGCAGAACCCTCCCGTATTCCCTTTCGTAGCACTGCTGGTTAGTGGTGGACACACTCAGCTAGTTGAAGTAAAAGGAATTGGTGAATATGAATTGTTGGGTGAATCCTTGGATGATGCAGCGGGCGAAGCTTTTGATAAGGCCGCCAAGATGTTGGGGTTAGACTACCCAGGTGGACCCTTGATAGCCAAATTAGCTGAGCGCGGAGATAGAACCCGCTTCAAATTTCCCAGACCTATGGTTGATCGGCCGGGGATGGACATGAGTTTTTCAGGGCTTAAGACCTTTACTTTAAACACCGTCAATAAATTTAAAACTGCAGATAGCTTAGATGCTCAGACTCAAGCAGATATAGCGGCGGCCTTTGAGGAGGCGGTCGTTGATACCTTGGCTATAAAATGTAAAAGGGCTCTGCAGCACACTCAGTTCAAGCAGTTAATAATTGCCGGGGGCGTCAGCGCCAATAGCCGGCTGCGAGAAAAACTGCAGCAGATGGTCGCGACTCAAAGAGCGGTACTGTTTTACGCCAGAGCGGAGTTTTGCACCGATAATGGGGCCATGATTGCCTTTGCCGGTGCTCAGAGATTGATGGCTGGGCAGAGCAGTGATTTAACGATCATGGCTAGGCCGCGCTGGCCAATGAGTGAACTCAAACCTTTATAACGTCATCAGCTAGTAAATAGCTAATCGCTTTCTTAACCACTGTTCTTGGGCATTAATTATGGATATTGTATATATACGTCAGTTAAAAATAGACACTGTTATCGGGATTTTTGATTGGGAGCGGCAGATAAAGCAAACGGTTTGTTTGGATGTGGATATGGCGGTGGATATTCGCCAGGCGGCAGCTGCTGAAGATATTGACAGCACAGTCAGTTATAAAACAGTCAGTGATCGATTGGTCGACTTTATCTCATCGAGTGAGTTTTTGTTGGTCGAGACGATGGCTGAAGAAATCGCCCAGTTATTACGCAGTGAATTTGATTTGCCCTGGGTGCGCTTAAGGGTAGGAAAGCCTGCTGCTATTGCCGCTGCCGCAGATGTGGGGGTGTTGATTGAGCGCGGGGAACGTCCCAAGATAGCCAATTACAGTGCCTAAACAAGTTGCAGCGCTGTAGTAGTTACAGCGTGAAATACTGCTCGCGATCATGGTAGCTATTAGTTTGTAAAGAGCTCTATGGAAGAGTTCTCACGGAGAGATAAGTGGTAAGAGTATATCTGGCCATTGCCAGTAATTTTCAAGCTGAAGCTAATATTGTTACAGCAATACACCAGCTACAGGCCTTGTTTGGCGAATTACTGATATCTACTACCTATCAGAATCAAGCCCTGAATCAACAGGCACTGCCCTATTTAAATTTGGCGGTATCATTTACCACAAACTTGAGCGCCGCGGCGTTAATATTAGAGCTGAAAGCTGTGGAAGATATGCAATTCAGACTCAGGGAGGATTCGCGGGGTCAAGTGAGTATCGACTTGGACTTGATTCTCTACGGTGATTTCCAGGGCAGAGTAGGTGATAGGGAAATTCCCAGTCCGGATATACTGGTGCAAAGTTTTATTTTGGCGCCTCTGTCTGAAATAGCAGCAGATAAATTGGATAAAAATAGTGGTCAGAGTTATGCCGCTCTATGGAATGCCTTTGATCAGGCGCAACACCCTCTAGAAAAAGTGTCTATGCGCTTTGTTGTTCAACGCTAGTGCTGGTGACTGTATAGGCAGCGTTAGTCGTTCCAGTATTGTTTTGGCAAGTTATTACATCCCGAGCTGCCAGCTAAAGTTATGACTGTGTGTCACAGAGGGAGAGTTGCAGTCTTTTGATTTCGACCCCGAGTTTGGCCCCGCTAAAGCCTTTGCTAATCAAACTTTGATGGTCAATGTTTCTTAAATTATCAATCAGTGCAGTGAACTGTTGCAAGTAGTCATTGTGTTCGAAGCGGGTGCCGCTGTCTAATGCAGTGACTACTTCAAGTAAGGGTGCCAAGCGTAGCTTGTTACGCAACAAATCTGCAGTTCGGATTAGACTGAGCTTGTCACTGGCCGTCGATGTCTGCCAATGGCAGAGTATTGGAAAGGCCTGGCTGGCGTGCTGGATTAAGTTTTTAGTTTGATTGGGGCAGCGAAGTTGTACTGCAAAATCCAGTGCAAGAGTGTTATCGGCTGAGTTTTTACTGTGTATTTGGCTGACATAGAACAGCCAGGCAATACGTTTTTCGGCACTGTCCAACGTTGCTAATCGCTGCGCAATATCGCTGTCCTGATGCAGCGAAAGTTGCTGCAGGTTGTTCAGTAACTGGGAGAGTGTCGGGAACAGTATTGGCAGTGCATTAACGGCTGATAGCACTTGAAAAAATACTAATACAGATTTTTCCATCAGCGCCCGTTCCAGTTCCTGCCAGACACGCTCTTTAGTTAAGTGCGCTAATTCACCAGAAGCGCTGATTTGCTGCATCAAAGTCAGCGTTTGCGGGGCAATGCTAAAGCCGAGGTGTGCATAGCGGGCGGCAAAGCGGGCGACTCTTAAGACCCGCAGTGGATCTTCGCTAAATGCCGGGGAGACATGGCGTAATACTTTATCTTCTAAGTCACGTTGTCCATGATAGGGATCGATAATATTACCTTTGCTGTCCTCTGCCATGGCATTAATGGTCAGGTCTCTGCGGGACAGATCTTGCTCCAAAGTGACGTCGGCAGCGGCATAGAATGAAAACCCTTTGTAGCCTTTTCCGCTTTTGCGCTCTGTGCGAGCAAGGGCATGCTCTTCTTTAGTTTGCGGGTGTAAAAAGACCGGAAAGTCCGCTCCTACAGGGGTGTACCCACGCGCTAGTAGCTGCTCAATATCTGCACCGACGATAACCCAGTCTCTGTCATTGACTGGGTATTTAAGTAACTTGTCTCTAACAGCACCGCCGACCAGGTAGGTTTTCATTCCCCGGAATCTATATCTTCGGGAAATTCACTCTGCCAGGCTTCAAAGCCACCATCGATACTGGCCACAGTAGTGAATCCGAGCGAGCTAATATACTGTGCCGCACTTTTACTGCTATTACCGTGGTAGCAGAGCACTAACAAGGGATGGTCTTTTTTAACCCCAGCCAGTAATTGCTGCATATTGTCGTTGTTGAGGTTTTTGGCCTGGCTGGGATGGCCATTGATGAAACTGCCGGTATCTCGAATGTCGAATAAAGTGGCATTTTGGGATATTAACTGTTGCGCCTGCT
The DNA here is from genome assembly GCA_013215505.1 of Oceanospirillaceae bacterium. GTDB lineage: Bacteria > Pseudomonadota > Gammaproteobacteria > Pseudomonadales > Balneatricaceae > Rs1. The sequence continues at coordinate 46,302 of JABSQZ010000025.1, forward strand.
GGCAATTAATACATTGATATTCTGACATTTATATACCTTTTTGCTGATCTGAACAGAGATTTAATTATGTTTTAGGGGTGCTGGATTGAGATAAACTAGCCACCTTATGCAGACTAAGATCATCTAAGCGCAAAGCGGTTAAGTGTTCTCCCCAGACGCATCCGGTGTCCAAAGCTATGATTTTACTTTGATTGGTTTGGCCCATTATAGCAGCCCAGTGACCGAACAGGATAAGTGGGGAGTTCTGATTAGGGCTGTGCATTTCAAACCAGGGTTGAAATCCATTGGGGTGATTGCCTATCTCTCCTTTGTAGCTCAGCTCTAAACGCTCAGTTGCGCTGCAAAAGCGCATTCTGGTCAGGTAGTTAGTAATACAGCGCAAGCGATCCAGGCCCTGCAGCGAATCACTCCACTGATCGGGAAGGTTGCCGTACATCTGCTGGAAATATTCTGGGTAACTATCGCCTTGCAGTATTTTTTCGACTTCTCTGGCTCTGTTTTGAGCTTGTCCTATGCTCCAGGACGCGGGAATCCCAGCGTGGGTCATTACTGTGTGCAATTGGCGGTCATAATGCAGCAGCGGTTGTGCTTTTAGCCACAACATAAGGTCATGGCAATCAGTGGCTGCTAAAGTCTCTGCTAGCGTGTCGGATTTTTTTAATCTGGCGTTGCCAAAATATACGGCCAGTAAATGTAAATCATGGTTGCCCAGCACCACTTGCGCAGCTGTGCCTAAGTTTTTGATAAAGCGCAAAGTTTTTAAAGAGTCGGGGCCGCGGTTAACCAGATCGCCGACAAACCACAATTTATCGTTGCTGCTAAACTCAATTTTTATCAATAGCGCTTGCAGCTCTGCAAAACACCCTTGTAAATCACCGATAGCGTATGTAGCCAAAACACATTACCTGTAGAATATTATATTGTTACCTTTGACCACTAATTAGCCCTTTGCTACTTAACTTAATGCAATGCGTTGGGGATAGCCAAAGTGAAGGCGCTTATTTCTGCTTTGAAGTTCTCGCCATTTTCGGTAATCATGTTGTAGTGACCAAACATACTGCCTATGTTGGTTTCTATCACCGCTCCAGAGCTGTACTGATAACTGCTGTGCGCTTTTATCATAGGTTGAACACCTATCACACCATCACCCTCAATCTGTTGTTGTTTTTCATTACCGTCGGTCACAACCCAGCGGCGTGACAACAGTTGAACGCTTATTTCGGCAGTGTTTTTTATAGTGACTGTGTATGAAAAAACAAAGCGCTTGGCATCAGTATCGGATTGAGCGGCTTCAAATTTTGACTCCACTGTAATTTTCACTTGTTCAGCTATTTCGCTCGTCGAGGTCTGCTGGTCTTTATCAGTCATCTTAGGTATCTGTGTTTGTCTGGTGAGAGGAAGCTAAAAAATCAGCAATGCAAATAAACTCTGGCAACGACAAGGTTTCAGGTCGCCGCGTTGGGTTGATACCCAGTGCTTCAAGTTGCTCTGCATCAATCATCTTTTTCAAATTATTACGCAATGTTTTACGGCGCATGCTAAAAGAAGTTTTTACTACGTTTTCCAGAGTACTTAAGCAGCTGGCGACATGCGGTTTCTGTTTATAAGGCGTCAATCTGACAATAGCAGACTCAACTTTTGGAACAGGGTCAAATGCTTCTGGGGGCACTATAAACAGAGGCTCTACTTCACAGTAATATTGCGCCATTATGCCCAGGCGACCATATAGCTTGGCGCCGGGTTTGGATGCCAGGCGATCAACGACTTCTTTTTGCAACATAAAATGCATGTCTTGAACACAAGTAGTGTGTTGCAAGAGGTGGAAAATTAATTGTGTTGATATGTTGTACGGTAAGTTACCGACAATTCTCAAAGGCTGATCATTGTGTTGCAGTGAGCTGAAGTCAAATTTCATCGCATCTGCTTCGTGAATTCGAAAATTATCCCCGTAGCTAAAAAACTTAGCCCGTAAAATGGGCAGCAGATCGCGATCCAGTTCAATGGCGTCTAGAGCGCCCGCTTCATCGAGAATTTCTTCGGTTAATGCGCCTAGCCCGGGTCCAATCTCTACCATGTGGTCACTGGGTCGGGGGCAGACGCCTCTGATGATTCGGCGAATAACGCCCTGATCTTGTAAAAAGTTCTGACCAAAGCGTTTACGTGCTTTGTGTCCAAGGTTTTTGCTCATGTGTAGATAGACCTTATATTAAAGTTGGCGATTATTTGCCAGTGTTGCTGCATATTTTAGAGCGACTTCTAAGCTACCGCAATCCGCCTGACCGCTGCCAGCGATGTCCAGGGCAGTGCCGTGATCAACAGAAGTTCGGATAATGGGTAAACCTAAAGTGATATTTACGGCTTTGCCAAAGCCGCTGAATTTCAGTACCGGTAGCCCTTGATCGTGATACATTGCCAACACTGCATCACAACTGGCTAAGTACTTATCGGTGAATAAAGTGTCGGCGGGTAGAGGGCCTATTAAATCTAAGCCGGTCGCTTTAAGCTCCTCTAAAACCGGAGTAATTGTATCAATTTCTTCCATGCCCATGTGTCCATTTTCCCCGGCGTGGGGGTTCAGACCGCAGACCAGTATTCTCGGTTTGTCGATGCCGAATACTGAGGTTAAATCGGCTTGTAAAATAGTAATAATTTTCCTTAGTTTGTCTTTAGTGATTGCTGCACTAACTTGATTGAGCGGTAAATGGGTGGTCACTAAAGCCACTCTGAGTGTTTCGGTGGCCAGCATCATCACCACTTCCGGCACCTTACATTGTTGCTGTAAAAATTCAGTATGGCCGCTAAAAGCAATGCCGGCCTGATTGATGATACCTTTGTGCACAGGGGGGGTGACCATCGCCTGGAACAGGCCCTCAAGACAACCAGAACAAGCTATTCTTAGTGTTTCGATTACATAGGCAGCATTGTTTACATCTAATGTTCCCGCCGTTACTGGACTGTTCAGCTCGACGGGTTGAAGATAAATTTCACCGCTTTTACTGCTGCTAAAATGACCTGCAGCGAAGGCGTTAATTTTTAAAGGTAAATTTAATGCTTGCGCGGCTTGTTGTAGTAGCACAGGGTCGCCGATCACTACCAATTGGTCGGTGTAGTGATGCTGAGCTATTTTGACAATGAGCTCTGGTCCTATCCCGGCAGGCTCGCCACTGGTAATGGCTATACGTTTAATCTTAGACATCTGCAAACTCAAAATACATTTTTCAAAGGGGGATTATATACGCTCGGTCACTCCTGTACTAGGGAACATGTCAACAAGTCTGGTAAGTACTCGCTGCGGATAATAAACGGGTTATCTGCTAAGCGTTTAGATATAGGTATGCAATGACACCGGAGTGCAGTGTGTTGATCGGGGCATGTAAAGTTGCAATGTGTTGGCGTGATTGCTCTGGATAGCTTGTAGAGAAGTGTCCGGACTTATTTGTATCTAAAATGCAGATAAGTGCTCGCGGATGATTAATTGCTTTGAATGGTGCGGCTAGTGTCAGTTTTAGAGTAGTAAAAAAGCAACCTTGAAGGTTGCTTTTTTACTACTGAGATTACAACAAGTGTGTTAACTAAAAGTAGATGGTGTGAATTTAAATTAGTCTTTGGCTACTTGAACTCTACGTAGGCATTGGCGCGAATTTCCCGCAGCCAGTTATCCTTCTCCTCGGCAAATTTGCGTTTGCCTATGATGTTACGGGCCTGGTTCTCCTTGGCTAAATTACTGACATCTACAGTCTTTCTCTCTAGGACTTCGAGTATGTGCCAACCGAATCTGCTTTCAAAAGGCAGGCTGATCTGACCGACTTTGTTGCTATTCATAACCTGTTCAAATTCAGGGACCATTTGTCCGTTTTCAGTCCAGCCTAAGTCGCCTCCCTGAGAACTGCTACCAGGATCGTTGCTAAACTCTTCGGCAAGTGCTGCAAAGTGATCACTGTGTTTTAGTAGTCTCTGGTAAAGCTGTGCGGCTGTACGCTTGGCTTGGGCCGCTGAAATGATTTCGCTGGGGGAGATTAAAATATGCCTGACTTTGGTTTTTTGAATGTTTAATGTGGCATTTGCATTACGGCTGTCACGCAGTAATAAAATATGAAAGCCGCTGGGGGTGCGGGTTGCCTGACTAAACTGATCAACTTTCAAACCGGAGATTGCGCTCACTAGCGAACTGGGAAGTTCGGCGATTTTTCGCCAGCCCATATCGCCGCCATTTAAGGCGTTGGCAGCGCTGGAGCTACTGATGGCAATGTTGGCAAATTTGGCGCCATTGACTAACTTCTGGTAAATAGCATCCGCCTTTGTCTTGGCTGTCTTGATGTTGCTGGGTGTCATCGGGCTCGGGATAGTGATTAATATATCACTGAGTAAAACTTCGGCATTGCTCTCGCCCGCTCTAGAGCTTAAGAAGTTTTTTACTTCACGATTAGATATTTGAATCCGCTGATTAACATTACTTTCTTGCAGCTGTCTGATCAGAATATCTTCTTTAATTTTTTCCCTGGTTACAATATAGTCTTGTCCCTGGGCGATCAGAGCCTCTCTGAATTTGGCTAAACTCATGCCGTTATTTTGTGCGATTTGGCTGATAGTGGCGTTAAGTTGTCTGTCTGTGACTTTGATTCCCTGTTCAGCGGCCATTTGCAGCATGATACTGCGCAAGATCATCTGCTCCATTACCTGAGACTGTAATACTTGCTGCGAGGGAAGTTTTGCTCCCTGCTGTCGGATTTGACTGCTGGCCCTACTCAGGCTGTCGGTAAAGTCTGAGGCAAGGATGACGTCGTCATTAACCACGGCAATGATCCGATCCAGAGAACTGGCTACCACTGCCTGGGATAGCAGCAGCAAGCTAGTAATGAATGTGAAATTAATAAGTTTTTTTAATGGGCTAATTGACAGCATTGTAGTACTCACGTTTTTGATAACCTTTTATTTTATCCCTAAGCTCTTTGTTGGTGCTTTTACCAACACCGCCCAGGCCTTTGAGAATAAATTGAACTGCTATTGTCTTATCTCTGTTAGGTTCTTTAAATTCATCTCTATACACTATGCGGGTTTTCCAGCAGCAGCTCTCAAACTCTAATCCCAACGCGGCATCAACAGCAGTGTTGGTTCTCCAATCATACTGCATCAGTCCTAAACCAGACCAGTTGTTGGCAATCGGCCAGAGCATAGACAAGGTGCTCTGCTTTCTTGTATCTCTGGTGAATCTGTGTCTGATCCCGATCACATGATTTGGATCGGCCTCATATTTTAAATCTAAGGTCATTTCCGAATTGTCCAGGGTGTCGGCATCAAATGCGGCATCAAATAGTGCTCTGACTCGGGAGTTTGGTCGCCATATGACTGAAGTGGCAAAGTCGGATGTGTCATCTTTAATAGGGTCGGCATTGGGATCAATGCGCACTTTTCGATCGGCCAGATAAATAGCGTGACCGACACTGGCAGAGACAATTTCTCGCCCCTCATCGGAAATTACTCTGGAGGTTAAACCCAGTGAAATTCTTTTAGAGTCGCCAAATCTATCGTCACCACTGAATCTGTTATCCCGAAATAGAGAGTTGTAAGTGAAAGTGAGTTCCGAAGTATCAAAATCTGGCAGTGATTTTTGATCCACATAAGGCACATATAATGCGTACAAACGAGGCTCTAAGGTCTGAGTGTAGCCTTTGTCCTGGAAGCTGAAGTCACGGTCAAAAATCAACCCGGAATCTATCTCTAAAATAGGCACAGTTGCCTTGGGGTTGCTGCTGGCATTGCTTACCTGATTATTTAAATTATATCTGGCGTGCCACAGCTTTAGTTTAGGTTTTATATAACCCCAGGTTTTTATTACTTCGCCGGAAATGCTGGGGTTGAATATCAGTCGGTCACCCGTAAGACGATCTGTGCCGGTTAAGCCGTCAAGATCCCTGTCGAAGCGGGTTAATACCGTTCTGTGATTAAAGCTGATGTGTTCATAGGGGGCTGCAGGTGAGCCGCTAAATCTGATTTCAGGTAAGCGCTGGTAAGGTTTGGTGCTGTCGTCGATCGTCTGGTATCTCTGGACCAAGACAGAGCTCTGCCAGGTATCGGCCTGGTAGTTTATTTTTGCACTTTGATTGAGTTGATTGTTCTCGTCATCATCGACATCTAAGTCTGAACCGAAATCTGCAAAATATTCGTTGTCGCTGACCGCGGTGTAGTCAATATGGGTGTTGAACTGGCCATATTGTCCTTGGTGGTTGAGGCCCAGTAACCAGCGTTGGCCTTTAGTTGAGTTTTTGCTGGCGACTGAACCCATACTGATTCTGTTGAGGCTGTACTTGTCCAGATATCGAAACTCATTTTCCAATAGTAAGGTTTCATTGCCAGTCAGTTTTGCCGTTAAAGTGTCATCCATATGAGGGGCAATATTGAAGTAATAGGGGATAGTGACCTGGCTGTCGCTGTCGGTAAACTTGAAACTGGGGTAGAGGAAGCCGCTCTTGCGTCGATCATCTAGCGGGAAATAAAACACTGGAAAGTATATTACCGGCTGACCAAACAACACCAGCTTGGCGTTCTCGGCACGACCAAAGCCTTTTTCTACATCCAGATTGATGTTGTCAGCAGTGACTTTCCAACTCTCCTCTCCAGGTGGGCACAAGGTATAACTGCCTTGTTCTATCTCTAAGATATCCGATGTATTATTAGCTTTATGAGTAATCACACTGGCATTACCGCGAATGTTTTTATCGTGAACGACATATTTAGCATCATAAAGGCGGGTTTCTTCGCCGTTGATGTTTCCTTCTGCCCTCGACCCGGTAACTAACAGACCGGTCTTGCGATAGGTAACTCCATCTTCAAGGGAAAATTCGCCGGTTTCCTGATCGATTGTGGCCATCGGGCTGTGTAACAGCCGGTCCCCTTGAAGTATGTCGACATTACCTTTTAAGGTCGAGGTTTGCCCTAGTACAGTGGCGGATTCATCGGCACTGATAAACACTTGTTGTGAATTTGTGGGCGTTTTAGTATCGGGGTCACCAATCTTTGGTGAGATATAGCGACCTCTACAAGCTCCTTGATTGCCTGTGTCTGTCGTGTAGGGATACCAATCTAAATTTTTAAAATCCAGGCTGGTCTGTTCTATCACTGGATTGTCATCGCCAGAGAGCTGCAGGGTCTGAGAGGCTGATTTTTCAGCTACTTCAGTATCCTGTGCAGAAACATTCGCCTCTTGCAATGCAGATGATGCTATTGTCGGCTGAGGTTGCGACGTTGCAGCAGCAGAGATGTTGGGGGTGCCTGATTCTCTTGTTGGTTCTGTAGCTGAGGTTGCAATGCTTTGTCTGTTGAGGGCATTTGTTGATTTGGCTGGAGCCGGACTCTGCTCTGGCAGTGTTGGCTCTGTTATGTCACTTGGCTGTAAAGAGGGTGGTTCGATAGTCGCTTTCTTTTTGAAAGTTACTGCAGAGTGATCATTAATGGTTGCTGGCAGTGATTCAGGAAACAACTCTGACGATATAGCATTGGAACTATTGATATTAATATTCGCGGCACTACAATCCCATTGGCCTTTTATTTGTCGGCACTGCCAACTTGATTCGGCGTTAGCGCTGGTGTGAATGCTCGCTAAGGTGGCAGCGATAATCGCTAATTTGAGCTGTTGAGGAGCATGTTTCTTTAAGTACATCTTGTGGAATCCAGCCAAATTAGAGTGAAAGATATCTTACTCGATGAATTGAACAATTGTTAATGTACTGAAATAATGGGAGATACTGGTGATCAATCATTAATCAAGTACATCTTTAGCAGCGAGTTGTAGTAAATATGACCAAATTATTTTAGTTAGTCGGGCATAATAAATAAGCATCCGGAATAATAGAGCATATGGGTTATGAATTACAGTATTTGTGGAAAACAATAGAAGATGCAGCAAGTTTCTGAGATAAAACAATGGTTAGAGATATTAATAACTAATCGAAAAATTAGCATAGAGGGCCCGTGGAGGCTGCATCCACTGCAGGGGGATGCAAGTTGTCGATGTTATTACCGACTGCAAGATGCTATATCCAGCAGGATAGTCGTGGCCAGTCCGACAGCGCGCATAGATAACAATATCTTTGTTAGCAGGGCCGGTGAGTGGCGCAGCGCTGCCGTGAATGTGCCGCAGATATTTGCGGTGGATAGCGATAAAGGTTTTATGTTAATAGAAGATTTGGGCACTACCCACTTGTATGATCTGTTGCACCGGAGCGTTGATGAAAAATTATACGCTCAGGCCATCGATGAGCTACTAAAGATTCAACAAGTCGCTAGTGATGAGTTACCCCTGTTTGACCGGGAGTTTTTGCTGCGTGAAATGAAGCTGTTTGATACTTGGCTGGTTCAGTATCAACTGCAACAAATTAGCCCGGATTGTTTAGCCCAAGTGTATTCAGTATTAGTAGAAAATTCACTGCAGCAACCGCAAGTCACCATGCATCGAGACTACCACAGTCGCAATTTACTGTTGCTGGAAGGGAAAATTGCTGTTATCGATTTTCAGGATGCGGTAAAAGGCCCGCTGGCGTACGATTTGGCCTCACTGTTGCGCGATTGTTATTTGCAGCTATCGGATCAGCAGATAGAGAATTTGATAGATGTTTATTTACAGCAATTAGCAGATACAGCTATTGCGCCGTTGCACCTTGAAAGACAACAGTTTGTAAGATGGTTTGATTTGATCGGCATGCAGAGGCACTTGAAAGTATTAGGTTTGTTTGTCAGGCTTGGCGTAGAAGAGGGCAAAAGTAGTTATTTGCACGACCTGCCCAGAGTCTTTGCCTATGTACTAAAAATTGCCGCTAAATACCCGGAGTTTTCTGAATTTCATCAGTGGTTGACAGACGATATTCAGCCGGCGCTGCAACTCCAGCCATGGTATGAGAGATGAAAGCCATGATACTTGCCGCAGGTCGCGGTACTCGATTACAGCAATTAACCGCCAATACCCCTAAGCCTTTAATAAAAGTCGCGGGAAAGCCTATGCTGCAATATCACTTAGAGGCCTTAGAGCGGGCTGGTTTTTCTGATGTGGTGATTAATGTCTGCTGGCTGGCGGAGAAAATTGAACGTTATATCCAAGAACAATATCCAGGTAATCTGCAGATAACGCTGTTGCGTGAACAACAGGCGCTGGAAACTGGCGGTGGTGTGCTGGCAGCGCTATCTGTTCTGACTGACAACAATGAACCATTTTTAGTCATCAATGCAGATGTGATGACGGATTTTGATTACGCAAATATCCCTGCAAAGATTGATAGTTTGGCGCATTTGTATATGGTAGACAACCCTGTACAGCATCCGGATGGAGATTTCGCTCTGATCGATGGGAGGTTGAAATTAAGCTGCAGTGACTGGCATAAATTTAGTCGGACCTTTTCTGGAATTAGTATTTTATCTCCACAATTGTTTGCCTCTAGCAGCGCCGGAAAATTTAGTCTGGGTGATTTATTTCGAAAATACATTGATCAGGGAGCAGTCACTGGTGAGAGCTATCAAGGTAGTTGGTTCGATGTAGGTACTCTGGAGCGGTTGCAGCTGGCAGAACAGTGGCAATTAGCTTTACCGCAGTAATGAGATGCTTTGCATGGCAGTACAAACCGTATAGGGTTCAGACAAAGTAGATATGTAGCGTTCTTTGATCGGGATTTTGTTTAATTAAAGTGGAAGTTATGAATCAGCAGATAGTAAAAAACATAGGCAAATTCAAAAGCGGATTAATAATTGGGGCATTCATAGGAGTGTGGAGCGGAGGGCTTTGGGGTGCAATATTTGGCGCCGGGATAGGTTATTTTATCTTGCGGTGGTTGCACAAAAAGTTATTTGCAGAAGGGTCTCCGCAATTATTGTTTTTTAAAGCTACTTTTATAGTCATGGGCAAGGTAGCTAAAGCTGATGGCAGAGTAACAGAACACGAGATTCAATTTGCCAGAGATGTGATGACCAGGATGCGTCTCAACGAGGAAAAAAAACGTGAGGCAATGGGCTATTTCAGCGAAGGGAAAGAAGCTGATTACGACTTGTCCAAAGTACTGCGTCCGCTAAGTTTGCTTATCCAAAGGCGCAGTGCTGTTAAAATAATGTTCCTGGAAATTCAGCTGCAAGCGGCGATGGCTGACGGGGAAATATCTCCAAAAGAGCTGGAAGTTATTCAAGAAGTTTGTTCTTTTTTGAAAATGTCACAACAGGAAATGAATCAGCTACTGGCTAGAATGCAAGCACAGCAGTCGTTTCATAGTGCCGGGGCGTCTAGCTCGCCTTCCTTGATTGCCGAGGCCTATAAGGTATTAGGGGTGGCAATGGATGTCAGTGATGCGGTACTGAAAAAAGCCTATCGCCGGCTGATGAGCCAGCACCATCCAGACAAATTAGTGGCGAAAGGCCTGCCCGAGGAAATGATGCAACTGGCCAAAGAAAAAACCCAGGAAATTCAGGCGGCTTACGACATAGTAAAAACCTCAAGGAAATAGTCATGCTCAAAGGGTGAATAAGCCAGTAATCTAAAAAATCGCGAAAATAATTACTGGCTATTCTGTGCTTGAGGGATAATACAAATTGCGCAGATTATGAGTTATTTGTATTGCTTCCCGGTCTCAGGTTTCTCTTTTTGGCCGGTTTAGGTTGAGCGGCTTGTTCTGCGGCTTTTTGCTGCAGCGGTTTTAGCACCTGATTTTTTAATAAGCCCTGTACTTTTCTAAATAACCAGTTGTTTCCGGCCTGGCTCCAGGCACTGCTGGGGGCTGTTATTTGCAAATACTGATCCATGTCTGCTCTATTGGCTGCGCGCTTGCGAGCCAAATGCGAGGGGATGCCTGAACTGTTTTGTGGCAGCGAATAAATATCAAAAGTATCCAGTTTCAGATCCCCGATAAGCTCGATTAAATTAGGTGCACTGATGTCTGCAGATTGCTGCGGATTAATGAGCAGTAATCGAATGTTAGCTGTTGCCGATTTATCAATGCCCGCGGCATAGGCCGTCGCCCACGTCGCCCCCTGGCCGATTCCGACCAGGACTAACAGCGCTGATTTTTCTTTGAGCATTTTACTGGCAGCAGTGGCTCTGGCCATGGTTATCTCTGCCAGTGTGTATTCAGTGCTCTTATCACTGCCAGCGTCTGTGGCAGAGCTGGGTTCAGCGCTATCTTCTGTAGCGGGCTGGGCGGTGCTATCGTCTGTCGTCGAATCATCGCCAGTTTTTTCCTCAGTCGCCGTTGCTTGCGCATAGAGAGTTCTCTCTGGTGGAGCTGCCAGCTCGGCTACTGGTTGCGTAATGACGGCGGTTTGCCAGTTGTAGCGGGGCAGGCCCGCTCGCAGTGGGGCCAGGGTCACTGGCCAATTGGAATGAGTGCGGTCGTCGGGGAAGAATAATAGGCTTCCCACTGGTTTTTTTGCGTCTGCTTCTAAATAGTACAGATCAAATTGCTGATCTAAGGCAGACAGCTGCACCACTTCGGTGAGTGAGTTTTGCATTAGCAATGCCAAATCCCGCTCTAAGCCTGACCTTGGTTTAGGTAGTACTCTGGTTACTGACGTAGCACTTTGTGTTTCGTCACTGTTTGCCTGTGCCGCCTGAGTATCTGCAGGTTTAGCATCGTCAGCATGGCTACTGGCGTAGCTGAAATTGTAGTTAAAGCAGCCGAGTAAGCTAAGTAAAATAATCTTTTTCATAAACCAGTTATTATCGCTTAAATATTTAAAAGTCTAAAGATATTAATACGACAATCATTTAGATACAATGTGCGCAATTATTTGAATCATTAAAACAGAGTGTATTGCATGAAAGATTTTAAAATCGCGCCCTCCATTTTAGCGGCTGACTTTGCCCGATTAGGTGAAGAAGTAGAAAATGTATTAGCAGCCGGGGCTGATATTGTACACTTTGATGTGATGGATAATCACTACGTACCAAACCTCACCATAGGGCCTATGGTGTGTAGTGCGCTGCGAAAATATGGGGTGACGGCACCTATTGATGTACATCTAATGGTAAAGCCGGTAGATAGCATGATCAGCCAGTTTATCGACGCTGGCGCCAGCTACATCACTTTCCACCCAGAGGCCTCGGAACACATTGATCGCTCGCTACAAATGATAAAAGAGGGAGGTTGTAAAGCGGGTTTAGTGTTTAACCCTGGCACTTCGCTGCACTATCTTGAGCACGTGATGGATAAGTTAGACATGATCTTGCTGATGTCAGTTAATCCAGGCTTTGGCGGTCAGAAGTTTATTCCCTCAACGCTTTCCAAGTTGGCACAAGTGCGCAGTTTGCTAGATCGTTCAGGGCTAGATATTCGCCTCGAGGTTGATGGTGGCGTGACGGTTGATAACATTGCGGAAGTCGCCGCGGCAGGGGCGGATACCTTTGTTGCAGGCTCCGCCATTTTCAACACTGGCGACTATCGCCAAACTATTAGTGAAATGCGTCAGCGATTAGCCTCGCTGTAGCTTGTCGCTGCTATGAAAAGGGGTTTTTTAGCAGCACCGGATTAGAGAATTATAAAAAATAGATGTTGAATTCAATCAAACAAAAATTAATCAGCCTATTTGAGTTGTTTAGCAAATTGCCAAAATTACATCGGCAATTAATTGTAGGGCTGAGCCTGGTGTGTATGCTGCTGGTGCTCGCTCCCACTAGCTATCGATTGGCCAGTACTGACATTGCCTTGCCAGAACTTGTGGATCCTGAATATATTGCAACTGTTGAACAGCATGTCTCAATGCCCAATATTCCCGATTACGAGTGGGTCGTCGAAGCAGGTGATACTTTAGGCGACGTTTTTTCGCTGTTTAATTTGTCTTACACTATGAGCAAGATATTAGAGGCAGATAAGAATGTCTTGTCTTTAGATGTGATTAACAAAGGAGATAAGTATAGATTCTGGCTGCGCGGCAACGACGACAGCTACGACAGTAAAAACATTGTCCTGACCCGTATGGAGCAAGTACTAGGCATTGAGCACCAAGTTGTCTTTCAACGCAACGGCGATGGTTTTGAGTACCAGGAGACTATATTAGAAGGTAGCTGGAGGCAGCGTAGAATTAATGGGGTGATTAAAAGTGGCAGCAGTTTCTACAAATCGGCTGTAGCCCTGGGGTTGCCTGCAAACGATGTGGCTGTGATAGGTCGGTTGCTTAAATCCAAGCTGGACTTTTCGCGGCATACTGCAGCGGGCGATAAATTTCAGGTGGTAATCTCCAGCCAATATATAGGGGATATAGCCACCGGTAATACTAAGGTTGAAGGAGTGCGTTTCTTTAATCGCAAACAAGTGTATTCTGCCTTTTCCTTTAAAGGTAACTATTTCGACAGCGCCGGGGATGGGCTGGAACGAGCCTTTAGTCGCTACGTGGTTAATGCCAGATACAGAGTGTCTTCGAGATTTAATCCACGCCGCAAGCACCCGATTACCGGTTTGATCAGGCCGCATAATGGCACTGATTTTGCGACGCCTAAAGGCACTTCGATATACTCACCTGGTGACGGCGTGGTGAAACGCGTGGTGCGGCATAAATATGCAGGATTGTATGTTGAGATACAGCATAGTTACAAATATCGAACCCGCTACCTGCATTTAAGTAAATCCTTAGTCCGTAAGGGGCAGAGGGTGAAAAGGGGCCAGAAAATTGCACTCAGTGGTAATACTGGTGCATCTACCGGGGCTCATCTACACTATGAATTCCATGTTAATCAAAAGCCTATTAATGCAATGGGCAGCAAAGTGCCGGTGGTGATAGGTGTGGATCGAAAGTCTATGCTCGCCTATAAAAAGAGGGTGTTGGATTTGATTAAACTGATGGAAAGTGAAAAGTTAACTAAAGCCAATACAAACAGCAATAACAGCGGCTGAGTATGGTTCGCTAAGCTGTTGTTAAATGGAAGTAAAAGGGAATTATTTTGGAATTTTTACAGCGACTGTGGTTCACAAGTTGGGACAAGTTTGTCAATGTTTTAAAGCTGGGAAAGCTACTGCAAGGGGTGTTTGCTAGCTTATTTTTGTACCTGCTAATTTCAACCGGGCTGGCAGCTTACTGGAGCTATGCGTCGACCCATTTAGCGCAGTATGAGCAAGTGCAACCTCAAGGGAAAGAGCGGGTGACAGGTGTAGCCACGGTAAGTGCGCTGATTCATGTGACTGAAACATTGCTTGAGAAACCAGGTGGTTACCTCAGCAATGACAAAACTCTACCGGGCATCTGGATGGACAATATTCCTCGCTGGGAGTTCGGGGTGTTAGTGCAGGCCAGAGATATGGCCAGGGCGATGCGAAAAGATTTTAGTCGCTCTCAATCCCAGTCGACGGAAGATAAAGATTTGGCTGATGCTGAACCGCGATTGCATTTTAACAACAACAGCTGGCTTTTTCCCTCCACTGAAGCAGAATATCAGAAAGCTCTGGTTTATCTGCGTAGCTACCGTAGCAGGCTCAGCGATCCAAGTATCCAGGACGCGCAATTCTACGCCCGCGCCGATAACCTAAATAATTGGCTGGGGGAGATTAGCACTCGACTGGGCAGTTTGTCGCAGAACTTAAGTGCCAGTGTAGGGCAGCGACGTATTAATACCGATTTGGCCGGAGATGCTCAGGCAACTCAATCGACTGTTACCAGCAAAGTTTTAGAAGTAAAAACCTCCTGGAATAAAATAGACGATGTTTTTTACGAAGCCAGGGGGTCCGCCTGGGCGCTTATTCAATTGTTGAGAGCGATAGATAAAGATTTTGCCGGTGTATTGGAAAAGAAAAATGCCCGTATTAGCTTGCTGCAGATAATACGTGAGTTGGAGTCAACCCAAGAGTTTGTTTGGAGCCCGTTAATCCTCAATGGTTCGGAGTTTGGTTTTGCCGCCAACCACTCCCTGGTTATGTCCTCATATATCACCAGAGCCAATGCAGCGATTATAGATTTGAGAAAGCTATTGTCCCAGGGCTAATTTTTTGTCAGAGATGACCTGTAAACAGTGAGAAATAACATGAGCGTACATGAAATAAAACACCCTCTGATCCAGCATAAGTTAGGTTTAATGCGATCAGCGACTATCAGCACCAGAGACTTTAGACAGCTGGCGGGTGAGGTAGGCTGCCTGCTTACCTACGAGGCGACTAAAGATCTAGAGCTAGAGGAATACCAGCTTGAAGGTTGGTGTGGCGAGATTACTGCCGAGCGTATTAAAGGCAAAAAAATAACAGCTGTGCCTATTCTCAGAGCGGGTCTGGGCATGCTGGACGGAGTGCTTGAGCTTCTTCCCAGTGCCAAAATTTCGGTGGTAGGCTTGTACCGCGATGAAGAGACACTGGAGCCTGTTCCCTATTTTGAAAAGTTGGCCCACGATATTGATGAGCGCCTGGCGTTAATCGTTGATCCTATGTTGGCGACTGGCGGTTCTATGATTGCTACCATAGATATGTTGAAAAAAGCGGGCTGCAAGAGTATCAGGGCGCTGGTGCTAGTCGCCGCTCCTGAAGGTATTGAAAAAGTACAGGCGGCACACCCGGATGTTGATTTGTTTACCGCCGCTGTAGACAGTCATCTGAATGAGCAGGGTTATATCATCCCAGGTCTTGGCGATGCCGGGGATAAAATATTTGGCACTAAATAGCAGTGTTTTTAAGATACAGAGCTAATTTTGTATCTGATCACTCTAAAAAATAGGCTGTCACTGCTCGTGACAGCCTAATTCTTCAGCTATAGCTTTCCCCAGTTTTCAATCTGGTTGACAAATGCACTCAGGAATTTGTTGGTCTGATGGGCATCCAGTGCTCGGTGATCAATAGACAAGGACACATAACACATAGGTTTTATCAGCATAGAATCCAGATTGTCGATGCTCTCTACAACTACCCGCTTCTGCATTTTACCGACCCCTAAGATCGCAACTTGCGGTTGATTGATGATGATAGGTGTCGCCAGTAAGCTGCCACTAACGCCATAGTTGGAAATAGTAAAAGTACCGCCACGCATATCTTCTGCGGTCAATTTCCGGGTTCTGGCCCGCTCCGTTTGCTCGGTCAAATCAGCGGCGATCTGGAACAAGCTTTTGTCTTGTACCCCAGACACCACCGGAACAACCAAGCCGCTGTCCGCCAGCGCGGTGCCGACACCAATATTTATCTGGCTGAAAATCTCCAGTCCATCGGGGTGAAACTGGCTGTTAATCTCGGGTACGGCCTTGATAGCGATGGCACTGGCGGCGAGAAAGTAAGCGGTAAAAGTTAGCTTGACTTGGGCGTCCAGATAGCCAATCTTGCGTTCAGCCCGATGGGCAATGATGGCGCTCATATCCATCTCAAAGACGCTGGTGACATGAGGTGAGGTCTTTAATAAGCTGTTGACCATATTGCTGGCTATGCTAGTGCGCATTGGCGTGTGGGGAACAAAAGTTGACTGACTATTAGTGCTAGTGCTTATTTTCGGTACAGCAGCAGCGCTTTTTGCCAGGTTGCCAATGTGTAGCTGCACATCTCGTTTACTGATTCTGCCATCGCTACCGGTCGCTGTGATATCCAGGGCGTTAATATTGTGCGCAGACAGTAGCTTTTTTACCGCTGGGCCCAATAAGTGACGTTTTGATCTGTCATTACTAACGGCATAAAGACCACTATTTGCGGTAGCTGTTACTGTTGATGGCTCAGTTTCAATTGCAATACCTGTTTCAGTATTTAGCCCTTCTGGCTGCTCATTAGCGGAGCCATCACTGCAATTGTGCATCATCGCCAGAATGTCACCGGCGACAACTTTATCGCCAATGCCAGCTAAGATTTTTGTCAGAGTGCCGCTGGCAATTGCGGTTACTTCAATGGCGACTTTATCTGTCTCTAGCTCTACGATCGGGCTGTCTTTAACCACTTGCTCACCTGGCTGTACCAGCCAGTTTGAGACTGTCGCTTCTGTGCCCTCGAGCTGCTCTGCTTGAAGAACAATGTTTATGGTATTTTGCATAGCTGTTACCTGTAGAAAATATAGCGACTTGGGATTGGCATGTGCAGTTGTTTGCAAGTCGGCTGCTGATAGGTCAAAGGGCAATCAATTCTGTGATTTGCGCGGTAATCGTTGCGACACTCGGAAGCGCTCGCTGCAGCAAATGAATATTATGAGGGCTGGGAATGTCCGGGGATGCCAGACGTCTGATAGGTGCATCTAACTCAAAAAATAGCTCATCGCTCAGGCAGGCGGCGATCTCTGCACCAAAACCTGATGTTTTATTGTCTTCATGTACTATCAGGCATTTACCGGTTTTAGTGACAGAATTTAAAACTGCCTCTTTGTCCCAGGGCTTGAGGGTTCTTAAATCAAGCAGATCGATTTGCCCGCTGAAAGCTTGCAGCGCTTCTGCGCAGCGTTCGACCATTGCTCCCCAGCTGACAATGGTTAATTTGTCTCCCTGACTCAATAGTTTTGCCACACCGAATTCAATCACAAAATCATCGCCAGGGTACGGGCGCCTCGACCATGGATTATCTAACAGGGCACGGTGTTCAAAGAAGATAGTTGGATTGTTATCGCGCAGCGCAAAGCGCAGCAAACCGACAGCGTCTTCGGCGTTACAGGGCATAGCTACTTGCCAGCCCACTTTGTGTATCCATTCAACCTCATCGCTCATGGAATGCCATGGATCACCTCTTCTGGCGAAGCCACCAGGCATTCTGATCACCATAGGTGCGGCGAATTGATTATTGGTACGCCAGCGCATGATACCTGCATCTGATATTTGTTCCGCAGCAGGTTCTGCGTACTTTCTGAATTGGATTTCTGGTACAGGCATTAATCCGGACAAGGCCAGGCCTATAGAGCGGCCGATAATGCCCTCTTCTGACAAGCTGGTATCAAAGACTCGGTGCTGGCCATACTTTTGATGTAAATCCAGAGTTGCACCATGAACACCGCCTTTGGCGCCGACATCTTCACCAAACACCATGACTTTCGGGTTGGTCTTAAGTTCGTAGTCCAAGGTTTTGCGAATAGCTGTCAGCATATTTTGTCTGGGTCCTGCAGGCGCTGGGGTGTAATTAGCGGTGGGAAATTGATGATTAGCGCTGTGTAGTCCGCCACGCAATTGGATGTTTTTACCGTCAGCGTAAACAAAATCGGTAATATGGTCGGGGTCTGGCTCGGGGCGCAATTTGGCGTTATCCACAGCCTGCTGCACCTGCTGGTTAGTGCTGCTCTCTAACTGCTGCCAGGTTTGACTGTCCATTAAGTTATTTTTTGAGAGAAATTTTTGTAACTTAGGCAGTGGGTCGTTAGCCTGATCTTCGGCAATCATATGGGCCGGTTTGTAAGTCTGGGTGTCCTGAAAAGTATGGCCGCACAAACGCGGAACTTTCAATCTCAGCAGGCAGCAACCCTTGCCACTGCGAACATGTTCGACGGCGCGGGCAATTAATTCGGGGGTTGTCTGTGGGTCGGTGCCGTCGCCATCGACAATTAAAAGATTCTTGTAGCTGGCTAAATTGGCGACTTGATCTCCGCCAGGTGTCTGTACAGTTTGCGGAACCGAGATACCATAGCCGTTGTCTTCAATGTAGAACAAGTGTGGTAAGTTGTTGGTGGTGCTAATGTTTAGTGCCGCCCAAAAACCGCTGGTGGACATTGAGGAGTCGCCGCCCATAGAGAGGCCAATAGCCCCCTGGTAACTGGAGTCTTGCAGCTGGTCCCTATGATAGACAATGGATTGTGCCCAGCCGGAAATGGGACTGTACTGCGCGCCTACACCACCGCACATCGGGAATAACATGGCACCCTTTTCTTGCAGGTTAAGGTAATTGCAAACCACCCCTATATCGCGACCATTGCTGTAGCTACCGGACTTAGCCATAGGAGCGGCGACAGCGTCTTCTAAGTCTAATCCCAGGGACATGACAAAAGGACGGGAGCGGTAGTAACCGGTTGCCGCGTCTTTAGGGTGGTTCATCATCAATCCCAATAGTATTTGCGCGAAGTCATGACCGCGGGAGGAAAATTGATTAAATACCAGTTTCTCGGGTACCAGTTGCTTTTCTTCTATGCTGTCAATTGCCCGACTAAGCAGTAAGAGTTCACTGACTTTTTGCCAATCGGTTGAGGTTAAAGTGTCAAAGTTCATTGTGGGCCCGGTAATATTATTATTGAAATCTACTAAAATAATACTAAAAACGGCTTGAAATTATCTTGTCATTTGTAGGGGTATTTGTATTTATAGTAATATAATATTTTATAAATTTGTTAAAAACAGCAATAATCTATCCAAAAATTCAAATCACTCGCAGTAATAATTCAAAGATGTAATAATCTTTTCCCAGGTCGCGACCTATTAAAGAGTATAGAGCATGAAAGAGAGTTCGCTATTAGATAAGACAGACATTGCCATGCTGAGCTTGCTGCAGCACCAGGGCAGAATAACCAACCAGGAACTGGCGGATAAGATTAACCTGACTTCGGCGCCTTGTTTGCGGCGCTTGAAAAGACTGGAAAATGACGGCATCATCGAGCGCTATGTCGGCATTATAAATCGACAGGCGGTAGCCCTGGAGGTGATGGCGTTGGTCAGTGTGGCGCTGAACTCTTTCTCGGATTTGGAGATTACTGAGTTCGAAAAATTTATTGCAGAAAACGCCAACATCACTGAGTGTTATTCGGTTTCCGGTGAATATGATTTCTTCCTTAAAATAGTCGCAAGCAATATTGCTGAAATAGAAAATATATTGTTAAAGCAGTTATTGCGTTTGCCGATAGTGCGCAGTGCCACGACTAACTTTGTCTTGGGAGAGAGGAAAAATACCACGGCACTGCCGCTCAATATGGGCTAGCGAGCATGCTAGTTTTACTATTCCTTTTTCGGACTAAGTGGTAAATTAACCGATCTTCTCACAACTAAAGTAGCGACTCATTTGAATCAAAAAAGTAAAACCAGAGCGGGCAGGCCCTCCACCACTAATAAAAGCATCGCTCAAGTACAATCTCTGTCCAGGGGGTTGGCGCTGCTGGAGAAAATTGCTGAGGCAGAATCCGGAGTGCTACTCACTGACTTAGCCGCACAGCTGGAATTGCCTGCTTCCACCGCGCATCGATTGCTGCATACTTTAGAGCAGCAGGGCTTTGTCCGTCAGGAAGTCGCTCAGGATCTGTGGTATGTGGGCACTGCAGGTTTTAAGGTAGGCAATGCGTTTCTGGCCAGCAGAGATTTTGTCCGTCAGGCCAAGCCTTTTATGCAGAGGTTGGTTGAGCAGGTGGGCGAAACTTCAAATCTGTCGATTTTGCAGGGCGGCAAAGCGGTAATAATTGCTCAGCAGCAGTGCAGCGAAATGATGCGTATGATGGTGCCACTGGGCAGTTCTTCGCCACTGCATGCCTCTGGTGTCGGCAAGGCGATTATGGCAGGCTTGCCGGAGCACGAGCGCCGCGAACTGCTGGAAAATTTATCCTTAGAGACGATTACTCCCTGGACTATTACCTCAAAAGATAGTTTTCAACAAGCTTTGCAGCAGACCGCAATTATGGGTTGGGCATTTGATGATCAAGAACACGCGGTAGGCTTGCGCTGCGTTGCCGCCTGCCTCTATGACGAAAAGGGTTACCCGTTAGCAGCAATATCTGTGTCGGGGCCTCTGGCCAGGATTGATGATGTAAGAGCTAGGGAACTTGGAGTTGAAGTGAAAGCGACGGCGCAGGAAATTACCGATTTTATAGGTGGTTGCTGGCCGCAGCAGTCTGAATTAAGCTAAAAAAAGCCGACGACCAAGACGGTCATCGGTTCGCTTAAAAGGTTCTGATATCGCTATAAGGCAGCTACTGCTGACAGCTATGCAGGCTCTGTCGGGCGATTTGACTGATGGCGCTCCAGTCCTGTTGCTCTATTAGCTTATTCGGAGAAAGCCAGGAGCCTCCCACACAAATCACGTTGCTCAGTGCTAAAAATGCTGTTGCGTTTTCCGGTGTGATACCGCCTGTAGGGCAGAATTTCACCTGAGAAAAGGGCCCGTTCAGTGCTTTGAGCATGGCGATAGATCCCGCCGCTTCTGCCGGAAAAAATTTACAGCGAGAGTAACCCTTATCGAGTGCCTGCATTAGCTCAGAGGCGCTACTGATACCCGGCAATAGCGGTATCGGGTTGTCCTGCCCCTTATCTAGCAGGGTTTCTGTAATTCCTGGGCTGATTACAAATTGAGCCCCGGCATCTATCGCCTGCTGGTATTGGAGTGGGTTTAACACAGTGCCAGCCGCCACTTTCATTTGGGGTAGCTGCTCGGCGATGAGCTGTATTGACTCTAGAGCAGCGTTAGTGCGCAGAGTAATTTCAATGACTTTGATTCCTCCCTCTAGCAGTGCGTTGGCGAGGGGGATAGCATCTGTAGACGACGC
The DNA here is from genome assembly GCA_013215505.1 of Oceanospirillaceae bacterium. Taxonomy (GTDB): domain Bacteria; phylum Pseudomonadota; class Gammaproteobacteria; order Pseudomonadales; family Balneatricaceae; genus Rs1. Next base: position 67,644 of record JABSQZ010000025.1, read on the forward strand.
AATAGCGACCACCGGAATAATGGGTGATTGAGTGCAGAAATCATCAATTAGCGATAGGTTTTGCCTGTCTGTCCACATAAATATTGCTCCTAAGGGCACCAGATTACATTGGTTGTCGGATTTAAAAAATGCCTGATTGGCATGGAAAATTGGTCATCAGCAGCGAGCGCTTTTTGCAGCGTTTGCTGTTTATCTTCGCCTTTTAGTTGCAGGAATAAGTGCCTGGCACTGGAAATGGCGTGGGCGCTTAGGCTTATTCTGCTGTACGGGGCAGTGTTCGGCTGGGTCGCTAAATAAGTATCTTGGGTGCTGAATCCCTGTTTGATTTCAGGGCTACAGGGGAATAACGAGGCGGTATGGCCGTCGTTTCCCATGCCTAGTAGTACTACATCAAAAGGTAGCTGAATCTCGCTAAAGTCAGCATTAATTAGCGCTGCAGCATCACTGGCAGCCAGTCCGAGTCGATACAAGGGAATAAAGGATGCTGTAGCTGCATAGTTTTGCAGCAGGTTGCTCTCTACCAATTGCTGATTGCTGTCTTGATGTGAGGGGGCCACCCAGCGGTCATCTACTAAAGTAATAGTGACGTGTTTCCAGGGAATGTCTATACGGCTCAAACTGGCAAAAAATAACTTTGGGGTGCTGCCTCCGGATACCGCCAGGGTGGCTGATTCCGTTGCTGCTATTCGCTCTGCCAGTATCTGCGCCACTGTGTTTGCCAGAAAGTCACTTTGTTGTGACAGGTCTGTAAACGCGCGATAGTTAACCTTTGAGAGTAAGTCCATACTAGTTTTCTCCAAACCACTGTCGGTTGTCTTTGCGGATAATCATCGCTGACTCAGTTGGGCCCCAGCTGCCAGCGGGGTATTTGTGCAGGATATGTTCGCTGCTGTCCCAGTGCTGCATAAGGTCGTCACACCAGGCCCAGGCGTGTTCTATTTCGTCGCGACGGACAAACAGATATTGGTTACCTTTAATGACTTCCAGTATCAGTCGCTCGTAGGCGTGTGGGGTACGCACACCACTAAATTCCTGGTTAAAGTTCAAATCCAGAATCGTAGGTTGAATTTGAATATCGTTATTAATTCCCGGGGACTTAGTTTGCACTTGCAGTGAAACCCCTTCATTGGGCTGTAAGCTCAGAATCAGTTTATTACTGGCTAAGTCTCGTTGCTGCGGGTCAAAAATGAAATGCGGCTGTTGTTTGAAGTGGACAATGATCTGAGTGAGCTTCTGCTTCATCCGCTTGCCGGTTCTCAGGTAAAAAGGCACTCCGGCCCAGCGCCAGCTGCTAATTTCGGCTCTGATGGCAACAAAAGTTTCAGTGTCGCTGTTGCCTTCGGCTCCAGGTTCGCTGTTATAGCCTGGTAACAGCTCGGTATCATTGTTGCCGCTGTCGTACTGGCCGCAAACTACCGAATCTTTTTGCTCGGCCAGGCTTATCGATTTGAGTTGTTTCAGTACTTTAACTTTTTGGTCGCGAATACTGTCGGCAGATAAATCGTTTGGCGGATCCATTGCCACTAGTGCTAAAAGTTGCAGTAAGTGGTTTTGTACCATGTCACGCATCTGTCCGGCTTTATCGAAATAGCTCCAGCGTCCCTCGATACCCACTGACTCGGCAATCGTTATTTCAATGTGGGAAATGTAATTTTGATTCCACTGAGTGCCGAATATTGGATTGGCAAAGCGCAGTGCCAGCAAGTTTTGTACTGTTTCTTTGCCGAGGTAATGATCGATTCGGTAAGTTTGCAGCTCAGTAAAGTACTGGCCCACCTCTTCGTTGATCAAAGTTGAGGATTCCCGGTCAAAACCGAGTGGCTTTTCCAGTACTACCCGGCTAGCACTGTCGATACAGTTGTATTGTGCCAGGTGCTTACTGATAGTGCCGAAAAACTCGGCAGCGGTCGCATAGTAAAAAATACGCTGTTGATTCGCTATCGCACTCAGTTGTGTTTCTAATTGACTGTATTGTTCAGCCTGAGAAAAATCTAATTGAATGTAGCAAATCCGCTCCAGTAATATCTGCAATGTCTGCTGATTGAATCGATCTTCATCAACATGGATTTGCAGGCTGGCAGTGGCTTTCTGGCGGAAGCTGTCGGTGTCAGATGCTTGTCTGGCAAGGCATAAAATTCGGCTGCCCTCTGGAATGAGTTGGTCTTTTTCCAAATCGTAGAGAGAGGGGAGTAACTTACGTTGTGATAAATCACCTAAGGCGCCAAAAATTATAAAGTCGGTTGCTGTGGGAGTATTCATCGTAAGCTCGGGTTTCTTGTAATTAAACTAGATTTTGAAGGGATTTTAAATATATTAGGCATAATCGTCAACTTTATTGTGTAATATTACTAAAATATATTGAATTTTCTGATCAATTGTAGCTGATTTGGCTCTCTAAAAAAGATTTATCTGGCTCTCTGTGTATAGTTGTTGTCTGTTGTCTGTTGTCTGTTGTCTGCTGACTGCTGACTGCACTGTGAAGTGCAGTTGGATTTACTGTCAGTGAGATCCAGTCCATTAAGTTAGTTGAGCTAAGTGCTTTTTGGGTTCTGCAGCAGCTGTAGCTGCGGTTGTCAGCTCTGCTAACGGGCGTTACTTTTGCTGCTCCGGTCGTATTCAGGGCGCTGCTGCAGCTGGCATAATTGTTATGCAGGCGCGGTTAGGCCGTTTCATATGGGGTAAAGCTAGCTTGTAGTGAGCAGATATAACAGGGCAGTAAATATTCAATGTGGTAATATAACTACGAAACGGGTCTGCCCTGAGTGTGCTGATAACTACTCAGTCAAACAAATGTGTGGATATAACAAAGCCTTGAACTGGAGATATGTGTGTTAGCTAAAATTAGACAACAACGAGATCAGTTGAATAAATCTGAGCGCAAGGTGGCGGACACGATCTTGAAAAATCCGTCTGTTGTCACTCAATTGAGTATTGCGGCACTGGCTAAGTCAGCGGGGGTGAGTGAGCCTACAGTTAACCGCTTCTGTCGTAGTTTCCTTTCCAAAGGCTTTCCTGATTTCAAAATACAGTTGGCTAAGAGTCTGGTTAGTGGTGGGCAGTTTATCACTAGAAACATAGAGCAAGATGATAACGTTGAACAGTACACGGATAAGATCTTTACCTCGACTATTGCCACTTTGGATACCGCCAGAAAACAAATAGACGTTGAGTCCATAGCGCTGGCAGTTGATCACTTAATTCAGGCTAAGCAGATTTCATTTTTTGGACTCGGTGCCTCCGCCTCTGTAGCCGATGATGCGCAACATAAATTTTTCAGATTCAATTTGCCGGTGGTTTCTTATGGTGATGTACTGATGCAGCGAATGGTTGCTAGCGCGGCGCACACTGGGGATGTGATCGTGATTATTTCCTATACCGGACGCACTAGAGAGCTGGTTGAAATTGCTCAGTTGGGCGTTGAATCAGGAGCCACTGTGATAGCCATTACTGTGGATGGATCTCCGCTGGCTAAAGTCTGCCCAGTGGTTATCAGTGTGCCTTATGTAGAAGATACGGATGTCTATATGCCAATGGTTTCCAGGTTGACCCAGCTGACGGTGTTAGATGTCTTAGCCACGGGCGTAACACTGCGTCGCGGAGTTGGCTTTCACAAGCACTTGGAAAAAATTAAGCGCAGCCTGCGCTCGTCGCGTTATCCGCTAGAAGGTGAGCAGTCGAAATCTGAGTAGAGTATTTAGATCAGGCCACAGAATCCGGACGCAATATCCGGGCTCTGGGCGCAATGCTTTATGTTACTGAATTTTTTCACCCACTCTAACGATCTTAAGAGTATTAGTGCCCCCTTGAGAATCCACATAATCACCTTTAGTGATGACTACTAGGTCCCCTTCTTTGGCAACCCCAAGTTTAACCACTTCGTCGATAGCTTTCTGGTTGATCTCGTTGATCGCCATGCCAGAGGCTTGAAACGGTATGGTATGAACGTTGCGGTACATAGCGACTTTTGTTTGGGTCGCAGGGTTTTCTGACAGTGCAAAAACCGGCAGAGCGGTACGCAAGCGGGTAGCTTGTTTTGGGGTAGCTCCAGATGCTGTCATGCAGATGATCGCTTTAACGCCCTCTAAGTGGTTGGCTGTGTAGATAGCAGCCAGTGCGATGGTTTCGTCAATGTCGCTAAATTCTTCGTTCAAGCGGTGGCCGGATCTGGAAACACTGGGGCTGGATTCTGCACCCAGGCAAATACGTGCCATCGCCTCGACGGCTTGTACCGGGTATTCGCCTGCCGCGGTTTCAGCGGAGAGCATGACGGCGTCAGTGTGATCAAATACCGCATTGGCGACATCTGATACTTCGGCTCTGGTAGGCATAGGGCTAGTGATCATCGATTCCATCATCTGAGTGGCAGTGATCACTACTTTATTTAAACTGCGAGCTCGGCGAATAATGTGCTTCTGTACTCCCACTAGAGTGGCGTCGCCAATTTCCACGGCTAAATCGCCGCGGGCCACCATCACAACTTCAGAGGCTCTGATGATGTTATCTAATATTTCATTATCGGCAATGGTCTCAGCGCGCTCGATCTTGGCGACAAGTCCCGCGTGGGATCCAGCTTGCTTAAGTAGTTCACGGGCCTCGTGCATGTCGTGCTCGTCTCTGGGAAAAGAGACTGCTATATAGTCGGCCTGTATTTCTGCGGCGATAATGATATCGGCCTTGTCTTTGTCGGTGAGTGCTTTTGCCGAGAGGCCACCGCCTAGGCGGTTAATGCCTTTATTGTTGGACAGTGGGCCGCCGGTAATGACTTTAGTGGTGATTTTGTCGCTGGAAACGGCGGTTACTTCGAGTACCACACGCCCGTCATCGAGTAGCAGTACGTCGGCAACGTTGGAGTCGGTGATAAGCGCTAAGTAATCTATGCCTACTTGATGCTTGTCGCCATCTTCGTAACCTAAAGTCGAGTCCAAAACAAAAGTATCACCGTTGTTGAGCTGAACTTTGTTTTCTTTAAAGCGCGCGATGCGTATTTTTGGGCCCTGTAGATCGGCGAGAATGGCCACAAACAAATTATGTTTTTTTGCAACTTGTCTGATGATGCTAGCGCGCTGGCGGTGATCGTCTGCTTCTCCGTGAGAAAAGTTCAGCCGTAGAACGTTGGCTCCGGCTAATATCACTGCTTCAATTTGTTCATAGCTGGTGGTTGAAGGGCCAAGTGTGGCGACTATTTTGGTATGTCTTAACATTGATTAGCTCTCTGTAGCTGGTGCGTTGATCAGGGCCAGAGTGTTGTCTAGCATTCTGTTGGAAAAGCCCCACTCGTTGTCGTACCAGGACATGACTTTGACTTGTCGACCTGAAACTTTAGTTTGGGTTGCATCAAAGATGGATGACAACGGGTTGTGATTAAAATCTATCGACACTAAAGGCTGGGTATTGAAGCCAAGCACCTTGGAGTTTTTGCTGGCATCCATCAACAGTGCATTGATTTCTGTCACGCTGGTGGCTGTTTTAGCAATAAAGCTGAAATCGACCACGGAGACGTTAATAATGGGGACACGCATGGCCATGCCGTCGATTTTTCCTGCTAATTCTGGCAGTACCAGTCCTACGGCTGCCGCTGCGCCGGTGCTGGTGGGGATCATAGATGAAGTTGCTGATCGGGCTCGATAGGGATCGCTGTGGTAAGTATCCGATAAGTTCTGATCGTTAGTATAAGCGTGAATGGTGGTCATTATTCCAGACTCTATGCCTATATGCTGATCTAGTACTTGGGCAATAGGTGCCAGGCAGTTGGTGGTGCAAGAGGCGTTGGAAATAATTTGATGCTCGGCGCGCAATTGCTGGTGATTTACACCGTAGACAACTGTGGCGTCGACCTCTTTACCGGGGGCGGAGATAATCACTTTTCTAGAGCCCGCAGTAATGTGTGCGCTGGCCTGGTCTCTGTGGGTAAAGAATCCGGTGCATTCGTATACCACATCAATTTTTAATTGTTTCCAGGGGAGTTTGCTTGGGTCGCGCTCCGCTAAAATAGCAATTTTATCATCGTTGACAAACAGGTTTTCCTGATCGTGGCTAACCTTGCCCTGGAAAGGGCCGTGCACGGAGTCGTACTGAAATAAGTGCGCGTTTATATCGGCAGCCCCTAAATCGTTGATGGCAACTATCTGAATGTCTTTTCTGTGTTCGCCTTCGTATAAAGCTCTTAAAATATTTCGGCCGATTCTGCCGAAGCCATTGATAGCAACGCGAATAGTCATAATAGTTCTCCTAGCAGGTTAGTAAGTTTTCTAATATTACTCCTTTTTTTGCATTTAGATAGCAATTTACCTTGGAAATCTTGTAATATTACAACGTAATTTGAAGTGTAAGACTATCTGTCTAATTCTGCCGTCATAAACATTAGCCGGTCAGTTTTTATTAATGGCGCTAGCGTTTTTACACCGAGAAAGGTTTTACTAGGTTAAATATATAAAAAGAGCGACAATTGTCAGTGGAAAAAGGTGAATACAATGCACAGTGAAATTATCCGAGTAACAGAGCGTATTATTAAGCGCAGCCGCGGCAGTCGCGGGGACTACATAACCAGAATGCAAAGTGCCCAGGAGCAAGGCGTGCACAGAGGGGTGTTGTCCTGTGGTAATTTAGCTCATGGTTTTGCCGCCTGTAATAGCAGTGATAAAAGCGCTTTAAAAATGACTAATGCGGTCAATATCGGCATGGTATCGGCTTATAACGATATGTTGTCTGCTCATCAGCCCTATCAAGACTACCCGGCTATCATTAAACAAACCGCTCAACAAATGGGTTCAGTGGCGCAATTTGCCGGCGGCGTTCCCGCTATGTGTGATGGCGTCACTCAGGGGCAACCGGGCATGGAACTTAGCTTGTTTAGCCGTGACGTAATCGCCATGTCCAGCGCGATCGGTTTATCTCACAATATGTTTGATGCTGCCGCCTATATGGGCGTTTGTGACAAAATTGTCCCCGGGCTGTTAATCGGCGCGTTGAGCTTTGGCCACCTTCCCAGTATTTTTGTCCCTGCAGGACCAATGCCCAGTGGCCTGGCTAATAAAGAAAAGGCACGGATCAGACAGCTGTATGCAGAGGGTAAAGTAGATCGCGATGCACTGCTGCAATGTGAGTCAGATTCGTACCACAGCGCAGGTACTTGTACTTTTTACGGTACCGCCAACAGTAATCAACTGGTGGTTGAGCTGATGGGGCTGCACTTGCCCGGCTCATCTTTTGTCAATCCAGGTACCCCATTGCGCGAAGCTTTAACCCGTGAGGCGTGCCGCAAATTAATCAAGATCACCCCGCAAAATGGCGGCTTTACACCACTTTATAAAATTGTCACTGAATATTCGCTGGTCAATGCTATCGTTGCGCTGTTGGCAACAGGTGGCTCTACCAACCACACTATGCACATCATCGCCATCGCCCGCGCGGCAGGGGTGATCATCAATTGGGATGACTTCTCCGACTTGTCGGCGGTAGTGCCACTGCTAACCCGAATTTATCCCAATGGCGAAGCTGATATCAATCATTTCCATGCCGCCGGTGGCACTTCCTATTTAGTCAGAACTTTACTGGCGGGTGGGTTGATGCATAACAATGTCACTACAGTGATGGGTGAGGGGCTGTCGCACTACACTAAAGAGCCGTTTCTGGACGGGAATAAAATTGTCTGGCGCGAGGGCCCACAAAGCAGTCTAGACACTGATGTGCTGACCAGTTACCAGCAACCTTTCAGCCCTGAAGGTGGGGTAAAACTGTTGCAGGGGAACTTGGGGAGAGCGGTGATTAAGGTCTCTGCGGTTGCCAGTGAACACTATCAAGTCAGAGCTCCAGCAGTGGTGTTTGACGACCAAAATCAAATTGCCGAGCGCTTTGAAAATGGCGAGCTGGACAAAGATTTTATAGCCGTAGTGCGATTCCAGGGGCCGAGAGCTAACGGTATGCCCGAGCTACATAAATTGACACCTTTCCTGGGTTCGCTGCAAGATCGTGGTTTTAAAGTTGCACTAGTGACCGACGGGCGTATGTCCGGTGCATCGGGGAAAGTACCCGCTGCAATACACTTATGGCCAGAAGCCAGTGAAGGTGGGTTACTGGCAAAAGTGCAAGATGGCGATATGATCAGCGTCGATGCCAATACAGGTGTTATTCGTTTAGAAGTCGCAGAAGAGTTGTTAGAGCTTAGAGAATTGGCTAGCTTTGATCGACAAAAGAGCGCCGCGGGCATGGGGCGGGAATTATTTGCACCGCTGCGAGCACAAGTTAATTGTGCAGAACTCGGTGCCAGTGTCTTTCAGGGCGAGTGACGCTAGCTTGCAAAGATGCCGGGTACAATTAGTCAGATGGAGTATTAGAGTTGAATTATTATGCACTTGTAGGTGATATAGGGGGGACTAACGCCCGCTTTGCCCTAGTGACTAAAGACAGTGTTGAATTGCATCATGTGCAAGTACTTAGCTGCGTGGACTACCAAAACTTCGATGTCGCCTATCAGCATTACTACGCAAAACTGGGCCTGGAGCCTCTGCCGGTGGCGAGCATCTCTTTTGCCTGCCCGGTAACTGAGCGGATTAATATGACCAACAACCACTGGTCATTTAATATCGCAGCTATGGCACAGCGTCTAGCCCTGACTGAGTTTAAAGTACTCAACGATTTTACAGCGATGGCTTACGGAACGCTGGCACTGCAAGCAGAAGATAAAGTACTAGTACAACAGGGGTGTGCAATGCAACATAGCCCCAGGCTAGTGATCGGGCCTGGTACCGGTTTAGGGGTGGCGAGTCTAGTGCCTATGGCAGCTACTTGCGAGACTGATTCCACTGCCGGTGAAAACCGCTGGCAGGCTGTAGCCACTGAGGGAGGACATATTTCGTTTGCACCTCTGGATAGCCTGCAAATCCAAATATGGCAAATATTACAACAGCAATATGGGCGGGTATCAGTGGAGAGAATTCTCTGTGGTGACGGTATATTGGCGCTGTATCTGGCTATCTGTAAGATCAAACGCAGTAAAGTACTGTTGAGTAACGCTGCAGAAATTACCGACGCTGCAAAACAGCGCAGTAATGCTGAGGCCGTTCTCAGCATGCAAAGTTTCTGTCAGATCCTAGGCGCAGTTACCGGAGATATGGTACTGGCTCAGGGGGCGAGAGGCGGAGTCTATCTCTGCGGTGGGATCTTACCACGGGTGCAGGAGTTTTTACTGGAGAGCGAATTTTGCGCTGCGATGGCTAACAAGGGTCGATTGCGAGACTATACCAGCTCGGTGCCAGTGTGGTTGTGTAATAGTGAATACCCTGGATTGTTAGGGGCAGCCACGGCACTGAAGATGAAATCAGTTTAACAGGGATAAATATGCAGCCTCTATTTGCACAATACAGTCACGGCCTACATGAAATACACTACTTGGGAAAAGCTAGCTGGCTGATAGTTCAGTCCTGGGGTGAGTTATTGGTGGCGAAAACAGGTGCGCAAATACTGCATTATCAGCCGTTAGAACAACAGCCAGTGTTTTGGCTGAATGAAACTGAGCAAGTTCTGCCCAGTGCTCAAAATAACTCTGCAGTGGCAGAACCTGTGCGAGGTGGTGTACCTTTGTGTTGGCCATGGTTTGGTTTTCATGGAGATGATACTAAACCTAAGCACGGTCTGGCACGCACTGCCCAATGGCATCTGCAGCAGCACAAAACACTGAACGCTGGATCTGAGCTGAGCCGTTTGCTTTTTAGGCCAACGCAGCAGCCGGAGCCTGTCTTAGATGTGCTACTACAGCTAGAAATCAGCAGAAACCTGTTACAGATTACCCTCTCTACAAAAAATGTCAGTGCCGTAGAGCAACCGTTAACACAAGCGCTACACAGTTATTTTTTAGTGTCTGACTGTGCTGCTATTGAGTTGCAAGGTTTAAAAAATTGTGATTACTTTGATAAATTAGACGCCGGTGCCCTTAAAACTCAATCGCAAACACTCGCCAATATTCAGTCGATAGATAATATTTATCATCACAGTGGCACAGTCACAATTATCGATCCTAAGATGGAACGCAACATAGTAGTGACTAAACAATCTAGTCGATCTACAGTCGTGTGGAACCCGGGATCGGCAGCTGAGGAGCTTGCTATTGTGAGAGAACAGCAGTTTATTTGCGTCGAAGCGGCTAACACTGAAGTGGATCAGCTAGTACTTAGCCCAGGGCAAAATGTGAGTTTGCAACAGAGCATTGTCATCGAAACTATAGATGCCTAAGGGCAGCAAATCTGTTGGAAGTTAACCAAGCTCTGGATGGCACCTATAACCTCTGTATTGAAATCAAAGCGCCCAGGGCGTACAGATCAACACAGTCTGATTACTACAGCATACTTTAACAACCGTATAAAAATGCAATCCACTATCTCTGACATTGCTGCAGGTTATCGGTATTCATCTTGGTTAAGTATTTATTGTGCACCCAACCCGATATTCCCTTGTATTCGATCGCACACCATTTCCCCTGGCATTTGAAACGTTTGATACAGCTGGAGTTGAATGCTGCAGCGGCCAGTTTTTTACTTTTATAGTCGGCAGATTGACGAATATTTAAGCTGTCGTTGGCTTTGACGTTATTGACTTTTACCCAGGAGAAAGCTGCGCTGACTTTTTCAGCGGGCTTTTCAACAGCGGTCGGGGTTACCTTATTTGTATTGGCATCGATCGAAGGAGGCAGATCAGCTTTCGCCAGACAGGCATCAGTATCTGTTTGCAGTTCACTGAACTGTTTCAAAAGTGCTTCACTAGTAGCGTACTTGATGTTGTTAATATCGATTAAACAGAGACCTTGATTACAGCTGTATAACTTTATGCATTGAGTAGCCGTTTGGATGGTTGATGTTGCGTCGCTAGTGATAGGTAATATCTGAACTGCGGGGATAGGGGCAGAGCTAGATAACAGAGTAACAGTGTTAGACTTGTCTGCCTGGTCAAAGATTTTTTGTACATCCTGAATATTCATATCAGTAAAAAATCCGGAGGCGAGGATAGAAGTACTAGCGATAGCAAGTGGTAATGCCAGTAAGATTGAAGCACTTCTTTTAAACATCCTGATCCCTTTATATGAGTAAAATCTATTAGTTGTAATACTAGTTCAGTTTATTCAGAGAGACTAATATATACCAATATCCAGTCCACAAGCTATGCTTTCACCTAAACTATGACATTCTGTTAAATAATTTTCCTGCCAGGGGCCGCGGCAAATTAATTCCGGCTGAATTTGCCGCCACTTCAGACCTTTACAGATACTTTGGATGGCATTATTAGTGCCGGTGCCATCGTGGCCGGCGCGGATATAATAACTAAAAGACAGCCCCTGCTTAAGCTCCAGGCAGGGGTAGTAAATACGATCAAAAAAATCTTTTAAGGCTCCGCTCATATAGCCTAAGTTTTCAGTAGTGCCTAATATTATTGCATCACAAGCTAATACATCTTCTGCAGTGGCGGACAGGGGAGGGATCCAAATCGCACTGATGTTGGTGAATTCTGACTGTTGCGCCCCGGCTAACACAGATGCCACCATTTTTTCAGTATTGGGAGAGGGAGCATGGGCAATAATTAATAATTTTTTCATAAGTTAACCCGCTGCAAGATGGCTATCTGCTAGTAAATATCGATAATATCATATTCAATGTTTTTGCCGGAATTGACGATAACCACTTGATCATCAATTTGTTTTTCCAACAGCCCACTGCCTAGTGGAGATTTGGCTGATATCAGTCGTACAGCCTGGCCATGGTAGTTAATCAATGCACCACCACTGATAGGTAGGATAAAAAAAAAGTCGTAAAACTTGTCAGGCTTAACACTGGATTCAAGTTGAACTACTGCCCCTAATTTTATCCTCAGTTCGCTTTTTATTGCGAGTTCAGGTTTGAGCTGAACTTGCAGTTGTTTGATACGTTGGATATCTGCATTTAGTTCAAGTGCTCTTACCGATTGGCCGTGGGCCAGGTAAGCTTGTTCCAGTCCAAGTGTGTCATACCTAGATTCGGCGACACACTCGCGGTGAGTAGCTTGGGAGTGCGCGCTACTTGCAGCTTGCTCTGAAGTATCAAGCTGCGCGTTGAGATCAGTTAATACCAATTCTAATAATAACTGTTTGTCGAATGCTTTTATGGTTATACCTAGTTCTTTTTCAGAGGGTGATCAGCAGGTAATTGCTTTTCTACCCAGAGGGCGAGCTTATGTTTCATGCCTGAGCCGTCTTCCTTAGCGGCGGGAAGTGGGACTATTAATTTGTCTTGTACTAACAGCCGGTAAATCGCTTCAACTTTAATGCTGAGTGAGTCTGATGGCTCAAATTTTCCAGCACCACGCTGTTGAATATAGACGCTACCGATACGTATAGCTTCTTTTAATAAAGGGGCATCTTGCTTGAGTTGTGACTTCATATAATTCCTCGTTTCCAAGCTGAGGGAGATGTAGTAAAGGTCTAATTGAATTACAATCGCATACTCTTTCACTAACGAGCTCAAAGTATGCACTATAGAATAATTCCTGTAACTGCTTTTTCCCAAAACTGTTCGGTATTTTGGTGTGATAAAACTAAAAAGGCGGCGGTGATTGACCCGGGTGGAGATGTAGAGAAAGTGATGCAATTTATAGAGCAACAGCAACTGAGTCTGGAAAAAATCTTTCTTACTCACGGACACTTAGATCATGTAGGAGGAGTTGCACGGCTGCTAGAGAGCTACCCAGTGCCAGTGGAGGGGCCGCACATTGCCGATAATTTTTGGATTGAGGCACTGACTGAGCAGTGCAAGATGTTTGGCTTTGAACAAGTAGCAAGTTTCAAACCTGATCGCTGGTTGGTTGAGGGGGATACTGTGAGTTTTGGCGAACAGCAGTTAGAAGTACTGCACTGTCCAGGGCACACTCCCGGGCATATTGTTTTTTACCATCGCCAGCAACAATTATTGCAAGTAGGGGATGTACTGTTTAACGGCTCTATCGGTCGCACAGATTTTCCGCAGGGGAATCATCGGCAATTACTGGATTCCATTAAACAAAAGTTACTGCCACTAGGCGATGCTATAAAATTTATTCCAGGTCATGGCCCGATGTCTGATTTGGGTACTGAGCGAACAACCAATCCACACTTGACTGGACTCTGAATTGCCAGCTTAATTAACAGCTCGACTGCTCATCTTTTGCTTAGAAATCTTTATCTCTGATTCGATCTGAGCCCTGATTTCATTTTCAGCGGTTTGTCTGCTACAAGCCCACAGTAACAATTCATAACACTATTTGATGAACAGGAAATTTTATGACCGACTGAGAGTCGTTCAATTGAGGGGTTTAACTAAAGATACCGATAAATATTGTTCATTTCGACTCTCAGGGGAGTTTTTTGAATGGGCCCTTTTACAGGAATAAAAGCTGTGGGGATTAAGATAATTACTCACCCAGTTCGCTGCCAGCGAGGAAGGTATTTTGCTCAGATAGGTACTAGCAAAGCTATTTAGATATCATCTGCTGTCTGTGATTAGCGAGTGCGCTTAATGGTAAATCTATTCTGGCTGTTGAAAGCCGTGGCTTTAGCATGGGCCATAGCAATGTGCTTACTGCTAGTCACTTTGTCTATCAAGACTAGTTGCAGTAGCTGTTCACTAAGGTTGGCATCGCCTTTGCAAAAACCTGGCACTGTAGCGTCTGTGTGACAAAAATCGGATGAGTGACAGAAAGTTTCTAAGGTTGGAGTCCAACTCTGGCCGCTCTTTAGTACTACCCGGTTGTTATTGGTCAGCTGAATTTCCAAGCTGTCCGCTACCCCGGTAATAATCTTGTCTCCGGCAAAAATATTATTGTTTAAATACAAGTTCCACTGCTCTCCACCGATCCCTTGCACAGTTGCAGTATTGGTTAAAGAAATTACCTTGCCGATAGCAATCATCATCGCACCTGTTTTATAGTCAATTTAAAGAGAAATATAGCATCCAAATAGGAACTTTAACATGCTAAGTTAATTTTCAGTTCATAATATCCGGTTTATCTATTTATACCATAGCTGCATTAGAACTTAGGAATAAGTCTTAGAATTTCTAGGCTGTTTTGGCTATAAATGACTGATTCTATGGAGTCTAAATCTCAATATTAGCGACTCACTCACCTGCAGAATTTAAGCGATAAAATCGGCAAATTTCACTTGTAGTTAATTATGCTCCCAGCTTCTTTGGCTCAGTATGCACAGCTGGGGGAAGCTCAGGATTAGTAAGCAAAGCGCATATTCAGTGGCTTGATGGCCCAGGGGACCGTGTTTACATTGATGCCGCGCAATGCTGTCTCTACTCAGCCACTTGCAGATTTAGCATCGAGAATAGATCGGCAACACTGATTTGTGGCTGATTCGGATCGCAGCTGATTTGCCCCATTACGGTCAAGTGGGAGAAGCCCTGGATCAGTGACCAAACCGCATATTCAGTGGCTTGATGGCCCAGGGGACCGTGTATAAAAGGCGCGCATGCAGAGACCAGAATATTAAAGGCGGCGTTAGTGGTTCTTCCCCCGGCAGATTTAGTCATCAATTCGCTCTTTTGATTAAACATCAAGTTGGCCAGGGCCTGATGTTCGATAAAAAAGTTCAGATAGCCCTCGCACATTGCGTACAACCTGGGAAAAGGCGAGTCTTCAGCGGCATCAATTTTACTTTGCATGGCAGTGGCAAACATCGACATACCGCGATCAGTGATAGCTCTTATTAATCCCTGTAATCCTTCGAAATGATGAGCGGGGGCGGCATGTGATACTCCAGCGCGCGCCGCACATTTACGTAGCGTCAATGCAGTGACGCCACCTTCTTCCAGCAGTTCAATGCCCGAGAGGATCAATGCCGCACGTAGATCGCCGTGATGATGTGGTTTTTGCGTTGATTTTGACATGGGGCTATTTAATGACGAAGGCTTGACACTGTCAAGTTTGATGTGTTTTAATTTGCAACTTGACACTGTCAAGTTAATTGTAGAGCAGGATCTGTTATGAATTTAGAAAATAACAATTTAGAGTTTTGGTTGCGCCGAGTGACCTGGGGGTTGATGAGTTTACTGGTGGTGGCTATGTGTGCTTATGCTGCGGTGTACTTTTTACCGGGTATGCCCTTTAGCTTTAGGCCTGATGTATACCCAAGCAGTAGTTTTACTGTGCTTTTACTGGCGCATATAGGCGGCGCTATTATCGCGGCGCTGGCGGGGCCGTTACAATTCTGGGGAAGCTTTAGACGCAAGTACAAAAAGTGGCATAGACTATTAGGTTTTAGCTATCTGTTTGGAGTTTGTATCGCCGCGCCAGCTGCATTGATGATCTCGCCAATATCCAAAGGCGGTTTGACTACCCATATAGGTTTTGCAATTTTAGCTGTTCTCTGGGCTGGCGCGACATTGATTGCCTACTATCAAATTAGTCGAAAAAATTGGCATGCGCATCAGCAGTGGATGATTCGCTCCTTTGCACTGACTTTAGCATTTGTCACTTTAAGGTTATGGCTGGGTGGCTTGGTGCTCACCGGTGCATCCTTTGATGAGGTTTATCAAACAGTAGCCTGGCTGTGTTGGGTGCCAAATTTGATTATTGCCGAACTCTATATCGGTTGGTCGGCTAACAGATTTTATGTAACAACCATTGCCAATAATAGTGTCCCGCTGCAGAGCTAAGTAGATACTACGATACCGGGCTGAAACCGTTATGGTACTTATTTACTCGCGAGCAAAGTTACGGCTGTGATTACAAATTCAGTAGAATTATATTTTAGCCGGTACTTGGGCGCTGACAATTTTGCAGGGGTTAGCTGTTTTATTACAGAAGCGATGAGGCAGTTTAGCGCAGAACTTATAGCTATCCCCCGGGCTGAGCTTGTAGAGAGTGCCGCCGACCGTGAGTTCAATTTCACCTTCGAGCACGGTACCAGCCACTTCACCGCTGTGGCTGAGCATTTCGGTGCCGGAGTCAGCTGCCCCCCGATACTGAATAATGGCGAAAGTTAAATTGGAGCTTTTATCAGGGGCGCCTACCAATTTTAGCTCAATAGCTTCACTGCCAGAGTTTTCTAATTGCTCTGCCCTAAACACCACTTGTGATTGCTGTTCAAAGTTGAGAGTAAAGAACTCGGGTATAGACATAGAGACGCCGCTTAAAATACGCTTTAGCGAACTGATAGAAGGGCTGACAGCGTTGCTTTCAATCATCGAAATAGTGCTGTTGGTTAAGCCTACGCGCTTGGCTAACTCACGCTGAGATAAACCGTGCATTTTGCGGATTGTCTTAAGTTTGTCGCCTACTTCCATCACCGTGAAATCCACTTTGTAAGCCAGTCAGGGGCTAAAATGTTAAAGCTATCAGTGCTAAATAATCAGCTTGCTGTGATCAAAAATTATACAGCAGCTTGGCGGCTCCAGCTAGTCTGCTTTTGCCGCTAAATTCACTGGTCTACACAGGGCAGTTAGACATCGCGGACTATTTCAAACTATGGTGTTTACCTAGTTGCAAACTAGGGCTAAGTAAGTGTTCTGCAATGAGTTGTTTGGCTAACTGAATATCCCGCTGCAGCAGTGCAGTGATTAAATCTTGATGCTGCTGTTGGTTTTTAGCAAAAGTTTCGGGGTCGGTCATGTTTTTATTCAGCCAGAGGTTGCGATATCTGGAGGCTTTTTCATACAGCGAGCGACGTACCTGCAGCAGTGTTGGTGATTGGCAGCCATTGGCAATAGCCGTATGGAAAGCTTGATGGCGCCGTTCCCACTCGTGGGGCTGGCTCTCTATACAATCGGAAAATTTTTGCATTGTATGGGCGCTGGCTAAGATGCCAGCTTCCCATTCGTCATCACCGCGCTCAATGGCGAGGCCAATGCACAGCTGTTCAATCTGTGCCCGGCTCTGGTAGATATCGTACATCTCTTGCAGCGAGACAGGGTGGACTTTGAAGCCACGCTGATTTTCAACCACGACTAACTGTTCGACCAACAGCTGCGATAAGGCCTCGCGCAACGGACTGATACCTACCTGATAACGCTCCTTGAGGCGCGACATCAATAACTTTTCATCCGGTTTAAAAAAGCCAGTTAAAATATCCTGCTTTAGCTGGATCATCACTTTCGAGGCAAAGTTATCTCTACTGTCGCTGGTCATCTTGTCTACTGCTGGCATTAAAATAGCTATCTCTGCAAAGAATAAAATTCAAAGACTACAGTTTAAGGCAAGCAGAATCATTAGTTAAGCGCTGCCAACAAATAATAGTTGACGAAAGACAGTAATGTCGACATTATCTCATTTCGTCGATAATTCATGGTTGGCTGATAAAATTTGCAGTCCAATATGTGGCTGCTTTAGCAGTACTTAACAGTAAACTACAGTGCAGCGGTTTACTGTTGAGCGGTATCCTTAATCGCAACGATTAAGGTTACTAACTCATGACACTGAACAGGAGCATTTTTTATTACCGCGGCTGTACAATGATCTATGCAAGCGCTAGCGACAAAGCTATTCCAGCCTTTATGATTGCGGATAAGTTAATCGATATAAAATTGACCAAGAGAATTTAAATGATTTACGACTACATTATTATTGGCGGCGGTATTATCGGTATCTCAACTGCCTGGCAGCTTCAGCAGCGTTTCCCAGATAAAAAAATTCTGTTATTAGAGAAAGAATCCGCCTACTCGGAGCATCAAACAGGTCACAACAGTGGTGTTATTCACGCCGGTGTCTACTACGTTCCGGGGAGCTTAAAGGCCAAGTTTTGTAAGCGGGGGGTAGCGGCAACGACCGACTTCTGCGATCAGCACAAGATTCCCTATCAGCGCTGTGGAAAGTTATTGGTGGCCACTAACACTGCAGAAGTGGTTCGCATGCAGGCACTGTTCGAGCGCTGTCAGCAAAATCAGATAGCTGTTGAGCTATTAGATGCACAGCAGCTGAAACAGCGCGAACCCAACATCACAGGGATAGCGGCGATTTATGTCAAAGACACGGCCATTGTTAACTATCGCCAAATAACCACAGTGATGGCTGAATGTTTCAGCCAGTTGGGGGGAGATGCGCGTCTTGAACATCGTGTAGTGGCAGTAACAGAGAACAGCCGGCAAGTTGATGTTGAAGTGCGTCATGGCACAGAACGGTTAAATTTTAGCGGTCGTTTTTTAATTAGCTGCTCCGGTCTGATGGCCGATCGCATTACAAAAATGCTCGGCATTAAAACCGACTTTCAAATTATTCCCTTTCGTGGCGAGTACTACCGCTTAGCGGCTAAGTACAATGAAATAGTTAAGCATTTGATCTATCCAATTCCCGACCCTGAACTGCCTTTTCTAGGTGTTCATTTGACCCGAATGATAGACGGTAGTGTCACAGTGGGGCCAAATGCAGTGCAGGGATGGAAGCGCGAGGGTTATGGTCGCTTTAACTTTTCAGTAACCGATGTCTGGCAAATGCTCTGTTTTAGCGGTTTTTGGCGAGTGCTGAAGAACAACTTTAAAACTGGATTAATCGAGACTAAAAATTCGCTGTATAAGCCCGGATATTTAAAATTAGTGCAGAAGTATTGCCCGCAGTTGAGTCTAGCGGATTTGACTCCCTATCCGGCGGGGATAAGAGCGCAGGCGGTGATGAGCGATGGATCACTCGTGCATGACTTTCTATTTGCCAGCAGCGCGCGAAGTTTACATGTCTGCAATGCTCCTTCACCGGCGGCAACTTCGGCGATCCCTATAGGCGAGTATATCTGTGAGAAGGTGGTAGAGGCACAAATTGTGTCTCCCAGCCAATCTGGCAGTTTATAGTGCGGGTTTAGAATTATCAGAAGGTCTTAAAACTGCTTATAACAGAATTGCCTTTTAACCTATTAAAATAATTTCGCTCGCAGCAGGTTACTTTCTTCACTCGGGTAAAGAAAGTAACCAAACAAAGCAGGTCCAATATTGTCGAGAACTGCTCCGGCGGTAATTCATGGAGAGTTTCAGCTTTGTATTTAGTCCAGCTGCCGGAATAATAGACTCGCTACTCGCTACTCGCTACTCGCTACTCGCTACTCGCTACTCGCTACTCACGCCGCCTCGACTGTGCAGCTTTGTTCTACAAAAGCGACCAGTAACTCACGGCAGTCAGCTGTGTCCGTACAAGCACTGCGGATTTTCTGTGGATCGCCAGAAAATTTGCGGATCTCATCGGCGATTTCATCGATGTAATACTGGGTGATTTCGCGCGTGAACTCCGGGTGAAACTGCACTGCCCAGATATTACCGAGACGAAAGGCTTGGTGTGGTTCAAAACTGTTAGCGGCCAGTAAAATTGCCCCTTTCGGTAGCTTAGTGACCGTTTGTGAATGGGCTACATTGACAGTGAACACAGCGGGTGCCGAGCCCAGTAGAGAATCTTGCTTACCCGCTGTTGTCAGTGATACTTCGACAGTGCCAGGCTCTGGCCCCAGTGGATGAAAACCGACTTCTCCGCCTAGGGCTTTGGCAATTAACTGGTGTCCGTAGCAGATGCCAAATACCGGGATCTGCTGTTGTTGCATCTCTCTGATATACGGCAGTAATGCTTCGCTCCACGGCTCACAAGCTGTGACCATTGAGTGCGAACCTGTGACTATAACTCCATGATATTCGCTGAGCTGTGGTTGAGGGCTGGTGGTTCTGGCGTCGTAGACGCTGATCTGGACATTGATGTCTGACAGGCAGTTGCTGATCATGTCTTCAAAATCGCCATGAGTGGCTTTCAGGCCTGGGAAAGTGTCGCCCATTTTTATTAGTAATATTTTGCGCATATTGTGGATCTGTCTCTGCTGAAAACTTCGCTAGATGAAAACCAGAGCGGTCCATCAGTGTAAGTCCCTTTTTTCAGGGGGATAAAATTGGATGCTAGCACGGCATTCTGAAAAAAAGTATTGATTATTTTATTTGCATATTTAGCAGGCATAACTGTGTTATCAGCTGACAATTTTTCAGTGGTTGGTTGGACTATAGGTGAAGAGCATAATTGACTTATAACTAGCTTGTTTTAAAGCACTACTATTTTTATAGAGTTTCTGGTGAGTGCTTGTCTGTCAAACAGCTCAAAGCCATATTGTCATATTTACAGTTAGCATACTGTGACGTTGTATTTGGTCAATTAACCGACTCGCTTCGGCGCTCATATCAGGGTGATGAGTCCGCTACCATTGTGCATATGTTTGGTTTCGAGTCGGGTTATTGGGTGTTTAATTTTCGCTGACAATCACAGTGAAACTAAGCTGTTTTCACTCTCTGCCTTTGTTAATAGATAGCCGCCAATCGACAGATCTTGCAGCGAGATTCCCGAGCTATCAAATACAGTAATTTGCCCATTGCTCGCTCTGCCAGCGGCTTCGCCTAACAGGACCTCGCCGAGCATTGTGAGTTGCTTGCTACCTTGCTCTACTAAATGCTTAATGTGCTGGAATTCACCGATACGGGTTGACTGGGAACTCAAATCACAAAACAGTTCGGCACTTTCTAATAACTCAACAGGTAGTTCTTGTTTACCTGCAGAGTCAGAACCCATACTGGCTACGTGCGTGCCGGCCTGCACCCATTGAGCATCAAATAATGCGGCAGTTGCGGTAGTGGCAGTAACGATAATATCGGCAGCTTCACAGGCTTTTTGTGCACCGGATATGCTGGCGTTGATACCATCAGCAATTAATGCCTGCACAAAAGCTGCTGCTCGCTCGGGATTGCGACCTACGACATAGATCATTTGCAGGTCGCGGATTTTGGCGAGAGCCCGGCACTCATATCCCGCCTGATGACCTGTGCCAAAGATAGTCAGTACCTTGGCATCTTTGCGCGCCAGCAAATCCGCAGCCACAGCATCGGCGGCGGCAGTGCGATAGGCATTGACTTTGCTGGCCTCGATAACCGCACCTAATTGTCCAGTCTGCTGGTCAATTAACAAAATTGTGGATGAGTGGCAGGGGAGATGTTGCCTGGCATTGTCCGGCCAGTAGCTGCCAACTTTTAATCCCGCCACGGAACTGTTAGCCGCCGAT
Source organism: Oceanospirillaceae bacterium (assembly GCA_013215505.1). Classification (GTDB taxonomy): domain Bacteria; phylum Pseudomonadota; class Gammaproteobacteria; order Pseudomonadales; family Balneatricaceae; genus Rs1. Next base: position 88,648 of record JABSQZ010000025.1, read on the forward strand.
TTTATACTAAAGCGATTTTTTGAGTCGCTGCCGTGGGCATTGACCACCGGAAATGTAATGGCTGTTTGCGCGGCGTCAATAAAAGCGGCTCTGACTGCTATAAATGCCAGCTCATGGGAGATTAACTTTGCAGATACTTGTTCAGAAATAAATTTCATTTTTTACCATCCTTTAATGCGTGGCCAAACTGCGCTCACCGTAAATTGTTGAAGCTGGGAATCTGCCCGTGCCTCGCTCTGCTGCGAGCTAAACACATGGTATTGTTGGTGTTGTGCCCCAGTGGCGCAGGCGTGATTAGGTAAAATGCGTAATCTAGTGCCTATTGGTAGCTGCGGCAATGGGGCGTCACTATCAGCCCTTACAGCGATTTGTCCGTGTTCCTGGCTTACCTGTGCAACGATCAGCCCGGGTATTGGTACCCCCGCTAAATCACAGACCAGCCCATAACCCTGATCTACTTTTTGTCTGGCAGTACCGCGGTCACGGGACAATGCCATCCAACCGGCATCAATCATGATCCAGCCTTTATCTTCACGGTGGCCAATCACTGTAGTGACTACACTTAAGGCGATATCCTCGATTTGACACACGCCTATGCCGGCCATGACTAAGTCAAAAAACACATACACCCCGGCGCGCACTTCAGTAACGCCGCTTAAATTTTCACTGAAATGGGCTGTAGGCGAAGAGCCAATACTCACTACAGCACAGTCAAAGCCCGCATTAATCAGATTATTAGCCGCAGCGACTGCAGTGGCCCGCTCGTTTTCAGCGCAGGCGATTAAATCTTCGGCATTGTCACAGCTGTAAGATTCTCCGGCGTGATTTAACACACCGCGCAACAGTTGGCGGGGTTCTAATATTGCAGCAATTTGCAATAGTTTAGGAGCGTCAGCGAGAATACCGCCACGGTGGCCATCACAGTCAATTTCAATCAACACTGGGATGTCAGTACTCGCTTCAGTACAAGCTTTAACGACTGCATGAGCCTGAAATTCGCTGTCCAATAGAATCGCGATATCAATGCCCTGCCGGCGTAGTGCTATTACTCTGGGTAATTTAATCGGGTCGATGCCGACAGCGTATAATAAATTGCTAAAACCAGCCGCAGCCAGCTCTTCAGCCTCTTTTAGGGTCGATACCGTCGCTGGGGCACTCTTGCTTGCTAAGATGCGATTGCTGGCATCGATTGACTTGACTGTTTTCAGATGCGGGCGAATAGCGGCGCCCATGGCAGCGAGTTTAGTAGAGAGCCTGGCGACATTTCTATCCATTTTGTCTATATCCAGCGCCAGAAAAGGGGTATCTATGTCTGCCAGAGTTGCACTGGGTACTGTTATCTGCGAATTGACCATTAAAATATCCTCAAACTGTGTTGTATTTAGATTGTGACAATTTTTTCATTAGATTAAAATTAATTAAAACTAACTTTATAGTTAAGGTAAATCTTAATGGTGACCAGCGAAGACTTACGTTTTTTTATGCAGATAGCGGCCAATAACTCGCTAGCAGCTGCAGCCAGAGCCTTGAATGTGACCCCTCCAACTGTCACTCAACGGCTGCAAGCGCTTGAAGCCAAGCTGGGGATAAAACTGGTCGATCGTCGGGCTCGCGCGGCCACGCTCACTGATGAAGGGGAATTACTGGCCGAGCGGGCACGGGTGATTTTAGATGATATGCAAGACCTGCAAGAGTCACTGGCGAGTCGTGCCAGCGATGTTTCAGGGACCTTAAAAGTGCTGGCGCCACTAGGTTTTGGCAATGATTATGTGGCGCCGTTAATTGCAAAATTTCAACAGCGTTTTAGCAATATTAAAGTCGAATTGAGCTTATCCGACAGCCCAAACTATGCCAAAGGCAGTGCCTGGGATCTGATGATCTACATTGGTGAGTTACTCGACTCCTCTCTAAAAATGGTGCCGTTGGCGACCAATCGACGATTTATCTGCGCATCACCCCAGTATCTGGCTGAATTTGGCAGACCGAAAACACCCGCCGATTTGATCGAACATCGCTGCATATCACTACAAGAGAACGCAGAAGATGTAACTATGTGGAGGTTTGTGAACACTCACACTAAAGCGGATCAACCAGTGAGAATCAAGCCTGCATTGATCTGTAATGAAGGACGGGTAGTGAAACAGTGGGCACTGGACGGACAGGGGATCATAGTCCGCTCTGAGTGGGATGTGGCCGCGCAACTACGCAGTGGAGAATTAGAGTTGTTACTGCCTGAGTATGCATTACCAAACGCTAATATTGTGGCGCTATTGGGCTCAGATTACCGCGGTCGGTCGGCGAGAACAGTAATGTTTTTGCAGCAACTAAAAGACCTAATCACAAAAAAACCGTGGGGCGCGGTAGCTCCGCAGTAAAAGCGCAGCTTTTGGAGCTACCGCGCAGAGCGTTTACGCCTTCTGTATTTTCAGCTGGGCAGTAAAAGCGCAGCTTTTGGAGCTACCGCGCAGAGCGTTTACGCCTTCTGTATTTTCAGCTGGGCAGTAAAAGCGCAGCTTTTGGAGCTACCGCGCAGAGCGTTCACGCTTTCTGTATTTTCAGCTGTGTAGTAAAAGCGCAGCTTTGCCTTTTTATACCTATTATCTATTAATCCTCTCCCGTCTGAAGTCAAGATTCTTACGACTTACGACTTACGACTCCTCCCACCCATTTACGTCTAACTCCTAACCGCAGCTAGGATGAAATCCGATTCTCTGAATTATGCGATAGCTATATTATGGTTAATGAGTTCACAGTAGCTGCTGTTGCAGCCTGATATAGGTTCCAGGCTCATTGCTATGTGATCTAGATTACATAGGAGTGCCACTATGATTTTAGTATTTTCTCAGTTTATAAGAATGATTGCCTTATCCGCGGCCTGTTTTATCTGCTTGTCAGTGTTTGTTTCTCAGCTGGCTGGCGCTGCAGTCGTCGATCCGAAGATTGAGTATTGGATAGAGAAGCTGCAACCTTCCACACTGTCAAAAGACCAAATGAGGAAAGAACTGCAATGGTTTAAACAAGTGAGCAAAGCTTTTCGCGGTAAATCAATTAAGTCAGTTGCAGAGGATATTAAGACCCATTACTGGGAGCGGGATGTACTGGCGAAAGCATTTTTTGACATTACCGGTATTAAAGTTGAACACAAAGTTATTGGTGAAGGGGCTGTGGTTGAAGCGTTACTGCGGCAAATGAGCACCGGAAAAAATAGCTACGATATCTATGTTAATGATGCGGATTTGGTCGGTACTCACTTACGCACTAACGGGGTTGTTAACCTGACCGATTACATGGCCGGTGCCGGTAAGGCCTATACCAATCCCAGGCTCGATTTAGCCGACTTTTTAAATCTTGAATTTGGCCAGGACTACGATGGTTCACAGTTACAATTACCTGATCAGCAGTTTGCCAATCTGTATTGGTTTCGTTACGACTGGTTTAGCCGTACTGATATAAAGGCAAAATTTCGCCAGTACAGTATTGAAAAATACGGTGAAGAGGGAGCCTATGATCTGGGTGTGCCTCTGAATTGGGCTGCTTATGAAGACATCGCAGAGTTTTTTACCAATACCCTTATCGATGGCAAAAAAGTATATGGGCACTTAGATTATGGGAAAAAGTCACCTTCACTGGGCTGGCGCTTTACCGACTCCTGGCTATCTATTGCCGGAGTAGGTGACAAGGGGTTGCCAAATGGTATTCCGGTAGATGAATGGGGAATCAGAGTAGAAAATAGAATTCCGGTTGGCGCATCTGTTGGCCGTGGTGGTGCGACTAACGGACCAGCAGCCGTTTATGCCTTAACCAAATACATTGAGTGGCTGGAAAAATACGCTCCCCCAGAAAGTAAAGATTGGCGCTGGCTCGATGCAGGGCCTAAAGCTGCCAGGGGAGATATTGCTCAGCGAATCTTTCAATATATTACCTGGCTGTCTGACGATGATTTTACCCGTCCCGGCAGTGAGATGCTCGATGCACAGGGAAAGCCGGTCTGGCGCGTGGCGCCAACGCCACATGGGCGCTACTGGGAAGAGGGAATGAAAGTCGGTTATCAAGATGCTGGCAGCTGGACTATCCCTAAAAGTGTCCGCGGACAGAAACGTTCAGCGGCCTGGTTGTGGGCACAATTTTGTATCTCCAAATCGGTCAGCCTAAAAAAATTTCTGATTGGCGGAACACCCATACGTAAATCCACTTTAGCGTCTAAATATGTTCAGCAGCACAAGGACCGCTGGGGGGGAATGATTGATTTTTATACCTCAGGAGAAGAGAAACGCTGGACAGATAGCGGCTTGAATGTACCTCATTATCCGCTACTGTCTCGAATCTGGTGGCCTTACCTGGATAAGGCGATAAAAGGTCAGCTAACACCCCAGCAGGCGATGGATGCCATTGCCCGGGCGCAAGATCAGCAGATGGCCAAGATGAAGTTGGTTAAGTACTCGCCGCAATTGAATATGCTGCGAGAGCGATCCTATTGGTTGAATCGCGAGGGCGCGCCCAAGGCGCACAGGGAGCGGCAACAGCCCAAAACTATGTCCTACGAAGATTTACTCAAGCAATGGCAAAAATAAAAATCTGACTCAAAAATTTAGGAATCATCTAATGAGAATATCAATGTTTTTTATTTTCATCTTCTGCGCTGATACGGCACTGGCTGCACCAGATCCTACTTATAATCACTTAAAAGTACAGTTAGTCATGCTGGAAAAAGCTAAAGATGTGGTGGCCTTGGCAGCCAATAATCTAGTTATTGAGTCAGTGACAGCGCACAATAAATTGAATTTATCTCTGGCGCAAATAAAGCGGCGAGATAGTCAATGGATAGCCAGTTCAGTAAATTCCCCATTTAAATTATCCCTACAGGAGAATAAAGTAGGTGCACTGCTAAAGTCTACAGTACTTCGCAACCGGGCGATCTACAGTGAGGCATTTTTGGCCGATAATCAGGGAGCTAATGTGGGTGCCTATCCGGCAACCAGTGATTATTGGCAGGGGGACGAAGCGAAATTTACCATTGCTTTTAATAGTGGCCGCGGTCAGTTGTTGATAACCCCGGTTAGTTTTGATCTGAGTACCTTTACTTTCGCAGCGCAAGTAGCAGCTCCGGTGGTCAATGATCAGGGAAAAACGATCGGAGTTCTTTTTATTGGTATTAAACTCAGTTATGCCCAAGTCAGATAGTTGTCGATGCAGTTTAGTGCCTGGAGCATAGCCGAGAACAGAGTTATCTGAGGGCCTGTATGAAGTCTGCGCCAAGCTACATGGGGATCAGTCGGCAGATTATCTTGATTGTGCTGCTGATAATGGTGTTCATAACCTCCGGTTTATCCATAGTGATTGGGGTCACTAGTTTTAACAACCTGGCGACTATCACTTTGGATGAGTTACAGAGAATGTCAAAAATATTCTCCAGCCAGATGCATCAATTGCAGCAGAACGCCGTTAAAAGTGTCAATGTGATAGAAAAAAGCACATTACTGGCAGAGCGTCTGGAACAGTTGACCAATCTTGGCCCCTATTATTACAGTGATGAATCACAGCGGGGACAACAGATAGAAGAAGCAGATAAAATTTATACTCTGCAGGCCCAACTTGAGATTATTCAGGCACTTGAACCCCTACAAAACTTACACCAGTTGTCATCGATTAGTTTTTATCATTTATCTCCCTTTGATCAAATTGCCAACATAGAGCCCGTCTTAAACTTGCGCATGGATCAGCTGGGACTTTGGGTGGGCCAGTTCCAGGGCAAAGGGCGTGCAGAGCAGCGAGATTATTATCATGTCAGCAGAGATAATTATCAGCCACCTTCCACGGATTTTTTTGATGTCACTTCTGTTTATCAACTGACGGCAGCAGACTTTTATCAAGCGATGAAGTTTGAGATCTCAAAGACGGTAGGTTTTAAACAAATGTTCAGTGCGATACCCGTCAAAGAGTTGCTTTCATCGCGGCAAAGTCATTCTGAAATTGTGATTAGTCAGGGTATTCCGGTAATACGGACTTGGTCGGTGTTGCAGCTGCCAGTGTCCAATCCCAAAACCTGGGAAGCGGAACGCGTTGCGGCTATGCTGGTGGTGCTGGAGCAAACTATCGGCAGAGAAAAACTACAGGCAGTTCAAGCGCAGCTAGGCATTGATGTCGCCCTGGCCAGGGATAATGAAATTTTGGTGAGTAGTCTGGCAACCGCTAGCCCGCTGGGGGAATTGCAAGCAGATCAAACTGTGACTTCAATCACCCAGAGCTATTATTATGCCCGACAGCTGCTTGATTTTGATCCCAGCGTAGAAAATAGGCTACAGACCGTGGTGTTGAGTCCGATATCAGTGCTGGCTAATTTGACTAAAGGGTTGTTTTTGCAAATGAGTTTGCTGGTGGTGATTTCAACGTTACTGGCGAGTATCGCTTTTTACCTGGCGATTAGAAAACTTGTTATGTTGCCGTTGAATAGGTTGATGACCGGGGTGGAGAAAATTTCTGCGGGAGATTTGCAACATCGTGTTCAGATTGGATCACAAAACGAATTGGGGCAATTAGCTTCTGCCTTTAATGTGATGTCATTTGAACTGGCTAAAAAAACGGCCCAATTGCAGGGAAAAATTGAACAGCTAAAGGAGTTGGATCAGCTAAAAGATTCATTTTTGGCCAATACTTCCCATGAATTACGCACTCCACTAAACGGAATTTTTGGCATAGCTGAATCGATGATAGACGGGGCCACCGGTAAACTTAGTCAAATCCAGATAGACAATTTGGCCATCATCGTCTCCAGTGGAAAACGGCTATCATCGCTGGTGAATGACATTCTGGATTTTTCTAAACTACGTTACGATAACTTACAGTTGCAGCGAACCACTGTTGATGTGAAAAGTGTCGCCAATGTAGTGCTGACGCTTTTACAAACACTACTAGGCCAGAAAGACCTGAAGTTAATCAATGCTATGCAGGATAACTTAGCAATGGTGGATGCCGATGAGAACAGGTTGCAACAGATTCTGCATAATTTACTGGGTAATGCACTTAAGTTTACTGCTGCCGGGCAGATTACCGTCGACGCCGATGTTATTGACGGGAAAATGCAAATATCTATCACAGATACCGGTATAGGTATCCCGGTCGATAAACAGACTTCTATTTTTGAATCTTTTGAACAGGCAGATGGCTCAATCGACCGAAAATATGGCGGTACAGGTTTGGGACTTGCTATTACTAAGCAGTTGATTGAGTTACATGGCGGAGAAGTTTGGCTGCAATCTACTGTTGATTTAGGTACTACATTCTATTTCACTTTGCCCCTGGCGGCACAGGGGGCACAGGGGGGCGAAGTGTTGGCGCCAACTGCTACAGTGGAACTGCAAGCAGAGGAGAGAGTGCAGGTTCATTTTCTGAGTGATTTATCAGAGCAACCTGAAGAGTCGGTAACCGTGGTAGAGCGGGTTGCCGGAATTGGCGCTGAAAACGAAGCCTTTTGCATACTCGTTGTCGATGACGAACCTATTAATCTTCGGGTGATAGGCAACCATCTGTCACTGTATCGCTATCGTGTCAAAGAGGCGATCAGTGGGGCCCAGGCACTGGAATTTATCGAGCGGGGATTGAAACCGGATCTGATTCTTCTCGATGTAATGATGCCACAGATGAACGGTTTTAAGGTTTGTCAGATACTGAGGCAAAAATATAGCGCCAATGAATTGCCTATCATATTGGTAACGGCAAAAAATCAGGCAACGGATTTAATTGCTGGTTTTTCATCAGGAGCCAATGACTATCTCACTAAACCTTACTCAAAACATGAGCTACTATTGCGGATTAATTTGCATATACAACTTTCTAAGTCTTCCCGTGAACTGCTGGAAAACGAGACCCGATTACAGCGCCTGGCCGATCATTTACACAGCAGTAATACCGAATTAAAAAAGTATCAAACAACCTTAGAAAACATGGTGGAACAACGGACTTCCAAATTGAATGAAGCTCAAAAGCAACTGTTCGAATCGGAGAAAATGGCTCTACTGGGCAGGTTGGTAGCCGGTGTTGCACATGAACTTAATACCCCACTGGGTATAAGCGTTACAGCTTCCTCTGCGCTCATAGATAAAACTAAAAAATTTCAGGGTAAATACCTTAATGACCAGTTGACCAGAGAGGATCTGGATAGCTTTTTGAATGATTCTCTACAGGCAACAGAAATCCTGTTGGCAAACCTGCATCGCGCTTCACAGTTGATTGAGAGTTTTAAACAAGTTGCCGTTGATCAGGCCAGTGAAAATACCCGATGTTTTCCGGTACTTGATTATGTCGAGCAAGTCCTGAGGACTTTACATCCGAGAATTAAAAAGACCCGAATTGACATTCAACTGACCGGCAACTCAGAAGTCATAATCGATGCCTATGCAGGATATTTTTCACAAATTCTGACAAATTTCATCATGAACAGTATTATTCATGCTTTCCCAGAAACAGCTGAGTATATAGAGGCTGAATGTGTGCATATAGATATTCAACAGCAAGATCAGAATCTGATTCTGACATACTCCGACAATGGGCAGGGCATGAGCGAGCAGGATCTGGCGAGGATTTTCGACCCGTTTTTCACCACCCGACGCGGCCATGGAGGAACCGGGCTTGGGTTACATATTGTCTATAATTTGGTCACGCAAAAGTTTAATGGCGCTATAAAATGTGAAAGCAAATTGGCTGAGGGTACTCAATTTACCCTGACAATACCCTTACATCTATAACAGCGTTCACAAGGGAGTACAGCGAATTATTATACTTCCAACTTCCAACTTCCAACTTCCAACTTCCAACTTCCAACTTCCAACTTCCAACTTCCAACTTCCAACTTCCAACCATACTGTCTTTAAAACTCAGATTTTGTCAGCTGCCGTCAAGTACGTCTAGACTGAAAAAATTAGGCTTACTGCCAATATGCGAACTCTGTAGTTGCTCTTATACTTAATTATCACTTTACTCAATAGTCAATAAATTCGCTGAACTATACTACAAGTCAGGAAAAAATAATCAGTGATTATCAGCGGCCAGCCATGGGAAATACTTAAAAAGAATAGCATGTATTTGTGTGATGATTCAGGCGATCTCCTATTATGAAAATAAGTGCAAAATTAATCTCGGTGCAATTTTTATTGCTCTTTGTGTTGTTGTTGGGAGCCTCTTTAGCTTCATATTTTTATGCGATACCACATGTCGAATTGATTGAGAAAAGACAGGGGCTGAAAGATTTATCCAGAGTAGAGCATCGAATTGCTCAGGAACTGGATGTGTTGTCAATTTTGGCCATAGATTGGGGAGAGTGGGATGATACTTACGCTTATCTCAATGATCGGAATAAGGCATATGAAACATCGAACCTGATAAACAAAACACTTATCGAGAGGGGAATACACTTCATTATTATCGTGAAGCATAATGGCGATGTCCTCTGGAAACAATTTTCTCCGAGTGTCAAAAAATATGCGACTGCAGCGCTTTGGCAAAAGGACAACTGGAGTGAACGGCATCCTTTTATTGCTTTAATGCAAAATAAAAACAAGGGAATGATATATAGCAATTTTGGATCCGTACTGGTTGCCGGATCGAAGATCGTCACTAGCCAGGGGGAGGGGGACAGCCGCGGTTATGTATTTTTTGGTAAATTAATGACTAATCAGTTAATTAAAAAATTCTCACAAGATCTTGAGTTTCCGATTGAGTTGTCGATTGATAATCACCGGGATGAAAATGATGTACAGTTTATTTCTCAGTATAAAAAAATTGTGCGTGGTTTAATCCCCTTTGCTAACAGCAGCACTCATTTTCTCTCAATCAGCCTTGTTCAACTCCGGCCTTTTTATCAAGAGGCGATAATGGGCATAAAATATACACTGCTGATTGTATTGGGCCTGGGTATCTTTTCTTCAATCATTACCTTTTTTATCCTGAAGAAAGTACTGATTAATCCGATCATACAGTTGCGACGACAAACCTATAGATTTGGCAGAGATCAGAGCTCAATCCCTATTAAGTTATTAAATAGCAATGATGAACTTGGGCATTTATCCGCTTCCCTGGTAAATATGGCGTATGAGCTAAAAAGAAGTTGGGGGCTGCTGGAGCAAGAAAAAAATGTATACTTGACCGCCAGTAATACCGATGCACTGACCCAGCTTAAAAACAGGCGTTGCCTGGAAACATTCCTTGGCAAACAACAAACATGGAATACGCCAAAGCATTGGTCATTCCTGATGTTAGATCTGGATCATTTCAAAAAAGTTAACGACCAGTGGGGGCACCACGTAGGAGACATAGTGTTACAACAGTTCTCCTCGCTATTAACTGACGTCTGTCGCGGTTCGGATGTTATATTTCGCATTGGAGGGGAAGAATTTGTGGTGGTCTGTGAAGGGGCCACTCAATCGCAAAGTTGCCTGGTTGTTGAGAGAATAAGAAAAACCGTGGAAAATTTTCAGTTTGGTCCTTCAGGAGAGTTTTTTAACGTCACTTGCTCAATTGGCTTTTATGCCATGTACAACACTAAACCTAATGTGGACTGGAAGGCAAAGTTAAAACTGGCGGATTTTGCCATGTACGCCGCTAAGAATAGCGGCAGGAATACCTGGGTGGGGCTATCGATCAATCAGCAGTCTCCACTGTTTACCAATTACCAGTTACCTGCTGGTATTAGTTCATTAGCCGCTGATATTAAGAGCAAAAAATTACTGGTATATTCAGCGCAGCAGGACACTAATGAAATTCGTTGGCCCTGATTTGAGAAGCAAATTAGTGCTCTTACTGTAGTGACTTTGCTGCGCAATGACAGAGAAAGTTAAAAGATAAAATGGCAATTGCGCTGTATTTATTGTGTTATCTTTTATGGCTAAACTAGCAGTGAGCTCCCTTCCCCCTCCCCAAAAAATAAGAGCAATATTATGAAACCGACCCCGACTCTTGAAGTCTGTATCGACAATCTACAGGCTCTAGAAACTTGTATCGCACTTGGAGTCGATCGCATAGAACTCTGTTCTTCCCTGGAACTAGGTGGCCTCACCCCCAGTTACGGTTTAATGCTAGCTGCCGCCAGTTGCCCTGTGCCTGTTTACGTGATGATTCGGCCTACAAGCGGAGAGTTTTGTTACGACCAGACTCAGCTTACAGTGATGTTAAAAGACATAGAGATTGCCAGGGAACTGGGTCTGTCAGGTGTTGTATTCGGAGCCGCCACTGCAGATAGCAGACTAGATATTGGGCTATTAGCTGAGTTGTGTCTGGCGAGTGAGGGTATGGGAAAAACCTTACATAGAGTCATAGATTTGCTGGTGGATCCACTGCAGGCGATAGATCAGGCTGTGGACCTGGGGTTCGAGAGGATACTGACCTCCGGTGGCGCATTGTCGGCAATGCAAGGGCTTGCAAAACTGCGCAAGATGCAGCGGCACGCCCAAGGACGGATTGAAATTATGGCGGGTGCCGGGGTAAGTGCCGACAATCTGATTGAACTGCTGCAATCGACCCAGATCAGCGCCTTACATAGCTCTTGCAGCAGTGCTATGACAGTGTCAGAAAGCGCATTGGCCTTTGGCTTTGCCAGCGGCAATGCACGCCAAACTGACCCGAACAAAATCCAGGCAATCCTGGACAAAATCAGTTTTAAGTCGTAAGTAGCGAGTCGTAAGTTAGGTTCAAGCCTAAATCAGTCTGATTATATTCTTACGACTTACGACTTACGACTTACGACTTACGACTTACGACTTACGACTTACGACTTAAGACTCGTTACTTTGTAAATCACCGATTCCTCTCGACAATCCCCATCATCTTATAGGTCAATAGCGCCGCAGCAAAATCATAGGCGTGAAAGCCCTGAATAGGTGCAAATTCCATAATATCAAAACCAATAATGGTGCGCTGCTTAGCCACAGATTCAAACAAGTTTAAGGTTTGATACCAACCTAAACCGCCGGGAACTGGCGTACCTGTAGAGGGGAAAACTGAAGGGTCCATACCATCAATGTCTAAGGTGAAAAATACTTTCTCCGGGAAATCATCGGGCAATTGTATCTCTTGAATGTTAGTGGGCACTATTTCATCGGCATCCTGAAAGTACACACCGTGCTGTTCCCGGATCTGCATTTCCTCTTCGCAGAAAGCCCGTATCCCCAATTGGTAGAGGGGGATACCTAAATCCACCACCCGCTTCATCACTGAGGCATGACTCAATTCATCACCTTCGTAAGCTTCACGCAGATCGGCGTGCGCATCGATTTGCACTATGCCAAAATCATCGTAACCGGCATCGCGTAATCCTTTGGCCACCCCGTATGTAACAGTATGCTCTCCGCCAAAAACAACCGGCATGGAACCGTCGGCAACGATTTTAGCGGTAGCAGCGGCAATATTATCTATCACTTGCGCCGGGCTGACGCTGCAATCTACTGGCGGGCAAGTGTAAATACCTGCATCACAGGGCTTGCTCTTGCCATCCCACTCCTCCAGCTGCCAGGAAGCTTTTAAGATTGCCGAGGGGCCTTGGGCAGTTCCGCCACCGTAGGAGACCGTTTTCTCATAGGGCACAGGCAGTACCTGAAAAGCTGCCTGATTTGCTGCTGGCTGCTCAATTTCAGAGCCTAAAAATATCGGGTAGTCATCGCTGCTGTCAATCATGTCTATTCTCTGTGTTGCACTTGTTTATATTTTTCTAGCTATTTAGCTAAGCTGACAGGGATCAGGAGAGCCGCTGTTTAAAATCTTCATAGCCAAATTCTTTGACCACTTGTAACTCATCGGTTAGTGAGTTCCACAGCACAATTGCCGGTAACTTAGTACCATTAAAAGTACTGGTCTTGACCATAGTGTAATGTGACATGTCTTCAAAAATCAGACGCTGGCCAATTGCTAATGGCTGAGCAAAGCTGTAGTCGTTGATGATATCACCTGCCAGGCAAGTTAAGCCGCCGAGGCGGTAATTGTGTGGGAACTGGCCCACCTCACCGGCACCAGTGATATCCGGACGATAGGGCATTTCCAGAGTGTCCGGCATATGGCAAGTGGCCGAAGTGTCTAACAGTGCCTGTTGGCCATCGCTTTCAATAATGTCTAGCACTTGCGCACAGAGCACACCAGTGCCTATGGCGATCGCCTCACCTGGCTCTATATAAACTTGTACAGAGTATTTATCTGCAAAAGCTTTTATTCTGGCTATTAACCCTGCAACATCGTAGCCGGGGACGGTGATGTGGTGACCACCGCCAAAATTAATCCACTGCATCTGTTTAAGTAAGTGACCAAATTTATCCTCGACTGCCGTTAAAGTTCTGTCCAACTCGGCAAAGCCCTGTTCACATAAAGTGTGAAAATGCAGTCCACTGATGCCGCTTAAGTCCTGCCCTTGCAGATCAGCCAGACGAATTCCCAGGCGTGAACCCGGCGCACAGGGGTCGTAAATAGGCACACTACCCTCGGAGTGTTCGGGGTTGATGCGCAGGCCGAATGCTAATTCTGGCCGCTTAGCTCTGGCAGCTTCAATGATGTCTTGAAAACGCCGCCACTGCCCTGTGCTGTTAAAAACAATGTGATCGGCAAAGGTCAGTAGTTCAGCTAAATCTTCTTCACTAAAAGCAGCGCTGTACACATGTACTTCGTTGGGCCTGCCGGTTGCCTGATATTCATCTCTACCCAGCAGTGCCTCGTGCAAACCGCTGGCGCAGATTCCGTCTAAATAACTAGCAGTCAGGGGACCTAGTTGCCACATTGAAAAGGCTTTGAGTGCCGCCAGCACTTTAGCGCCACTGGCGTCTGCCACACGCTTGAGGATTTTTAAATTACGCTCGATGGCAACTTGATCAACTACGAAACAAGGGGAGGGCAGTCGCTGTAAATTCAGCTTGGAAAAATCGGTAAATTGCATAGTCTCAGAGGTCGTTAGCAGTTAAACAGTACGGTGCTTGCTGCATAACTGAGACGATCAGTTATGCAGCAAGCACTGCGGATTAAGCGTCTAAATTGAAATGATTCAACTCAATCACTTTCCACGGCAGGCCGTGTTTATTCATATCATCCATAAACCCGTCGGGGTCAAATTGCTCGATGTTCCAAACCCCAGGTTTAATCCAGTTACCCTCTAACATCTGCTTGGCACCAATCATCGCGGGTACTCCAGTCGTGTAAGAAATAGCCTGAGAGCCCACTTCTTTATAACAAGTCTGGTGATCACAAGTGTTGTAGAGGTAAACCACTTTTTCCACGCCGTCTTTAATACCTCGTACTACGACGCCGATGCAAGTGCGACCGACGGTACGAGGCCCCAGTGAAGAAGGGTCTGGCAGCAATTGCGCCAGTAACTGGATAGGTACGATTTGCTGACCACGGTAGTTGATGGGCTCTATCCCCAGCATGCCGACGTTCCCCAGCACTTCCAGGTGTTTGAGGTAGCTATCGCCAAAGCTCATCCAGAACTGGGCCCGCTTAATAGTTGGGTAGTGCTTAGTCAGTGACTCCAGCTCTTCGTGATACATGCGGTAGATGTTGTAAGTACCGACATCTTCCGGGCAAGTGAAGCTGGCTTTTTTCGACATCGCACCTGTGGTGATAAACTCACCGTTTTCCCAGTGACGACACTCGGCGGTTACTTCGCGGATATTGATCTCAGGGTTAAAGTTGGTGGCGAAGGGGTAGCCGTGATCGCCACCATTAACATCAATAATGTCTAATTCGTGAATCTCATCGAAATAGTGCTTGGCCAGGTAAGCAGTGAAAACGTTAGTCGCACCTGGATCAAAGCCGCTGCCCAGCAGTGCAGTAAGGCCTGCTTTTTCGAATCTTTCCTGATAGGCCCACTGCCATTTGTATTCAAATTTAGCGGTCTCTTTTGGCTCGTAGTTGGCGGTATCCATATAGTGCACGCCGGCTTCTAAACAGGCATCCATGATGGTCAGATCTTGGTAGGGCAGGGCCACGTTGATTACCAGTTGTGGTTGCTCAGCTTTTAGCAGTGCCACTAGTTCAGGTACATTGTCGGCATCCACTTGGGCGGTGCGAATCACCTGGCCCGTTCTCTGTTTGACTGCGGCGGCAATTGCCACACACTTAGATTCAGTGCGACTCGCCAGTAAAATATCGCTGAAGATATCTGCTACCTGGGCACATTTTTGCACGACAACGCCGCCGACGCCGCCGGCGCCAATAATGATTACTTTGGACATATTAATTCTTCCATCTAAATTTTATGCATTTTAGCAGTACTCTAATAGCACTGCTTAATTATTAGTTATTTTACCTAGTCCTGAGCTTCGCGCTCGAAATAGGTATAGCCTTGTAAGCTATCTTTAAAAGCGGACAACATTTTTTGTCGCTGCGAGGCGCTGATGATTTTATCGCGCACTCCCTGCTCGGCGCGGCGGCGGAATTGCTCCAGCATTTGCTTGGGATCGTACTCTACATAGCTGAGTACATCGGAGATACTGTCACCGTGAAATTCTCGCACAAAGTCATAACTGCCATCGTCGTTTACTTTAACGCTGACCACGTTGGTGTCACCAAACAAGTTGTGTAAATCCCCCAGAGTCTCCTGATAGGCACCGACTAAAAATACCCCTATATAGTATTCCTGGTCTTGATTTAAACTGTGCAGCGGCAGGGTATTACGGATCCCCTGTGGCGAGATGAAACGGTCAATTTTTCCATCGCAGTCGCAAGTGATGTCGGCGATAATCGCCTCGCGGGTCGGCTGCTCATCTAAACGATGAATCGGCATCACCGGGAACACTTGATCGATGGCCCAAATGTCAGGTAGCGATTGGAATAAGCTGAAGTTGCCGTAGTAAATATCGCAGAGTAATTCCGGAAGGTTTTCCAGTTCTGGGGGCACACGCTCGATAGTTTTTAAAATTTTGGCGATCTTATCCAGTACTGCTAAGGTTATATTATCGGCTAAAGCACGATCGCGCAGTCCAACATGGCCGCGACGAAATAACTCTCTTATTTCATCACGATAGTACAAAGCATCGTTGTAACACTCCTGAAAATTTCGCTCATTAACCGTTGAATTCACCGCAAACAAGTTGTGTAAGGTCTCGTGGTCTGTATCTGGTAGTGTTTCTGGCAGTGGCCGTGGATCGTGGTTACGCACATCCAATACGTTAAACAGCAGCAGTGAGGAGTAGGCGACGGTCGCCCGGCCAGACTCAGTAACAATAGTCGGATGCTCTATTTGCAGTGGATCTAAGCTCTCCACTATGGCCTCGACGATATTGACGCAATATTCATCCAGTCGATAGTTCATGCTGTGGGTGCTGTTGGTTCTCGCCCCCTCGTAATCAACTGCCAGGCCACCGCCCAAATCCAGGTAGCCCATGGGAGCTCCTTCAGCGATCAGGCCGGCATAAAAGCGACAAGCTTCCTGCACACCGCTGCGAATGTTGCGGATGTTGGGGATTTGAGAACCTAAGTGACAGTGTAATAGCTGCAGGCAATCGAGCATCTGTGCCGTTTTTAGCTGTTCCACTACATCGAGTAGGGCGCTGGTCGAAAGCCCAAAGATGGATCTATCGCCGCTGTCTTCGTTCCAGTGACCATCGACGATTACCGAAGATTTAATCCGTGCGCCTATTAGCGGTTTAATGCCTAAAGCTTTAGAGCGCTCTAAAATAATAGGCAGCTCGGCGGGGGTCTCTAAAACAAAAAAACAGTTGATGCCCAGTTGTCTGGCATATAGACCCAAGTCGACAAACTCCGCGTCTTTGTAACCGTTACAGACAATCAGGCTATTGTTATCGCGCAGCTGCGACAGGGCGATAATCAGCTCGGCCTTACTGCCCGCTTCTAAACCGTGATTAAAGCGGCGACCAAAATCGGCGATTTCCTCGATAACATGGCACTGCTGGTTTACCTTAATCGGAAACACTCCGCGGTAATCACCGCGATAATCAACGTCCGCAATAGCGCGGATAAAAGCTTCGTTGAGCTCTTTGATCCTCTGGTCCAAAACGTTCTCAATGCGCAATATAGCTGGCATTTCCATGCCGCGCTCTTTCATCCCTTGCACTATTTCCAGCAGTGACACTGAAGTGGACTGCCCTTGGCGTTGTACAGATACTTGCACTTCGCCGCGCTCGGAAATATTAAAGTAACCGGCACCCCAGTCGTTTACCCCGTAAAGCCTTTCACTGTCGTCGACAGTCCAAGGGGCATTTGATTCTGTAGCTGCATTAGCTGGATATTGCTTTTCCATAGATAAATTTCTGCGAATAAAGGTAAATTTGGATAAATTGTAAAGTGAAATAATACTGATGTATTGCTCTACAAGGATAGAAGATAATTGAGCAAATATAAAAACACATACTGCTGATAAGCCGCTAATTATGCATTTTTTTTACTAAAGATCAAACTTCAGTGGAGCTTTTCCCAGGGGGCAAAATATGTCGTTATCAGGCAAGCAGAATGGTTGTAAAAGAGCGCCTAAAACTGGCACCATAAAATAATTAAATATCACTGCAAGCAATTGAAAAACATGACTAATTTATTTTTTATTAGGTTGGGGTTTGTATTTACATGCCCCGTAAACTGTTATTTTAGCGCTTTCTTTAAACTTGCAACAGATAGTGGTTTAGAAACCCTGTCACTGTTGGTAACTGTTTTTGCTCTGCGTGGCTCTACTTGTCGCTATTAAATTTTCCCGGTGTTATCCCCATCTGCTTTTTAAACATATGGATAAATGCCGGTAGTGATTCATAGCCTAAAGACAATGCCACTTCTGTGACCGAGCGGTTTTCACTCAGTCCCTGGATCGCCCGGTGCAATATCAATTGTTCGCGCCAGCGGCTGTAGCTCATACCCAATTTATCTTCAAAGCGCCTGGCAATGGTTTTACTGCTCGCTCCCAATAGTTTGCCCCATTCAACTAAAGTCGTTTTACGCTCTGGCTGCTGTTGCAGTGCCTGCAGTATAGGCAGCAGCAGTCGGTCATCTGCTAATGGCAGAGACAAAGGCTGCGTTTCTAGTCCACAAATTTGGTCAATTAATACATCCAGTAACCGCAGTTGCTGCCGATTTAGCCCAGGTGCTTCACCGCTAGCGCAAGCATCTTCAGGAGGGGTAAAAAATTGGCTTGCCCTGGCGATCAGCAGACGGGTTAGTGGATCTACTTTTAATACTTTTATCTGCTGTGAGCAGGGTGAAATCAGGCCTTTTTCTATATGTACGCTGCGCAGTCTGGCACCGGTAACAGTGGCAATACTATGGCTGTGGTTGGCCGGTACCCAAATTGCCTGGCCGCTGGGAATTAAATGTTGTCCTTTAGAACTTGTTACTTCTAGTAATCCCGATAGAGCAAAGATCAGCTGTTCCCAGTCGTGGCTGTGCATTACAACTTCACCGTATGCAGGTAGATCCTTAGCCCTCATATACACAGGCATAGGTAACTTTTTATAGATTCCCAGCCTGGGCTGAAATTTCTGCCAGTGTTGCTGTCGCTGCATGCTCGAATGTCCTCATCTCGATGTAATTTGTCATTTTGTGGTAAGAAAGACAATTTTATTCAGTATAAGATCAGTGGCCTATAAAGCAACTTAAGCCTGGGAGCGATGATGAAAAATAGTTTAATGGAGTTGATCGAGCAGCAGGGGATAGTCACAGCTCCGGGAGTATTTGATGGTTTAAGTACCCGGCTGGTCGAGCACGCCGGATTTAGCGCCGTCTACGCTAGTGGCGGTGCTATTGCCCGCAGCACTGGAGTGCCGGATATAGGCTTGTTGTCACTGACAGAAGTTGTTGAGCGAATTCGGCAGATAGTGGCTGCCACAGATTTGCCAGTAATCGCCGATGCCGATACCGGCTTTGGTGAGCTAATAAATGTAAAACGCACAGTGCAATTGTTTGCAGCGGCGGGCGTGGCGGCGCTGCACTTGGAAGATCAGCAATTCCCCAAGCGCTGCGGTCATTTAGATGGCAAGTCCCTGGTGAGTATTACTGACATGTGTATGAAGATTGCAGTGGCCAAAAAGTATGCGGGGGAAATGCTAGTCATTGCTCGTACTGACGCCATTGCGGTTAGCAGTTTTACAGATGCTATCAACAGGGCCAAAGCATATGTCGACAGCGGCGCCGATATGATTTTTGTTGAAGCGCCTGAAAGTTTACAACAGATAGAGAAAATAGCAGCGCAAGTGCCGGGACCAAAGTTGATCAATATGTTCCACAGTGGCAAAACACCACTGGTCAGTACCGCCGATCTGCAGCAGATGGGTTACCAGCTGATTATCATCCCATCAGACTTACAGCGCGCCGCCATCGCCGGGATGCAAAATGTACTGGCCGAGATCTACCACAGCGGCCACAGTGGAGCACTGGCAGGAGAAATCTGCAGTTTTTCTGAACGCGAGCAGATTGTGGATACTGCAGCTTTTTTAAACCCGTAGCTAGTGTTGCTGATGTGGGTGCAGATCTGCTTAAATTTCACTTAACTAGTTGAGTTGCAAACTAAACGAGATTGTAACTAGCTAAAGTTAGTGAGTTCTCAGATCCAGTATCCTTACGACTTACGACTTACGACTTACGACTAAAATTTAATCGGCCGCCGATCGGCTTTTATATACAGCGGATGTTCCGGCTCACCGGACTTATTGACGCCGATGCAATATAAATTTCCGAACATGTTGCTAACGCTGGCAGAGCGATTTAAATAGCTGCCATTGTTTCCCCAGGCGGCTATGACCTTATCGGCATCTTCGGCTAACTTTTTTAGCCAGAAGTCATTATCTACACCAATAGGTTCAGTTTGTGCTTTCATGACCTTGGGATCTGTTGCCCTATAGGCAAACAGATTCGTCATACACAGTCCCCCATAG
Organism: Oceanospirillaceae bacterium; assembly: GCA_013215505.1. Classification (GTDB taxonomy): domain Bacteria; phylum Pseudomonadota; class Gammaproteobacteria; order Pseudomonadales; family Balneatricaceae; genus Rs1. The sequence continues at coordinate 108,486 of JABSQZ010000025.1, forward strand.
CCCCAAGTTTTAGCGAAGTTAATGCAGCGAGTAATGGTCGGGTCATTATTTACGGCATCAGCGGTGGATGGGTTTAAGCCGATAATCATCACTAAGGGCAGTGTTTCATCCCAAGTTCGCCAAAGGACATAGCGGTATTTTCGACAAGCAGAAAACTCTGCAGCAGATTTCAAGGGAACTCCTGAAATTAAACTAGTGCCAATAAATTACATCAATGGGCTTTAGTTTAACGCTGATTTTAAGTAATTATCGCAGGATATATTGCTTAAAAGATAAACAGGTAAATTGCTTAGTATTTTGCTGATAGTTAATCCCCTGTACTCAGTTCGCATAGTCGGCATTTAGTACTTTAGGCCGCGCCATCAGCCTGGCGGAGCGATCTTCAGCTAGTTCTGCGAAGCCTGCACGGGAGAAAACGCTGCGGGCATCTGCATTGCCTGTTGCGAGAAACCATGAGGCAACGCTGCACAAATCCCGGTGGGCTAAAATTGCCTGCAACATCTTTGTGGCGATGCCCCTGCCGCGAAAATTGGCATCGACAAAGACATCATCAATCCAGCAAAAAGTGGCTTTATCAGTCACCACCCTGGCAAAACCTACTTGCTCGGAACCTTCGAAAGCAGAGATACATATGGAATTTTGCAGAGCGCGCTGCAGGGTCCTGGAGCCTATATCAGCTTGCCATAAAGTGGTTTTTAAAAATGCAGCCAATTTTTCTCTATCGATGACTCAATATCGTCACTAATTCTAATGCTCATCGATTATTCCTAAGCTAGGGGATGAAGCCCCGATTCACTGTAAAATTATTATCAACTTCCAACTTCCAACTTCCAACTTCCAACTTCCAACTTCCAACTTCCAACTTACGACTTACGACTTTCTATCTCTTTCCCCTAAATCTATATGTTCCAGTAAATAGTCCAAAAAGCTTCTGATGCGCAAGCTGAGTTCATTTTCCGCATAAAACACGGCATAAATCGGCACCGCAATGCGCTGTGTTTGCCGCTCTAGAATGACCTGT
>JABSQZ010000026.1 GCA_013215505.1 Oceanospirillaceae bacterium
CGAACTCAGAAGTGAAACGACTTAGCGCCGATGGTAGTGTGGGGTCTCCCCATGTGAGAGTAGGTCATCGCCAAGCTTTAATACCGATAAACCCTCAAGTGCTCCGCACTTGAGGGTTTTTTCGTTATAACAGCTTAAAAAGGCGATGACCGTACTCTCACATAGATGTGATAGTAGGGGAGTTTTTTGATGCTTTAGAAGCATCGCTTCGTATTAAAAAATCCGTTGCGGCGCTTGCGCCCTCCTTATGCTCTACCACGCCAAGCTTGCGGTAACGTATCCCTACCGGAAATTGCTTCTAAAGCTGCAATCTAATTGGGTAAATATCCTCAACTAGCAGTTCCTGCTTAAAAAGGCGATGACCGTACTCTCACATAGATGTGATAGTAGGGTGGTTTTTGATGTTTTAGAAGGATCGCTTCGTATCAACTCTTATTCGCTGAAGGCTCTCCGTAGCGGCGCTAGCGCTCTGTTATTGGCTCTATTACGCCAAGCTTGCATTTACGCTTCACTGCCGGAAATTACTTCTAAACCTCCAATCAGTTAAAACACCATAATCTTCCAACTTCCAACTTCCAACTTCCAACTTCCAACTTCCAACTTGTCGATTCGACGCATGTAAAATCTCTGGTTACACAGGGATTGGCATTGGAATCCACCGGATTAACAGATTGATTGAAATGAGTGTCAGCTGGCTTTTGATATAGCAGAACCCCACTTCGTATCAGCTCATTATTTTCTGAAGGCTCACCGTAGCGGTGCTCCGCCTCCTTTTACTGTACAACGCCAAGCTTGCGGCTACGTAGCACTACCGGAAACTGCTATTAAAGCCGCGATTAAACTAAGTAAATATCCTCAGTGATTATTACGACTAATATGGGAAGGAAAGGGAGTCACTCTTTGCTGCGATTTCCCGTTGAAAGTCTTTGTGCCGCAGGTACGGGGATTGGGAGCCTTCGGCTGGCAGAGCGATTTAAAAAATATATTCAATCAATTGTAGGTAATCGCTGCTAGTCGCTAAGGAGTGTAATTGAATAGTGCTCCTCATCTTTAAAGCGCGGCTTCGAAACAACTCCATTATAGCTGGGCCCCTCCGTAGCCGCAGTTGCGCATCACTACGGCGAACCACTTCTAAAGCAGCAGATAAATTAGCTTTGAAGCGCGCAATATATTTTCTACTCAATTGTTATTGCCCCCAAAACAGCCTGGGCATATTAGGCATCAGGTAGCAAAGCTGCAGTTGTACACAACCACCGGAAACTACTCATAGAGTTCAGTTTCTGTTTCCCGCAATGGTTTGTAGTTCTGTCCATGAGAGCGAAGTGGTGTGGTAATTCTAGCGACCCCATATTCACTAACGTTGTGATGACTGGGTACTGTGAGCATCGATGAGTGAGATGAAAGTCCAGCATAATAAATTAACAGACATTATATTTCGAAAATGGCACTTTGTTTAATCAAATAAACTACTGGCCGCATTACAGTTTAGGGTGCTGCTTAATACAGACCTGATTGTAAAGAGCCGATACTGAGTTTAGGCCGATGTCTAGGTCTATTTGATTAAAAAACGGGTTATAACATAAAAAAACAAGACAAAGAATCTATTAAGATAATATTAATAAATGTAGTTGCAATAATTATAAAACATAGTAAATTCCCATAAGCATATCTAATTAATACAGTGGCTTAACAGAAAAAATTGCATTCTCCTATGAGGCTATGTAAGGGTGTGAGTACTAATTTTATTACTCAAGGCAGCGACGAGTTACTTTAAAGTAATTTTACTGAGTGAGCGCTAGAAATGCTGAGAATACAGCTAGCAAGATCCAATAAATTCAGAAACTGAAATGGAAACTCTTAACCATAATGAAACAGGGAAAAACGATGAAGCGTAGTTTAATTATTCTGGGTGCAGTGCTTATATTGCAAGTTACAGGTTGTAAGTCAATTGTAAAAGATTATTCAGCATCTGAGCTTAACTCTCTAGATGTAGTACTGGTTGGTACAGGCGAGGCAAGAGGTGGGAGGTTTGTTGATGAGTATGATTCGATGATCTGGACGTGTTATGGGGGCAATCCACGAGTCACTGTTACGGTCAACGGTAGGAAAGCAAATACAAAATTGGAGTTCCAAGGCAGATTCTATAGGGAGCAGGGGGAAGTGTTAGATAATGGTACGATATTAGTAACCAGTGCATTTTACAAATATAACTTAAACTTAAAAGTAGACCTGAAACGGCAGCAAGCGAAGATGAATATTTCCAAAAAAACTACGGTAAACAGTGGTTGCCAATCAGATTGGTTTGATTTGCAGATTGCTGAACTAGGGAGCTAAGATTAGCCTCTTTTAGGTTAAGGCGGCGGCGGTTGACTTGGCGATGGCCAATTCAGCCTCTTTTAATTTATAATCAAGTGGTGCAGCAAATATAACTTATCTGAAATAATATTTTTTGTTTGGTGATGCCCATGAGCATTGTCATTTCTTGTGGCTAAATCGAATAATCTGGGTTGCTTAAATCACCTCTGAGAATAAATTCTCAATATAAATTAGTTCTGCAAACTGTACAAATTCCTTTAGAGTTATGTAGTCCTCTAATATAATGTCCCTCGAGCTTATGAAACAGTATTCAGCGTAAAATAGAGGCGTAGTAAAGTGACGATTGAACAGCAAATAAAAGATTTAGATCAAAAAATACTAGTAGCAAGATTGGTGGACTTACCTGGCACCATGATCTTCTTGTTGGCGATCTACGCTAAGTTTTATACTGATGGCGATGCCTTTGTGTCTATCTTAAATAATTCGGATGTGGTCAATTCAATGTTCGTGGTGGGTGTTGTACTGATGGCATGGGGCGGTTATAAAATTTTCAAGTTGCGTCGCGAAAAAAACCGAATTCTGAAGGATATGTAAGTTGTTCAGGTTCAACTAAGGTACTTTTCTTTGTAAAGTGTTGGCAGGGTTGATTATGTGTCGAAATATTAGAACGTTGTTTAATTTTGATCCGCCCGTTACTAGCGAGGAAATAGCGGCCAGTTCGCTGCAGTACGTCAGAAAAATTAGTGGAAGTAAAATACCTGCTAAGATTAATCAATTAGCGTTTGAGCTGGCAGTGGCTAAAATAGCTCAGGCAACTGAAGAGTTGCTAGATACTTTGGTGGCTAAGGCACCGGTAAAAAACCGTTAAGTAATGCTTGTATCCGTAAATACATGCTTTTATATAGCTCTGATTAAAAAGTTTGCTGGTCTTTGGGTTAAATAAATAAAAATAAATCGCCACTAGATTATTAATTATCCGACGGTTCCTATAAACTAGTGCCCTTATTGAGAAGTGATAATTTTTCACTGGTATAAATATAAAATATTTTTTTTAGGAATTTTGATTCAATGAGTAATAAATCGTTTGTTCGTCAGCGTATCTGTATCTATGCAGGGCAAGATGTAGATCCAAATAATGATGAGCAAGTGGGAAACATACTGAAGTTTAAGTTGGAAATCCAATTGCCGCAACGCAGTTCTATGGATGAGGCTCTGGCCGCTTCCACTAGTGATCATGAAATCATAGCCTTGATCATTCGCTATAGAGCCATGCGTTAGCGATTCGAACAGGATTTAAAGCGTTTACTCTGAATAAATTGGTTTAAACGTATCCAGACTATGGCTTGATGGTTTTGTCCACAGGCCTTGTGATCTTACTATTGTTGTATGTGACCCTTCAGTCGAAGTGATCCCCATCTTGTGGTTATAATAGCAAAACCCCCCTTCACCTAATTGTATGCGAGTACAGTTTCTAAGGACAGGGTGTCTCGTGCTCTGAAAATTGCTGCACAAACAGATTGTGTATGTCTTTGCACATGCATAGCCCGATTAGTGAGGGGCGCGGCCTTCGAGCTCCGCTGGCTAACAGTTTCTCTGTCTTTTTTGGCTCGCCTAGTCTATGGCACAGGCTGAGGTCGGATATACAATATCGGTCCTGGCCGGGTCTATCACACTTATCTGAATGTTTTTCGGCTTGTCTACATATTCTGGGTTGTTTGTATCTAACATAGCAGGCTTTCGGGTTTTCGAAAAAAAGCAGAAATTCCTCGGCCAAGTTGAATAATGCATGCAAAACTGAATTCTTATTGAAAATAAACTAGGAATAGAAGATCCACTGTGTATGCGAATAACAATCGGAAGGTTATTGTTGTGGTTTTTATTAACGGCAACATGGGTTACTCATATTGATGCGAAGACCACTGCGCAGTCTGCTATTCGAAAAGTGGCTGTTGATAGTATTGTGCTGCACGCAATTGGTGGGCCTTACTGTGATCGTGGAAAGCTTTCCATTAGTGCTGCGTACGGTGACGGCGCAAGCTGGATAGGCTTTTTCTCAGACCACAAAGTGCTAGGTATTCACTATGTAATAGATCGAAGCGGCATTGTATTTGCCGGGGTCGCAGAAAATAGAGTGGCAAATCACACCTTGGGCTGGAATCAAACGGCAATAGGGATTGAGTTGATTAATCACGGTAATGGTAAAGAAACTTTTCCGAAAGCACAAATTGATGCACTGATCGCTCTGGTCAAGGGAGTCATGATAAGGCATTCGGGCATTACTAAAAATAGGGTTGTACGGCATTCGGATGCAGATCAATCCACGTTCGAATGCTCGGGCGTGATGCATAAGCGTAAAACAGACCCTGGTGTTCAGTTTGACTATATTGAATTTATGCAGAGAATTTAGAAAATACTTGTATTGGTCCTGTAAGCAATTGGGATCTATAGCTCAGGAGTATTAGGGAGTGTTTCATGAATAGAGATATTGCCAGTTCGTTTATAAGATTTGCAGAACACGAATGTGAAAATTCATCGGCATTGTATGGTTATCTGAGTCATAAAATAGCAGTGGATAACGAAATCCTACTTTTAGCAGCTAATTGCCGCACAGATCAGCCTGTGCCGAATATGTTATTTGCGGCAGTCCATTATTTATTGAGGCAAGATATGTCGCATCCTCTGGCGGCGTTCTACCCGAGTATCAATGCAGGGGTCAGAAGTTTGCAGGGGGTGTTTAAGCAATTTAAAGCTTTTTGCCTGCTGCGCAGTGATAAGATAATTGTGTTACTGGGTTCCCGGTTAGTGCAAACCAATGAAGTTAGGCGCTGTGCCTATTTGTACCCGGCAATTTTGGCCGGCCTGCTGCGGATGAAGCCAGGCCGGGATCTGGCCTTGATAGAAGTAGGGACCAGTGCCGGTTTGAATTTATTACCAGATAAATATCAATATAGCGATGCAAAGGGAGTAGTGTACGGGGCCAAAGAATCCAGCTTAAAGCTGGAGACTCAGTTTATTGGCCGCTACCCTATGGTGCTGCAACGGCGGTTTCCCAAAGTGTCACATCGAATTGGTGTAGATCTAAATATTATCGATTTACAAAATAAGGATGAAATCGATTGGTTGTTGGCTTTGGTGTGGCCAGAGCACCATCAAAGGCGTGCGCTGTTAGAGGCAGCCTTGCTGGTAAGGGCTGAGACTGAAGTAGAGCTCTATCAAGGGGATGGTTTTGCCATGCTCGAGGAAATAGTGACCCAGTTGCCAGAGCATAGTTTGCCCTGCATTTATCACACTCATGTGGCCAACCAGATTTCCACGCAGGCAAAACAAGCGTTATTGGTAAATATATCTGCTCTTGGGCAAGGGCGTGACCTGTTACATATCTATAATAATATTAAACCAAATTTACGCTGTACTTCCATAAGTAATGGCGAGGAGGCGGATTTTGTGTTGGCCAAAACTGACGGGCATGGTCGCTGGATAAAATGGCTGGCAGAGTAGCACAAAGCTAATTTTTGTCTCGCATATTCAATCTGTACTGCTAAAAAGTCTGATTTTCTATCAAGCTATTTCCCAAAAGGTAAATAAGGTTGTGGTAACTCCAGGCCAGTATAGGGCTGTAGCACAGCGATATAGCGTCAAGATCCCGTCTGGCGTTATAGTTACTGATCATGGTTAAAAAACATACCATTTAGGTTGACTATGTCTTTAGACATGAGTAGAATTTGCGTCCCTTTCATAGAAGGGGAGGTAGTTCTCTGCCTTACTAAAACTTAAATAAGTGTGATCAGAATGCAAAACCAGAAAATCAGAATACGTCTGAAAGCGTTTGATCATCGCCTGATCGACACCTCCGCGCAAGAAATCGTAGATACTGCGAAGCGTACGGGTGCACAGGTGCGTGGTCCGATCCCTCTTCCTACTCGTAAAGAGCGCGTAACAATATTGACTTCACCGCATGTAAACAAAGATGCACGTGATCAATATGAAATACGTACTCATAAGCGCGTTCTAGATATCGTTGAGCCAACAGAAAAAACTGTTGATGCTCTAATGAAGCTAGATCTTGCTGCAGGTGTGGAAGTTCAGATTAGCTTAGGTTAATCAACGCGCTCAGAATATTCATATAATGAAGCGCTATTTGTGGAAGGCTCCTGAAATGGGCCACCGTAGTGGGTTACAGTCCCGTACACAACTGGCAAGAGGTATTTAAAATGTCTGTAGGTTTAATCGGACGAAAAGCGGGTATGACTCGCGTCTTCACTGAAGATGGCGTATCCGTGCCAGTCACGGTCATCGAGGTGGATCCGAACCGTGTTACTCAGGTAAAAACAGCTGAAACTGATGGTTATCAAGCTATTCAAGTGACTACTGGTGCAGTAAAGGCTAATCGCCTTTCTAAGCCAAAAGCCGGTCACTATGCTAAAGCCAATGTAGAAGCGGGCCGCGGTTTATGGGAGTTCCGCCTGTCGGGTGACGAAAGTATCAACGTTGGTGATTCGCTAACAGTTGAGCGCTTTGAAGTCGGTCAGAAAGTTGATGTTACTGGAACGTCTAAAGGTAAAGGCTTCCAGGGTGCTGTTAAGCGTTGGAATTTCCAAATGCAAGACGCCACTCACGGTAACTCGCTATCTCACCGTGCTCCAGGTTCAATCGGTCAGTGTCAAACTCCTGGTCGTGTCTGGAAAGGCAAGAAGATGGCAGGTCAAATGGGTAATGTGCAAAGCACAGTCCAGACTTTAGAAGTTATACGTGTAGACGTAGAACGCGGCCTGTTATTGATCAAGGGTGCTGTACCAGGTGCAACTGGCGGTGACGTAATTGTTAAACCAGCTGTTAAAGTTGGCGCCTAAGGAGACTTGAAATGAACCTAAATCTAACTGGAACAACAGGATCGGTCGAAGTATCCGATGCTACGTTCGGTAAGGACTTTAACGAGCCTCTCGTTCACCAAGTAGTTACGGCTTACTTGGCGGGTGCTCGTCAAGGTACGAAAGCACAAAAGACTCGTTCAGACGTTTCTGGCGGCGGCGCTAAGCCATTCCGTCAAAAAGGTACTGGTCGTGCTCGTGCTGGTACTATCCGCTCGCCACTTTGGCGTTCAGGTGGTACAACTTTTGCTGCTCGTCCTCGTGACTTTAGCCAGAAAGTTAACAAGAAAATGTATCGCGCTGCGATGCGTTGCATCTTGTCTGAGCTAGTACGTCAAGAGCGTTTAGTGGTAGTAGAAGAATTCTCGGTAGACGCACCTAAAACTAAGCAGTTCATCGCTAAAATGGATGAGTACAGTTTACAAAATGCGCTTCTGATCACTGAAGATGTAGAAATTAACTTGTACTTAGCTGCACGTAACGTGCCGCATGTTGATGTTCGCGACGCTGCTGGTATTGATCCAGTAAGCCTAGTTGGCTTTGACAAAGTGTTAGTTACTGTCGCTGCTTTGAAGAAAATTGAAGAGGTGTTGTCATGAACCAGGAACGCCTATACCAAGTACTACTTGGCCCGCATATTTCAGAAAAAGCAACAATTATAGCTGACGCAAGCCAGCAAGTTGTTTTCCGTGTGGCTAGAGATGCTACTAAAGTTGAAATCAAAGAAGCTGTTGAGAAGTTGTTTAACGTATCTGTTAAACGTGTAAACGTACTTAACGCAAAAGGTAAGACCAAACGCACTGCTCGCGGCTTAGGCAAGCGCAGTGATGTTCGCAAGGCGTATGTTTGTCTTGCTGATGGCTCTGAAATTGATTTCCTTGGTGAATAAGGGGCTTACAAATGGCAATTATTAAGACAAAGCCGACCTCTGCTGGACGTCGCCATTTAGTTAAAGTTGTTAATGCAGAACTGCATAAAGGCAAACCTTTAGCTTCATTGGTTGAGAAGAAAAGCAAGAGTGGTGGACGTAACAACAACGGTCGTATTACGACTCGTCACATTGGTGGCGGTCATAAACAGCATTATCGTTTAGTTGATTTTCGTCGCAACAAAGAAGGAATTCCAGCGACTGTTGAGCGCTTGGAATATGATCCAAACCGTTCAGCGCATCTTGCATTGTTAGTCTATGCAGATGGCGAGCGTCGTTACATTATTGCTCCAAAAGGTGTGAGTGCTGGTGATAAATTGGTTTCGGGCCCACAGGCTGAAATCAAAGTTGGAAACAACATGCCAATCCGCAATATGCCTTTAGGTAGTGTGATTCACTGTGTTGAGTTAAAGCCAGGCAAAGGCGCGCAAATTGCTCGTTCTGCCGGTACTTCTGCTCAGCTAGTTGCCCGTGAAGGTATGTACGCTACATTGCGTCTACGTTCTGGCGAGATGCGCAAAGTACTGGTTGAATGTACAGCGACTTTCGGTGAAGTTGGCAACGGTGAACACAGCCTTCGTCGTCTGGGTAAAGCTGGCGCCAAGCGCTGGTTAGGTGTTCGTCCTACTGTTCGCGGTGTGGCAATGAACCCGGTCGATCACCCACATGGTGGTGGTGAAGGTCGTACCTCTGGTGGTCGTCACCCTGTTACTCCATGGGGCGTACCTACTAAGGGCTATAAAACACGTAAGAACAAGCGCACTGACAAGTTAATTGTCCGTCGCCGTTCTGCTAAGTAATTAAATTGAGGATATAGCTGTGCCACGTTCACTGAAGAAAGGTCCATTTATCGACCTTCACCTGTTGAAGAAGGTAGAAGCTGCAATTGAAGCAGGCGAACGTCGACCAATTAAGACTTGGTCACGTCGCTCTACTATCTTTCCACATTTTGTTGGATTGACGATTGCAGTACATAACGGCCGCCAGCACGTTCCAGTTTTCGTAACTGAAGACATGGTCGGCCACAAACTCGGCGAATTTGCAGGAACACGTACATACCGTGGTCACGCTGCAGATAGAAAAGCCAAACGCTAAGGGGATAAATGATGGAAGTCGCTGCAAAATTAAACGGCGCTCGCATTTCTGCTCAGAAAGTGCGTTTGGTAGCCGATCAAATTAGAGGTAAGTCAATTGCAGATGCACTGGACATTTTAACGTTCAGTCCAAAAAAAGCTGCAGTCATCGTCAAAAAAGTGTTGGAGTCTGCTATCGCAAACGCCGAACACAATGAAGGCGCTGATATCGACGAGCTTCGCGTGTCTACAATCTTCGTTGATGAAGGTGTGACAATGAAACGTATTAGTCCACGTGCTAAAGGTCGTGCTGACCGCATCCTTAAGCGTAACTCTCACATCACCGTTAAGGTGTCTGATTAAGCGCTAGGAGACTTATTATGGGTCAGAAGATACATCCTACGGGTATCCGTCTTGGTATTGTTAAAGATCATACTTCTGTATGGTACGCAGACAAAGGCGAATACGCTGTTAAGTTATTAAGCGATCTTAAAGTACGTAAGTACTTAGAAGATAAGCTAGTTAATGCATCTGTAAGTCGCATCGAAATCGAGCGTCCTGCACAAAATGCAAAAATCACCATTTTTACTGCACGTCCTGGGATTGTGATCGGTAAAAAAGGTGAAGATGTTGAGAAGCTACGCAATGCTTGCTCAAAGATGATGGGCGTTCCAGCACACATCAACATCGAAGAAATTCGCAAGCCTGAGCTTGATGCTAAATTGGTTGCACAGTCTGTTGCTAGCCAGTTAGAGCGTCGAGTCATGTTCCGTCGCGCTATGAAGCGTGCAGTGCAAAACGCTATGCGTTTGGGCGCTAAAGGAATCAAGATTCAGGTTGGCGGTCGTTTAGGGGGTGCTGAAATCGCTCGTTCTGAGTGGTATCGCGAAGGACGTGTGCCATTGCACACATTCCGTGCAGATATCGATTACTCAAATTACGAAGCGCACACTACATACGGTGTGATCGGCATTAAAGTTTGGATCTTTAAAGGTGAAATTTTGGGAGGTATCGAAGAAGTTCGTGCTCTTCGCAAGGCTGCGCCTAAAAAGAAGTCTAAGTGAGGTAGAGATCAATGCTACAACCTAAACGACTAAAATTCCGCAAGATGATGAAAGGTCGCAACCGTGGCCTTGCACAGCGCGGTTCCAAGATTAGCTTCGGTGAAATTGGACTTAAAGCGACTGGTCGCGGACGCATTACTGCTCGTCAGATCGAAGCTGCTCGTCGTACTATGACACGTCACGTAAAGCGTGGTGGTAAAATCTGGATCAGAATCTTCCCAGACAAGCCAATCACAAACAAACCGCTTGAAGTGCGTATGGGTAAAGGTAAAGGTAATGTTGAATACTGGGTATGCCAGATTCAGCCTGGCCGTGTACTTTTTGAAATGAGTGGTGTTCCAGATGATTTGGCTATAGAAGCTTTCAAGCTTGCTGCAGCTAAGTTGCCACTGGCTACTACCATCGTCAAACGGACGGTAATGTAATGAAAGCGAACGAATTGCGTGAAAAAAATCCAGAAGAGCTACAGCAGCAGCTGTTAGACCTTCTGAAAGATCAGTTTAATCTGCGCATGCAGAAGTCTTCTGGTCAATTAACTCAGACTCATCTGTTGGGTCAAGTTCGTCACGACATTGCACGTGTTAGGACTGTACTTAATCAGAAAGCAGGTGAGAAATAATGAGCGCTGAAAAACGGACAAAAACAGTAGTTGGTCGTGTTGTCTCTGACAAGATGGACAAAACTATTACTGTTCTGGTTGAACGCACCGAGAAGCATCCTATTTATGGGAAGTTTATGAAGCGTTCCTCCAAAATGCACGCTCACGATGAGAAGAATGAGTGCAAGGCAGGGGACTTAGTAACTATTGCTGAATCCCGTCCTTATTCCAAGAGTAAAACTTGGGTGCTCGTAAGCATTGAAGAAAGTGCTGCGAAGGTGTAGAATACGCCCTCGCTCCATTTGATCGGCAGGAAAGGCTGCTTAATGTAAGCTTTCCCTGCCATTTAAATATTTGGAGTAAACCATGATTCAAACAGAATCAATGCTTGATGTTGCTGATAACAGCGGCGCCAAGCGAGTACAGTGTATTAAGGTCTTAGGTGGTTCACACCGTCGTTACGCACGTATCGGCGACATTATTAAAATTACTGTTAAGGAAGCAATTCCACGCGGTAAGGTTAAGAAAGGTCAAGTTCTTAATGCTGTAGTAGTGCGTACCCGTAAAGGTGTTCGTCGTCCAGACGGTTCAGTTATCCGCTTTGATGTAAATTCAGCGGTTATCTTGAATGCGAACAACGAGCCTATGGGTACTCGTATTTTTGGTCCAGTGACTCGTGAACTTCGTACAACGAAGTTTATGAAAATCATTTCCCTGGCGCCTGAAGTGCTTTAAACCTCAGTTTAAACTGAAGTTTTTTTAAAACGCCAATCCCGGAAGGGCTTGGCGTTTTTCAGCATGAGAAGGTAGTAGGAAGCGATAAAGGTATATTATGCGTAAAATCAAAGGCAACGACGAAGTAATCGTCATTGCAGGAAGAGACAAAGGTAAGCGCGGTAAGGTTATGCGCATACTAGAGAACGATTTACTGATCGTATCTGGCATTAACATGGTGAAGAAACATACTAAGCCTAACCCACAAGCTCAACAGCCGGGTGGCATAGTAGAGAAAGAAGCGACTATCGCTGTTTCTAATGTTGCGATCTTCAACCCTGCCACAGGCAAGGGCGATCGTGTTGGCTTCAAGACTCTTGAAGATGGCACTAAAGTTCGCTTCTTCAAATCTAACGGCGAAGTCGTCGGTAAATAAGGAGCTAATGCCATGTCTAGATTAAAAGCGCTTTACGCTAGCGAAGTAAAAAGCAAATTAAAAGAAGAGTTGAACAGCGCCAATATTATGGCTGTTCCTCGCTTAACCAAGATCACTCTGAATATGGGTGTTGGTGAAGCATTAGCAGATAAAAAGCAAATGGAGCATGCCGTAAGAGACATGACTCAAATTGCTGGTCAAAAGCCTGTTGTAACTCTGGCACGTAAATCCATTGCTGGATTTAAAGTCCGTGAAGATTGGCCAATTGGCTGTAAAGTTACACTGCGTGGACAGCAGATGTGGGAATTCCTGGATCGTCTAATCGACATCTCTATTCCTCGTATCCGCGATTTCCGTGGTTTAAATCCCAAGTCCTTCGATGGCCGTGGCAACTACAGCATGGGCGTTAAAGAGCAGATCATCTTCCCGGAAATTGACTTTGATAAAGTTGATAAGATTCGCGGGATGGATATCACCATCACCACCACTGCTAAGAACAATGAAGAGGGTCGTGCATTGCTGACCGCTCTGAATTTTCCATTCAAGAAGTGATAGGGGTTTAAACAATGGCTAAGACTTCAATGATCGCGCGTGAAACAAAGCGTACTAAATGTGTTGCTAAGTTCGCGGCTAAACGCGACCACTTAAGAGCAATCATTAAATCTCATACCTCTTCTGATGAAGAGCGCTGGGAAGCAACGGTAGCGTTGCAAAAATTACCACGTGACTCTAGTCCATCTCGTCAGCGTAACCGCTGCGCGATAACTGGTCGTCCACATGGTGTTTACCGCAAATTTGGCTTGAGTCGTATGAAACTACGCGAAGCTGCAATGCGTGGTGATGTACCAGGATTGAAAAAGGCTAGCTGGTAATAACTGGTTAGGTAATGATAAGCACGGTGGTCAGGGCGCTCTTTGTAAAGGTGTGTTAATCCTCACCCAATAAGAGTAGCTACCGCACTGTGCTGCACAACGAAGGAAGTAACAAGCATGAGCATGCAAGATACCCTAGCAGATATGATCACTCGTATCCGCAACGGGCACATGGCTACTAAAGTAGCCGTATCTATGCCGTCTTCCAAGATGAAGGTTTCTTTAGCTAAAATACTAAAGAGCGAAGGTTATATCACTGACTACTCTGTAGAAGGTGATGTTAAGCCCGTTCTTAGCGTTGAGCTAAAGTACTTCGAAGGAAAATCGGTAATTGAAGTAATTACGCGTGTAAGCCGTCCAGGTTTACGTATCTACAAAGGTGCAACTGAGCTGCCAAAAGTTTCTGGCGGATTAGGTGTTGCTATCGTATCAACAAGCAAAGGCTTGTTGACCGATCGCGCTGCACGCGCTGCCGGTATCGGTGGTGAAGTCATCTGTACAGTATTCTAAGGGGAATAATATGTCACGTATTGCAAAAAATCCCGTTACTATACCTGCAGGTGTTGAGCTTACGCTCAAAGGTAACCACGTCAGTGTTAAAGGTGCTAAAGGCACTTTGTCAATGGACATGCACACAGCTGTTTCCATTGCACAAGAAGACGGTCAGGTTCAGGTTAGCGCTCGCGATGGATCGAAAGTCTCCCGCGCTATGTCCGGTACTGCTCGCTCGCTAATCAACAACATGGTTGTTGGTGTGCACGAAGGTTTTACCAAAACTTTGCTGCTGCAAGGTGTTGGTTATCGTGCCACAGCTAAAGGCAATGTCATCAGTTTAACTCTTGGTTTCTCTCACCCCGTTGAGCATGAATTACCAGAGGGAATTACTGCTGAAACGCCTACTCAGACTACTATTGTTATCAGTGGTGCTGACAAGCAGAAGGTTGGCCAAGTGGCTGCAGAAGTTCGCGCATATCGCCCACCAGAGCCTTATAAAGGCAAAGGTGTACGTTACGCTGACGAGTTTGTGCGTCGTAAAGAAGCTAAGAAGAAGTAGGTAGGACTAGGTTATGAACGCTAAGAAAGTATCTCGCGTCCGTCGTTCGCTACGTTCACGCATCAAAATGCGTGAATTAGGTGCGTTACGTCTGACCGTAAATCGTACACCGCGTCACATCTACGCACAAATTATCTCTGCCGATGGCAGCCAGGTATTAGCTTCTGCTTCTACTGTTGAAAAAGATATGCGTGCTGGATCAACTGGTAATGTCGCTGCGGCGCAAAAAGTTGGTTCTCTGATTGCTGAACGTGCTAAAGAAGCAGGTGTCACAAAGGTGGCTTTTGACCGCTCTGGATTTAAATTCCATGGCCGTGTAAAAGCTTTAGCTGATGCAGCCCGTGAAGGCGGCCTGGAATTCTAAAGAGGTCGATGATGTCAAATCACGAACAAAAAGATGGTGAGCTACAGGAAAAATTAGTTCAAGTAAACCGCGTTGCCAAAGTTGTTAAAGGTGGACGTATTTTCGGTTTTACAGCACTAACTGTAGTAGGCGACGGTAAAGGTCGTGTAGGTTTCGGACGTGGTAAGGCACGTGAAGTTCCTGTTGCAATTCAAAAGGCAATGGAAGCGGCGCGTCGCAACATGATCCGTGTTGAATTAAATGGTGACACGTTACAGTACCCAATCAAAGCTCGTCATGGTGCCTCTAAGGTATACATGCAACCAGCTTCTGCAGGTACTGGTGTAATCGCCGGTGGTGCAATGCGTGCAGTTCTTGAAATTGCAGGTGTTCACAACGTACTAGCTAAATGTTACGGGTCTACAAACCCAGTTAACGTAGTTCGTGCAACTGTTAACGGTTTGAAGCAAATGCGCTCACCGGACGACGTTGCTGCCAAGCGCGGTTTAACTGTTGACGAGATTTTGGGGTAATAAGACATGGCTAAAACTGTAAAAGTTACGCTAACTCGTAGCCCAATTGGTACCCTACCTAAGCACAAGTTATGTGTTAAAGGTTTGGGATTACGTCGCATCGGACATACCGTCGAAGTTGAAGATACTCCTTCAGTTCGCGGCATGATCAATAAAGTCCACTACTTGCTAAAAGTAGAAGACTAAGGGGTCAGATATGCATTTAAATACTCTCAGCCCTGCTGATGGCTCTAACCCAGTCAGAAAGCGTGTAGGTCGTGGTATCGGTTCTGGCTTAGGCAAGACCGCTGGTCGCGGTCACAAGGGCCAGAAAAGTCGCTCAGGCGGCAAGGTAAGACCAGGTTTTGAAGGCGGTCAAATGCCATTGCAGCAGCGTCTGCCAAAATTTGGTTTTACATCACGCAAAGCGCGTTATGTTGCTGAAATCCGTCTCAACGAACTTGCAAAAGTTGAAGCGGAAGTTGTCGATTTAGCAGCTCTAAAAGCTGCCGATTTAATCGGTCACGAAATCAAAGTAGTTCGAATTATTCTCTCTGGGGAGATTAATAAGGCAGTCAATGTTAAAGGTCTTAAAGTGACCAAAGGCGCATTGGCGGCAATCGAAGCTGCTGGCGGTAAATTCGAGGCGTAAATGGCTAAAAAAGGTACGACACCAACAAGACAAACAGGCTTAAGCGAACTCTGGGCAAGGCTCTGGTTCGTGTTAATTGCAATCGTGGTTTACCGTATAGGCGCACACATACCTGTACCCGGTATTAACCCAGATCGATTAGCTGCACTGTTTGATCAAAATCAAGGTACGATCCTCGCGATGTTCAATATGTTCTCAGGCGGTGCCTTAGAGCGTATGAGTATTCTAGCGTTGGGAATAATGCCCTACATCTCCGCATCTATCATAATGCAGTTGATGACAGTGGTCAGCCCGCACTTAGAACAGCTCAAGAAAGAAGGTGAAGCGGGTCGTCGTAAAATAAGTCAGTACACTAGATATGGAACTGTAGTGCTAGCAACTTTGCAATCTTTCGGGATGGCAGCGGGCTTGGCGCAACAGGGAGTATCATTCAACTCAGGTGCTAGCTTCTACTTTGTCGCAGTAGTGACTCTGGTAGCGGGCGCAGTATTTCTGATGTGGTTGGGTGAACAAGTGACTGAACGGGGTATCGGTAACGGTATTTCTATCTT
The DNA here is from genome assembly GCA_013215505.1 of Oceanospirillaceae bacterium. Classification (GTDB taxonomy): domain Bacteria; phylum Pseudomonadota; class Gammaproteobacteria; order Pseudomonadales; family Balneatricaceae; genus Rs1. The sequence continues at coordinate 15,982 of JABSQZ010000026.1, forward strand.
GATCTTTGCGGGTATCGTAGCTGGATTACCAGGCGCCATCGGACAATCGTTTGAGTCTGCAAGACAAGGTGATCTTCAAATCATCGCTTTGTTAGCTATCGGTATATTGGCCATTGCTACAGTCGGCTTCGTAGTCTTTATGGAACGCGGTCAACGCCGAATTACCATAAACTATGCTAAGCGACAGCAGGGCCGTCAGGTATATGCAGCGCAATCGAGTCACTTGCCATTAAAAGTTAATATGGCAGGTGTCATTCCGCCAATATTTGCATCGAGTATCTTATTATTCCCCGCCTCTATCGGACAATGGTTCGGTCAGGGAGAGGGAGCATGGGCTAACTTTGTTCAAAATGCCGCACTGGCATTGGGACCTGGACAGCCGCTTTACATAGTGCTCTTTTCAATAGCTATAGTGTTTTTCTGCTTTTTCTATACGGCGATTATGTTTAATCCCCGCGAAGTAGCAGATAACTTAAAGAAGTCAGGGGCTTTCATACCAGGCATACGCCCAGGTGAGCAGTCAGCCCGTTACATAGATACAGTACTAGGTCGTTTAACGTTATTCGGCGCACTATATATCACTTTGGTATCTTTGATGCCTCAGTTCTTAGTGGTCTTGTTTAATGTACCTTTCTACTTTGGCGGCACATCGCTGTTAATTGTAGTAGTTGTAGTAATGGATTTTGTCGCTCAGGTGCAGTCACATTTAATGTCGCACCAGTATGAGTCTCTGATGAAAAAATCGAATCTGAAAGGTGGCGGTGCAGGTTTACTGCGCTAATGGCCCCCAGGAGCGAATGATGAAGGTACGTGCATCTGTTAAAAAGATCTGCCGTAATTGCAAAATTGTAAGACGTGGCGGCGCAGTTCGTGTGATCTGCAAAGTTGAACCTCGTCACAAGCAGCGTCAAGGTTAATTTAATCTTGATTTAAGCCATGCAGGTGGTGAAAAGGGGTTGAATGTTTTTTATTCAACCCGTATAATTCGCCGCCTTGTATGAATATATAGGTATATTTGTCTAGCACAAAGCTAGGCATCTAAGATGGAGTAAGTTGAATGGCCCGTATAGCTGGCGTCAATATTCCTGACAATAAGCACGCGGTTATCTCTCTGACTTATGTTTTTGGAGTTGGCCGTACTACAGCACAACAGGTTTTAGAAGCTGCCGGCATCGCCGAAGCTACTAAAATCAGCGAGTTAAGCGAAGAGCAGCTCGATGTGATCCGTGGTGAAATAGGCAAGTTGACAGTTGAAGGCGATCTACGCCGTGAAGTTTCTATGAATATCAAGCGTCTTATGGATCTTGGTAGCTACCGTGGAATTCGTCACCGTCGTAATCTACCGGTCCGTGGACAACGTAGTAAGACTAATGCGCGTACGCGTAAAGGTCCACGTAAGCCAATTCGTAAATAGTGTAAGCCGATAGGAATTACCAATTATGGCTAAGCCAGGCAAAAGCACACGTAAAAAAGTTAAAAAGAATGTAGTTGATGGCCTTGCGCACATCCACGCATCTTTTAACAATACAATAATCACCATTACTGATCGTCAAGGTAATGCATTGTCTTGGGCCACTTCAGGTGGTTCTGGATTCCGTGGTTCTCGTAAGAGTACTCCGTTCGCCGCACAAGTTGCAGCAGAACGTGCGGGTAATGCAGCACTTGAATTTGGTTTGAAAAACCTAGATGTATTGGTTAAGGGCCCAGGCCCTGGTCGTGAATCCGCAGTACGTGCACTGAATGGATGCGGCTACAAAATAACAAACATCACTGACGTGACGCCGATACCACACAATGGTTGTCGTCCACCGAAGAAACGTCGTGTTTAAACTGGAGTCGAAATAATGGCTAGATATCTTGGACCAACGTGCAAGTTGTCACGCCGTGAAGGTACAGATTTGTTCCTCAAGAGCGGTGTCCGTTCACTAGATAGCAAGTGTAAAGCTGATGCTGTTCCTGGTGTACACGGTGCCCGTCGTGGACGTCTGTCCGACTACGGTCTACAGCTTCGTGAAAAACAAAAAGTACGTCGTATTTACGGTGTATTGGAACGTCAGTTCCGCAACTACTATAAAAAGGCAGCATCTCTATCAGGTTCTACAGGTGAAAACTTGTTGAAGCTTTTAGAAGGCCGCTTAGATAACGTAGTTTATCGTATGGGTTTTGGTAGCACACGCGCCGAAGCACGTCAGATCGTTTCTCATCGCTCTGTTACAGTTAATGGTCAAGTGGTTAATATCGCCTCTTACCAGGTTTCTGCAGGTGATGTAGTAGCAGTTCGTGAAAAAGCTAAGAATCAATTGCGCATCAAAAACGCACTTAATTTGGCTTCTCAACGTAGTGTTGTTGAATGGTTAGAAGTAGATGCAACTAAGATGGAAGGAACTTTTAAAGCTTCTCCTGAACGTGCAGAACTTTCAGCTGATATCAACGAACAGTTGATTGTCGAGCTTTACTCTAAGTAATTCATGAACTCTTGATTGGAGCAACTATGCAGCGTTCTGTAAACGAGTTTCTAAGTCCACGTCACATTGACGTGAAAGAAATAAGCAATACACGTGCTAAAGTGACTTTAGAGCCGCTTGAGCGTGGGTTTGGTCACACTTTGGGTAATGCACTACGTCGTATCTTACTCTCTTCTATGCCTGGCGCAGCCATCACAGAAGTAGAGATAGAAGGTGTATTACACGAATATAGTGCCCTTGAAGGCGTTCAGGAAGATATCATTGAAATCTTGTTGAACCTGAAAGGTGTTGCTGTATTACTTCACAATGGTGAAGAGGCAACTGTATCTCTGTCCAAGACAGAGTCAGGTGTTGTGACTGCAGCTGATATTCAAGTGAACCAAGATGTTGAGATTGCTAACCCGGATCACATCATCGCTCACTTGAATCATGGTGCAAGCCTTAACATGAAGTTAAAGATCACTAGTGGTCGTGGTTATGTTCCCGCTGCTGCTCGCGACAGTGACGACGATGAAACTCGTGCTATTGGCCGTCTACAGTTAGACGCATCTTATAGCCCGGTCCGCCGTGTGTCTTATGTGGCAGAGAGCGCCCGTGTCGAGCAACGTACCGATTTAGACAAGCTTATCATTGATATCGAGTCTAATGGCACTATCGATCCGGAAGAATGCATCCGCCGCGCAGCAACTATTCTACAGCACCAGTTGGCTGTCTTCGTAGATCTTGAAGACGCCGCTGATCAGGCTAAGGAAGAAGCTAAGGAGCCAGAGATTGATCCGGTTCTGCTTCGTCCAGTAGACGATCTGGAATTAACAGTTCGTTCTGCTAACTGCCTGAAAGCCGAACAGATTTACTATATTGGTGATCTGATTCAGCGTACTGAAGTTGAATTGCTCAAGACTCCAAACTTAGGTAAAAAGTCGCTGACAGAGATCAAAGACGTTTTAGCTTCCAAGGGTCTTTCCCTTAATATGCGTCTTGAAAACTGGCCTCCGGCTAGCCTAAAGAATGATGATAGACTGGCTTCATAAGAAGCTAGTTTAACAATCAAGTTTGTAAGGATTTTAACATGCGTCATCGTAAATCTGGCCGTCACTTAAACCGTGACAGTGCCCACCGTAAGGCGATGCTCAAAAACTTGGCAATTTCTTTGTTCGAACACGAGTTGATTCGTACGACATTGCCAAAGGCGAAAGAACTTCGCCGTGTTGCTGAGCCGCTAATTACGTTATCTAAAGTTGATACGGTTGCAAACCGTCGTCTAGCTTTCGATCGTACTCGTAGCAAAGAAGCAGTAGGTAAACTATTCACTAATTTAGGACCCCGTTTTACGGATCGTCCTGGTGGTTATATCCGCATTATTAAATGTGGAAACCGTCCTGGTGATAATGCGCCTATGGCATATGTAGAATTAATCGGTCGCCCGGTTAAAGAAGAAGAGTCTGAAGACTAATCTTCGCACTATAAAAAACCCGACTTAGGTCGGGTTTTTTTTGCCTTAAATTTATCTATACTTAAGCGCTTAGGCTACTACTAACAGCTATCTTATAGATTGTTTGGATTCAACGTAAAATCTCTAGAAAATACTTTTGATAGATTTTCTTTGTCAAACCACTTTGTTTCATCTGACTGAGTGTTTGTTGCAATTGATAGGCTATGCTTGTTTTCGCCAATCTTTTTTCCTTATTATTTATTCCGACCGGACGGTTTGGGTCGTATTGCGGGTTGTCCTCTTCAGCGTAGTGTTTAGAATATCTGGAAAAACCAAGGTACATAGGCTGAACCCCTCCGCAGCAATTTTTATGTACTTTCAGTCCCAGGGTCAGCAGAGTTCTGAGTTCTGCCGTCTTCAGAAAGTAATCGTATAGCTCTTGATCTACCACCACAAATTGAGCCCTATCCTTGGCAAAAAAACGCTGTATTACTTTGATAGTGACAGAGTTTAAATTTAATACTGAAATATCCAGATGGGCAGCTATAGGTTTTTTGCTACTACCAATTTCTTGAAGCCAAATCAGATCGAGTGATTTAACTTGCGAATAGTCTCTAATCGTTGCAATGTGAAGTGGCGTAATGCCGTATTCGTTGGTTTCCAAGCCATTCTTGATATAGTGCAAGTATTTGGCGCGTTCATATGAGTATGATGCGCCGGGGTAAAAATCTAGTGTGCCCGCTGCAAATCCCAGGTGTAGTTTAGTTTTCTTCATGCGCACAATCAGTAATTTGCAACCAATGCGCTTGGCTGCAATTTTGAATAGCTCTACATAGACACCGGAGTTGGCAGGGGCCTTTTGTATTAGTGGTAGTTTGGCTCCGTATTTATAGCCCATCTTTAGCGCACATGAAGGTGCTGCGGTCTGGCTATACATTAGGGCAACACACAATATGCTAGTTGTAAGTTTCACCTGTTACTCAATCTTTGATTACGCTATACCAGCTTCTATTTTATTAGAAACTGGCGCTATAGGCTAACAATGATGAGTTAAGGTAGCTATATGGGAATTGTTTGTAGAGGGATTGACCGGATTGAAAACCCGGTCGGAAAGACAAAAATGATTGAAGTTACTTTATGAATTGGCCTTTTTGCCTGCTAATATATCATTGAGGAAATATCCTGTGTGTGACTTTTTGTTATCAGCTAGTTGTTCCGGGGTACCAGTGCCAATGATCATGCCTCCACCAATACCGCCTTCAGGCCCCAGATCAATCACCCAGTCCGCCGTCTTAATTACATCGAGGTTGTGTTCAATGATGACGATGGTATTGCCGTGATCACGCAATCTGGTCATTACTTTTAGCAGTTGCTCAATGTCGTGAAAATGCAGTCCGGTGGTGGGTTCATCAAGAATATACAAGGTTTTCCCGGTATCACGCTTGGAGAGTTCCTTGGCAAGTTTAACTCTCTGAGCCTCACCGCCAGATAGCGTAGTTGCTGCTTGACCCAGCTTGATATAAGTCAGTCCGACATCAACCAGTGTTTGCAATCTTCTCGCCAGAGGCGGAATAGCATCAAAGAATTCCCTGGCTTCTTCCACTGTCAGATCCAAAATCTGGTGTATATTTTTTCCTTTATAGTTAATTTCCAGGGTTTCTCGGTTGTATCTTTTGCTCTTGCACACATCACAGGGGACGTATATATCAGCGAGGAAATGCATTTCAACTTTAATTACACCGTCGCCCTGACAGGCTTCACAGCGACCACCTTTGACATTAAAGCTAAATCTGCCCGCCTTATAGCCCCGAGATCTGGCCTCCTGGGTGCCGGCAAGTAATTCTCTGACGGTAGTAAAAATCCCGGTATAAGTAGCAGGGTTTGATCTTGGTGTCCTGCCAATTGGACTCTGGTTGATATCTATCACTTTATCAAAGTGCTGCAAGCCGTCTATGGTTTCGTAGGGCGCCACGTCTAAGGTAGTAGCTCGGTTAAGCTCAGTGGCAGCCAGCGGATATAAAGTATTGTTGATCAAGGTGGATTTTCCCGACCCGGATACTCCAGTGACACAAGTGAGCACCCCAAAAGGAATCTCTAAAGTGACGTTTTTAAGGTTGTTACCGGTTGCTCCGGTGATGGTCAGAGTCTTGCTTGGATCAGCTTTGTGCCTTTGTGCGGGGATTTGAATAGAGCGCTTTCCAGACAGATATTGACCGGTCAGAGACTTCGGATCATTGATAACATGCTCTGGTGTTCCCGCGGAAATAATTTGTCCACCGTGTACCCCGGCCCCAGGGCCGATGTCTATGACATAATCAGCCTGGCGGATTGCATCTTCATCATGTTCAACTATGATAACAGTGTTACCCAAGTCGCGAAGGTGGGTCAAGGTTTTCAGTAGTCTTGCGTTATCGCGCTGGTGCAGGCCTATAGAAGGTTCATCGAGGATGTACATAACCCCAACTAAACCAGCGCCTATTTGGCTAGCAAGTCGAATACGTTGTGCTTCACCCCCGGATAAAGTGTCGGCTTTTCTGTCTAATGATAAATAATCAAGCCCTACGTTAACCAGGAATGACAACCGCAGTTTGATTTCTGTAATTATCTTTTCGGCAATTTGACCCTGCTTGCCAGGCAATTTGAGTCCTTCGAAGTAGTCTTGGCCTACACCAATTGGCATTACAACTATCTCGGGTAATGTCATGCCGTCGATAAATACATGTCTGGCGTCCCGCCGTAAGCGGCTACCCTTACAGGAAGGGCAAGGTTGTAAATTAAGATATTTGGCCAGATCTTCACGGACCATATCCGATTCTGTTTCACGGTAGCGCCGTTCGAGGTTGTTTAGAACCCCTTCGAATGGGTGCATGCGTTCAATTGCATCGCCGCGGTCATTCACATACTTAAAGGGGATAGTATCCGTACCGGTGCCAGAAAGAATGAGTTTTTGATGTTTCTCCTGCAGCTGTTCAAAGGGGGTGTCTATATCAAATTTATAGTGGCTAGCTACCGCCTTTAGCTGCTGAAAATAGTACATGGTACGTCTGTCCCAGCCTCTAATAGCGCCCTCGGAAAGAGTAAGGGAGCCGTCCTTTACTACTTTTGCCGGATCGAAATATTGCTTTACTCCCAGCCCATCACAACCTGAACAGGCGCCGTGAGGGTTGTTAAAGGAGAACATTCTTGGCTCTAGTTCCTGGATGCTATGACCACATTCGGGGCAGGCAAAGCGCGAGGAAAAAACTATTTCTTCGCCGTCGTCATCCATATAGGAGATACGGGCTATACCATCCGTTAAGCGCAACGCAGTTTCGAAGGATTCAGCCAATCTGATTTGCAGGTCATCGCGGACTTTAAATCTGTCTACTACTATTTCGATACTGTGTTTCTTGTTTTTATCCAGTTCCGGGGTGCTGTCTAAATCCACCACAATGCCGTCAATTCTTGCTCTGACAAATCCCTGACTGCGCATCTCGCTCAAGGTATGTAAGTGCTCACCTTTGCGGTCTTGTACTACTGGAGCCAGAAGCATTAATTTAGAACCTTCTGGTAATGTTAGTACCTGATCAACCATTTGGCTGATTGTCTGGGCTGCCAGCGGTAGATCATGATCCGGGCAGCGTGGTTCACCAGCTCGAGCAAACAGCAATCGTAGATAATCGTAGATTTCCGTTATAGTACCTACAGTCGATCTAGGGTTGTGAGAAGTAGATTTTTGTTCGATCGAAATTGCCGGAGATAGGCCCTCTATGTGGTCAATGTCAGGTTTTTCCATCATAGAGAGGAATTGCCGCGCATAAGTAGACAGAGATTCGACATATCGGCGCTGCCCTTCAGCATATAAGGTATCAAACGCCAGAGAAGACTTTCCGGATCCAGATAGACCGGTAATTACTACTAATTTGTCGCGGGGTATTTCTATATCAATGTTCTTCAGGTTGTGTGTGCGTGCCCCGCGGACGATAATCTTATCCATGTTCTCTCCGAAATTGATGGAAACAAATTAGCTTAGTCTAAATGTAATAGTAGTTGTTCAATTAGAGCAGCTATGCTGAAAAGCAATGAAACATTATAAAGAAAGGTACAATAAAATACTGTTTATTTTTACAGTTATTTGGAGTTGGCTGATGTTTGATTGAGCAAAGAGGTTTAAGTATAGCTCTATAAAAATAGACTGAATGCAGGTTGCGTCAATTTCAGTAAAGGCCATTGCTGTCTTCCAAGCCGTGCTGGGGAAGCTAAGTGCTGTGAATGCAGTAACAATAGCAGGGAAATTTATTGTGCTGTCCTTATTAATAGCAATGGAAGTTGAAACCAGTGCCCGGGGCTGGACTTGAACCGGCACAATCTTGCGATCGGCAGATTTTAAGTCCACTGCTGCGTCCACCAATTCATATATTAAGAATTGCGCAAACTTGGATAGAGCGAGATAGTAGAAGATACGGAAAGTAAAAATTATGGTTTTTCTAGAAGTGGTGCCCGGGGCCGGACTTGAACCGGCACAATCTTGCGATCGGGAGATTTTAAGTCTCCTGTGTCTACCAATTCCACCACCCGGGCTAACAGGGGTATTTTTTATAGTAGGTATGGTGGCCCTACTTCGTTAGATCCAAATAACAATATTGTCGCTGATTGAAACGAGCGGCTATTGTATTGTTTAGATGAAATTAGTCAAGTAGTGCGGGGAAATAAACACTATTTATATCTTTAAGTTTTTGGCGGTTAGATTGAGGTTTGGGTCTGTGAGAAAGCTAGGCCCGTTACCTTGGCAGAATCTGGATTGGTTTTACGACAATATAGCAGCATTTTTATGTGGGTTTAAAAGCGCCAGAAATTATTACCGAACTCTCTAATTGCAGAGATCAGAAATTAGATAGCGATGCACTATTGGTAGTAGATTTGTTATGCTTTATAATCGCAGCATAAAATACAACAGTACTTGGAGAGGAACATGGCGCGCGGCGTAAATAAAGTAATTATAGTGGGTAATATTGGCGGAGACCCAGAAGTGCGGTACATGCCTTCAGGTAATGCAGTAACAAATGTCACTATAGCAACCAGTGAGACTTGGAAAGATAAGCAAACAGGCCAAAACCAGGAACGCACTGAATGGCACCGGGTGGTTTTCTTCAACCGTTTAGGTGAGATTGCCGGCGAATATCTGCGCAAGGGCAGTAAAGTTTATGTAGAAGGATCGCTGCGTACTCGTAAGTGGCAGGGGCAGGACGGTCAGGATCGTTATACTACTGAAATTGTTGCCAGCGAAATGCAGATGCTAGATTCAAGAGGCGGAAGTAGTGAGGGTGCTTACCAGGCTCCTCAACAGCAGCAGCAGCAACAGCAGCAGGGTGGTTATCAGCAACAAGCTCCGCAGCAGCAAGCTTCCCAGCAACAGAATTATCAGCAGGCTCCACAACAGGCACCGCAACAGCAGAATAGACCTGCTTCCCCTGCCCCTGCCCCTGCCCCTGCCCCTGCCCCTGCTCCACAGCAGCAGTCGCAACAAGCTCCGCAAGCAGCGCCTAATTTTGACGACTTCGACGACGATATTCCGTTTTAGACCGCATTTTATGTAAAATGTAACGTTCCAAAGAGCGTTATTCTATTAAGGCCTCGCAATAGCGGGGCTTTTTATTGCATGGTGGTAGGGATACCTGCAAGAAATGTTCTACTACTGGTAGCGAATGTGCCGTTAAAATGGGACTCAGTCCGTTCACGCCTATTGCGCGATTAGTGCAAATATCAGTTGCCACTCAATTTCCAGATCTTTTGTATTAAAGACTACTGTCGCATGTTCTGTCGCTCACTGATGTTATATAGGATTTAGCCTCAGCTACGTCATTTGATTTGATCATAGTATCGGCTAAACAAGATCGCTATTGACAGAGTATATTGCAGCTACAGCAACGCACATAAAAATATGCATTGGTAACTGCTGACAACCGTGCTGACATGAAAAATCACTTGAATGCAGCCCCAATCAAGCTGTGCTGCTCAGTCTTTCCTACTCAGTAAGAATCGACCGATTGGCAGCGTGTTATCCCACCACCAGGTTGTTTTGCAGCATACTGTTAAAAATTTTGATCAGAGACTGGTTGTTAGATTGTTTAGCGTATATCGACTTAAATGTATTGGTATAACCATATTTAGTCTCCAAAATGGGCTTGAGTTTATCGACCAGTCCCCACTGACTGAGCAAATGTTTAGGTAAGAAGCCTAAATAGTGACCGCTGAGAATAAGCGACAGTCGCGCTTCCTGATGGTGCGCTTTACTGACAATATTCCAGTGTTTCATATCGGCATGGGGCTCTTGTCCCGCTCTCAGTCGCGGCGATTCTACAAATTTATATTCGGACAAATCTAGCTGTCTTAGCTGGCTATGGCTTAGCTCATATAATGGGTGTTTTCTGCCACAGTACAGTAACATTCTCTCATAGAATAAATCTGTCGAGTCCAGCTGTGCATGGCCCTGCAAAGGTACCGTAATACCAATGTCAGCACGCTTGTCCAAGATGGCGCTAACAATGCTGTTCGACTCCATCACACTGATATGTATATTTACCTGCGGGGCTAATTGTTGAAATTCATCGATGGCATTCACAATACAGTAATTACCGTAGCCCAAAGTGTGCTCTGCACAGATTAAATGTAAGTCGCCAAGCAACACTTGGTGCGAGTCGTTGATCCTATTTTTGAATTTTTGCAGAGCAGCGAGTAACTCTAGTGTAGCGTCGTACACTAACTGCCCTTGCTGGGTGATAATAAATCCTTTGCGGCCGCGTTCACACAAGCGCATATCCAAACGTTTTTCCAGGTCAGATAAATAATTGGAAATAGTTGAATTGGCAAGGTTTAACTGTGCTTCGGCTGCGGTCACGCCTCTGGCATCTACGACCGCTTTAAATATCCGCAGCAGTTTAATATCGATATCCGCTAATTGTCCGCTTAAGGCCGCTTTTTTGAATCCCATATCAATCTCGTTGTAATTGTATATTCAAATATAATATTCTTAAAAGCATTATATAAACAATGCTAAATATCCATTATAAATGCTTTTATTCTCAACATGACAATAAACCACAATACTGCTATGCAACGGGTGGAGTAAATATGACGGTACAACTGGTGGATCAGCTTAATGATCCCAAATTATTCAGGCAACAAGCATATATCAATGGCCAGTGGCTGGATGCAGATAACAACGACACTTTTGCGGTGACAGATCCTGCCACCGGTAAGATCATTGCCAATGTGGCTAACTTAGGTGCGGCACAGACGGTAGCAGCGATAGAGGTTGCCGATCAGGCGATGCGTCAGTGGCGCCTGCAAAGCGCAAAAACCCGTGCGGACATTCTGGAGTGTTGGCACCAGTTGATTTTACACAATAGCGAAGACCTCGCCATTATTATGAGTGCTGAACAGGGGAAAACACTGGCAGAATCCCGAGGCGAAATCGGCTATAGCGCGTCCTTTATCAAATGGTTCGCCGAAGAGGGAAAAAGAGTCTACGGAGATGTTATTCCATTGGCGCAGTCTGATAGACGGGGTATAGCAATCAAACAGCCAATCGGAGTAGTAGCCGCTATAACCCCCTGGAATTTTCCCAGTGCAATGATCACTCGGAAAGTAGGGCCTGCTCTGTCTGTAGGTTGCGCAGTAGTACTTAAACCCGCTGCAGAAACACCGCTATCAGCTCTAGCCCTGGCAGAACTGGCAGAGCGCGCAGGATTACCTGCTGGGCTGTTTAATATAGTAACCAGTGAGGATGCCGTAGCGGTAGGCGCAGAGCTAACCTCTCATCCTCTGGTCAAGAAACTGACTTTTACCGGCTCTACCCCTGTGGGCAAGCTGTTAATGGCGCAGTGTGCCAGTACTGTTAAGCGTACCTCGATGGAGTTGGGTGGCAATGCCCCAATAATCGTCTTCGACGATGCGGATTTGGATTTGGTGTTGCCAGGTGTGATTAATGCCAAGTTTCGCAATAGCGGTCAAACCTGTATCAGTGCCAATCGCATAATTGTGCAAGAGGGGATTTATCAAGAGTTCATTGCACGGCTCAGCATGGCAGTGGCTGAATTTAATTTTGGTGCCTATACAGATAAAGGTAGCAGCCACGGGCCATTGATTACAGCCACAGCAGCTAAAAATGTCGATGAAAAAGTGAAGCGAGCGGTAGCAGAAGGTGCAACGGTCGTCTGCGGTGGGCAGTTAAGTGAGGGGCCGGGATACTTCTATCCGGCGACAATACTTGTCGACTTAAACTCGGATATGGCAATATTCCAAGAGGAGATTTTTGGCCCGGTCGCGGCCGTTTATAGCTTTAAAACTGAGCAACAGGCAGTGGATATGGCTAACGATACACCTTTTGGTTTGGCCGCTTACTTTTATACAGAGAATATGCGCCGTAGCTGGAAGGTGTCTGAAGCACTTGAATACGGCATGGTGGGGGTTAATGAGACCGCCATCAGTGCAGAAGTTGTCCCCTTTGGCGGTTTTAAGGAATCGGGCCAGGGCAGAGAGGGATCAAAGTACGGCGTCGATGACTATCTAGAAATTAAGTATATCTGTATGGGTAATATAGGTTAAAGACAGATTAATCGGCAGATGAAACCATAATTTAGGACACAGCATGATGAATAACGATCAATTGCAGCAACGTAAAAGCAAAGTAATTGCCCGCGGTCAGGGTAATTTATATCCCGTGTATATTGAGCGCGGCGAAGGATCAGAACTCTGGGACGTCGAAGGGCAGCGTTTTATAGACTTTGGCGCTGGTATTGCAGTTTGTAATACCGGTCACAGTCATCCAAAAGTGGTGGCAGCAGCCAAAGCGCAGCTGGATAAATTTAGTCATACCTGCGTGATGGTCAACCCTTATGAAGTAGCGGTAGAGCTGGCTGAAAAATTAATCGCAGTGGCACCTGGGGACAGCGGCAAGAAAGCAATTTTTGTTTCGACCGGCGCTGAAGCCGTAGAAAATTGCGTTAAAATTGCCCGTGCGTATACTGGGCGTCGTGCAGTAGTCGCTTTTAACGGTGGTTTCCACGGACGGACCAATTTAACCATGGCGCTAACGGGGAAAATCACGCCCTACAAACATCTATTTGGCCCGTTTCCTGCAGATATCTATCATATTCCCTTCCCTATTGCCCTGCATGATGTCAGCGTAAAGCAGTCATTAAAGGCACTGGAAAACCTGTTTAAAGTCGATATTGCAGCCTCTGATGTGGCGGCTATCATCGTCGAACCTGTTCAGGGAGAAGGTGGCTTTTATGCTGCCCCTGCAGAGTTTTTACAAGCTCTGCGGAGCATTTGTGATGAACAGGGCATTGTCCTGATTGCTGATGAGATTCAAACGGGTTTTGGCCGTACCGGTAAGATGTTTAGTTTCGAACACGCTGGTGTAGAGCCTGATTTGATAACGATGGCCAAAGGTATAGCAGGTGGCTTTCCACTGGCAGCCGTGGTCGGTAAAACAGCTATCATGGATGCACCACTTCCCGGCGGTTTGGGCGGTACTTACGGGGGTTCCCCGGTTGCCTGTGCGGCGGCACTAGCCGTGCTCGAAGTGATAGAAGAAGAAAACTTAGTGATGCGAGCAGCGCAAATTGGCGAGCTTTTTAAACAGCGCCTGACGGCTTTGCAAACAGATTATCCCCTGCTTATCAGTGATGTGCGCAATCAGGGAGCGATGATCGCCATTGAATTAATGCTGGAGGGCGATAGTGACCAGCCTAATACCGCGTTAACCCAGGCAATTATCGGTGGTGCAGCAGAGCATGGGTTAATCTTGCTATCCTGTGGCTTCTACGCCAATGTGATACGCTTCCTGCCGGCCCTAACCATCAGTGATGAGCTGGCCGAGGAAGGATTGGATAACTTTGAGAAGCTGTTCAGAGGGTTAGTCGGGTAACAGCGACCATATATGTTAGTCCCTGCATCTGTGTGGGGACATCTTTGTCCGTCAGTTAGTTTGCAATCTGAGTTCGTTATTGACTCTGATTGAGTCGGTAACAGGATGAAAGCGCAGCGCAAAGACTTTTACTTTGCGTGGTAGTGCCGACAATCATCGTTTTGTGAACGGCTATATTTGTTCAGACCCTCCCTATATAAACTTCATTTTCGAGCCCTTTGGCACTGCTGTGTCTCAGTTGTTCTATTTGTTTGTGCACAGCGCGTTGTCCCTGCAATATGACTCTATATATCCTTGCATGAACTCTATAATGAAAAATTGTTGTCGCTTGTGACATTGGTTTTTTAAAACTCTTCAAGTCTGCTGCACTGTTGAATGACCGGATATCACGACGGATGTGTGAACTCACCCAAGCGAAAGCTGATGCCACTTACAGCAAAGTGCTAAAAGGCATCGCCAAGTTTGATTTACTGATACTAGACGCCTGGGGATTAGATCCACTAGCGAAACGATCTGATGAAAATAATGGACGATTCCCACAGCAATGCCTCTGTCGTCATTATCAGCCCATTAGCCACTGAACAATGGCTTGAAATGATTGGAGATAACAGGCTGGTGGACGCCATTTTAGATCGCATAATGCATAGCGCCCATCCTATAAAATTGCAGGGAGAATCCATGCGAAAAAAATTAAATTCCTTGACCCATGGTGAACACTTAAGTTAAAAAACAGACAGGCCAATGCAGTGGATGAATAGGTGTTCACCTTCGCCGGAATGTGCAGTAGGGCCCGAACTTGCCGATGCTGGGCTTAATATAGAATATCGATCTGGGATCTTATATGTCGCAACAAGTATTGATAGATGGACCGATCAGTTGGAGGGATATCGCCAGGGTGGCCGAGGGTACTGCTATCAGCCTGAGTGAATCACGCTGGGCGGGGATCCGAGAAAGCCGCGCAGCAGTTATGTCTATGGTCGACAGCGGTCAGCGCGCTTACGGGGTGAATACTGGTCTGGGCGACCTGTGCAACCACCTTCTGGACGCCGATCAGCTCGGCCAGATGTCACGCGGTACTATTCTCAACCACGCCTGTGGGGTCGGGCCACTACTGGAAAAACGTCAGGTGCGGGCCATAATGGCCGCGGCGTTAGTAAACTTCAGTCAAGGTTATTCGGGCCTTTCATTAGCTGTTGTCGAGGCGCTGATGGCGATGCTCAACCGGGACTTAACACCTCAAGTTCCCAGCCTGGGCTCGGTGGGTTATCTGAGCCACATGGCCCACATTGCTTTACCTTTGCTTGGGGTCGGGGAGGTAGAATTTAACGGGGGGGTTATGCCCGCTTGCGAAGCCATGCGCTTGGCGGCTATCCAACTGCCTGAACTGGGTGCTAAGGATGGCCTGAGCCTGGTCAACGGCACCCCTTGCATGACGGGCCTGGCCTGTTTAGTGGCGGGGGATGCCGAACAGCTGATGGACTGGGCGGATATCGGCGGGGCGCTGAGTTTTCAAGCCCTGGGCGGCCAGCTAGCGGCGTTTGGCGAAGCTAACCTGGCGCTCAAAGGGTCGGTCGAGGTAGTGAAGGTAGGGTATAGGCTCCGGTGCCTGCTGGCCGATAGTCCCTGGCTGGCCAGCCAACAGAGCCAGCGCACCCAAGATGCATTGAGCCTGCGTTCGATGCCGCAGATCCACGGTGCCTGTCGGCAACAGTGGCGGCATTTTTGCGCGGTTCTCGATGGCGAGCTGAGCGGTGCCAGTGATAACCCGCTTATCATGAAAGATGCACAAGGCTATCGGGTGGTCTCCCAGGCCAATCCCCATGGGCAGGGCCTGGCGCTGGCCTGCGATGCCCTCGCCCCGGCACTGGCGGAACTTGGCTCAGTAGCCGAGCGGCGCAGCTACCGATTGCTTTATCCGCAGGTCAGTGGCCTGCCAGGTTATCTGACCGACCAGGGCGGAATCAGCTCTGGGCTGATGATTGCACAATACACCAGCGCCTCCTTATGCGCCGACAACCGCCGTTTAGCGCAGCCGGTATCGGTGGATAATTTTGTCACCTCAGGGCTACAGGAAGACCACCTGAGTTTTGGTACTAGCGCTGCGCTGCGCTTGTTTCCGATGCTGGACAATGTGCGACGGGTGCTAGCAGTGGAGCTCTTTTGTGGTGCCCAGGCATTGGATTTCCTGGACTCTGACGGGCAGCGCTTTTCGCCAGCTGGGACAGCTATCTGGCGGCTAATTCGTCTGCGGGTGCCACACTATACTTGCCAACGTTGGATTGCCCCGGATATTGCCCAGGTCGAAACGCTATTGCGTGATGGTCGAATACTGTCTGAAGTTGAACAAGTGGCGGGACTGGTAAATTAAAATCGCACTAGATAAGCACCGAAGGAGGTTAACGATGTTTGAATTACAGTTATCTCCAGGCACCCTGAATCTATCCCAATTGTGCCAAATCAGCCGTCTGCGGGTGCGCCTGAATCTGCTGTCTACTGGCGACGGTCAAATCGGTCAGGACAACCTGTTTTTTGATCAAATTAACAGTCACCGCTTGGGTAATACCCAAAATGTCCACCGCTAACAGCCTGGTTGCACTGGATTTTGAAACCACCGGATTATCCTCGAAATGGGTGGTCGGGCCATGGAAGCCTTTGGGCTGCGGCTGGAAAGCGCTCGGATGACCGATCACTATCAGGCCTTGATGAACCACGGTCAGAGGGACAGCGGCTTTATCGAAGGCTATACCGGTGAATTTGTATGCGACTTGATTGAACAACGGCTATTTGGTGGCGGATCTTCAGCGCATCCGTCATGAGATTAAACATTTTTTGCCGAACTATTCTTATTCAACTGGCAGCTGATTTGCTGTAAACCGGAAAATGACAGCTGCTGGTGAGCATGTAAAACTTCCCTGCTTCGGTTGAGTGGATCAGGGGCGAACTTTAAACCGACAGGATTCCCCTCCGCATCACTTCGGTGCGGTTTAACATCGTCCAAAAATTGATTGCCTACTACCAGCTGTAAGGTACTGCCCTTATTATTCCAGCGCTTATAACATAATCATTAGTTCGAAATAAATCTGTGTTACTCGTTTCGCCGATCATGATCTGCTAATTATCCGGTATTAGATAAGGCTACAGACAAAGCATTGAACATTGAGAAACTGAAGGGACTGCTAGATTTTACCCTTCAAGCACATTGTGATCGAAGGGGTGGCCCGGACGCGGAGCAGTTCTATGGCCGTTACTTTGACATTATCCCTGGTATTGGGGTGGTGTAAAGGCGGCGCGCAACGCTGTGACGAGGGTGCATTTTTCGAATGCTAAAACGTCTTGAGCGAGGCTGGAGTAATGCATTAAGTTTAACCTGGCCCCACTTCCATATCTCGGCAGATCTGGGCGGTTTGGTGGGGTAATAAATGAGATATTCGAACCATGTGGTCGAAGTGTTTTGAGAGACCGCTGACCTGCTCGCTGCCAGTAACTACTAAGTAACTGCCGCCCAGGTAGACCACCGCTCTTTGATTTCCAAATACGGTTAGTGGCGCGGAGTAGTGTTTGAGTCGGTCGTAAAAATACACCCTCAGGGTGGGGTAGTGGCTGTCGATTAGGTCGGCCATGTAGTCCAGCTGTTTAGCGCGCAGGTGTTTTGGAATACCTGCCCAGATGCCGTAGCCCTGTGCTAGCTCTTGCAATGCTTGCACCGGCAGACAAATTTCCAGGTCGTTGCCACGTTTTTTAACATCGTGCAGCAGTTCTTCGCCGAAGCTGTAACGCGAGGAGGCCCGGTGCGGTTCCAGTTCTTGGTTGACCAACTCCGGCAAGCTGAGCATATCGGGCAGGTAGGCAGGTATGTAGCGGGTTTTGCCGCCGCTGATTTCTTCACGCCACTGGGTCAGAGGCGAGCGTTGGGCACTGTCGTCGACCAGCTCGATGGCGCTGCTGCTGGCAATCTGCTGGCTACCGTCTTTGGCGCCGACCGCGCCCAGTAACCAGTCTATCGAGACTCCCTGGGCGCTGGCGATGCGCATCAGCGCTTCGGCTCTGGGAAGGCGCAGGTTGCCTGGGTCGAGAAACTGACTCATGGCGGATCGGTCCAGCTGGCATTGACGGGCGAATTCGCTGGGGTTTAATCCCGACTGCTGTAGCAACTGCTGCAAACGCTCCCGAAATACCGGGGCGATATCACGTTTATCCATGGTTTTTTTAAATCCTTTCATTCACTCTTGTCACATAAATACAGCAAAATAGTGTTTAAATGATTAAATCCTATATAAATTGTACAAGCAAGATTTAGGTGTAAATAAAGTATAAGAATTACAAATACACCAATAGCGTGCTTGAAGCTGCCGGCCTACTCTGACGTTACTTACTAAGGAGGAGTGCATGAGTTCAAAGACCAAGCTGGGTATCGAATGGCCAACCCTGGCACTGATTATAGGCTGTTATTTACTCTGGCTACTGGTGCTGTATAACCAGGTCAGTTTCGTTCTGGTGTGGCTGGCGCTGCCGTTGTTATTGGCATTGCACTCATCTTTGCAACACGAAGTACTACACGGCCATCCAACCCGCTGGGCTGCCTTTAATGAAGCGCTGGTATTCATACCCCTGGGGGTGTTTTTACCCTACCAGAGGTTTCGTGATTTACACTTGATCCATCACCGTGACGAACATCTCACGGATCCTTACGCGGACCCGGAAAGTCACTACCAGGATCCACAGCGTTGGCAGAAACTGCCCACTGCGTTGCGTGATATATATAGCTTTAATAACAGCCTGGTGGGGCGTATGTTGGTGGGTCCGGCACTGTCGATATGGCTGGGCTATAAGGCCGATACCCGAGCCATGCTGGACGGCGACGCGGAGGTAGTTCGCGCTTATGGGCTGCACCTTGTCGGCCTGGTGGCAATGCTTTGGTTGTTATCTGTCTGGCAGATTAACCTATTAGCCTACCTGTTGGTTGCCTATCTGGCCTTGTCGATCCTGAAAATTCGGACCTTTCTGGAGCATCGCGCACACTTTTCGGTGGCGGCGCGCACCGTGGTGGTTGAAGACCGGGGGCTGCTGGCGCTGTTGTTTTTGAATAATAATTTCCATGCGGTACACCATCAGCATCCAGGGGTAGCCTGGTACCGGTTGCCAGGCTTGTATTACGCTGATCGGGCGGCCTTTCTGGAGGCCAATCAGGGATACCGATACGCCAGTTATCGGGAAGTATTCAGCGAGTACTTGTGGCAGGCCAAAGAGCCGGTTCAGCACCCGCAGATGGTGCCTCCTGGCAGTGATGAGGTTCAGGCAGGCGGGGAAGCTCGATTATGATCGCCCAGTTACCTATGTACGACTGGCCGGAGCTGCGAGACCCGCATGACAGGCTATGGCAGCGCCTGGGCGAAGCCTTGCGCGATTACTTACCGACCCCATACCCGGTACCTGAACGTTTAAGCCGTAGCGACGATCCGTTTAAACAGTGGCTTAGCACTGAGCTGCTGCTCGGCCAGACCTGCGGCCTGCCATTCGCACAAAGCTTGCACGAGCGGGTTAGCTTGCTGGGCAGCCCCTGCTATCAACTGGATTGTGAGCCGGGAGATTATTACAGTGTGCTGTTGTTGGCGCCCGGTTTATGCGTCGAAGACTATACCTGGCTGCTGGCAGCGGGTGATCGTGTGGAGCCGACTAAAGCGGGTCTGCACGGGGTGGTCAATGCCCGGGATTCCCAATCCGGCTACTCAGCACTGCTGCACAGTTTACTGGCCGGTGGCCTGACTGGTTTGAGCCTGTCCGGCAGTCACCGCCGTTCAATTCAATTACTGGCTGAAGGCCAGGCCGAGATAACCTGCATCGACGCGGTTAGTTGGGCCCTGGCAAAGCGTTATGAACCCGCCGCCCAACAATTACAAGTGTTGGGGCTGAGCCAACCTACCCCTTGCCTGCCCTGGATCAGCGCCCAGACCCAGCACCGCCGAGCGATAACTCATGCTGTGCAGCAAACGCTTCAGAGCCTGGACAGTGATGTAAAAGAAAGCTTATTGCTGACAGGATTTAGGCTTCGCCAAGCGCAGCAATACTTGTATCTGGCTCCCCGGCTACTCCAGAATGAGCAAAAACACAACGCCGGTGACTTGTTTGCGAAGGATACTTTGCTGGTTGGGTAATGCCGTTCGTAAGTTCCTTAATATCAATAATGGGCTTGGTTCCTCACTAGCATGCTACATGGTATCAATGCTTTCTTTGCAGGACCGCCGTTAACACCTCCGCTCTAACAGAGGTTTGATGGACTTCCCCTGGCTGTATCAAGAGTGAATGCTCTGCAGCCCCTTTATCTGCCAGACTCTAACGCTTAAGTAAGGGTTTCAAGAACAGTCCCGTATATGAGTGATCATCCGCCGCCACTTCCTCCGGGGTGTCTGTGGCTATGAAAAGGCCGCCCTTAGGATATATAGACTTAAGCATTATTTCAGAGGTGGTACCTCTGAGCGGGGTAAAGATGACTCGTGCCCGCGTGCAACAGGTCTGTTGCGAAGACACCCCTTACTAGCGCTGCATATCACCCGTGGTCAGGAAGGGTTTTCTCTGTGGTTTTGTTAAATTCACTCAGCAAAACGATTAACATCGACGACAGTGGATGTTAGATAAATTGGCACAAATAAACGCTGTCTTTTGTATCGACGCTTGTGCCTCTGCCATTATGTCAAACCACTATCAACTTTGCTGCTAGCTACATAGTTCAAGCTGAAATATCCCCCAGCACTTTAACTAAACCCTTTGTTATTGAGTACAAAAGTATCATTAACCAGTTGTTTAGGGGAATTTAACACTGCTGTTTAAGGTATATAGAGACTGATTAATTTTTTTCTGCTCATAGGCGCTAAGCCGCTTAGGTGCAGACTTGCTGATAGTTTTTCTGTGGCTGCAAACTGATCCTGTATTGATCTGTACTGTTGTGACGAGGGCGACATTAAGGGAGTGTTAATTGTTATCTGAACTATTTTTGTGCAATGATACAAAGGTTAGTGTGTGAATTATAAGCACTAGTCACTCTTGCATGGCTATTGTTTAAGCCGGTACGGTTTTAGAAACAGTAAGTTAATTACTATTGCTTACTCGTAGTGAAAAATTGTGCATATAGTGTTTGAATGCTGATTCGAGAGTTCAATTGCAGTCATTATCTATGCCAGTGCGCGTCTTATACTGGCACTGAATGTGTCTGATAATAATAACAAGAGTTTTGCTCTTCGCGATAAATAATACATGGAGTTTATGATGACATTTTCATCTATTACCAAACGAACACTGTTAACTGCAGCAATAGTTTTATCTTCTTCTCAGGTTTGGGCGCAATGTGGCACCGTCACTATTGCTGAAATGAATTGGCCCTCCGCTGAATTCGCTGCCAACCTCGATAAAATAATTCTAACCGAAGGTTATGGTTGCAACGTCGAGTTAGTCCCTGGTGCCACCAACACTACTTTCGCCTCGATGGAAGCTAAGGGGCAGCCGGACATAGCTCCGGAGTTTTGGACCAATGCAGTGACAGTGAGAATGAAAGCTGCCGAAGAAAAAGGCGACCTGACGGTTGGTGTACAACTAGTATCGGATGCCTCTGAGGGGTGGTTTATTTCTGACGCAATAGCTAAGGCGCACCCAGAACTTAAAACCGTGGCTGACGTGTTGGCGCACCCTGAGTTATTCCCCAGTAAAGAGGATTCCTCTAAGGGGGCCTTTATGAATTGCCCTTCGGGCTGGGGTTGTGAAACGGTTAACACAAATTTGGTTAAAGACAGTGCCTTCAACTTTGCCAAGGCCGGTTTCGATGTTATTGATCCGGGTTCTTCATCGGGTCTGGATGGAGCCATTGCCAAAGCTTCGCAAAGAGGAGAGGCGTGGTTTGGCTACTATTGGCAGCCGACGGTGAATGTCAGTAAATATAATTTGAAAAAATTGGATTTTGCCACCAGCTTTGACCAAAAACATTGGGATGATTGTCTGGTCAGCGAGGATTGCGAAAGTCCACAGCGCTCCAGTTGGACGAAGTCAAAAGTGAATACAGTCGTAGTGACTAAATTTGCCCAAGCCAATCCAGAGGTTATGGAATATCTGAACAAACGTACTTATAGCTCGGCTCAGGTAGGACCGACGCTGGTATATATGGATGAAAACCAAGCCAATGGTGAAGATGCTGCCTACGAATTTCTGAAAGCTAACCAGGATCTTTGGTCTGCCTGGGTACCTGCAGACGTTGCCGAAAAGATTAGAAAGGCACTCTGAAGTTAGCAGGTTCTACATTACTAGTTTGGCTATAGCTCTGAGATAAAGGGCTATGGCAGGCTAGTGAGTGATTACTTGTCGGTGTTACAGAATTTTTAAGTGCAGCTAAAAGATTAGCGGGTAAGCGTTATCATACTCGCTAATTTTTTTCTATTGCCAGAGGTAGATGCAGTGAGTTGGTCAGAATTTCCCAGTATGTCCAGAACAGATTTACGCAGTTTACGTAGATCTATTGATGAGAGCTTTCGAGACTTTACCCAAGAATACGGAGAGAGTTTAGAGAGATTTTTTGATCCGTTACTTGAATTCCTTATTTTCAGTGAAAGACTGTTGCTCAGTACTCCCTGGCCGCTGATGATCGCGATTTGTGCCGCTCTGGCTTTTCTGGCCAGTCGCAGTTGGAAAATTGTCCTCGGGGTGTTAGTGGCCTTTATCCTGATAGGCTATCTGGGTATGTGGCAAGATACCATGCGCACCTTATCAATCATCACTGTTTGTACTATGGTGGCCATTGCCGTGGGCATTCCTATAGGCATCGCTATGGCGCGCTCCAACAAATTACAGGCGCTTATCTCACCGGTATTAGATGTGATGCAAACTATGCCTAGTTTCGTCTATTTGATCCCGGTAGTGATGTTATTGGGTATAGGCAAAGTACCAGGGCTAATAGCCGTGATCATCTATGCTTTACCCCCTATAGTACGACTGACCAACCTGGGGATACGCCAGGTGGACCCGGATGTTATAGAAGCTGCCGATGCATTTGGTTGTAGTAGCTGGCAAAAGTTGGTAAATATCCAGATGCCATTAGCACTGCCGTCAATTTTTGCTGGCGTTAATCAAACCATCATGATGTCGTTGTCGATGGTGGTCATCGCCTCGATGATCGGAGTGAAAGGTTTGGGGCAGCCAGTGTTAAAGGCCATTACCAACCAGTATTTCTCAATGGGTTTGCTGAATGGCTTTGCTATTGTCGCAATCGCTATAATATTTGACCGGGTTTCCCAGCAATACGGAAGGCGGATACAGCTGCATCGCCAGGGTGATCACAATGGATAAGCTTAAACAGCCGAAGATAAAAATAGTTAACTTGTCTAAAGTATTTGGCAGGGCGCCGAAAAAAATGCTGCAGTTGGTGCAGCAGGGAATGGATAAAACCGAGCTATTGACCAAGCACCGGCATGTACTTGCACTGGATAACATTAATATGGAGCTGCAAGAGCACTCTATTGAGGTGATTATGGGGTTGTCGGGCTCTGGTAAGTCAACGTTAATACGCCATATTAATAGATTGATAGCCCCAACGGTGGGGGAAGTGTTGGTCGATGGAGAAAACATCTGTGGCATGAGCGCGACTCAACTGCGGCGCTTCAGGCAGAAAAAGACCGCTATGGTGTTTCAGAACTTCGCCCTGCTACCGCATCGTACCGTGATAGATAACATCAGTTTTGGCTTGCAGGTACAAGGTCAGAGTGAAGCTCGGATAAAACGCAGCAGTCACTACTGGCTGGAGCGGGTTGGATTGACTGGCTATGAAAAACACTATCCCGCCCAACTCTCCGGCGGGATGCAGCAACGCGTGGGGTTGGCCAGGGCGCTGGCCTGTGATGCCGATATCCTGATGATGGATGAAGCCTTTAGCGCCTTAGACCCACTGATTCGCTCTGATATGCAAAACATATTGCTCGAGCTGCAGACCGAGTTGAAAAAAACCATTGTATTTATAACCCATGATTTGGATGAAGCGTTAAAAATTGGTGACCGTATCGCGATTTTAAATCAGGGCAAGTTAATTCAGCAGGGCACTGCTGACGATATCTTACTGCACCCAGCAGACGACTACGTGAGAAGATTTGTCGCTGATGTTAATCGTACCGGTGTGTTGCGGGCCCGCTCGATAATGGATGTAAAAATACAGTCCAATCCGGATTTCAGCAATACAGTGGTCGTTAAAGAAGACGACACCGTCAGGGAAGTGCTGCACAGTATGTTGAGTGCCGACTCTTATAATGCGTTGGTCACGAACCAGAATGGTAAGGCTGTAGGGCGTATTGATTCAGAGATGTTGGCGGCAGCGGTCAACAATTAAGCTTTTTCCAAGTCATCTTAAAAAATAAAATAAGTCGGTGTTTATCTGGCGTCTTGAGTGTATTCGCTCTAAAGTAGCCTTCAGCCACAAATGAAGTCCGGGCCGAATTGTATCAGTTGTTTCTCCGCTCTCTTGACGAGGATGCACTCAGCGCTTAAATAATCTTCTAAATACAGTTGTGATAGGTATCTAATGGTTCAATGGTCCAGCAATAAACCAATAAAAATTTTAGTGACAGGGCCGAAAGAACAAGTCGGGCGGGCGCTGTTGGCAGCGGATAACAGCGCCGGTGTCTTCGAAGTGATAGGGGCTAGTTCACATGCTCCAAATTTACGCGACAAGCATGTAGTTACACAAGTATTAGAACAGAGTAACCCCGACTTCGTCGTCAATACGCTGGGCTATAATTCGGTAGTGGTCAGCGAGAAAAAAGTTGATTTGTGTTACTTACTAAATCGCGATTTCCTGTCTATATTAGCGCAAGTTTGCGCTGAAAAAAATATTCCCATTATTCATTTATCCACCGACCACGTATTTGATGGTCACTACGCCAGCGGGTATAGCGAAGATGATCAGACTATTCCGTTGGGGAACTTCGGTAAGAGTAAATGGGAAGGTGAGGAAATGCTACGCAAGCATTTACCGCAACATTTTATATTGCGGGTCAGCTGGTTATTTTCGCAGTGGGGCGAAAACTTTCTTACCCGTTCACTGGCCCAGGCGCGTACTGAAAAAGTAATGTACGCTGCGGATGATCGAGTGGGCTGCCCGACATCTGCTGCTGATATTGCCAGAGTTATTTTTGCGGTCATCAGGCAGCTAAACGATGCTGCGGACGCCTGGGGAACCTACCACTATTGTGGTGGCGAAGTGAGTACCAGATTTAAATTTTTAGAGGCAATCTACGACAGGGCTAAGCAACAAGAGCAGCTGTTAACCCAGAGCCTGATTTCAGTGCCGCGCACAGAGTTGTACGCCAATGCCGAGCGCCCAGCTTCATCAGTGTTGAACTGTAAAAAGCTGCTGCGAAATTTTGGTATTCACCAGCGCCCCTGGCGCACAGAGTTAAGCAAAGTCATGGATTCTATTTACAGCAACTAAAACTGTTCCTCTGGCGCGTTATGGTCGTGCTTGGATTACCGCTAGCTTATCCAGGGCATAGGGTTTTTGCTGATAGCTACGCTTGCCATATAACCAATAAAACACAGTGCTATCAGTAGCATGCCTATCCTGGAAGCAACACTTTTCTGGCCTTTAATGGCCAGGGTGCCAAACATTATGTAGCCAAATAAGCCGATAATTTTGGCGCTCAACCAATGGTCGGTGATTGGGTATTGCCCAATCAACAGCATCAAACCAATGGCGCTCAAAATCAACAAGGTATCTATGGCATGTGGTAGAATTTTGGCCCACTTTTTTTGTAGCCATTGGGCATCGACGGTGACCGCGATAGTGCGGATGATCAATAGGCTGACACTGATCAGCATCAAACTTAAGTGGCTGTGTTTAAATATTAAATACATATTTTTTGGCTCGCTCCGGTGAAGTCTAAAGATTAGTTATGCAATGAGCCCTATATTGAGCCCTGAATTATCTACTGCTGGTATTGAAGCCGAGGAATGGGCGCTGCCAACAGCTAAGATTAGTACAATAGCAGTGATTTTAACTGCTTACGACGAGAATAGACATGACTGAAGTTGTAGCAAAGACAGATTTTAAAATTAAACCATTGATACCGGTTACTCAGGCACTGGAGAATCTGCTGGCGGATGCGAAAACCGATCTGCTTGTCGAGCAAGTGGACTTAAAGAGTGCTCTGGGTCGGACATTGGCGGAGCGACCGATAGCGCTAGTCGATGTGCCACCGCAAGATAACAGCAGTATGGATGGTTATGCGGTCGCTATGATCAGTTTAAATGCACAGGGCAGTACTATTTTACCGCTGTCTCAGAGGATTGCCGCGGGAGACGATCCACAGCCATTGGCAGCGGGTACTGTCGCCAGAATATTTACCGGGGCTGAAATTCCTCTGGGTGCAGACGCAGTAATAATGCAAGAGCAAGTGAGCGTGGATCAGGCTGGCGTGCACTTACCGGACTCGATTAATGACCGGCAAAATATTCGGCCCAGAGGGCAAGATTTGCTGAGCGGCGAAATTTTACAGCCAGTGGGTAAAAAATTACAAGCGGCAGATATCGGTGTACTGGCGTCGGCGGGGATCGCCAACGTATCAGTCTACAGGGCATTGAAAATTGCAATACTGTCGACCGGTGATGAGTTACTAGAGCCGGGTGACCCGGTGGCCCCAGGTAAAATTTACAACTCCAACCGAGCGATGTTAACGGCTTTAATTCAACAGTTGGGAATGCAAGTTGTAGACATAGGTAAGGTCGCCGACACTTTTGCTGCGACGCGACAGGCGCTGGCAAAAGCTGCGGACTGTGCGGACCTGATTATCAGTACCGGTGGGGTCTCTGTCGGTGAGGAAGATCATATCAAGGCAGCGGTGGACAGCTTAGGCGCGCTGGATATGTGGCGGATTAAATTAAAACCTGGTAAACCGCTGGCTTACGGCAGAGTCAAAGGCACGCCAATTTTTGGCTTGCCAGGTAATCCCGCATCGGCACTGATAACTTTTTGTCTGTTCGCCAGGCCCTACATGACTAAACTACAGGGAGGGCTAGTGGTTAAGCCTCTGAGTTTTAAGGTAATCGCAGCTTTTGAACATTTAAAGGCGGGCAGCAGAGAAGAGTATTTGCGTGCGATCTATAATGACGGTGAAGTACAGCCGTTCAAAAACCAGAGTTCCGGGATGCTCTCCACTGCCAGTCGTGCCAATGGTTTAATAGTGATACCTGTAGATGCAGTGATCCAACGCGGTGAGCTGGTGGATTTTATTCCCTTTTCTGAGCTATTGGCCTAAAAAACGTCGACTAGAGAGCGGGGATTGACACAACCGCTCCTATATTAGTCAAAAAAGTGCAATGACTGCTGTGAACGGCTAGAATAGGCGGCTTTATATCAGCCAGGTTTAATAGCCCCGTGAACTCTAATCAAGATCCCTACAGTGATATTCGTCCCTATAAAGATACTGAAGTGTCAGCCGTTCTCGATGCCTTGCTGCATAACAACGAGCTGGTTGGCGCGCTCTCTCAGTATAAGTTTCCGAAATTCTACCAATGGCTGCCGCGACTGACTAAATCAGTAGTACGCATTGGCATGGCCAGGCAATTTGGCGATATAGAGACAGTGCGAGACTTTCAGTCACTGGTGGCTGAATTTATGCAGAAGATGATCGGCCGTACTACCAGCAAAATTACCTGTTCAGGGATTGAGAATTTGCAGCAAGACGGCGCCTATTTGTTTATCTCCAATCATCGTGATATTGCAATGGATCCCGCTTTCGTCAATTGGATGTTGTACCACAAGAAAATGCAGACAGTGCGCATCGCTATAGGTGATAACTTACTGAAGAAAGAGTACGTATCAGATCTGATGCGTCTGAATAAAAGCTTTATCGTCAAGCGATCGGCCAAGGCGCCGCGGGAAATGATGAAAGCCCTTACCCAATTGTCTTCCTATATCGATCATAGCGTGGTGGTTGATGAGGCTTCTATCTGGATAGCGCAGCGCGAGGGGCGGGCCAAAGATGGCGATGACAAAACCGATGCGGCGCTGCTGAAAATGCTATATATGTCACAGCGCAAGCAGCGTTCATTTGCGCAAATGACCCAGCGCTTAAACATAGTTCCGGTCTCTATTTCTTACGAGTTTGACCCCTGCGACAATGCCAAAGCCAAAGAGCTGGCGATAAAGGCCGCGGGAGACACTTACATTAAGAGTGAGTTTGAAGATATTGAGAGCATAGTGGCAGGCATCACCGGCTTTAAAGGCCAGGTACATGTACATTTTGGCGATGTGCTCGCCGGTGATGTTGAGACGCCCGCCGAGTTGGCGTTAGTGATAGATGAAAAAATTCAAGGCAATTATAAATTACATGATTCAAATCTGATTGCCGCCGGGCAGTTAGAGAACATGAGTGAGCAACAACAGCGCCAGTTTGAATCCAGGTTTTCCGGGCTGACGGACGCCGAAAAAGCAATTGCTATAACCAGTTACGCCAAGCCTTACTTTAATCAGCAGCAATATTCTCAGAATAATACCCAGGAGAACAGCGATGTCTAAGCTGACCCATTTAGATGCCGATGGCAATGCGCAGATGGTTGATGTAACTGAAAAAGCAGTGACTACCAGAGAAGCCAGCGCCTACGCCGAAGTGCACATGTTGCCGCAGACGCTCGCCTTGATTGCCAGTGGCGGTCACAAAAAAGGTGATGTGTTGGCGGTGGCCAGAATTGCCGGAATCATGGCGGCGAAAAAGACCAGTGAATTGATTCCGATGTGTCATCCGTTAATGTTGACCAAAGTGAATGTTGACTTAGAGTTGCAGGCGGATAATAACTTGGTCGCTATTACTGCTACTTGTCGCCTGTCTGGGCAGACGGGGGTGGAGATGGAGGCGCTAACGGCAGCGAGCACTGCGGCATTGACTATTTACGATATGTGTAAAGCCGTGGATAAAGGCATGCAAGTGCAAAATCTAAAATTGCTGGAAAAGCTTGGTGGTAAGAGCGGTCACTGGCGGGCGGAGAGTTGAGTGTGATTAAAATTATTTATTTTGCCAGTATCCGCGAGCAACTGGGATTGGGCGATGAGTCGCTGGCTATTCCACCAGGGGTACTCAATGTAGCGGATCTGTCCGACTGGTTGCAACGTGAGCGCGGCGAGCAGTGGAGCGCGGCACTGGGCAATATCAGCACCTTATATGCGGTAAATCAAGAGATGGTCAATGCCCGGCACTTATTGCAGGAAGGTGATGAAGTGGCCTTTTTTCCACCGGTCACTGGTGGTTAAATCAGTTGCTCTATTAGGATACTAAAGTGAATAAAGTTGTAAATTTTTTACGCGCCATTGTCTATTACACAGCCTTTTATCTGGCGACTATAGTGCATGGTTTGATTTGTGTAATTGTCGCTCGCTGGTTGCCATTTGAGCGCCGTTTTCGTTTTGTCACTACGCTCAATTTCTTCTATGTTTTCTGGGTGCGCGCCTGCTGCGGTATCAAAGTGAAAGTGGAGGGCCGGGAAAACTTGCCTGAAGAGGGTGCTTATGTGGTGATAGCAAATCATCAGAGCGAGTGGGAAACTATTTATTTTCAAACCTTGATTCGGCCTCAGTCAATTGTCTTAAAACAAGAGTTGCTGAAGATTCCTTTCTTCGGTTGGGCGCTGGCGCTACTAGAGCCCATCGCTATAGATCGCAGTAAAAAGCGTGGTGCCTTGAAGCAGTTGTTAGGTCAGGGCAAGGAGCGGCTGGAGCGCGGTGTGCCAGTAATTATTTTCCCACAAGGCACACGTCTTCCCACAGGGGAAATGGGCGTGTTCAATAAAGGTGGGGCCATGCTGGCTGCCAGTGCCGCGGTACCACTTGTGCCAATGGCGCACAATGCCGGGTTGCTTTGGCCGGGCAAAACGCTGTTGAAAAAGCCAGGTACTATTACCTTGAGAATTGGCAAACCCATCGCCACCCAAGACCGGGGTGTCAGTGACCTGCACTTAGAGTCGGTTGAATGGCTGAAAGCGCAGATGCAAGAGTTGGATCAGCTGACCTAGCTGAAAAGTTGTTTTACCATTAAGATTGGCGCCAATCCAGCCTCAGCGGCTGGTTCCTGCTTCAATACGCTGTGGGTTATGCTGATTTTATAGCTATGGCGTGTAACTGTCGTGTGCTTGTCGTGTCGCTGTCAGCAGATACATTTTAATCTGTGTCTCTCACAACAGGAAGCGGAGTTTTAATATGTCAATTTCCAAACAGCAGATAAAATTATTACGTAGAGAGCGCGGTTGGTCACAGGAACAGTTGGCGGCAATCAGCGGGCTCAGTACTCGCACAGTGCAGAGAATAGAAAGCAGCGGTGACTGTTCGCTGGATTCCAGCATGGCGCTGGCATCTGCCTTCGAGATCTCCCCGGCTGAGCTGAATAATCACCAAGCTAAGGCCGAGGAATTGCCAAGTGTGGAATTCGAACTGGCGGGAATTTTAGGGTATTTGTCTATTCTGGTGGGTCTGCCTGTGCTCTTTTACAGTTTTACCAATACTTATGGGGTATGGGAAATAGCCACAGTTTCAATTATTGATGGCCTGGTTTTGATGCTGTCATGTAATTCGCTGGGGGTAAAAGAGACGCTGAGTTTCTTTAGTAACAGTTTAACTAAAATAAACTCTCAGACTAAAATTGGCAGCTTCAACAACACAATTGTTCATGCAAAACACATCTGCCAATATTTGTATACTGTGGCTTTTGTAACAGCACTGGTGTATTTGCTGACTATTACCCTGCACGCACCTGAGAGGGCAGCGAATATAAATGTGCTCCTGGTTGAGATGATGATGCCGATTCTGTATGCAATACTGCTGGCAGAATTCTGGATCAGGCCCTACAAACACAAACTGGAGCAGCAGTTAGCGAAACAACTCAGCGGCAGTTAAATCGGCAGGCGGCAAATGCGCTTTTCATTAGCATTTGTCGCGACTTTTTTCGCTGAGGTTTCAGTCTAAAGTGCAGAGGCTTTATTGGTCGCGCGTCAGCACTTCCAGTAATTCAATTTCAAAACACAAATCAGAATTCGCCGGGATCTTGTCACCCATTTTGCGTTCGCCGTAAGCCAGTGCAGCTGGGACCAGCAGTTTGCGTTTACCTCCTACCTGCATGCCCATTATTCCCTGATCCCAACCTTTAATCACCCGGCCTGTGCCAATAACGCACTGGAATGGCTGGCCGCGGTCATAGGAGGAATCAAATGGGCTGCCATCTGCGAGAAAGCCACGATACTGGGTGGTGATTAAGGCCCCTTTAACCGCTTCCTTGCCCTCGCCAACCACTAAATCTATTATTTGTAAATCTGTCATTTGCATCTCTCTTGTAGAGGCTATAGCGGCCTCGGCTTAGCTAAAATAGTCATAAAGAAGCGGCCGATAAAATCGCCACTGAGTAATCCTGCGGGCACAAAAAAGCCTCATCACTGAGGCTTTTTAAAAGCTTTATGGCTGTAAGCTTAAATCTTTTGGAATACCAAAGTAGAGTTAGTACCGCCAAAGCCAAAGCTGTTAGACATCACACGCTGCAGATCAACGCCGTCTTTGCGCTCTTGCACAATAGGCAGGCCCGCAGCTTCTGGATCCACTTCTTCAATATTCGCAGATGCGCAAATGAAGTTGTGCTGTTGCATCAATATGCAGTAAATAGCTTCCTGAACACCCGTTGCACCTAGTGAATGGCCAGTCAGGGACTTAGTCGAGCTCACAGGAGGCATGTTGTCGCCAAAGGTCTGTTTCATGGCCTTAAGCTCCTGCATGTCTCCAGCGGGAGTAGAAGTGCCGTGAGAGTTGATGTAGTCGATATCGCCATCGACGGTGCTCATCGCCTGCTGCATGCAGCGTACAGCGCCTTCACCGGAGGGAGCGACCATATCATAGCCATCGGATGTGGCACCATAGCCCACTAGCTCAGCGTAAATTTTAGCGCCACGAGCTTTGGCGTGTTCATACTCTTCGATAACCAGCATGCCACCGCCGCCAGCGATGACAAAACCATCGCGGTTGGCATCGTAGGCACGTGATGCTTTTTCAGGGGTCTCGTTGTACTTGCTAGAGAGGGCGCCCATGGCATCAAACATAACACTCAGGGACCAGTGTAACTCTTCACCACCACCGGCAAAGACGATGTCTTGCTTGCCCAGCTGAATCTGCTCCATCGCATTGCCAATACAGTGTGCGCTGGTGGCGCAAGCTGAAGTGATAGAGTAGTTGACGCCCTTGATTTTGAAAGGAGTCGCCAGACAAGCTGATACAGTGCTGCCCATAGTGCGAGTGACGCGATACGGGCCGACACGACGCACACCTTTGTTGCGCAAAATATCAGCAGCTTCGATGATGTCAGCAGAAGAGGCCCCGCCAGATCCGGCGATTAAACCAGTGCGGACGTTAGAAATTTGATCTTCGCTTAAACCGGCATCTTCTACTGCTTGCTGCATGGAAACGTACGCGTACGCTGCGGCATTACCCATAAAACGGCGCAGTTTGCGGTCGATCAATGTTTCGATATCGAAGTCTTCGATGCTGCCAGCAACATGGCTGCGAAAGCCCATCTCTTTGTATTCTTCTTGGAACTTGATTCCAGAGCGGCCAGTTTTTAGCGACTCTAAAACTTCTTCTTTATCTTTGCCTATGCAAGATACGATGCCCATACCTGTAACTACTACGCGTTTCATTGGGTATCTCCTGTCAAAAATGTCGTTGCGAATAATGTAACTTAAAAATCATCGGTAGATTGGAAAAGGCCAACTTTTAAGTCTTTTGCCGAATAGATTTCTTTGCCGTCAACTAGCATTGTAGCATCTGCGATGCCCATGATTAACCTGCGTTCAATCAATCGCTTGATGGTGATTTTGTAGGTCACTTTTTTAGCAGTAGGCAGCACTTGACCAAAGAATTTCACTTCACCAGATCCCAGTGCACGGCCTTTACCAGGATTGCCTTTCCAGCCCAAGTAAAATCCAACCAGCTGCCACATTGCATCTAAGCCAAGACAGCCAGGCATAACAGGGTCAGTTGGGAAGTGGCAGTCAAAAAACCATAGCTCGGGGTTGATGTCCAGCTCGGCGATGATCTCGCCCTTGCCAAACTCACCACCATCAGCACTGATTTCAGTGATGCGATCCATCATTAACATGTTGCCTACAGGAAGACGGGCGTTGCCAAGGCCAAACATGTCACCATTGCCACAGCTTAGTAGCTCGTCGCGATTAAATGAAGAAGGTCTAGTCATGTGAAAAAGTATTCTCATCTTATGAATTATCGGCAGATTATACCGATTGTAGTGCGCTTAGGCACCATTTACCCAAGAAAAATCTGCTATCAGTATTTTTATCCTGATTATTAATAAAATAAACTATCTAAATCAGCGTGTTGAAATGTATTGGTTCAGACCTGTTGCTCCACTCTGAAGTGACTCTTATAAGAAAAACTGGCCTGTGTGGGGCTGTTTGGTCTGCGTCAGGCAGGTCTCAACAAGGCGGTAAGTGTTGGTTTGCTGTCAGGAAATGGCGTCAGATGTGATTCGCAGCAGTTGAAAATTATCAGCTGCTGCGCTTTGCAGTGGTAGATTATTATAGGACTAAAAATTTAAGATTTTCGTTCAACAGCAAGCTTGGCCAGGGTGATTAAAGTGTCTTTAAAGCTTGAATCTGCAATACCATCAAGGCATTGGATGGCCAGTTGAGACTGTTGTTGTGCCTTGCGTTGAGTGTACTCTATGGCACCAGAAGCTTTAACTGCGGCAAGTACGGGTTGCAGGTCTGTCAGGCCGCCCTCGCGAATAGCCTTTCGGATTAATTTACGGCTTTCTGGGTCGGTTTCTTTCATCGCTTGGATTAAGGGTAGAGTGGCCTTGCCCTCGGCTAGATCATCACCGGTATTTTTGCCCATTTCTTCAGCGCTGGATAAATAGTCCATGACGTCATCTATCAACTGAAAAGCGATACCCAGATGACGGCCGTAATTTTGCAGCGCGCTCTGCTGTGTGGTTGTGGCTCCCGCCAAAACAGCGCCTGTCTCAGTGGCGGCTTCAAACAACATAGCTGTTTTACCGATGATTACTTTCATGTAATCCTCTTCGCTGAGATCGGGGTTTCTGCTGTTGAGCAGTTGCAAAACCTCTCCTTCTGCAATGACGTTGGTGGCATTGGAAATAATTTTCATTATTTCTAGCTGGCCAATTTCGACCATTATCTGAAAGGCGCGAGAGTACAGAAAATCACCGACTAAGACACTGGGGGCGTTACCCCATTTGGCGTTGGCGGTGTCTTTGCCGCGTCTTAAGTCGGAGTTATCAACAACGTCGTCGTGCAACAGGGTCGCAGTGTGGATAAATTCTATGACAGCGGCCAGTTTAATGTGTTCAGTCTCAGAGCTCTTTGTTGGATAATTACAGGCGTTTGTGGCTAGCAATACTAAAAGAGGGCGAAATCTTTTGCCGCCACTTTGTACTATATAGTGGCCAATTTTCTCAACCAGCGGCACATTGGAACCGAGGTGGTTTATAATGTAATCATTGACGGCGCTGAATTGTGGATATATCTCTGGATTTAGCTGATGTGGCTGCATATAGAATTATTCGACGTTTTATTAGTTAGGCGAATGCTAGGGTGTGGCTAAGTTTCTGTCAAGCTCTGCTCTTGTGTTGTGTGGCAAAATAATCTGTAATCTATTGATATTCAATTATTGCGCAATCCTTTTTGGGCGAATGGCCAATTATTCAGCCAGGCCTTTTTCCGGTGCCCTTCGTGACGCTGCTTTTAACATTCAATTAGGGCTTGAGCTTTAGCTACTTTTACTATAAAATCTCGCGCCCTAAGCTTGTCCAACCTTTAGCTCCCTGTTATATGGCAATGCCATTAGAAGCAGGTTCCATTTTAGTAGCCGGGCAAGCGTAACTTGGAGAGAAATATGTTTGCAGTAATTGTAAGCGGCGGTAAGCAATACCGTGTAGAAGAAGGTCATACTCTGAAATTAGAGAAATTGACTATAGAAGCAGGTTCTAGTTTCGATTTTGATCGCGTTCTGATGGTTGGGAATGGCGACGAAATCAAAGTGGGCGAGCCAGTTGTAAGCGGTGCGAAGGTTACTGCTGAAGTGGTAAGTCACGGTCGTGGTGAGAAAATTACTATCATCAAGTTCCGTCGTCGTAAGCACTCAATGACACGTCAGGGTCACCGTCAGTGGTACACTGAAGTTAAAATCACAGGCATCAGCGTTTAAGCTGGTATAAAGGAGATAACTCATGGCTCATAAGAAAGCTGGTGGTTCTACTAAGAACGGTCGCGACTCCAATGCCAAGCGCTTAGGTGTTAAGCGCTTTGGTGGACAGGTAGTTCTTGCCGGTAACATCTTGGTTCGTCAGCGTGGAACAAAATTCCACCCTGGAACTAATGTAGGTATTGGTAAAGACCACACTCTATTCGCTAAGGCGGATGGTGTTGTTAAGTTTGAAGTTAAAGGCCCGAAAAATCGCAAGTACATTACAATTGTAGCTGCGTAATAGGTTTTTTAACCGAAAAAAGCCCCGCAGTGCGGGGCTTTTTTTTTGGCTGTGCCTGGCTGTTTTGGGGTTAGCTAAATATGTTTGCAGTTGATTGCGGTTTCCGGGCTGCAATGCAAGTGTGAATGCACAAGTAAGTGCCCGCTGTAGTTTGATGGCTTTTTTTTGGCTGGGCCCGGCTGTTTTAGGGTTGGTAAAATTTGTTTGCAGTTGATTGTGGTTATAGGACTACAATGCAAGTGTGAATACGCAAAAATATGCTTGTTACAACTGCGAGAATGAATGTCGCAGGGCTTGGCTAGTGTTCGGAATATCTTTGGGAGGTTTAAATGAAGTTTGTAGATGAGGCCACTATAACAGTGGAAGCGGGCAAAGGTGGCAATGGTTGCATGAGCTTTCGCCGTGAAAAATATATACCCAAAGGTGGTCCGGACGGTGGAGACGGCGGCGACGGTGGCTCTATATTGGTTGAGGCGGACCCGGGTCTGAATACCTTGGTTGACTTTCACTTTACCCGACGTCATAAAGCGCAGACCGGGCAAGCGGGTATGGGTCGCGGCTGTACGGGTGCAAAAGGTGAGGATTTGACCTTGATGGTGCCGGTTGGGACTACAGTCATCGATATAGATACCGATGAAGTAATGGCTGACTTGATAAAAATCGGCCAGGTGGAGAGGATTGCTCAGGGCGGCTTTCATGGTTTGGGCAATACCCGCTATAAAAGCTCGGTAAATAGAGCCCCGCGGCAGACGTCTAACGGCTCCCCGGGGGAATTCCGTAATATTAAGTTAGAGTTGAAAGTGCTGGCTGATGTAGGTCTGTTGGGGTTGCCTAATGCTGGTAAGTCTACTTTTGTGCGTGCAGTATCAGCAGCGACGCCTAAGGTTGCCGACTATCCCTTTACTACCTTAGTGCCTAGCTTGGGAGTGGTGCGTACCGAACAGGGGCGTAGTTTTGTGGTGGCAGACATACCTGGAATTATCGAGGGTGCCGCTGAGGGGGCCGGGCTGGGGATTCGTTTCCTTAAGCATTTGGCTCGCAATAGGGTGTTGTTGCATATTGTGGACATGGCGCCATGGGATGAATTACAGCCGGCAGAGGCGGCTGTAATCGCGGTTAATGAATTGCAGAAATTTAGTCAGACCTTGTCTGAGCAGCCGCGCTGGTTGGTGTTGAATAAAATTGATTTAGTGCCTGAAGATGAGTTGGAAGAGCGTTGTCAGGCTGTTGTTGATGCTCTTGGTTGGCAGGGTCCGGTGTATAGAATTTCGGCGATGACCAAGCAGGGCACTACAGCTTTGACGGGTGCCCTACAGGACTATCTTGATAAGCGTGCGCTTGCAGTAAGGGCAGACCCTGAGATGTTGGTTGAAGAGGATGCCATGCGTGCAGCTGTGGATGCTGAGGCCAGAGAGCATATAAATCACTTGCGTGAAGTTGCTCGTACCGAGGCGAGAGCTGCTCGTGCGGCCCGCGATGATGATGATGATGACGGCGATGATAATTACGATGTGGAAGTCGAATACGTCAGTGAGTAAGGAGAGAGTGAGTGTCTGCTGATCGTGCTGTATTGTGTCAATCTCGTAGGTGGGTGGTAAAAATTGGCAGTGCGCTGCTGACCAATGATGGAAAGGGTCTCGATCATCAGGCGATTGCCCGCTGGGTGGATCAGTTGGTTGCGCTGCGAAAGCAGGGGGTAGAAGTTCTGTTAGTGTCCTCTGGTGCTATTGCCGAGGGCATGACCCGGCTGGGGTGGAGTAAGCGACCGGCGCAAGTTTATCGGTTGCAGGCCGCTGCCGCCATCGGGCAGATGGGGCTGGTGCAAGTTTATGAAGCTAATTTTAAGCGCCATGCAACGCAAACCGCGCAAGTGCTATTGACGCATGATGATCTATCCAACCGTAAGCGCTACCTGAATGCTCGAGGTACTTTGTCGACCTTGTTAGAGCTGGGAGTGGTACCGGTAGTCAACGAAAACGACACCGTGATTACCGATGAAATAAAGTTTGGTGATAATGATACGCTGGCGGCATTAGTGGCCAACCTGGTGGAAGCTGATGCGGTTATTTTGTTGACCGATCAGTTGGGGTTGTTTACTGCTGATCCCAGGTCTGACCCACAGGCGACATTGATTTCTCAGGCGATGGCCGATGATCCGATGATTACTGCAGTTGCGGGTGAGGGGGGTTTGTTGGGTAGTGGTGGAATGGCCACTAAAGTGCGCTCATCAAAGCTGGCGGCCCGTTCTGGGGCTGTGACTGTGATTGCCAGTGGTAGGGTCGAGGATGTGCTGCTAAAGATCAGAGAGGGGCGGCAGGTGGGTACCTTAATCTTGCCTTCAAGTTCGCCGGTTGCAGCGCGCAAGCAGTGGCTGGCAGGGCATCTTCAAGTCAGGGGTACTCTGGTGGTTGATGAGGGGGCTGCAAATGCTATGTTGCAGCGGGGTAAAAGTTTATTGCCCGCCGGGGTGAAGTCCGTCAGTGGTGACTTCTCTCGGGGTGAAATAGTGCTAGTGCTGAATCAGTCGGGATCAGAATTGGCTCGTGGCTTGGTGAACTACAACTCACTAGATGTGGCAAAAATTCTTGGTTTGTCCAGTGGGCAGATTTCTGCTGTACTGGGCTTTGTCAATGAAGATGAGTTAGTGCACCGGGATAATCTGGCGCTTAGCTAGCCTGCTTGGGATTGGGCTTGTTGTTTTTTGGGCATAAAAAAACCGGTGTTAACCGGTTTTTTTATGTGCGTGTAACAAGTTACACGCCTTAATAACAAAGATTAAGCAAGTGCTTTGATCTTAGTATTAAGTCTGCTTTTGATGCGGGCGATCTTGTTTTTAGTGAAGATGCCTTTGCTTACAGATGCGTCAAGTACTGGCTGTGCAGTTTTGAAAATTTCTGCTGCGTTAGCCTTGTCACCACTTTCGATAGCGGCTGCAACTTTCTTCATGTATGTGCGAGCCATGGAACGAAAGCTAGCGTTGTGTTGACGACGCTTTTCCGCTTGACGGGCGCGTTTTTTTGATCCTGCGGAATTCGCCATGATCTTGCTCCTGAAAATAACTGTTGGCAAACCGAAATGGCTGGCCGTAAAATAAGAGGCGAGATTATTCATATTTATTGACTCAATGTCAATAAAAACAAGATATTTTCTGCAACAACTAGTAATATTTCCCACCTAACTTTGCATAGAGGCGAATAAGTGGAAGATAAGGAGCAAAAAGAGTCACCATCAGCAGTGCCTGATAATGCC
Organism: Oceanospirillaceae bacterium; assembly: GCA_013215505.1. Taxonomy (GTDB): domain Bacteria; phylum Pseudomonadota; class Gammaproteobacteria; order Pseudomonadales; family Balneatricaceae; genus Rs1. The sequence continues at coordinate 54,553 of JABSQZ010000026.1, forward strand.
GTTGAGGGTGGTCAATTTCCAGAATTAAGGGCTAAGTCGAGTTTGTTGCGCTCGAGTTTGCTGGTGGGCATGATGACAATGCTCTCCAGGGTGCTAGGTTTAGTTCGAGATGTGGTAGTGGCTAACTATTTTGGTGCCTCTGGCAGTGCCGATGCTTTTTTTGTGGCCTTTAAAATTCCAAACTTTTTGCGCCGGCTATTCGCTGAGGGGGCATTTGCGCAAGCTTTTGTACCAGTGCTCAGTGAATATCGGACTCAGCGCGATCACGCTGAGGTGCAAAATTTAGTCAATAAAGTGGCCGGCAGTCTAGGTTTGGTGTTGCTGCTGATTACTCTGGTTGCCGTGGTTGCGGCTCCAGTGTTGACCGCCATCTTTGCCCCGGGCTTCTATCTGCATGCCGAGGAAAAATTTCAGCTTGCATCGCATATGTTGGCAATCACTTTCCCCTATTTGCTGCTGATTTCACTGACCGCCTTTGCCGGTGCTATTTTAAATAGCTATGAACACTTTGTGGTGCCTGCCTTTACCCCGGTGTTGTTGAATTTGTGTCTTATCGGCAGCGCTATTTTTCTCAGCCCTTTTTTCGCCGAGCCGATAATTGCTCTCGCCTGGGGTGTCTTGATGGCCGGTGCAGTGCAGCTAGTGTTTCAGTTGCCATTCCTGTTGCGTATGCGGCTATTGCCGAAGCCGGTTGTCGACTGGCAAGACCCCGGGGTTAAAAGAATCCTGACCTTAATGGTTCCCGCGTTATTTGGTGTCTCAGTGGCGCAAATTAATTTGCTGCTAGACACAGTATTAGCAACGTTCCTGCAAACCGGCAGTGTCTCCTGGCTGTACTATTCCGATCGCCTGGCTGAATTGCCACTCGGGGTGTTTGCGATTGCTATTTCAACAGTGATATTGCCAAGCTTGTCGCGTAAAAGTGCCTCGGCATCAATGGACTCCTTTAGTTCAACCTTGGACTGGGCGCTGCGGATGATTTTATTGATAGGTCTGCCGTCGGCTATCGCTCTGTTCATGCTGGCGGAGCCGCTGCTGGTGACTTTGTTTGGCTACGGCAGCATGACCGAGCGAGATATAGTGATGGCGGGCCAAAGTTTACGCGCTTATTCCTGTGGTCTGTTGGCCTTCATGTTGATCAAAGTATTGGCACCTGGCTATTTTGCCCGCCAGGATATGAAAACCCCAGTCAGGATCGCCATCCAGGCGATGGTGGCAAATATGTTGTTTAATTTGATTCTGATCTTCCCATTTGCTCATGTTGGTCTGGCGGCGGCGACATCGATGTCGGCATTTTTGAATGCCGGGCTGCTGCTATATGGGTTGCTGAAAATTGGTGTGTTTAAATGGCAGCCTGGATGGGCGCTGGTTATGTTTAGGTTGCTGGCGGGTTGTCTGATGCTGATGCTCTGCGTGTATTGGTTGAATGTGCAGATGTCCCAGTGGTTTGTCTGGGGTGTTTGGCAGCGGGTTGGTCATATGGCGCTGCTAGTGTCGTTGGGTGTCGCTGTCTACGTTGCGACGCTGGTTGTTTTAGGCTTAAGAAAGCGACATATTACGGCTCTTTAGCCATCGCTATAATTTCTTAGCTGGGGTGAGTTTTAGTGGTTGTGCAATGGCGGATAAATAAGCAGTTTATTTTGTGCAAAGCAGCTGCTAGCTGTACCAGTAATAACGCAGATGAGCTATAATCGTGCGCTTTTGCGATAGATGTAATAGCGATAGATGGAATTAATACGTTCAATTCACAATTTGCGACCCAAACACCAAGGTTGTGTGGCAACTATTGGTAAATTTGACGGTGTGCATTTAGGACACAAACAGATACTTGCGCAACTTAAAGCTAAAGCTGCAGCTTTAAATTTGCCTAGCTTAGTGATTTTGTTTGAACCGCACCCCAGCGAGTTTTTTGTTGCCGATAAAGCGCCTGTCAGGTTGAATACGCTGGCGACAAAGTTGGCCTACCTGGCCGATGAAAAAATAGACCGGGTCCTCTGTCTGAGTTTCAACAGTAAACTGGCGTCCATGAGTGCCGACCAATTCATCGAGCAACTACTGGTGCAAAAATTAGCCATAGCGCACTTTGTGGTCGGTGACGACTTTCGCTTCGGTCGCGGCCGTGACGGTACTTTCAAATTGTTACAGCAACAGGGCGCAAAATATGGGTTTAGCGTCGAAAGTACTATTACTTATCGTCTTAAGGGCGAACGCGTCAGCAGTACTAAAATTCGACAGGCACTAGCTGATAATGATTTTGAGCAGGCCGCTGCACTATGTGGTCGCCCATTCACTATGACGGGCAAGGTAATACAAGGGCAGCAATTAGCCAGGACCTTGGGTGTGCCAACGGCCAATATTAAGACCACTAAGTACAACTTGCCTCTGCGTGGCGTTTACGCAGTCACTGCAAAAACAGCGGCTGGAGTGCTTTACTCAGGGGTTGCTAATATTGGCAAAAGACCTACGGTAAATGGGGTTAAGCCAGTATTGGAAGTGCATATGTTTGATTTTGATGGCGACATATACGGTCAAAAATTATGCGTTGAGTTTAAAAAGTTTCTACGTGCAGAACAAAAGTTTGCTGATCTAGATCAGCTCAAGCAAGCAATTTTTAATGATATAGCAGTGGCGAAGCACTACTTTGCCACGCAAAACCAGCAAATGGGTATGGAATAACAGAGATGAGCGATTACAAACAGACATTAAACTTGCCAGACACAGCATTTCCGATGCGTGGCAATCTAGCTAACCGCGAGCCAAATATGCTTAAGGCATGGCAGGAAATGGATTTGTATCAAAAAATTCGCGAAAATAGCGCCGGTCGCCCGAAATTTGTTTTACACGATGGTCCTCCATACGCCAACGGCGACTTGCACATTGGTCACGCTGTTAACAAAATATTAAAAGATATGATTCTTAAGTCCAAAACCTTGAGCGGCTTTGATGCCCCTTATGTTCCGGGTTGGGATTGCCATGGATTGCCGATTGAACACAAAGTAGAAACCATGATCGGACGCGCTGGCACTAAAGTATCCCACGCGGACTTTCGCAAAAAGTGCCGTGAGTACGCCGCCAAGCAAATCGAGGGGCAGAAAGCTGACTTTATTCGCATGGGCATATTAGGCGACTGGCAGAACCCGTATCTGACTATGAACTTTGATACTGAGGCAAATATTGTCCGCGCCCTGGCCAAAATCGTCGAGAAGGGCCACTTAGTTAAAGGCTATAAGCCTATCTACTGGTCGGTCGTAGGTCAGTCGGCACTGGCTGAAGCTGAAGTGGAATACCAGGATAAGACTTCTACGGCACTGGATGTTCGATTCCCGCTGATAGACCAAGATGCTGCAGAAAATGCCTTTAGCGGTGATGCTAAAGGTAAAGGTGTCATTTCACTGGTTATCTGGACCACGACTCCTTGGACCATCCCTTCTAACCAGGCGGTTTCAGTGCATGCTGAACTCGAGTACTCGCTAGTACAGTTTGGTGAAGAGCGATTGGTGTTAGCCACTGATTTATTGGACAATATCGCTAATCGTTGGGGTGTCGAGCCCTTTGAAAGCATAGCGACTTGCCTGGGAACTGCACTGGAAGGCATGCTGATGGAACACCCAGTGTTCAACAAGCAAGTACCCATTTTATTGGGTGAACATGTCACTACAGATGCTGGTACCGGGGCTGTACATACTGCACCGGACCACGGAATGGAAGATTTTGTAGTTGGGATGAAGTACGGTTTGGGAACCATGAACTTAGTACAGGGCAATGGTGTGTATGTCGATGCAGCGGGCGAGTTCGCCGGTATCCACGTATACAAAGCCGATGAGCCCGTGTGCGCAGCGCTAAACCGTGAACAAAAACTGATTTTCCAGGAGAAATTCCAACACAGTTTTCCACACTGCTGGCGCACCAAAACTCCACTGATCTATCGCGCTACCCCGCAGTGGTTTATCTCGATGCAAGAAAAAGGCCTGTTGAATGACGCTAAAGAAGCCGTCAAAGACGTGCGTTGGGTACCTAGTTGGGGCCAGCAGCGGATGGAGGGAATGTTGGATTCCAGTCCCGACTGGTGTGTATCCAGACAGCGTACCTGGGGCGTTCCTATCACTTTATTTACCCATAAGCAGAGCGGTGAATTGCACCCTGATACCGTAGAGCTGATGGAAAAAGTAGCGCTTAAGATCGAGCAGACAGGTATCGATGCCTGGTATGAGCTGGATGCGGCTGAACTGTTAGGAGAAGATGCGGATAACTACGACAAAGTGACAGACACACTGGATGTTTGGTTTGATTCTGGTGTTACTCACCACAGCGTCCTGCGCACCAGAGATGAACTGACGTTCCCCGCGGATATCTACCTGGAAGGGTCGGATCAACACCGTGGTTGGTTCCAGTCATCACTTAAGACCTCTATTGCAATCAACGGTGTGGCACCTTACAAGCAAGTTCTCACCCACGGCTTTGCAGTGGACGAAAAAGGTTACAAGATGTCAAAGTCACTGGGCAATACTATTGTGCCTAAAGAAGTGACTGATACATTAGGCGCCGATATTTTGCGTCTGTGGGTGGCATCCACTGACTACGCTAACGAGATGTCAGTGTCTAAGCAGATACTGCAGCGTACCGCCGATATGTACCGCCGTATTCGCAATACATCAAGATTTTTGATGGCAAATTTAAAGGGCTTTAATCAAGACGATGCACTGCCTTTTAATGAATTAGTGGCGCTTGATCAATGGGCTATCGACAGAGCTGCAAAATTGCAGCAAGAGATAATCACTCACTATGACAACTACGAGTTCTTACAAGTTTGTCAGAAAATCTCGCATTTCTGCTCACTGGATTTAGGTGGTTTCTATCTGGATATCATCAAAGACCGTCAGTATACCTCTGGGGAGAACTCTAAAGCACGACGCTCTGCGCAAACTGCGCTCTATCATATCATTGAGGCCTTAGTTCGCTGGATGGCTCCGATATTGAGTTTCACTGCCGATGAAATCTGGCAGAACTTGCCCGGTGACCGCTCGGCCTCAGTGCAGCTTGAAACTTGGTATACTGGCCTGACTGAGATGCCCGCAGATGCGCCGTTAAGCACAGAGTACTGGCAGCAGCTAATGGCTGTTAAAAACGCCGTCAATAAAGAGTTGGAAGCCCAGCGTGGAGAGGGACTGATTCGCAGCTCTCTGGAGGCAAAAGTCACTTTGTTTGCCAGTGCAGAGCTACAACAGCAACTGGAAAAATTGGGTGATGAGTTACGTTTTGTGCTTATTGCCTCAGAAGTTAAGGTGCTGAGCCTCGAACAGGCGACAGATGCTGCCGCTACAGAAGTGACTGGCCTGTCTGTGAAAATTGAAAAGCTCAGTGCGCAAAAGTGTGAGCGCTGCTGGCATCTTCGCGAAGATGTGGGAAGCGATAGTTCGCATGCCACGATTTGCAGTCGCTGCATCGAAAATATTGAAGGGGAAGGTGAGCACAGAGACTTTGCTTAACCTGCTCTAAAAGATCCAATGCCAAAGGAGCGCAGTTGAAAAGCTGTGCTCCTTTTTGCTTATGGGTGCTCTGGCCGGGGTAAAAAACCTGTTTGCCGATCATTGGTAGAGCTGATGAATTTAATTTTCAGGAAATAAAATGCAATTAATAGGGACTAAATCAAATAGTTCACTGCTGTGGCTGTGGCTTTCGGCGCTGGTGCTTGCAACAGACCGGCTGACAAAAGTAATTGCTGAGTCGACTTTGCAAGAATATGAAATCAGCCCGGTTATCACTGGATTTTTTGATTTTACATTACTCTACAACCCGGGGGCGGCCTTCAGTTTCCTGGCTTCAGCAGGGGGTTGGCAGCGCTGGCTGTTTTCGCTGTTGGCGGTAGTGATGAGTGTGGTACTTGTAATATGGATAAAACGCACCCCCACTAAGGTATGGTGGTTAAATTCGGGGCTGGCGCTTATTTTAGGAGGTGCCCTGGGCAATCTATACGACCGGGTAATGCAGGGCCAGGTGGTAGACTTTCTGTCGTTTCACTTTGGCAGCTACAGTTTCCCAGCTTTTAACTTGGCAGACATCGCCATTAGCTGTGGAGCATTTTTATTAATTGTCGATATGTTATTTTTTGAGAAAAAACGCTTGTCGCAACAGGAATAAATTTTCCCAATGATCAATATTTCTCCCGAGTCAAAAGTAGAATTGTTTTTTGAGATACGTCTACTAGACGGCGCTATCGTCGACAGTAATTTTCATGGCAAACCCGCTGTGTTTAAAATTGGTGATGGCAATATGCTGGCGGGCTTTGAATCCGCTTTAATCGGATTAAAGGCCGGTGACAAACAAGTGTTTAGCTTGCAGCCCGAACAAGCTTTTGGCATGTCGAATCCGAGTAACATGCAGACTATTAATCGCAGTAAATTTACCGGTATGGAGTTGGAAACGGGCCTGGTAGTGTCGTTTCAAGAGCCCGGTGGAGAATTGCCCGGGGTGGTGGTGTCTTTTGATGAAACGGAAGTGGTTGTGGACTTCAATCATCCTCTGGCCGGACAAAGCTTAGAATTTCAGGTAGAAATAGTTAACGTGTCAGTAGACTAGTCAGAGTTATAGAATTTCACTGTGTATATAGTCGTGCTAAGATTAGCCAAAAAGTAACCAGTTGGATGCAGCGATGAAACAAAAAGGTATGACCTTAATCGAGCTAATGATAGTAGTTGCTATAGTCGGCATACTTTCCTCCATTGCCTACCCGGCTTACCAATCATATACCCAGGGCGCCAGGCGGGCAGTAGCCCAGGGAAACCTGCTCGAATTAGCCCAGTGGCTGGAGCGAAATTACACCACGACCGGAACTTATGTTGTCTCTGGTGCACTACCAATTACCATCAGCCCTAAATCAGGTGGTAGAGTTGATTACGACATTACTGCCCCCGCCCCCAGTGCCACCGCTTATCAGATCATAGCGACACCCAGAGCCGGTTCAGGCCAGGCTGGGGATGAATGCGGAATACTGACTGTCAACCAGGCGGGGGTCACTACTGCTGCCAGTGGTGCCCCAGCGAACTGCTGGAAATACTAAATTAAACTCAATGGAATTATCTCTGGTCAATAGCCAGGTTTATATTGAACTATGCATCGAGACAAAGGTTTTACTTTAGTTGAACTAATGATTGCCATATCAGTGATTACTTTACTAATTACTGTCGCTGTGCCCAGTTTTAACGCCACCATCATGAAAGTCAGGGGCAGCTCCATAGCAGACTCTCTGATTACCGCTTTACACTTCGCCCGCTCTGAAGCACTTTCGCGTAATCAACGAGTCACTATCTGCGCGAATACTGACACCGACCCGGCTTCATTAAATTACCCTTGTAACGGCAATAATTGGAACTCGGGTTGGCTGGTGGTGCTTAGCAGTGATAATTCAGTGATTAAATATTGGCCGATAAACTCCCCGGGTGCCGAAATTAAATTAGAGCTTCAGCAGCCCCCACTGCCTAATCTCCCGGATGATGTATTAGTTGTTTACAATGCCCACGGCGAAGCCAGGATCAATGATGCTAATGGGGCTCTAGCCGATGACCTAAGTAATGCCATTGAATTTAGCACAAGAATATCCAACTGCGAGAGTCCTCAGTTAACTATTGAGCGGCTAATTGAGGTGAAATCTTCAGGTCTGATCAAAGTTACTCGGGTGGATTGCTGATGCAAACTAGAGCTTGTACTTCACAGCTTGGTTCCACTCTAATAGAGGTACTGATCACTGTACTGATCGTCTCTGTAGGTCTGTTGGGCATGGCCTCACTACAATTAAAATCAGTGTCGTTAAACCACAGTAGCTATCAGAGGCTACAGGCGACTAATTTGGCTTACGATATTGCCGATCGGATCTTTGTTAACGGCGCGCAGGCTCGTGGGGGTAATTACACCATAGCCTTGGGCGCCGGTGCCGGTTCAGTGGCCGCCAGCGATGTCACAAAAGCAGATATAAATGACTGGTTGGCAATGGTGGACAGGCTGCCCGGCGGCGAGTTCTCTATCGGCCCCCCACAGACAATGCTAGGGGATCCAAACAACATCCGAAATTATCAAGTGATTGTTTGCTGGCTGGATTTTAAAAACAAGGTGGATGCCGGGCGAGAGGACGATGTTAAAGAGGCTTGTGACGATCAAACCGATAGAGATTTCATCACTTTTAATGCCAGCAGTAAGCACTAGGGGGGAGCTGATGATGAGTAATACAGGGAATACCAGGCAGCAGGGATTTTCACTGGTGGAATTAATGATTGCAATGTTGTTGGGAACCTTTTTAATTGGTGGCTTAATGAGTGTATTTATCTCATCTGCCCATAACTATAAAGTGCAGCAGGCGCTCACCGAAGTACAACATAAGGGGCGCTACATATTACGTATACTGCGCCAGGACGTACAGAAGGCGGGGTTCAATTTTACCACATCTGAGGCAGTTAAGGAGTTTACCGGAGGTGTCGGTGACTGTGCTCCTGGTCGAGAGATCTTTGAAATTTATTGGAATGCAGCTTTACCACCATTAGAAGAGATATGGCGCTATTGCTATTACGTTACCGCTGATAATGTATTGATGCGAAATAAGGTGAAAGAGGGTGATGCTGTTTCACCAGCTACTGTATTAGAAATAGCTGAAGGGGTGCAAGAATTGCGATTCAGTTATGCTGTGGACACTGTCAATGACGACGATGTAATAGATCAAATTACGGTGTCGGGAGTTTCTAAGACATATGTGCTGGCAAGTTCCCTAGAGCTAGAGCCTTTAGCGACCTGGGAAAAAGTGCGCGCAGTGAGGTTAGAAGTGTTAGTACGTAGTGATACAAAAAATGTTACTAATCAGCTCCAGCAAATACCTGCCCCCTTTAACACAGTAGCTGCTGATAATAACCTCTACCAGATTTTTAGCGCAACACTAGCGATGAGGAATCTAATTAAATGAAACAGCATGCAAGCGCTGCAAAACAAAGTGGTGCGGTGTTAATTATTGGCCTGATATTTTTACTGCTGATGTCGATTGCAGGTCTGACTTCACTGCAGCGGGTGACAATTCAGGAGCGGGTAACCGGCAACTCCATGGATAATTACCGCGCTTTCCAGGCGGCCGAAATCTCTTTGTCAAATGCTGAACTGATAGTTCAGACTGCGGTGATTGACGGTTATTTACGTAAAGCAAGCCTTGATGGCCTGGCAGATGACAGTGAATTGCTGGCAGACGAAAACTGGGTCTGTGATGACAAAACGGTGGCCATTGAAAAGCTTTGTATTCAATATGCTGCCGGAGATGTTGAGCTGATAACGGGTTTAACTGAAAACCCTAAAATGAAGTTTGAATTACTGGATAACACTAACAATAACTTCCGGATTACAGTTTGGGCTTCGGGCATAGGCAGGTCGAAAGTGCTATTACAGTCTGAATACAGATTGCCTTAGTGAGTTTACCCAGCAGTTGGGTCGACTGTCTGCACGAGTATTGTTCTTAATTCTTCACTATACAGTGAGCAATGCTTGTATCTGCTTGCCACAACGGACACTGATCGAAACGGTTTTGACAAGCTACATGATGGCTTAATTTGACAGTAAAGATCCAGGTCAGAAAGGTGCGATGCGTCATTTGAAACTCCCTGAAGGTTTCGACAGCAAAGCCAAACGTATTACTGAAAATAACGACACAGCTGCTCGATCTAAAGTCACTCAATGGCACCCTGAACGGCGCTACAGATTATAACAATTCGCTAAACCCTTCTCGGGGTAGACCCTAACACGCCACGCTCTCCATAATAAGCAGGATAGTCGTACTGGACGCGTTGATATCACCTGACCTTGGATTTATGGGCATGCCTAGGGGAGAAAGTGAATCAGCAGTATTGGCCAACAAAAATGGCTGCGTGTCATCACAGTAATGCCAGAATATAAGGGTTGGTGTTTTTCTGTAAAAAAATAGATCATAAAATTGGCTCTTCAGAGATATCTGTGGGTAAAAAATACAAATATATGCGCAAAAGGGGCTTTGCCCCTTACCGATGGCTGACCCTATTCGGTAGAAAGAAGTTCATTTAAAGTTAGTAGCTTTATCTCAGGGGAGGTTACAAAAAACCAAGTTGAGCTTGATTAATTTTTGATTATTTAGATATTAGAATTGATAACTCTATAAATAAACCAGATCAATGTTTCATAAATATATTAAATTATAACAATCATTTATGTTTGCTTCTGGCCATTGTCGGCAGAATTTCGGCCGACTTCCAGCATCAAAGGGATCGTACTTAAGACACTAAGACTGGTACTATGGTTCTTAGTAAGCTAGGTGGTATGGAAAGCAAACATCGCGTCAATCAACCCTGTGATTTCATGTTTGAGATAAGCAAAGCGGTGTTTTTTGAATCATATAATAAATAGACCATTAAAAGATCCCATATTGCATGCACAAAGACCCATTAATTTATCTTATTCCTCTAAGGTATCACTCGACATATATCCCGCTGAGTCCTTTGCTTCTTGATCTATAGTCTGAATGTGACTATTTATTGAAATCTGCTATTATATTCTTCGAAATAAGACTTGCATGGACCAGTGAACTGCAAGTTGCTGAATTATAGATGATACAAGGCAAAAATAGCGCATCCCCCGCTACGTTGAGTATTAATAGTGTGGCGATCGACAGCTGTCGATGAGAATAAAAATGCCAGTAGCTCGCCGCGTTGGGAAGACTGTATCAGGTTTGTTAAGTATCAGCCTGCAGACAGCTATCTGCTTACGGCATAGGCAGTCATCCCGCTTGCATTATTGAAGAAACTAAATCGACCAACGATGACTCTATCGTTAACTTTTACTATAGAATTACTGCCAGAGCGGTAGGTTTGACTGATAATTCAGAATTTGTCTAAAAGACAGTTTATAAAAATAAACGAGGTAGGCCCATGAAGAAGCCGTTATTGTTGTTGAGTTTATTAATATTGTCATATAACAGCAGTGCGGCGGTGGTTGACTACCCACTCTTTTTGAGCAACAGTGCAGACCCCAATGTACTCTTAAACTTATCGGTTGAAGGACCTATGGGTGGTGCCGCTTACAACGACCAGAGCGGCACATTAGACGGGGGAACCCAGTGCGGCGGCAGAACTGAACTGTTTGGTACAAGCACCGGCGACTGCTACTTCCCTCAAGAGCAATACATCGGCTACTTTGATAGCGAAAAGTGTTATAACTACAACAACTCAGACGACTATTTTGAACCTGTCAGTGCAGTAAAAAATGCCAGTCGCGAATGTTATGGTAATAGCAGCGGAGGTTTTAGCGGCAACTTCATGAACTGGGCGACAATGACCTCGATAGATATGTTCATTAAGACCGCTACTGGGGGCAACAGGGTGATTGATGAGGACAGCGGTGCCGATCCCATCACTGTGGTCGAGAGGGCCAAATCTCACAACAGTTATTTTCAACCAAAATTACTTTACAAAACGGCGCAAAAGATTACCGAGACTAACAAGGTCGTTGACCTTGATCATCACAGCAATAACCCGTCGCTGATCACTAATACTGAGCATTCAGTGACATTTACTCCGCTGAAAAATAACAAGTACCCCCTAGAATTCCAGCACAATAGCAGTGACCATTCTCAAACTTTTGCACTGCGGGTCAGGGTGTGTAATCCAGACATCGACGACTTGGGTGTGGCGGGTCTGGAGGACAACTGCCAGTTTTATCCCGCCGGGGAAGATATCAGTAATAAGTCCGTAAAATCTAAAAAATCCAAGAAGTCTAAGAAGTCCAATAAGTCCTGTAAGTCTAATAAATCCAATAAATCCAATAAATCCAATAAGTCTGATAAGTCAGATAAGTCAGATAAGTCTAATAAGTCTAATAAGTCTAAAAAATCTAGTAAGTCTAATAAATCGCAAAATTGCGGCGCGAACAACGACTATTACAAACCTATAGGTTTCATTCAAAAAAATGCTGATTCTATGCGCTTTGCCGTGACCAGCTATTCCAGTGATAACTCGAAAAAGCGCGATGGCGGAGTGCTGCGAGCCAATATGAAATATGTCGGCGTCAACAGCCCTCACAGTGGCGACGACAGCAGGAATAACCCCAACCAAGAGATCAGCGCATCCGGCACCCTTATTCAATTCCCGGATGCGAAAACTCACAGCAACAATGCCTACACCGGGGTGATCAATTATATCAACCACTTCAGCGAATTTGGCTATAAAAGTTATGATCCGGCAGCTGAATTATTTTATGAGTCGATTCGCTATTTCAAAAATCTGGGTCCGACCTCTGAGTATTCTGCAGGATTAAACTTGAATAACGAACACTTTCCGGTCATCACTGATTGGCAAGATCCTATTCAATACAGCTGCCAGAAAAATTTTATCATCGGCATGAACGACGCCTATACCTGGAGGGATAAGCGTTTACCTGGGACACATTTCACAAATGATCAGGATGGCAGCTTCAAGATTAAAGACCAAGACTACGGTGAACCCTCAGACCCTGATAGCGACATCGACGTGACTGCCTTGACCGACAAGATTGGCGCCCAGGAGAATTTAAATAGCCAAATATGTGCCAATGGTACTAAGAGCTTAGGCAAGTGTGTGTTCAGCGATAGTCGACAGACGTCATATTACATTGCCGGCTTAGCCCACTATGCGAACACTCAAGATATTCGCAGCGACCATGAAGACAAACAGACCATTACTACCTTTATGATCGATTCACAAGAGTATAAATCCAACCCTTTGACGGGAAAAACTAACATGTTGTGGCTGGCTGGTAAGTACGGCGGCTTCATAGATGCAGACGGCGATGGCACTCCGAAAAATAGCGATGGCAGTGACAGAGAGTGGGATAAAGATGGCGACGGCTCTCCGGATAACTACGTACTGGCTAGTAGTCCGCAACGTATTGTTAGCGGCCTGGAGTATGCGCTCGATCAGATAGAAGCGCGCATTGGCTCTGGAGCAGGTGTCGCCTTGAGCACTAATGCTCTGCAGACGGGATCGCTGTTATACCAGCCCACTTTTACCAGTCACCAATGGAGTGGCGATATTGTCGCCTATAAAATAGACGAAAGTGTCAACTTAAACAATGAGCAATGGCGCGCCAGCGAGCAGTTGCCGACGGCGGCAGCCAGAAATATTTATTCGCACAACGCCAGCACCGGTATCGAATTTAAACACGCTAACTTATCGACTCAGCAACAGTCACAAATCAGCAGCGATCAAGTCGAGTATTTACGCGGCGACACCAGCAAGGAGCAAAGAAATGGCGGTGATTTCAGAAATCGCGCCTCGCTATTGGGTGATATTATCCACTCCACTCCTACCTTAGAGAATAAACATGATCATGGTCTCAGCTCGCTGGCCGGTACTGAAGGACTCAGCTATAGCGCTTTCAGAGATTCCAGTGTCTATATAAACCGTTCAGAGGCACTCTACTTCGGAGCTAATGATGGTATGTTACACGCATTAAACGCCAACACTGGCGTTGAGCTTTTCAGCTACATACCGGGTACCTTCCTGGAGGATTTATCGCAGCTAAGCAGCCCGGATTATCTGCACCGATTTTTTGTTGACGGCGAGGTGACCGTCGCCGATGCCTATCTCTCCTCCTCATGGAAAACAGTGTTGCTGGGCTCAAGAGGCAGAGGCGGTTCTACTATCTTCGCTTTAGATATCTCGGATCCGGAGAATTTTTCAGCCTCTGATGTGCTCTGGGAAATATCGGCACAAGACAGTGATTTTGCAGATTTAGGGGTACAGCTGAGGAAGATAAAAGTCGTGCGGCTAAACAATGGTAAATGGGCAGCCGTCTTTGGCAATGGCTACAGTCGGGACAACCCCTCCGCTAATCCCAACGCCAACGCCATCTTGTATGTGGTCGATTTACACAGCGGTGCTCTAATCAAAAAAATTGATACTCAAACAGCGGGTATCAATGGTCTGTCTGAGGTATCGACTGTCGATATCAATAACGATCACAACATTGACTATGCCTACGCCGGCGATTTACAAGGTAATATGTGGAAATTTGATTTATCGGATAGCAGTGAAAATAACTGGAAAATTGCCTATCAAACATCCGATTCAGATCCCGCACCGCTGTTCAATGCCACTTACACGGGTACGGACAGCGACGGAGATGAGGTGATTTTATCCCAGCCCATTACCGTGGCCCCCACTATCAACAAGCACCCGATCGATGGCTACATGTTGCTGTTTGGCACCGGTAAGTATTTTGAGTCCCAAGACAACACAGTATTTGCCAGCGACCCGCTACAGAGTTTTTATGGCATACAAGATGACGGTATTGGCCCAGCGGGTGATCGCGACGATTTAGTGAGGCAGTCAATCTTATATGAGAGCAACAACGTCAGCACCGGCAGCTATCGAGTAACCACTAATAACACGGTTGATTTTAGCAAAAAAATGGGCTGGTATATCGATCTGCAAACACCCACAGTATCCGGTAATAGCCCTGCACCTAACGGAGAGAAAGTTGTTTTACAAGCACTGCTCTATAACACAAAAGTGATCTTCTTTAGCTTGATACCTTCTGCAAACGTCTGTGAAGCAGGGGGGACGGGCTGGACGATGATCCTCAATGCACTAGATGGCAGAGCCGGCGATAAGCCGGTAAGTGATGAAAATGGAGATGGCGTTGTAGATGACAGGGACAAAGTCACTATCATTGACGGCCAAGGTAAGGAAGTTTCCTATGTGATATCCGGCACTGGAAACAGCAGCATAACCGTTGGCGCGGCGCTTCTCGACAAAGACGATGGGGACACCATCTTAGTGATACAAGGCTCTGACGCCATACTTGAGACTAAAATATTGTCGACATCAGAAGACACTCCGGTTTCTGGTCGGATTTCCTGGCGAGAAATTCGCTAATGCCTGGCCTACAACCACAGAAATAGATTAAGCTTATTATTTATAGTCATAATTATCATGGCTTAATCTCTTTCAATCACTGATGTCCCTATAGTTTCGTACTTTCGTTAGTGATTTTATAGTCAAGCTCTATTGTCACTTTGGCGGCAAGGGGCATACCATTGCTAACAGAAAAAATAGGCGCTGATGAGGGCGTGGCAGACGCTATCTGTATTCGACATCCCCAGATGTAGAAATTTTGCAGGAAGCTAGCATCATGGACTTGACCGGCGAAATTCAAATAATAATGGCTCGCAGGGTGGGGCTTTCGTGCTGGTGAATATGTCCAGTCTAACTCTGACCCATATGGTGTCCATGTTTATCTGGTATTGGGGGGGTTGTACATACAATGGTTTAGGGCGCTCATTGGGCGATATACAAATGTCTATTACCCTATTGGTGGAAGTTGAGTGGGCTACCATCTACGCGAAGAAAACCACCAACTTAACACTCTGGCCTACAATCTTTGGGATGCGTTAGAGGAATCTATGGAAATGGCGGCAGTCATTCTGTTCACCTATACTATGTTCGGCCATATCGCATTTAACCCCTAAAGCTAACCCTCTCAACATCAGCTTCAACCCCTGAGCGTTCGCTGTTATTCAGTGTTGTTACTGCTGTCTATTGCAACGACTAGTGGTCCTTCTCAAAATTTCCGGTGAATTGCTATAAAATCTTCAGTTCTTGTCTCAAAGGCGTGGAATATTTTGAACTGATAAGGAACAACGTTGGCAGTTTTGGGGATGAAAGTACCGCTACCCTGAAAGTGAAAAGTAATTTACATAGCAGCAAGTGAAAAACAGCGTCAGGCACAGGATCCAATTGATTGCTTGGATGACAGTGACATTTTTCTCCCCTGCACTCCCGTATCAAAGTCTCCAATCCTCTCAGCAGTTATCTAGACGAAAGACACAGACCGTTTACCTCTGCTTCTAAGATTTACTTCACTATTGGCTGGAGCCATCCAGCATATTGAGTTATATCAATATTCTATAATCATATATCTTAACCTATTGTGAATTATGGGCGAACGAGTTACTGTGTCCTGAACTTTGACTGAATATGCGTTTAGATCTAAACGCATGCAAGATAGATGATAATTGATGATTAGCATGCGGGTCGCACCCATATTTTTAACCTTGAGAAAGATAGTGCGAAGCCTGAAAGTTGTTTGTTTAATTTATAGTGTTTATATCAGTTCTGATGTATTCATCCTAAATAGAAATCAAATATTACATTGCTATTGAAACCAGCCAAAGCATTCAAAATTCAAGTTGAGGAGCAATACTGTCAACCACCTGGCCAAAGGACTAAGCCTGTAAAGTTTTTCTGGAATATCTTTAATTGACTCAGCTGGCACCTCATCAAAACATGCGGTGTGTTTTGTCTCGGTAAGATTGTCAGCCATTAGCAGGGGAACTGACAAGTAAAGCAAGTTACATAGGCATAATCCGCAATGCTTTGCTGACTTTCAACATCGACCTGTCTAGTAAGGGTGGCGTGGCAGGCAGAGTCTTTCAGTCAGCATAAGGTTAAGTGCAACGAGTTATTAGCCAAAAGAGAGTCAAAGTTATTCGCCGAAAAATAATAAATTGCAAGCGAGACCGCTTGCAAAAAAGGAAGAATTTCTTAATGAAGAAAATGTCGTTTGTATCTTTGGGTTGTCTGCTTAGCTCAGTTGTGGCATTTCCTGTATTCGCAGCTGAATTAAATATCCCTCCCTACCCGCTGCAGACAACCGGTTTTGTGCCCCCTAATGTGATGTTCTTGTTTGATACCTCTGGCAGTATGGGCTATGACTTAGGCGATAAGACTAAACTGCAAATAGCCAAAGAAGTCGCCATTGATATTATTGAAGAAACATCGGATGTACGTTTTTGTCTCGCCAGATTTAATAATAATGATGGTGGCAGGATAGTCACCCCTTGCATAATTCCACCCGCTGATCCTGATGATGGGATTATTGAGGATATTAATGATCTGGGAGCGGATGACTGGACACCCCTGGCAGAAGCTTATTATGAAGTGGTCGGCTACTTCCGCAATGGCGGCTCAATATATAATGCGGACACAGAGGGGCGAGAGAGTCCGATTCAATACCGCTGCCAGAAAAATTTTGCCATTGTGCTTACCGATGGTGTGCCTTATTTTGATACAAACTTCCCCGGTTTAGATGCCAAAGTACCCGATCGAACTATTGTCTACGGCGATTACGACGGGGAGGATAATGACGGAGACTTAGATAACGGTGACTATTGGCAGCGTTATCGGTTTTTAGATGACATAGCCAAATTTGCTTATGAATCTGATCTGCGTAGCACCGGCACAGATCTGGCAGATAAAAGCTTTAACGACAGTTTGTTTGCGAAACAGAATTTATCGACTTACACAGTAGGCTTTGCTTTAGATGACACTGATGCCTTAAACATGTTGCGCGATGCCGCTGAAAAAGACGGTTACGGCCACGGCAAATATTTTAATGCGCAATCCGCTGATGATCTAAAATATTCATTTAGTAATGCACTGACACAAATCACTAAAACAAGTCAATCGGTAGCAGCTTCCAGTGCTAACTCCGGGGAGTTGTCGGCCGGATCAATGCTCTACCAATCCCGCTACATCGCCAGTGTATGGGAGGGAGAGGTTCTGGCTTTGCCTATTTCACCTGAAACCCTGACGGTCGCTGATTCTCCGGCTTGGCGCGCGTCTTTGCTATTGCAGACCAAAGGCTACAGCAACCGACGTATTTTCACTGGTCATACCGCAGATGCTGATCACGATGGTTCAGTGTTTAAGAAAGCAGCTTTTACCGGCGCTCAGAAAAATGAATATTTCGGCTTAGATAATATCGATTTCTCCAACAGCAGGAATATGATCCAGTATATTAAAGGAAGAGCTTTCGACGCACACTTTAGAGAAAGAGCATCTATTCTGGGTGATATCGTCAACTCTAAGCCGATCTATGTAGGTAAACCTGATGGCCATTCTAAGTTTTTATCCCAGGCGGTTACCAGTGATGCCAGTCTAATCACCTCTTATGCCAGTTTTGTAGAGGATCAGGCTAGTCGTAAAAATATGATTTATGTCGGTGCTAACGACGGCATGCTGCACGCTTTTAACGCGGACACTGGCAACGAGCAGTATGCTTATATCCCCACCCTGGTAATCCCGCAGCTGAAGGAGTTGGCAAAAAAAGACTACCAGCACAGATTTTATGTGGACGGCACAGTCACCGTTGAAAATGTCTATTTTGATGGACAGTGGCGCAGTATTTTAGTCGGCGGTCTGGGCCGGGGTGGCAAAGGGTTGTACGCCTTGGATGTTACCGATACCGACCCGGAAAAGAACGATACGGCGGGGCGGTTATTGTATCAGTGGGAATTTTCGCATGAAGATTTAGGTTATAGCTACAGCCAGCCGCAGATAATGCGCTTAAACGACGGCAACTTTTATGTAGTGGTGGGAAATGGCTACAATAGCGCCTCTGCCGATGGGGATGCGCTACTGTTTCTGCTAAACATCCAGACAGGAGCTGTGATACAAAGCATCTCGACTCAGGTCGGGCGCCGTGAAAATCCGGACAGTGCTAGCGCAAATAACCCTTTGGCCAGTGCCAACGGTTTGGCAGATGTTAGTGGTTACGATCAGAACAATGACGGCAAAGTTGACTTTGTCTATGCCGGCGACCTATTTGGCAATTTGTGGAAGTTTGATGTAACCAGCGAGTTTTCGGCCCATTGGGGGCAGGCTAGTCCGCTAAAACTGTTTACTGCCTGTTCTGCGCATGTATGCACCAACATGGCCGATGATAACAGCAATAATCATCAACCCATCACAGTCAAGGTAGAAGTTCAAAAGTTAGATGACGACTCTCTGATGTTGTATTTTGGCACCGGACGGTTATTGGAAACTAAAGACCTGGATGTCGCACAAATTCCACTGCAAAGTTTTTATGCAATTAAAGATACAAGCACCAGCCTAACCTCTCGCAGTCAGCTGCTAGCGCAATATATAACCCAACAAACAACTATTTCTTTTGGTGTGGAAAGCGTAAGTATTCGCATAAGCTCCAATAATGCAATCGGCAGTGAATTGGGGTGGTATATGGATTTACATAAGCCAAGCTATACCACTGGCAGTACCTTGCCCACCTATACATTGCAGGGTGAGCAAGTGCTAGCACCAGCCAGCATCCGCGATGACACTCTGTTTTTTGTTACTAGTGCACCAAATATCGGAGATCCTTGTTTGCCGTCTTCGACAAACTTTCTGATGCAGTTAAACGCAAAATCCGGCTCCCGATTAAACAAAGTGACCATAGATTTAAACGCTGATGGTGTGGTTGATGACAATGACGGTTACCAGGATACCGAGGGCAACACTATAGCGGCCTCGGGTTTTGCTGTGCGTGGTGGTCAAACTCCTACTTTTGTTAAAATCCCGGGAACAGACGGCAATGCGTCCAATCAAGAGCTGATTATTATTAATCACGACAATGTGAACGAACAGGCGGGTGAAGGTTTTGCCAAAGTATATCTGTATGACAAAGGTGGTGATGTTGTCCCGGGCAAACGTTTATCCTGGCGACAAATTCGCTCAGATTAAGGAATAGGTATGATTAAATATATAGGGGTACTGTTATTAGCTTGTTTGGCATATTTACCCGCTGCAGCAACGGCTGCAGAGCGGGGAGCCATTAGCAATATTGATTTTACCCAGCGCCAATTCACACTGGCGGGAAAGCGTTATGTTGTGCCAGCACAGATTCGTGTCGCTGTGCTGGGCATTGATACTCACAGTTCGGATTTTTCTACTTTAACTGAAGGTTTTTATGTGCAGCTGCGCTACGTTCGAGGTAAAAAAAATTCACGTAGAGTGATTGAGTTAAAACTAATCCCTCAATAATTTTCGGCCAACCTAAAGTATAGTAAAGGACTATGCTCGTTAAACTTCCCGCCATGCTGCAAAAAGTTTGCAGCGCTGGCTATTTTCCTTTGTTGACAAATTGTCCAGCCGTTTAAACGTTGCCAGTGGCGTCAGTATTCGCTATTCTTAAATTCAGCGTTGATCATGCAATAGCAGTAACCAAACATTTACTGGTCTATCTTTTGGCGTCTGGGTAACTTGCTTGAATAATTAGTCATAAAGTTTATAGTTTTTATCGCGATGTTGTTCTCGTCGTATCCGCACTTATCTGCTGGACCTCTTCCGGGCTAAAAAAATACTTTTGTCCGTCGTTATTCTATTCTCTCGATGCATTCGCATAAGCTGTTTTTCGCTTGTTAAAAGTCGACAATTATTTGACCTTAGCCAAGTCTGTACTAAAGTTTATGCAGTGATAATGAATGATACAGAACTGTATCTGAACAACAGTTGTTCCCATCTAACTATTTGATATTTATTAATTTGATAGTTTTTCGGTGGGTCAAAGTGACTGCTAGCAGTCGGTGTGTAGAGCTTATGGTTAGGCAAACGGGATTTACATTAGTTGAATTGATGGTGGCAGTGTCAGTGACTTTGCTGTTGCTGACCGTTGCCGTGCCAAACTTTAACGCCACTATTATCAATATGCGTGGCAGTGCTGTGGCCGACTCGCTGGTGGTGGCATTAAATTTTAGCCGCTCGGAGGCGATATCCCGCAACGAACGCATCACTTTGTGCGCGAGCTCCGATGGTGTGAATTGCGTCGCCAGCACTAATTGGAACAGCGGTTGGCTGGTTCAGCGAGTGTCGGACAATTCCGTTATTCGCTACTGGGAAATTACCACGACTGGCGCCGTCATCAGTAATACCATTAACAGCATTACCTATAATGCCGCTGGAAATGTACTAGTCGCCAGTACCTTAAATACTTCTATCAATAATTGTTCCGGGTTACAGGAAAGGCAAATCAGCGTGGCCCTCTCTGGGGTAATTATAGTGAGTAGGGTGGCATGCTAAATTCTAATCGGTTTGGTTGCCTGCAGTGTGGCTCTGGCTTAATAGAAATTTTAGTGACGGTGTTAGTGGTCTCTGTGGGCCTGTTGGGCATGGCGTCTTTACAATTAAAATCAATGAGCTTAAATCACACTGCCTATCAACGGTTACAAGCTGTGAATTTGGCCTATGAGATGGCCGACAGCATTTTTGTTAACAGTACCGAAGCTGCAGCGGGTGAATATACTTTAACCTTAGCCGATAACAGCAGTAACGCCAGTGACAATACCAGTGTGGCCTTTAGTGATGTTACAGAGTGGATTGCGGCGGCCTCACGCAGACTTCCCGCCGGGGATATAGCTATAGATGCACCGCAGGTCATGGCAGCCGCCGCCAATGTGGCTGTGTATAAAATTACCGTTTGTTGGTTGGATAAAAACGCCAATTTGGCTCTGCCCAACGATTGTGGTGCCGCTGATCGGGGCCTGTTTAGTTTCAGTGCCAGCAGTAGATTATGAATATACGGCTTAACGTTTTTCTATCCGGGATAAGCCATAGTAAATACCAACACGGATTTTCGCTGATAGAGTTGATGATTTCAATGTTGTTGGGGGTTTTTCTAATCGGTGGTCTGATCAGTGTTTTTATCGCATCAAGCCAAAATTATCGAGTCCAACAAGCCTTAACTCAAGTTCAAGATAAAGGCCGCTTTGCAGTAAAGAAGATGCGTGAAGACGTACAGCAAGCGGGGTTTGACATCGTATTTGCAGATGTCGCTGTCCAGTATTTTCCAGTGGCAGGTGCCGGAAGTTGTGCGCTTGGCCTGGCCGTTTTTGAAACTTATTGGACCGAGGGAGCCGTGGATAAAAGGCGCTGCTACTATCTGGAAAACAATCAGCTAAAACGCAATGAAACTGACGATTTAGCCGTTCCTGTTGCGGCGAATGCGATTGTCATTATTGATGGCATCACTCAATTAGATTTCACTTTTGCCATAGATCTGGACGGAGGTGGTCTGGATAAAGTGGCGGGAGTTACTTATTTAACGGCTGCAGATTTGATTGTAGGTAATGGCGGCACCCCGGCAACTACAGCCACATGGCAATCAGTGCGGGCGGTGCGGGTGGAGATGATTGTGGTCAGTGACACCGGTAATGTCACTACGGCCGAGCAAGTGTTAGTCAATCCATTTGGTAAAAATCCAGCGGTTAATTTTAATGCCCCCGCCGACGATTTACGCTTATACCAGGCATTTAGTGCCACATATGCATTGAGGAATCGTATTGAATGAACCACAGTAAAGCACACCAGCAGTGCGGTGCAGCGTTAATTATAGGGTTAATCTTTCTATTGTTGATGTCGATAATGGCTCTGTCATCACTACAAGATGTGACAATTCAAGAGCGTATCGGTGGTAATAGTGTCGATAATTATCGCGCCTTTCAATCTGCAGAAGTCGCTCTGGCTAGCGCCGAGCAGGCGACCGGCGGCGTTAATTTTGACTACGACTTTGTCCGGGCTTTAACGCCAGGCAATGGCTGGGTGCCAATGAGCAATGCAGAACTCTTATTAGAGACAAATTGGGTTTGTGATGATAGTTCATTAAAGGATGGCACCCTTGCCAATGAAAAAAAGCTCTGTGTTCAGTCAGTGACCCTTAAAGATCCTAACGTCACTAAAATCCCCAAAGTGAAGTACGAGCAATTTGACAGTGACAGTTTTAGAATCACCGTTTGGGCCGAGGGAGTAGGTAGGTCGAGGGTCGTTTTACAGTCTATCTATGTGCGTTAAAGGTTGGAAATAAGTGATAGCTTATAGTGTATTGGCAGATCGATAGCTGTATGCCAAATGCTCTTAGCAAGATAAAGAGATCAGTGAGGAAATACTCATGAAAAGTCTTCAGTATCGAAGCATAGCGGTAGCGTTAGTTAGCTGCTCTTTAGTGTTTAATGTTAACGCCGATGAGCTGGACCTGCCTCAATATCCGTTGCAGACCACAGGTTTCGTCGAACCCAATGTGCTGTTCCTGATAGATAATTCAGGCAGCATGAACACTGTTGACTCTGGCACTAGTGACAGTCGCTTAACCATTGCTAAAGAAGTGGCCAACGACATCATCAAAGAAACCTCAGACGTGCGGTTTTGTCTGGGAAAGTTTAACTTTAACGATGGCGGGCAAGTGGTGACTGAGTGTAAGTTGCCTACTATTATGCCCAGCTCCACTGAAACTTATATCGAAAACGCGATCAACGCTTTAACCGGAAGTACCTGGACGCCACTGGCCGAGGCCTACTATGAAATGGTCGGTTACTTTCGAGACGGTAAATCCATTTATAACACCGACACCCCGGGCCGTGTCAGTCCTATTCAGTATCGCTGTCAGAAAAATTTTGCCATAGTGCTTACTGATGGTGTTCCCTACTACGATTCGAGTTTCCCGGGATTAGATGACGAAGTGCCCAATAGCACTATCGTCTACGGCGATTACGATGGGGTGGCCAACGATGGCGACTTAAATAATGGCGACTCCTACAAACGCTATTTGTTTTTAGACGATATTGCTAAATTTGCCTACGAGACCGATCTGCGTACCACGGGTAATGATCTGGCGGGCAAAAGCTATAACGACATATTATTTGCGCAGCAAAATTTAATCACATACACGGTGGGTTTTACCTTAAGTGACACCGATGCCCTGAATATGTTGCAAGATGCAGCGGAAAAGGACGGTTATGGTCACGGCAAATATTATCAGGCCGATACTTCAGATGAACTCAAAGAATCCTTTGACCAGGCCCTGACTAAAATTACCGATACCAGTCAGTCTGTGGCAACCGCCAGTGCCAATACCAGCGACTTAGTTGCCGGTGCCAAGTTATATCAATCACGCTACACAGCATCAGATTGGACCGGTGAGTTAATAGCTCTGCAGATTGATGAGACCACCGCTCAGGCCAACAACACCCCTGTGTGGTCCGCCCCGGTGAACTTGAATTTGTCGCAGAGGGTCATTTATACCGGACACAACAATGGCAGTCTATTTCAGACCAGCAGCTTTAGCAGTGCTGAGATCACTAGCTGGTTTAACGGTGAAAGTGACATGATAGATTATCTGCGAGGTTATACCGACAGTAATTACCGCCCCAGGGTGCTGCCGATGGGCGATATTATTAACTCTACCCCGGTATATGTAGAGGCACCTGCAGCCGATGCCTATGACGATGCTGATTTTGGTCCAGACTACTCAGACTTTTACGATACTCATAAAAATCGCCAGCCGATGATCTACCTCGGTGCCAACGATGGTATGTTACATGGGTTTGATGCTGATACCGGTGAGGAAAAAATCGCTTTTATTCCAAGTTTGATGATCCCCTATCTTAAAGAGCTTACTGACGTAGATTATAGCCACAGGTTTTATGTCGATGGGTCCCCCGCAGTACGGGAGGTTTTTTCCAATGATAAATGGTTGACCTTACTGGTGGGAGGATTTGGCCGCGGCGGGCAGGGGTTATATGCTCTGGATGTTACCGATCCCAATTTTGCCAAAACCAATACCGATGCAGTGGCGACTTTCCAATGGGAATTCAGTGATAGCGATGATGCCGATTTAGGTTTTACTTACAGTGCACCGCAAATAATGCGTTTAAATGACGGTAACTTTTATGTGGTAGTTGCCAATGGCTATAACAATACTACGGCGAGTAATACTGACGATAGCCAATTAAGTGCTACCGGCAATGCGGTGCTGTATCTGTTAAACGTCACTACTGGCGCAATAGTCAAGAAGCTGTCAACAGGGGTGGGAATGGTCGACCCGACTAATAACTCCCAAGCCAATGGTTTGGCTGCGCCCTCGGGGTTAGATACCAACAAAGATGGCAAGATGGACTATGTCTACGCGGGGGACTTGTTTGGTAACTTGTGGCGGTTCGATTTAAGCTCCGCGGATCCTGCCAACTGGGGGGCCGATGGTGATGGCAACACTGATAACAATCCACTGTTGTTGTTTAGCGCTAAAGACGCTACCGGTAAGGCACAACCTATCACTGCGCAAGTAGAGGTAGCTAAGTTGCCCAATGATGAGCTGATGATCTATTTTGGCACCGGAAAATATCTGGAAGCACAAGATACTTATGCCGTTAATATCTCCCTGCAGACATTTTATGCAGTTATGGATAAAGGCCAATTAGTCACAGGTCGCAGTCAGCTGCTTGAGCAAAGTATTGTCTATCATGGTGATGTTGAATTTACCCCCTATGGTGGCAGCACTATTAATCGTGAGGTACGTATCACCAGCAACAACAGTTACACAGGTTCTGAAAAAGGCTGGTACATGGATCTCCATCAGCCGACTTACGGCAATGACGATATCGTTACCGACACGCAAAATTCAGTCGTGTATGTAGAAAGTGGTGAACAGGTAATTGTCTCTGCTATCTATCGGGACAGCACTGATGGAACAGTGTCGAGAAATGAAGGGCGAATATTTTTTGTCACAGATCAACCTAATAACGCGGATCCATGTCTGCCCTCCTCAAAAAATTATCTGATGAGTTTAGACGCGGCAACTGGCGCGAGATTAAGCTTTATCTCAGTAGACATTAACTCAGATAACAAAATTGATGTTAATGACGGGGTGGATACCGGAAATACTGATTCCTTTGGCAACACCATCAGGGCATCTACTTCTGGATTTCAAATTGCCAGCCGACAGTCACCTACTTTTTATAAGGCGACTGATGATGAAGGTAAAAAGACCGGCAGAGAATACATGTTAATAAGTAACGCCAGTGTATCCAAAGATGGTACAGGTGAGTATGCCGATACTATTGCGGTGGATGCTTTCACTGAAGCGATTCCGGGCAAACGCAGCTCCTGGCGGGAGATACGCGCTGATTAACAGCTAATACTATGTAAAAGGTATAAAGTGATGAATAAAATAATGACCTGTCTACTCATGCTAATAGCGATATTGCTTTCGACTACGGTGCTTGCCGAGCCTGAAATTGGCAGAATTGAAAGTATAAACCTGCAATCGCGAGAGTTTAGTTTAGGTTCGAACCGCTATCAGGTGCCGCTGCAAATTCCGGTAAAAATTCTCGGTTTAGCATCAGAGCAAACGAATTTCTCGACTTTAGTGAATGGCTTATTGGTGCAAGTTCGCTATCTGGGCAGTAGCACTGAGGTTCGATCGGTGATTGAAATTAGCTTAGTTCCAGAATAGCAGGAGTTATAAACAGCCGGTTTTTTGGGAAGAATGTAGTTAAGTAGTTATGTCCTCGGCGAGTGAGAAGCGTACCGGGCTAGGGCAATATTTCCAAGTTATCTGTTACTGCCTGTATTCAATCAATAGTGAAAAAGAGTTGCTATCAGAACGAATCTAGATTAATTTAGATTAACGCAAAATGAATGGATTCGCTTTGCTGAACTATTCACTTTAGCTTCCAACAATTAATATTAGCTTCGCCACTTGAGTGTTCAGCTCTGTTTTCATCAGAGTGTGCCTGTGAGTTGATAGTATTATAGACACTATGTGAATACAGATGATTATCCCACACCGCGGTCAATCCCTGATTGAAGTTATGGTTGTGCTGTTATTAATATCTATATCACTGACTGGCATGGTCGGTACCATGATAACCTCACAACAGCTCAGTCTCATTTCTATTCAAACTTCTGATGCAGTACAGCTGGCTTCCAATATCTCTGAACGTATGCGCTTAAACAAGCCTGAGTTACAGCGTATGGAAAGCGTATATTTAACGGCAATAAACCCTCTACAGACTAACAGCCAACTCTGTCTGGATGATCAGAATTGCCCACAGCGGCTGCAGGCGTTACAAGACCTGAATTCATGGCACTTAGAGCTAGTGCAAAAATTACCTATGTATAAAGCAGTGATCTGTCGGGACAGCACCCCCGGAGACGGTAGCTACCTGAAAAGGGACGGTTGTGACCGACAAAAAAATAGCCCGGTGGTCATTAAACTCTGGTGGCTGAGTGTTGCAAGGGCTGATAATGCTCAGCAGTTTTATGCCCTGGTGCATGCTCAGTGAATCGGCAACAGGGGCTATCATTAGTGGAATTGATGGTAGCTTCGCTGTTGGGGTTAATTTTAAGCTCGTCAATTTTAAGTACCTTGTATGCATCGATAGCGGCTAATAAATTAAAAGTTGCAGTCGAGAGTATTCATGAAAACTCTTCCCTGGCCATGCATTTTTTAGCATCGGATATTAGAGCGATTGATTTCAGCGGCTGTTTAAACACCGGCATCAGGGGCGCTAGTATTGTCTCTACAGGCCGTGTCTCTGAGCACTTGCTACGTTTTGGAGTAATCTTAGCAGAGACTGAAAATTACCAGAACTCAGATGCTATTAGTTTTGTTAGTGCTTTAGATGCTGGTTTTGAACTCACAAAATCCATGTCTACAGTGCATAGTAGCGTCGATTTGTTGGCCGGTAGTACAGTGGCCAATACGCGAGAAGTATTGATCACAAATTGTCAGGTTGCCGATCTGTTTACTGTATCGGGTCAGTGGAACTCACGGCTCTACCATGAAATGCCAGAGAACAGTTCGGCTAATCTCAGTTCAGTCTATCCCCGAGGTTCGATGTTATATCCCCTGTCTGTGGTCAGTTACAAAATTGCCCGCGGTGTAAGTGGCCGAGCGGGTTTATATCGAAAAGTTAATGCCCGTTATTTTCAAGAACTAATCCCCAATGTCGAGCAGCTACGTATTTCTTATGCCAGCAAACAGGGATTAGATAATAAGTTGCTCTACAGAAACAGCTCGAAAATTAGCAATTTCGATGACGTGACCAGTATTCACTTAAAACTATTGCTCAGTTCGCCAACGGAAGTGCTAAAAAAGAGAAGTTACTACCAAAACCTGCAGGGGCAGTTAATAAAAGCCCCCGACCGACGTTTATACAAGTCTTTTGAGATGACAATCGCACTACGCAATCGGGGGCTAGGCAGTGAATAAACAGCAAATTTGCAGTGCCAAACCAGTACTAAAGCTTGGTTGCTTCAGCGCATTCAGGCAGCGCGGAAGCTTAATGCTCCTGTGCTTGGTGGTGATCTCTCTGCTGGCCAATATCTCTTTGCTGGGAATGGATAACGCCATTCACAGCAACAGGTTAACTACTAGCTTTATGAGCAGTTCTATCGCTTTACAAAGAGCACAGCGGGCGATAAACCTGGCAGAAGTCGCTATTGATCTGCAAGCTGAATTCACAGTCAACAGTGCCTTCGAACCTGTCAGTCAGGGGATGTTTCCTCAATTTTATAATTCCGGATCACGACTGCAAAGTACCTGGCAGCAACTGCTGAAAAATGATTTATGCTTCAGTAATAAACATACAGTGATGCAGACCTTAGAGGTAAAGCCGGCAAGCAAACTGAATAGATTATCCACTCACAAAAAGTTAATTAGCGCTTATATGATTGAGCATCTGCTGAGCCAAAGAAAAACAGCGACCAGCTATTATCGAATAACAGCATGCGGAGTGGGTCTGGATGGATTTACTTTAGCGATAGTGCAGACCATGGTCCGCTATGAGACAAGTTGGCAGAGAGTCTCATGGCAACAAATTCGTTGATTGTCACTGTGGCTAGCCCTCAGCGTGTTGCCGGTTATAGTCTGTTCGAATTGTTAACCTGTTTAGCCATCTTATCAATACTGTTGTTTTATGCATTACCGCATTTAGCCAGTGCCGTTGAAAATAGCAGGCTAGAGCAACGAGTAGATCTGTTGTCCCTGAGTATAAAGGCGGCAAAAGCAGAGGCGATAAAAACCCACAGGGAGATAATAATCTGTGCCAGGCAGGCACAGTTACAGGCCTGTCAGTCGAGCAGTGTCAGTGGTGCCTCCGACTGGAGTCACGGTTGGTTAATTTTTGTCGACAGTAACGGCGATAAAGTTTATCAAGCTGAGGAGCAGCTGCTTAAATTGGTCAACCTCAAACAAGTGCACTGCGAGGTAAAATGGAACCGTGGCACATACCTTAGCTATCATCGATTCGGTATTTTGCAAGGTTCCAGAGCGGGGAGCTTTACGGTTAATTGCGGGGTTAAGCAAACCCAGTTAGTGATTAACTGGGTGGGCCGGGTTCGGCGAGTTAACCGTAGATAGTGGGAATCGCCTGACGCTTATGCTCGGTTTTATTGTATATATTGATAATACGTTGCTCTACTTCCTCGCCGACATTTTTAGCTTCGAGAAAATCATCCAATTGATCATAAGATAAGCCCAGGGCCAGCTCATCAGCTTTTTGCGGTGCCAGCTCTTCCAGATCTGCGGTGGGGGTTTTATCAACTAAAATACTTGGAGCGCCAAGGACTTTGGCTAGTTGCCTGACCTGGCGCTTGTTCAAACCAAATAGAGGGGCCAAATCGCAAGCGCCATCACCCCATTTAGTGTAAAAGCCGGTGACGTTTTCCGCAGAGTGATCAGTACCTAAAACCAGGGCGCCGATAATGCCGGCAACATGATACTGAGCAACCATCCGGGTACGCGCTTTAACATTGCCCTTAGAGAAATCTACTGCACTGGCACTGCCGCAATTAATGTTTGCAGTACTTAATCCCTGCAGTACTTGATGTTGTAGCCCATCGGTGGCTGGCTGAATATTGATGGTAATATTATTTGACGGGCGAATGAAATCTAAGGCTATTTGCGCATCTTGTTCATCTTTCTGCTCGGCATAGGGTAGGCGGACAGCAATAAACTGGTAGATATCTGGTTGTTCGTTCAATTGATTGACAGCCAGCTGAGCGAGTCTGCCACAAGTAGTGGAATCGACACCGCCACTGATACCCAGCACTAAATTTTTTAATCCAGAGTTTTTTAGTTGAGTCTTAATAAAATCTACCCGGCGTTGAATCTCAAACTGTGGGTCAATTTTTGGTAAGACCCGCATTGCATCACAAATAGCTTGTTGGCTCATAGTGTTTCTCTGACTGGGGAAAAACGACAATCCAAAGTGTATTGAATTGCCGGGTTAGGCGCGGGGTACTAGTCGAAAAGACCAAGTGAAAATCGGTTTAGCCAAGTTTTTTCTGGGTTTTCAGAGGAAGTGTCTTGCTCTGACTTTTCAGCAGTCGCTGGCTTTTGCGTAGCCGGTGTCCAGCTGGGAGGTTCAGAGCTTGTAGACCCAAGCAGCCCAAATGTCGCTGTACTGAGTAAACTCTCGTTAGACTTATTATATTTGCTGACGGAATAGTTAGGGTAGTTTTCTGAGAGAACTAATTTTGAATCAGTTGCCAGCTCATCTAATTTTAGTTGAGTGTAAGCCTGATACATGATTTCCAGGGCCCGAGGAGTGGCTAGAGATTCCTGGAAGTTTTCTACGACGTAGCGGCCTCTGTTGGCGGCGGCGACGAATGCACCCCTGCGCATGTAGTACTCAGCCACTTGCACTTCATGGGTGGCGAGGCGATTCTTCAGATACAACATGCGTTTATTGGCGTCTTGCGCGTATTGGCTATTAGGGTAGCGACCAACGAGAGTGGCAAAGGAGTCAAACGACTCTATGGCGGCGCCTGGATCTCTCTGGTTTATGTCGATGGGTAAATACTTATCGATAAGCCCGGAAGTCTGTTCAAATGCGGCTAAACCTTTTAGGTAATAGGCATAGTCAACATTTTCGTGCACCGGATTTAGGCGAATAAAACGTTCAGCAGATACTATCGCAGCATCTGGTTCGTCGTTTTTATAATAGGCAAATATCAGTTCTAACTGCGCTTGTTGTGAGTACTGACCAAATGGATAGCGAGCTTCCAATAGTTCTAGTTTCTCTACCGCCAGTTGGTAGTTCTCCTCTTTGAGGGCTTCGATAGATTGGGTATATAAAGTGTTTTCCGGA
This sequence comes from Oceanospirillaceae bacterium, assembly GCA_013215505.1. Taxonomy (GTDB): domain Bacteria; phylum Pseudomonadota; class Gammaproteobacteria; order Pseudomonadales; family Balneatricaceae; genus Rs1. The sequence continues at coordinate 85,283 of JABSQZ010000026.1, forward strand.
ATATCTGGCTTTTCGATTTCCGGCCCAAACAGTGAGCAAGCAGTAGTTAAAAGGCAAAAACTAACTATTAAAAAAACTTTTGTAAAACGCATTTAATTTAATCCTAACAACAAATCGCAGTTATTTTTATTCTGTTTGAAACAGCGTAAGGCCCTCAGAAAACCTTAGTGTACAGAGCCCATATTGTAACGGGTTATAGTTGGGAAACAAGTACTGTTATTTAATCAGTGCACAGGGTCAGTTTCAGGTATAATGCGCCAATATTGTAACTCCAGAAGTGAAGCCGGAAAGTAAATGTCAGAAAAAATAGAGTTAGAGAGCCGTGTTCCCAGTGAATATACCGGCAAGCGTTTAGATCAAGTGTTAGCGTTGCAGTTCCCCGAGTACTCACGTTCGCGTTTGACTGCCTGGATTAAGGATGGAGCGGTGCTGGTGGATGGCAAAAATGTCAGGCCCAGAGAAAAGCTCTACGGTGGTGAAAAGATTCAGATAAATGCAGTTGTCGAAGACATGGAAGTGCATCTGGGGGAAGACATTCCCATTGATATTATCTATGAAGACGATGACATCATGGTGGTTAACAAACCAGCGGGACTAGTAGTGCACCCGGCGGTGGGAAATAGATCGGGTACTCTGCTGAATGCTTTACTGCACTATTTTCCAGCTATTGCGCAAGTTCCCAGAGCAGGTATTGTGCACCGGCTAGACATGGACACTACCGGCTTGATGGTCGTGGCAAAAACTATTCAGGCGCAAACCGATTTAGTCAATCAATTGCAGGACCGTTCTATGGGGCGGGAATACGAGGCAATAACCCACGGTGTAATGACTGGTGGTGGCTGTGTCGAAGAGGCTATGGGACGTCATGCCACGAACAGGCTTAAAATGGCGGTGGTATCTATGGGTAAGGAAGCGATAACTCACTTTCGTTTACTGGAGAAGTTTCGGGCTCACACCCATATCAGATTAAAGCTTGAAACCGGCAGAACTCATCAAATCAGAGTACATATGGCACACATTCACCATCCTCTAATAGGTGACCAGACTTATGGGGGGCGCTCTCGCCTGCCAAAAGGGGTGGAGATAGAAACAATTGAGGCGCTAAGAGCATTCAAGCGCCAGGCACTACACGCCAAAAAACTAGAACTCTGGCATCCAGCCACTGGAGAGCAAATGAGCTGGGAGATACCTTTGCCGGATGATTTTGCCGCACTATTAGTAGTGCTGCAGGAAGATGCCGAGGGCCACGAAGAATACTAATGCACAAGATTGCAGCCAGCTGGCCAATAGCGAAAAACATAGTCGCTTTTACAACCCTTCGAGAGGGTGGGGCTAGTGCAGGCCAGTATCAAAGTTTTAATACCGGCTTGCATGTAGGTGACCATCCCGCTGCAGTACAGTCCAACCGGGACTTACTGCTGGCCGAGATGGGTCTCACAGATGCCCAGTGGCTTGAGCAAGTGCACGGCACGCAATGTATTAAAGCCACCCGGGATAAGTTAGTGGCCACTGCAGATGCCTGTTGGACTGATGAAGCTGACTTGGCCTGCATCATTATGACCGCCGATTGCCTGCCGGTCGCTATTAATCAGGGCACTAATATCGCGGTTGCCCACGCCGGCTGGCGTGGCCTGCTGTCAGGGGTGTTAGAGTCCAGCTTGCAGCATTTCGACTTAACAGATACTAATATTTGGCTGGGGCCTGCAATCGGTGCCAGCGCTTTCGAAGTAGGTGAGGAAGTTCGGACGCTATTTATCGCTGATAACCAGGCGACAGCTGCGGCATTTGTCGCTGCAAAGCAGCCAGGTAAATGGTTTGCTGATCTTTACCAGCTGGCGAGAATCAGACTGGTTGCTTGCGGCGTAGATCCCCAGCGAATTTACGGCGGCGAACATTGTACTTTTCAACAGAGTGAAAAATTCTATTCCTACCGCCGCGATGGCAGTACCGGAAGAATGGCTACGGTTATTTATAGAACAGAATATAGTTAACAAAAAATAACCAGCCGTTTAAATTATGCATGATTACTTGTTTTTTTGAATAAAAAAGCCTAATTTTTCGTTTATTTGATTAAAACCAGCAAATTTATGCACAACTTCCTCTATACACTATATCCCAGAGTTTCTAGTAGTAAATTAACTTTTAGTCAGCGACAACTAGCCGTCAAGCTAAGGCACGGCCGATGGTAAGTTTAAAGTTAATTTATCCTGGAACGGACTGAATTAGAGTATTTGATGGAGTTATACCGATGGCAGCAGCAGATTTTTTATTACAATTGGGTCAATTAACCAACACGAGTGTAGCGTCACTAACAACCTCATTTGCCAATTTGCCAAAGAGTGATTATCTGGACGGCGCTTTCAGACTACGCCGTTACTCGAATTTCACTTATGCAGCAGAGTCACTAAAAGAATTACCTGCCAAAGCTTTCTCACAAAACCAGGATATTAACGAATTTCAAGGTGATGTTGCCCGAGAGTATCAGCCGATTGAGTCAGCAGTTGTCAGCAGTAGTGCCTTTTCTGAAATGTTTAAGAAGTTTAAACAAATGGCTGACATCACTGATGAAACACCTATTGAAGTGCATCAAATGCGTATTCTGGGTAAGACTGGCGCCAGTACTGAGGCGGCCCCTGAAGGAGTGCATCAGGATGGTTTTGATTACCTGGCTGTCTTTGTTATAGAGCGCAAGAACATCGAAGGTGGAGAAATTTGTGTGCACCCGGGTAGGGAGCAGGCGCCAATAATGAAACACGCCTTCGACAAAGGTGAGTTCGTAGTACTTAACGATCGCCGTTTTTGGCACAGTGCGGCGGCTTTGCAAGCGGCCAATGATGATCCAGCATATATGGATGTGTTTGTACTAACCGCCTAAAACTATTTATACACGGAGTGTTTCTGTTCTGAAATGCTCTTTTTTGCTGAGCAAATGAGGATGTAAAACATTCTGTGTAACTGCTCGTTTAGTTATTTAAACATAAGGGGTTAGCTCATCTTCGAACTCAATC
>JABSQZ010000027.1 GCA_013215505.1 Oceanospirillaceae bacterium
AACAAGTAAATTAACCACTCCGACAGGATCAGATTAGCTAAATTGATGTATTGGCAAACGACGGTATCGGCCAAAAGCGATCATTTTTTGTGTCAACATTAAAGCCATATTCGCTACATGGCTATACAGCAAATCAATAAACCCACTTCTTGAGATTGTTTATTGTACAATCATGGCGCACTCTGACGCAAAGTGATATTCTATAATTCTTTTAAATTCAGACAATTAGATAAGTATTTTGAATTATATTGCGCTCAATATTTGTAGAAAGTGAGCCTGCTCAAAAACTACAGTTTGCAATTTATAAAGTACTTTTAAATTAAAGCGTTGGTGTGAATTTAGTGGATATCACTTCACGTAAATGCGCCGGCGCACTATTAAGCTGTTGTATTTCTATCGAGGCTCACAACTACATATGAATAATTCGCCAGTTGGTGGGATGACGCTGAATCAAATCATTGAGCGGAAATTATCATTCCTTTTAAATAATGACATTTGTCGGTGGGATGGTGATAACTCCGATGTGGGTGAACGAGATGCACTTCAACAAATGTCATCTGATTCAAATGTGCTTTCTGAGAAAGCATTCGAACAGAAATATTTGGCTGAGGTAGCTAGGTTGGGTAAACGAATGGAAGCTAAGGTGTTTTCTGAAAAAGATAATGATGATTACTATGAGTAATTTAATAATACTATCGTGAATATTCTTTCACTTATAAACCCTATTAATCTCTATGATTTAGAAGATGAATAACAAAAAATATAACAAGTTTAGGCAATTCACCCCTTCGGGACCGGACGTCTTTTCCTCTGCTTCGCAGCTACAAATCCGCCGTTGCTAAAGGCGTTATGTTTTTGGAGAAAAAATTGAGTAAAGGATTATCATTTATCGAAAAAATGCAGTGTGATAGGTCCCCAGTTCACAAGATGCATATTTGGTTCCCAAAGTGCCAATTTTCAGGTCCGTAAAAACGGCAGCTATGTGTCAGATTTTGCCGTTACCCAGGCTGACTAGCCAGCGGTGAGTCTGCGGTTAGCGAAGACAGCTGTCGGCCATTTGCAGACATTTCACTTCTACTTATGACTTTGGGTAGTAAAGGGGATTACCCTGCTAAAGTTGCAAAGGGAGCAAAGTTAACCTTTGATGCGGCCAGTAAATCATAGATCACACCAGCAGGGTTAATAAACGGAGAAGGTTCTAGGCATGCCAGTGGTGTTAATCATGTACTAGATCATCCGACCCTGGATATAAAGAAAAATTCGTATTTCAGGAATTTGGAGAAGAGAATGGTCAAAGTTAAGTCCGGGATCGGCGATATAGTTATGATACCTATTGGTGGTTGTCTTTTTGTGTTTGGACGTTTGTTGAGAGATGCATCGATAGCCATATACTCCTTTGTGTCCAATGAACCAGTAGATGTGCGCCAACTAGCTGGTGAAAATGTACTGTTTGATGCTGGAGTATTCGGCACTAATATAGCAAACGGACAATGGCAAATTATAGGAAATATTCCATTTAGCGACGATGATGAGAGCTGGTCTTCTCCTCAATATATTCGTGACATAATAAACCCAAGTAAGTATAGAATATATTATAAAGGTGAAATGAAACCTGCTAATGAAGAAGATGTCAGTGGGCTTGAAAAACAGGTTATGTACAAACCTGAAGGACTGGTTGAAGAGATCAAAATACGGCTCGTAATCCAATAATTTTAAAAACAAAGCAAAGACTGGTTCATATCCCCCAGACGGGCAGTTGCCAACTTTAAGACCCTAGCCTCTAGACCCATATTTACTTCTAAAAAGCCTCTTATTAAGAGCTTTGAAATGTCTGCAATGTGTCAGAACTGAAATTTGGAGCTGAAAAGTATCGGTTGCTAAAGGCCACGAGGAGTTATTTTGATGAAAATTTTATCGAGAAATAAGGGATTAAATTTATATGACTGAAATCTATACTTATAGCTCATTATGGAAAAGAAGATACCTAGTGGCATCTATCGTTACAGCTCTTATTTTAGTTAGTGGCTGGATATTTTTTCTTGGATTTGATCGTACTTTATCGGACCTGCTTTCTATAGCTTATATCTGGATGATTTTCGTTCTAGGCTATGTTTATAGCTATTATTCAGAACGGGTATTAGTTAATGGTGTTGAAATAAATAATGAGAAAATAAAAGCTACATTGATTAACGGCGATATTGTAAATTTCAAGACTTCAAATATCCAAAGCATAGGCATGAATAAAAAAATAATAATTAATGGCTTTGGTGTGGCGGAATTAAAGATTGTGCTAGAACATGATGTTAAATTATCAATCCCAACTAATATAAGTAAGTTTAATACGCTACACCAACTGCTTACCAAGAGGATAGTTCGTTAGCTCCCCTGGAATATAATTACAGAAGCTTCAACGTAAGCTTGAAAACGGCAGCTATGTGTCAGGTTTTGCCGTTACCCTTGCTGACTTGCCAGCGCTGAGTCTTCGGTTAGCGCTGACGACTATCGGCCAATAGCGGTCATTCTACTAAGTGTTTATTTGCCTTCTGATCTCCCCTTGTTAGTCATCAGCGATAACGTTTACTAACTCTTTGAAGCGTCTACCGTAATAGGGCTTTACCACATGCGCAGTATTAAGGTTTTGGCTTAAAGTATGACCGACTGTAATTCAGTTAATAGGCATCGTGTTAGACTTAGTTGAATAGAACTGAGTCATTATCTACAAAGTAGAAACACAGAAAGGCCAGAATATGAAACTTGTAAATATCATTTTTGCATTAGTAAGTATTTTTATTATCAACTCTGCAATTCAAGCTGAGGGGAAAGGAGAACTAGTTCTAAGAGTCACTGAAATCCCTCCAATGTATTTTCAAACTCATACGGGAGAATGGACTGGTCGAGATTATTCAATTGCCAAAAGAATTATTGAAAATGCTGGCTATTCTTTACGAATCGTAACAATGCCGTGGAAAAGAGCATTAACGGAGTTAATTAAAGGTGAATTGGTTGATGTTCTTGCGGGAGTTACTCCTAATCAGGAACGAGCAAAAGATTATTTATTTATTGGACCTTATGATTATGAGGAGATTGGTCTAATTGTTAAAAAGGAAGATGAAAATCTGCCAATTCATACAGTGTCTGATTTAATAGAACATTTACAGAAAACAAAAATGAAGGTGGGCTACCATCGAGGATATATATTCCCTGGCGAGTTTAAGAAATATGCTACAAATAAACGATATTCGCATGGTTTTACTAATTATGAGCAAGGCGGGAAAATGCTTCGTGCAAATAGAATTATAGGATTTATTGCACAACGAGCTGTATCTCAATATCAAATTGATAACGGGGTTGAACATATGCGTGGATTAGTCGTTCATTCTTTTATCTTCAGGCGAGCACCAAATTACTTAGCTTTATCAAAGAAAAGTGATCCTCAAGTGTACGTGGACTTAGTCAGTTCATTTGACGAGCTAAAGTGGACAGATGTTTTCGAAGAAATCAAAAAGACTAAATGGAAGAAACCTGTTAAGTCAGTTGAAAATTTGAACTTAATTACCGCTCTAGAACCCCCGCAACAATACCTAGAGGATGGAAAGCTGCAAGGGATTGGCATTGATGTAATTAATGCTATTCAAAATGAAATTGGAAGTAGTTATAAAATTTCACATTTTCCTTGGGCTAGAGGTATGAAGAATGCAAAAATAAACAAAAATAGTATTATGTTTTTGGCTGCAAAAACTCTGGACAGAGAACCACATTTCATTTTCCTTGGCCCCATATTAGCAAAAAAATATTATCTCTATAAGAGATCAACTGACAACCTCATGATTGAGTCTCTTGAAGCAGCTAGAAACGTTGAATCAATAGCCAGTGTGCAAAGTGATGTAAGGACTAAATATCTGATAAATCAAAAGTTTAGTAACATCCATCTGATGCGAGATCATCAGCAAGGACTACTAATGCTCACTAGGGGGCGGGTTGATCTATGGACAAGTTCAGACTGGGAGTTGTCTTCGCAGTTGAAAGCAGCGGATATATCGTTTTCTCAAGTTATTCCAGTTTATGAACTGTTCAAAAAGTACAACTATATCATCATTAACAATCAAACGAATCCAAAAACCATAAGAGAATGGAAGAAGGCTTTGAGAAAGATAAAGGACGATGGGACGATGGATAACATCGCAGCCAAATGGAGTAAAAAGCTGAATTTGAATCTTCATTTTAGCAAAAAATCTGACGCCATAGAGATTAAATTGGAATAGTGTAAAACGGTTTTAACCGCGAATAGTACCAGTGCAATGATCAGTTATGAATTATTTGTATAATTCAAAATAGACTAATTAGTTCTATTTTCAATTAAGGTTTTTAGAGCCTTGTTAAGACCTGTTACCAAATATTTTTTACTTATTTAGAATATGAACATTGGTAAGCCCTTAGTTTTTCAGACCCATATTTGGTTCTCAAAGTGCCTGTTATCAGATTTGTTAAAACGGCAGCTATGTGTCAACTCCGGCCATGGTCGGAGTTGATAAACCATGATAAAACTTTCTACATAGCTCTATCTAATCTATTGTCCTACAGTGTTATCGAAAGCATTCGAGGCCTAATTCACTAACACATACCTCTATGAGGCCCGCAGTTACTGATGATTAGCTGTTCAATAACTCCAGAACTTTGCTAAAAAGCCAGTTTCACCCCACTGGACAAAATTTCACATGAAACCGAAAACAACAATAGCTCTTATCAAGCAGGTACTTTTCCGTTCTTGGATGTTATGATTGACTGATCAGTCAATTCTGCTAGTCTGTGCTCTTAGCTTTAAAAGAGATCTCTATGAGTAGCGATAAAAAACAACAGTTAATCCAGGCCGGCATAGACTTGTTTTCCCAGCGTGGTTTTTGGAATACTTCTACAGCCAGTATTGCCAAGCACGCGAATGTGGCAACAGGTACATTATTTAACTATTTTCCCAGCAAAGAGAGTTTGATTGATGCGGTGTATTTGCATATGAAAACTCAGTTGCTGGAGGAGCTGAGCGGCAGTTTGGTGCAGCTCGGTGAGCAGCAACAGGTAAAGCCAGTTGTAGAAGCGCTGTGGTATCGCTATATCAGTTGGGGTATCAAGAATCCAGTAGAGCACGACTTACTAAATCAGTTGAAGCTTTCGGATTTGGTCAGTTCTGAGGCTAAAGATCGCGGCATGGCCAGTTTCAGCGATTTCAATCTGCATATGCAGAACTGGCTAGCCAGCGGTGAGCTTAAAGAAATGGATACGGGCTTTTTTGCAGAGTTAATGCTGGCGCAGATGCAGGCGAGTATTGATTATGCCATTGGCCACAACTTAGCAGATATGGCACTGGCAAAACACATACTCCTTGGGTTTAGTGTGTTCTGGGACGGAATAAGAGTAACAACTGACTGATTGGTCACTATGCTGTTAATTTGAGGAATGTATGTCAGTTAAAAAGTATCTATATACGGCGTTAGCCATCGGTTTTATTCCACTTGGAGTTTTTATGTTTGATTTAAGTTTTGCCAGCAAACCCAGCGATAATGAGAACCAAAAAACCCAGTTACTTATTGCACAGTCAACGCAATTTAATGGCAAAAAATTTGAAAATATTGGCCAGGTACAGTCTAAACCAGATTTTTGGTCAATGATTAAAATGTATATGTTTGACAAGCAAAAGCCAGCTAGTCCGCCATCGCCGATTGAAGTGCAAGCTATTACTAAAGCACAGTTATTGGAGTTGCAGGAAAACCAGCAGGGCCAGGGGCTGAGCTTTTTTCGCCTGGGGCACTCGACACTGTTGATATTATTAGACGGCGACTTCTGGCTAACGGATCCAGTATTTTCAGAGCGCGCCTCGCCGTTCCAGTTTGTCGGTCCAAAGCGTTTTCACCAATCGCCGATTAGCATCGATGACCTGCCGGATATTAAAGGGGTAATTTTGTCTCACAATCATTACGACCATCTGGACAAAGCCGCGATCGGGAAACTCAAAGATAAAGTCGAACATTTTTATACGCCACTGGGTGTGGGTGAAGCGCTGATAAAGTGGGGGGTCGCCCGAGAGAAAATTAGCCAGCTGGACTGGTGGCAATCGATTAAAGTCAATCAAACTACTTTGACCGCCACCCCGGCACAACATTTTTCCGGTCGGGCATTCAGTGATGGTAATCAATCGCTCTGGTCCAGCTGGTCGGTAAAGGCCGAGCACGGCAGTTTCTTCTTCTCAGGAGATACTGGCTATTTTGATCAGTTTGCGGTGATCGGTGAAAAGCTTGGCCCTTTCGATGTTGCATTTATGGAAACCGGTGCCTACAACCACATGTGGTCAGAGATTCATATGCATCCACAGCAGTCGGCTCAGGCGCATTTAGATGTAAAAGCAAAATACATGGTGCCTATCCACAATGGCACCTTTGATTTAAGTTTACACACTTGGACAGATCCCTTTGAGCGCATAAGTGAATGGGCTGGAAAATACAATATAGCGTTACTGACGCCGAAAATGGGCCAGCTAGTGCAATTGCAAGATGGGCAAAGTTTAAGTGAAAAAACAGAGCGCTGGTGGCAAAATATTGCAGCGAATTAATAGCTATAAATCACTACACTGGAGAGTAAAGTGTCCCTAGTCGAGAACATTCAGCAGAGCATAATGGCAGTCGAACAGGGCTTGCGGCCATTTGTGCGCCAGCGAGAAACGAATCTGCAAGCAGCGGGCCATATAGATTTGCGGATGCAGCAATTGCATGTACAGGGGCTTAGTTGCGCGGTTGTTAAGCAAGGTGAAATACACTGGGCTAAACAGTATGGCGTTTTAGACCTTATCAGCCAGACTCCGGTTAGGGGTGAGACACAATTTAACGCTTGTTCAATGAGTAAATTAGTCACATCTATGCTGGTGTTAGTGTTAGTAGGCCAAGGTCGGTTAGATCTGGATGAGGATGTTAACCGGTACTTAGTTAGCTGGAAAATGTCGGTTAATCAGTACAGTGTTGAGCAGGCGGTCACATTGCGACATCTGCTCAATCACCAGTCAGGTATCGTTGATGGCAGTGATAGTTTTGGCCCGTTAGCTGTGGTTGATCAGCCTCCCTCTGCACTGGAGATTTTGCAGGCAAGCGGTCCCTGTAATCCTAAACCGGTGCAGTTGGAACATACACCAGGGAGTAAGTTTGAATATTCGGATGCTGGCTACTGTGTGATTGAACAGTTACTGATAGATGTGACAGGGCAGCCTTTTGAGCAATTGGCTCAGCGGTTGTTGTTTACTCCTCTGGGAATGGCTAATAGCCATTTTCAGCTTAGCCATCATTACCCTGAGGATAGGGCGATGGTATCTGCTCATGATAAACAGGGCCAGTTAATTACTGGAGCGACTGTCTATCCTTATAGCTGTGGATCTGGACTATGGTCAACCCCAAGCGACTTGTGTTTGTTGGCGATTGAATTAGGGTTGCAATTGCAAGGCGAGGGCAAGTTAGCAGTTCCTGCGGCGCTCGCGTCACAAATGCTTAATGGCCAAGGCGCCGAGCCATGGGCGGGTCTGGGAGTTTTTTTGGACACTGATATGCAGCAGCTGAATATCAGTTCACTGGGTTGGGGAGTTGGGGCGCAGTCCATGTTGCTGGCATTTCCCTATCTCAACGCTGCAATTGTGGTGATGATTAACACTGATCTGGGCATTCATCAGCATAAAGCTATTATTGGTGAATTGATAAGAAGCGCAGTAAACCATTACCAGTGGCCGTTAAGTGATACCTGAGCCAGTCTGCTATGACTCTGAATTAGTTGGCGCCTGACTCGATAAATTAAGCCTTGATCAGCCGGGCTGCCAGTAGCTTAAGCTCGACATGTAGTTGACTGGGCCGATGGACTTTAAAGTTAAAGGGCCAATGCGCTAACTCCCTGGCAAACCAGCCTAAGTCACTGCACTGGTGCTTTAATAACACCCCTGAATCTACTTGCGATAATTCACCCAAGGTTTTACTCAGATAGCTTTCAGCTGTTGCTAAATCGGTGTCCAGTAGTACTTCTACATAATGCTCCCTGGTTATGTTTGCCAATGATTTTTCTATATGGCTAATGATATTTTTTGTTTCAGGGGCATTAAAATTTGTAGTCAGTGTCTGCAGTTGTGCGATGCGCTCAACAGTAAAGGTTCTGATGTCATTTCGTAGTTGGCAGTAGGCGACTAAATAGTAACGACCCAGATAAAATGCTACCCCGTAGGGATCAACGATTCTGCTTGAACCCATCGCAGCGGCGCTCCGGTATTGTATCGACACTTGTTGTTGATTGGCTGCGGCACAGCTGAGTTCAAGTACAGTGCTGTTGTTAGCAGCAGTCACTGAACTCTTAGCCACATCAATAGTGATCGCATGATGAATAGCGCGTACTTTTTTACGCAGAGGCTCGGGCATCACTCGCTCTAGTTTAGAGCGGGCAGAGGCAAAAGCGCTATCGCTTTGCACTAATCCACATTGTTGTGCCGCCAGTAACCCCAGGCTCAGTGCCATCGCTTCATTATCTTCAAACATCATCGGTGGCAGTTTAAATCCCGGCATTAATGAATAGCCACCGTAGCGACCACGTTCACTCATAATAGGGATGCCAAGATCTTCCAGAGCAGCTATATAACGTCGCAGTGTGCGTCTGTCTAAATTGAGCCTTGAAGCTAATTCTGCGCCACTGAGGCGGCCGTGAGATTGCAGTAGTTCCAGTACTGCTAAGATGCGTGTCGTGGATTGGGCCATAAGTTCTTCTTAGAATGAATATTTAACAGGACGATATTTGCCCTATATCGAAACTTATAGTAGCGATTAGTTAGCATATCGTAAACAAGAAGTATGCCGCAGACTACTGTAGCGGTAGTGCTACTAGCCACCAAGTTAATTTATCTTCCAACTTCCAACTTCCAACTTCCAACTTCCAACTTCCAACTTCCAACTTCCAACTTCCGATAGGACCCATATTGCAGACAATAAAAAAGGCTATCATCAGATAGCCTTTTTTTAATCACAGTTTAACGTTTAGAATAAACCTTGAATCAGGCCTTCTTCGTCGACGTGAATTTTGTTTGCTGCGGGTACTCTAGGTAGTCCAGGCATAGTCATGATGTCACCACAAACGGCGACTACAAACTCAGCACCGGCAGCGAGACGCACTTCGCGAATCGTCACAGTGTGTCCTGTTGGTGCACCCAACAAGGCCATGTCAGTAGAGAAGCTGTATTGAGTCTTTGCCATACAGATTGGCAGAGCACCAAAACCTTGCTCTTCAAACACTTTAAGCTTAGCGCGAACGGCTTTATCAGCTGCAACATCGCCTGCTCCGTAGATCTTAGTAGCGATCGCTTCGATTTTGTCGAACAACGGCTGATCTAAGTCGTAGATAGGAGAGAACTGAGAATGGCCTGCGTCGATTAGCTCAACAACTTTACCGGCTAGCTCTTCAGTACCTGCAGAACCGTTAGCCCAGTGGCTGGCAACAACAGCTTCAACACCGTGTGCTCTAGCAGCTTCTTGTATAGCCGCTACTTCTGCATCGGTATCATTAATGAACTGGTTGATAGCAACAATCACCGGAACGCCGAAAGTTTTAACGTTTTGGATGTGTCTAACTAAGTTGGCACAACCTTTAACGACTGCCTCAACGTTTTCACCGGTTAGTTCTTTCTTGTCTACGCCGCCGTGCATTTTCAGGGCACGTACTGTGGCAACAATTACTGTTGCTTCAGGCTTTAAGCCCGCTTTGCGACATTTGATGTCGAAGAATTTTTCAGCGCCAAGATCCGCACCGAAACCGGCTTCAGTAACAACATAGTCACCTAGCTTCAATGCAGCTTTAGTGGCAATAACTGAGTTACAGCCGTGAGCGATGTTAGCAAAAGGGCCGCCGTGGATGAAAGCTGGGTTGTTTTCAAGCGTCTGTACTAAGTTAGGATTGATCGCATCTTTTAACAGTGTTGCCATAGCGCCATCTGCATCTAACTGCTTGGCAAGAATAGGCTGGCGCTCGCGAGTTTCCGCGACCACGATGTTACCAATACGCTTTTGCAGATCTTTGATATCAGTAGCCAGGCAGAAAATGGCCATAATTTCAGAGGCAACCGTAATGTCGAAGCCGTCTGTGCGTGAGTAACCGTTACCTGGACCACCCAGGCCAATAGCCAACTCGCGAAGAGCGCGATCGTTCATGTCGATAACACGCTTGAAAGCAATACGACGGTTATCAATACCCAGAGCGTTGCCCCAGTGAATGTGGTTGTCGATCAGGGCTGCCAGTAAGTTGTGGGCCGCGCCAATGGCGTGGAAGTCACCAGTGAAATGTAAGTTGATATCTTCCATAGGTACAACTTGTGCCATACCACCACCAGCAGCACCACCTTTCATACCAAAACATGGGCCAAGGCTTGGCTCACGCAAGCAGATAACAGTTTGTTTGCCGATGCGGTTAAGACCGTCACCCAGGCCTACGGTTGTTGTGGTTTTACCTTCACCAGCGGGAGTCGGGCTGATGGCTGTTACAAGAATAAGTTTACCGTCTGGCTGATCACTTAAGCTGTTGATGTATTCTACATTCACTTTGGCTTTATCGTGGCCATAGGGAGTGATGTGTTCAATTGGGATGCCAAGTTTAGCGGCGATTTCAGCGATTGGCTTTTTATTTGCAGCTCTAGCAATATCGATATCTGAGTTCACTGATGTATCCTTTATTATTTATTGGATTTAAATATGACTAGGTTTTTAAGCTCTACAGCGTCATATTTATTAATCTTAAGTACGAAAAAACAAGTCTGTGGATGAGTTAAATTCAACACAGATTTAACGTTGGATCGGATCATAGCACTGTTAGAAGTAATTAAACAAAGTTTCCTATAAGAAACTTTTGCTTTTCATAAGATATTTATCTCGAATATAACTTTATGTGCACGCGGCGACGTTAACTTGCCTGCGTTAGTCGTGTTTATGAAGGAATAGGCGGTTTTTGTGATAATAGTCATGGCAATTTAGCTGAAAAATTTGCGCTCTAGGCAAACTTAACAGAGCCGTTTGCAACCGCATCCGCTGTGCCATAAAAGAATCTGTGAACAGTATTGATATCTCTGGGAAAATGCCTGGCGGCGCCTTTTAAGGGCATATCTGAACCGATTCGTTTGGGGTAGCTAGCTGTGTTTACTGCTAAAGTGACGCTCTGATAGAACTGCTCGCTGCACAGCAGCTAGAATCGCTTTAATCGCGGCTGAGAAAACGGCGTATTTTTTGTCGGTGAAAAAAAGCCGTAATTAGCTGAAGAGGATTAAACTTGCCTGCCACATACTTTATAATGCTGGCTTTTCAACAGTAGTAGCACAGGCCAGTACCAGCATTGATCCTTAAGTGCCCTTTAATTAGATCTAATAACAGTGGAAGTAAATATGGCGCAGCATTCGATACAAAATAGTCTCAAAAGTTTAAACAATATCGTTAAGCAGTTCAGCTCAAATGAACGACCCGTATCTAATGCCCCAAATGCCGATGAATTACAGCAACAGTTAGATGTTAGTTTAGCTGATCAGGGGGCCCCCTTCGCAGCGCTGGAAGAGATGGCCAATCAATACCTGACGCTGAACCCGGATGTATCATCTGCCAAATTTAATAAATTACTCTATTCAGGATTAAACCCTACAGCTTTGCTCGGCGATTGGGTGACCAGCATTGGCAATGCCACTATGCACACTTATCAGGTTAGCCCGGTTGCAACTCTGATGGAGTTTGAGTTGATACGGCAGTGGAATAAGCTAGTAGGGTTTGAGCGCGGAGAAGGGGTGATGGTCAGCGGCGGCAGCCAAGCTAATTTGATTGCCATGCTACTGGCCAGGCACAAGGCTTGCCCACAAGCTAAAACCAAAGGCATGCAAAAGACCCTGGTGGCCTACGTATCTGATCAGGCACACTACTCCAGCTTAAAGGCGGTCAATGTATTGGGCATTGGCAGCGATAACTTAATCACCGTGGCCAGTGATGAGCAGGGCAAGATAATACCCGACGCATTAGAGCAGGCAATAGCGCAGAGTCTGGCGTTAGGACACACACCTTTTTACATAGGTTTAACTGCGGGTACTACCGTGTTAGGTGCCTATGACCCCGTCGCCCCCTGCGCAGACATTAGCCGGCGTCACAATTTGTGGTTGCACATCGATGGCGCCTGGGGTGCGCCGATTCTGTTTTCGAAAAAACACCGGCACCTATTGGCTGATTCACACTTAGCTGACTCGGTTGCCTGGGATGCACACAAGCTGATGAACGTACCGCTGACCGCGGCAGTCATTTTAACCCGTGAGCCCGGCCTGTTAAAAGCAGCTTGTAGCGGTGGCGGCTCTGACTATTTATTCCACAGCGATGCCAATGCTGAATTCAATTTAGGTGAAAGATCTATTCAATGTGGTCGCAGAGCGGACGCCCTAAAGGTATGGATGGGCTGGAAAGCTGTAGGGAACAACGGATTTGAAGAAAAAATAGATTATCTACAACAGCTTAGGGTCGATTTTGTGGCGCGCCTAGAACAGCTACAGAACTTTGAGTTGCTGCACCAACCGGGCTTTTTAAACGTATTGTTTCGCTATTCCCCAGATAAGCCGATTAGCGAATCCGCCTCCAAAGCGTTGAGCATTGCAATCTGTGCCGAGTTGAAGCACAGGAATGTTGCCTATAGTGATTACGCCAGCTGTAAAGGTAAATCTGGCATTCGACTGATCTTAGCGAATGCCGATATCACCGCAGAGCAGTTACAAAGTTTACTGCTACAGTGCCAGCAAATTGCCCAGCAACTGATGGACTCAGGTAATTACAGTGAATAATCTAATCAGACAAAAATTCAGTGCAAAACTGCTGCTCAATAGTAAAATTATGGCTGTGCTTTTAGCGATTAGTTTGCTGGCGGGTTGTAGCTCCTCACTGAATGCCAGCGGCGTTAAAATAGTTACCCTCAGCGCCAATCACAGCCACAATTTAGACCCGAGACTCGATGAAATATCGGGTTTGGCGACCAGCGATAACAAAATCTGGGGAATCAATGACAGTGGCGGAGAGGCCACTCTGTACGCATTTGATCCGCAGACGTATCAACTAATCCAAAGCATCATGCTGCCGCGGGCACTGAATACCGACTGGGAAGATCTAGCCCAAGATAGCCACTTTATCTATGTAGCGGACACCGGTAATAACTTTGCTATTCGCCAAAGCCTGAATATATATAAAGTGCCTTTAGATAAAATCCAAGCTAAGGGGGCTGCTGAAGTTGCATCGATTACAGATACCCAGGTACTGACCATCGAATACGCGGATCGCAAAGGTATTCTGCCCAGAAAATCTCACAACTTTGACAGCGAAGCACTGACAGTCGTTAACGATAAGTTGTGGCTGTTTAGCAAGAACCGTGAAGATGCTCAGACTAAACTGTATAAAATCGACAGGGGCAGGCGCGAGCAGTTAGTTGCACCCGTTGCCCGCTATCCGGTGGATGGGCTGATTACCGCCGCCGACTACTCTGCGGCTAATAACAAACTACTCTTACTAGGCTATTCAGCGCGAACAGTATTTGGCCACTCCTTTGTCTGGGTGGTTGATATTACGGATGATCTGCCCGATTGGCGCAGTGCGATTAAATACAAACTTTTCCCCTATGCGCAGTGGGAATCGATAAAATGGCAGGGCGGTAAACGCTTTTTAGTCGCGGCTGAAGACAGTGTACTGAGTGAACAGAAAATCGCCGAATTCACTCTGCCTTAATTTAAACCGCTCAGATAGCTGCCCCGGGCCAGATATTTGTTTATAATGCCGCAGATTAAGCACTGGGCGAGCAACCACGCCGTTTCAAAAAAAATCACAATTAAGTAGGGTCAAATGTTACAGATATACGATACATTAACGAAACAAAAAACTGCCTTTAAACCTCTGGTAGAAGGACAGATCAGCATGTATGTTTGTGGCATGACAGTGTACGACTACTGCCATATAGGGCATGCCAGAGTGATGGTGTCTTTTGATGTTATCACCCGTTTCTTGCGCTCCCAGGGCTGGAAAGTTAATTATGTGCGTAACATCACCGACGTCGATGACAAGATTATTAAGCGCGCCAATGAAAATCAGGAATCAATGCAGCAATTGACGCAGCGGATGATTGAGGCGATGCATGAAGATGAAGCCAGTTTGTTTGTGCTGCCACCGGACCAGGAACCTCGCGCTACCGGGCACATTCAGGGAATCATCGAAATCACTCAGACACTGATCGATAAAGGCTATGCCTATGCCGCCGGTAACGGTGATGTTTACTATCGGGTTGCGAAATTTGAAGGCTACGGTAAGTTAACCAACAAAAATATCGATGAGTTGCGTGCCGGTGCCAGGGTTGCGGTCAATGAAATTAAAGAAAATCCGATTGATTTTGTGCTCTGGAAAGCAGCCAAAGAAGGCGAAGTTAGCTGGCCGTCTCCCTGGGGTGACGGGCGACCGGGTTGGCACATAGAGTGCTCGGCGATGTCTAAGCACTGCTTAGGTGATAACTTTGATATTCATGGCGGAGGGCCGGATTTACCTTTTCCACATCACGAAAATGAGATAGCCCAATCGGAGGCGGCCAACGGTTGCACCTTTGCCAATAGCTGGATGCATGCCGGAGCGGTGCGGGTCAATTCGGAAAAAATGTCCAAGTCGCTGGGTAACTTTTTCACTATCCGCGAAGTATTGAAAAAGTATAATGCCGAAGTAGTGCGGTTGTTTTTGGCCAGTGTGCACTATCGCAGTTACATAGATTACTCTGAGCAATCTCTTAAAGAAGCGCAAGTTAAGCTAGAGCGGTTCTACCAGGCACTGCGTGGTATTAATGCAACTGCTGAGGTTGAGTTGCAAAATGATTACAGCGGCAAGTTTAATGCGGCAATGAACGACGATTTCAATACTCCCAAGGCGATAGCCGTACTGTTCGAATTGGTCAATGAGTTGAACAGCGCCAGTCGCCAGAAATTGCCGACAGCTCCGACGTTGGCTAAACAACTGCTGGATCTGGCCAATAGCATTGGTCTGCTACAGCAAGACCCGGAAGCATTTTTGCAAGGTGAAGCAAAAGAGGGTGAACTGAGTGCGCAGCAAATTGAAGCTTTTATCATTGAGCGAAAAGCGGCCCGCGCCAACAAAGACTTTGCCGAGTCCGATCGGATTCGCGACTTGCTGTTAGAGCAGAGCGTGGTACTTAAAGATACCCGTGAAGGGACTAGTTGGTTTAGAGAAAGTTAAAGCAGCTACCCTGTAGGGTACTCTCTCTACAGGGTTGCTAAATTATATACAGACCTTTGTTTACCTTAGATAACACTTTTACAGATTATCCTGCCTTTTAGAACGATAAAGCCTGTCTATAGCCCTTTACAGCACCGTTAAGTTAAACTGGGAAACTAATTGTTGCTGCTGTTGCGCCAACCCGGATAAAGTCTTGCTGCCCAGGGCAGATTGTTCTGCATTTACTGCACCCTTTTTAGCCATCTCTGCCATACGTAGTACGCTGGTCGATATTTCGTGGCTCGCGGCGGTCTGCTGTTCGGCGGCGGCAGCTATATTGGAGGACATATTGCGGATCTCACTGAGTTGCTTTTCCATCTGCGCAAGCGAGCTACCCGCTTTTTCGGTTTGGGTGAGAGAAGATTGCGCTTGCAGACGACTGCTTTGCATAATCGCCACAGCATCTTTTGCCCCAGACTGCAGTTTATTAATCATGTTCTGAATTTGTTGGGTTGCATCTTGGGTACGGCTCGCTAAAGAGCGGACTTCATCAGCGACAACGGCAAATCCTCGGCCCGCTTCTCCAGCCCTTGCCGCTTCTATCGCCGCATTCAAAGCCAGTAGATTTGTTTGGTTGGCAATCCCTTCTATCGCCTCTAAAATTTGACCTATATTGGTCGAGTCCTTATTGAGTTCTTCTATCACAACTGCAGCTCGCTCAATTTCTGAGGCGAGGGAGTTGGCCACTATTATATTCTGTTGCATTAAAGCGCGGTTCTGTTTGGCCGATTCATCGATATCATTGGCCCGGTACATAGCGGTTTCGGCACTTTGCGCAACTTCTGCGATGGTGGCTGACATCTGTTGAATCGCAGCGGCTACTTGCGAGGTATGTTGTTGCTGTTCATCCATCATCAATTGGGTGTCTTGGCTTATACCCGCTGTATCTTGAGCAGAGCTATTAATGCTATCGGAGGCAGATTGAATGTCCCTGATGATAGCTTCCTGTTTATTCGCCAACTCATTAACCCACTGAGATAATTTACCAAATTCATCATTAGTCTCTATACTCACTCTCTGACTTAAATCGCCCTCTGCGATGACTTTTAATACTGATAACACCCGTTTTAAAGGGGTGCGAATACTGCGACTCACCCACAGCGCTATCAAAATTGATACTAAAACGGATACAGCACTGATCACAATATTGGTGTTTTTACTTGAAGTAACAGTATATTGAGATTCAAGTCTGGAAATGTCCGCCAGTGCACGCGCTTCATCGCGCAAATGGGTCATAGCAGTATTGGCGTTGTTGATGGCCAGGGACAGCGTTTTAAGTAATTCGACTTGTTGTTTTTGCAACAGCACTTGTCGCTTATGTTGTTGCACCACCCCGCTGGGCTCAAGTATCGCCTGTTGCAATATTTCAACGGTTGCCAGTAGGTGCACAGCATTGTTGCTGCCTGTTGATTTGAGCTTTTGTAATCGCTCTTCTATTGCCTTTAATCCATAGCCTGACGTATTAAAAGAATTTTCCAGCAGTTTTATTTTGCTTAGTTCCTGTGCTGCGAGAATATTACTCAGATCACTGGATACCGATTTTAAATTGGCGGCTAGAATATTTCCGGCGGTTTTTTCAGCGGCGGAGTCGCCGTACTGAGTAAGATCTTCAATGTCATTGTTAAAGAACTCCATTTCGCTGCTTAACGCTTTTTTTAATCCCTTTATACTGTCATTTAAGCCCAAGTAGTCTCTGTGTATCTTAAATGCTCGTCTGGAGTCGGTAAAAAAGCTTTTAGAGTGACCTTCCAGTTCAGCCATAGCCTCTTCGACTTGCAAATAGGAAGTTCCTAGCTGGATTATCTTATCTCGCTGTTGCTTGAATATTGTCTGTTGTGCAGTGAAAATTTTATCATGTTGCAACAAAACATCATCTTCGGTAGCAGTTATGAATTGCATCATTTCTTTATTTGCCGACAAGATAGCGACTGTCATATCTGCACTATGCAACATGATCGGGGTAATTTCTTGTGCCGTTCGCTGCAGTTGATTATCAACTTTGCTTAAGCTGAGCCAAGAGTTGACACTGATAACCAGTAAAAGTAAAACTAATAAGGTGAAACCACCACTGATTCGCTGTATTACAGAGAAAGCCATTTTGGATCCTTTAGATATAATATTTTAGGTTATGCTGTGTGCTCTAAAACTACCTGTCTATGTCGTATAGGGGTAAATTTCAATTAATGTAACAATAGCCAGCAACTAGACTACAATGGCTATGAGTTGAACTCTTTTCTTTAACAGACAAATACTTACCTGATCTCCACCCAACTTCAGAATACCTTCGCTATGCCTCAAACTTAGCGATTACATCCACAGCTAACGCGAGTAATAACTATAAAGCTGCTGCTGTTGTTTGCTGCTAGCTGATAGTCACAATACATAAACAGCTGGATTGTCTAAGTAACAATCAGCATCAATCCCATCATCAACCTTGGTGTAAGCAATATCACTCTGCTGATAAAAACTACTGTTGTCTGGGTCTGGCTTTATATGGTAAATAAGACAGCAGTAAAGACGCCAATCATTGATAGGAAAAGGAGACTTAACAATTGCGAGGTTGTGAAGTGCTGCCGTAAATTAGAGGGCGGCTGAAAGCGAGTGACTCAGAATGCGTTTTAAGTACTATCGAGTATCAGCATCGGATATTTATGTGTTGTCTGCTCTGGTTTATGCCAATGTGGATTCAGGGGGAAAAGCTCGATTGATCAAAAAACGCACAAATAATTTGACTGCAGTAAAGGTCTTATATATAGTGCCCGCAGCTAGAAAGAAAGTCTCTTGTTTGAAGTCTCCATTACGTAATTTTTCGTCCTGTAGTTTCCAAGTGTTACAATATTTCAGTCAGTTACAACTACAAATGCCTTTATCGGCACACTTACTTATTTTTAAAATACAGGAAAAATTATGTCTAATACAACTACGGGTACAGTCAAATGGTTCAACGAAGCTAAAGGTTTTGGTTTCATAGAGCAAGAGTCTGGTCCAGATGTTTTTGCACACTTCTCAGCGATTGCCGGTGACGGCTTTAAGACTCTGGCTGAAGGTCAGCGTGTTGAGTTTGTTTTAGGTCAAGGTCAGAAAGGCCCACAAGCTGAAAACATTGTAGCAATCTAACCGATTGCTACAGCCTGGATAGTATCCGGGCAAAAAGCTATTAGTAAGTACTAGTAGCGAATGAAAGGGCATACTTTAATGAGTAGGCCCTTTTTTAGTTTTAGGCTGAGGGAAGCCGCCAAGGATTTTCGCTGCAACTGTTGTTTGTATCGCTGAATCAGTATTTACTCGTTCACGCTATAGAAAGTTAGCAGAGGTGAATAGTGAGACGAACTTCAGCTGGGAGCTTTTATCTATATCAGCAGGCTTTAAACTGACATTTTCCACAGATGACTTTAGCCACTCTAATAGTGACGTAAGTCAGCATGACTTACGTCATCAGTGATTAACTCAAATCTAACCCCTGCTGCCAAAAGGCAATTTCCATGCGCGTAGCCGTGCTGAAGTGCTGCTGCAGGCGCTGTCCGCGGGGGGAGTCTATGTCGATATCTGCGATCAGCTGATCGAAAAATTCAGTACTGGCATAGGCCGCCCGCTGATAGTCTTCACCGGCATACATAGCTATCCAATTCGCGTAGGGGTTGTCGGTTAACTGGCTGTTGCCCTCTTTGCTCAGCCACTGGCCGACATGGGCGTAACCTAGTGCGCAGGGCACCAGTGCAGCATACAGGTCGCTAAGGTCACCCTGTACACCGGCGTCGATCAGATAGCGGGTGTAGGCGATAGTGGCGACACCTTCCTCCAGTGCCAGAATCGCCGCTTCATCTAGCCCCCAAGATTGACAGTATTCTATGTGCAGGGCGATTTCATCTTGGACTAATGCGTTTAATGAGGGCATGCTGGCGCGCATTTGCGCCGGATTTTCACTTTTAAACACCGCCAGTGCGAAGGCCCGGGCGTAGTGAATTAAGTACAGGTAATCTTGCTGTAAATAGTGTCGAAAGCTCTCTTTGGCGAGGCTGCCAGCGCCCAGTTGCCGCACAAAGTCGTGGGTAATGTACGCATCCCACTGTTGCTGGCAACCGGCAATTAGCTGTTGATGATTCATCTTTAGTGCCTTGTTAAATGTTCCGCTAAGCAGTCTCAATTGTTCAGTCGCAGCGCAGCGCTGCGTTTGAACAGCAAATCTAGCTGCTTAGGCGGGACAGAGATAAACGAGAATATTAATCTAAGATGTAGCTGTTAACGTCAGGCTTAATTTTGATCACGTCGTTATCCAGTAAAAACTGCGCGTAGTTGTCGTAACGTGATTTGTCAGCGGCTTTAGGGCGCAGGGCGAAACGCACTAAAGTATCTTGCCAGGCCAAACGGTTCAGCTCAGTGTCGAGTTTTTTGCCGTCGCCGTAAGCTTTGAATAGCTGCCACGCCTGATCCGGGTGGTTGACAGTGTATTGAGTAGCCAGCTCCAGGGCGCGGTTAAACTTGGCGACCATCTCTTGGTCGACGCTGTTGCTGTTGGCGACTACCACTAGCTCGTCGTAAGGTGGCACGCCTTCCTCTTCTACGTAGAAGCCTTTACCCTCGAAACCTTCCATCTTTAACTGGTGCATTTCAAAGTTGCGGTAGGCGCCGTAGATGGCATCGACTTTACCTGCGGCCAGTGAAGCGGAAAGCGACCAGCCGACATTGATCAGCTCTACATCATCTATGCTGATGCCGTTGTTTTCGAGCATAGTGCCGACAGTGGCATTGACTAAACCGCCATCGAAGGCGAAGCCGATTTTTTTACCTTTTAGGTCGGCCAGGCTGTTGTAGCCCTTGTCCGCCAGAACCATCACAGTGTTGAGTGGGGTGGCGATCAAGGTGGAGACGCGGGTCAGGGGCAACTGTTCTGCGACGTCGCGAATCAGCTGGGGCTGGTAGGTAACGGCCAGGTCAAATTTTCCGGCGGCCACTAGTTTGGGGGGCATGCTAGGGTCGGCAGGTTCATGAATTTCCAGCTCCAGGCCCTGAGCTTTAAACAACCCCTGCTGCTTGGCGACTATGATGGGGCCGTGATCCGGGTTGACGAACCAGTCCAACATTAAAGTGACTTTTTGTGCAAAAGCGCTTTGGCTTATCAAGACTAAAGTCAATGAAACTATTAGTTTTTTCATGCTAACTCTCTCAGTTAATGGCCCGTTTGTTCGCGGTGCCAGGGGATTAAAGCTTTCAGTAGTAAATCGGTAAAGTAATAGAGGGTGATGGAAAACAGCGCCAGAATAAACAGCGCTGCAAACATGTCGGCGATCTGCATGCGCGCATTGGCCTGCAACATCAGATAACCCAGGCCACCGGATGAACCGACCCACTCACCCACCACCGCGCCAATAGGGGCCACAACGGCGGCCACGCGAATGCCTGAGGCCAGAGTCGGCAGTGCCGCCGGCAGTCGGATGTGCCACAGCTGCCGCCATTTGTTGGCCCCCATAGTGTGCGCCAGATCCAGATAGCCGATGGGGGTGTAGCGCAAGCCGTCAAAGCAGGTAGTGGTCACAGGGAAAAAGATAATCAGCGCCGCCATTATCACTTTGGAGGTCATGCCGTAGCCGAACCAGAGCATTAAAATAGGCGCCAGGGCAAACACCGGGATCGCCTGACTGGCGATTAAAACCGGCAGTAGCCAGCGCCGCAGCGGCTTGAACAACAGCATTTGCAGCGCAAACAGCAGCCCCATCAGCAAACCGAGTATCAGCCCCAGCACTATTTCGCTCATAGTGATCAAGCTGTGACTCAGCAGCAGCTGGTAGCTGCCGATTAACTTTTCCAGCACCAGCAGTGGCGGCGGTAAAATAAAAGGTGGCATCTCAAAATACACCACTATTACCTGCCACAGCAGTAAGATAACCGCAGTAGTGATCGCCAGCCGGCAGAGGCTGGAGAAACTGCTGCCCAGTGTGGCTGTGTTAAAGGTGATTTTAGCCATGTTGCACCTGCATTTTTTGCAGCAAACTCTGCTGGTAGTGACCCAGTTCAGCATCTACTGCTCTGGGGGGGAGCGAGTCGGGTAAGGGCAGGGGTAACAGCTGCTGATCGGCGCTAAAGAGATAGAGCTGGTCGCCCAGGCGCAGTGCCTCCTGCGGGTCATGAGTGATTAACAATACAGTGCGATCCTGCAGCACTTGCGCGGCTAAATTCTGTAACTTGTAGCGATTGACGGCATCCAGTGCTGAAAAAGGCTCGTCCATCAGTACTATCGGCGTGTCCTGCATCAACGTTCGGGCCAGTGCCACTCGCTGGCGCATACCGCCGGAGAGCTGATCGGGCAGTGATTTTTCGATACCTGACAGATTTAGCTGTTCCAGTAACTGTCTGGCTCGGTGTTGCTGTGCAGCGCTGACCTTGCCGGTTAACAACCTCGCCTTAAGGCAGACGTTGTCCAATACGTTCAGCCAAGGTAACAGCAGGTCTTGCTGGGCCATGTAGGAGATGCGGTTGTCGATGCTCAGGCCATCGCTGCAACTTATCTCGCCACTGAGCTGGTGACTGGAGTCGATCAGACCTGCCAGCAGGCGCAGTAAACTGGTTTTACCGCACCCGCTGGGTCCCAGCAGGCAGGTCCATTTTTTTGCTGGCAAGTTCAAGTTCAGCCCAGAAAAAGTAGCACGCGCTGCACCGGCATACTGCAGCGAAGCGTCGCTTAGTTGCACACAGATGCTCATCGCTTGGGCTGGGCGTAAAAGTGGTGTACCGGACCGGCACCACTGCCAATCTGCAGTTGATCTGCCTGTTTGATGGCCTCACTGATGTAGCCCTTGGCACTGCCGATGGCGCTGGTCAGGTCCTGACCTTGTGCCAGGTAAGAGGCGATCGCCGAAGAGAGCGTGCAGCCGGTGCCGTGAGTGTTTTTGGTGTCGATACGCGCGCTGCTGAAAATTTGCTGTTGGCTGTGGCTCAGCCAGTAGTCGCTGCTGGTGGCCCCCGTTAAGTGGCCGCCTTTGACCAGTACCGACTGGCTGCCCAGCTCGAGCAGCTCGCGACACAGTTGCAAGCCATCTTCGACTGACTGGCCCGGGTCTCTGCCCAGCAGTGCCAGCGCCTCGGGAATATTGGGGGTGATCACAGTGGCCAGTGGCAATAACTCATAGATCAAGCTCGAGATAGCCTCTCTGGCCAGTAACAGGTCGCCGCTGGTGGCCACCATTACCGGGTCTAAGACGATGTGTTTAACGGGATGTTTTTTCAGGGCAGTGGCAACGGTTTTGATGGTTGCCGCGTCGCCTAGCATGCCTATTTTGACGACATCTACGGCGATATCACTGAACACAGCAGCAAATTGTTGCTCGATGAAAGCTTGCTCTATGGGCAGTACCCCAGTGACGCCTAAGGTGTTTTGTGCGGTGAGTGCGGTGATAACTGTGCAGGCGTAGCTGCCGGTGGCCGAAATGGTTTTAATGTCAGCTTGGATGCCGGCACCGCCGCCACTGTCTGATCCCGCGACCGTCAGCACTATGGGAGTGTGGTTTTTAACTTGAGATGCAGCGCGTTGCGATTGCAGCGCGGCAGATTGCTTGAGATTGTCCACTGTAATTCCTAAATTTTGCGCGGACAACCTGAGGCACGAATGCTATCAATCAAGTTAGTTCCCTACGCCAATATGAGTTGGATCAGGTTCAGCGGGTCCAGTATTAAATACCATCTCAGCCCTAAGGCCCCCCGACTAACGAGCGCGTATCATAGACGTATTAAATTTTTGATGCAAATGCATTGATAAATAGATGGCGTTTTCGGGGGCCAGAGTGTTTTGCAACCGGGTTAATGTTTGCTGGGCTAGCGGTATACAGAGGCAGTTCGAAGGGAGAAAATCTGTCGTAAATAATAGCCAGAGAATATAATTCACCGTCCACCAAGAGCGCTCTATGCTGGAGTTAGACTGCACTTGGGGAAGAGGGGATTTAGTGTTTACTATGTTTGGTTCCAAGTGTCAGGCATAACCCCTAATAACTTAGATAAGAGTATTTGATAAAGATACAGATGAGAGGATTGGACACATGCAGGCATTTCAAAAGTACTGGGAAGATGTGTTTATGGAACTAAAATGCGTCTGGAAAACTAAGATGTAGCACATTTAGTTATATTGCTGAATGATTTTTGATAGATCGCCATTTTCTTTCATTATGGCGAGCTCTTGATTAAAAATTAAAACAAAGGACTGCCATTTTTTATTAAACATAATTCTGTACTCATAACTGTTTATTGGCTGCTTTGAGATATAAAGTTTTCCCCGCATAGAGGGGGCATTTTTAATGATCCACTTGCCCACAAGTTCGTTCACAATCGCGCCGTGACTGCGGTGCTTTAGGGTTTTTTTCAGCATTAAGACCTCACTGATAGCTGCTGTGGTTTGTATCTTTCCATCGTCAATAAATGGCTGCAACTTAGGGTGGTAATAACCTAAGTTGATTCCAATCAGTTTCCTATCACGTCTATTGTGTTAACTATTTCACTTGGCTAAAAAGACAAGTTAGGGAATTTCCTCAGTGATTCTCCGCCTCCAGTCATGGAAAATACTTCACCAGTACAGAATGTTTTTTGTTTGATGGATCAGGCGATAAGCTAAGATGAAAATAAGTGCCAAATTAATTTCGGTGAGATTTTTGTTTCTCTTTATCATGTTATTGGGAACCTTTCTGGCCTCCTATTTTTATGCCATACCTCATGTCGAACAACATGAAAAAAGCCAGGGACTTAAAGATATCTCAAGGGTAATACACCGAACTGATCAGGAACTCGATTTGCTGCGGTTTCTGGCGACAGGTTGGGGGGAGTGGGATGATACCTATGCTTATATCAATGATCGTAATAAGGCCTATGAGAAATCAAATTTAGGCCATAAGACACTTTTGGAGATGGAAATAGATTTCATCTTTATTGTTAAGGTAAATGGTCAGGTGATCTGGAAACAGTTTTCAGAAAAGATTAAAAAGTTTGCAACACCAGCGCTTTGGCAAAAGAATAACTGGGGTGAACAGCATCCTTTCATTGCTCTGATGTCCGATCAGGAGAAGGGATTGATATATAGCGATTTTGGCGCTTTGCTGGTTGCAGGATCGCAAATTGTCACTAGTCAGGGAAAGGGCGACAGCCGCGGTTATTTCTTTTTTGGTAAGCTAATATCTAATGAATTAGTCAAGAAATTCTCACAAGATCTTGAATTTCAGATTGAAATGTCGATTGCTGAAAATCAGGATGCAGATGACGTGCACTTTGTGTCTCAGCATAAGAAAATTGTATATGGCAAAATAAAGCTTGCTAACAGCAGCACTCATTCCCTCTCAATCAGTATTTTTCAATCACGGCCATTTTATCAAGAGGCGATAAAGGCCATAAAATATAATCTTCTGGTTGTTCTGGGCTTAGGTGTTTTATCTTCAGTGATCACTTTTTTTATTCTAAAAAAAATACTTATCAATCCAATCATACAGTTGCGGCAACAAGCCTTCAAATTTGGCAGAGATCAAAGTTCGATACCGATTAAGTTATTAAACAGTAATGATGAACTGGGACATTTATCCGCTTCCCTAGTGAATATGGCGAATGAACTTAAAAGAATCTGGGGACTCCAGGAGCAAGAAAAGAATGAATATTTGACTGCCAGTAATACCGATGCACTGACTCAATTAAATAACAGACGCTGCATGATATCTATCCTCAGCAAACAACAGACATGGAGTACGCCTAAACATTGGTCATTTCTCATGTTGGATATCGATTATTTTAAAAATATTAATGACAAATGGGGCCACGATGTAGGTGACACAGTGTTGCAACAGTTTTCCTCGATATTAAAAGAAGTCTGCCGCGGTTCGGATATTATATTTCGCTCCGGAGGAGAGGAATTTGTGGTGGTCTGTGAAGGGGCAACTCAAGTGCAGGGTTGCCTGGTCGTTGAGAGGATAAGAAAAGCGGTTGAAATCTATGAGTTTGGCCCCGGGGGCAAGAGCTTCAACGTCACTTGCTCAATTGGCTTTTATTCAATGTACAACACTAAACCTAATGTAAACTGGGAGATCAAACTAAAACTAGCGGATTGTGCTATGTATGCTGCCAAAAACAGCGGCAGGAACACTTGGGTGGGGTTGGCGATCAACCAGCAGTCACCGTTGCTTGATAAATACAAGTTACCTGGCGATGTTGATTCGTTAGTGGCTGATATTAAAAGTGAGAAGTTGCTGGTTTTGTCGCCACAACCAGTGCCTGAAGATGTCCAGTGGCGTTGATGCAAGAAGAATTGGTAGTTCAGGGTCTCCAACACCTAAGTCGCTCGGGATTTAGTTATACAGTTTTCCTTGATAATGACACTACTACAATCTGGAAGAATTGTTTACCGCCCTAACAATCTTTGCATAACTACCATCCTGTTTCATTTTCTCAATAGAGGTGGCAATTTCCTCCGCTAACTGATGATGTTTTTTATGTATATAGGAGTAAATTCTGACCGGGTGTACCTTGGTTATTTTTATGATATTTGAAAAATGACTGCGACCTGCTAACAAACTATCCCCCAGCCTGCTTTCAGATACCACTACATCTATAAGACCATCAGATAGCATTTTGAAGGCATGGGTATCGCTGTTGGCCACTACTATC
Source organism: Oceanospirillaceae bacterium (assembly GCA_013215505.1). GTDB lineage: Bacteria > Pseudomonadota > Gammaproteobacteria > Pseudomonadales > Balneatricaceae > Rs1. Next base: position 25,947 of record JABSQZ010000027.1, read on the forward strand.
TGTTTTTTTTGCAAAAATTGGTGAAGAATTTTCTGCATGTTAATTCTACCCCTTGTATAGGCTACCCGGTAGCCTTTGAGGTCATTCCAAGTTTCGAATTTTATCTCTTGGGTGGCAAATACTGCCTGCCAGATAGTCAGCATTTCAGATTCAATCCTAATTAGGCCAGGGTATTTACCGCCACTGACTTTATGAAAATCATAAACCCGGTGTAGCTCACCGTCTGAGGCTCCAGTATTTGAATATAATAGCGATCTTAGACTAGGGTAAGGAACCGCTTTAAACCTAATGCCGTTGCGTCTAAAGGCCTCAGTTAATATAGGTACGATTATACGGGGTTGATGATAATGAAGAGGCTGGCTGGCGGTAAAAGTAATTTCTTCTACGGCTTGGCTGGACAAGGGGGTAAACGTAAATAAAATGACGAGGAAAAGGCAGCATAGTTTTATGCCAGAAGGGTTTTGCATGTTCGGCCCGTGTTGGGTTAACGTTAAGTAAAAACGCCATCCTTAGCGCCATAGCCACCATCAATCGTTATCGCTGTAACACTTATATAAGCGTCCGGATCAGATCTGATGCTTTAAAAATGATCTCTACTGCACATTCCTATACGAAAGCGAGGGAGCCTACAGGTAATCTTGCTAGCTTAGCCATTTATACCTCCTTTACATCTGTTTATTAATAGACAAAATCGGGCTTTTAATCATTCTGAACTGGCACGAATAAAGACGTACAAGAAAGACTCCAGATATTAACAAGATGATTAAAGGGATATATTTGTTCAGGTTGTCGGTGCCGGCAGTTTAGCAGCTGCGGTGAAATCCATCGTCGGCGAGCAAGGACATAAGTGCACCTGAGTATCGACCGGTCGTGTTACTCCCTGATCATCTGAAACTTATCATAAAACATAATTGCGAAATTTTCCCGTAAAAAGAGGATTTTGTACGAAACGCTGACCTTCGTATACTACCTGATAGAACAATTATTAATGGCCCAATTTGGATGACCATCCTCTCAAAACCTCAAAACCTCAAAACCTCAAAACCTCAAAACCTCAAAACCTCAAAACCTCAAAATCTCAAGACCTCAAGACCTCAAGACCTCAAGACCTCAAGACCTCAAGACCTCAAGACCTCGAACATAGTAAAATTCCCCGACATCAACATGTCTGCTATTGGTCTATAGCGTCGATTTCGACTGACTGTTTTTGCCTTAGTAAATCAGCCTGGATAATCGGAGGAATTGACAAATACCTGAAATTTAGAAGGTATTTTGAGAATCAGAAAAAGCTGACTAGAAAGTTAAAGGCATCTCATATATATAGAATGCCAGGCCGGATTGTCGGGCCGCTTAGGTTAAATCATCTAAATTACACTATTGCTATAAGCAGTGAATTCGCAGCATTTAGCTATTGTGTTGGGTCTAGGACTATTTCTTGAATTTGGAAAAAGAGCCAAAATCTGGATTTAATCGGATATTTGTTCACCTGTAATTGGTACACAATTAGATCTTGTTGGCCTATTTCCCAACAAAATAACAAGTTACAACAAAGGATAAAGGTGCGTAATGGAATCAACATCGATTTTTAACAATGATAGCTATATGCCACATGGGGTCTGCTACTTATGGCAGCCCGAAATTTTGTGGACCACAGCCATATCTGATGTCGTCATAGCCCTGGCTTATTTTTCCATTACCGCTGCAATGATTGTGTTTGTGAAACGCCGCAAAGACTTACCTTATCCCTGGTTTTTTATCCTGGCGGGCTCGATAATCTTTGTTGCCTGTGGTTTATCTCATTTAGTCAGCGCAATCGTCATCTGGAAACCCATTTACGGTATATCAGCAGTTGTAAAAGCAATCACCGCAGTCGCCTCGTTGACGACCGGTATTGTTATCTGGTTTGTATTGCCTTTTTTCCTCAAACTACCCAGCCCAAGCATGTTAGAAAAGAAAAATGAAGCCTTACAAACATCGATTAAAACATTACATTTTGCCCAAGATCAGCTGGTGGAATCCAGAAAAATGGCGTCTTTAGGCGGCTTAGTCACTGGCGTGGCCCATGAGATTAACACCCCGGTAGGCACTGCAGTGACAGCGGTGACACATTTGATGGATTTCACCGATAACTTGAAATTTAGTCTTCTGACAACTGCGATGTCGGACACAACAATGAACAAGTTTCTAAAAGAAGTCACTATATGTACCAACATGGTCAGTAAAAATTTAAACAGAGCCTCTGATATTATTATGAGCTTTAAACAAGTTGCCGTTGATCAGTCAGACAAACATATACGGGTATATAACGCGAAAAGATATATTGACGGGGTGTTGATGAACCTGAGACCAATGGTTGGGCAAACACCTTATGAAATCACTATGAGCTGCGATGATCATATCGAAATTAATGGTGACCCGGGAGATATCACCCAAATTTTAACCAATTTAGTGGTCAATTCTTTACAACATGGCCTTGATGGGAAGGAGGAGGGGCTGATTACTATAGAAATTACCCAGCAAGATCAGACTATCTTGATCCATTACCAAGACAATGGTCGCGGTATGAACAAAAAGCACCTTGAGCGTATATATGAACCTTTTTTCACCACTAAACGTGGTTCAGGCAACAGTGGTTTAGGTATGCATATTGTTTATAATTTAGTGACACAATCACTAAATGGATCTATAGATTGTGTCAGTGAAGTAGATCATGGTGTACAGTTTTCGATTAAGTTTGGTGCCAATAGCAGTAAATAGTTGGCTGACACAAAGTTACTGCGAATTTTGGTATTAGACGAAATTGCTACTTTGTTCATCTGTACTCATCTGTTTCTAATATAAAGAGTGTTTTGTACTTCCATGCTGGCCGCGTTTAACCTAAATAGAGAGTTGCTACTATGCACATGCGGGGGCGGGTGTTGTATTTTTGGTCCTGTCCTAGTGCCCTTACTGACAAATGCTAGACAGAGCTCCTACCCGGTCTAATCGGCCCTGGTAAAAGCAGGAGCCGACAGATCGCAGACATGCTGATTAGGTTATTTTTACTTAAACGACTATTTTAAATGAAACGCCCTGTGCGGATCCACTTTAAAGGTGCTGTGGGCGGCTAGTAGGTGAAATACTCAGCTAGCAGATACTGTATCTGGTTTGTTTGAGAGAATACGTTTCCTGCTTCAATAAGATTAATGAATGAAAATGCAATCAACTCAGAATCCATGCTGTAGCAAAATTTTATTCATTTCCCCTGTTTCAGTAAGCTTTTTTAGGCCTAAATTAAACGCCTGCAGAATTTTCTGAAAATCCTTTGCCTGCTTTGAAATCATCAGATATTGATTCAGAACTTCAATGGGAGGGGCAATCCATTCTAGCTTATGGGCCTGTCCTACTAACTGGGTACCTATAATATATTTTCCCAACGTTTTGTCTGTTAAAACTAAATCAATACGTCCCATCGTCAGCAGGAGGAGATTTTCCCTGTCCGTTGCGGATTCGATGGTTTGCAAATTAGCTTCTTTGAACCCAAGAGGACGAATGTATCCCCTGACAACTCCTATCTTGTATGATTTTAAATCTTCGAATGAATTAAATTTGATGTATTCTCCTTTTCGTTTGTAGAAACCAATCTTGTTCTGATACAGGGGGGCGGAAAAAACGAACCATTTCTCCCTGTCCTTGGTGTACCAAGCAGTGAATAGGCCATCATAGGTCCCTTGTTTTGCTCCCTCCAGACCTCTTGCCCATGGAACAAACTTTAACTTCACTGCATACCCTACTTTATTAAATGCCTGGACAATAATTTCCGTGATAGGTCCTCCATTCTCTAAGCTTTCCCCATAGTAAGGAGGGTACTCCACATAAGCTAAGACCACCTTGTTTTCATAGGCAGCTGCCGGCAATGGATAAATCAAACAAATCAATATTGTGACCAATAATTTAAAGCTCAAAATGATTTACTCCCATCAACAATTAAGACCTGAGTTTTGACTTATACTCTCAAACATAATTGTGAGACGTCTCACTTTTTATAAATAGGACTATCTGACGATAGTCTGAGATTAATGGCAGTTGTATAAGAAAAAATCTTGTTTTAAGTTACTGTTGAAAGTGGTACTGGTGATTCATTTATCTTAGCTATGAATGACAGCGATGACCGATAGCCTCCACGGACGTTGGTCAAGTGACTCTGGCCAGACTTTTGTATCCAAGCCAGTAACATCTGAGCCCTGATGTGAGTGGCTTTGGATGCAAAATTATACGGATGCTCCCTATCTCTATCAACTTCTGAACTAGCTTAAAGTGCTTTCGAGTATCAGCATGGGTTATTTATTTGCAATGTCTGGTCCGTTGTATCAGTGCGGATTTTGAGAACAAAACTCATTGATTGAAAAATGTACAAACAAATTGACCGCAGTAAGGATCTTCTATATAGTGCCCGCAGCTAGAAAGAAAGTCTCTTGTTTGAAGTCTCCATTACGTAATTTCTCGTCCTGTAGTTTCCAAGTGTTACAATATTTCAGTCTGTTACATCTACAAATGCCTTTTTCGGCACACTTACTTATTTTTAAAATACAGGATAATATTATGTCTAATACAACTACTGGTACAGTCAAATGGTTCAACGAAGCTAAAGGTTTTGGTTTCATCGAGCAAGAGTCTGGTCCAGATGTTTTTGCACACTTCTCAGCGATTGCCGGTGACGGATTTAAGACTCTGGCTGAAGGTCAGCGTGTTGAATTCGTTTTAGGTCAAGGCCAGAAAGGCCCGCAAGCTGAAAATATTGTAGCTATCTAAATCGCTATAGCCCGGGTTTATCCTGGGCAAAAAAAGCTATTAGTGATAACTAGTAGTCAATTAAAGGGCTTACTTTAACCAGTAAGCCCTTTTTTAGTTTTAGAGCAACTTCACTAATATTTATCTCGGGCTAGATGGTAGTTTAAAGGCTCTGCGCTAAGCGTTATTTTCAGCCCTAACTTTATGTTTAATAAGTGCTTATGAACAGTTAAAATAATCAAGGTAAAGTTAGTGATATGACTTTATCAACTTATGGGTCAATTGGTTTCGGAGGGGATCACTGGCGATCCTGGATGGGGGCCATGGCTATGTGTCGCGTGTTCCCCTTTGCCTTCCAATTCCGCATTGGTGAAGACAATCCTCATTGAGGGTGTCTGTTTCGCTTCTCTGAATTTGTAAGCGCTGATTGGGTAACCCAGAACTTGCTGCATTTGCTTTTTAATCAGCATAGCCTGGGAGAGATCCTCTCTATTAAAGAAAAAGTGGCTCTGAGAAAATTGAGTAGCTTCGGAGTTTTTTAACTTTGTGGCTTTTAAAGTGTTAACCAAATATCCCTGCTGATTAAAAAAATCAGATAAAGCAAAGGCGGTAGGTTTACGGCCCGGAAAATAATATATATCGATTTGGTAGCGGGGATCAGCGGTGCCGTCATTGATACCGCCCCCGACAAGCTTAATAATTAAGTCAAAGTTCATGGTGAACACGGTAACACATAGTAAAATCATTGCGCTTATAACCAGCTCAACTGTCTTCGAGTTTGATAGCTTCAATTTTGCCATTTATTCAATACCTTTGCGTCTATCTACAGCAGTATTATTGACGTCAAATTACTTTTATACAGTTAGGATAGCCACAATTAAGCACTTAGCAACTTCCGGAAATTGCCAGGGTGATTCATCTGTAGTAACCAACAATGACTGATTTTGGTAGGTAACTACCATTGCCAATCATTGGCTCTGAGCTGGCATACCAAAGGACATGTCACATAGCGGAAGATTTAACACGATGCATTGTCACTGCCTAATATTTGAATCCAGCTTTGCTATTTTCAGCAAAACACCCAGTGCAGGGTGTTTGTGGGACGGGACTATCGACCCCCACTAGCCGATTAGCAAGATGAATCTCTAAACCTTTATTTCACTAATTTGAATTTGCGGCTGAGTATTTGTGTAATTGGGGATATCTGCCATTATTTTTTCTGCATGGGGGCCAAATGCATTCTGAAAACTATCCACGGAATCAAATGTCAAATGACCCATTGCTATAAAAGATGCCGATTCGCCAGGGGCTCCTCCAGCTAAGCCATAATCAACACTGATACTTTTTATAGTATCCCCAAGAAGTCCCTGCACCATGGGCATATGAGTATTGCAATAATATTCAATGTCAAAATTCGCATCTGACTTGTTTGGGTACATTACACTTACTTTAATCATTATTTTTCTCCTTGAAGTTGAAATTACATCCATTTTTAATTTTTTGAGAATACGTCAATGTCATTTAGAAAAATGCCTGCCCTATTAGATTAATTGATCGAAAATAACCGCTGAGCATAAAGAGTATAGTTTATAGTGCGAATAAAGGATGGATAAGCCGGAAGCAGGGGAGAGTCTAGAGTAAAGAAGTAAAATAACTTAGATCTCCCAAGCGGGGCTCCCAAGGATGAGCACCGACAACCCGCTGGCCATAGATAGTTTATCGACACGATTAATATACTAGAAACAGCTGGTTTTTAAATAAGACACACTCATCAAGCGTACTTTATATATCTGTAATAATGATAAGAGAAATTATATAGAGCCCGATTATTGTGAGTACTGCCTCCATAATGTAGATGTGTCAAATGTACCTTTGTGTTACAGAAGCCGAGGCATTCATGACTCCAGAGCGATTTGGCGGGGTATGGGCCGATAAATATCCGAGTATCTCGGTGTCCTGGCATAGGCACTGAGGTAATCTAATTACTCTTGAAATATCCGAAATCAATCTACACCACCAATGCTGTCGAGTCATTAAACAGTGTCATCAAATAAGCGATCAAGAACCCTGAGCTCATTGCTAGTAAGGACTTTGCCAAGAAAGTTGTTTATCTGACAATCGGGCAAGTCACCAAAAATGGACAATACCGATTAGAAACTGGAAACCGGCACTGAACCGTTTATCATTGAGTTTAAAAGTGTATCAAATATTTTATATAAATTAGATCGTTAAGCTTTGTTTTTCTCAGGGTCAGCGGGTCACTCCCTGTTTGGCGAAAACATGAACTTCTTTAAATGATATTGAATCCCCTATTGCGACAACATCTGCTGAGTGATTAGTTTCAACCACCTCACCTGAGTAAACACTGTCTCCAAACTCAAAGATATTTACTAAAATATCAATGCCATCATATTTCAGAGTCACAGAATTACCAACTTTCAAATCCAAACAAGGTAAATCGTGATCCCATGTGTAATATATTATGTCGTCTTCTTTTCTTGCATCTAAATCTAATTCAGCAGCCGTGGTCATAATCCAATCCTTGGGTGATATTGCTTTTATATGCAGAATTTAGGGTCCAATCCAGCACGATATTATCAACAAAAATTGAACCGTTTCCTGTGTTGAGTATAGCGACAACCAGGTAATCTGCCATATTGGACATCAAATCTGTTGTTCGCAGGAAAACACCCGCGCCCAAGCCGGTATTAGCTGCTACCCCAGCTGAAGGATGCAGCGATCTAGGCTGGAGCTTAAGATGCGCTACTTATTGATAACCCGACTGCAACCTTTGTGGCGATCCAAAAGGGTGAGCCAATGACTGGTCCGGGTATATTCTTCGAAGATCTTCTCATCCTTACGCGGGATACCTAAGTTAAAAACAACGAGATTATGACCTGCGATTTAAACGGGAAATTTTATGTGCAAGCAAGTCGATAAAAAATGGCCGGTTACTGTCTGCAGCCAATGAGTATGAGCCCTAGATGTTTTAAGCTGGGGATGACTTTTAGGCAGGGGGGGTGGTTGTTAGATCTATCCGTTTGCATCGAGCAATAAACAATATACCGCCGGCAGAGTCGGTTTTGGGGGTTGCTGAAGAGTGATTGATAAAGGTTCAACGTCTGCACATGACGCACAGCCGCCGTTTTGAAAAGCATAAATTATCACAATGTGATAGCTGGATTAATATTCACTATTCTCAGTGAAACACCTTGTGCGGGCACGCATGCAGGTAAAGGTGCTCGGCTAACTGATTAGATTATTGATCTAAACCCTCAAGCCAGTCCAATGCCGATTTTCGCTCTTTGAATAATCGTATATTCCATGGGATAGCTTTGGGAATGGAGATAAGGCTATTGGTAGAGGTTTCAGTGAAAGAGTTATATGCGACCACAGCCATTGAGTTGATTTGGCTGAGTGTCGCTAAATGTTGTTGAGCTTCAAAGGTATAGGAGTACGGATGGATTTTATTGATTAACAGATTAAAAGGATGCTCAAGATGAGTGAGCAAAAACTCATGATATTCGCCAACCATTGCCAAATCCATTTCAACATAACTGTTAACTATGACCTCAGCTAAATTAGGCTTGAGTATAGTTATTTCAGCAAATGACAACTTATGTATCGACACTAGGGTCTTCCTTCTTATTCAGAAAATCTAACAGCTTAGCTTCAGTATTTATCTCGAATACGCCATCTTAGTATAATCCATTCTTGAATAAAATCTATTTAAAAGTAGTGCCGTTCTATGTTCAAGAGTGCCAATACAATACAGCCTTACGCGGGCAGAAAGATTGGCTAAAGATAAACATGCAAATGAATATATGAATGAAGAGGCATAAAAAAGTGTTTCAATCGGACGATGAGAATGGTGGCTATTGGCCCCATCATTAAGCCTGGCAAAAACACTATACCGGCAGTCACTATGTATACCATTTCCAGGTCTGATTTCTGGACTTGAATACCTAGCCTATAAAGACAATTACCCTGAATAAGAAAAAGCCCCCGCCAACGGTCATAGCTATATTGTGAAAGTCTGCCATCTGAGATTTTTTATTGATAAACAGCGAGCAGATATTAAGTCAATTCAGTGGTGTTACTCGGCCCATAACCGATTGGGTTTTACACATATATTACACATAACAAAAACAGCCAGGGGAGTCCTATTCTAATTATTTGATTTTTGGCAATATATTAAATATTCAGCTCAACTCAAACAACCGGACGTTCAATGCAGAGCAGTCTTAATTGCTTGGTTTCGCTAGCACAGCGGCTATGCGAGAAGCGGGTAATCTGTTGATATGAAGCCGCCAAAACCTTCTATGTATCGAAGGTTTTGGCCTGCTGGTTTAACAGGAGGTTATTGCGGATCACTCTGCAGATTTCTCGGTTGCCAGCCTTCGGGCAACTTGCCAATGATAATTAGACTGAGAATATCATCTGGCGTCACTTCTTCAACCTTGAAGGAACCTACGTCGCGGCCGTTTTTCATCACCATCACCCTATCGCAAAGTTCGAAAACGTCGTGCATATCGTGGCTGATTAGAAAAATGCCAATGCCTTCTGACTTAAGCTGTTTGATTAAATCAGACACCATGGCGGTTTCAGAGGGGCCTAATGCAGCGGTGGGTTCGTCCATGATTAATGTCTTGGCGTCGAAGTAGATAGCTCTACCTATTGCCACAACTTGGCGCTGGCCTCCAGACATAGACCTTACCGGGTCGGTAATGTTACTAAAATTTGGGTTTAGTTTATGCATGACCTTGCGTGTCGCGACTTCCATCCTCGGGTCGTCTAAGGTACCCATTGAGGTCAGCAATTCTCGGCCGAGGAATAGATTTGCAGGGGCATTTAGATTATCTGCCAGGGCTAAGCTCTGATAAATAGTCTCAATACCAAGGTCTCGTGAAACTCTTGGGTTTTCAATCGTCACACTTTGTCCATTGACAATAATTTCACCGGAATCTACCGGTAATGCGCCTGCCAACATTTTCATCAAGCAAGATTTTCCCGCGCCATTGTGGCCTAACACACCGACAACTTCACCTGGATATAAACTGATAGAAACGTTTTCAACCGCGTGTACACCACCAAAGCGCTTGTGAATATTTTTCATCTCAATAAGAGGAGTAACTGACATAATCTATTCTCGCTATTTTTGCTGGGCTTTATAAAAAGTGTCGAACCAGACGGCGCCAATAAGCACTAAGCCTATAATGACTTGTCGCTCGGCGCTCCCGGCACCTAATAGCACCATGCCATTTTCAAGACTTTGCATGATGAGAGCACCTAAAATAGCGCCTGTGATTGAGCCCGACCCGCCGTTTAGAGAAGTGCCGCCAATAACGGCAGCGGCGATTACGGATAACTCAGTTAACAAACCCATCGAGTTTACACCGGCGTTCAGGCGCGCGGTGGTAATCACAGCGGCAATACCACAGAGCAGACCCATTAATGCAAAGATCATCATGGTCACTTTTTTAACATCTATGCCTGATAATTCTGCTGCTTCAGGGTTGCCACCTATAGCAAAAACATAGCGCCCAAAACGTGTCAGGCGAGTGAGCATTGACATGACAATCACTGTGACTATCAAGATTAATACCGGGATGGGGATGCCTCTGGCGATATCACTGCGCGGCTTATTGTACGAGTTCATGATCCATACAAACCCTAAAATCAGTGCGGCACTAATAATAAATAGTCCGATTTGAATCCCCATGGGTTTAGCGACAAAGCCGTGGTTAACACGATTTTTGTGACTGCGATACATCAGTATGGCGACGCTGATAATCGCAATAATGCCTAACAGTAAGCTCCAAGTGGCACCAATGGAGCCGTTGATACCTCCACCGAGCAGTTGGTAATCAGTATTCATGGGAGCGACTGTGCGGCCATCAGTCACTAAAAATGCTGCACCTCGATAGATAAGTAACCCACCGAGAGTCACCACAAAGGCGGGAATTGCTTTATAGGCAATCCAATAGCCCTGTAATGCGCCTATGACGACACCTAATAATAAACCTATAACAATAGTAAAAGGCCAGTTCCAGGAGGCAGTGATAGGGAATATATCAACTTGTAACCAGGCGATCATCATGCCGGTAAAGCCGACAATTGAACCCACTGACAAGTCGATGTGTCTGGCGACAATCACCAGTACCATGCCAGTAGCCATGATACCGACTACTGAGCTCTGTACACTCAAGTTGTATAGGTTTCTCGCGGTGAGAAATATCCCGTCAGTGGCGAAGTTAAGGCCCAGCCAGACTGCAGCTAAAATGCCGACCATGGCTAGCATTCGCGTGTCTAGCTCTGAGGCTTTAAGTATTCGGGACACTGCATTGCCAGATTTGCTATAAGCGGAATTTTCATTTGTCATAAGAATTTTTTCTTTTATTAGTAGAACACTGAAGTTCATATCTTGAGAGTGAGCCTCTAAGCTATTTGAGGAGGAAAAAGATCAACGAGTTGCTGCTACTTTTTCCTTCATTTCAAGCTTAGCCAAAAGGAAAGTCATCAGTATCGCCTGTTGACATTACCGACTCGGATGTCAGTGCTTTAGAGTAGATCGGGAACCATTGCTCAGCTATGCTAACGCGACATTGGCGACAGGATGACGGTATTTAACCCTTGTCTAGAACATAGAGTCTGACCGTGCATCCTGTACATAAAGCAGGTGCCAGCACCTGCTGATGATACTCAGAGGTTACTTACAAGCGGCGACTGAAGCTTGAGCGCCCAGACAAACAGCCTCTTTAGTGATCCAATTGGCATCGATAACGATATCTAAGTTTGCCTGTGTGATAGGCACTGGTGCCAGTAGCACTGCATCCATTTCAACGCCTTTGGCGCCACCAGACCATTTAATTGAATTTCCGGCGGCTTTACCTTTAGCCAATTGCACGGCGATTTCACCGGCAGCTTTACCGAGTGCGCGAGCATCTTTCCATACAGATACGGTCTGCAAACCACGTGCAACACGATTCAGTGCGGCGTGATCACCATCTTGACCAGAAACAGGTAAACCCTCTAATCCCTGAGCGGTTAATGCGGCTACTACACCACCAGCAGTACCGTCATTAGAGGCGACAACAGCATCGACTTTGTTAGCCGTAGCAGTGAGGATTTGCTCCATGTTGTTTTGGGCATTTTCAGGTTTCCAACCGTCTGTATACTGCTCGCCTACTACTTTGATTTTACCGCTGTCGATGGCAGCTTTAAGCACTTCCAATTGACCACTGTGTAAAAAGTCTGCATTGGGGTCGGTCGGTGCGCCTTTGATAAAGACGTAGTTGCCTTCAGGCTGAACTTCTAGCACTGCACGGGCCTGCATTCTGCCAACTTCTTTGTTATCGAATGTCAGATAAAATACATCTTTAGCTTCAATCAAACGGTCATAACCTAACACTGCGATGCCTTCTGCTTGTGCTTTGGCTACAGCGGGTAAGATAGCCTCAGCATCCCATGCGAGTATGATAATGGCATTGGCGCCACGGGTAATTAAGCTTTCAATATCGGACAATTGCTTCTCTGCGGAGCCACCGGCATCTGAGCTAATGTATTTTACATTATCGCCAAGACCTTTTTTGATTCCCGCTTCGTCTTTTTTCCAGCGCTCTTCCTGGAAATTTGACCAACTCACACCCACCACTAAATCTGCGGCAAATGCCGAGCTAGCAATGCCCATAGACATTACTGTTCCTAATGCTGCACTGATCATTTTATTTTTATTGATTTTCATTTCAAACCTCTGTTACATCAATTTAGACAGAATTTCTGCATGACTCCAACGGCAACGACGACTGAAATTAAGAAGTTACAGTTTGTTGTATACGTCAGACATTTATTGAAACCAATTTTTTACCCAGAAAATATGCTCTTTTTAACTTTTGCTATTGTGAAATGTGGTTTATTTATCAACTCGCTGATTAGAAAGAAGGCAAGTGTCTCCAATGAGCTACATTAACAAGTTAATTCAGTACTAGAATTTTATTAGATTAAGCTTTATCAACTGCGCTGGTGGTGTTCTTGTGTGCTCTGAGAGCAACCAACTTGCAGTTTAAAGCGTTGTGTTGCAAAGCAAAGCCCGTTATTGGCTAAATATATCCTCTTAGTCATGATGTCTCACAGAAGCATGACTAAGTTTGATGACGAGACCCAGACAAGTTTGCAAAATATCTGTTGAGCTGTAATTGGCATCTTAATTTAAGCTGTTTGAATAAGCACAAAGCAAATCTGATAGCCGCAGTGCTATCGTATATTTAATTAAAACGCCAAGAGAACCGGCCGACTGATAAGCGACAGTGTTTTATTGGGGTTGGAGCACGGTAATAAAGAGGAATAAAGGCAGCTATATAGAGCAGGGACAGATTTGTATGCAATGGACTTTAGGGAAAAGGCTTTTCCCTATGCTCGATCATAAGCCTTTCAGTAAAGAGACTGGAGTTAAAGTGTTTTTTGCCAAGTCTTATGCGGGCGGACTACGTGAAGCTACTGAGAATACCAATGTAAGGATTAGGCGGGTTCTGCCTAAATAATCCTAGATGACGTTCTTTAGCGAACAAGACATTTATGACCGAACATTTCCTTTGAAAACCAGCCTAAAATTTTTTTCAGGGCTAACTCCGTCCGCGGTCTTCAAAGGTAAGTGTGCTGTACTTATTAATGCAATTTAGCTCCTATTCTATCGTTTACATCTGGCTGGCTGGCGATCGCGAATTGCACACCGATAGCAGAGGAGAATGGAGTATTAAACAGCTACTCAAAGTGAACTTTGCGAAAATGCTCGCGAAAGCCCAGTCACAAAATACAGTAAACAGATTTTTTTCATTACTATTATTCATATGTATATTATGAAAAATCTCAACTTAGCCTCAGGCAAGCTCAGCTCAAATCAATATAGGTTAGTATATTTTCTTAACCTATCTATAGGGGAGTGAATCTAGTACAAGGTCGCTTCCACGTAGCGATGAAGATGGAACGGCTATGACCAGACTAAAAATAATAACATTTGTCGGCATTTTAATACCCCTGTGCACCCAAGCCGCAGATCAGATCCCAGTGATCGGCGATGAGCGGGCGGTGACCCAACATATAGCGCTCAGCGAGTTAGAGAGACTCGCACCTGAGCAAATCATTGCCCAGGGGAAGTTGCTCTTTAACGCCAAATTTACCGCCTTAGATGGTGCGGGCCGTCCGGCTTCGACCTCCGCTGAAATACCGGTAAAAAAGCGGGTTGATTTAACCCCGGCAATGTTTAGAACCTCAGGTCCTGACTCCAATGCCTGTGTCGGCTGTCACAATCAACCGGGTTCCGGGGGGGCGGGTGAGTTCGTGGTGAATGTATTTGCCTCCTCAGGGGTAGTCAACGTTGACTTTGATACATTGGAGCCGCAGTTCTCAAATGAGCGAGGCACACCTCATTTACACGGCAGTGGCTTAGTCGAACTTTTAGCGCGGGAGATGAGCGCCGACCTGCAGGAGATCCGCCGCGCTGCTGTGGCAAGTGCCCGCAGTCAGCAACAGCGTATTAGCGTGAAACTTATCACTAAGGGTGTTGATTTTGGCGAGTTGAGTGTCAACCCTGACGGTTTTATTGATATCGCCAAGATTCAAGGCGTCGATCATGATCTGATTATTCGCCCCTTCAGCCAGAAGGGTGTATTCACTTCTCTGCGCCAATTCAGCATCAATGCCATGAATGCCCACCACGGGATTCAAAGCAATGAACGCTGGGGGAAGCAGTGGACCAACAGTGACGATTTTGACGAAGACAACTTCACGGCAGAAATTAGTTCAGGAGATTTAACCGCTATATCCCTCTATCAGGCCACTCTGCCGACCCCGGTGCAGAAATTTGCTGAGCATCCGCTATTACAAGAGGCCGCCGCCCAAGGGGAGCAGCTGTTTCGCCAGGCGGCATGCAACCAGTGCCATATCCAGACACTGCCTCTAACCTCATTGAGCTTTGCAGAACCAGGACCCTACAACGCGGCGGGTAATTTACGGCAAACGGATGTCGCAGCTGTGTATCGTTACCAAATCGATAGTCAGGGACTGGATCGTGATCAGCAAGGCAATTGGTTAGTGCCCATATTCTCCGATTTAAAGCGTCATGTGATTGCCGATGTGCACAAGCCACACTTTGCCAACGAGCGTCTAAGTCAGCGCTTTATTGCCATAGATGAGTTTATGAGTGCCAAGCTCTGGGGGGTGGGCAGTACCGCTCCCTATGGTCATCGTGGGGATGTCAGTACCTTGATGGAAGTTATCATGCACCACGGTGGTGAAGCACAAGGGGCCCGGGAAAAATTCGAAGCTTTCAGTGACTTACAGCGCAGAAAAGTGGTGGAATTTCTCAAATCATTACAGCTGACCCAGGGATAAAGTGCATCATGAAAATACTTAAACTATTGAGCTTTTGCACTGCGCTGCTGACCAGCGTCAGTTGTTTGGGCATCACTTCGCCAAATATGCACGAAGAGACACTGACCTCGGGTATCTCCCATCAGTATAAGGGCGGTTGGGAGTATTTTGTCGGCGGTGGGGTGGCGGTTTTTGACTGCAACGACGATCAGTATCCCGAACTGTTTTTTGCCGCGGGAGTAGGGCGCGCAACGCTCTACCTGAATAACAGCGAGTTGGGGCAAGCCTTGCGTTTTAATAAAAAGGTGCAATCAGAGCTGTCTGTTACGGCTGTGACTGGTGCCTATCCACTGGATATCGACGGCGATGGAATCATGGATTTAGCGGTACTTCGGGTTGGAGAAAACATCTTGTTTAAAGGCTTGGGGAATTGCCAGTTTGAAAATGCCAACCGGCTCTGGGGATTCGATGGCGGCAGTGCCTGGACAACGGCGTTTGCAGCCACTTGGGAAGGGGATAATCAGCTGCCGAGTCTAGCCTTTGGCAACTATGTAGACCGCGACTTACCGGGAGCGCCATTTGGCACTTGCCACAACAGTGATTTTTATCGACCAGACAAAAAAGGTCAATACAGGCACAATACCCCTTTAATCCCAGGGTACTGTGCACTGTCGATGCTGTTTACCGACTGGAATCGCTCTGGTACCCCCAGTCTGCGTATTGCCAACGATCGCCAGTATTATCGCGGCGGTCACGAGCAGCTGTGGAAAATCCCCGAGACTAATCCGCCGCTGCAATACAGCGCAGAAGAGGGCTGGCGCAAACAGAAAATTTGGGGAATGGGTATCGCCTCCACAGATTTAAACCGAGACGGTAAGCCCGATTACTACATCACTAGCATGGCGGACAACAAATTAAGTACTTTGCAAACTCAAGACGGCAGTCCGCGTTTTAAAGATATCGCCCTGGAGCGGGGGGTAACTGCTCATCGGCCCTTTATCGGTAACAGCGTGCTGCCATCCACTGGCTGGCACGCCCAATTTGACGACGTTAACAACGACAGCTATACAGACCTCTATGTGGTCAAAGGCAACGTTGAAGAGATGAGTGACTTCGCCCAGTTAGATCCGAATAATTTGTTCTTAGGCACCCCACAGGGGCGTTTTATCGAGAGCGCCGAGCGATCTGCCATGTTGAGTTTTAAACGCGGCCGCGGTGGCAGTTTAGTGGATCTGAATCTAGACGGGTTGTTGGATGTGGTCGTGGTTAATCGCAAGGATGACGCACAGCTGTGGCGAAATTTAGGCGCTGGCAGAGCGCTAAGTCCAGCCCCTATGGGTAATTGGTTGGCGCTTAAAATTCAGCAAGCTGGTGGCAATCGCAACGCCATTGGCGCCTTTATCGAAGTGCGCATCGCCGATCGCACTCAAAGTAAAGAGATCACAGTCGGTGGTGGGCACGGTGGTGATAAGGCGGTGTGGCACCACTTCGGAATTGGCGTTGCAGAGCGGGCAATCGCCAGAGTGCAATGGCCCGATGGTCAGTGGAGCCCCTGGATTCGGTTGTTTGCCAATCAGCACGCACGCATCCGTCGAGATCAGTCGACAGCCGATACTTGGCTGCCTTTTGCTCGCGCCAAAACGACGCAAAATTAGCATAAGCTCAAGGATATAAAGCGCTGCCCAGAGAAGTACTATAAATGCTGGGCAGCTTCATTTATTTGTTGCTCTGCTGACAAGTTATTTTGCTACTTGGTTAGCGTTGCCTCTTAATTGAGATACAGCGTGCAAATAGCCAGACGATCTGAGCCTTATTGTTCGGGCTATAGAGGTCAGAGTTTTGCATAGGTTTTGCGAATCAAAAAACAGTTAGATGTTTTAATGTCTAACGGTTTGATTTTAAATTATATAGTGTTTATTTGTAAATCAAGCAACTGGGCGTTTGCCGACCATATAGATAGCTTCACCGGAAACCACTAATTTTCCTTCAACATGCACTTGTGTTGACATAGTTACCCGGCCGCGTCGCGCATTGATATCGGTAATGGTCAAGGTTGCTACTGCAGTGTCATCGATGAAGATAGGCTTGCGGAATTTTAATTCCTGGGAGAGGTAAACACCTCCTGGTCCTGGTAGCTTAGTACCGGCAACAGCTGAGATCAGAGCGGCGCTGAACATACCGTGTACTATACAGCGACCAAAGCTAGTGGTTTTGGCATATTCCTCATCCAGGTGGATAGGGTTGTTATCTCCGGATAAGCTGGCGAACATCTGTACATCGGCAGCAGTGATGGTTTTTTCGATGCTGGCCTGCATATCCAGCGTTAGATCTTCTAAATAGTACCCTTGATTATGGCTCAAACTAATTTCCCCGTATGTGTTTTAGTGGCGCTATTGTAGCATTGCATAACCTGACACATAATGCAGATTAGCTTGCAGGGCCTGCAATCTATCAAAATGCGGCAAAATAATGTATCTTAGCCGCAATTAAATTAAGGAATATGTGATCAGTCTAAGCCCGCAGAGAAGACAGCGGACTTATTCGCATATTCCACCAATAAATCTTAATTCTGTGTTTGAGTAATTTGCCATCAAATACAGAACTTGTGACTAATCAAAGAGAAGCGCTTAAGTATGATTATTAAACCAAAAATTCGTGGCTTTATCTGTACTACTACTCACCCTGAAGGCTGTCTTTCCAATGTTCGTGAACAGATTGCCTATGTACAAAAAAATGGCACAGTAGCAGATGGCCCTAAACGGGTACTGATCGTTGGTGCTTCAAGTGGTTATGGTTTGTCATCGCGTATCACCGCTGCTTTTGGCAGTGGCGCTGCTACTATTGGGGTGTTTTTTGAAAAGCCCGCCACTGAGAAAAAGCCAGGTACCGCTGGCTGGCACAACAGTGCCGCTTTTACCGCAGAGGCAACCAAAGCCGGACTCTATGCTAAAAGTTTAAACGGTGATGCGTTTAGCAATGAAGCGAAGCAGAAAACCATTGATCTGATCAAAGAAGACCTAGGTCAGATCGATTTAGTCATTTATTCACTGGCTTCCCCGGTACGAAAATTGCCAGAGACCGGTGAATTGGTACGCTCTACTCTAAAGCCTATTGGCGAAGCCTACCAGTCGACTGCGATCAATACTAACAAAGATACTTTGTTCAGTGCTGAAGTTGAGCCGGCTACCGAGCAGGAAATTGCCGACACTGTCACAGTGATGGGTGGTGATGACTGGCAGTTGTGGATCGATGCAATGAGCGATGCGGGTGTATTGGCCGAGGGGTGTAAAACCGTTGCCTATAGCTACATGGGCTCCGACATTACCTGGCCAATATACTGGCACGGTACTATAGGTCGCGCCAAGCAACACGTTGATGAAATTGCCGCCGTACTTAACACTAAAATGCAGCAGATAGGCGGTCAGGCCAATGTCGCGGTATTAAAATCTGTAGTGACTCAGGCCAGCTCTGCTATTCCGGTGATGCCATTGTACTTATCAATGGTCTTCAAAGTGATGAAAGAGAGCAATGTACACGAGGGGTGTATCGAGCAGATTGACCGTCTGTTCCGCACTGGTTTGTACAGCGCCGAAGTCGAGTACGACGAAGGTAACAGATACCGTATGGACGACCTGGAATTACGCGGTGACATCCAGGCACGCTGTAAAGATATCTGGGCGCAAGTAAGTGACGAGAACGTCTTCGACACTACCGATTACGCTTACTATAAAGCAGAGTTCCTGAAGCTATTCGGTTTTGGCATAGAAGGCATCGACTACGAGCAAGACGTAGAAACTCTGGTCCCCTTCGATGTCATCGACATCTAAAAGGATCAAGTCTAAAAAAAACCCGCACTCAGCGGGTTTTTTATGCCTCAAGTCAATAATTTTCCAACTTCCAACTTCCAACTTCCAACTTCCAACTTCCAACTTCCAACTTCCAACTTCCAACTTCCGATCAAGCTTGCAAATCGCCAATCAATACCTGCATAAACCTGGCGGCCTCGGCGCCGGTTACCGCTCGGTGATCAAAGGTCAGTGATAGCGGCAAGTATTTCTGTTCCACCACATTGCCTTGATCCAGAGCCAGTTTGTTGAAGCTGCGGCCCGCGCCAATAATGGCGACAGTGGGCGGCACTACTATAGGATTAGCGTATTTACCACCAATTGAGCCGAAGTTAGAAAGAGTGATACTGTTGCCGCGCAACTGCTCGGCAGGTATTTTACGTTGTACCACCAGCTCTTTTATCTCGGAAATTTTGTCGCGTAGTTGCTGCGGTTGATACTGGGCGACGTCGCTGATCACCGGAACAAACAGACCCGCTTTGGTATCTACAGCTAACCCTAAATGCACTTGCTGTAAAATTCGGCGGCCAATCGAGTGGCTGTCATACCAGGCATTTAGACAAGGTTCTGCTTTGCAGGCGCAGATTATCGCCCTTACCAGCCGGAGGGTGACGTCGGTTTTTTCTGGCCACTGATGAATGTTGGCATCATCAATGATCGTTACCCCCACCACTTCAGCATGGGCCTGGGCCATGGTTTTAGCCATTGCCCGGCGAACCCCTTTAAGTGGCTGTAGCTGGCCGACGCTGGCAAATATTTTTGCCACGCGTTCAACATCGCTGGCTTTAATGGTGCCATCGGGGCCCGAGGGGGTGACTATACTCAGGTCTATATCGTGACGCCTGGCCAGTGCCCGTACAGCGGGAGTGGCTTTAACGCCGATGTGCGAGGCACCACTATTCGCCTGAGCGACTTCTTTTAAATGCTTCTCAGTGGTGGGAATATCTCCGACTACTGAAGTAGATTTGAGCGGTGCTGGTGTGGCTGCCCCTTGCTCGCTGTGCTCAAACTCCAGCAGCGGATCTCCAGTGTGAATGATATCTCCAACAGCGCCGTAGAGTCTGGATATTGTGCCGGCCTGCGGGCTGGGTATATCAACAATGGCCTTGGCTGTTTCCATAGAGACAATGATTTGATCGACACTGACGCTATCGCCTTCTTTGATAAACCATTCAACAACTTCAGCCTCGGGAAGCCCTTCACCTAAATCGGGTAATTTGAATATATTCATTAAAACTCCATCACTTTGCTGACCGCAGTGACTATTTGCGCAACACTGGGCATGTATTTTTGTTCCAGTTTAAACATCGGCATCACAGTGTCGTGGCCTGAAACTCTGACAATAGGTGCCAGTAGTGTGGTGAGGCCTTCCTCGGCGATGATGGCGGAAATTTCAGCGGCAACGCCACCGCTTTTTGCGGCTTCTGAGACAATAACGCAACGCCCGGTTTTCTCCACTGACTGTAAAATAGTGGCTTTATCAATCGGCTTTATAGTTGCCAGGTCTATTACTTCTGCATCAATACCGCGCTCGGCCAGGGCGTCTGCGGCCTGCATCGTTTCGAGGAGCATGGCACCCCAGCTGATCAAAGTGATGTCGCTGCCCTGGCGCAAGGTAAAGCAGACATCCAGCGGTAGAGCCTGACCGTCGTCAGCGACCATTTCTGACTGGGCCCGGTAGATGCGTTTGGGTTCTAAAAAGACCACCGGGTCAGGGTCTCTGATCGCAGCCAGCAACAAGCCGTAGGCGCGGGCAGGAGAGGAGGGGATTACCACTCTGATACCCGGCACATGGGCAAAAATAGCTTCGGTACTCTCACTGTGATGTTCAGGGGCATGAATACCGCCCCCATAGGGAGCGCGCAGCACCATAGGGCAAGTTAATCTGCCGCGGGTACGGTTGCGCATTCTGCTGGCGTGACAGATGATCTGATCAAAGGCGGCGTAGATAAAACCCATAAATTGGATTTCAGCCACAGGTTTTAAGCCCTGTGCGGCGAGCCCTACACTCATTCCGCAGATAAGGGATTCGGCCAATGGGGTATCGAATACCCGCATTTCGCCGTATTGTTGTTGCAAATTATCAGTGGCGCGAAACACCCCACCGTTGGTGCCGACATCTTCACCTAATACCACTACTGATTCATCAACGCCCATTTCATAGCTCATGGCGGCATTGACTGCTTCTATTAATGTCATTTCTGGCATAGTTTAGCTCCGAGTAATTATTATCAGCGCGCGCTGTTATTGCGTCTCAAGTTGTGCCAACTGCTGCCTGAGCCCGGCGGGCATTTCTTGATACATATGCTCGAAAATAGAGGAGACAGCTTCAGTCTCAGTGGCCAGGTACTTTTCCACGCTGGCTTCAACAGCTTCGCTGCACTGTTGTTGGATGGACTCTAGCTGTTGCTCAGTAATTAACTGGTTTTCGACTAAAAAGGTTTTAAGCCGTGCCACTGGCTCCTCTTTCCAGGCCTGCTCGAGTTCGGCGGCATCGCGATAGCGGCTGGCATCATCGGCAGTAGTGTGGTCACCGAGGCGGTAGCAAATAGCTTCGATGAGATGCGGGCCGTTACCGGCGCGGGCGCTGTCAATGGCCTGCTGCAGTTTTAGGTGGCAGCCTATGATATCGTTACCATCCACTTGCTCGCCTTTAAAACCGCCGGCAATGGCTTTTTGCGCCAGCGTTTTACAGCCGGACTGCTTGCTTCTGGGTACTGATATCGCCCATTGATTGTTGATCACCACAAACACTATTGGCAGATTCCAAGTGCCTGCGGCGTTCAGCGATTCATAAAAATCACCTTCAGAGGTGCCGCCATCGCCACAGACGACGACTGCTACTCGCGGTTGCTGGCGAAGTTTAAAAGCGTAGCCAATGCCGATGCTGTGGCAGCACTGGCTGGCAATAGGCACATTGTAGGGCAGATCCTGAGTATTTATGCTGAAGTTCATACCGCGAGAGTCACCGCCCCAATAGAGCAGTAATTCTTCCATTTTAGTGCCGCGAAGAATCAGTGTAGCGGCATCTCGGTATCCTGGAATAAACACATCTTCGGCGGCCATCGTATTGCCAATGGCGGTGCTGATCGCCTCCTGACCCAGGCAGGATGCGTAAGTGCCTATACGGCCAGTGCGCTGTAAGGCAATGGCCTTAGTATCAAAAATACGCACCAGTAACATAGTGCGATAAAACTCAATCAGGTCTTCATGGTTAATCCCCCTGGCCGCGAGCTGCTCTAAGCTAATATTCAACTGAGCACTGACGTTTAGGGATTGGGAATAACTAATATCAAATTTAGCGACTGTTTCCATCGTTAGCTCCCTATAAAGAGATAACACAACAATTAAGAGTGACGGCAACCTCTGGGGTTGCTGTTTTGGCTAATTGCCAGTAAATGACAGCGGCAAAATTCAGCTGTCATTATAACTATAGACGGTGATTGGCTTATTTGACTGATAAAGCGGTATTTAATTTAGATTAAGGTTGTCTGTTTGCGCAAGTAAGCTGATAACAACCGCAGTAGCAAAATCAAACTTGGCTGATGGATCGGCTTATTGCCTGGCTGCGTCTGCTAATAGCCGCAGTCCTTCAACCACTTGCTGCTGCTGAGTTGCGGATAGCTTATTTAATAGCCGCTGTAGCTTTTGCGTGTCCAGAACTGATGAATCCTGCAGCGCTTTTTCCCCCAGTACCGATAATCGATAGTGGGACTTGCGCTCATCTTCAGCATCGACGCTGACTACTAACATTTGCAGCGCCACTAAATTGTTCAGTGCCTCGGACATAGTCGAAGGTGCGACTTTTAAATGGGCAGCTAATGCCTTGTTATAGGTTAGTTGGCCATCGTATAAGTGCGCCAAAATGCTCATGTCGCGATTAGATAAGCCACTGGCACTGGATCTGGAGCTATTGTGTTCGCTGTGACAAGCAAAATATATTTTTGGGTAGTGCGCCTGGATTTGTATCACTAGATTGGTATCGATGTTCATTAAACTGCCTTTTTAGTTCGGTTAACCTAACAATGGTTGTTTGATAAAGAGCAGATTATAAAATGAAAAACACTTTTAATGCGCTAAGTTAGGAAACTAAGATGAAGATTTTACTGATAATGATGGGGCTG
Organism: Oceanospirillaceae bacterium; assembly: GCA_013215505.1. Classification (GTDB taxonomy): domain Bacteria; phylum Pseudomonadota; class Gammaproteobacteria; order Pseudomonadales; family Balneatricaceae; genus Rs1. The sequence continues at coordinate 49,054 of JABSQZ010000027.1, forward strand.
CTATTAACCACCATCAGCCTGGTTCTGTTGATCGGCTGGTGGTTGCCGGTGAAACATAATGCCTCAAGAAGCACCTTGCTGGATGCAGATATTGAGCGAGTTTGGCAAAAGTTAATCAGCTATGAAAAAATGCCGCAATGGCGTTCAGAACTACTCAGTGTTGAACAAACCGCTGCTCAAGTGTGGAAAGAAACCTCTAAAGAAGGTAAGAGTATTTCATTTGCCACTATTGAAGAGATACAGCAGCAGCGTTTAGTCAGAAAGATAGTGGGTGAGCGGTTAATGTTTGGTGGCAGCTGGACTTTTGAGCTGTGCGTTGTAGGCGAGCAAACTAAATTAACCATCAGCGAAAACGGCGAAGTGTATAATCCGTTGTTTCGTTTTGTGGCTAAATTTATCATTGGTCATCACCGCTCTATGGATAAGTATCTGCAACAGCTGTTATCATCATTGGCAGAAAAATGATCAATTAAACAATCTTTGTTATTCAGTATCACGAGCAGATTAATCAATGAGCCAGCAGCAAAACACTCCCCCAGAGAAAGCGCCTAAATATTCGGTCAAAAAATCAACCTTAACGATGTTGTTTTCTTTTGCCTTGCCCTACAGGAAGACCATGGCTTGCGCGATGCTGGCTTTAGTATTCACCGCCGCAGTCACATTATCCATCGGCCAGGGGCTGCGTTTGATGATCGACAATGGCTTTGTGGCCCAATCAAATAGTCAATTAAATCAAACGACTCTAGTGATATTGTCACTTACATTGTTAATGTCTGTTGGCACTTATATCCGCTTTTATTTAGTCTCTTGGTTGGGCGAGAGAGTCTGCGCCGATATCCGCAAGGCGGTGTTTGATCATCTGGTTGAGTTACACCCCAGTTATTTTGAGACCAATCTCAGTGGCGAGATAATGTCGCGGCTGACCACTGATACCACTTTACTACAGACCATCATCGGCTCTTCGATGTCGATGGCACTGCGCAGCTTGCTTATGTTTATCGGTGCGCTGATTATGCTGCTATTAACTGATGCCTGGTTAACCATGGTGGTCTTTATTAGTGTGCCGGTAGTGCTGCTACCTATTCTTATCTTTGGCCGCAGAGTCAGGGAGCTCTCTAAGCGCACTCAAGATTCCGTGGCCAACGTCGGCACCTACGCCGGCGAGATTATTCAACAGATTAAAACGGTGCAGAGCTATTCTCGCGAGGGCTATGAAAAAGAGGCGTTTGGCAGGGAAGTAGAGCACTCCTTTAACATTGGAAAATTACGTATTAAACAGCGCGCACTGCTAATTGCCGCCGTGTTGCTGTTAGTTTTTTCAGCCGTCGCCAGCATGTTGTGGTTAGGTGGCAGTGCGGTCATTGCCGGAGAGATGAGCGCCGGACAACTGGGTGCCTTTGTCTTTTACTCTATCTTACTGGCCACTTCAGTGACGACTATTTCCCAGGTGTGGGGAGATTTACAGCGCGCTGCAGGTGCCAGCGACAGGTTGGTCGAGCTGCTACAAGTGCGCAGTGAGATTAGCTCAATAGCATCCACAGTCACAGATGTAAATGCTCTTGCGCCGGTGATCGCCTGCCAGAATATGCATTTCTATTATCCGTCAAGAAGTAACACGGCGGCGTTACAGGATATTAACTTTTCTATTCCCGCAGGACAAAGCGTCGCACTGGTGGGACCATCTGGTGCCGGAAAGTCCAGTCTGTTTGAGTTGATTCAGCGTTTTTATGATCCGCAGCAGGGCGCAGTCCTGTTTGACGGTGTCGATGTTCGCGAACTGGATCATCACGCGCTGCGCGAGCAAATGGCGCTGGTACCGCAGCAGCCGGTGCTGTTTAGCAGTGATGTGCGCTACAACATCCGCTACGGGCGACCGTCAGCCAGCGACGATGAAGTAACTGCCGCTGCAAAGGCAGCCAATGCGCACGACTTTATTATGCAGCTACCGGATGGCTACGATAGCTATCTGGGCGAGAAGGGGGTGCGTTTAAGTGGTGGGCAGAAGCAGCGCATTGCAATCGCCAGAGCGATTCTGAAAAACCCGCGGATTCTGTTGTTAGATGAGGCGACCAGCGCCTTAGATGCGCAGAGCGAAGCGAAAGTACAACAGGCGCTAAACAGACTGATGCAGGGCCGCACTACGATCATCATCGCCCATAGACTGGCGACTATTCTAGACGTAGACAAAATCATGGTGCTTGATCAGGGGCGGATTATTGCCAGCGGTACCCATCAGCAACTGCTGACAAGCTGTGATCTCTACAGTCAACTGGCCAAGTTACAATTCAGAGACGTGCACGTCTAGTGACGAAAAAGATAAACCCGCTATTTGCAAAGCCACTTCCAGGCGATGTTATCTGTAACAGGCAAGTATAAAGGTAAGTGGAGCTTTGCCAGTTTGCGCAAAGCTCCATAGCGGTACTACTTATCAGGGTCCTGTTCTATCAGCGATTTCACTTTAAACCAACCCCAAATCATCGCCGCGGCCATGCCAACTATCCCCAATAAACTGGGCCAAAGTGTCTCAAAAACGTATGGGTCAATTCCGAACATAATGTACTCCTCTGTGTTAACTGACCCCAGAATACGCCTACTGTTGGATTGAAAAATTGATCTAACGCAAGTTTATATGGCTGAGTTTTAACCATTGCTGATAACTCGCAGATCTATTGATATAGATCAATAAAAAGGCTGTTCAGGGCTGATGGAGACCGCGTTTTAATTGTGCTCAGCATGTGCTGAAGTACCTTTGGCCAATAAAAAATGATGGGCCTGATGATGCGATCCAGTGGCCATTACTCCGTAAAACCCCAGCGCTTTTAATGTTTGTAACTCTGCGGGATTATCAGCCGTCATCTGTAATACCACACCGCGGGTGATGTTTTGTACATTGGAATGCCATGGGGTGGTTGCGGCAATCTCAACCATATGTGCCGACACCATAGTTTGGATAGAGGCAACAGTGTCGCCAGTGCCTTCAATGGTAAAAATCACTTTATTGTCTGAGTACTGGTGAGTGACTTTGCTTTGCAAGGTCACTTGATGCATATCGACTAAATGCGCTTGCAGAGCGGCTATATCGACTTTGGACCAATCTGTAGTGGGGTCGTTTTGCAGTAGCTGTACTATTTCGGCGATGGTGGCAAAGGCGCCTTGTCCGGCTTGGGTAGGTTGGCGAATAACTGCCTGATTAACTACCATGGAATTTTGCTGTAGGTGGCTGCTGTGTTGCTCAGTAGCGGTTTGTGCAGCGAGGCTGGTACTGGCCAATAACAGTGCTAGGTGACTTGTCAGTGTCAATCGGCTAAATAGACCTATGTTACGCTTAAACCGCTGAGCGGTTTGATTTGATGGTGCAGTCGAGTGAGTCATTTGCTGTGCTCTCTAATTTGAAAAAGAAAAAGGTTGGCAAAAAAGGTTAGCACTGCCGCTGCTTATCTAATATGATTTGAATCATATCAATTATATTTATACCGTTATCTAAGTTGTTTGATTGCTATTGTGAGGTTTTATGTATCCCCGTCCTTTTGATCAAGTGCCCGCGGCTCAATGCCGACAGCATCCGTTGCAAAAAGGCCAAAAACTGTTTAGCCAGGGTGGAACAACTGCTGGCTTGTTCTATATAAACACCGGGAATGTTGAGCTGATCAGGCACACACAAGAGGGCGTTTTGATTGTCAATCACCGTGCTACAGCAGGCACACTATTTGCCGAGGCCTCACTGTTTTGCCGGCACTATCACTGCTATGCCATAGCAACGACTGATACTTTAGTCACTGAATTTGATCGCGGCTACCTGCTGGCTCAATTTCAGCTAAATCCGCAGTTTGCCATGACGCTGGCGCAACAGTTCGCCCAGCAAATTCAGACATCCCGCAGGCTCAGAGAAATTCTGGCGATCAAAGGCGCGACTGATCGCACTTTAGTGGCAATTCATGAAGGAATGTTAAACAGTCATTTAAAATCATTTGCCGCTCAAATTGGCCTGACCCATGAGGCGCTTTATCGGGCGTTGAAGGCATTGGTAGAGCAGGGGAAATTGCATAAAGTGGGCAGAGGTGAGTATTGTATAAAAAAGTTGGAAGTCGGAAGTCTGAAGTAGGGAGTAGCGAGTTGGAAGTTGGAAGTTGGAAGTTGGAAGTTGGAAGTTGGAAGTTGGAAGGTGCGGGAAAATTGCTGGGTTTGGTAACTGGCGGATTGTATTGGGGTTCTGCTCAAAGAGTGCCCGCTGGTGATAGCGGGCATTATTTTTGGATGTAAGGCTTAGGTTGCTTTCATTCCTAGTGTTGTTTTAGAGATTATAGGTATTCAATCAATAGCGTTTTAGCACTATAGCGGCATTCACTCCACCAAAGCCAAAGCCATTACATAAAACATGAGTGACTTGTGCTTTTCTTGCCCGTAGCGGAATTAAATCCAGATCGGACATAGACTCATCGACTGTGTTTAAATTCAATGTGGCGGGTAGTCTATTGCTCATGATTGCCTGTGCACTAAAGATAGATTCAACGCCTCCCGCCGCGCCTAATAAGTGGCCGGTGGCCGATTTTGTCGCTGAAATAGGGACCTTGGGTAAATGCTCGCCAAATACCCGGCGCAGCGCGTTGATCTCGCCTTTATCTCCTACAGGCGTTGAAGTTGCGTGGGCGTTAACGTAACCAATATCACTGGGTTGCAGCTCAGCCATTGTCAGTGCGCTCTGTATGGCCCTCGCTGCCCCCTCGCCATTCTCCGGGCCCGATGTTAAATGGTAGGCATCGGCACTGGTACCGTATCCTACTATTTCGACCAGGGGAGTGGCGTTGCGTGCCAGGGCGTGCTCTAAGGTTTCGATGACCACTAAACCTGCACCTTCCCCCATGACAAAGCCGTCTCTATTTTGATCAAAGGGGCGAGAAGCATTGGCCGGTGCTTCATTGCGAGTAGACAACGCTTTTAATGCGCCAAAGCCCACAAGTGAAAGTGGATCAATACAAGCTTCAGTGCCACCCGCTAAAGCAATTTTTGCCTCGCCGCTGCGTATTAAGCGCATAGCATCACCGATCGCTTGAATACCTGCGGCGCAGGCAGTGACAGGTGTACCTATAGGCCCTTTAAATCCATACTTTATCGACACATTGCCGGCGGCTAAGTTGGCTAAAAAAGCCGGCACTGTAAATGCTGATAAACGTCGAGCGCCTCGTTGCTCTAACACGGCCTGGGCATGGGTGATAGTGGGAAGACCGCCAATGCCGGTCGCTATAATGGTTGCAGTGGCGTTTTTCTCCTCCTCGGTGCTGGGGTGCCAGTTAGCTTGAGCCAACGCTTCTCTTGCTGCAACCAATGCATAGAGGGTGAACAGATCGATGCGTTTTCGCTCTTTTACAGATAAGTAATCAGATTCATTCAGTCCGTTGTCTTGCTCTAAGTGGCTGGGGACTTGCCCGGCGATTTGCGTTTTTAAATCATCTGCCAGCTCACTTTTAATCCGACGAATACCAGACTCGCCATTAATCAGGCGTTGCCATACAGATTCCACTCCAACGCCTAAGGGTGTCACTAAACCCATTCCAGTAATAACTATGCGCTGTGTATCGGTTTTCATAAGTAACTCCTGTGCTGAAAAATCAGGATACTAAACGTCAAATAAGATATGATAAAGGTCATATTAAAATAAAAATGACATTCAAATGCCCTATTCTAAACAACACAAGCAACAAACCCGTGAAAAAATTTTACACAGTGCCTTTAACTTGTTTACCGCTAAAGGCTTTGATGGGGTTACGGTTAATCAGCTGATGCAGAGCTGCAAACTGACCAGAGGCGCTTTCTATGCACACTTTACCAGCAAGGCAGACTTATACTCTGAGGTGATCAAGCATTCTGCCAGCAGCAGTAAACTGGCTGAGCTAAAGCCTGATGATGTGACGGATAAGCAGTGGTTGGGAGAATTACTCGATGGTTACTTAAGTATCGAACACGTTAACGGCACGACGCCATGCCCGCTGGCTTTTTTGGCCACAGATATTGTCACTCGTGATATAGGCGCCAGGCTCGCCTATGCGAATGCCTACCAAGGAATGAACCAGGCGGTTATTAATTTTGCCAACTCTTATACAGAATGTGATCCCCGGCAGGTTCTGGCATTAACCGCTATGATCATTGGCGCGGTCGCCATCGCCCGAACGATGGATGATCAACAGGCGATTATCAGCTTATTGAACGCTTGTCGAAGTGAGGCAGGACTTAAGTTGGGTGGGATTTGATTGGCTTTAAAAGAAAGTGAATTAGCAATAGGACGAGAATAACTCCTGCTCAAAAAAAACCTGAAAGCTGCTGAAATTGTTATTTATCCAATTAATTTGCAGAGTATTTTGTTGTATTAATTCGCTGACTTTGTCTGGCACAACTGAGTACTTTCTCAGCAGCCAACGGCTGTTTAGTTGCAGTCCAAGAATCAGTGGTAACAATAAATTTTGTTCGCTCTCACAGATAACTGAGTGTGACTGATAACCTGCAAGTAATGCCTTAACTTGTCGTTTGTCCATTTCCCCTGAAGCTGAAAATAAACTACAAACGATAAATTTCGCTAAATCGAAAACTTTATGTCCTGTCATAATCTTATTAAAATCAATAAGATATAGTCGGTTGTTTAGAGCAGTTATGATGTTGTCGCCATGCAAGTCACCATGAATCAGTTGTGGTGTCGAAATATTATCAATCCTGGATTGTAGGTCCTTACACAGTGACTGGCTAAGTGAATACAAGCTTCTAAGCGCCTTTAGATATTGCTCTGCCAGACAGTTTTCTGGCGAGTTTTTTTGCTGCAGTATGTCCTCTGCTAATGATAGTTCCCGACACAGCTGCTGGAATGATTGAGGCATTAGCTTCAGGGAGTCGACAGCAAAATCTGCTGCACAGAATTGCTGATGCAGCAAAGCTATTTGTTTACCTGATTGGCTGATGACCTCGGGATCGTTACAGTTGCAACTCAAATGTTTGCCGCTGATATAAGGGTACACTTCGAGTATTGTATTGTTTAAACATAAATAGGGAATATCGTAGAACGTCAAAGGTAAGAGAATGCTCTGCACATGTGCAGAACACAATACTTTGTACCTGTTCTGTAGATAACCGGCGCTTTTTCCGCTGAGTTTAAGCAGGTAAATTTCACCCTCTGTCGTGGTCAGTTTTAACACATCCGCAGATAGCCCGGTATTTACGGAGCTGAGTTTTTGTACCGCTGGAAAATGAGTCTCCCAGAGTTGGCTAAAATCTGGCTGGTCGCTGATGAGTGCTGATAATTGCATTGGTTATTTCCACGCAGGAATGCTTTATGGCCTGCTGGGCTGATCCGAACTTTGTCGGCAAGGGCTTTATTTTTCGATGTTATCAACGATGAAGTTGCTGAAATACAAGTAGTCATGGACATAGCTTGGATTATAGGTAAAAAGCGCTTTATAAGTAAAAGCTCTGGCAAAAATCGCTTGCTTATATACAAGAATCTAGTTGGTAAATGCGTTCTTTTCTCTCATAGAGAGAAAAGAATTTACTAACATCAGATAATTGAATGCTTTCTTTATCGCCTAACACCAGAAAGCCCTTATGGATTAAACTGTCTTTAAATAAATTCAGCACTTTGTTCTGTAAGTCCCTGTCAAAATAAATTAAGACATTTCGACAGACGATTAAATGCATTTGTGAAAAAACCTGATCAGTGGTTAAGTTATGGTAGGAAAAGGTAATATTTTTTTTAAGTGCAGTGCGTATCTTTATAGTATCTCGATGCACATTAAAGTAATCAGAAAATGATCCCTTAGCGCCTGCAGCCAGATAATTTTCGCTAAAATTTTTAATTCTATCTGCTTTATAGATACCTTTCTCAGCAATTTCCAATGAGTTTTTGTTGAAGTCGGTGGCATAAATTTGGGTGCTTTTTAACAGTCCTTCCTCTTTTAACATGATGGCCATAGAATAGACCTCTTCACCTGTGGAACAACCAACATGCCAAATATTAATATGCGGGTAAGTGCTTAACAAATTAAAAACAGACGTTCTAATTTTAGCAAAAACGTAGGGGTCGCGGAACATTTCCGTTACGTTGATTGAAATATTTTTGAGAAAAAGATCAAAAAAATCAGTGTCATGCAGTATTTTTGGGTTTAGCTCAGCAATACTGTTGCAGTTTGATTTATCTAAAATCGAGCGTATTCTTCGTTCCAAAGATGCTTGAGCATAGTGCCTGAAATCATAGCCGTAACGAAAATATATCGCCTCTAATAATTGTTTTATTTCAAATAGCTCTAATTCATTGGTTTTCATCAATGCCATCACTTAGATAACTGGAGAATGATTAAACGCGTTTAAATAACCAAATGCGCATGATGGATAACAATTTGTCAAAATCAATAGGTTTGGTAATGTATTCAGAAGCTCCAGAGTCAAAACACTTCTGCCTATCTTCGGGCATGGTCTTTGCTGTTAAGGCGATAATCGGAATTGATTTATATACTTGATTTTGTCTGATCAGCTTTATTGCCTGATTACCATCCATCACCGGCATCATGATGTCCATTAACACCAATTCAATATCATTATTTTGTTCAAGAAATTTAACGGCCTCTTTACCATTATTGGCTAATTCAACTTCTAATCCAGATTCAATTAACCTTTTCGATAATGCATAGGAGTTGCGCATATCGTCATCTACCAGGAGTATTTTTCGATTTTGTAATATGAGATCTTCATCGTGGTGTAGGCTTATGCTCTCTTTTTCTCCCTGTTTTTGTTGCCCTGCTAAATGGTGCATAAACAAAGAAACATCATCTAATAAACGCTCCGCAGAACCTACACCTTTGATGACAATGGTAGACGAATAATGGCTTAATTCCGCTTGTTCTTGTTCAGTGATTTCTTTGCCGGTGTAGATGATTATCGGAGGAATAGAGGTTGTTTTCTGTGTGTTGATTCTTTTAAGCACCTCAAAACCTGTCATATCTGGCAAGCCAAGGTCTAAAATTACACAGTCATATTTACCGGATGAAATTTCACTACAGCCGGCCTCTCCTGTTGCCACACTGGTAATAGACATTTTACTATTTTCCAGTAATCTAGTGGTGGCAATACGGTTTCCAGTGTCATCTTCAATGATCAGAATATTTCGGACTTCGCTGCTAGATATTGAGGTTATTTTGCTTAATACTTCGAGTAATTCTTGTTCTTTGACCGGTTTAACCAACAATCCGATTGCACCTTGGCCCAATACTTTAACTTTACCTTCAGTGTGCCCCGATATGACTTCAACCGGTATATGGCGTGTTTTAAGGCTAAATTTAAGTTGCTCTAATACCTGGTGCCCATCGATATCAGGCAGTTTTAGGTCCAGTATTATACCTTGAGGTTGATATTGCTGAGCCAGATAAATACCACTGCGTCCATCACCGGCCACTAAACATTTAAAACCTTGTGCAGTCGCCAAATCGCGCAGAATTTTGGCAAAATCTTTATCGTCATCAATGATTAATAAGGATTTATCACTGGCTTGAATATTGTTGCGTTGATCATTTATGAAAAGTGGAAAGTTTTGAGCAGGCTGATTTTTCTGTTTGGTGTGTTTAACCATTTCCAGGGCTAAATGTGATGTTTTTGTATCCAGTGCCGGGTTTGCCAAACTATTATTTTGACTATCCATCATGCCTTCAGATATTTGGTAGGGAAGATATAAGGTGAAGATGCTGCCCTCCCCGGGCTCACTGAAGACCTGAATCTCACCGCCGAGTATTCGAGTTAGCTCCTTGGCAATAGTTAAACCTAAACCAGTACCGCCATAGCGCCGACTGGTCGAGCCATCTTGCTGTTGAAATGCTTCAAAGATCTCTTGTAGTTTATCATTGGGAATTCCTATACCTGTATCGACTACAGACAGGGCGAGGGTAGATTCATGGGTCAGAGAGCTAACGGTTAGCTGAGCTTCTGCGGAAACGGGGGCAATAGTTAAGGTTACAGTGCCAAACTCGGTGAATTTAAGTGCATTAGACAATAAGTTGCGCAATATTTGCTCGATTCTCTGGCCGTCAGTAGTAATTGATTTGGGGGTTGTATTGGCAATCTCGATCTTAAAATCCAACCCTTTGTCCGTGGCTATCGGCGTGAACATTTTTCGCATATTGCTGGTAAGGGTTTCAATGTGCACCTCTTCGAGATGCATGGTGAGCTTGCCCGCTTCTACTTTGGACAAATCCAGAATGTCATTTATGATGGTCAATAAATTATGGCCGCTATCATGGATAATTTGGGCATCTTCCACTTGTGAATCATCTAAGTTGCCTTTTCTATTCTCTCCAAGTCCTTTAGCTAATAGCAGCAAACTATTTAGCGGTGTTCTTAATTCGTGGCTCATATTGGCTAAGAATTCAGATTTATATTTACTCGCCAATGCTAAATCTCGCGCTTTTATGGTCAGCTCTGCTTGAGATTGTTCAATTTCTTGTTTTTGTTGTTGCAGAGAATCTTGTTTCTCTGATAGCTCTTCGTTGGAAACCTTTAATTGCTCACTTTGCTGTTTGAGATTTCCTTCAGAGGCTTTTAATTTATCAGTTTGTTCCAAAAGCACTTCATTGGCCGATTTAAGTTCTTCCTGCTGATTTTGTAATACTGCGGATTGTTGTTTAGAACTGACTAATAACTCTTCAATGCGTTGCCGACCCAGTACGCTATTGATTATTACTCCCAACCCTAATGCCACTTGCGCCAATAAATCTTCCTGTAATTGACTAAATGCTTTAAAAGTCGCCAACTCAATAACACCTAGACAACGCTCTTCATATAACACGGGCAGTACTATCACGTTTAAGGGTGCCAACTCGCCTAATCCGGAAGATATTTGAATGTATTCTTTAGGGACCTCAGTGAGGATAATGGTTTCTTTTTCCAGAGCACATTGACCAGCCAGCCCCTCACCGAGTTTCAGCCTGTTAGAGACGTTTTTGCGTTTCTTAAAGGCGTAAGTGCCCAGTAAGTTTAAGTAGGGCTCATCTGTACCCTCAGTGGTTAACACATAGAAAACCCCTTGTCCGGCATTTACCGCCGTGGCTAATGCTTTAATGACTTCTTTGCTCAACTGTCGTAAGTCTTCAATCCCCTGGGAAACATTGTTAACTTGGGCCACTTGGGTTTTTAGCCAGCTCTGATCCTCAACCACTTTTAAAGCTTGCGCACGGGCTTTTCCCTCTTCCTCAACTTTAAGATTACGCTCTTTCAATTGCTCGATCATTTGCATTAATGCAATGCCTAAAGTATCGTCATTAGAAACTAGATCTACCTGTATATCCAAGTTACCTCGGGCTATTTCCTGCGCCAACTTAACTTTAATATTTAAAGCAGCCACCATGTCTTTTAACGCGGCAAAGATACCACTAGGTTCTGCATCTGATTGAAAATCAATATTTGTTTTGCCCAGCGCCACTTGTTGGGTGATCGCCATGATAGCAAGGGGTTCACCGCCGATAGGCTTCCTGATTTGTATAGTGATCAACCAGCTGAGAAATATCGAAAGGAAAAATCCGATAATGGAAAAGATGGAAATAATCAGTAAAGCTTCTTCATTACTGGCCTGTACTTTAGGTCCTAAAATATCTTGATCTGCTTTCACCGACAGTTTTACATCTTCAGCGGCCTTAGATATAGCGGGGCCAATTCCATCCAGTTGTTGATTGATAATTTCATTGCGCTTAATAATCAGACTATTTACGGCTTTAAAGTGCTGTCGATACAATTCTCTAACTTTTTTAAATTCGGCAAATAAAGTTTTTCTGGTTGGGTTATCTAACTCTCTTTCTAAACTGACAATTTCTTTATCAATGTTTGCCCCAATTTCTAGTTCAAAGCGGTTCGCGTCTTTATCTGCATTGGTATTTAAAAACTTACTGGCAAAGAGTCGAGCGAGTAACACATGCTCCTGAATACGGCCAGCGTAGTAAGAGGCTTCAGGGTCCTGATCTTCAAAAGCGCTGGTCATAATGGCAGTCAGCTTAGTGCGCATCGCCAGCCCGGTTGGATCTAAGTTATTAAATACTAAGTCATCACGCTGTTGTTTGAAGGCGATCACTTGATCAAAATTTCTTGCATAATCGTGAATCGAATCGCTAACGATAGCCACATTTCGTGCGCGTTCAGCTTGTTGTATCTCTACTTCTGCCTCACGCAAAAACTGTTCTAACTTAAGCAGACGTGATCGATAGTTGCTGACACTGCTCTGACTGCCTGTTTTAAGAAAATCTTTGACGTTTAGCCTAACCTGCAGCATGTTAGCTTGTAAACGGCCTGCAAGATTGGTATCCCGTGCCAATAGCCGGTATTCTCTAAAGCCTTCTGATGCATCATTTAGTGCGATATAAGATAAGGTTGAAGTTATGATCATGATGGTAACCACCATGCCAAATCCTATACCTAACATGGTTGATAACTTCATATTGTCAAACATGGTTTTTCCGCCATAAAGGAAGATGCTTGAGTTAATCGCATGTTCCTTAGCTATTATTCGAATGTGAATGGATTTCTTTGAGTGTGATGTTAATACTAGGATACAGGTTGAAACTTAGCCATTTTTACAAAATGAACTGAGCAATGTTCTCTCAGTTTTAAGTGTTTTCTGATCCAGCAGTAATAGGTGATGCAGATTGCATTCACCAGAAGAAGGTGAAACTGCAAATCTGTGCAGTGGAACTAACTAATAATTTTGCAGATCCCATTCCTTTAGCCGATGCGGCTCGGGCACTGTGCAATTATATTGTACCGCTTACAGCTATTGAAATCCGTTACCTTCACTGGCCGCTTTAAACTCTTCCTGTTGCATTTGTAGTTCTTCGGCTTGCCTTTGTGTCTCTTCCAGCAAGTTTTTGGTTTTCTCCTGGTTATTGATGTTATTCAGAATAACGCCAATATTTTCAGATACATCTACTAACATTTGCCGCTGTGTCTCACTAAAAGCTTGAAAGGATGCCAATTCTATTACCGCGATTAGTAGTCGATCAAAAAATACCGGTATTAGCATAATGTTATAAGGCCTTTCATTACCCAGAGCCGAATTTACTTGAATGTAATCAGTGGGTACATCTGTTTGTATTATTGAGGCTTTATCTTGGGCGCATTGGCCAACTAAACCCGCCCCAATGGGGATGGTTAAAAAATCATCCCGGTTATTTACGCCGAAACCACCGACTAAGGTAAGGCAGGCTGCCTCTGCTGCATCATCAACAAGGTAAAGCGCCGCATGTCCAGATTCGGTCATCTTTGCCAGTACTGAAATGATTTTGTCAGCCACTGATTGCAAGTGTTTTTCATCCTGCTTTATTTCACTAATTTGAGAAATCTTAGATTTAATGTCATTTAATAGAATCAGGTTCTGATTGGCTAACTGTAATTGAGCTTCACTTTGCTGCATTTTCTGGGTGCGTTCAGTGATCTGGTTCTTCATTTCATTTAACGCCAGCCCCAATTTGTCATTTCTACCTTTTTGTTTAATCTCAATCGAGAAATCGCCGTTGGCGATTGCATCCGCCTGAGTGGCTATGTCATTTAAGGTATTGACCATAAGATTTATTGACTGAGCCAAGTCTCCAATTTCGTCTGATGATATATATTCAATCCGTTGAGTGAGATCTCCTCGGGCGACTTTTTTGGTTAAGTTATTGATTTCTACAATAGGTCTGGTAATGATTCGGGTGGTGAAATAGACCAAGAGCACACCCATTAGAATGGCAAAAACGCTGCCAAAAAAAATCTGATTCAATAATTCATCATTGGCCTGTAAATTGTCCATTTCCCTTTTTTCTAATAATATTTGCTCTACAGCAATAAATTCAGTTAACTGCAATCTGAGTGAATCCATGATGTTTTTTCCCTCAGCCTTAATTAATAGCTGACTGACATCGGCCAGGGAAGCGCTCCCTTGTGCTACTTTATCTCGCAGTGCGATTTCTGGCTTTCCAGCTTTTTCTAACCAGGAGAGTTGCAGTGATTTTATCCGTTGCAGTAACTCAACTTGAGCACTGTTGTCAGAGACCAGATCAAGTGCATCACTGTGTTTCTGATCGAAGCCGGCATTGCCATCGTAAAAAGGTTTAAGGAAGTTTTTTTTGCCTGTGATCAGATATCCTCGTTGCCCAGTTTCCATGTCGACCAGAAATTTTTCTAATTTATGACCGATGGAAATCACTTCAATGGTGTGTTTTGTCCAGGAGGTAGTCTCTGCTCCTCTATTAATATTCTGGTAGGTGATCAGTGATTGAGCAAACAGAATGATCAATATCAGGATATAGCCAAGGGATAGTTGCTTGCGTAAAGTGATGAATTTACTTTTCAACATATAATTATTAGTTCCCACAGAAACTCTATAACTTATCAAAGAATTCCAGCAAAGGTAGTCCACGCCGTGGCCATCTAATGATGTTCAGATTCCCTGACATTTGCATCGACTCAGGAGTTCTTTGCAGACAATTAATGTATAGAGGATAGTTGAGAAACATGAGTTTTTTAGTTTATGGTTAAAACTTATCGGGATATATGCATCGAGCTTTACATTTAATAGAGGCCATTAAAAAAGCCAACACAGAGTTGTGTTGGCTTTTGCCAATCAAGTTCAGTTGCGTCAGTAGCCAAATACCCTGGGTAAGAACAGCGATATTTCGGGGAAGAAGGCGATGACAAAGACCGCTATAGCCGAAACTGCAGCAAAAGGCAGCGCTTTGGCGGTGACTTCTTCCAGGGAGATATTGGATATTCCCCAGGCCACAAATAGATTTTCTCCCAGGGGCGGGGTGGAAAATCCTATGGATAAACAACAGATCATCACAATGCCAAAATGTACCGGATCAATACCTAAGTTATAGAGGATGTAAAAATAATTGTGTAACTGTTTTTATCTATAACCTATACAAAAGGTATAATTATGGGCACTTTAATGAACCACAAAAAACTCCCAGCGATGGCTGAATAACTGGCCAAGGATCTAAAACTCCCGATTGATCTGTCACACCTCACACCTCACACCTCACACCTCACACATTTCCATTCGCTCAAGCCTCTCCCTATACTCCACGCTGACGACTGACGACTCTCTATCCATCAGCCTGAGCATAAATTTCATTTCCGGCGCTGATACAAGCTTGCAGCATGTCATCTATATCACTTCGCTGACACAAGCTGTTGGCAAGTATTAACCTGATCCCGGTGCGACCTTTGTACTGCGCGTAGTCGATATAAGTGCCTTGTACTTTGAGTTTTTTACAAATGGCGATATTCAATTGTTTAAGCTGCTGCTCTGATAGCTCAGTGCTCGGCTGATAGCGAAACAGGACATTCAAATACACAGCCGGTGCTAACATTACCAGTTCTGGAGCGCTTTCAATTTGCTCGACACAATGCGTTTTACAATCAAACAAATTGTCAATCTTATCGCTGAATCCCTGGCTGCCTAAAGATTTCCAGCTCATCCAAACTTTCAGGGCATCGGCGCGCCGACCACATTGAATAGAGCGCTCGCCAAGGTTGTAAACTTCATTCTCATCACTGTGAAACAGGTATTCACCGCCGCCGCCGGTGCAAGCTTGACGCAATAGTCCCGCTTGTTTTACCAAAATTACTGCTGCAGTTACCGGCACGTTCATCAACTTGTGGGCATCCCAGGTAACGGAGTCAGCTAATTGACTCTGAGCCAGTAAATGTCGATGTGTCTGCGAGAATAATACCGGTGCCCCCCAGGCCCCATCGATGTGCAGCCATAGATCATGTTTTTTAGCGATCAGGCTACAGGGCTCTATGGGGTCATAGGCACCAATAACGGTGGTGCCCGCTGTCAAACCGATGAAAAAAGGAGTGTGACCCCTGGCAAGTGCGGCTTGTATTGCTGTTTCCAGGCACTCGGGGTCTAGACGTCCCTGATCATCGCTGGAAACAGCGATTAAGTTGTCACTGCCTATGCCGAGTACATTGGCCGCTTTTAAGCTCGAATAGTGTGCCTGATCTGATACAAAAGCCACTAAGGTCTGCCCCTGCAGGCCCTTAGTTTTAGCATCGGGACAGCACTTATGCCTGGCCAGTAACATGGCAATCAAATTTGCCTGTGAACCGCCACTGACCATCACTCCGTCACCTTGCTTAAAGCCGACTAAACTGTTCCATTGTTTAATCAGCTCCAGCTCCATCAGCGTGGCCACTGGACTCACCTGATAAGTATGCATAGTGGCGTTTGACAAACTAGTGACCCAGTCTCCGAGCAATGCAGGGGTATTGAGGCCCGAATACAACAATTTAAAAAATGCTACCTGGGAGACATCCGGGTTGTAGTCTAAGTAAGCTTTGGCAGCGCACATTAACTGTTCGCTATCACTTCCCTGGCTATTTAAACTGACATCGAGAGAGTTCTGTAACTCTGGTGCACTGGGCGCCGGGGCGACCATACGCTTATCTGGAAGTTGATCGATTATCTGTTGTAACAGTGCCAGGCTTTGCTTGACAGAAAACGGCTTTGACATAGGAGGCTCCTGATCGCTTAAGTTTGTAAGAGTATAAAACCACTCCCTGTAGCTTTGCCAATGCTATAAATATTAGTGCCGATTACTTAAGGGCATAAGGAATTTAAAGTCGTGAGTAGCAAGTCGTAAGTCGTAAGTTGATAATTCCCGCTACTCGCTACTCGCTACTCGCTACTCGCTACTCGCTACTTACGACTGCTTTTTTCACCTGCTCCCATAACTGCTGGGCTTGCACTGATTGTGAGTGTTTAAGTCGATATAAGATTATTTGCAGGGGAACGCGGACCAGGAAATCTTCGATGATAACCAGTTTTCCTGTGCTGATTTCCTGTTCAACGATGCTGCGCGGCAGATAGGCAATGCCTTTGCCTTTTAACACAAGTGCTTTGAGGGCCTCGGACAGAGAACTTTGGTAGCAGTGCTTGATTTTGATGGAGGAGGGTAGTTTAGAAAGGCATTGAATGGCAATCAATTGGCCAAAGAATGATTCTGGGGTGTGGCTCAACATGGGAAGTATCTGTTGCTCTGCAACTTTAAATAACGCGGAGCCATCTGCGTCGGCTAGACATACCGGAACCAACTCATCTACCCCGACTTGTAGTGATTCCACTTCATCTACTATTAGCTGTTTAAAAATTTTGGCGGTGTTATAGCAGAGTAGAAAATCACTGCTACCACCCAAAAATGTTTCGACGGCCTCGTGTAAATCAACAGTTTTTATGTGTATTAAGGTATCGGCTAGCTGGGCACTGAAGTCTTCTACCCATTTCGGAAAAAAAGATACCGCCAGGGTTTGCTGCGAACTCAAGGTTATTTCATTTTGTTGATGTTGCATGCTACGCAGCTGTTCGCGACACAGCAGCATAGAATCGGCAAGTGTTTTTGCCCGATCAGCAAATACCTCGCCGGCAGCTGTTAACACCAGAGGGTATTGGTTGCGATCAACCAGGCTGACGCCCAGCCAGGCTTCTAGCGAGCGAATTCGACGGCTAAAGGCGGGTTGAGTGACAAACCGTTTGGCGGCAGCCCTGGAAAAAGAACCTTGTTCTACCAGTGCCAGATAGTCTTTGAGCCACTTCAGTTCCAAAAATATACTCCTTAATGCCGGTCGATACCGAAAAGTAACCAGCGCTAACAAAATTGGCATTGGTGGTTTTGATGCTGGGATTATAGATGTTAGCCATCCAGGATCTGTAACCACTAATAATTTATACCAGAAGCTACCATGCAATATATATATAAATCTAGTGCCACAGCCGCTGCTAGCGATGCCCAGATTAATCAGAGTATGCTTGAGCATATAGAGAATAAAGGTGAAGAGGCCGTTTTTGTGCTGTGTGCATCTTAGCCTCCCTATATTCTACTGTCCTTTGCATTTTATAAGTTTCACTAGACTTCCAACTTCCAACTTCCAACTTCCAACTGCTTTTCCCTAATCCCCCAATCTTTCAATCAAAAACGTTTGAAATACCCGGCGATACTCGATATGGTTTGCAATGCTGAAGATAAATCATAAAACCCCGCTAAGTAATTGCCGTTCTTGCATAAAATTAGCATCCAATGAAAGGTTAGAAATTGCAACTATCATCTAAACTCGGATTGTTGATTCACTTAGTGGTGGAGAAGCTCTGCCTGTATTTACTGGCTGTTTTAGTGTCGTGCGAAATAGTGATTGTATTGTTACGTTATATTTACGGTATCGGCTACTTACAGCTGCAAGATCTTGCTTTATATAGTTTTAGTGTCTTAGTCGTGCTCAGTATTGTCTACGGATTTGGCCGCAACGAGCACGTGCGGGTTGATGTTTTTCGCGAGCGTCAGGGGCAGCGCTTACAACAGCAGATAGATGCAGCGGCAATCTTATTGTTGATGATTCCTTTTTTTGCGCTGACTTTATATTGGGTCTGGCCCGACATTAGCTATGCCTGGAAAATCACTGAAGGATCGAGAGAGACGGGCGGTTTACCGGGGCTTTTTCTGGTAAAAACATCACTGCCACTGGTTTGCAGCTTAATGATAATACAAGGTGTTGTAGTGCTAGTCAGGGGTGGGCGCTATTTGCCCAGTGAATCTGCTGCAGCTGCCGACAGCACAGGCGGTGAAGCATGAGTTTCGAAGCAATCTGGTTGCTACTGTTGGGGCTTTCGCTGCTGTTGGCAATTATGAGTGGTATGCCGGTCATGTTGGCTATCTCAGGAGTGCCAGTGCTGATTGGCTTTATCGCCGCCGCCTTTGGCCATTTTGATTTAAGTTTTTTTGGCGCTTTCCCGCAGCGGGTCTTTGGCATCATGAATAACCCGCTGTTAATAGCAGTTCCGCTGTTTGTACTGATGGGCATACTGTTAGAGCGCTCTAAAGTGGCAGAGCGTATGTTGCTGATAATGGCAAGTTTCTTTGGTGGCTCGCGCTCAGGACTGGCCTATTCGGTGTTAATCGTCAGTGCCTTAATAGCCGCTTCTACCGGTATTATTGGTGCCACTATTGTGATGTTGGGCATGATATCGCTACCGGCTCTGCTCAAAGCGGGGGTGTCAGTTCGGCTCTCTTCAGGTTTAATCTGTGCATCAGGTACTTTAGGGCAGATAATACCGCCTTCTATAGTGCTGATTCTCTTAGGTGATCAGATCTCTAATGCCTATATTGAGGCGCAACAAAATGTCGGCAATTTTGCCCCGGACCCGGTGTCTGTCGGAGATTTATTCGCCGGGGCACTGATTCCCGGTCTGTTACTGGTGGCGTTGTACGCCGTGTATGTGTTTTTGCACGGCAAGTTCATTGCAGAACAATCCAGTGCTGAACAACTACAGCAACAGCAGTCGATGGCAGAGCCTGTCAGTTACGCCGCTATCACCACCACCTTTTTGCCGCCAATCTTATTAATTGTGGCGGTGTTGGGTTCTATCTTATTCGGAGTAGCGACGCCTACCGAAGCGGCGGCAGTCGGTGTGGCCGGTACTTTATTAATCGCAGCGGCTAACAGCCCCAATGCAAAGCGCGCCACCAAGCTGTTTGCGCTGCTCGGTGCACTTGCCGCTTTCAGTTTAACGCTACTGGTATCCCTGGGGTTTTCGAGAATAGATTTCAGCGCTGCAGAAGTCGAATTTGCGCCGGGCTCTATTATCGCTCTGCTGCTGAGCTTTTGTCTGTTAGGCGCCTTGCTTAACAGTGCCTGGCGCCTCTATAAAGATGCGGTATTAGGCAGCGCCATTAAGCACAGTATCAGTGTCTCGGGAATGGTGTTTGCGATTATCATCGCCGCTTCCATGCTCTCGCTAGTATTTCGCGGCTTTGATGGCGATGAGTTGATAGAACAGCTGTTGGGCAATATTCCCGGAGACAAGTGGGGGGCATTGCTGGCAGTGATGTTGGTGATATTTTTGCTCGGTTTCATCCTGGAATTTATCGAGATTTTATTTATTGTTATCCCGGTTGTGGGGCCGGTGCTGTTGGCTATGGATTTCCACCCGGTGTGGTTTGCGATCATGATAGCGATTAACTTACAGACCAGTTTTTTAACCCCGCCATTTGGTTTTGCGCTATTTTATTTTCGCTCAGTGGCGCCTGCCAGTATCAGCACTGTTGATATTTATAGGTCGGTTATTCCCTTTGTCATGATTCAGATTCTGGCGATGTTTATCTTAGTGGCATTCCCCGAACTAGTGACCTGGTTACCGGACCAAATTTTTAAATAATGTAGTAAAAAGCTGCGATACCCTGGCGGTATTGCAAAATCATTAGAAGCACAGAGGATTATGTATGCAACGTAGAAACTTTATACAAGGAGCAGTGGCCGCCACAGCAGGCGTCGCCATTACCAGTGCCCCGGCCATCGCCAGCGGTAAGATTGTGTGGAAATTGCCCACCAGCTTTCCCTCTAAGGCGCCAGGCGTAGGCACTAACGTGACCAGCTTTGCCAAGCGAGTAGAAGTCATGTCCGCTGGCCGCCTAAGCTTTAAAATCTATTCAGGCGGTGAACTGGTACCCCCTTTTGCGGTAGAAGATGCCGTGCAAAAAGGCACCGCCGAAATTGGCCACAGCACGCCCTATTATTCTGCAGGTAAAAACTCGGCGCTGCATTTTTTCGCCACAGTGCCCTTTGGTATGACAGCTACCGAACACGTTGCCTGGTTGCGTCACGGCGGTGGTCAGCAGTTGTGGGATGAAATCTATGCAGAGCGCGGTTTAAAAGCTTTTTACAGCGGTAACTCTGGAGTGCAATCCGGCGGTTGGTTTAAGAAGGAAATTAACTCAGTCAAAGATCTGTCTGGCTTAAACATGCGGATCGCCGGTTTAGGTGGCGAGGCCATGCGCAAGCTTGGGGTTAATGCCGTGTTGCTGCCACCACCTGAGATTTTCCCGGCTTTTAAGTCAGGAGCTATTGATGCAGCAGAGTGGGTTGGGCCTATGCTGGATCAAGCATTTGGCTTAAATAAAGTCGCTAATATCTGTTACACGCCGGCATTTCACGAACCCAGTGCGGCCCTGGAGATAGTCGTTAACCAAGATGCTTTTGCTGAGTTGCCAAAAGATCTGCAGGCGATTGTAGAAGAGGCAGCACTAGCAACATCAGTGGAAACGCTGGCGCAGTTCGATTATTTTAATACTCAAGCGATGGTGAAATTAAAAGCTGGCGGCGTGTTGTTTAAGGAATTCCCGGAAGATGTGATCAGCGCGTTGAAGCAGGCAACTATTGAAGTGATGGATGAGCTGGCTCAGGCGAACCCGCAATTTAAACAAGTGCAGCAGAGTTATCAGGCTTTCTTAGAGCCGACCAAAGAATATTCGAACTTGTTCCAAGGTGCGGTGTATCGTCAGCGCAGTTAACAGTTTTTAAAAGTAAAAAAGCGCTATAATGGGCAGTAGTTACTGAACCTCAAGCCATGCAATTTTTTGCATGGCTTTTTTATCGTTTAGTTAGAATAGAAAAGGTAGCTGGCAATTACCAGAAGCGTTGATTGTAGATATTTGAAACAGCAGATTGATAGCGATAAATAATCATAGTGGCTGTGGGGTTGGTTTCTCACAACACCTTACAGAGCCGTTTATCTAAATCGCCTAACGACAGGATCTAAGGGATGGAAAATTTCAGCATTGAGCAGAGTCAGTTAACCCCTGAGAACTATACAGTGGCGGTGGCAGGCTGTGGCAGTATGGGCCTTCCAATGTTGCAAAACCTAGCCAAAGCCGGTTATAACTGCAAGGGATTTGATGTCCGGGCCAAAGGTGATTTCAGTGCGGTTGCAGATTTGATGGAGTGGGATTTTTCCGCGTTTGCAACAAACACTGAGGTCGTTATCAGTGTAGTACGCGACTATGCCCAAACCTTAGCTCTGTGTTTTGACCGGCGACAGGGGTTGTTCACTCGGGACCAACAGATTAAATATTTGATTATCTGCTCTACTTTGGCCACAGCCGATATTGCGGATCTCGCCACTAAACTTCCGGAGCAGGTGGTCTTAATCGACGCGCCAATGTCCGGAGCGCCGGTCGCCGCACAAGAGGCGAATTTAACTTTTATGGTGGGGGCGACTGAACAAGTTTTTGCACAGACAAAAGCGTTATTTGCAGTCATGGGTAAGCAGATTCATCACACCGGCCCGCCGGGCAGCGGGATGGCAGTTAAGCTGTTAAATAACTATGTGGCGGCCACATCGGTAGTGGCTGTGCGCAGAGTACTTGCCCAGGCCTCTGCACTGGGAATTGATAAACATCATCTGTTAGAAATAATGCAGCAAAGTTCAGGGGCGACCTGGTTTGGCAATAATTTTACCCGTATCCAGTGGGCACAACAGGGCTACCAGCTTGATAACACCATGGCGATTCTGGAAAAAGATGTCAGCTGTGCACTGCAGTCAATGCAGCAAGGTACCCAGAGTCAGAAAAGGTTTGATCAGCAGTTGTTAACACAGTTGCGGACTATGCCAATCATAGGAAGTCGTGAATCGTGAGTCGTGAGTCGTGAGTCGTAAGACGGAAGTGGGGGATAAATTACCAGTCACTACTGCGAGTCACTGGTAGATGAAATTTACATCTCAGAGCCAGATTTATTTGCTAACCTCCGCCTATTAGTTTGTCGTTGACGTAATACAAGCTACAGGGCTGGGTCATGTTTCTTTGCTGTCGGCGTTTCTCGCAATTTTTTAGCACCGCGCGGGTCGCGCCTTGTTCGCTGTTGTGGTTATAAACATAACTGGATGTCCAATTGCCTGCTTTATTGACAGCATAGGCCAATGCCTTGTTATTCTTTAGCCTTTTTAGTTTTAAAACGTATTTATCTAAAGGTGTTTGCAGATTGTTGAGCGATGCAGTAATCGCTTTAATCTGAGCATTTGATTTCTCGAAGACATATTGATCACCCACCATATATAGCTTGCAAGCACTGCTATTGCCCTTGGATTTCCAGCGATTATTACATTGCTGCAATGCCTGGTAATTAGCCGCCGCCTGCGAGAGGTAGCCTACTTTTTTGCTTGCCGTCCACGCATAGCGCTTACTTAAAGCGACGGCTACAGCTTTGTAATCATCCAGGTTTTGCAGGTATTTAGTTAAAAAGCTGTTAAATTTGTCGGTGATAACAATAGAATGAATCCTCCCTCCACCTAGTCGTTCACCATAAAATGCTAAGCGCTTATGAGCGATAATGTGTTTCGCCTCTTTCAGATAACGAGGTATTTTTTGATAATCTCCTCCGGTTAATTTTCGAAGGACTTTTGCATTTTGCAAAATAAGAGTGACAGGTTGGCTATTACTCAATTTAAAAAACAGCAGGGTTTCTAACTCTTTTTTCTTCCAGGGTTGGGTATTAACAAAAGCAAAACTGAATTTAAGATTGCCACTACGGCTTAGTTTAAAAAATGCTCGATTAGCAGCTGAGCAAGCTTTGCACGCAGAATCAAAACTAGAGAACAAAACCACTAAAGGTTTCGCCGGTTTTTTCCTTATGTAGCGCATGGCATTATCAGGTGTTAATAGCGTGATTTTGTTATTGCTTTGAAAAGCCTTGAGGTTCAGTGCCGTCGCACTGACAGCTGCTGGTAATGAAAGAAGTGACAGGACTAGAAATATTAAAGGGATTAACCCTTTGTCTGACAGTAAAATGTTGCGAGGCATTGAGTGATAGTTTCTCTGTGTGTATTGGACAGCGCACTAGTTTACGAACTCTAAAAGCAAAAACCCAGCACTATTCATTGCCAGGGAACTCTAGGGGTATCTAAAGTGTAATGGGTGCTCTTATTACGCTGGAAACACACTCCTCAAATAGGCAAAGGGTCTGTTGATCTCGGACCGGATAAACAGTTGCTGATATTTGATTGAGAAATAGGACTTCAGGAGCAAGCCTTGTCTAGTGGCGATTGTTATGCCCTGGATATTACATTTTCTTTCACAAACAAATCTCGATAAAAGTATCTACACCATGTGCTTAATTCTTTATCTAAAGGCTGTATCAGTGGTAATTAAACGGCAGCTTAATTCTGCTTTATGTATTCATCCATTAGCATGTATATTTACCCAACCTTTATACACGTGAAAAATTGTATTGTTTTTATACTCTTGATGCTGAACCGTTACTAACGTTAAATACTTGATAAATAGAGATGTATTCTGATGCTATAGATATCAGAAAATCTCTGATTACTGTTCGATTTATTGACCATCGCAGAAAGTTTGTAATTATTTCCATTCAATCAAGCAAAATAAGGTACAACAAAGCAGTGTTTAATCGGCCACTCTAGTGGTTTGAATTTACTGTAAAGTCAAAAAAGGAGCGGGTATTTATGCAGGTAGAAGGGACTCAGGGAATCTTACAAGCAAGTGGTTTTGTACTCGATAGTAGCAGTGGTTTTGGTGACTCCTATAAACTGGATTTAGGAAATGGTTGGCTGGTCTCTGCTTATTGCTCGTTTGAGGGTAATCCCTTTGCAGGTAAAGTAGAAAGAAATGCGTATAAAGACGTGGATGTTCAACTTCATGACATGATAGGGACTAGTCACCTTTGTAACACTGAGGACGCGCTTGAAGAAAATTTGCAGGAGATCATTAATACTTTAAGGTACAACTCAGACGATGATAAGATTTTGCAGTGTCCAAAATGTAATATCCGCTATGTTTGTTCCAACACACCTACCATAGGCCAAAAGTGGGATTCTTATCTATCTTGTAGTGGTATGCAGATAGTTGCCAGGGGACAGGATAATGGCGTTATCTGTGATGGTGTATCAGAAAAGTTAGCAGCTGTGGTCACATACTAAAAGCTCGAACATCCCAAGGTAGCAGACACAAAAAACGCTGAATGCTTTTGGCGCTATGCTCTTAAAACTGCTGTTTCGCGACAACCCCGGTTTGTTTGACACTCAAGGGGAATGAAGTGGGTAATGGCCTAAAGCGGTCATTAGTGAATAACAGCTTTGTGATATTGAAACATTTTAACAGCTTTTCATCCGTACTAGACTGCCGCGTAGCATTAACATACCGACGCCACACGACAGTTCGAGAGCATTGAAGATGATGATATTATTCAATCCAAAGCTATCCACCATAGCACCTAAAGTAAAGGTTCCGACGGTTGCTAGTCCCCAAAACGCTGTTTGATCAACTGAAATTAATATTCCTCGATCGTTTTCTGGTCAGTTATGCATGTATTTACCATACACCAGCGGTTTTCCTACTCTGAACACTCCTAAAACCATCACTATGAGGCAAAGTAGCGGGAAATGATCGACAAAAATTAACATCAACAAGACTGCAGAAAATCCCATCCAGAGCCAGAGGGCGGTTTTGCCGGGCCTGGCAATTAAGCGGGAGAATCTCTGCGCCATAGCAGTAGCGACAACAGCGCCAATCCAAGAGGATATATTCATGAATGCCATAATATCCCCATATTCAGGGAAACGTTCACGCAGAACTAGCGGAGCTAATATATATCCGGTTGGCACAATAAACATGCCCAACATAGCACTCGATAAAAGGATATCGAAATTTTCTGGGCAGGTCTTATAGTGATTAATGACTCGAGGAATCATCCCAAACTGTAATGATCGCGTCGATTGTGACGCCTGAAATCGATCAAAGGTCTGCAATTTATGCTGTGCAAGAAAGAATATGCTAACGGCCATTATCGCGCCATTAAAAAAGAAGCCGCCAATAGAGGAGAGAATGGGCAAAGTAAGACTTGTAAATGTCCCTAATAATTTTTCAACATTATGTGTGGTGGCAGCCATTAAGCTGTTTTGTTGTGGATTACTCGGTGTGGCTTTAAGAATAAAAGTGTCGATCGACGGGTTAGAAATAGCGCTGACAATCCCTGCAAATACACAGTAAAAAACGAAAAATTCAGCGATGTAACCATATTCGTAATCAACAATTCCATAAATGATCAGAATTGCAGCAAACAATCCTGTTGAAATCATATAGGTCAATCTCGCTCCAACCTTATCAGTGATTGCACCACCTATGAATTGCAAAGAGCAAAAAAGGCGATAACGTCAGAGCCTGGAAGAAGCCAATCTCAGTGGCCGATAGATTGGCATGAAAAGTCATATACCAAGTAAAAAGTACGGTTTGAAATCCTTCGGCCCAGTGCCATATCCCATAGGAACGGAAAAAATTATTTTTGTAAAATTTAAGTAAAAGCATATACTTAGGCTCGCGGCATGCAAACATACACTGTGCTTACGGCAAGTGGGTGTGACATGACGACTGTAGAAAATAAAACTAGCGGCAGACCTGAAGCATGCTGGGTTATCGCGTTGTTTTTTCTCATGCGCAAGTATATGAGATCAGAGAATGACGCCGCAGGGGATAACTATTAACACCAGCCCACAGTGCTAGCAGCGTTTGTTGATTAATATTTATAACCGCGCGCTTTTGCCCTGGACTAATATTGATAGTTAATCCAATATCTGGCCCACTGTAATGCGCAGTATCTTTATGTGACGGGCACCCACTTAGTGAACTATGACAAGGAATATCATGAGCGGCTACATTATTTATCACTTCAATATCATCGATCAAACAAGAATTCACCAGCTGGGGCCATTATCGCTGCCAATTTTAGAGAAGTATTCCGGGCAGTTAGTGGTCGGCAGTGGTGTAAGGGTGCTGGAGGGATCCACACATACCAATATGGTCATGTATAAGTTTCAAAGTAGTGAAGCTGCAATGGCTTTTTATGAGTCCGAAGAACTCCAAGAACTTGCAAAATTAAGAAATGAAATTACCGAGGGTTTTGTGGTCTTTGTTCCAGAATACGGCACACAATAGCCCTGCGGTCGCAACTAACCAGCAGTTACAAATGGCTGCTATCGGTCCAGATTATCCGCTGAAGAACCCCTGAGTCGCTTAACGGATAGAGGGTTAAAGCAAAAAACCTATGGCCTTAACTCCGCTTAATATTTGTTGAATCGAAGATCTTTACCAAAGAGCGACTTGGTAAACACTCCTTTTTGTTCGGTTCTGATTTTAATTATTGACCTTTTTGTTACATGGCAGAAGTGTCAGGCTCGCTCACATACCCCTAAAGAAAAGCCGACATAAGTCGGCTGTTAGCTTGAGCAGAGGAATTTGGCTATATCAGAAGTCACTAGTTTATATTAGCACCCTCTATTACCCACTGACCTATTAACTCTCTTTCTGCAGTGGTCATCTGCGTCATATTGCCTAAAGGCATTGCCTGAGTGGCCACTGATTGCGCGTGAATTCTGGCCGCTAGCTGTTTGATTTGCTCGCTGCTATCAAACATCACACCCCCCGGTGGCGCGGTAAACAGCGGGCTGCTTGGAGTGGCTGAGTGACAAACAGTGCAGCGCTGTTCGATAATCGGCTGGATTGCACTAAAACTGATAGCGGGAGCGACTGCAGCTGCCGGATTGGAAACAGTACGCTGCGGTGCAACCACAAAGGCCAGTGAGATCATTCCCAGAGCCGCTGCCGGAAGTGTCCAGGCGTATTTCTGACTCAAGTGACGGGTATTAAAATAGTGCCGCACTAAAATGCCTAAGATAGAAATGCCCGCCAACACTGCCCAGTTGTAACTGTGGGCAAAAGTACTGGGAAAGTGATTGCTGATCATGATAAATAAAATCGGCAAGGTAAAATAATTGTTGTGTCTGGAGCGCAACAGCCCTTTGGCCGGCAGGCTTGGGTCGGGTAACTCACCCGCTTCCAATGAGGCTACCATCTTTCGCTGTGCTGGCATGATGACAAAGAACACGTTACCGACCATGATAGTGCCGATAATAGCGCCGACGTGGATGAAGGCGCCGCGACCGCTAAATACTTGTGACAGTCCCCAGGCAGCGGCAATAATCAGCAGAAACAGGATTGCCCCCAGCAGTGCCGGTCGTTTGCCCAGTGCAGATTCACAGAGGCCAGTGTAGATTACCCAGCCGATGATCAAACTGGCGATGCCGATGCTGATCGCCGCTATTGAGCTGAGCCCGGATCCCGGGGATACCAGATATAACTGCGCATTTAAATAGTACACCACCGCTAGTAGTGCCATGCCGGAGAGCCAGGTAGTGTAAGCTTCCCATTTAAACCAATGCAGTTTCTCGGGCATTTTTGACGGTGCTAATTTGTATTTTTCTAAGTGGTAGATGCCGCCGCCGTGGATGGCCCACAAATCACCTGCCAGTCCCTCTCGCGGGCTACGTCTATCCAGGTGGTTCTCCAGCCAGACAAAGTAAAACGAGGCTCCTATCCAAGCGACGCCAGTAATCATGTGTGCCCAGCGAATGACGAGGTTTAACCACTCTGTGTAATGGGGATCCATTAGTTGCTCCTGATACAGCTGCCCGCGGTTTTCACTGGCGGGCAATTTATTCTTGTTATGGTAAACAATTTTTATTGTTATAAAGGGTCTTGCTATTAATACGCGAGAACGTCGGTAGGGTCTAAGGTAATTTCAGTATCAGCGGCAAAAAAGTGCTCATCGCAGTTATCACCTTCACCCTGACGGTCGACTACCAGGAACTCATCATTATCGATCAAACTGAGAATAGGGTGGTGCCAGACTCCGGTATGGTAGTTGATTCCCTGCGTCCCATCGGTGATAAAAGCCTGTAATTGATCTGCCTCTGGCGGCTCGCCAGCGGGGGCGACCACAATCAAAAATTCATTGGCGTTCAGCGGGATAAATGCCTGGCTGCCCCTGGGGTGGCGCTCCATCATTTTAATCGGCAGCGGCATCTGATGACTGCGGGCACGAAAGATACTGATAATGGCCTGATCAGAGGCGGCAGACAACTGTACGCTGGCCAGTTTGTGGTAGCGTTGGGTGCTGTCATTGTTGATCAGAAAATAATCCCGATCAGCAGTTTCAATGACATCCCCGTAGGCAGCGAAGGCCGCTTTGGTCAATGGTTGCGGTTTTAAGATAGTCATTCTTGATGACCTTTAAAGCTACCGAACAGGCGCATACGGCTGATCCCACCGTCGGGGAATATGTTCATACGCACATGGCTGATAGTACCCAAATCTTGTACTTCTAAGGTAAATTCATGCTCGCTGTGCATTTCCAGTTTTTGGCTCGGCAGTAGTTCTTGCCAGAACAAGCTTTGCGTTTCTATCTGCTGATCGGTGCCACCTTGTACATAAGCCGCCTGGATCGAACAGCTGTCCGGGTAGTTGCCCTTGAAATGTAAAGTATCGATCAGGATTCTTGAAATCTCACCGGGGTGCCCCAGTGCCACTATCACCCAATCGTAGCCAGGGGTGCGACGACGGGCGGTTTCCCAGCCATCACCCATATTAATACCGCGACCCGGGTTGAGTATGTTACTCATATGTCCGTAGTGCTGATCGGAACAGGCCAGTGCCCGGCCACCGTGCAGTGCAGATGCCAGGTCAATTAATTGCTCCGGATCTTGTGCGCTCCAGTCGTGGTGTGGGATACCGTGTACCCGCAACCTGGCAATACCGCCATCGGGATAGATATTAAAGCGCAAGTGGCTCCAGGGCTGCTCGCTGTCGATGGCGTGTAAATGTTGGCTGTCACCCTGCAAATTAACAGCGGCTAATATTTCATGCCACTGGGTGTCTGCATCCGGGTCGCCCTTTTCGCAAAAACACGCTTCAATAGAGGCAGAAGGTGGAAAGTTACCGGTGAAGAAGCAGGTATCTATTTCCACCCCTTTGATAATACCGACAACGCCGAGGCGGATGATGGCATGGTCGTGACCTTCAAAGCGTTTACGGCGTGATTCCCAGCCATCCATCCATTTGCCGTTGTCATCAAACACTCCCTCTTTCCATATTGGGGCTTGTGGTTGTAACATCCGGTCGGCCTCGGCGAACCAGTCATCGCTGACACTGAGGACTTTGCTGCCCAGGCGGGCATCTGCGAGGTTGATATACTTTTTAAATTGATCTGGCATAGTGTTTATCGCTCTTTTAAGTGTGGGCTATTGTCGATGAGTATGATTACAACTCTTGAAGTCGCAATAGGGCAATTTTGTCAATTTCTTGCAGCGCCTGCTTAAATTCCTGCACGGCGCTGTGCTCTAAGCGCTGAGTAAAAGCGCTGAGGATTTTCTGAGTGTTGCTACCTTTTACCGCCATGATAAAAGGGAAGTTAAACTTTGCTTTGTAGGCATTGTTCAGCTCAGTGAATTGGCTAAATTCAGCAGGGCTGCAGTTGCTTATTCCGGCACTGGCTTGTTCGGATGTAGATTCAGCGGTGAGCTCACCGGCGACTGCCGCCTTGCCTGCCAGATCCGGGTGGGCATTAATCAGTGCCAGCTTATCGGGCTCTGATGCCGCCGCTACTTCACTTGCCAGCAGCTGGTGCAGGGATTCTATTTGATTATGTTGTCCGCCAACCCCCTGTTGGTAGGCTCCTTCAGCCACCCAGGAGGAGTGTTCATAAATGCCGCCAAAGGACTGGATAAAGGCTTCACGGTCCATTTTGCTGGGGGTGATTGTCTTGAAACACGCAGTAATCATCAATTGTTACTCTTTACATAGGGGTGCTGTTGATGCCAATGATTGGCAATGTCGACCCGACGGGTAATCCAAACTTGCGGGTGACTCTTGACGTATATAATAAAGCGCTCTAAGGCGGCTATACGCCCGGGACGCCCGATCAATCGACAGTGCAGACCTATAGAGAGCATTTTTGGCGACTCTTCACCCTCGGCATACAAAGTATCAAAACTGTCCACTAAGTATTGATAAAACTGCTCACCTGAATTGAAGCCCTGGGCAGTGGCGAATCTCATATCGTTAACATCTAAAGTGTAAGGGATAACCAAATGTCCCGCACCTTTATTATCCAGCCAGTAGGGTAGGTCATCATCATAGGCATCACTGTCGTAGAGGAAGCCACCTTCATTCATCACTAACTGGCGAGTATTCGGACCATTGCGCCCGGTGTACCAGCCGCTGGGTCGGCTACCGGTTAGCTTGGTAATAATCTCGATAGCCGCCGTTAAATGCTGCTGTTCTTCTTCAATACTGATGTTTTGATAATCCAGCCAGCGATAACCGTGGCTACAGATTTCATGCCCGGCATCTACCATCGCTCTGGCAACATCTGGATGTCTCTGGATCGCCATTGCCACTGCAAACACTGTCAACTGGATATCGTGTTTAGAAAATAGCTTTAACAGGCGCCATACACCGGCGCGGCTACCGTATTCATAGCAGGACTCCATGCTCAAGTTACGCTGATTTTGTAGTGGCGCAGCGCCGGGCATCTCCGAAAGAAAAGCTTCTGATTCGCTATCGCCATGGAGCAGGCAGCGCTCGCCGCCCTCTTCGTAGTTGAGTACAAAAGATACGGCGATACGGGCTTTATCCGGCCAGCGAGGGTGGGGCGGGTTGGCACCGTAACCAATTAAGTCTCTGGGGTATTGCTCACTCGACATTATGACTCCTGGGCGAAAAATACTGCTCGTTTGTATTTGAACAGATTTCTGGTGTTTGTTAAACAATATAGTGCTAGATTGTATACAATATTTTTTGCTCGCTGCAAAGTAAATTCATTAAATGCGACCGCAAAAGATAAAAATGACCTCCTTTACAACAAGATATATGATAAAGCTAATTAAAGATTAGCGGCTATACTGGAATCTGCTGTTAAATAGTTTTAATAAAGTGACAGCATATCAATTTACACATCAACGGGAACGAGAGGATTGGCCAATGGTAAACACTGCAGGCTATTTGACAACACATGTATTAGATACAGCCAATGGCTGTCCGGGAAATGCTATTCCGGTTGCGTTATACAGGGTAACTGATGGCCGCGAGCTTATTTGCAATACACTCACCAACAGCGATGGCCGCTGTGATAAGCCTATTTTAGAAGGCAGTGACTTTCGAGTAGGTGTCTACGAGTTGGTGTTTAAAGTGGCAGACTATTATCGGGCTAAAGGTGTCGAACTGGCCGAGCCGGCGTTTTTAGATGAAGTAGTATTACGGTTTGGTATCGCCAATGCAGATGAGCATTACCATGTGCCTTTACTGGTATCACCCTACAGTTACTCTACTTATAGAGGAAGCTAAGAAAACTCTAAACTTGTTTTCAATATAATATTGTTGGATAGAGGTTGTTTTTTGAAAGATAAAAGCCTTTAACTGATTTTTCTTTTAGAGTTTAAACACAATTTCGCTTGCAGCGAGTTACTTTCTCTTTGCTTGCCCGAAAGATAAAGTAACCAAAGAGAAAAGGCACCCACGATTCTCGAAAGCTTCCTCCGTTCTTTACTAAATTGACGGCCGTTCATCAGCGCCATCCATGGCGCATTCACTCTACGCGACACCCTGTCGCTCCGCTTCGTCAATTCAGCAAAGAACTCCAGCGACAATCGAATGGGGGGGGAAAGTAACTCCGTAGTTAAAGCGCAGCTTTAGGAGTTACTTTACGCGTGCGTTTACGCTTTCTCTATTCTTTTCTGCGTAGTTAAAGCGCAGCTTAGGAGCTATCGAGAATACGTTTTAACTTAACAACATAGAAATATAAAATAGTATTTAGTTAGTGCCTCAAGTCTAATGACTCGCTACTCGCTACTCGCTACTCGCTACTCGCTACTCGCTACTCGCTACTCGCTACTCGCTACTCGCTACTCGGTTTTCATAACGCATACTTCATCAACGTCATCTCATCGCTACTGGTACTTGGCTTCTGTGATTTCCAGCCGTGTTTCTGGTAAAAAGATAGGGCGGGGTTGTTTGATTGGCCAACGCTGGATTGGATTTCAGCTTTATTGGCAGCTGAGAATACTTCGACACTGTGCTGATGCAGCAACTCACCGATACCATTGCCGCGGTATTCCGGCACTAGATAGAGCAGGCCGACATAGCCAACCTTTGGGTCATCGGTGAATTTCATTTCCGTCTGGCCGATTATCTCTTTATCGGCCCAGAGGTGACAGTTGCCGAGAGGCAGATAATCTATGGCCTCTTGTATCTGCTTTTTGTAGGCCGGTAATTTGGAGTCAAAACCTTGATCACTGCCAAAATTAACCACATGAGCGTCGCGGCGAAATTGGCAACAAGTGGCAAAGTCTTCCTGTAAATTTATAGTTTTAAAACGGTAGTTCATTATTGCACCTACATAGTCCATTATTATTGTGCGGCTAACAATCTAGTTATAAAGTTCAGGCTGTTAGCTTTTTCCCTGTTGGCGGTAATTCTACTCGCTGGGCTGAAATATTCCATAGCTATGTTCACTTGCACTGTGAAATCTGATATTTCCAATACTAGATGGAGGATTTGTTCGAATGAATCTTAAGCCATGTAGCTATTGTGCCGCTATTTTAAAACACTGTTTTGGAATTAACGGTTTTAGGGTCTTTTTTTAAGCTGATAAGTAATACAAATAAAATTAAACACACTGCTAAGTGGATAATCTTAGGGTTTATGGTTTGGAAGGTGATAAACAGTAAGGCATACATCACTAAAAATATGCCAATAAACCTTATGCCGAAGGGTTTGTTTTGTAGAGAACCTATAGCGCCTACACTTAAAGTGGCTCCCATCAGCGCAATAAAGCTCAAATATCCGGCCACAGAAACGGGGATAAGCGTTGCGTGGCTCATTTTACTTAAGAAATCACCGACTTCTTTTAGCGGCTGTTGAAAAGCCACAAAGTCAATCATACCAAGCTCTTGCCCAAGCAAGGCAGTGCCAACTCCCAGTCGTATTAATCCATATGCTAAAAATATTATTGCAATTAGAATGGCACTGTATCTGGGCAGCTTTTTTGGTTTGTCGGAGTTAACAGGCATCTTTAATAGTCTCTAATTAACCGGTTTATTCGAAAATGAACTTTTAACTAACCATGGGTCTATGGATTTACTCAAGGTCTTATCTGCGATAAAAACAGTCTTTGGATTGGCTGTTTCTTGTTAGAACTTGGATAAACCAATCTATGCAGAAGTAACTGCTTTTAGCTCTGCTGCTATATACAAATTAACTTCAAACCCAGGATCGCTCCAGCATAAATCACCGCAAAACCAGGTTTGGCGATTGGCAGCATGCGAGCTGGCATTATTAACAAGCGATTCAATGGTAGTATCTGGTCTGGCTTTTGCTCACGCTAGCGTAGCAATACATCAGTCATTGTTAGGCTAATTGTAGCAACGACTGTGAACGATTTATTACCAGAGCACAGTCTTCATCTAAATACAGGTGCTTTAAACCCTTAGCACTATCTGAGTAGCGACATTTATCTTAAGTTACCTAAAAATGTGAACCCGGGCAAGATATGAATTTCGCTGTTAATAATCGAATTGCAACTGTTCTATTATTGCCTCGAAAGTCTTAAGTGATTGGCTATTTAAGGGCTTCTTTATTCCTTCTTTAATCAAGCATCGTGGCGATAAATCCTACCACTTGAAACTCTGCTAATAATTCAGGCTGCACTATTTTGCCAAACTGAGCTGGTAAGGCATTTAATGATATTTATCGTTGTAACGGGTTGTGAGGCAGTATAGTCTAGGTCAAATGCTAAAAAGCATTCGAATTACATTCATAAACCTTGGGTGGTTGCTACTTGGTAGCTCTGTTTAGGCAGATATATTGACCGTTTTCTAGGGCATTAGTATTTAGGAGTAAGTATGGATATCAGCGTCACGTTGTTAACTTTAGCGGGTATTGCGGCACTGGGTGTCATGAGTCCAGGCCCGGACTTTATTGCTGTAACGCATGCAGCAGTCGCGTCAACCCGAAAACAAGCGGGTGCTGTGGCAGCAGGTGTTGTTTTAGGTAACGGTATTTGGGCGGCAGCAGCTTTGTTTGGTGTGGGCACCTTGTTTATACTTTTTCCGACACTCTTTATTGCATTTAAAGTTATTGGCGGGTCTTACCTTATATATATGGGATTTCGTATGTTACGAAAGGCCAGAACACCGATGGCCTCTGCGGTAGATACAGCTACTCCCGGGGTATTGGCTAGCTTTATTAAAGGTTTTTCAGCAACAGTCGCCAACCCTAAAGCCGCCATTTTCTATGCCTCAGCTTTAACAGCTGTCGCTCCGGTGGATGCGTCTTACGCGTTGTTGTCATTAATGGTTCTCGTTGTATTGCTAGTGGCGGCCACCTGGTTTACTTGTGTCGTATTGTTTTTGTCTACTCCAAAGG
The DNA here is from genome assembly GCA_013215505.1 of Oceanospirillaceae bacterium. Classification (GTDB taxonomy): domain Bacteria; phylum Pseudomonadota; class Gammaproteobacteria; order Pseudomonadales; family Balneatricaceae; genus Rs1. The sequence continues at coordinate 84,147 of JABSQZ010000027.1, forward strand.
CCTCAGCGTTTTACAAAAACATTAAAGTTTATCTAGAATCTGTTTTTGGCTCTCTGATCATGTTCTTTGGCATCAATCAAATATTGAGCCGCTAAACTCGACCATTTTGATTAGGTATTGAAACGGAAAATATAGTGGGTTGTCTTCACTTGGATCGACCTGATAATCCGCTATATTTACACATACATTTTTTATAACTCCCTAAGTAGAATCATCCTTCCAACTTCCAACTTCCAACTTCCAACTTCCAACTTCCAACTTCCAACATCCAAC
>JABSQZ010000003.1 GCA_013215505.1 Oceanospirillaceae bacterium
TTTTATACGCTCAAGGCTGGCTACTCGACCTTTCATCGGCTGCTAGTAACAAATCTTCAACCCCAGTTAATCCGACTCCATCCCCTATCTACTACCTAAACACTAAATAACCATACAACTTAATGATATATATGTTCAAACTCGCGTAAAATAGACGGACTCTGCAGATATTGCCAGTATAGGCATTATTGATAACTCACTTAGAAGACTGAAACTGATATGAATTTGTCGAAATATTACACTGCTACTGCCGATGATGGTTTAGTTTTTACCCGCGAACAAGGCAGTCATTTCGCCAAAGATATTGCCGGTGATTTTAATCCGTTACACGATGCAGATGGAAAGAAATTTTGCATCCCCGGCGATCTGCTATTTTCTTTATCACTGGCTAAACTTGGCGTCAGCCAAAGGATGCAGTTTACCTTTAGTGGCATGGTCACTGAAGATATCGCAATAAACTTTTCTAACTCGGATGTACAAAATATTAAAGTTACCGATGCGAATGACAAAGAGTATATGTCAATCCAGCGCAGTGGTGATATTTGTCCAGATAGTGAATTTGCCAGTAACTTGGCGCAACGTTATGTTGAGTTTTCCGGGCATACTTTCCCGCACATATTAGTACCACTGATGGAGCAGGAGAATGTCATGATTAATCCTGCTCGCCCGCTGGTAATTTATCAGAGTATGTCGATTGAATTAGAGCGTTTGGATTTTTCAAACCCTAGCCTGGAGATTACTGAAACACGCCTGGAAGTTACCGGAAAACGGGGGCGCGCTATTTTACAATTCTGCTTTAAAGTGGACGGTGATGTAGTAGGCAAAGGAGAAAAAATAATGCTGCTCAGTGGTTTACGAGCGTTTGATAGTGAACTTATCAATCAAGTTGTGTCTGATTATGATCAGTGGAAGCAAGCGTACGTAAAGTCCTAGCCGTTTGAGTATGCATGCGCATTGCGGGATCTGTAGTCGTTTGGATAGTTGGGCTTAATCGCCCAACCTGCTAACTTTGTTTTAGCTTTTAGTCCAAAGTCGGCTGCGGATTTAAATAAACTGTCCCTTTTGATAATCATCAATAGCTTGATTAAGTTGTTTCTTAGTGTTCATTACGAATGGCCCTGCACGCTCTACGGGCTCATTTAATGGTTGACCAGCGACTAACAGAAAATGGGCACTATCACTACTGGTCAGTTGAATTTTGTCCCCGGTAGACAGCACGGCTAATTGCCCTGCTGATAGCGTAGTCTGTTGTTTGCCTACATTAACATGGCCACTTATGACATAGACAAACGCCGTATGTTGCCCGGGTATATGCTCAATAAAACAGCTATTTACCAGTAGTTGAATGTCCCAGAATATCGGCTTCACGCTGTTGTCTTTGATAATTCCTTTAGTGCCTAGAGTCGTTGTACCTGCAATCACTTTAAGCCTGCACTGATTGCCTCTATTTTCCTCCGGGATGTTAGCAGCTTCGGCTAGCTGATATTTAGGATCGATCATCTTCTGTGCAGCAGGTAAGTTCACCCAAAGCATTAAGCCCTTCATTAATCCGCTGGTCTGTAGCGGCATTTCAGAATGAATAACACCTTTTCCAGCGGTCACCCACTGCACATCGCCAGCGGCCACTACAGAGCTATGTCCCCTGCTGTCACAGTGGCTCATTTTGCCATTGAGCATATAGGTGACAGTTTCGATACCTCGATGTGGGTGAGCCGGGAATCCACCGATATACTCTTGAGCATTATCACAGTCGAATATATCAAAGAGGATAAAGGGGTCGAGCATTTGCAGATAAGCACAACCAATCACGCGGGTTAATGGCATTCCATCGCCATCAGTGGTCGCTATGCCGCTAACAATTTGCTTAACTTCTCTGGTTGTTCCCATAAAGCTCTATTTCAGTTACCGGACAGTGTTGTTATGCAGCAGCCAGTTGCTGCATTTGCGAGTTAATCGCTGCAGTTATTTCCTCACTACTGCCGTCCATATTAACTTTCGAAGCATCGATAATAGTGACATCAGTAATGCCGACAAAAGCTAGAAAGTACTTTAAGAAGTGAGAGGCAAAATCTGATTCACTGCCGATCGGAACTCCGCCAGAGGCCATTACTAAATAAGCCTTCTTATTTTTTAATAAGCCAACCGGGCCATTTTCTGTGTATTTAAATGTTACTTTGGCTCTGGCAATCAAATCGACCCAAGCTTTTAAAACGGCGGGAAGGCTGAAATTGTAGATAGGTGTAGCAATCACTATATGTTCAGATTGCTGTATTTCATCTATCAATTGATCTGATAACTTTAACGCTTCTCGCTGTTCATCACTGCGCTCATCTGCGGCTGTGAAATTAGCCCCTATCCATGTTTCATCGTAAAAAGGTAAGCCAGTTGCCAGGTCCCGGTCAATGATATTGCCTTCTGCTTTGGGAGCGGTAGAAGAGCCCACGATGTGCTGGATTACCAATTCCGTAAGTTGACGGGTAACAGATCCGTTAAAGCGGCTGCTGGAATTAATTTTTAGGATGTTAGTTGTGCTCATAATGATTATTTCCTGTTAACTGTTAGTCGTCTTGTTTGTATATGCGGCCATTTTACCGTTGACGAAAAATAGATAAAGACTTAGAGTTCGAACTTATAGTTCTGTATCTGAGAACAATGATGAGTTTTTTAAGTAGGCACAATGGATGAATCAAATTGAAGATATGCAAACTTTTGTACGTATTGTTGAAGCGGGTAGTATTACCAAAGCCGCTGATCAATTAAATACAGTTAAGTCTGCCATCAGCCGCCGTCTGTCAGATCTGGAGAGGCGCTTGGCAGTCACTTTATTAACCCGTACCACCAGAACACAAACTTTAACCGATAATGGCAAGAGCTATTATCAACACTGTTTGCGGATTATCGATGATATAGCAGAAATTGAATCGGGTCTGCGGCATGATAATTGTGCATTGTCAGGACTGATTAAGATTGCTGCGCCACTGTCTTTCGGTTTAGACCATTTGGGGCCAGCGTTACGTAAATTCAATGAATTACACCCGGACATATATTTTGATGTGGATTTTAATGACCGTAAAATAGACTTAATTGAAGATGGTTTTGATCTGGCTATTCGGATTTCAAATCTTCAAGATTCGAGCCTGATTGCCAGGAAGTTGACCAGTAATCGCTTTCTACTGGCAGCGAGTCCCGGTTATCTTAAAGTCCGAGGCACCCCTCAGCAGCCAGAAGATTTAAGCAGCGGCCATGTTAAATTGTACTATCGCGGGGCTCCTGAAAACTGGCAGTTTAGAGATAAGCAAGGGCAACTATTTACCATCAAACTGCCGACAGCCATTACAGCAAACAACGGTAATTTTCTGCTGCAAGCGGCGATTGACGGAGTAGGCTTAATCTACACCCCCGATTTCATCTGTTATAAGGCCATGCGTCTGGGGCAGTTAACGCCCTTACTGAACGAATATCTCACTGATATTGAAGTGCCTGTTTATGCTATCTACCCGCAAAATAGGCATTTATCTCACCGGGTCAGAAGTCTGGTTGATTATCTGGCACAATATTTTGGTGAACAGCCCTATTGGCGGCTCTCGTTGTAGCTGCTAACTCGGCCTTAGCATACCGCAGAATCGCAAGACATTTGTGCATCTACCGCTCAGCAAATCAGGTTTAGCTGTTGCTTCTGTCAGTAATAGTGACAGAGCTATAGAAGCTAAAAATCCACAACCAGTACATTGTCCTCAGTATTTTCCAGGACATCGGCAATCAGCAGTTTTACTTTTTCGTGCTCTGGGTGAGATAAATAGGCATCACGGGATTGTTCACTGCAAAATTGCATGTAAAAAGCATGATTGTAGCCTCTATTGATAGCTTCGGGACTGCAGTTACTGCCGCTAGTACAGCTTTGTAAACCAGGGATTTTATCGACTAAATCATTGAGTGCACAAAACATTGTATTCAATTGCTGCTCAGCAATATCCGCACGACATTTAAGTAGAACTATGTGGCTAATCATTGTTGCTAACTCCGTTTGTTTGCTGCATTGGGCTGGGTTTATTCAAACTTGACTGCCTGCACTTTCTTGAATGCAGGAGTATTAGCAGTACTAGACACAAATATAAGTGACAGAGTAGACGAAGAATAGCTGGAATGTGTTTTTTAGACTAAATTTATTCTGTCCAGGTTGTATAATGTTTAGTCCAATAGCCCGAGGTGAGTATGAGAGGCATCTGCAAGGTTATCCTATTATGTTCGCTACAGTTCTTGCTGTTGTATAGCTTGCAGGTTCGTGGTGCTCAGACAGTAGTCATCATCGGCGATGATAGTTACCCACCTTACTCTTTTATCGAGCATGGGGTTGCCAAAGGCGTCTATGTCGACATCCTAAAAGCTGTATTCGATCAGCTTCCGGAATATCAGGTTACTATCAGTATGATGCCCTGGAAGCGCGGCCTCACATATATTAAGCAAGGAAAAAGACTGGCGATATTTCCTCCTTATTACTGGCCGAAGAGCCGCCCTTATATGGAAGTCTACTCAGAGCCTATCCTACTAGAAACAGTACTGGTTACTTGTAATGAAGCTATCTTTAAAGTTGCACGCAACCGTTGGCCCACTGATTATTTTGGTTTGAGGATAGCCACTAACCGAGGATTTTTAGCCCCAGGTCCAGAGTTTTTCGACGCTGTAAAGTTGGGGAAAATATCCCTAACACAAACAAAAAGTACAGAGCATGGGCTGCGTATGCTGTTGCTCAATCGCATTGACTGTTATGTGAATTCCAAGCTGACAATTCAATGGGCACTAAAGCAGTTGCAAAACCCGCAACGTCTGAAATCCAATACGGCGTCGCTAAAGTTTGGCGCTGTGATATCTGAGCAATGGGGTTATTTAGGTTATAGCGCTGCGACTGAGCAATTTCCCTATCGGCAAGATTTTCGTTTGAAAGTCGATGAAATATTGCGGCAAATGAAAAAAGAGGGGGCTATCAGTCAAATCATTGAGCGTTTTATCAACCAATAACCATACTTGTTTCTATTTGCTTATAAAATTGAGTAATTCATATGTTTGTTAATGGGAGGCCACTCTCAATATGCAGAGTTGTTAGCAGCCCCCTTTTTCTTCAAAATACTTACAACATTGCATTTTGATCGGTATAAGCTGCCTGGATTCCGTCATTACTAGCTGCATAAAATCTATTTGCTTGTGCGCTAGAACTAGTTCTGCCGCACAAGCAATGCTTGCATCAGCCAGGTTAATCCCGATAGTCTGGATTCGTTTTATCCAGCATGGCTTTTAGCTGCTCAAAATGAGCCTCTGCTGCACCACTGAATTCATCCCAGCTGGCAGCTGTCTGCTCGGCGAGTTGATCCGGCAATACATTCAGCGGCTGTCCGGTGGAATACGCCAGTACCATGGTTTTGCAGGCCTTCTCCAGGTAGTACAAAGACTCAAATGCCTCGGCAACTGTTTCTCCGACCACAGTGATACCGTGATTGCCCATCATCAGTGCCTGCTTTCCTGCAAAGCTGTCAGAGATACGTTTACCTTCGACCTCTGAGTTGGCGATTCCACCGTAATTAGTATCATAGGCGATACGATTGTAAAACCGGGCGGTATTATTATCCAGTGGCAAAATACGTGGGTCTTTCAGTGTCGACAGCGTTGTCGCATAAGTAGTGTGTAAATGCAGCACTACCCGTGCCGTGGGGTATTTTCGATGCACATTACCGTGGATAGTCCATGCAGAGGGATCGGGTGCCTGATCCGTGGACATTATGCTGTCGTCATCACTGTCGAGGGCTTGAAGGTTACTGGCGGTGACATTGGAAAAATGCATCCAGCGACGGTTCATGATAAATTTTTTGCCATCCTCTGAGATTGCTGCACTGAGATGGTTGGCCACTGATTCATGCATGTCCATCTGGTAGATAAGACGAAACGCCGCCGCCAGATCGACCCGTAATTGCTGTTCTTTGTTCATAGCCGTTCCCCTACATTTAATTGTTATTAGTAAAAACCAGAATGCAAGATCAGAACTGACTGCCAGATATTGCACGATGCTAATTCGGTCTTTAAAGAAGACCATCGAAGAGCATTAGCTTAGCCCTATTTTAGGGTGAATCATGTCTTACCGGTAGTGCTTCTCTGTTTTGAAAACGACACGACATGTGTGATTAACGGCCTGAGACTAAGGTTAACAGGACAAACAATCTGACTGCAGGTAAAGTTTTACCTATAAAAATCGATATTAAATCAGTTCACAGGAGCTGTTCGTATATGTCTGAGAACAGTCATATCTAAGTTCCAGGAAGAAAAATAATGACAGATAAATTAATGAAAGCGATTGTCACAACCGGCAACGGTGGCTACGAAAAACTGCTCTATACAGATGTGCCAATTCCGCAAATAAGCGTGGATGAAGTGCTGATTAAAGTACTGGCAGCCGGTGTCAATAATACCGAGATCAATACCAGACTTGGCTGGTATTCTTCGTCGATCACTGAATCCACCAATGATATCGCAGGCGAACAAACCAGCATTGCGAGCAAAGATGGGGGCTGGAACAAGCAGACACCATTCCCGTTTATTCAGGGTACCGACTGTTGTGGCCAGGTAATCAGTGCCGGAGAAGAAGTAGGGCGCAATCTGCTAGGCAAGCGGGTACTGGTCCGCCCCTGCATCCGTGAACAAGGTTTTAGCTCATTGGATAGCATCTGGATGGGGTCGGATTTTGACGGGGCTTTCGCCCAGTATGTGAAGGTTCGGGCCAGTGAAGTATTTCCTGTTAGCTGCGACTGGACGGATGCGCAACTTGGTACTATTCCCTGTGCCTATGGTACCTCCGAAAATATGCTGCACAGGGCTGAGCTGCAGGCCGGTGAAACTGTACTTATCACTGGAGCCTCTGGTGGTGTAGGTTCTGCAACGGTACAACTGGCCAAGCGCAGAGGTGCGACAGTCATCGCAGTTTCCAGCGAAGATAAACATGCTCTAGTAAGAGAAATAGGTGCTGATAAGCTGTTCTGTCGATCCGCTGATTTATTGGCAGAGTTAGGCGAGCAGTCTGTGGACTTGGTGGTAGATAACGTAGCTGGAAGTGGCTTCCCGACTATGCTCAAACTGTTAAAAGCGGGTGGTAGATATGTTTCTTCTGGTGCTATTGCCGGTCCCATGGTCAATTTAGATATGCGAGATATGTACCTAAAAGATATCACCTTGATTGGCGCCACGTTGTGGGATGAACCAGTGTTTGCAAATCTGATCAGCTACATTGAACAAGGTGAAATTCGGCCACTATTAGCCAAAACTTTTCCCCTTTCTGCAATAGCGCAGGCACAAAAAGAGTTTTTGCAGAAAAGACACGTGGGCAAGTTTGTACTCATACCTTGGGTTCAATGATCACCTTTCGCCGGATCGGAGCATTCCCCGGTTCTGGTTGGACTCTGTGCTGTGCTTCGATACAAGTAGAGCCCTTAACCCGCGGTGGGGAAATTGCACTGCGGGTTAATCCAACTGAGCAGCCAATAATAGCCGCGAACCAACAACGCTTTTTAATGTATGATGTGCTGGAAAATAAAGCGCTTAAGGTTGTGTGTTGATGGAAAATTTGTATATTTACCTGTTAATTTGTATGTTTAGTGTCGCCCTGATTGCCCTTATCTGGATTCGCTCTAACGCCAAATCAGGCGCCTCTCAAGCCGAGCAGAAAAGTGGTCCACTTTTTACCGATGCAGAGCGATCATTTTACGGACTCCTGTGCCAGGTTTCACAGGGCCGCGCCATTGTTTTTGGTAAGGTCAGCGCTATGGATGTGTTAAAAGCACAAGATGGACAGCAAAATAGAAAGACAGCAGCTGCCTTGAAGAGAGTATCACAGCAACATTTTGACTATGTGTTATGCAAGCATGATGATCTATCAGTGATTGCAGTCGTTGAGCTCGATGCTGGGGCTCAGCAAAGTGACAAAAGCCTCAAACAGGATCAATTACTGGACACTGCCTGTGCAGCGACCGGACTGAAATTACACCGTTTTAAAGTCAGTAAGGTCTATGATGTGAGAAAAATTCGTGAAACCCTTTATCCATCTGATCATGTTAAAGAATCAGGGAAAGGCTGACTGCTGGACGAAATCTCAGATGGCCCCTTATTAGTATAAGCGCGTATCACGGGACAAGCTCAGTTTGACGAGCGTCCATAATGTTCTTAAGGCTTACTCCGAGCATAGAACTTTGCATGTCCTTGTTAATAGATTAATCAGGTCTTGTTACTAAAGTCATAATTGGGATATGTAATGAAAAATAGCTTATTAATAAAAATTGTCATCTTATTGACTCTCTCAATTACAGGTTGTGCTGATCTTAAGAAAGGAAAGATGTTTAACGATATCAATGTAACAGGAAGCTGGAGTGGTAATTGGCAAACTAAAGATGGGACTTATACAGAAAGTTTTAAATTGGATCTCATTCAAAATAATAATAAAATTTCAGGGACTGGGCTTGATGAACATGGCTCATCAGCGGCTATTACAGGGCATCTGATACAAAAAGAAGTAGAACTAAAAATATGGAACAACCAAGGCACAGGTGTTTTTGTAGGTTTACTAAATAATAATCAAATCACAGGTACATGGGTTTCTGAAAATAGATCTGGTCCATTTCAGATTATTAGGAAAAAAGCAGGTATTTCATTTGCATCGGCCAAAGAGCTGTGTAAAAAGTTTACGAGGCCTGGGAATTCTCAAAATATTGGCGAGGAAGTGCTTGCTAAAGGACAAATTAAGAATTGTTGAAATGATTCATATAGAAAGGTAAAGATACTTGAGCGTAGAGACATAATGGATTTGAATCCCAATATATGCAGGTTATCGCTCAAGGTTTTACTCTGTCTCCGTTGAACTCAAATTATAGATAGTCTGCCGGTCATTAAAGGCCACTAAATCAGAATAATTATTTTGTTACACTGGATCAGTTAACTGCATCTTGGAAGGTGATTATGTGGCTAAAAAACCATGACTTGATGTTCTCTAGGACGAGAAATAGCAAGTCTTTATAAATTTAGGTCAAAGTAATCAGCTAAGCCCTGCTTACCTTTTTTAGTGATAAATATTTCCCGATAATCCGGGTTTTTTCTGATCCATTGCCGGTTCTGTAAACTACCCATAAGCGCGGCACCTAAAGCACCGCCCAGGTGGTTTTTATTTTCAGTCCAGTCACAACAGGCACGGGCAAATTGGCGTCTGGATTTCTTGACCTTATGCAGGTCTACCCCCAGATCACTGAAAAAAGTTTCGCCATTGGCTGTCAGAGAATAATTGCCGTTTGTCTGTTCCTCAAGGTAGCGATTCACAATTAAACTGTGGGTGATGTTAACCCCCAGCCAACCAGCGATATGGTCGTAGCATGAGCGAGCAAAAGCGATCTCAGTTTGTGGTGGGATCTGCGTATGGCTGAGATAAGCGACCTGCTCGCCTAGTACTTCTAGCATATCACCGACTACTTCATCCCTTATCTGAAAGAACCTATAGCGTCCCTGCTTTTTGACTTTGATTAAATCGACTTTCAGCAATACTTGTAAATGCGTTGTTGCGGTATTGGCCTGCACATCAGCCAGTATCGCTAAGTCAGTAGCAGATCGTGCCACACCATCAGCTAAAAACTCCAGCATCTTGAGTCGGGCTGGTGAAGCCATTGCCCCCGCCATTTTTGCCATACGATGTATTGCCGTCATACTTCGATGAAGTCCGAATTGTTAGTAGTTTATCAAGTGTACAGTTCTCTGGAATAAAGACAAAACAGAACGTTTTCAACGGAGACTATTTATGCAATCTAAAGGTTCAATCGATAATATTGAGGATGTATGTACAGATCTAAACCAGCTCCTCAACACTTGTTCTCTGGTACCGGTATGGTTTGTTCGGGTAGAGCTAGCAGAGCGAGATGATCAACGGGTTCGTGATAGTGTCGCAAATGCAGTGGCTTTGCCATACGGAGCCTATACCAAGGTCGCTTTCGAATCTTCTGCAGGGGTACAATTTTTTTGCCCTCAACAGCACTCAAAATCCGGGGATATACAACGCACAGTTGCAATGCCAACGCGCATCCTAACTTTTTCTATAGCTAAAGACTCAGACAAACTGGCTTTGGCCATAGAGGCCATCAGGGAAAATCACAGCTATGAGGAGCCTGTCATCTATATCACAGAAGGAATGGCGTCTCGCGCAGACTACAGCGCGGACAGGGATAACCCCAATCGGTGGTGGAATCGGGGTTTTGATATATAGCTTATAGGGCTTAAGAGTTTCGCTGCTATTAACACCAAGTAGCAAACCTTGCCAATACTCTGCTCAGTGTCTCTAACCCAGTGCGACAACCAACGGGGTTGTCGTACAATTAGCAAGGGTGTTAAAGTCAATTTTTCTCAAACTAAATCGTTTTCAGTATTATTGCCGGAACCTAACTTTTCCGCTAAAGCGGCAAGCTTGCTGATTTGGTCCTTATCGCGGGCCAGCAGTGCAAAGTTATCTGCAAGAAGCTTTTGTACTTTAAGCATGGTCAGAGCGTACTCATTCAAACCAACAGAGTTTCCCTGCAGATAATCCCCTTTAGCGTCGATGCCTATTACTTGTGTATCACCGAGCAGTACCGGACTAAAGCCAATTAAGCGATTCAGTGATACCGCCAGCCCCGCTAAGTCTTTAGCACCGGTTTGCAGAGACATGCTGAAGCCCTTCAGTTCACCCCATACATGTATATAGTCCTTGAATAGTGTGCCCGCATCTTGGTTGTTCTCTACAGCGATTTGTAGTTTTAATATCGAGGAATAGATCCTACCGGCATATTTAAAAGCGGCCTTGGCAATTACCAGCTCCCAGTTGTTTTTAATAATATCAGCGTAACTGAGTAGCTGTACGCGCGCCCTGGAGCTGAGTTTTTCACTGTTAACCTTAGTGATTAACTGGCGGCCGTCAATTAAAGCTCTGGTAATGATGTGCAGATAATTGGACTTTCCGCCAAGATCGGCGCTAGCTGCATAGTAAACATTGGCATAGGTCATTTCGCTGCTCAGATCGATACTGCCGCTGTTGTTACTATCTGCCAGAAAAGACCTGGCTTTTACCTTTGGCGATTGCATGGGCCGTTGCTACCTGTAAATTTAAAGCATTGGCAGGGGCACCAAAATAACCAAAGGCCTCATCCCAGATGTGCTCTTTACCGATATATGCAGCATTTTCCTTATAGGCTTTATCGTTAGACTTTACATCCGCATTTAACTTCTCATCCAAATATGAATCGACTGCTTGATTGTAAAAGACGGCGCCCATAACAAACTTGGAAATTAATTGTGGATAATCCATACCGTTAGTGACATCGAAACCTCGATCTGCCGCAGAGGCTTTTTTCAGCATAAATGCCAGTACTTCTACAGAAGTCATATTACCTGGCCAGCCGTTGACTATGCCTTTGTAAGCTTTCCCTGCAAGGTTTTTGTCTTTGGACAACTGGTCGATTTTACTCTCTGCGATGCTAAAGCCATCTTTGCTGACAGGATTAAGTATCGGTCGCCCCGCATCTGTTGCAGCAATAATATTGCTGCATGAGTGCCTGTAATTCAGGATTAGCGGCTCCGTTACCTTTCGCGGCTAGTTTTTTAAGTGCATTGTGCAGCAAGTGTCGGGCAGTTTGTCCGCCGTAAGCAACCGAACTTTTCTTATCACCCCAATAACACTTTTAATGTTATTGGGAAGTCAGAATAGACTGGCTCAGTGGCTGCAGCTGCTGAAATTGAGCTGAAAGAAGTCAGTGCCGTGATTGCTATGAGTCTATTTAATTTCACAAGCTGTCGCCTCAGATTTATAAGGGAATTGATTGCTATTAAGCATTGATGAAACAATCTAATCAGCCATAAAGAGCTAAAGAATATCTTAAAGAGGCTTGAAAAAGGCCGAACTCTTATATGGCACTGATCTAAGGGGAGTGTATATAATAGTTGTAAGTATAAGATTTTATTAATCAGGGTGATCGCGTTGGATAGCATTAACAAAAAAATTATTCGTATTCTATCTGAGAACTCACGTATCACAGTCTCCGAACTATCTAAGTTGGTGCACTTGTCCGCCCCGGCGGTAAAAGAGCGTATCGAAAAATTGGAACAACAGCGGGCCATTTTAGCTTACAGCCTTAAAACTGAGCCAGAAGCATTGGGCTACGCCATTTCCGGTTTTGTCCAGGCGAATGTGATCCCGGGTAGAGAAGCACAATTCAAGCAAATGATTACCAGCAGCTTATCTATCACTGAGTGCTATAACGTGACCGGTGAAAAAGCCTTCGTCTTTCGCGTCAGCGTCAGAACTATGTCTGAGCTGGACGAATTGCTGGAATCACTGTCTAGTGTCTGTAAAACTGAAACTTCGCTAATCTTATCTGAAACAATTAGCCCGCGGTTGCCGCTGAGTTTCAGATAAAAAGCTGCAGCAAAAACAGTGCTGGCAACTTACTGCTTAGCAATGTCGTTATTCACTTATCCTCAACGGCGCATTGATTTATAAATAATCCGTGGCTGTTTTCTTGTCTTTTTATATTTTTTGCGGGTTAATCCCTTAGTTTCTCTCTGCGCCTGACGCTTATGTTTGCCTATAATAGATAACATTAACCACTGACAGTTAGCTCGCTTGTGGCAGGTTATTACGCGTTGAGAAAAGAGATTTACTCTCGATCGTTTGGGCTAATCAGTCGGAATTTTTTACCTGTAATTGACATTGTCTGTGCCGCTCTAAGTGAGCGCATCGCTATAAGGAAGTAACATTTTGACCGCTATTATTGAACTTAAAGAAATACAATCCAGCCTCGGTCAAATCGATATGATCAATGCTATGCAAGAGGGTTTCATTCAGTACAGTAATGGCAATACTGTAGTGCCGCCAGTTGGCGAATTACTCTTTGACGAGCCTAAAGGGGAAGCCCATATTAAATATGGATACATAAAAAATGATGATTACTTTGTGATTAAAATCGCCTCGGGTTTTTATGACAATGCACAGTATGGTCTGCAATCCAGCCAGGGGCTGATGCTGCTTTTTGCGCAAAAAACCGGAGTGCCAGTGGCAGTGCTACTGGATCAGGGATACCTAACCGATATCCGCACAGCAGCTGCAGGCGCGCTGGTGGCAAAGTATTTTGCACCGCAACAAATTCAGGCCATCGGCATTATTGGCACCGGCATTCAGGCCAAGTTACAACTGTTACAGCTGCAGCAATACAATCCTTGTAAAATGGTCTGGGTATGGGGCAGAAACAGACAAAACTGTGAAAAATTCGCCCTTGATCTGGGCAGTGAATTTACAGTGCACATTGCCAACAGCCCGGCGGAAGTGGCAGCCAATAGCAATCTGATTGTGACTACGACACCTAGCGAAAGCGCTTTACTTAAGGTTGAAGACATTCAAGCCGGTACTCATATCACCGCGGTAGGAGCGGATATGGCGAGTAAACAGGAATTATCCAGCCAGATACTGAAACTGGCAGATATTGTGATCGTCGACAGCATTCCACAGAGTCGCAGTCGGGGTGAAGTGTATCGGGCGATATGCGATGGCGCTATCACTGAGTCCCAAGTGTTAGAGCTGGGAGCCGCCATTCAATCAGCTGACTTACAGCGTCACGACGATCGGCAAATAACTGTTGCCGACCTGACCGGCGTCGCCGTACAGGACATCATGATTGCCAGCGCAGTTTACAACCAGTACCTGAAAAATAACCAGTCAGTTTAATATCCACAGAGACAGAGAACTATGCTCAAATATATCAGTAACAAGGGTGGCGTCGAGCCGGTTGATTTTGAAACTGCAATTCTAGACGGATTCGCCGCAGATGGCGGCCTCTATGTTCCTCAGACACTGCCTGCCATTAGTGCTGAGCAATTAGAGAAATGGAAAAATTTAACCTATCTAGAGTTAGCTTTTGAAATTCTATCACTTTTTATCGACAGATCGATTATTTCAGCCGCTGAATTAAAACAACTTTTGACGACTGCCTACGCCCCTTTTGAAAAGCGGGAAATAATTCCGCTGCACCCGCTAAAAAGTAGAAAAAATACTTATATTATGGAGTTATTCCATGGCCCGACCATCTCATTTAAAGATATAGGCTTAGCTTTTCTAGTCAATCTGGTGAATTTCTTTTTGCAGCGAAAAGACCAACACCTCACTCTTATCGTCGCCACTACCGGAGATACCGGTCCGGCAACCGCCTATTTCAGCGCGGGAAAATCTAATTTAGATGCCTGGGTACTCTACCCCAAAGAGATGATCACGCAAGAGCAAGAGCGGCAAATGACCAGTTTACAGCACGCCAATATTCACCCCTTTGCCGTATCCAATTGCCCGGAGGGCGGCGATGATTTAGATGCTGTGATCAGTAAGTTATATGCCAATCAAAATTTCAAGGAAAAATTGCAACTCTCCAGTGTCAATTCCATCAACTGGGGCCGGGTGATGATGCAAACGGTGCACTATTTTTACGCCTACTTTCAAGTAGTAGATCAGATCGGCGAAAAAATTAACTTGTCTGTGCCCTCAGGTGGTTTTGGCAACTTATGCGCTGGCGCGCTGGCTCGGGAGATGGGGTTGCCGATCAAAAATCTGCTGGCCGCCAATAATCAAAATTCCTGCTTAGAGCGTATTTTTTCCACAGGAAAATTTAGCAAAGAAGCACTTATCAACACGCAATCTTCGGCGATAGACATCCTTATTCCCTTTAATTTCTGGCGCTATTTATACTTTAAGGTCGGTGGGGATACACAGAGAATCAAAGCCTGGATGGATGAATTTAGTGCCAGCGGCACGCTGCAGTTTGATCCCCAAGTCTTTGCCAGTTACTCTCAGGGGTTCTTAGCAAACAGCGTTACCGATGAGCAGACCTTAGCGCTGATCAAAGAAATCTATACAGGGGAAGGCTATTTACTGGATCCACATGCGGCAGTCGGCTTAAGCGCCAGCGATACCCTTAGAGAACAGCTGGGCACTGAAAAACTCGTTGTGCTGGCAACGGCGCATCCGGCGAAGTTCCCAGAG
The DNA here is from genome assembly GCA_013215505.1 of Oceanospirillaceae bacterium. GTDB lineage: Bacteria > Pseudomonadota > Gammaproteobacteria > Pseudomonadales > Balneatricaceae > Rs1. The sequence continues at coordinate 15,065 of JABSQZ010000003.1, forward strand.
ACCATTCGCAGGGCTCTGAATGGCGCTGAGTTACCGCTAGCCGCCACTCATCACAGCATCGAGAGTGCTAAAAAGTATAGCCAGAAGGTACATTTGTGTGAATACCAGGTTTTAGAGCCGGCTTTAATCCACGCTATGCAAAGCAACTGGGAGTTAACCAAAGGACAATGACTTTGAACTCAAATTTAAATGCAGCACAAGTAGCTGCCGTGTTAGCCCCTTATGGGATAGCCAATATTGATTCTTTCAAACTGCTGAGCGGTGGATCGGAAAATAGTAATTACCAGGTGAAAACTCCGTCCGGGGATTACGTACTGACTGTTTGCGAGCAAAAATCACTGCAAAAAAGCCAAGAGTTAGTGTTTCTATTAGATTATTTGCAGGCCAATAATTTTGCCAGCTCTAAAGCGCTAAAAACCAGCGATGGCCAATCGATTAGTTTATGGAAAAACAAAGCGGTAATCCTCAAGGAATTTATAGAAGGTGACATCCTGGATGACTTTGCCGATCCGCTGTTGCACTATCTGGGGGTTGAAGTGGCGAAATTGCACTCTCTGCCTGCCCCAGATTATCTACCCAGAGAACTCAGTTATGGGATGCAGAGGTTTGATGAAGTAAAGCTCTATGCCCCCGACTCAGCTTTCTATGCCTGGCTGCTGCAGACCCGCAATTACATTCAGGGGTATATCAATGCTGATTTACCTAAAGCGCTCATCCACAGTGACATCTTTACCAACAATATTATTGTCAGTGAAAATGCTCAGCGGGCCACTATCATGGATTTTGAAGAGGCCAGTTATTACTATCGGGTTTTCGACATCGGCATGATGATGGTGGGTTGCTGTTGCTCAGCAGAGAGTTTTTCTCTGAGTAAAGCCACTAGCTTGTTAAAGGGCTATCGGGCAACAATAGAACTGAAGTCTTCTGAAGTAAAAGCCCTACAAGCATTTACCGCCTATGGTGCCGCAGCTACGGCCTTCTGGAGGCATCAGAACTTTAATCATCTGAATCCTGATCCGCGAATGAAAGATCACTACCTGGCGATGCAACAATTAGCCGATCAAGTAATGGCTATTCCCGCAGCAAACTTCATTGAATCACTGGGGCTCGAATCAGTGTAAAAGTGACTGCTCAAGCTCTATACGCCAGTAGTATAGAGCTACATCAGTGCAAAAAAGTGTGACTTTGTCAGTGGAGACTATAGGCGAGGAGCAGTTTTACATCGACAGTATCACCGCTGCAGATGATTACAAAAAAGTTCCCATGTTAAGGTTGATTGTTGGCCAGTAGCTGTTTGATATCGATATTATCGCCGCTGCAGATGATTACAAAAAAGTTCCCATGTTAAGGTTGGTTGTAGGCCAGTAGCTGCTTGATATCGATATTATCGCCGCTGCAAATAATGGCGATGTTCTCTCCCATCTCAATCTGGCTATGGTGCAACAGCATAGCCATAGTGGCGGCACCACCACCCTCGAGCACCAGTTTTTCCCTACTCAGGCTATAGCACATCGCATCGATAATCTGCGCCTCAGAAACCAGCACTATTTCATCGATTAAACGTCGGCAAATATCAAAAGTATAACGGTTGTCAGCCGGGATAGGGCCGGGTAAGGCGTCGGCGACACTGGGCTGCTCTTGCACATTGACTATTTTACCGGCCTTGATGCTTTCATACATAGCAGCTCCGTGCTCCAGCGACACGCCAATAATTTTAATCCCAGGCTGCAGTGCTTTCGCTGCAACCGCAATGCCACTGGCGAGGCCGCCGCCACTGAGCTGAGTAACGATAGTGTCGATTTGTGGTCGCTGCTGCAAAATTTCCAGGGCGATAGTCCCCTGGCCCGCGATCACATAAGGGTCATCAAAGGGCGAGATAAAGTGCATCTGCCGCGCCTTAGCTATCTGTAAGGCTTTTTCTGTTGCAATATCCTGGTTATCACCGCAGATAACTACTTCGGCCCCCAGCTGTTCAATGGCGGCGATTTTATTGGCCGGCACTAGGGTGCTCATGCAAACGATGGCTTTAATACCCAGAGTATTCGCCACATAGGCGACCGCCCGGCCGTGATTACCGGTGGATGCCGTCACCACGCCGCTGGCTTTTTGCGTCGCTGATAAATGCATCATGACATTGGCGGCGCCCCTTAATTTAAAGGCGCCGGTGTCCTGCATGGTCTCCATTTTCAGGTAGACATTTTTTTGCAACAGTTTCGAAAGATTGATGGATTTCTTTAGAGGGGTGCGACAAGCGAGTGATTCAATAGCGATCGCCGCTTGTCGGATTAGATCTAAATTTATATCTTCCACTAACATAGAGTGCCCGAGTGATTAATTATAATTAGCTTAAATTTTAGTGGATTGGTAAGCATATAGACATACAGTAAAACAGTAATTTGGCGGCTACAACTTTCAATAATAAGGAAATTTCTGCATATTCTTCAGCTGGGCTGCTATTCAGGGCAAAGCCCCACAGTTTCTTGGCCTTTCGAAATGCGAAGGGGTCAGTTTTTAAGTTTGTTAGTATGCTCAAGCGCATGCTGTATACTTCATCTGTTTGAATAATATATCCTTTATTTTCCAGGGCCTCAGTAACATGTTTATTTTTAAAAAATTGTTTGCCGCCATTTTAATGCCAGTACCTATGGTGCTGATTATCACTGTTCTCGGGCTGTTATTGTTGTTATTCAGCCAACGACAGCGCCTTGGCAAGTGGCTGACGACTGGTGGTGTGTTGATGTTAGTTTTACTCAGTTCTACGCCAATTGCGAACTTATTGATCACACCATTGGAAAATCACTACCCAGCTTATAACCTGGATAAAGGCTCGGTAAAGTTCGTAATAGTATTAGGTAGCGGGCATACCTCAGATTCAAGGGTAGCTGTCACCAGCCAAATAGGCTCTGCCTCTCTGGCTCGTTTAATGGAAGGCATGCGCATCTATAAAGCTAACCCCGATGCCAAACTGATCTTTTCTGGGTGGGGGGGGACAGATCCTGTGCCTAATGCCGAGGTTGTTGCCAGGGTCGCTATAGCACTGGGTGTACCTAAGACTGACATCATCAAAGAGCCCAGAGCCAAAGATACCCACGATGAAGCTGAAATGAATAAATCCGTTGTCGGCGATGCTCCCTTTGCACTGGTGACCTCTGCCGCGCATATGCCAAGAGCAATGGCGCTGTTTCAAAAGCAGGGGTTGATGCCTGTCGCAGCCCCTGCCAATTACTTAGTCAAAAATAGCCCCGGGCAGAGTCCCAGTGTGAAATTCGATGCAGCAAACCTGGCAAAAAGTGAGAGTGCCATCCATGAGTACCTGGGGTTAGCCTGGGCTAAATTGCGCGGACAAATTTGATTGCAGCGATGTTCTCAATAACGGGTAAGTGAATCCCCTCCAAACGGCATCATGCACTCAAGTTGTTGTCATTGTTTTTCAAAAATACCAGGTTGTTTGTTTCGAAAACTTCTCTGCTGCAGCAGCTATAGGTCGTAGTTAGTTGAATAATCTTCTCGCCACAGATAGCAGTTAACTGCGCAGGCGAGTTAACACTAAGCTTAACCAGCTCTGGTAATACTCGAGTGGATCAGTGTCTAACTGCATTACAGGCACTGCTGCACTGGGTAATTTAACTTGCCAAGTGCAATCGCTAACGGATAGCGCAGTGCCGAGTGTCGTACCGGTGCTGTCCTCGCTGGCCAGTACTTTTTGTTGCGGGTTAAGTTGCTGTAACAAACTTAGGTACAGGTCATTACCGGCAAAACTGCCCTCGATATAGATATTTCCGCGCTGCTCTCCCTGTACCAAATCAAGACAATAGTGAGTGACAAAAGCGCAGTATAGCGATGCCAGTGCACTGCACTGGCTGTCATTTAACTGCTCTGTAGGCCCTAAAATTTTCCCTTTAAATTGCTTAAATGGCCCGCCCTGATCGGCAAAACAGGGCAGTGCATGTATCCCTAGCTGCATAATAGCATTCAGATCGATAGGGCCTGCAGACTGCTCAGTCGAGAGCGTCTGCCACTCTCGTCCACCCATAAACCTGATGCAGGGTACAGCTTCACCAAAGGCGTTGACGTTTGCCAACATATCTTGCTGCTCTTGCAGAGTGTTTAAAGGTGCTCCGATAGCAGCTATCACTACCCAGGTACCCGTAGAAATCACCGTGCAGGGAAGCTGTTTCTGTTTTATATAGGGAACCAGGGATGCGTTGCTATCGTGAATACCGTTGATAACCTGGCAGTCAGCGCTCAAACCTAATTGTGCAGCCAGAGCGGGCAGAACCGGGCCGAGTGACTGGCCGGTGGGCAGTAGCGGCGGGAACAGCTTTCGCCAGCCCATATTATCGACCAGCGATGAAAAACGGTTTTGCTGTGGGTTCCATAAATCTGTGTGACAGCCCAGGGAGGTGACTTCGCTGACCTTGATGCCGCTCATGCGCCAGCCCCAGTACTGTGGATACAGCAAAATACAATCGACAGTGGAAAATTGCTCGCTGAACTGCTGTTGCTGCCAATGCAGTTGTCTGCCAAGGTTAAGACCCACACCTAGCGCAGGACTTAAACTCTGCGCATAAGAGGGGCGCTGCAGGTTGTATTGGAGATCGGCGCCGCTGCATACGTCAGACTCGTAATCTAGTACCCCCAGGGCCATCTCATTACCGCTCAAGCAGACTGCGGTAGCCCCGTGAGTGGTGAAAGCGAGTTTTTTGATGGCGTATTGCTGTGCTAAGTTTTTAAGGTTTTCGCAGTACCACTGCCATATACCCTCGATGTCTAACTGCGGATAAGGTGTTTGTAGCAAGACCCCATTCGGCCGTTTTAGTACCGCTAGCTGCCGGGCATTGTTCAACGCTAAAGCGCAGATTTTTAGATTGGTTTTGCCTATGTCTAAAACGACGATGACATTGATTTTGCTCATTGTATTTGGGTCTTATACTGAGATGAGATTAGAGGTTAATTTAGAAAAAACATTTCACAGAGTTCGACACTCTGGGGCTCATCGCTGGCCCCTTGAGTGAGCATATAGGGTGCCATGCTCGCCCACCATTTCTGCATTAACGGCTCTCGCTTAAGACCCGGCTGATCAAAGTCTTCTGACGCATCAAAAGAGGCAAATAGCTGTAAGCTTTGAGGCTGTAAATAAATTTGGTAATTAGCGATTGAGTAACTTTTCAACAACTCTGTCAGTTCGGGCCATATTTGCTGGTGGCGCTGTAGGTATTGCTCCTCACAGCCGGCTTTTAATTGCATGACAAAAGCGTATCGCATGGCTAACTCCCCCTGTGGCTAAATTTTTTGATCAGCACCGGCGTGGCAATCACGGAAATTAACATGCCGCCGATGATAATCGACATCACTATTCCCGGGACATTCAATAAACCTAAACCAAAGGTGACTATGCCCATCAAAAACACCGCGATGAAGACCCCGGGTATAGACCCGGCACCACCCATGATGTTGACCCCGCCCAGAACCACCATAGTGATGATACTCAGCTCCCAGCCCAGAGCGATAGTCGGTCTGGTGCTGCCCAGGCGCGAGGTCAGTAACACTGCAGCGACGCCAGCCAGTGCACCGACTATGACAAACAGCAGCAGCCGATGGCGTTTAACATTGATACCTGAGTAAAAAGCGGCGGTTGGGTTGTTGCCAATCGCGTAGCAGCGTCGGCCAAAATTGGTCTTGTGCAGCAGCGCATAAAAAAACACTGCGGCTAGCAGAAACAGTGCAAACTCAAAACTAAACACCCAGTAGATATAACCTTGACCAAAGTATTCAAAACCATCGGGGTAATCTTTAAGTACCTGGTCGCCGAGCAGAATATAGCTGATACCGCGAAACAAACTCATAGTGCCGATAGTGACAACGATCGCCGGTATATCGAAATGGGTCACCACCCAGCCATTGAATAAACCGCAGAGTACCCCGACACTGATGCCGATAATCACAATTAACTCCAGGCCCAGGCCGTATTGGGCTGCGAAGCCCATTGCCACTGAAGAGAGTGCGATGATGGAGGCGATTGAAAGGTCGATGTCCCGACAGATGATCAACATGGCCAGGGGCAGTGCTACTATAGCTTTTTCGACAAAGTTGAAGGTGGCATCTGACAAATTCCAAACATCTAAAAAGTACGGTGATGCGAAACTACACAAGGTAAAGACTAACGCTGTAATCAGTATTAAAAAGAACTCCCAGGGCAGTTTGATTGCCTTGAACCAGTCTTTTGACAGTTGCCATTTTTGCTCTGTTATTTTTTCCATGAAGCTAATTCCACTGTTAACGCGATGGCACAATTGCGGCGCTTTTTAAAATAATGCGCCCAGATTTTTTCTCGGCTTTGGAACTGGCGATAACCGCCAGGACAATCACAGCTCCGGAGATCGCCATCTGCCAGAAAGGTGAGACGCCAATCACCGGCAAGGAGTTATTGATCACCCCGATAAACACTGCCCCGAGCACGCAGCCGGTCACGGTACCTCTGCCACCCATTATGCTGATACCACCGATCACACAGGCGGATATCACTTGCAGCTCAAAGCCTGCTGCGACATCGACATAGGCGACTGCATAGCGTGAGACCCACAAGTAACCACAGAGCCCCGCCAGCAACCCTGAAATTGAAAAGGCGATAAACTGACTGCGACCTACGTCAATGCCGGTGTAAAAAGCTGCGGTGGGGCTGTTGCCGGCGGCGTAAATTTCGCGACCTGAGCGGCTGTAGCGACAGAAATAATAAAAGATTCCTACCACCATAATCGATAGCCAGGAGAGCAGTGCCACCCCTAAATGTAAACTGCGCGGAATATGCATAAATGCTTCGGACATCTCATGAACATTGACCCAGGCGCCTTCACTGAGTAGGAAAATAATGCCCCGGTAAATACTCATAGTGCCCAGTGTGACTACGATAGCTGGAATCTCTAATTTCCATACCAGCAATCCGTTGATCATGCCCATGGTCAAACCTAAGAGCATGCCAAATAGCATCAGCAAGGGGACTGGAAAATCCGGGTAGCTACTGTTTAACATCGCAACCACCATACCGGTTAAGGCTAAGTTGGCGGCCACTGATAAGTCTATACAGCGGGTAATAATGACCAGCATTTGCCCCAGCGCTAAGATAATCAGGATAGAAGTATCGTTATAAGCTGAAAGCAAATTACTCAAGCTCAAAAAATCTTTGGCGACAGAACCCACCGATAGCAGCATAGCTAAGATCAGCAGGCACAGTAGTGCTTCGCGACTAGTGAATAGTTTTTTCATTGAGACCTCCGCTGGCCGCGCTGACAATTTTTTCTGCATTAAAATCTGCCCTGTGCCACTGCGCCACTTGCAGTCCCTCGCTCATCACAATAATACGATCGGACATGCCCATCACTTCGGGAAGCTCAGAGGAAATCATGATTACCGCCAGTCCCTGCTCGACTAATTCAGACATAAAACTGTGTACCGCCGCTTTCGAGCTGATATCAATGCCCTTAGTGGGTTCATCTAAAATGATCACTTTAGGTTTGGTTGCCAGCCACTTGGCGATAACCACTTTTTGCTGGTTGCCCCCGGACAAATTGCCGACATGTTCGTGCCAGTCGGGGGCTTTGACCAACAGGCGGCGTGCGTAAGTATCAGCCAGTGCGTATTCACTGCGCTGGTTGAGCAGTCCGTTTTTATTGATCTGATTGAGTTGTGGTAAGCCGATGTTCTGATAAATAGGTAGATCAAGTACCACCCCCTGGCTCTGGCGCTCCTCGGGAACATAGACGATACCGGCCTTAATCGCATCCGCGGGCGAGCGAATTGACAGGGGCTGGCCCTGCAGTTCTAGCGTGCCGTTTATATTTTCTGAAACACCGTATATGGCCTGCATAAGTTCAGTTCGTCCGGCGCCAACCAGGCCGTAAAAACCGAGAATTTCGCCGCTGCGCAGTTCAAAATTTATATCGTTAAACTCAGTGGGGTGGGAAAAGTTCTGAGCTTTTAGGATCACATCTCCCAATGGCAGTTTTTGTTTAGGGTAAACCTGATCGACGGTTCTACCCACCATCATAGTGACCAATTGCGCCTCGTCTATCTGGTCAATTTTTCCCTGGCCGACAAAGCAGCCGTCGCGGAATACTGTGTAGCGATCGGCAATGGCAAAAACTTCATCGAATTTATGGCTGATAAACATGATTGCGCAGCCGGAGGCTTTGAGCTTATTGACGATTTTATACAGCTCTTGGGTCTCGTGTATCGACAGCGCTGCGGTGGGCTCATCTAAAATGACCACTTTTGCGTCGAAGGAAAGTGCCCTGGCGATAGCGACCATGTGCCGCTGGCCGATACTTAAATGCCTGAGTAGCATATCCGGATCAATAGGTGCCTCTATATCAGATAAAATTTGCATCGCCTGGCGTCGCATTTCTTTCCAATCGAGGGTTTTAAAGGGACCATGGGTCAGATAGTGGCCGGTAAAAATGTTTTCCGTAACACTCAGCTCATCAAATAACACTGTCTCTTGGTGGATAGCGGTGATGCCTAAACTTCTGGCGGCATCGGGTGTGGCTAGTGATACTGTTTGCCCCTGAAGGCAGAGTTCCCCTGAGTCAGGTTGGTAGATTCCGGTCATGGTTTTAACTAAGGTCGATTTCCCAGCACCATTTTCACCGATCAGGGCCATCACTTCGCCGGGATAGAGATCCAGTTGCACTTTGTCTAAGGCTTTGACCCCGGGAAATGCTTTACTTATTCCGCGCAGGGAATAAAAAGGTGCGACTTGAGGCATAGTGTATTTTCTTATAGTTGTTTTTTTACATATATAGTGTTCTTGAACAATCAAGGCGCTGCCCGGTCACTTTTTGCATACCCAGGCAGCGCGAGTGCTTAGAATATATCAGCAAACTTGTGTACATTTGAAGCATTGTAGATAAAAGGTTCGCTCATCGCCGCTTCACCATTTTCATCTAATTGTGCATCGCCCAGACGACCCATGCCAATTTTGCTGTCGCTGCCATTACCTTTAACTAAGTTGTAAGCAATCATAGTCGCAGCGTAGCCCAAATCTATCGGGTTCCAAATCGCGAAAGAATGTACCGCTCCCGAGTCGACGTGACCCGCTAGTTCAGAGGGAAGGCCTAAACCTGTGACAAAGACTTTGCCTATTTTGCCCTGGTCTTTAACTGCTTGCGCTGCCGCTAAAATACCCACAGTAGTAGGGGCGATAATCGCCTTAAGGTCAGGGTAAGTTTTTAATAGCGCCAAGGTTTCACGGTAGCTCTTATCGGCTAAGTCATCACCGTAAACAGTCGCCACCAGATTTAAGTTACTGTAATTAGGCAGTACCTTTTTCATCTCTTCAATCCAGATGTTCTGGTTAGTAGAGGTAGGTGTAGCACTGAGGATAGCGACATCGCCACCGGCAATGTTGGCAGCTTTGAGTGCGTCGGCAGCCAGTTTGATATTCATTTCGCCGATCAGTTGGTTACTGGACGGGTTTAAGTGCATTTGACGACCCATCGCCGACACACCTGAATCCCAGGAGATAACCTTAATACCACGCTGTTGCGCTTTTTTAAGAATAGGCACCAAAGCATCAGTGTCGTTGGCGGAGACCGCGATAGCATCAACCTTTTGTGCGATAAGTGCACTGATTACTTCAATTTGCCCCTCGGCAGTAGTGCTGGTCGGCCCTGTGTAAATGACTTTTACATTGCCTAACTCTTTGGCTGCCTCTTGAGCACCCTCATTAGCGGCTTCAAAAAAGCCTATACCCAGCGCTTTTACTACCAGGCCAATTTTTATTTCATCTGCACTTACTGTGCTCGACATCATGGCGAGCGCCACAGCGGTGGTGGCTAATACTTTCTTAAAAGTCATGGTCCGTCTCCGTTCTATTTATTGTTGTTGATCGCGTACCAGACGCCATCGGATTTTAAGTTGACGACTCTCCTGCAATAATGAGTCGACAGCCTGAAGCTTCTATCATTTTGATACTCTTGTTGCTGACACTTTGATCGGTGATCACAGTGTCTAACTCGTTCAGTGAGCAGATGATCATGCTGCTGCTCAAGGTGAACTTACTGCTGTCTACCAGTAAAATTCGCTGTTCGGTTTGTCTTAACAGACGTGTAGTGCCCTGTACTATCTGCGGATCTGTTTCCATCACCCCCAGATTGCCTAAACCCTGAGCGCCAAAAAACATTTTGCTGGCGTAGAAGCGGCTGGTGCCGTCTTCCGGGTAGGGGCTGAGAATTAAATTTTGCTCCCGGTAAATTTTACCGCTGGGTACTGTGACGCTACATTTCCCCTCCTTTAACAGGAAGTCGGCAATCATAAAAGAGTTGGTCATCACATCTAACTGCAGATGCTTAATGTGTTCTGCCATCATAAAGGCGGTGGAGCCGCCGCCGATGATGATTGACTCCCCCTCTTTACACAGTGCCGCTGCGGCCAAGGCGATGCTTTTTTTCGCTTTAGCATTAATTGATTGGCTGATTGCAAATGGCCGTCCCGCCAACCCGGTCGAGGTGGGTGGGTGTAGCGATTCTGCGCCGCCGCGCACTCTCCTGAGTTTGTCTTCGGAGTGTAAAAAATTAACGTCGCGGCGGATGGTTGCCTCAGAGGCATCCAGTAGCTCAACCAGGTAACTGATAGTCACTACCGGTTTAGCCGCGGCCTCTGCGAGAATAATTCTATGTCGTTCACGTTCGTGCATAACTTCTCCTTTGATCAAATATGACCGAATAAAAAATCATTTTCAAGCTTTTTATGAAATAATTTGAATGAAGTTGACTGTTTGTGCAAGTTATTGTACATTTTGATGATTGTCTTTGAGTGATTTTGATTTAAATTGACAGGTTTTGCTTCTGTAACCTGGATTTTATAGCTTTTCTTTTTTATCTACAATTGCCAATAGAGTGAAAAGCGACCCCAGGTCATTACTCAATCCCTCAAAGTGAGCGAGAGTTACAATTCAGTCACTATACAAAGTAGATGCCCGATGCATTGAAGCTCGCCATAACTGTATTTTAATAATGATTAGTCAACGAGGTTGCATTTAATGTCGGATCCTAAAATTAACCAACAAATTATCCCCGCCTGGGATGACAAAAAAGCGGCGCCAATGAGCGAACCCGAGCTGCTTGTGTATCGATCAAACCTGTTGGGCTCTGACCCTAAAGTGACCAACTATGGTGGGGGAAATACTTCGGCTAAAGTGTCGAGTAACGATCCTATAACTAATGAGTCGGTTGAAGTGCTCTGGGTCAAGGGATCGGGGGGCGATATAGGCAGTATGAATCTGGACGGATTTTCTACCTTGTATTTAGACAAACTCGAGCAGCTTAAAGGGCTGTATCGCGGCGATGCCTTTGAAGATGAGATGGTTGCCTATTTACCTCACTGCACCTTTAACCTCAATACCCGGGCAGCCAGTATAGATACCCCGCTGCACGCTTATGTCCCCTACCGCCACGTGGATCATTTGCACCCGGATGCGGTGATCGCGATAGCTGCTTGTAAAAATTCACGGGCGATCACCGAGCAAGTGTTTGGTGCAGATATAGGTTGGTTGGCCTGGCGCAAGCCCGGTTTCCAGCTGGGGCTAGAGCTCTCAGAGATCGCCAGCAACAATCCGCACTTAAAGGGAGTGGTACTGGAGGCGCACGGTTTGTTTACCTGGGCGGACGATGCCAAGAGCTGTTATCAACTCTCAGTGGCTATCATTAATAAAGCCCAGGCCTGGCTGGACAGTCAGATTCAGGGACAGGCGGCATTTGCTGGTGCCCGTGTCAAATCGCTGAGCGCTGAAAAACGCCGTGAAGTCGCGGTGCAATTAATGCCCGTCATTCGCGGCAAGAGCAGCGCAGTGCAACGTCAAGTTGGTCACTTCAACGATGCTGCTCAGGTTCTGGAGTTTGTGAATAGCCAGCAGCTAGACCAGCTAGCGGCTCTGGGAACATCTTGCCCCGATCATTTTTTGCGTACTAAAATTAAACCTATAGTGCTTGATTATAATCCGCAACAGGATAATTTAGCGCAAGTGATTGAGGCGCTTGAGCAAAACTTGATTGTCTATCGCGCCGACTATGCTGCTTACTATGAGCGCTGTAAGCAAGTTGACAGCCCGGCGATTCGCGATGCCAACCCGGTGGTGTATTTGATCCCCGGGGTGGGTATGTTAACGTTTGCCAAAGACAAGGCCACCGCCCGTATTGCCGGGGAATTCTATCTCAATGCAATCAACGTGATGCGCGATGCTAACGCCGTGGATCAGTACTGTGGCCTGGAGGAGCAAGAGGCTTTTAATATAGAGTACTGGCTGTTGGAAGAGGCGAAGTTACAGCGCATGCCTAAGCCGAAGAGCCTGGCGGGACGTATCGCCTTGATTACCGGAGGTGCCGGTGGCATAGGCAGGGCAACGGCCGAGAAGTTACTGGGCGAAGGTGCCTGCGTGGTGCTGACGGATATAGACAAGCAGGGACTGCAAGACAGTGTGCAGCACTTTAGTAACATCTATGGTCGCGATGTAGTCACCGCCATAGAGATGGATGTTACCGATGAGCAGCAAGTGCAGCAGGCCTTTGACTTTGCGGCACTGAGTTTTGGTGGCCTGGATATTTTAGTCTCCAACGCCGGTATCGCCTCTTCGGCGCCACTGGATGAAACCACCTTGTCGGATTGGAATTTCAATCAGAGTATTTTATCTACCGGTTATTTCCTGGTGTCGCGCTCGGCTTACACTATGATGAAAGTGCAGAAAATGGGCGGATCCATCGTCTTTGTCGCCAGTAAAAATGGTCTGGTGGCCTCGGCCAATGCCTCCGCTTACTGCACCGCCAAGGCCGCCGAGATTCAGTTGGCGCGCTGTGTTGCATTGGAGGGGGCGGTCCATGGGATTCGCGCCAACGTAGTCAACCCGGATGCGGTGCTGCGCGGTTCTAAAATTTGGAGCGGTAAGTGGAAAGAAGAGCGCGCCAGTGCCTATAACATGTCTACCGATGATTTAGAGGAGCACTACCGTCAGCGCAGCTTGTTAAAGCTCAATGTATTCCCGGAGGATATCGCCGAGGGAGTGTATTTCTTTGTCGCTGACTTGTCTGCAAAATCTACCGGCAATGTATTAAATGTGGATGCGGGTCACGCGCCTTCCTTCACCAGATAATCTGAGAGTAAAATAATGACAACAATAAAAACACAGACAATTGACCAGCAACTAATCAACGATAGCAATGCCGGACAGATAGCGGCACTGGAAAGTGATTATCAGGCTCTGGGCGAAAAATTGGCGCGTAATGATTGCGATATTGAACAGCTGACAGCCCAGGCGAGCGAGTTTGCGGTTGCGCTGCCTTCATGGGGACTGGGCACTGGCGGTACGCGATTCGCCCGGTTTCCGGGTTTAGGAGAGCCACGCAACGTCTATGAAAAAGTGGCCGATTGCGCGGTAGTTCAGCAGTTGGGCAGAGCGACCCCCAGTGTCTCGCTACATATCCCCTGGGATACCCCCTCAGATCCCAGTGAATTGCTGCAATACACTCAGCAGTTAGGCCTGAGTTTTGATGCCATGAATTCCAATACTTTTCAGGACCAGCAAGGGCAGCCCCATTCTTACAAATATGGCAGCATGGCCCACAGCCAGAGCGCGATGCGCGAACAGGCGGTGGCCCACAATATCGAGGTGATAGAGCTGGGTAAAAAACTCGGCTCTAAAGCATTGACGGTATGGGTTGGTGATGGTTCTAACTTCCCGGGACAGCAACATTTTTCCAAGGCGTTTGGCCGCTATTTAGATTGTGCCAAAGATATTTATGCGGCGCTGCCGGATGATTGGAGCATGTTGCTGGAGCACAAAATATTTGAACCTGCGTTCTATTCAACTGTGATCCAGGATTGGGGCAGTAGCTACCTGGCTGCTACAGAAACCGGTGAGCGCTGTATGTGTTTAGTAGATTTGGGGCATCACGCGCCGAACGTCAACATCGAGATGATTGTCTCGCGGCTGGCGCAGTTTGGTAAGCTCGGCGGTTTCCATTTCAATGACAGTAAATACGGCGACGATGATTTAGATTCAGGCTCGATCAACCCCTACCAGTTGTTCTTAGTGTTTAATGAGTTAGTGGACATCAAAAACAATGCGGCAGAATTTGCACCCTTTTACATGTTAGATCAGTCGCACAATGTTACAGATCCGATCGAAAGCCTGATTTATTCGGCTGCAGAAGTGCAGCGTGCCTATGTTAAAGCGCTGCTGGTTAATCGCCAGAACTTGACTGGCTATCAAGATGGCAACGATGCAATGATGGCACAGGCAACCTTAAAAAGTGCCTACAATCTAGATGTGGAGCCTATCTTGCAAATGGCCAGAATGCGCAGCGGTGGGGCGATTGACCCTATTGCTACTTACCGACAAAGCGGCTATCGGCGGGCATGTGCCAAGCAGCGCCCGGTCGATACAGCGCGTAGCGGCTCAGGAATCGTCTAAGATAACGGGGGGCAAATAGGTGCTGGCCGCTGCCTTCTTGGGGTGGTCAGTGAGGCTGAGGGATGTAATTGTTGGTGCTTTGTGTACTGAAATCCACAAAGCCCATTGGCGGCTAAATTTTATCCTCTGTATTTATCGTTATTAGTTGCCATGACTCCTATTATTTCACTGAGCTTTAGCAATGCGGCTGCAATCTTGCCTAGCATCTTGGGGAGAACTGACCATTCAACAGGCGCTGTGTGCCTTTGTGCTGGAGCAGTTTGTAAACCCACAGAGAAAAATTAGGCTTATTGCCTGCCCCTAAAGTGACTGTCTGAGCAAAAGCACAGCAGGTTTCAGAGCACTTAGACTGGATCTGTTTACCTATGGCGCTCGAATTTACATAACTCAGGTTTGAGTTATGTAAAAAGCTCTACTAATGTTTATATGTTATCGAGGACACTTTAACAGTTTGTTTTAGCGCAGTGGATCAATAATGAATGAAAATGCCAGCGCTACCTGTCGTACTGAACAATTTACCGGTGATAAAAAGAACAACAAAACTATAGATTGAACATGCCTTATCTTATTGATAGGAATGTCTGTTGGTTACTCACTGCAAAAATATAAACCTATATTATTCCTAATTATGGATCTATTTGGATAATGAATATTCTAGTGATTGATGATTCAAAACTGATGAGAAAAATGGTCAGCGCCATCATTGCAGATGCAGGAGATCAGCCGTATGTAGCTTCAGGAGCTGAGCAAGCTCTACTTATGCTCGATAAAAAAAATATCGAATTAATATTTATGGATGTGGAAATGCCCAAGATGAATGGTTTTGAGTTGACCCGTTTAATTCGAAGCAAAAAACGATCCTGGATTCCCATCATATTTTTAACGGCGAGTACTGATGATTCACATTTAACAAAAGGCATCGAATCGGGTGGCGATGATTACATAATGAAACCCATTAACAGCGTGGTTCTGGCGGCTAAAATTAAGGCCATGGCACGTATTGTTAATATGAAAAAAGAGTTAGATACAGTCAACAGGCAGTTGTTACGATTAACAAACGTAGATGCCCTAACAGGTATTATGAATAGGCGTGGTTTTAATGAGTCCCTGAAAAGAGACTGGAAAAACCACACCAGAGAGCGCAAAGAAATATCAATGGTCTTTTTAGATATTGATAATTTTAAAGCTTTTAACGATAACTATGGACATCAGCGAGGAGATGAATGCCTGAAACAATTTTCTGCCGTTATAAATACCCAATTAAAACGCCCTATGGATACCTTAGCCCGTTATGGCGGCGAAGAGTTTGTCATCATCTTACCCAATACAACATTAGATGGAGCGGCATTAATAGGATCATATATTATCGATGCTTTAGCTGATGCGAAAATTGAGCATCAGTATTCACCGGTCGCTCCCTATCTCACTGCCAGTATGGGAATTACCTCTAGCCGCTTTAGTGCCAAAAACGAAAATATGTTTATACAACAGGCAGATCAAGCCGTGTATAAAGCCAAAAAGCAGGGAAGAAATAGATACTCTGTATATGAGCCCTTATAATTAAAGCAATAATATTTGAGCTTTCAACACAAGTCTACAGGTAATAGATGTGATACATACTTAACAGCTGATGCTTGGTAATTGGCAAGGTTAAAAGTAGAAATTTGTAGGTATGCAATAAACTATTATAATTTTAAGTGAGACTAATCAGTGCTACATTATTAATTGATCACTACAGTTTAGTCATCTTCTACCTAGAACCAGCCCCGGCAATAAAGCGGGGCTTTTT
Source organism: Oceanospirillaceae bacterium (assembly GCA_013215505.1). Taxonomy (GTDB): domain Bacteria; phylum Pseudomonadota; class Gammaproteobacteria; order Pseudomonadales; family Balneatricaceae; genus Rs1. The sequence continues at coordinate 31,312 of JABSQZ010000003.1, forward strand.
TATGCCAGAAATTCGAAAATTCGGATCAATAAAACAAACAGAGGATTATCGAGGGGGTAAGGGATAAAGGCCTAAAAAAAAATAGCTTATAGTCAGGTTACTACTGCGGATTAGAAATTTTAGCGCAAGTAACTAAAAGATCGTAGCTGACTCAGGGTTCTCTCTATAAAAATATAAAAATATAAAAATATAAAAATATAAAAATATAAAAAGAGTATAGACATAGAATTAATGTTTTGTGATAGTAACTATAACCTAATAAGAAAAATTTTAAGAAGGGACCCTTAATATTATTGACTCAAATCGGTTGGTTTAGTGCACATATGGCAACAACACCCCAAAAATAATAGCTGACATTAATAAAAGGGACTTTTATGAAATGCATTATAGTATTGGCACTGATTTTGTTAACGGGGTGCGCCACTCGCGGTTTGAATGAAAGTGAGATAAATAACTTAATAAATCAATATAGCGGTCAGTTAAAATATAATATTGTGCAGATAGCAAACAAGGATGTTGATAGTCATTATGAATTTAACCAAGAATTAGAAAAAATATATGCGGAACATAAAAGCAGTGATATTAAGGTATTTAAGTTACGACCTTTTGTAATAAACAATAAGATTTTCTACCCTAAAAAATATTATAAAGAAGACTTTGCTAGTTATATTGGCGATGATGATTTCGAGTGGGGTAGATTTGTGCATGAAAATTGCCATATATTACAATATCAGCTTGGGCTTACATCGAAAAAACATCCAGGGGAAAGTTACAGTTGGAAGCTGGGGTTAAAAGAGCAGCTTCTATCTCGATATCCTTACATGATTCCCGGCCCTACTGAAATAGATTCTCAGGATAGGCTAGAGGATTTTAGCTTTGAACAACAATGCCAATTCTTTTTTTACTGGTCTATTTCAGCGCAAAATCCCACATATGCAAGTTATGGAAAATTAATTAATGACGCCCTCGGCAGTCAGTAAGGGGATTATATAATCTGATTATTGATTACACCCTGTAGCGCTGTTTTAAAGAGTCTATAGGGTCGGCGCTATATCAGTTAAGTACCTGATTTAGCTGTACTTTATTCGCAGAATGGCAGAGGCGCAGCGGACTTGTTTGCATGCTCCTATAAATAGAATGTCCTCAAATGTTATCAACAGTGCGGCAGTGGTTTTGATCTGTGCATACTTCTAGCCAGGGGTTATTCTCCCTGGGCCACAGCTTGACTTTGGTTATACGAAATCCCCGGGTATTTAGGCGGATTTTCGGCGCTACAGCAACTGGGGATACAGTGCATTTTGTAGTCGGAGTTAGCATTAAAAAAGAACGGAATGGAATACCTGGAGACTCCAGTGGTATTACTGTGAACGAAGTGTTTCACACTCAAAAATCTATCATTAGACCACTGCCTTAATAACTCACCGGTATTAACGATAAAGGCGCCATTTAGCATAGGCACTTCTAACCATACTTTGCGCTGTTCACTGTAAATACTCAAACCGGGTTGGTCCTGGATTAAAATGGTGCAAAAGCTGGTATCTACGTGAGGTGCAATACCAAACTCATCATCCGATACTGATGTATCGGCAGAGGGATAGTGGGTCATGCGCAATCTAAAAAGCGGATCGACAAATGCCTGGTCGAAAAAGTCCTTGGGTACATCTAATGCCCTGGCGAATATGGGTAACAGTCGCTTTCCTAAAGTCACCATAGCACCCGCATACACTTGTGAAGCCTGTCGAAAGCCCGGGATCACAGCGTCATCTAACCACTGGTTGTCATCCATGTTTAAATTATGATCTGACTTGAGCAAAAACGCCTCATTGCGATTGCCAGTATCGCGCGAAGGTAACTTTCTATTTTTAAACGGCAGATATCCTACGCCGCCAACCGGCCAACTAGCTTGATCCATCTCGATGGATTTCTTATCTTGCATCGGGAGCGCGTGAAAGCGTTTTATCATTGAAAACTGTTTATCGATAACCTCAGTGCTTACCTGATGGCCAACAATGGTAAAAAAACCAACATTCTCACAGGCGTGGCGCAGTTGTCTGGCGACATCATCCAATGCCTGCTCGCTGTTACTGGCCAAATAGGGGCCAATATCAATAACCGGTATATCGTTGTGCTCTGCCTTTGTAGTACTTGAAGTCTTCCACGAGCTGGCTTCAGCACGTAGCGCCCGCTCTTTGGCAAAGGGATCAAAACTGCTGCTGCTGCTGGTGGCTGGCTTATTTTCTGACATATCTTTAAGAACCTCAATAGGGTCAATGATGGGCTGATAAAATGGCTACTGTAGCAGTCTGTTAATTACCTGGAATGAACAGATTATCAGAGCTGTTTTACAGTAGAGGTCCCCAGAAGAATAATCCATACTTTACTGACAAAAATTGTTCGTGTATGAAAATTAAAGACAGCGGTTAAATCAGTTAATAGTGACTTAAATAATTTATTTATGCTCTGCAAAATCCGCTAGCAGCCAGCTGCTGAAGGCCTGAATATTGTGTTGCTCGCGCATATCCTGCCGGCATACTAGCCCCCACTCGCCAAATTCTGTTACGCAGTGCGCTGTGGGCCGAATGAGTCGCCCAGCGGCTAGCTCTCTATCTGCAAAAGGGCCGTTAACTAAGGTAATTCCCTCGCCGTCGATCGCCATTTCGATCGCCATTACCGTACTGTTGACGCTGATACTGCTATTCGGCAGTTTGCCGACGTTGCTGTCTTTGAAAAAATCATGCCACTGCCAGACCTCTGATGTAACTTCTATCAGCGGGTAATCTAATAAGTCTTCTGGGCGTAACTCAGCAGAGTTGGAAATCAGTGTCGGACTGCAAACAGCAATGAGTGCGCCCTTGAATAGTGGACTCCAGCACAAGGGCAGCTGAGGTGGCTGAAGACAGAAAACGATACCGATATCTGCCACAGTTTCATTAAAGTCTTGTTCTTCGATACAAGAAATTATCTGTAAATCTAATTCAGAATGCAGTGCTGTAAAACGCGGTAACCTGCGTGCTAACCAGCGAATAGAGGTTGATACATAGGTTTGGACTCTCAATGTTGACGGGTTTGCGCTGCGTCTGATGGTTTCACTGCCGTTAATCAGCGCCTCTAGTGCCTCTCTGACTATAGGGTAGTAGCGATGACCTGCAGGAGTCAGGCTCATCTGCCGACTGTCCCGGTTAAAAAGTTTGACCCCAAGATCTTGTTCCAGACTCTGGATCTGATGGCTGATAGCCGGGTGGGTCAAGTTTAACTCCGCAGCGGCTTTGCGAAAGCTCAGTTGCCTGGCGGTGCTCTCAAAACCTTTAAGCGATTTAAGCGGCGGAAGTTTTCTGTAGTTAAGAGTTTTAGTCATGGCGGCTTATTTTTTACCTAGGCTGTAAGCAAGTGATAGATTAGTGGTAACAAAACTTACCAGTAATTAAAAAATTGTCAATTGTTAGCCGGGTGTTTACGTGTGAATATCCTGTCATTACTTTCGAGTTGTGCAGATTAATATTCAGAAACCAGCCTGAGATTATTGCATTTCCAGATATCACTACGGACAGTAGTGTGCAAAATAATAACCAGATACAGCTAATTAGGTTTGACTATGACAGATAAAAAACAGATACCGGCCAAGGCCCAAGTGGTGATCATCGGCGGTGGTATTGTAGGTTGTTCCATCGCTTATCATCTTGCCAAACAAGGGCAAAAAGACGTTGTGGTACTAGAGCGCAAGCAGCTAACTTGTGGTACCACCTGGCATGCTGCAGGCCTGGTAAGTCTGCTCTGGCCAACCCCTTATCTAACCAGTCTGGCAAAATATAGCCATGAACTTTATGCCTCTTTGGAAGAGGAAACAGGCCAGGCGACCGGCTATCGGCAAATAGGCAGTTTGTCACTGGCGAGAACTGAAGAGCGCCTTGAAGAACTACAGCGCACTTCATCTATGGCCAGTGTCTTTGGGGTGGAATCGGAGATGATCGATAACACTCGCCTGGTGGAACTCTACCCCGGTATAAATACCGAGGGGATACTGGGCGCTCTGTACACTGAAAAAGATGGCCAGACCAACCCAATTGACACCACCATGGCCCTGGCCAAAGGGGCTAAGTTACATGGGGCCCAGGTTCTTGAAAATGTAAAAGTAGAGCAGATACTGACCGAGAATGGCAAAGCTGTCGGGGTGCAAACTGATTGCGGCATTATCAAGGCAGATACAGTCGTGTTAGCCGGTGGTTTGTGGTCGCGGGATATCGCAGCCCAGATTGGCGTCGACTTACCTCTGTATGCCTGTGAACATTATTATGTAGTGACAGATGAAATGGATGGCCTGAGCAAGCGCCCGGTGCTGCGCGATTTCGACAAAGGTCTGTATTTCAAAGAAGATGCCGGCAAGATGCTGGTCGGCTGGTTTGAGCACAACGCCCGCGGCTGCCCGATGAGTAAAATAGCTGAAGACTTCTGCTTTGACGAATTCCCCTGTGATTTAGATCACATCGAAGAATATCTGATGAACAGCATGGATACCTTCCCCGATTTACAAAAAACCGGCATTCGCACATTCTTTAACGGCCCGGAGAGTTTTACCCCCGACAACTTACACTTGTTGGGCCCTACCCCTGAAGTAGATAACTTCTATGTGGCCTGCGGCTTAAATTCTAAGGGAATTGGCGCCGGCGGAGGGTTGGGGAAATTGATGGCTGATTGGATTATCGACGGCTATCCCCCTGGAGATATCTGGGATTGCGATGTGCGACGTCATCATTCTGTACAACGTCAGCAAGCTTATATCGAGGCGCGGATTCCCGAGGCGCTGAGCCATACTTACGCCATGCACTGGCCGTTTTATCAATACAGCAGCGGACGTGGGCAAATACTGTCGCCACTGCATGATGTGTTGAAAGAGCAAGGTGCCTGTCACGGTGAAGTGGCGGGTTACGAGCGCGCTAACTGGTTCGCCAGAGACGGCGCTAAGGCTGAGTATAACTACAGCTATAAGCGGCAAAACTGGTTTGATTTTTATGCCCGGGAGCACATGGCGGTGCGCGAGAATGTCGGTATCTACGATATCTCTTCGTTCGGCAAGTTTGAAGTGTCTGGCCCCGATGCAGAAAAAGCCCTGCAGTGGGTATGCGCGGGAGATATGTCGGCTGCACCAGGTGCGGTCATCTACACCCAGTGGCTGAATGAACGCGGCGGCATAGAGGCAGATATAACGGCTACCAGAACAGCGCAAGACAGCTATATGATTACCACCGGAATTGGTTCTGTATACCGCGATTGGTGGCATCTACAGAAAAATTTGCACGGGGATGTGCAAGTGCGGGACATCAGTGCCGACTATTCTTGCCTGGCACTACAAGGGCCCAATGCCCGCGCGGTGCTGGAAAAAGTTGTCGATACAGATTTAGACCCGCAACAATTCTTATTTGCCAGCGGCCGCTATGCCAAGATAGTGGGGGCGAAAGTCTGGTTGCAGCGCTTGTCATATGTTGGCGAGCTGGGCTGGGAAATATTTGCCGAGGCCGCCGACACTGTTAAAGTGTTCGCTGCGCTGCAGCAAGCCGGCGCAGAGTTTGAAATGTGCAACGTCGGAATGCACGCAGTTAACAGTCTGCGTCTGGAGAAAGGCTTCCGTCACTGGGGCCACGATATAGGTTCTTCAGATAACTTGATTCAGGCGGGGCTCGGTTTTGCAGCTAAGCCTGATGCCGCCGATTTTATCGGCCGCAGCGCTTTCATCGAGGCCAAGGCCGCGGGGTTACCCAATCGACGGATGCTGCAGTTTAAGCTGAATGACCCTGAACCAATGTTGTATCACAATGAGCCCATTATCATGGACGGACGGATTGTCGGTTATTTGACCTCAGGTATGTATGGCCATGCTGTCGGTGCGGCGATTGGCATGGGATACGTAGAAGCGGCAGGCCTGTCGGCCGATGTGATCAAAGATGCACAGTTTGAAATAGAAATCGCCAAGACTCGCTTTACAGCGCAGGCTTCACTGCGCGCTTTCTATGACCCTAGTGGAGGTCGCATGAAAGTGTAGGCAACCGCTTATTTAGACTATTAACAAAAACAGATGCTGATTAAGTATCTGTTTTTTGCGTTTTCCGGGCTGCTGGCTTTTGAATAAACTAGACAACATTTTGCTTTTATTGCACATTACTGCTTTGCACTAAGCACTCGACTGAAACCCGAGTATCGCCAGGAGTTAGGGAATAACATGAATCAGAAGCTACTGGCGAATTTATTTGCGCCTATCAGCATCGGGCCAGTCACTATCCGCAACCGTATTATGTCTACCGGTCACGATACCACCTTGCCCACCGATGGTACTGTCAATGATGCCTATGTGGCCTATCAAGAATCCCGTGCCCGTGGCGGGGTCGGACTGATTGTATTGCAAGTAGCCGCGGTACATGAAAGCGCACGTTACTCCTCTCATGTACTGATGGCCACCGATGACAGTTGCATTGCCGGTTACCGTAAAATGGCCGATGTCTGTCACAGCCACGGCGCCAGTGTCTTTGCTCAGCTGTTCCACCCAGGCCGGGAAATAATGGAGAGTGACGATGGCTTGGCGGGGGTGGCCTATTCTGCTTCCGCTGTCCCGCAAGAGCGCTTTCATGTGATGCCACGCCAGGCATCGGTGCAGCTAATTGCCGAGATTGTAGCAGGCTATGGCGCCGCGGCGAAACGCATGCAAAGTGCCGGTATAGATGGCGTAGAAATAGTTGCCAGCCACGGTTACTTGCCCTCTCAATTCCTTAACCCCGCAGTTAATAAACGTCTGGATCAGTACGGCGGCAGCGATGCAAACCGGCTGCGTTTTCTCAGGGAAGTGATCACTGCGGTACGTGAAGCGACCAGTGATAGTTTTGCCGTAGGTCTGCGCATTTCCAGCCGCGAGATGGATACACAGGGGCTGCAGCTGGATACTACACTGGCCGCCTGCCAACAACTGGCAGCGCAGCTGGATTTTGTCAATGTGATTGCAGGCACCTCAGCGTCGCTCGGTGGTGCAGTACATATCGTACCGCCGATGAGCATAGAGAATGCCTATCTGGCACCCGATGCAAAACTCTTTAAAGAAAACCTGCAAATCCCGGTGTTTGTAGCCGGGCGTATTAACCAGCCCCAGGAAGCCGAAATGATACTGGCCAACGCAGAGGCCGACATGGTGGGGATGACCCGGGCGCTGATTTGTGATCCACAAATGCCGGCGAAAGCTGCGGCGGGTCTGCTCGAGGATATTCGCGCCTGCATCGGCTGTAATCAAGCCTGTATCGGGCATTTCCACCGTGGCCTGCCTATTTCTTGTATCCAGCATCCGGAAACCGGTCGCGAGTTGAACTTTGGCTTTGGTGAAATTCCCAGGACCGCCAAGGCTAAGCAAGTAATGGTGGTAGGTTCCGGGCCAGCGGGACTGAAGGCCGCCAGTGTGGCGGCTAAGGCAGGTCATAAAGTGACTCTCTACGAAAAATCCAAACAGTTAGGTGGGCAGGTGTTGTTAGCGCAGAAACTGGCCGGGCGTATGGAGTTCGGTGGTCTGGCCACCAATCTGATCAGAGAGTGCAGCCTGGCGGGGGTAGAACTGCTGACTAACACAGTAGTGGACAGAGCGTTGGTAGAACAGCAACAGCCCGACACAGTGATTGTTGCAACTGGCGCCAAGCCCTATATTCCGGAGTTTGAAAATTTTGGTGCGATGCAGGTACTTAATAGCTGGCAGCTACTCAGTGGGGACGCTACAGCCGGCACCAGTGTGTTAATTGCCGACTCTATGTGCGACTGGATTGGCATGGGACTGGCCAGAGCGCTGGCAGAAAATGGCCACCAGGTACAACTTGCGGTCAACGGTATCTGCGCAGGCGAACAGCTGCAATCTTATGTTCGCACCGAAATGGTGGCAGCTCTGCACCGGCTCGGGGTAGTAGTGATCCCCTATATGCGTCTCTATGGTTGCGATGACGACACAGTATATATGCAGCACACCGCCAGCGGGGAAGCGGTGCAGTACCAGGCGATTGACTCCTTAATTCTCTGCCAGGGACATCTGCCACAATCGGCGCTTGTCGATGAAATTAATGACCTTACCCAAGTACACTTGATCGGAGATGCCCTTGCGGCCAGAACCGCTGAAGAAGCGGTGTTTGATGGCCTGAAAGTGGCCTGGAATCTGTGAACAGCGGCTATCTGAGTAGCTGCAAATCAATGACTCGACCAGTGTTGAATTCTCGATTCTAATGCTGTTGCAAACAGCAACTAAATTTGTGCAACAGTAAAGATTCATATAGGCCCTAAAAAAAGCGTTACTGTACGCTTATCACAAAATAGCCACTAACTTCCTGGTATTGCATGATTGGGCTGGTATCGCTTTCATGCAGCGGGCTGCACTCATTTCGACTCTGCTTGGTCATAAATACCGATCAAAAACCTGTCGGTGAAAATGATGCTTTTGAAAAAATACAAAATTTAAGGATTCTGCAGTGATCTGGGATCAACTCTGCTACTGAGGGCCTTGCAATGCACTCATGGAGGATATTTCATAGGGCGAATCTTCAACTGTTGCGGCACACAAGTTATTGCACTGGTAAATTGCTCAGAATTAAGGGGATTAATAAACAGTGTGGTTCTTTGGCTGTGCTTTTTTAAGTTGTTTTAGCTCGTTAAGTTTATAAAAAAAATAGGCTTAATATCAATTGACGCAGCTGCCATTATCCTCAGTTATAGATGCTATTCAGCCTTCGCGGCCAGGCGCAAAATGTGCAAAATATTGTCGTAGCAGGGCAAGCAGTAAAGTGATTGTTTGTCTTATGCTGATCAGAATATATTTTGCTTTTCTAACTGCAATCTGTAGATTGCGCGGGATTTTACGATTGGCTGGCTAAGGTTAGGATAATGATACTGCTGCAGGAGTCTGGCAGACTATCCAATCTATGATCATTGAATTTTGAGTGTAAGGGTTAACTACAGCATGAAAAAAATTGCCTTGGATGCAATAGATATACGTATTTTATCTGCGTTACAAAAACACGGAAAAGTCAGTAAATCAGTTTTGGCAGAGCTAGTAAACCTTTCACCGACACCTTGTTGGGTGCGCATGTCAAAGTTAACCAAAGCTGGGCTAGTATTAGGCTATAGAGCCGAGATTGACCTGGATAGGATGATAGATCTGACTCAAGTCATAGTGACTATTTCCTTAAAAACCCATAAAAAGTCAGATTTCGCCCGCTTTGAAGCATATATACAGAAAACCGACGAAATAGTAGAGTGCAGCGCCACCGGCGGCGGCTCCGACTATGTAATGAAAATAATCACCCAAAGCCTGGTGGACTTTCAGTGCCTGGTAGAGAAATTACTCAGCGACGAAATTGGTATAGACCGCTATTTTATCTACATAGTCACCAAGCAAATTAAATCTACCCCAGCTAACTTATCATTGCTTCTGGATAACGCTACCGCTTCGGCTAGCTGAACTAAAATAGCTCTACACTGCTCTATCGATTTTGCTTGAGTTTTAAACAGTAACTTCGATATTTTTCGCAACTACTCAAACGAGTTGAGTGAGTCCCTGAGGAGATGCCTGTAGCGCTATCTGCCGTAGATATCTTCTGTAGTCTCTCGCATTCCCACCCCTCAGAATTTTTTATAAGCCGAAGCTAAGAAACGGGATTGATAGTCTCTAGATTAGTGACTAACCGTTTTTAATTCAGAAAATGATCTGGGCTAGCGGTAAGCCAATTATTAAAACTTAAGTCCAAACAGACTGTTTTCTTTTGCAAAGAAGCCCGCTGATATATTTCTGGAGTTGCTTTTAGTCCTAAATTGTCAGCGACTTTGTATATTATTTAAACGGCACTAACATTTATCGGTATTACTAATCAAGAGTGTAGCACTGCAACTGTCTGCTTAAATGCTCTAGCCACCGTCTCAAAATGTCAGCCCTTTCGCTAACTTGAATAACTAAACAGCTATTTGTGCTGGTTGGGAAAATGCGAAATCAAGGATTATAAATCACACTGTATAGGACATAAAAATGGCCAAACAAGAAGAATTTGGATTTGGAACACAGATTCGTAAATCTCCCTATTTCGACGCTACTGTGCGTTGGGGTGCACAGGGATTTTCGGTGTATAACCACATGTATATTCCGAGGGATTTTGGAGATCCGGTGCAAAATTTTTGGAATTTGGTCAACGATGCAATTCTCTGTGACGTTGCAGTAGAACGACAGGTGGAAATAACCGGTCCGGATGCCGCAGAGTTCACCCAGTTGCTGACTCCCCGTGATCTTTCCGCACTTGCAGTTGGCCAGTGTAAATATGTACTCATTACCAACGCTCAGGGAGGTATTCTCAACGACCCAATCTTGTTGCGCCTGGCGGAAAATCACTTTTGGATTTCGCTGGCTGATAGCGATGTTCTGCTTTGGGCACAGGGAGTCGCAGTGAATTCCGGTTTGGATGTGCAAATTCGTGAACCTGATGTGGCACCGCTGCAGCTGCAGGGGCCCAAGTCCGGAGAAGTGATGAAAGCACTATTGGGCGAGAGTATCGCCGATCTTCGCTATTACTGGCTGCGCGAATATGATCTCGATGGTATCCCGTTGATCGTCTCCCGCACCGGTTGGTCGAGTGAGCTGGGTTATGAGCTTTATCTGCGCGATGGCTCTAAAGGCGATGAACTGTGGGAAAAGATCATGTCAGCAGGTGCTCCCTTTGGGCTTAAACCTGGTCATACTTCTACCATCCGCCGTATTGAAGGCGGTATGTTGTCTTACCACGCAGATATGGATATCAATACAAACCCTTATGAATTGGGGCTCGGCCGTCTGGTTGATGTCGATGCAGATATTGAATTTATTGGCAAAGCGGCACTTAAAAGTATTCGTGATAAAGGAGTTTCTCGTCAACAGGTAGGCCTGGTGATTGATGGACCTGCAATGGCGAATTCAAATACTAAATTCTGGGTGTTAGAAAAGCAGGGTGAACCAGTGGGTAAAGTAACATCCGCGGTGTTTTCACCACGCTTAGAGAAGAATATCGCGCTGGCAATGGTGGGCTCAGAGTTCACCGCACTAGGTAGCCAATTTACCTTACAGACAGCTAGCGGAAAAACCACGGCCAGAGTCGTAGAAAAGCCTTTTTTTGATCCGAAAAAGAAAATCACAACAACCTGAACTTTGCATTAGAAAATTGTCGACAGGTCCTGTACGCCAGAGGCGTGTTGGACCTGTTCACATGTTGCTTAAGTAAATTATGTCTTCAATACCCATTAATCATTCTCAGCGAATAGGCAGCAAAAAGTTATTTACAGCCTTTAGTGGCAAGCGGTTTTTCAGTTGCCGGTGGAGGCTCAGATTTAATAAAACTAATATCTAGTCTTGTGGGGGTTTTAACTAGTTACTCTAAATTATATTTTAGAGCTGCGACATAGACCGGTTGTAGGTTGCCATAAAAACCGGAACAGGCAATAGTGTCATAATACTTTCCACCGATAGAATATATCTGGTTTATATTTTGCACATATATCGCATCAAACCGTTCTTTGAGTAACATTTCAGTCAATCTCGATGATAAGCCTGAACCAACAACTTCTAGGCTATTGGGATTGTTATTGTACTTTTTCAGCACACTGACTAGTTTTGTACCGCCGGGAAATCCAATGCGCAAATTTTTCCACAAGTGAGTTGCACTGAGAAATGGAATAAAATTTTTCTTTTTGAAACACAGTCCGGGAATTTCAAAAGTAATTGGTTTCCCTATTGGCTGTAACTCAGCTATATCATAGATCGGAAAGGCCAATTGAATTGCCCCGTTCTGTAAAAAGCCTCGTAGTCTTTTTCTTGGAATCCCAACCAGTTTCAGATCGATAAATTCTACTGATTCAGTAAAGTGTTGTGGCCAGGATTGTTTAATGTCTCCATTGTTTTCTATCTTAATATAAGGGGGATAATCGAATACGCCCATGACCAGTTTTTGCTGCATAGCGACCTCTGGCTTAGAATCATATTGTTCGAATATCAATTTATCCATGGCGAAGCTGACCCCTCCTGCTAATTGATTGAGCTTAAAATTCTGCATTTTAAAGCCTGCTATATTTATATTTGTCCATTTAGACGGTGGCAGGTTTAGATTGAGGAGATTATCCTCTGCTGCTCCATGGCAGCTAAGACAGCCTTTGTCATGGTAAAGTGGATACATATAGCGCACTTCATCGGCAACGATTTCCAAGTGAGTTTGGCCCTTTTCCCAACTGGGACTGGCTATTTTTTCTAGTACAGCTTGCTCCCATTTGTCGGGTTTGTTGAGCTCATTATAAAGTTTACCTGCAAATCCGGAAAATTTTATCCGCATGGGTAAATACGCATTAGAAAAACGTTGCGATAATTGAAACGCAAAAATCGCAGGAATAAACCCTTTGACCTTTATCTGTTTGTCCAAAAGAAGGGCTTTGTTTGTCTCCATTATAACTTTCATAGACAGCAACATTTCTCTGGTCACAATATTATCTGATTTCGGAAATTTTTTTTTGAAAGTCGTTACATAGGTGGCTTTAACTTGAGCTATAAAGTTTTCCCCGAATAGGTGCGATTTGTCTGCATCTGTAGAGTTGATAATTGATTGATTTTCGAAAATAGTTTTCATCGCTGCGACATATATTTGTGTGGTTTGTTGCGCGATATCTTGCACTGTTTTTTGTGTTGCAGCTGCAGAATTGAAGCTATAGATGAGTAGAATTAGATAAACTATATTTTTCATCTTAACCTCCACCCAATAATTAGAAAATATCTAATGGATCCTGTCAATTTGCAGCGGCTTCTTCAAGTGCCCTTAACAAGCCCGCTGTTCAGCAATCCTACCTTAAACTATAGCTTAAAATGCCGCACTTTAGCGCTAATTGAAGTCAATGCAGGGGGGAGGTGGAATGTTATCCCTTTTTGCCACTGTGCGGTTTATTCCTTCGCTGATGCCAGAGTGATAGCGTCCGTAAAATTCAATCTGGCTAAGTTTGTTTCAGGCGTATCTCCTAGCAAATAATATGTATTAGCCATCAGCTGATAGGCATGCTCAGACCCTTTAAACTGATCTAATATGCATAGAAAGTTAAACCTTTCGTTATTGGCTAAGAGGCTGAATTGCTTTCTCTAATTGAGAGTCTATAGTTAGATTAGGAAAATTCGAATTACCCAACCCAGCACCCTGATTTAACCTGTATATATCAAAACCCTTGTATCTATACAAAACGGATAGATTAGTGCTATTTTTATGACATAGACCCACTTGGGTTTATCCCAATAGAGGCACTCAGTATGGACATTTTAAGAGCATTTAAAATATCTCGCAGAATCCAATTTCTGATAATGCTGGCTTTTTTGTCAATTATCTCCATCACAGCGACTAACCTCACCCAACTGCAAGAGGAGCTTTTAGCACAAAAAAGTATCCAGACGCGCAACTTAGTTGAAACCGCTCACAGTTTAATTAAAGCCCAATATGATCAATTTCAAGCGGGTGTAATCACTGAAGACCAAGCCAAGCAACAGGCTATCCAAATAGTTAAAAGCATGCGCTATGAAGATAACAACTATTTTTGGATCAATGATTATGCCCCCCGAGTGATCATGCACCCGATTAAACCTCAACTTGATGGCAAAGATGTATCCAATGTTAAAGATGCCAGTGGAAAACTGTTATTTGTCGAGATTGTCAAAGTTGCCCGCAGTCACCCAGACGGCGGAATACTCCCGTATCTGTGGCCCAAACCCAACCATGATGAGCCGGTCGAGAAAGTATCCTATGTCAAGGCTTTCCAGCCCTGGGAGTGGGTCGTCGGCTCAGGTATATACATTGACGATGTCGATGTGATTTTCTTTTCTCAGGCTAAAATAGCGCTGGGGATGTCGTTATTTCTAGTGCTATTGCTGCTATGCGTCTCGTATATTATAGCTCGCAGTATTTTGCTACCCCTAAATAGCACCTCTTCAGCGTTGCTTAATCTCTCTCAAGGGGAGGGGGATTTAACTGAAACTCTGTCCACCGCAGGTAATGATGAGGTGACGGTACTGGTCAGCGCATTTAACAACTTTGTCGATAAAATTAAACATACCGTTATTCAAGTGGAGGAGGTGGGGAAAAGTGTAAATATGTCCTCACTCGAGTTGTCCGAAATCACCGATATCAACAAGCAGCAGCTGGAAAGTCAGCATATGGAGATAACTCAAGTTTCAACGGCGGTTAATCAGATGTCTGCAACGGTACAAGATATTGCCTCTAGTGCTGAGAATGCAGCCGCTGCAGCCAGGCAAGCTGACACTGAGGCGCAAGAGGGAATGATAGTAATGCAGAGCACAACGGAGTCGATTGAGCTTTTAGCGTCAAATGTCGACTCAGCAGTCAGTGTTATTAATCAATTAGAAACCGAGAGTCAACGCATAGGAACGGTCATAGAGGTCATACAAAGTATTGCCGCGCAGACCAATTTATTAGCTTTAAATGCAGCCATTGAAGCCGCTAGAGCGGGTGAGCAAGGTAGGGGTTTTGCCGTCGTTGCCGACGAAGTTCGTACACTGGCAAGTCGTACCCAACAGGCGACTGAAGAAATCAATAAAATGATCGAGGAACTGCAAAACCAAAGTGAAAAGGCCGTTCAAGTGATGGCTGAAAGTAATGAAAATACTAAAAGCACGATTGAAAAAGTCGGCAATGCTGAGCTTTCTCTTAGAACCATAGTATCTTCGGTTAATGAAATTTCTGACATGAATATCCAAATTGCCAGCGCGGCTGAACAACAATCTGCTGCGGCAAACGAAATAGACCAAAGTATTGTCAGGATAGCTTCGCTTGCCGATGAATCATTTAAATCCGGTAACAAAGTAGCAGAGTCCTCTGTTAATTTGGCAGCATTAGGTGACCAACTAAATACTTTAATATCTACCTTCAAAACACGTTAAAGAATATAAATAGCTCAGCTCAAAGCTAGCCTGAGAAGTGCGCAAATAATAGACCATCTGCGATGGTGTTCGAAAAAAAGATGTTGCGGACACAAATAAGAGTCTTGAAACTAGCATACTAAGCAGGTTGCCGGGCCTTGTATGGGTGAATAATTCGTACACTTTGCTTGAATTTTACTGCAGTTAGCGGCAGCAGTCTTAATCTTCATCGTCCGCAATAGGGCCTTCTTGTGCCTGTTTAGAGCAACGTTATTTCAAAACTCCCTGACCAATAAATGCTCAGACTGTGAAGTATTATGTATCCCGCCTTAATGCACAGAAAAACCGTATGCTATTTAGACTCTTGCTGAAATTCAGCGGCTCTTGTTAAATAGCTGTACAGAATGCGGTTATTTCGTGGTGTTACTCCGCCAAGTTGTATTCACCTAGTAGTTCGCGAATTCGTTCACTTGAGTAGTGGGCATGTTTATAATATTACTTAAAGAATATTAGAGAATTAGAAATGATCTTTACAGAAGATGCGAATACAGCCGCTGCTTTTTTGCGCAAAGCGGTTCCTAAAATGATCGAGCATAATATTGTCCCCAATCCTTTTAACTTCACACTATGGTATAGCTATTACACTGAGCGTTTCCCAGAATTGAATCGCGAACTTGACTATATTCTAGATAGATTTAAAACCTGTCCGCCTGAAATGAGTGAAACATTGCTGCTCAAATATATCATTAAAAAAGATGATACCGAGCATAAAGACAGGGATGCATTTCAAATAGCGATAGACGCTTTATTGGAAGATTTATCTGAAAATATAGGACAAGCTGCAGCGCAAAGTAATATCTACCTCTCTGCATTAGGCGATAATGTGGCCGGCTTGTCAGATGCCAATTTAGATGAAAATCATGTGCAAATTCTGGGTGAACTAACTGAGAATGCTAATTCGTTGTGCCAGCTAAATGATGCATTGCAAGTAAAAATGTCTTCTGCCCAAACAGAGATAGAGTCTCTTAAAAAACAGCTACAAGAGAGCGTAGAGGAAGCGAATACAGATGCATTGACGGGTTTAAGTAATCGTCGCTTGTTTGAATCTGTCTATCAGAAATTTGTCGAAGAAGAAGCTGAGTTAGAAATTTCTTTGATTATGATGGATATTGATAAATTTAAAGTTTTCAATGATACCCATGGCCACCTTATGGGAGATCAAGTCTTGAAGCTTGTTGGCAAGCTGCTAAAAGCTGAGTGTAAAAAACCTATCATCCCTGTTAGATTTGGAGGAGAAGAGTTTGCTTTGCTCTGCCTTGGAGTCAATGTACAGGAGGCAAAAGAAGTTGCGGAAAAATTAAGAGCAAGGTTATCCAGTATTGCGTTAAGCAACAAAAGAACAGGCGAAAAAATTTCACCGGTTACAGCGTCTTTTGGGGTCGCTTTCTCTAAGGATATTGAATTGTTACCCGAGCTAATTGATAGGGCAGATAAGGCGCTTTATCAAGCAAAAGAAAATGGACGTAATCGGGTTCAAGTCGCTGCTTAATGTAAAAAAACGCTGGCGTCGCAAACTGCCAGAGTTATGGAAATTTTTCGCTTCACTGAACAGTTGTTATCTTCTGCTAATACCCATTTCCATACTGCTTAGGACTCATCCCTTCATTAGTAGCATGAACGGGAATGGGTGCTAGAAGGTCTTTTTATTCACTAGACTCAGACAAAAATCTTGGATGCTTTACCCCCGGCATCTGGCTGAGCGCTAGCTATAAACGTAGCCTGGATCTTAGCTGTTGTAACAACCTTAGAATGCCCATCTGCTTAGATAGCCAAGGCAAAGGCTCACCGGCTGATAGCCTCATAGAAACATAAGTAGGACGAGTCTGATAGGGGGTTCTATATCGGACTCCTGCCTTCTTTAAAGCATGAGTCAATAGAGCTGTTCTTATAGCCTGATCAGCAAACCATTGCTTGTCAGATTATACATTATGGAACACCTGTTCAGCCGCTAAAAAGGTAAACCGCTTTTGTTGCTGCAGGGCAAACAAAGTATCTGGCAACAGCTTAACTGTCCTGGTACCGCTGGCGGTCACAGTAGATTCAGGCTCTTTGCTTACTTGAGTTAATGCCCATGATATTCGCATCTCTTTTTTAACCCAATCAATATCAACCCACAACAGGGTAATCAGCTCTGATGTCCTAGGACGGTGCAAAAAGCAAAGCGCAGTAAATGCTTAGCATGTCCAAGAATGGTTTAAATACATAGCTCAGAGGGTAATTTACTGTATAGCGAGGGTGATCAATATCTGTCTTAAATTTCTATATGGGTCAGTATGGAATGTCGAAAATTCCTGTTTCTTCCATTATTTTCGAAGAAATATAGAACTATATTTAATCTTATAAAGATTGCCATTTGATATACCTGAGTGAGGCAGATTATTATGTTTGAATCTGAGGGTGGACAAGAAAAGGATCTACAAAGCGACTTGGATAAACTTGGAAAGTTAACCAGAGAAGCCCGTATAACCAGCAGAGAAAATTCAACAGAATTACATGCAGAAATTATCGATTTATTGTGCAAAACAAAACCATTTCGCAAGCTGTCGAAGGTTTCTGAAATTAGATCAGAAGCTGTTAAGATGCTGTTGTTAAAAAATAAATGGGATGCTGAATTTGTTAGATTGGCTGTGGTTATTTCAAATCCTTAAGAAAAAATAATAGCGGGTCATTTTTTAGCACTTTGTAAGTCTCGCAATTGGGCGGGACTTTTTTATATCTGCGATTCGATAATCCCGCTGAACAAAACTGCTACTACTGTTAATACAGCACCTAGGCGGCACTGTCGCGCTGAGCTACTGACTGGTTTTAAGGTAAGATCAGTTTTACTTCATATTCCTCTAACAAGGCACAGAGGTCTGCCGGGGGCGCCTGGTTACTGATGAGAACATCAACTTGTTGCAAAGAACAGGCCTGGATCAAGGCGCGGCTGCCAAACTTGCTGCTGTCGGCGACAATTATTGTCTGTTGTGCCTGCTTGATCATTGCCCGTGAAAATTCGGCCTCTAGCATGTGGTGATCCATAAATTCACCCTGCAAAGAAATGGCTGCAATCGAGAGTATCGCGTATTTAACCTGAAACTGGCTGACGAAGGTTAATGCCGAGCTGCCAAAAACGGCTGAATCGTCTCTGCGCAGTTGTCCACCGGCCAAGTGGACTTGATTGCCCGATCCCATCACTAGTGTGCGGGCGATTTCTGTACAGTTTGTCACCACACTTAGGTCTTTGTGTCCGCGCAGTGCGCGGGCGACATAAGCCGTGGTTGAGCCCGTATCTATCATCAGAGAATCACCGTTGTCTATAATGCCCGCTAGCAAATTGGCAATTTGCTCTTTTTCAACGGCATTACTTTGCATGCGCCGACCAAAGGGCTGCTCATCTTCCCCTTGAGGCGCCAGAATCACACCGCCATGGACTTTCTGCAGGTAATTTTTTTCGATCAGTGGTCGTACATTACGCCTGATGGTCTCATCCGAGACTTCCAGCATTTCGGCTAATTCAATAATGGAACATGAACCCCGGGCTTGCAGCAGACTTAGGATAGCGTCTTGTCTACGGTGTTGCTTCATCTTCACTGGTCTCCTCAGTCATTAGCGGTAATCAGGGGCAGTATAACACCGACTTTAATCAACACAAATCCACCAGTTTAATTAAAAATATGTGTAATTGTGTTGACTTTATGTGGGTTTTCTGCGAAAAAATGACTCTCTTGATGCGTTGATACCGCACATAAGAACGATAAGTTCAAAGGTTTAAAAAAAAAATAAATAACTCTGGAGGTATCATGAACAAGCTCAATTCTTGGAAAAATACACTTGCTGTGCTCGGATTAGGCCTTGCCTGCACTTTCCCGGCACAGGCTGCCGTTGAATCAAAAGACCCAATCAAATTGACACTGCACGATTGGACTGGCCAGCTGATCACTACCCAAATCATGGGTGAGGTATTGAAAAAAGCCGGATATAACATTCAGTACGTACAGGCTGATTATATTGCACAGTTTGCTGGGCTCAAAAGTGGTGACTTGCATGTGGCGATGGAAATTTGGGAAACCACCGGTCGAGAGGCGATGGATGAAGCCACCGCGACAGGTAAAGTTGAAAACCTGGGAGAATCCGGGATGTTAGCCACCGAGGAGTGGTGGTATCCAGATTATATGAATGATCTCTGCCCGGGTCTGCCGGACTGGAAGGCTCTGAAGAATTGTGCTGAGCAATTCAGCACCCCGGAAACAGCACCAATGGGCCGCTATCTTGGGGCACCAGTGACTTGGGGCGGTTTTGATGACGAGCGGGTAGAGGCACTGGACTTACCTTTTGAGGTTGTGCACGCAGGTACTGATGCAGCGCTTTTTGCCGAACTAGAATCTGCCTACCAACGCAAGGCGCCGGTACTGTTGTGGGTCTATGCGCCGCACTGGGCTCCTATCAAGTATAAGGGCGAGTGGATTAAGTTTCCCGCGTACTCTAAGGAGTGTTACAGCGACCCGAGTTGGGGATCAAACGCCGACATGGCCTATGACTGTGGCAAGCCGACTGGACCCATTTGGAAAGTTTCCTGGGCTGGGTTAAAAGACAAATGGCCGGGTGCGCACAAGATCATAAGTGATTTTAGTGTCAATAATGCAGAGATGGGGGCGATGATCTCGAAGGTTGATCTCGAGGGCAATAAACTTGAGGACATTGTCTCCAGCTGGATGGATAAAAACCCTTCTCGCTGGCAGCAGTGGATCAAATAATGCCCTTGGCCAGTGCTGTAAAACGTCACTGGCTGATATTCTTTTGCAGGTAAATTAAGTATGTCAAACACTGTCAAACTCTCCTGTCGAGGAGTGTGGAAACTGTTCGGCGATAATGCCGAAAAATTCCTCGAGCAGGGGATTGCTGCCAGCGATGACGAGGCTCTGACGCGTGCCTCGCTGGTGGGGGCAGTAAGGGATGTCAACATCGATATCTATGAGGGCGAAATTTTTGTCATTATGGGGCTTTCTGGCTCAGGCAAATCGACCTTAGTGCGCGCCCTGTCACGGCTGATAGAACCCAGCGCCGGCCAGATCTTATTCGATGGTGAAGATTTACTGCGCATGCCGGAACCGCAGATGGTGGAAATCCGCCGACACAAAATGGGCATGGTGTTTCAACATTTTGCGCTGCTGCCGCATCTGACAGTACTGGGCAACGTCGCTTTTCCCCTTGAGGTGCAAGGCGTGGCTAAACAGGCACGGGAGGTGCGAGCCCGTGAGATGATAGAGCTAGTCGGGCTCAGTGACCGGGCCGATAATTATCCCCGCGAGTTATCCGGTGGACAGCAGCAGCGGGTGGGCATAGCCAGATCGTTGGCGGTGGAACCTGAACTCTGGTTTCTCGACGAGCCTTTCTCGGCACTTGATCCGCTGATTCGTCGCGAGATGCAAGATGAATTTTTACGCCTGCAGCAGGTACTAAATAAAACCATTGTCTTTATTACCCACGATTTTGATGAGGCAATCCGCCTTGCCGATCGGATAGCGATTATGAAAGATGGCCAGGTTATTCAGGTCGGGACCCCCGAGGAGCTAGTACTGTCACCGGCAAATGATTATGTGGCAGAATTTACCCGGCATATCCCCAGGGGCAAAGTCTTGAGTGTTGCCGCCGTAATGCAGCCCGTCAGCGCCAGCCATTTTGTGGGCGAAGTACTTTTTCAACAGCGCATCGAAGAGATCATCACTAAGGTAACCGCAGAAGCGCAGCTGCCGCATGCCGTTGTCGATAATACAGGTAAGCGGGTCGGACAAATTGATAGGGCGGCTGTTGTTGAGTTACTGGTAGGGGCCGGTAATGTATAGCCTTTGGTTGCAGAAACTCTGTCACTGGAAAACCTTCTGGCTATGGGCACTTCTGACTTCTTTGCTGCTAAACGCATACGGCCGGGAATGGCTGCCGCGTTGGTCGCTAAAGTTCCCCCGCCAGTGGGAACTGCCACTGCGCCATGAAATTTCTGCCTTTATGAACTGGTTAGTAGAAGATGCCAGCTTCGGGCTGTTTAGCTTTCGCGAGCTTACTCGGGGAATTGCCTGGCTGTTGGACATACCGCTGCAGATCGCCCGCAGTTTTTTCTCCACCGGCTTGATGCAGGGGGTCGGTTCCGATGCTGTGCAGCTATTGCCGCCCCTGCCCTGGTTGGGGGTGATTACTGTTGTGGCGGCCCTTGGCTACTGTGCAAAAGACCTTAAACTGGCGCTGCTAGTGGCCGCCTGTTTTGGCTACCTTGCGGTGTTTGGCCAGTGGCAGAGTGCCATGGATACGCTGGCCTCTATATTGATTACCGTGCCCATCGGTGTCGCCGGCGGCCTGTTTCTGGGTATCATGAGTTACCGTCACCGCTGGGTTGAAAAACTGCTGTCACCGCTGCTGGATTTGATGCAGACCATCCCTATTTTTGCCTACCTTGTGCCAATTTTGTTTTTGTTTGGTTTTGGTCCAGTAGCGGCCATGGTGGGCACTATCATCTACGCGATGCCACCTATGGTGCGCATTACCTTGCAGGCACTGCAGGGTGTGCCCCCTGAATTGGTGGAGTTCGGGCGCATGGCGGGCTGCTTACCTCGCCAGTTGCTATGGAAAGTATTGATCCCCAGTGCTCGGCCAGGACTGATGATAGGCGTCAACCAAGTGATAATGCTGTCCCTTAACATGGTGATTATCGCCTCTATGATAGGCGCGGGTGGTTTGGGCTACGACGTGCTAACTTCACTGCGCCGCCTGGATATTGGCGCGGGGTTGGAGTCTGGGTTAGCCATTGTCGTGCTGGCGGTGGCGCTTGACAGGTTGAGTCAGGCTTTTGCCAGTAAATCCCCTGTGACACCAGCGGTACATGCTTCGAGTTTTGTCGCCCGCCACGCATGGCTGTTGGGCACCGCGGGGCTGATAGGGGTGATGTATTTGCTGGGGTTTGTTATCCCCTCAGTACAGAGCTATCCTGAATCGCTGCAGTTGACCACAGGCTCTGGATTGAGCGAGGCAGTTAAATGGTTAAATATTAATATGTTTGACTATTTTGAAGCGGTGAAATCCGCACTGTTGCTGAATATTTTAATTCCCCTGAAACGTTTTCTGATCGCGCTGCCCTGGGGCTGGGTGATTTGCCTGTTGGCGATATTGGGCTGGCAGTTGGGGCGCTGGAAGCTTTGCCTGTTAGTATTGGGACTGGCGTTATTTATCCTGCTTACAGGGCAGTGGCAAAAAGCCATGATCACCGTTTATCTCTGTGGCATCTCGGTAATTATAGCGGGCCTGATTGGCATTCCTTTAGGCATTTTTGCCGCCGGTAGTGAACGTTCCTGGCGCATCATGCAAGTGATTATAGACACCTTGCAAACCTTGCCCTCCTTTGTCTATCTGATACCAGTGGTAATGTTGTTCAGGGTCGGGGATTTTTCGGCGATGATCGCCGTAGTGCTCTACGCTATCACCCCGGCGATTCGCTACACCGCCCACGGCATTCGCAGCGTAGATCCTCAGTTGATCGAGGCTGGCACTGTCTCTGGTTGCACTAAGGCGCAGCTGTTGTGGAAAATTCGCTTGCCGATGGCGATGCCGGATATTCTGCTGGGTATTAACCAGACCATTATGCTGGCTCTTTCAATGCTGGTGATTACCGCGCTGGTGGGCACCCGTGATTTGGGGCAGGAAGTGTACATCGCCCTAACCAAGGCTGATACCGGTCATGGCATGGTTGCAGGTCTCTCCATAGCTGCCATCGCCATTATCGCTGACCGACTGATCGCCGCCAGAGCCAGGCATACCCGGCAACGTCTGGGGTTGAATTGAGTGATGTACAGCTATCTGCAAATGCCCGCAGCGATGGGATTAGCGTTTTACCGAAAAATTACTTTAGTAACTACGAGGCAATGCCGATGTTAACAGTGGCAAAAAAATTAGCCGAAAACCTCAGTTGTTGGCAAGAGCCTGTATTGGCAATACCTCTGGACGGTGGGCTGACCAATACTAATTTCAAAGTACGTTACAGAAATGAAGACTACGTGATCAGAATCGGCGAGGACATCCCCGAGCACGGCATTATGCGCTTCAATGAACTCAACGCCAGTCGCGCTGCATACCAGGCGGGAATCTCACCAGAAATAACCCACAGTGAAAAAGGGGTGCTAGTGATTCGCTTTATCGAAGGCGATACATTAAACGCTGCCGATGTTCGCAACCAGGGCATGTTACAGCGCATCTTGCCGCTGTTAAAGAGCTGTCACAACCAAGTACCCAAACACCTTAAGGCTGGCTGCCTGAGCTTTTGGGTCTTTCAGGTTAACCGCAATTACGCGGGGACCCTTCAGGAGATCCAGAGCCACTACTGTACTGAGC
Source organism: Oceanospirillaceae bacterium (assembly GCA_013215505.1). Taxonomy (GTDB): domain Bacteria; phylum Pseudomonadota; class Gammaproteobacteria; order Pseudomonadales; family Balneatricaceae; genus Rs1. Next base: position 54,650 of record JABSQZ010000003.1, read on the forward strand.
TAAACAAGCTAATGGAGTTAAACGCACAATTAGAAGCGGCGGTCGGCAGAGTCAATATTAGTTTTTGTCACAACGACATGCTAGCTGCCAATTTCATTGATGGAGAGCAAAAACTCTGGCTGATTGACTGGGATTACGCGGGGTTCAACAGTCCATTGTTTGACTTGGCTAATCTATCTGCGAACAACGATCTGAGCCAACAGCAAGAGCACTGGCTACTGGAAAACTACTACGAGCGGCGGGTCAGCGAGAAACTGTGGCGCAGTTACAATGCCATGAAATGTGCCTCGCTGCTGCGCGAGGCGATGTGGAGCATGGTGTCTGAACAATTCACTAAAATCGACTTTGATTACCCAGAATACACAGCGGAAAATTTGCGGCGCTTTGACAGCGCCTATACAGAATTTGTAGACATAGCAGGAGCATAACAGCGATGACATTTCCAACACAGGCACAAATAGTCGTCATAGGCGGCGGTATTATTGGCTGCAGTACCGCTTATCACTTGGCCAAGGAAGGCGCCAAAGATGTGATAGTACTTGAGGGTGGGCAGCTAACCAATGGCTCAACCTGGCACGCCGCCGGTCTTGTCGGACAATTGCGCAGCTCTGCAAACATTACCCAATTGTTAAAAAATTCAGTGGATATCTACAAAAATCTCGAGTGTGAAACTGGGTTAGCGACAGGCTGGAAAATGAACGGCGGGCTGCGGCTCGCCTGTAATAAAGACCGCTGGACCGAGGTCAGGCGTCAGGCGACCACCGCCCACAGTTTCGGCCTGCCGATGGAGTTGCTCACTCCCAGTGAAGCGCAAAAACTCTGGCCGCTAATGGATGTGTCCGACATTGTCGGAGCTGCTTTTCTACCCACCGATGGACAGGCCAATCCCTCTGATATCACGCAGTCACTGGCTAAAGGGGCGCGCATGCGCGGGGTAAAGTTCTACCAGAACACTCAAGTAACCGGGATCAAAGTCGTCGACGGCGTAGTAGTGTCAGTCAGCACCGAAAAAGGTGAGATTAAATGTGAAAAAGTAGTTAACTGCTGCGGTCAGTGGGCCAGAGAAGTGGGGCGTATGGCGGGTGTCAACGTACCCTTACAGAGCGTTGAACATCAGTACATGGTGACAGAGCCGCTAAAAGGTAGCCCCGTGCCCGGTGACTTACCTACCTTGCGCGATCCCGATCGGCTTATCTATTTCAAAGAAGAAGTGGGCGGGCTAGTGATGGGAGGTTACGAGCCAAACCCCATCGCCTGGGCGCGCAAAGGCATACCCGATAAATTCTATTTCTCGTTGCTAAATGAAAATTGGCAGCACTTTGAGCAGTTGATGGAGCAGGCGTTGTTTAGGGTGCCGGCACTGGAGAGCGCAGGGATCAGGACATTAACAAACGGTCCCGAATCCTTTACCCCGGATGGTAACTTTATACTCGGTGAGGCGCCTGAGGTGAAAAATTTCTTTGTTGGCGCCGGGTTTAACGCCTTCGGCATTGCCTCGGGTGGCGGGGCAGGGCAGGCACTGGCACAGTGGGTCATAGCCGGTGAGCCACCTATGGATCTGTGGCCGGTAGATATTCGTCGCTTTAGCAAAGTACACCATGATGATGACTTTGTCTGCACCCGCACCTTGGAGGCATACTCTAAACACTACACCATGAGCTGGCCCTACGAAGAGTATAGCAGCGCCCGTGGAGTCCTGACCTCGCTACTCTATCCAGAACTCCAAGCACAAGGTGCCTGTTTCGGCTCTAAAAACGGTTGGGAGAGACCCAACTGGTTCGCTACACAAGCTATGCAAGCTAACGATATACAAGCTAAAGATAGCTACTCGTACGGACGGCAGAACTGGTTTGAGGCGGTGGGAGAGGAGCATAGTGCGACCCGCGATTCAGTGGTCGTTTTTGATCAGAGTTCATTTGCCAAATTCAGCCTCAAAGGAACGGGTGCGGGGGATGCACTAAGCTGGATATGCGCCAACGATGTCGATAGAGAAGTAGGTAAGCTGGTCTATACGCAGCTGCTGAATGATCGCGGTGGCATCGAGTGTGACTTGACGGTGGCCAAAATAGCAGAGGATGAATTTTACATTGTCACTGGCACCGGTTTTCGCACCCACGATTACAGCTGGATCAGCGACAATTTACCGGATCATTTACCTGAGTTAACCCTGACCGACATCACTGAGCAGTGGACTACCTTGTCGTTGATGGGCCCGGATGCGCGCCATGTTTTGAGCCAGATTACAGCAACAGATATGAGTGCTGAGGCTTTTCCTTTCGCCAGCTTGCAGATAATTGACATTGCCGGGCATCAAGTACAAGCACTGAGGGTTACTTATGTCGGTGAGCTGGGCTGGGAATTGCACATGCCGCGAGAGGCGGGCTCTGATGTGTATCGTGCAATCATGACTGCAGGACGAGAGTATAAAATTCGCAACGCCGGTTATCGCGCCATTGAATCACTGCGCCTGGAGAAAGGTTACCGCGCCTGGGGTGCGGAGCTGACGCCTGATAGCACCCCTGAAGAGGCGGGGTTGGGCTGGGCGGTGAAACTAAAGTCGGATATTGCCTTTAAAGGCCGCCAGGCACTGGAGCAGCGCAGGGCTGAACCGCTGCAAAAGCGCTTAGCCTGCTTCACTGTGGAAGATCCGGATATTATTTTACTGGGACGTGAAACCATTTATCGCAACGGTGAACGGGTTGGCTATCTCACCAGTGCGGGCTGGGGTTATACAATCAAAGCCAACATAGGGTACGGTTATGTGCGCAATGCTAAAGGGGTTGATAGTCACTATCTGCAAGAGGGTGAATACGAGCTAGAAATCGCATCCACGCGGGTTCCCTGTAAAATACACCTCAAAGCCTTGTACGACCCGAGCATGGCCAAGGTTAAGGCGTGAGTATAGTTTAGGGCTGATTCGAGAACCGAATTGGGCCCTAGCTGCGTTAAACTAATGCATAGTTGAAGTCGCGTCTCTGTAAGTTGTAAAAAAGTAAGCTGTAAAGAATATATTAGTGGTGCCCGGCGATTGGTTAATACACCCGCAGACTGACAAAGCACCCTTTAAGTCAGAGAGTTACAGTGCCAGGCAACTTGCACAGACGCTTGTGTGTACCAGTTAAGCGCTGTCACGGGCGATTAATTCAAAACCTAAATCCAAGGTTTTCGACAAGTTTGGACGTCGCTTCAAGGTATTGATCAATAACTCTGTAGCGCGGTTGCCAATTTCATACAGGGGCGTTCTGATTGTCGTCAGGGAGGGATTAATGGATGCCGATGCATCCAGATCGTTAAAACCAGCGATGGCTATTTGCTCTGGAATACGCAGTTTCCTTCGCTGACATTCAAAGATTGCACCGTAAGCCAAATCGTCGTTGTTACAAAATACCGCGTCCACCTGAGGATGCTCAGACAATAGATCGGCAATCATATGACCGCCAAGTTTGACGCTTGATGGGATTGTAGTGGTCATCAGATACTTATCAGTCTCTAAGTTGGCGTCTGCTAGCTTAGATAAAAAGCCCTGCATACGGCGTTGCGATCTAAAGTCCATTTGCGCACCGAGAAAACCTATATTACGATAACCTTGGGCAAGTAAATACTCCGCCATAGAGGCACCCGCATCGAAGTGAGAAAAGCCGACATTCATGTCCAGAACCTCACCTGCGCCCACTTCCATTATTTGCACCAGTGGAATATTTGCCGCTTGTAAAAGCTCCTTTGAGCGCTCGGTCATATCTAATCCTGTGGTAATAATACCATCGGGATACTGGGCTAATAACTTGGAAATCACCTTCTCTTCGTTTTGTAGCGAATAATAGGTGTTGGCAAATAATACTTCATAATTATGCTCAATAGTTTGGTCGTAAATGCCTTTTAACACATTGCTGAATACTGTGTTTGATATGGTTGGGATTACTACAGCCAAAGTCTGAGTACTGCCGGCCGCCAGAGATCTAGCCGCTCTATTGGGGACATAATTAAGCTCTGCGACAGCCTTCTCAATACGGGCACGCAGCACAGGTTTAACTTTATCCGGATCGTTTAGCGCTCTGGAGATTGTAATAGCACTTACGCCCACTGTTTTTGCCACATCGTTTAAAGTGATACGTCCCTTGGCGCGTGAACCGCTTTTGGCAGGCTTAACGCCAGCGTTATCTCTACTCACTTCTATGCCTTTTTTATAATTTTGTGGAAAGAGCACCATACTAACACACTCTAATAAACATATGTTAGCGCTAGCATATTGCTTGACTTTTCTTCTTTAAAGAAGGTAATCTGTTTGGAATATAGTTAACAAACAATAAATGTTAAATAATGTTAGCGCTATCATTTGGTAAGGATTCGTAATTTATATGTATATTATTGTCATGGGCGTCGCCGGTAGTGGAAAGAGCACAATAGGTAAAAATTTAGCCGGTTTTCTGGATGTGGATTTTTTGGAAGGTGATGATTATCACACCGCAGAAAACGTATCCCTAATGAGCGCTGGCGTGCCACTTAACGATGATAACAGAGCACCTTGGCTAACGATTTTAAACCAGACAATGAGCCAGCGTGTCGCGCAGCAACAAGGGTTTGTACTGGCCTGCTCGGCCCTGAAGAAAACCTATAGACAACAGCTTATCAATAACATTGATAACCTTAAATTTGTCTATCTTAAAGGGAGTCGAGCAGAAATACACAGTCGCATGGCGGCACGTGAAAATCACTTTATGTCGCTGTCACTCATTGACAGTCAGTTCGAAGCATTGGAAGAACCGGATCAAGAAGAGAATTTGATCACGGTTTCAATCAATAATCCGGTCCAACAAGTCGTGGATCAAATAGCTCAAACCCTTTAACTAAAGGATTGGGTACAAGCATTAAAAAAACGCAACACTAAGATAAAAACGAGGCTACTAATGAAAATAATTAAAACAAATATCTCGAAAACTGCAGCTGTTATCTCCAAGACCGTCATAGGTTCTCTGGCCGGTATCAGCTTGATGTCTAGCGCAGCGTTTGCTGCTGAATTTGAATTGAAATTCCAGGCAAGTGACAACGCGGGTAACGCCAATTATGTCATCATGCAGCAATGGGCGAATGGCGTTGAGAAACTGACCAATGGCGTGGTAAGCATTGAAATGCTTCCAGTAGGCTCTATCGTAAAGCACACTGAAACGTTAGAAGCAGTTGGCTCTGGTATTCTCGATGGTCACATCACAGCGACAGGTTACTTTTCAGGTAAAGATCCAGCCTTTGGTCTACTGGGTAACACGGTAGGCGCTTGGGGCGATCCAGCTGAAATGCTTGATTTTATCAACAACGGTGGCGGTCGTGAACTCTATGAAGAGTTGTTGACTCCCTACGGTGTACAATTCCTCGGCGCATCTGCCACAGGTCTTGAAGCCTTTGTTTCAAAAATTCCCCTTAATGGTGTAGCCGATCTTAAAGGCCTTAAGCTTAGAGCACCTGAAGGTTTAGTTCAGGCAGTATTTGCAGCTGCGGGCGCATCGCCAGTTAACCTTCCGGGTTCAGAAGTTTACACCTCTCTTGACAAAGGTTTGATCGACGCTGCAGATTACACGGTTTTCTCAACTAACCAACAGCAAGGCCTGCACAAAATTGCCAAGCACCCGGTTTATCCTGGATTCCATTCAATGCCTGTGATCGAAGTTTCAATGACACAGAAGACTTGGAATAAAATCCCTGCTGCAACCCAAAAAATCATTTCCGATTCAGTGTCAGTTTTTGCCAACAATATGATCACAACGTTGAAAAACAATGACATCAAAGCTGTTGCAGAAGCAAAAGCCTCTGGTGATGTGACTATTCATGACTGGAGCGCAACAGAGCGTAACAAGTTCCGTGCTATTGCCCAAGGTCAATGGGAAATCTTTGCTAAGAAATCTCCTAATGCGCAAAAAGTATTTGACGTATTGTCTAAGTACCTAGCTGACAAAGGCATGTTATAAGCCTGCAGTTATAGTATAAGCAACACAACCGGGATGTTGAACATCCCGGTTTATAAGTCCTACTTTTGGATGAGCGGACAGCACCAGCATTCAATGCTTACGTATTATCCTTGCTCTTTTATAGATCCGTACTCATGGATGTCGTTCGATCTTCAAAGATGTTAGATTACAGGCGATTAATTATGAATAGCCCAAAAACCAGTGCGCTACGCGCCTCAGATAACCACGAGCCAATTACTCCCCTCGACAGGTTAATCATCAAATTCGGCGACATTTTAAGCACGGTATTTCTGGTCAGTGCCTGCATCATTATCTTTGAAATTGTGATGCGTTATGTCTTTAATGCCCCCACTATCTGGGTACACGAGACCACTACCTTATTTTGTGCCATCCTTTTTTTGTATGCCGGCAACTACTGCCTCGCCTGCAACCGTCATATACGCATCGGAATATTATACGATTGGGTATCAGATGAGACGCGCTACTACCTGGATGTTTTTATCGCCTTGTTTGGCTTGATATATATGTCGGTATTAACTTGGGCAGCTTTCGGCGTCGCACAAAAAGCACTGTTCGCTCCCTGGGGTGACTTTCGCATGGAAACCAGCGGCAGTGCCTGGGATCCCGCTCTACCTGCTTTGGTTAAATCCGCGCTATTTTGTGTTGTGCTGCTGATGCTAGTGCAATACCTGCTGCACTTAATCAAGCTAATCACGGATCACAGAGGCAACAAGAATGTTTGAATTATTTGATTTATCTGCGATTGGCATAGGGTGGGGTAGTCTGCTGATGCTTGGCATTATGTTTGCGCTGTTAGCCACCGGCATGCCGCTGGCAATAGTGACAGGTATTGTTGCACTGTTTTTTGCCATATTTTGGATCGGACCGCATTCCACTCCTCTGCTGATTAGCCGAGTTTACAGTTTCTCTACCTCATATGTATTTGTCGCAGTACCGATGTTTGTCTTGATGGCCGCCATACTCGACAGATCGGGCATTGCCAAAGACCTGTTTAATGCCATGCGCTTAGTGGGCGGTAAAATACGTGGTGGCGTTGCAGTACAAACCTTAGTTGTCGCTGTGTTCCTTGCTGCAATGTCCGGTATCATCGGCGGTGAAACTGTATTGCTGGGATTACTGGCACTGCCACAAATGTTGCGCCTGGGTTATAACCGCAACCTCGCCATAGGTGTAGTCTGTGCTGGTGGAGCCCTGGGTACTATGGTACCCCCCTCTATCGTATTGATTATCTATGGTTTAATTGCCAACGTCTCTATCGGCGATTTATTTACCGCCTCTTTTGTACCAGGGTTCTTACTGGCCTCTTTCTACGTCATTTACGTTTTAGTACGCTGTTATTTGGATCCAAGTCTGGCACCCATTGCCGATACCGAAGAACTGTCGATGAGTCGTGCAGAAAAATGGAAAGTGATGCGCGGTGTCGCACTACCTGTAGCAGTGGCCTTCACTGTATTGGGCAGTATCTATGGCGGTATTGCCTCTGTCACCGAAGCCGCCGGAGTTGGCGTAGCAGGAATCGCCTTGTCTACCTGGGTGCGCGGCGAGCTCAACTGGAATCTGATGCGTGAAAGCGCCAAGCAGACTATGCGTACCTGCGGCATGATTATCTGGATTGGCATCGGCGCCACTATGATAGTGGGCGTATACAACTTGATGGGCGGCATGCGCTTTGTAGAGAATTTAATTCTCAACTTCGGCGACGGCAGTCCTCTGTCTATCTTATTGTTGATGATGGCGATTCTATTCTTATTGGGGCTGTTTTTGGACTGGGTAGGCATAGCATTGCTAACCATGCCCATCTTCGTACCGATCATTATTCAACTAGGTTACGATCCGATTTGGTTTGGGGTAGTGTTCTCGATGAATATGCAGATATCATTCCTGACCCCACCCTTTGGACCCGCCGCATTCTACCTAAAAAGTGTCGCACCCCCTGAGATAACCTTGGCGCATATTTTCCGCGCGGTGTTGCCTTTTATCGGCTTGCAAGTCATCGCCTTAACGTTACTTGTCAGCTTCCCGGTGCTTGCTCTATGGTGGCAATAACCTACCAGTTGGCTTAATCCGCCAAAGATATAACAGCTAGGTCCGGATAAGGGCATAAGATATAGGTTAAATATTCAGCCTTCTTTTATGCCCTTTTTTAGTGGGCAATGATTTTTCTTGCTTGAATAAAATCAAAGAATTAGTGGGTGTTTTATGCGAAGTCACGACAAAAAAATGCCTATTGAACAATGTCACACTTAATAAAGGAGCTATCAGGGATTGTTTTTTATTGGCTGCAGTATGATTGCTGGACTGCGATAGTCTAAAACGGTCTGATTTTCTGACGTATACTCAATAGTTATGTCAGATCATTGATTTTAATAAAATATATAATTAATTTTTTCCATCTACCCCATAAATACATCGGTTCGTTTTCAGTAAAATAGCGCCAAAATCACTTTGAATTATTATAGGCTTTGTATGACTATTATAATGGCCAGGTCCAGCCGTTAGTAAGGTTGATTAGATAGCGATGAATCTGTGATTGGAAATCGACTGTATCGGACAACAGCAGTTATTCTCATAGTCCGAATGAAACACTTTTTATGCCCCCCATTAATATATCGATTTGCATGTTTAACTTTACCCAATATTTATGCTCGTGAAAGGCTGTATTGTATTGGCACTCTTGAAGATAGACTGGCACTGCTATTAAATGTTTAATTATACAAACAGGGTGTTGAATGGAATTTACAGAACATCAGGTATTCGAGATAAATACTGATGCTAAGATTTTAGATTATCGTGATGAAAGGAGAGAGCCTAATGTCGATACATAAGTTGTCATTTGGTGAAATCACCATACTCAAGCTTAATTTAGCTGAGGTCATAATTGACAGTGATGTTGTAATGGATTTGGAAATGGTTGGCGAATATCATCAATTCCTTCTCACTCACCTTAAGCATCCTTTTAATTTGTTAATCAATAAGGTTCACCAGTACACTTATACCTTTGAAGCTCAACAACTTCTAGCTGCACTACCCCAAATCAATTCAATGGCTGTGGTCGCATATAACTCTGTCACTGAAAAATCTACAAAATGCCTTTTTCTCATTCCCAGAGCTATCCCATGGAATATACAAGTATTCAAAGAGCGTAAAACTGCATTGGACTGGTTAGTGAGTATAGAGCAACAATCTAATCGGGTAGCCGAGATTCTCTAACCCCACAACATCCTGCATGCGGTTTCGCACAGGCGTTCACTTAGAATAGAGAAGCTTAATCCAAGCATCATATTGCGATAATTTATCGTTTTAAAATCGTCTGCAATGTGTCAGGTTTAGCCGTTACCGAGACTGACTTGCAAGCGCTGAATCTTCGGTTGGCGATGACGGCTACCGAGCACTCTCAGGAAATTACAATTTTATACCAACAGGTAATCGCATATCGTTGTCGGTGCATCAATGTTGTGATTTTATGAGAACTATTGCTAACCGAGCGTTAAGCACATCTCTTATTTTTTACGCTAGTTGTTTAACGTCATCGATTTCACCATAGATATGTTTGATCATATCCTTCTTTAACTGCTTGATTTCGTCTTCGATAATGACGGTCAAAGCCATAGCTAATTTGTCTTTCATTTCCATTGAAAGTGGAATCCTACCGTGCAGGGAATGGACATACTCAATGTAGTGCACTTGCATATCCAAAGCGAACTGTAAGCTTTTGAAATCATTCATTATCAATATCCATATTTATAATGTAGACGTTTTATCAACTTCAAAAGCGTTTATAGCTAAAGTAACTCTCCATCCGTGGATTACATTACTTTATTAGGCAGAACTCACACTTTTTAGAAGTTTTTATATATCACTGGGACCGTTATTTTTTTAACTGGAAGCTAGTTAGTAATTATTCCCTTCATACACAATCATGTTTTTAATATGAAAAGTATCGTGGAATTTATGTATGAATATATAAATATGTTCAATAATTTATATTTTTAAGAATAAAAATTTTATCACCATTAATATCCTTTTTGCTAGAGTGGAAATAAACATACACTATTGATTTATTCATGAGGTTTAAAAAATCTAGTGGATTAAATAAGAGTCACTAATTTTCGGGGAGATTAACAATGGAGTGATTAAATGTGTTTTTTCGTCAATGAAAAAAAGACAGAGTAACAAGAAAAATATAAACAACCAGAGATGAGGTTGGAGCAGATGTATTTAATTATATTGAGAATTTCTATAATTTAGAATGTCTTCATGGTACTAATACCGGATCGACTCTAATGCAGTTCTAAAAGTAGTATTCTGAGAATTTAGTATTCTTAGAAATAGATAAGTGTCTAGAAAACTAGTGACTTACCGAAATATGCTAAATAAGGACAGCGTTAATGTTTGATATACAACCCTTTCACCTGGCTGCAAAGCTGCTGATATCTTTCTTCAATGTGTTAGTGATAGCTCTACTGCTAATTAGTTCTACTGCGATTGCCTCGGATAAAAATGTCACTGCAATGGATGAATTAATCCAGGCGGCTACCAAGGCAAACATTCAAATTATTGTATTGAATCCAAATAGCAAAATGAATGCAGCACCAAAGGAAGTAGTGATTGATCAGCGCTCTGATTTGGCTAAGTTTCGTAAAAAATCTGATCAATTTAGAAATTCAGCGCAAGCTTATATATTATTACTTCCAGAAGCTCAAAAAGAAATAATTTCAGTCTTGCGATCCCGCAGCCCGGATGGTAGCAATTTATTTTATGTAGAAATGATTTTATATACACTGCTATTTTTTGCGCTGGGTTATGTCTTTACCCGGGAAACATACGGCAAGAGAATTGTAGGCCCTTGGTTCAGGTTAATTGCCAAACAAAATACCAATCCGGTTGGGTATTCAGAAAAGCTGCCAATTTTAGTGATGAGATTTATACTCGGCGCCGGGGGTATGTTGCTGATCATGTTAGTCGCTTACATTTTAGATACTATCGTTATAGGAAAAGCGAAAACTGATACACAGATGCTCAGCATAGGATACATCTATGCATCGTTCGCCATGATCAATTTAGTTTCACTATTATGGCGGATGATTTTATCACCCTTTCTGCCTGGGTATAGAATTCCCAAATTCCATCCAGATAATTTACAGACATGCACTGCAGCGGCTAAAAAGCTATATATGTGGCTGTGGATAGGTGCAACCATGGGAATAATTTTCTACCTAACGGTCTCATGGTTAGGCGAACTAGGTGTTTCATCAACGAGCTACGGGGTACTAGATTTATACCTCACCGGTATTTCTGCGCTCTATAGTATTGCATTAATTCTTTGCAACAGAACTATTTTAACTGGCGCAATTTTACAGGGGAAAAAGATGCAGAGATTATCTATTCCCGCAAGAATGACCGCTAACTTCTGGGTTCCTTTCTCCATTGCGTACTTTTTCGTGGCCTGGCTTGATTTGGCTTACGATCTGATCAATGGACATGCAACTCGACTGCCACTGATAGCCAGTACTTATTTCATTATTTTATCCGTGATTGTTGTCTATGCCATCGTCAGTTACGTCATCGAGCAATTTTTTCAACGCAAAGGACAATTTATTCAGCGTCGATCAGAACAGCAGGATGAAATGTTAATGCAAGGTGGTGCAGAACAACCTCTGTTGGTAGGGGAAGAAATTCACAGTAGTCAGATCCGCGAGCAGCGAATGGTTGAATCCTCCATCTTAACTTTTGAGGATCTCGCCACCAGAGTTGCCTCTATGTTAGCGCTAATCGCCGGATTTTATGCGCTACTCAATGTTTGGAATATCGATGACTTGCTGCACAGTAACACCCTTATTAACAATAGTTATGATGTCATCTTCGTTTTGTTTGCAGGTTACATCGGCTACAATTTTTTCAAAATATGGATTGATGACAAAATATCCGCCGAAGGTGGGCAAGTAGAGCTTTCACCCGGGGACGAAGGTGGCGCAGCGGGTGCCAGTCGAGTTGCAACATTGCTACCTCTTTTCAGGAATTTCTTATTAGTGCTCATTTTTGTCTCCGTCACCCTTATAGCCCTGATGGAAATGGGAATTAATGTAGCACCGCTGTTCGCCGGTGCGGGTGTGGTTGGCCTGGCCATTGGATTTGGTGCTCAGACCTTAGTCAGAGATGTATTTTCAGGCGCCTTTTTCCTCTTCGATGATGCTTTTCGCAAAGGTGAATATATTGATTTGGGTGAGGTTAAAGGGACGGTGGAAAAAATATCTGTCCGCTCCTTCCAGTTGCGCCACCACTTAGGTCGTCTACATACAGTCCCCTTTGGTGAGATAAAGTTTTTGACTAACTATTCCAGAGATTGGGTCATGATGAAACTGCCACTGCGGGTAACTTATGATACGGATGTAGAAAAAGTTAGAAAGTTAGTAAAAAAGCTTGGCCAAAAACTGCTCGAAGACCCGGAACTCGGTCCTCAATTCCTGCAACCTTTGAAGTCACAAGGAGTCATTGAAATGCAGGATTCAGCGATGATAATCCGGGTAAAGTTTATGACCAAGCCCGGTGATCAATGGGTCATCAGAAAAACCGTGTATGCAAAAATTCGCGAGCTATTTATGCAAGAGGGGATAAAGTTTGCGCACCGGGAAGTGACAGTACGCCTTGCTGATAACCAACTGGATCAGCTGCCGCTGAAACAGAAACAACAGCTGGCGGGCGCTGCCGCGATATCACTCGAAGAGCCCCTGGTTGAAAATGATTTAGGCAATAACGATAAGCGCTAGGGCGTTTTAATTTCGATCCTGTCAACTGTGCGAGTAAACACATTTACCATACTATTGAGCTACTATCTGGGGTGCGATTGTAAGTCTGGCTATCACACAGTGGAGTAGATTGGATAAATTGAAAAATTCCGAAGCAGCAACCGACCAACTTGATCTAAACAATAGATAGGGTAAAAATTCAGTTAAGAAACAACTCAAACAATGCGTCGAATTAATACAGAACGAATGCATATGAGTGGTCATATATTACTATATTGGGTTTGCAGCATTCCGGTTGACTGCATTATCTTAGCTTCCTTATCTGCAGTATCAGGCTGAACGCTAGGTATGAAATTAGCCTAGATCTATGCTGTTGTAAGGGCATTAGAAGTACTCAAATATTATTAGGCTAAGCGGACCAGCATCGGCGCTGTCTGCTATGTGCTAATTAATGTGGCTCCTTTCTATAAAATAAAGATGCCATTGCTGGGTAATAATTTTTTAGAGTGTAGTCCCTGTGCTAGATGGCGGCTTGATGAAATCTGAAAACATCAGTGTTGTTTGCAAAGCACTATCGCTTTCTCTGTTCAGCTCGCCAACAGTTATATTTTGATATGAAGATGTTGCCCATTTCGTAGTGACCTTGGTCATAGTTGTGATCGTACCTAGATGTTTTATATTTACTCCCATATCCGGGTAAGCTTTGAAACCTCCTGGTAGGGAGTCGATTTTCTTCGAAAAATAAAAAGTATCTTCACCAACTACTATTGCAAGTGTTTGCATATATTCCGTTACGCTCAGATTAATTTTAATTAAATCATCCTAAGCTTTTTTACCTTTCAGATCGTTTTTTTGTGCTAGCGAAGATGGCACTCCACTAAGGTAGGGCAGCTCTCTTGCATAGGTATCACGGAATCGAGTAGTTAACGCTGTATATTCAGATAATTTTGCAGACTCTTTGGCGTAGTCTGTCACTTCTTGTAGGTTATTACAGCCGCCTAAAATCCAAATTGTTATCAACGCGGAGGTGATTTAATTGGATTCATTAGTTGATTCTCTATGTTGCAATTTTTTTGAGACAAGTTTTATTTAAAAGAGTTTTCAGAAATAATTTTGAGTATTCACTGTTATATTTTTACGACGAAAATGAGTTTGTTAAAGGTCAGTTAAATATTAATGTAATTTCTAATAGTTTGATTTAAAAAGATAAATTTTTATTCAGCGTGGGATTGTTGTATATTAATTGATCAGAAATAAAACGGTTTTCTTAGAAGTTATCCTACTGACAACTCGTTTCATGCTGAGCCAAATAGTGGCTTACCCTTACAGCACCAAGAGAACAGGGGAGCTTAATCATAAAAATAATCAAAGGTGTAATGTCATGGCTTTAAAAATATTGTCTATCGACGGTGGTGGTATAAGAGGAATCATTCCAGGGCAAATTTTAGTTACCCTAGAAAAGAAACTCCAAGAAAGATCGGGGAATCCTGATGCTAGGTTAGCTGACTACTTTGATATGTTTGCCGGTACAAGTACAGGGGCCATATTGAGCGCCGCATATGCTTGTCCTGGTGAGAATGGTAGGCCAAAATTTTCAGCCGAAGAGGCGGTTGGATTCTATCTAGAAGAAGGGGATGAAATTTTTGACGCTGGTGTATTACATTCCTTAGGATCGGTAGGAGGGTTTAATGATGAAAAGTATCCTGCGGATGATTTGGAGAGAGTATTAAGAGACGCTTTTGGAGATATAAAATTAAGCGAATTAACAAAACCGACGTGTTTTGTTGCTTATGATATTAAAAAACGTACACAAGTAATATTTAATCAGGTTAGAGCCGGCAAAGACAAAGACGATTTTTTAGTTAGAGATTTATTAAGAGGAAGCTCAGCTGCCCCGACCTACTTTGAAACAGCTCGGGTATATTCTTGCCCGCCAAAGGCTAAACCATATGTTTTGGTTGATGGTGGATTGGTAGCGAATGACCCAGCATTATGTGCTTATTCAGAGGCACTGAAATTAAAAGATGAGACTGGAGAGAAAAGAGCGAACGGGCTTAAGGATATGATGATTTTATCCATTGGTACAGGGAAGGATTTGAAGAAGTATAAATACTCTGACGCAAAAAATTGGGGGGTTGTGGGCTGGGCTAAACCAGTAATTGATATTGCCCTAGAGGGCGGTCCCCAAATGACTCAGTACCACATGAAAATGATAGCCTCTACAGTGGGTGACTCTAGTTATTTCAGAATTGACCCAGCGCTCAATGGGGCTTCACATGACTTGGATGATGTTTCATCGGAGAACCTGATGAAATTAAAAAAAGCAGGAGACGTAAATGCAGAAAAGTTCGATGAAACTCTAAATGCTGTAGTAAGTCTTTTGATAGGAGCAAACCTAACTTAAGCCCTTAACGGAAAACTAGGTGAATGCATCGAAAGTCTTGAAACCAAAGATTTTCGATGCGTTATTGCCCGCATAAGATTTAGCACTAGGTTTAAGGCTAATAAAAGCAAGTGGCCTGTATCAAGACATTCCAAACAAGTATGAACATATGTAACTTTTATCAATTATATACATTGCCATTTCACTTAGAGACAGCCCTGCCAAGAAAGCGGGTCTTTTTTTGTCTGAACGAAGTTAAAATAAGGAAAAATCTTGTATAACTTAAGAGCTATGAGTAGTACTTTAGAAAGGTTGATACGCTAGTTATGTACTAGATAGTATCCCCTTTTTTATCCCGCCTTGCAGCGGGATTTTTTATTTTAATATTTGTGGGACTACCCAGAGCTTCGACCCGGCGAGGCTTTTTTATGCATATAGCCTGAGAACCCCCGATGAAAATAACTGATATCACGGTTAATAAACTGTGTGAGGCTTTAGCTCGCCTAGGCTATGCCTTTTTTGACAACGGTAACTATAGTCACTCCTACGACTATTCAATGCCATGTAGTCAGGGGCTAGTCGGTAACTGAATGCGCTTTTATGATTCTGACAGTATCGATAAAACCGTCGTAATTCCAGGAGTATCGACTACTTTCATGCCAAGAAAAATCTAAGCATGCTCTTGTAAATGGCTGATCAGCTGATCGATATCAATGTGGAACCCGTCATACACAACCATCCCATTTGGATCAATTATCGTCACCCAAGGAGTACCGCCAGTGCGGTAAGATACCATTGTCTTGGGGAAACGTCCGGGCGCATTATGCGGCAAACTGGAATCGCCGGGATCGTGCCCAAAAGGTAAATTCAGATCATAGCGTAGTTGATTTTTTCGCAGCGCCTCGGCGTTATTAACCGAGTGCCCTTCGAAAGTGGTTTGGATCACTGCCGCAACTATCTTGCTATCATCCGGGAACGCAGCTTTGAGCTTTTGTAGATTTGGGAACCCTACCGAGTGACAAGCCGGGCACCAGTCCTGAAAGCATTTGAGATAAATCCACTTACCCCGATGTTCGGCCACGGAGAAAGGGTTGGTGGTTTCACCATTACCATCGATCCAATAAGGTACGCTTAGCGGCGGCGCCATTTTCCCAACAATCCCTCGCCTTGACTCCGCTTGGGTCATCCCCGCAAGGCCAAAGGTACCAATACTTACTGCCCTCACTGCAGCTGACTTGATAAGCTGGCGTCGAGTAAGGGATTGTTTATAAAGTAAAACTTTTTTGTTCTCTTGCGGGTCAGCCATAATAGTCTCTGCAATTTAATGAGTAACCGATAGACTCATTTGCCGAGCTAAAGTTCAGCAAGGCTCCCCTATAAGCTGGTCGGGCTTGACGGATATCAGGATCAATACCCTAACGCCCTTTCTGGCGGTATGCAGCAACGTGTTGCCATCGCTCGGGCTTTGGCACTAGACCCGGAAATATTGCTAATGGATGAGCCTTTTGGCGCTCTTGACGAAATGACCCGACTGGAAATGCAAGATGAGTTGTTACGGGTTTGGGAGGCCCGTAAAAAAACCGTAGTGTTTGTTACTCACAGCATCACTGAGGCGCTGGTTTTATCTGATCGAATATTTTTGATGGGCCGAAACCCTGGTGGAATCTGTAAAGAATATACGGTTCCTTTCCCGCGCCCGCGCCCGCGCCAGCGCACCGCGCCTGAATTTATGTCAATGTATGAAGAAATTTGGGCAGGTCTGGAATGAGCCAGCGCCTCGCACTATCCGCCACTACAAAAAGTCGTATTATCGGAGTTTTTTTTATTGTATTCCTTCTGCTCGCCTGGGAAGCAGCAGTAGAATTCAAGTTGTTGAAAGTCTACAAATTCCCACCTCCTTCCATGTTGTGGGAAGCTTTGACGGAGCTTTTCACAAGTGGCTTTCCTAAACATCAAACTGTCGATATCCACATTGCGTGGACCTTGTGGCGTATTCTCCAAGGTTACCTTTTGGGATGTTTCTTAGCTATCCCATTAGGCGTTGTAATCGGTAGCGTTCCGATACTAGATAAATTAACAGCCCCTATAATTACGTTTGGCCGTTCAATTGCAGCACTCAGTTTATTGCCATTGGTCATTTTCTGGTTTGGCACTGGGGAAGCGCCTAAAATTGCGATTATAGCCTATGGGGCTTTTTGGGCGATGATTGCCCACACCATTGCCGCCGTAAAGTTTGTCGATCCCCTGTTAATCCGGGCCGCTAGAACACTTGAAGCCAGTCATCGTACGATATTTCTTCATGTAATAATTCCCGCTGCTCTGCCACGAATATTCACTGGCGCACGGGTTGCGTTAGGAGTCGCTTTCATGGTCATAGTTGGTGCCGAAATGATCGGCACTATCCAGGGGCTTGGGGCATTAATAAATGAGGCTCGTAATTTTTATCGAGCTGATATCACATTGATCGGTATGGTCTTAATCGGACTTTTAGGATTGGGTATTTCAGGCATTCTTCAAGTGTTAGAGCGTGTTTTATTGCCTTGGAACCAGGGCCTTGAAGGAGTGAGAAGATGAACAAGTCATTTGCACACAATCGCTGGGCCGATACATTATTAGGATTCGTTGGTTTCTTCATATTATTCTCGGTGTGGGAATTGGTTTCATATACTGGGCTGATTAGTCCGGATATTTTCCCTGCACCATCAATAGCTATTAACTTCACACTTTCAACGATGCCTATGATGGAAATATCGGGTCACGTTTGGGCCAGCCTGACACGCGTCTTTTGGGGGTTTGCTATAGGCGCTAGCTTGGGTGTTGTTGTAGGTGTCGCGTCCGGTTGGTATAACTGGTTAGGTGTTCTCACACGCCCGTTGATTGAACTCACGCGTCCAATTCCACCCTTGGCCTGGATTCCAATGGCTATTATCTGGTTCGGTCTGGGTGAACCTTCCAAAATATTTGTCATCTCTTTGGGGGCGTTTTTCCCCGTTGTGACCAGCGCCTATAAGGGTATGACGTCCGTAGATCCCGTCTTGTTGCGTGCGGCTCAGACCATGGGTCTTAAAGGGTGGCGAATATTAATTCATGTTGCTCTTCCGGCATCACTACCGGACCTCGCGACCGGTATTCGTGTCGGATGGGGCCTAAGTTTTGGCATGCTGGTTGCCGCAGAATTGGTGGCCGCTAGCGAAGGCATGGGCTTTATGATCATGCACGCTCGTGAACTGGGTCAGGTAGAAATCATCATTTTCGGCATCGTCTTAATTGGCGTGGTCAATTTAATTACTGACTATGCCATCGGTGTAGTTATTCGACGCCATATCGGAAAATGGCACGCATACTAATAACAAAAAATTTCGGTTTCAAAAATGAAGCAAACTCAAAGGAGAGTTTTATGATTAAGATTGTAAAAATATTCACAGGTTCTTTATTGGCAGCGGCATTGAGCATAAGTGCCGTTTCATCACAAGCCGCTGTGACACCAGAAGTTAAAGATATAGTTTTCGGGATGGGCGTAGATTTACCCTTTGCTCCCCATATCATCGGAATTAAGAAAGGCTGGTTTAAAGAAGCAGGATTTGAAAGCGTTAGCACAAAAAACTTTTCTGCCCAGGCTCTTGCGGGACAGGCGCTGATCGCAGAAGAAATTCATCTTTGGACACCTGCAAATTTACCGCCAATTGCCATGTTCCACAACGGTATGCCAATTGTTGTTTTGGGTACTGATAGTGTCAATACTGGCCTCGAAAAAATTGTTGTGCGAAAAGATTCTGGCATTAATAAACCGTCTGACCTAGAAGGTAAAAAAGTTGGGTTGTTTTTGGGCTCATCGTCCGGTGCCCTACTTGCAAAGTTCAAAGAGCAATACGGTATTAAGACACTCACTGGCGTTAATCTGGCACCGCCGGAAGCCTTGGCCGCAATGAAAGCCGGAGATATCGACGGAACAATTGTTTGGGAACCGTGGATTTATAAAGCTCTTAATAGTGTTGACTCAAAAGTTATCCATACAGGAAAGGCCAGCTACTTTGATGGTGATGACGGCAAGCCTGTTAAATTATCAAGTGCCCGTTCCGTTTTTGTCGCGTCACAAGATTTTGTCCGCGCCAATCCAAATACAGTACAGGCGATAATGAACGTTTTAGTTCGTGCACAGAGATTTGTTGCAGAATCAAAAAATCGCGACGAAGTCATCAAACTGTTTTCAGAATTCCAAAAACAAGACACAAAAATGAATGCAGAGTTGCTTGATCCCGCTAACTATAATTTCGATCCAACGATGGGCGAAGGGTATGTCAATGACATGGCTGCAACAGCAGATTTCTTGGAAGAAGGTGGACGTATTAAAAATCGTCAACTTGCTTTGTCTTACACATACACAGATCCACTAAAGAACATTGATCCGTCTTTGGTGAAAGTTGAAGGTCAGTGGAAACCATAAGAATGAACCACAGCGAAATTGGATGGGTTGAGGTAAGAGATAATGACTGACTCATCAAAAGTTCGTGTTGGGATGATAGGCGCTGGTGAAATCAGTGCCTATCACCTCGCCGGGCTGGCTGCTACAAATCTTGCTGACGTGCGGGTTGTCATGAGCCGCACGGCGGCTACGGCTCAACAGGCAGCAGATAAGTTTTCAGTGCCAGAAATTGCCACTGATTTGGACAGCGTTATTGAACGCGATGATATTGATGCTGTTGTCATCGCTACCCCTGATAACACCCATATGGATTATGCTGTCAGAGCATTGAAAGCGGGTAAAGCCGTTTTATTACAAAAACCAATGGGCCGATCTGTTGAAGAATGCCAAATGATTATCGACACTGCAAAACGATCAGGTACGAAATTGTCGGTTAGTTTTATGCATCGTTATTTCGAAGAAGTGCAGGCTATACGTCGCTTGCTTGGACAAGGAAAAATGGGGCGCGTTTTAAGCGCCCGAATGCGCAACGCAACTCTAGGACCTGAATGGAACTCTTGGTTTTATTCCGCAGAGAATGTTGGTGGCGGTGCCGTCATGCAATTGGGTGTTCATGGTATTGATTTGATCCAATATGTGCTTGGTGGAATTACCGACGTATCGGCTAATTGCAGTTTGCAACGCCCAAGCCGAACTTTAAAAGATGGCACCATTGTTTATCCGGATAACGAGGACCATGCAATAGCACACTATAAGTTGGAAAGCGGTGTCGATGTCGTTCATGAAATTAGTTATAACGAATGTGCTGGTACGGATCGTTTTCGTTTTGAGATCTACTGCGAGGAAGGAACAGCACTTTTGCGGACACAGCGTGGCCGATTGATGTTGTACGCCCCCCACCTAACCGGTGAAGAAGAGTGGACAATACCTGAACTGGCTGAGCCTGCGTTCGGAAAATCACACCATCAACATTGGCTGAATGTAGTTCAGGGATCGGAGGCCCCAGAGGGAACCGCCGAAGCGGGGTTGCAAACTATTCGGGTCGCCGATGCAATCTATCAATCCGATAAAAAGAAAGGGTGGGTGAAGCTAGACAGCTCTCCACAATACTCAATATGATAACTGATAAAATTGTTAAGACCCCTGTACGGATAGGGATGGTTAGTTTCGCTCATTATCACGCAAATTTCTGGTCCGAAATTTGGCGGGACTCCGCCGAAGCAGAATTCATAGGTATCTGGGATGCCGATGAAATACGCGGCAGAGAAATGGCCGCTAAATACAACGTTTCGTTTATTACTGATTTAGAAGACCTTTTGAGTCGTGTTGACGCAATCGGATTGTGCAATGAGACTTCAGCCCATGCCGATGTGATCGAAAAAGCTGCTGCAAAAGGTGTACATGTTCTTTGTGAAAAACCTCTAGCAACGTCGCGTGAGGCCTATCAGAAAATCACCAGTGTGGTGAATAATTCGGGAATTGTATTTCAACAAAGTTACCCCAAACGGCATGATCCAATTAACCATGAAATCAAACGTCTGATCGATGAGGGTGCTCTTGGGCGTATAACGTTAATGCGCGTCCGCCATTGCCACTATTATGGTCTAGACCCAGAATTCAAGGATGAATGGCACACTAATGCCTCGTTATCGGGAGGCGGGGCGTTAATCGATGAAGGTGTACATGGTGCTGATTTGATTCGTTGGTTCATGGGTGACCCGGTATTTGTAATGGCCATGCTTTCAGATGATGCCGCTCAAATGGGTGTAGATGATTTGGGTTTGGCGGTCTTCAGATTTGCAAATGGATCACTTGCAGAACTGGTGTCTTCGTCAACAATTCTCGCGGCAGAATCCTCAGTCGAGATTTTTGGAACTAAGGGCAGCGTCCTTCTATCAGGCGTTGATTTGGCTTCCAAAGATTTTTCGCCAGATAAGAGTTTGAAGATTTATAC
Organism: Oceanospirillaceae bacterium; assembly: GCA_013215505.1. Lineage (GTDB taxonomy): Bacteria > Pseudomonadota > Gammaproteobacteria > Pseudomonadales > Balneatricaceae > Rs1. Next base: position 76,134 of record JABSQZ010000003.1, read on the forward strand.
AGATAATAATCCGCGCGGTTCGTGGACGGTACCGAATATTATTTCGCAATTCAAAAAAGGTGAATTTCATCAACAAAACGCTCTGAGCTTTCTCAAGACTTTAATCAACGGAACACCGCCTCCGGTGACTTTGTTGGACGGAGGTCGTTCTCTGGAAATGATTCTTTCAGCGTATGAAGCAGCTAATTCTGGTCGAACCGTTACCATTTCATACGCCTAGCCCAAACCAAGAAAAATTGAGAAATAAAGAAATGTCAGATTAAAAAACGTTATCATTTTGCCTATCTATAGCGTTTTGATTCTTTGGAAATATTTAGATATACGCGAACGCTTGATCAGCCGGTGTGTAGCCGCTGCCATCTAAAGTTTCGATGATGACTGCTAAATTGGCCGTAAGTTTAATAGGTCCTGTTTATTTGGTGGAGGTGGCGTCTACTGAATAATAGTAATAATCAATTGAAATTATTGAATTAAATTTTTTTAAAATTAGTTTATGCCCCCAGTTATACCCCCTCTAGTGCTTTGTACATCTCAGTGTTCTGGTGATTAGGTTTTAGCATTCATTGAACTAAAATTTTAGGGACATGGATTATAAGCATTATCTCAAACTCGAAAAGTAACCCTGTGGAGATCGTAGCAGAGCAGTGCAATGAATTCTGATCTGTTATGTTAACCAAGGCTTCCCCAGAGAATGAACAGATAAGAACTCTAGAAAAAAGCATCGTATAAAAAAGATTGTTTTAATAGGCACAGGGCTTACATGTTGGCTAAAAGGGCTGTTCCTTAATTTATTAATTCGATGTTAAATTAGATAATTTAATAAAAAATGAGATTTTCATATAGGAGTACTGTAGGTACGTATATAGGAAATCACGAATACAATATTTAAAAATTACCAAAAGAGGCGTTGAAGTACTTCAATTGGTTAAGAGATCTTCTGAAAAACATGTTAATTATCAACGTTTAAAAAAATAAGATATTAACGCAGAACACTTTGCTGAAAATGAGCAATGTATCTCTCCCGACAACAATATAACGACAGTTGATAATGGTGGTATAAACGTTTGTTGGTTTTATTTAAAAGTATGATATAAATCCCGTCTTGCTATTTTATCAAATGAGATAAACTTTATATCGGGGGTCTCACTTAGTGGCAGTAGTTGGAAATTAACGAATACACATGAACAGCCCTGATATTATGTTTGGAAGCATTGGATAAAACAAATAAAACAAATAAAACAGATAAAAAGTCACAATCAGTGTCTTGAAAAAATACATTTTGATTTGGTTGCCCGCAGGAGTTGACCTGATATAAAGCAGGCAAACTTCAACTGTTAAAGGCCGCGGTATTATTCTAAGTTAAATGTTTTATAGTCAGTAAGTATAAAATAGAGTGGCCACCTTTTTGCAATGAAATGTGCAACAGTATGATCTCTAAGTAAATCACTATCGACAAACAGGTATCTTTAACGTAGCATAAATTTTCATAAAAATAATCCTTCGATAAATTCGGAGCGATTCATTTGGCGCATAAGTAAAGGATTACACAAATGCAAGAAGCCATTTCGCTAAAAGATTTGTTAATAATTAGAAATGCTAATAGAGCTAAAATTGAAGCCATTAATGGTAATCTCGGATCCGCATTAGGCATAAAAAAAACGACGAATCCTAACGATCCCGAGAATGGGAAACCAGCAATTCTAGTTTTTGTCCCCCAGAAAATCGCACCCAAATGGGTGGAACCTAATCAGCAAATACCTAAAAAAATGACTGGTCCTGGCGGTTTATACTGCTGTGTAGATGTGGTCGAGGGCAGTAAACTTACAGATTATAATCTATTATTCCAGGATGCTGGTGGCAACTCTCAGTTGGTAAACTGGACGACTCTAAGAGGGCTACCAGAGTTATCTGATCCTCAGTTGAAAATTAGAGATCAATTGAGGGGTTGGGGAGAAACTATAACCCCTGGTGCGCAAATTGCAGCTGAGACGATACATGGTGGATGGTATGGGACACTAGCATGTTTCGCGTGCGAGCGTAATACTGAAAAAATCGGGTTAGTCACTAATCAGCATGTAGCCAATAAAGTCGGTCAGTCTCTTTATTTTGCATCTACTAAAGCAAGGAAACTAGCGACAGTTACTAAAACATTTGAGTACGTCACTGATGAGAAGAGATTCGGGGGGCTTATAAATGAGGCAGAAGCTTTTTATCGCATTGATTGCGCATTTGCACCTTTGGATCAATCATTTAATGCTATAGATTTTGATCCTAGAATTCCAGTGATTCAAGAAGATGGAACGATAGTGAATAAAACAATGGGTGGAACTTTCAAGTTTGACATCGAAACAATGAATCCAATCGGGCAGCGAGTTATCGGAGTTGGTAGGACTATGTCTCATCAAAAAGGGACTATTACTGCTTTCGGTTATGAGTTTCAAGACGAAAACGGTGTTAATTTATATACTGATTATCTGATAGTAGGGGATGACCCTAGCCAATTTAGTGCGCCAGGTGATAGCGGAAAATTAATTCTCACTGATGAAGAAGAGCCCAGACCTATTGCTCTTCTTTGGGGGGGGTGGATAGAACGACTTTCGAACCATCAAGGACAGCGCGATTGGACTTATGCAATAGATATTAACTTTGTTTTGGATACATTAGATGTCGATATAATCAAATAAAACTAACCTAGTAATTACTAGTAAAGGGGTTACCATGCGAAAAAAAGAACCAACTAAAAATAAAGATAAAACGGTTTCGTATTGCAGAATTTTTCCTTCAATCGGTATTGCTAGGATTGGAAATAGCCCAAGTGAATACTTTATAGGACCGGAGGCCCCAGGCGAACCAGCAGAACCTGATGGTGGCTATAAAGATAGCAAAGGGCGAATGAAAAAACAGGCTGCTCGGTTCAGAATTTTCGGTTTCAATCAGGCTGGTCAAAATTTAGGTGAGATAACTTCAGATATTGGGACAATGAATTGGACGGTCTCAGTAGAAAATAAAAAAGCTGATTGGTGGCAATTTTCTGGTGCTGAAAACGTACAAAATATATTAAACATAGATGAGCCATTGCCTGAAAAAGGTGGTAAGCGGAATGCTGCAATTAAAGGGGCTCAGCGTAAAGGTCTGTCTATTAAGCCAGAACCAGTGTCAATAGAGGGGGTGCATAAAGTATCAAAACTAATGCAAGGTAAGTTCCTTGACTATCAGTACCCAATAACTCTTGGCCAGTGTAGAACAGATGAGAAAGGGCGCTTAATTTTCACAGGAGGGGATGGTAAATCTGATTCCGTTAGAGGTAAGGACTCTACATTTCTTATAAGTTATGCGAACAATGATTGGTGGTTTGATGATACCTCTGACGGGACTGTGAAATGTGAAGTGGTAATTGGCAATAGTAAGGTTGAAGTAAAGGGAGCGGCATCAGTCATTGTCGCCCCTCCAGATTACTCACCACACACAAAAAATGTTGTATCTCTTTACGATGTATTCATACAGAGCATTGATGATTTAAATTTAGAGTGGCCTGAGAACGAATTAGGTGTTAAGCCGGATCATGAAAAATTAACATTTATGATGGATATATATCCCATTCTTCGGCGAACAGGAGATTATCGATGGGTTAATGCAAAAGCATACCAAGCGCATGGAAGGGAACGTTTAGCTGACTTCATTCCATTCGATCAACTGGTAAAACTTGCCAACCCAGAATTGGCCAGAAAAACTAACTCTATCCAAAAGGGGATTTTTAAACATATAAGAAACCCAAATTTGGATAGCAACTCCTACGAAGCGGGAAACCAAGCAAACCTCTCTTTTATGCCCCCGCTATCGGGTGATGAAGGCACCATAACATTAGGTGAACCGGATACATGGCTTAAATTGACAAAAAATCAGTACGCGGCACTCGAAAAGTGGAGTAATGGCGAATTTGAAAATGATTTACCATCGAGTGAACAAGAATTGAAAAAGAGCGAAGCAAGGATAGGTAATATAAATGAATATGATGTTTGTGATCAGCCATTAGCATTAATCCGATCAGCGCTAGAAGCTTGTGAAGGCGGGGCTTTTTATCCAGGAATTGAAATAACATCCGTTGTACGACACTCAAAATTTTATAGCGAGGCATTTCGGGTAGACCCATCTTGGATGCCTGGAGATATATCAAAGTGGATGGCGTTACCGTGGCAAGCTGATTTTAATGACTGTAGTGACAATTGGTGGCCCGCTGTGCGTCCTGACGATGTCATTACAGAAAATTATTTTAATGAAGTTGTGTCTAAACTGTACAGTTCAGATTCTAACAAAGACATTTATCGGGCTTTGGTTAGACGAGAGAAATGGACAAGAGGCATAGGTGTAAGATACGGTGGTTTTAATTTTGGAAGTTCAACAACTTTGCCAATACCTTTACAGAATATGAAATCTGCCGAGGAATATAAAGCTTACGCAGAGGCAACGCTTTCAAGATTCTCTTCAATTTATATTGGAAATCTTCCACGATTGAGGGACGAAGAATTTCATGAGAATTACCTTCGTAGAGTTAGAAATTTTCTAACTAGTACTATCGGCGCTGCAGATCTGGAGTTAGATGATATCCTTCCAGGCGCACCGGTTATAGTCAGAGAATACCTTGAGACTAAAGTCAAAAAGTATCTTAATCAGCATATAACCTTTTCAAAGCCGATGTCAGGCGTTAGCATCGAAGACTACTTTGAAGCTGAATCCAGGCGCGTTAAAACAGAACCAGTTATACAAGGTGTGTTTGATGTAACCTGGCAAACTCAAAATTCAGATAATATTTGCGCAAAAAACGAATTGGTAGATGCATGGAGTGAACTAGGTGTCGTATCAAAACGGGACACACCTGCAGGTGAAGTTGTCTTAGTAGAAGTCGGCCGTGATAAGTATGCAAGGCTGCAGTGGCGTGATTACTTCCACACCCTTATGAATATTGAAGATCATCAAGATTTCTTACCAAAAGCTAAAGAATTGGCTGAAGAGTTTTTACAACAAGCAAGAAATTTGATAATCAGCCAGACGAGTGGTAGCAAATATGAACGGTTTAAATACTCCAAAATAGCGCTAGACTCTAAACTTGAACAAATATACGAAAAGAATCGTAAAGATGTAGCGGGGTATAACCCAGCTGTTGCCCCAGGCTTCTTTGATACAGAAGAAAAAATTATTGAAAGAATTCGACAGCTTTCACCATTTAACCAATTGGATGGTGGTTGGTTGCAGCGAGTCACTCCTGCCGGGAATTCGACAAAATTGCAAGGGTTGCTGTTTCAAATATGGATGGACGAGTTGGGTAATGGTGACCCCGCCCAAAATCATGCAAATGTTTATTCAGATCTAATGCGAAGTGCAGGCATCTACTATTCCAAAGTAGATACAAAAGAATATTCTGAAAACCCCGAACTATGGGATGATATGTTTAGTGGCTCTGTTTATCATACATCCATATCGCTTTTCCCAGAAACTTTTTACCCCGAAATACTCGGTATGACTTTGTATTTAGAGTGGGAAGCGAATGCACTGCAGAGAATGGTTTCTCTTTATGAATACTATGGATTCTCATCTTTGTTCTACAAACTTCATGTAGCAATTGATAATGCTGTCGATGGTCATGGAGCTATGGCTAAGAGAATTGTTGAGTTATACCTAGACGAAGTTCGCAACGAAAGTGGGGAAGTGGGGGTACAAGATCATTGGGAACGAATATGGGATGGCTATGTCGCTTTTGCCACAGGAGGAGTGCAGCGCTGGCAATTTGATATAAATAACCCTAAGACGCCAAGAGAAAGAGTAATAGAGCTAATTATTAAAAAAAGGCACTATGGCTCATTAAGCCATCACGACAAAAAGCTAGGGTCTGCGCGTATAAACGCACTCTTTGATGAGCCAGATATGTTCTTAACCGAGCTTGAAAACTCAAACTATATTGTTCCAGGCAACCCTGAAGATAGTTTGTTTATAAAAATGACTAATCCTGACGGTGTGATGTATAGGGTATTCGGGGAAGAAGAGATTGATGAATGGAAACAATGGATTCGATCTCTACCTTCACCCGCAGATAGCTCAGGATTACCAATAGGTGATCAAATGGTAATATTATTGAAGCGGATGGGGGCCAAAGGCGTAGCTGCTATCGAGCATGGTTCTTATTGTTTGTCGGGACCTAATCCTGATGTGCCAATGAATGACTGGAACAAATCTGATTTATATGTGAATAAACCGGTGACATGGTGGTTCCAGCTACTACGCAGAAAACCGATTGGTAAAAAAGTTAGGGATATTCATTTTGCTGCGTTCATGAGAGCGATGGCAAATCAGGAAAACGGTTGGATTGTACCTGGTAACCCAGAAGAAAGCCGTTTTACAAACGAGCTTTTGAAAGAAGGGGCAATGGGTGAAGCTCTGAGGAAAACAAGGCCATTACTAGGTCATGTTAGAGGTGCAGAAATTATTAAAAAATGGATAGTGGAGGGTTGCCCAGACCCCGTTTCGGTGAGTGAGCCTATAGCTGAAAATTCTACTGGCAATGAGAGTATCTCAGGAATTAAAAATCATGAGAGGCATAATCGACTAGTTGAAACCCTAGAAAACATGCTGTCGTTAAGAAGCGAAACAATTCCGGAGCGGATAGCACGCACCGGCGGTGCGTGTTCTAATGGTCTCGGGCCCGCTATGGGCTGCGTACAATAAAGCTGTTAGGGCTGACGAAGCTGCCAAAACGACGATGACCATCTATTCTCTAGTGAGTAAACGGAATCCCGTTTACTCAGGTAGTTGAAGTAGCTTTGTTCTATTTCCTCAACAAATTGGCTTTGAATGTTCGAATTGTCTTCATACTCTACTAAAGCTTTTGCGAAAGTGGCCCCGTCCAGTAAGGCGTTGTGTATACCCTGAGACGATAAGGGATCGACTGTCCGTGCTGCGTCGCCTATGGCAACCCAGTTCTTTAGTCCAATGTTTTTCAGTTTAGTACTGGCTGCAGAGAAATTTGTGATTTTATTCAGTTCCTCACCTCCCTCCACTAGTTGATTTACCCACGAAGTCTCGGAAATTTGCTGTAGAAAAATGGATGGCGCTTTAATTTTTCGTGCTATTCCATCGTGCGCGTCAGAGAATCTAGCTACAACTCTTTTATCAGAAAAGTTTGAAGCTGTGTACCACCAACCAGTGTTAATAGATTCAATTAAGCTCATATCATGAGATAAAGTTGTATTTGCAGTGGTATGTGTAAAACCATCTGAAAGCGAGGCAATTAGGCGATCATAATGTTGTATTTTTGAGTATCTGCGTGATAAAAAACGATGTCTTCCTGTAGCATCAATAAAAAAGTCAGCAGATATTGAATGCGACGAGCCTACAATATCGCTGAATGAAACATCAGTAATGTGGCCATTAGATTTTTCGGACAAGCTCACTTTACGAACCCCGTAATAAATTGGCACAGTTGGTGATAAAATATTTCTGAAATGATCTACCAATTTGAATTTACTAATGAGAAGACCATAAGAAGGGATAGATGACGAGAAAGATCGGGTATCAATACCTGCATGCCCCCAGCTGGATTGAACGCCAAAGATTTTTTTACCGAAAGTGTCGTGCTTTTCACTGAGAAGGAGTTCGCTAAGCAGTAATGATGATTCAGGTGGTAGAGTTTCCCCAAAATCCAAAGTAGATTGATTAGCATTGCTTTTTTCGATGATTATACATCCTATACCTTTTCTAATAAGCTCTAATGCGCAAGCGCAACCGGCGACACCCGCACCAAATATTATAACTACCATTGATTACGCTCTTGTAGGACATTTGGAGGGACTGCAGCGAAAAAGCAATCTTAGCCAGCACAGGGTGTTTATTTAAAAACATCTTAAAAGATTAATTATCTCAACATGTATCGATGATACTCTAGAGATGATGATGGCTTCACTAACAGATCGAAAAAATACTATGCCACTACAATATTTATATTAATCTGTATGTGGCAAATTTATAGATGCAAGCAATTATTCCAGTGGATTGGTAGCATACATATACGACGATACACGATGTTAATAGATGTGTTCAAGTAGAATTGTAACAAAGTAAAGATTACATTCAACTTGATATCCACTGGATAACAAACTAATTAATACTATTTACATAAATATAAATAAATTTTAAGTTAATATGGGCTATTAAATATTTTCAGCATATAAATGAAATCACCCGTGCAATGTGATAGATGTTATCGTGTGTTGCTTATGTTTTTATACTTAAAACTATGATGTACTTTATTTAGAATATATTTAACGTCCTAATAATTTAGGAGATCTGACGACAGGCTCACCGGAGAATAAAATTATGAGTGAATCATGTTTTTGATCCATGATGGTTATAATGATTTTTTATCGTACATTGGTCCAACCTTTTGGTGTCATCGAGAGTCTTTGTTTGTGAGATGAATGAATCCTGATTTCTAGTTTATTACTATAGCTGTAGTTTTTAACTTCTTAATATCTTTCGCAAGCAATATCATGTTTCTCTTAGATGTTAATACTTTTTCAATGTCCAATAAGTCATACCATTTGAGAATATTTCAATGGACAACAGAAAATGATCAAGAAGACTCTCTTTAGTCCAATAAGTATCAACATAAAACTCATTCTCGAAATTTTTCTCCATAGCTGGTTTTGACTCTGCAACAGATTTTTATGCAATAATCTCTGAAAAAAACCAAAACGGAGCACAATAGTTTTTGGAATAGAACCAATTTTAAAATTATTTTGATAACTGTATCATAGAATTACTGGGCATATGGTCTTCAATATAAAATTATGATGTGATACAAAAGCAAAAGATCACTTATCAGTAATACTGTTCTACAGTGATTAATCAAGGAAGTTAATACAGTTTAGGAGACGAAATTAAATTCGGATTTAGATAATAGTCTAAATTATCAAACAATTAATTATTTTAAATAAAAATATAAAATATTTATGTTGTCAAATTCATACAAACTAAATATCGTATTAGAAATTATATTTTAGTAAACGAACTTTGTTCGTTAAAAATATTTGCTTAGCGGAGAAAAAGTTGTCATGTATAGTCTCTTAAACGTACAATAAAAACTAGATTGAAAGTCAAGTATAGTTTTAATTTTTGCAGTAAACGACTATTTAGTAGCATCAATAGAAAATCAGTAACAAGGAGCTTGATATGTTTGTATGAAACTCATTTTACCCTGTACAAAAGAGTTAACAATACTGACTAATTAATGTTCTTGTTAAGTTGCCATTAACTAGGCAATTATATGAATGCCAAGTATCAGTGGTAGGCTAAAGTTGAATGACAATGACTTTGTTAGAACATCGTAAAGTCCAAATGAAATAATCGAATCATGAATGTACATAAGAACAATTATTATTGATCCAAAGTTGTTAGCTTAAGGGAAAAATTAAGTATTTTGGCGTTCTTTACCAAATCGAACAAACAAACACTAGAAGTAAAATAATGAAAATAAAAATAATAATCCCACTAGTCATAACGTTATTATCTATTAATAGCTATGCAGATGAGTGCAATACATTCACTAAGAGCACTTTGAATATTCCGGATAACGTAAAGAAGACTATCTTAAGTCTGAATTATCCAGAGCAATCGAAGAGTTTTATGCCTTGGCTTTCAGAAAATTTCGAAGAAGACTGGAAGAAATATATGACAGTGGTGTTGAGCTCAATAGAATCTGATGTCTCTTTTGAAAATGAGAAAATCACTCTAGTTAATTATGAAAAATGGTTCTCATCACCTTGGATGGATTATGGGAATGCAGGTAGGGAACCTTTGAATGGCCTCACGAGAGAAAGAGGACCTAGACCTAAAGATGTTGCCCCAAATAGCCCAGGAGGTGGGCAGGTATGGGCAGTTGGATGGTACAACGATGTTGCATCGACAACCCTATCGGAAGTGTTTAAGAACCCTTGTGATCCAGTTATTGATAGTGATTTTTCGTTTAGCGAGGGATCGGTTGCAATTAAATTTTTATTTACGACCTTAGATGAAAATGCAATTCCTTATTTAAAAGGGTCCCCAACTATTAAATCTTATATCGACCCTTCAAATATTGCAGGAAGAGGAAGGCCCAATCAAAGAGTTATTTCTACTTTGAGATTGCTACAAGTTGACATAGCTGTAAAGGATAAACGTGCTTTAGACACAGGTTGGGTTTTTGGGACTTTTGCTTGGATGAATTCTGCCAGTAAAACTGTATTTGATAGCTTAGTTCCAGTATCGCTAGCATGGGGAGACGATCCTGCTGTTTATAATGATGATATAAAGCAATCAAGGATCAACACTGAATTGCATGGATTAATGTTTGGTTGGGATGAGCGACCGTTTCTTGGCTTTATGGGAAGAGCAAATGGTCCAGCTGATAATGCTATATCTTCATGTATTTCATGCCATGGCTCAGCTCAATTTCCTCGTCCCAAAATTGGAAATTTGGATACGAGAACCTCAGTACAAAGTGCTATGAAAAACTTCAATGTGCGTAAAAAGCTTGTGGATTCCCGCTTTGTTAATCAGCCAGCTGGTTCGTTGTTTGATGATAGTATAAAAGGAGCTGTTGGTATGGATTATTCTTTACAATTGCAAGCAGGCATAGAAAGGCTTTGTGAAGCATGGTGTAATGGAGATTTGATTGGGGAACCCAGCTTGTGTAAATTAGATACAGGTTTTAGGTATACACCAGCACGGTGCGATACTTTAAAAGGCTTTTCTAATAATAAATTTCTTAGGCTGAAGCCTGAGGCATTTATAAAAGAAAACTTACCAAATTCAGAGATTCAAAAACTACTTGATAATCCAAGAGGGTAAGTGCATAAAAACAATATTTTTGTGTTCAGGGAGATTAGGCTGGAGACGTGTATTTCCCTTGGCACTTCTCTGTTTTACAATAAAGAGAGGAACAAAAAAAATTTTTGGTATAACAGCTATTTGTTCGAAAATATCAATTTTTATTCATTTTTATATTTATTGGTTAAATCCTCTAAGGATTACATTGTTAAAATTTGGTGGTGTTAAAGTAGGACAATTTTAGTATTGTATTAGTGTAAGTCTTTGGATATAAGAAAAAATATTGATTTATCTGAGACCTAATAACTTATCTCGTAGTAAGTGGAAGTTTATAATAATATATTATCATGTGATTTTACATTTTAAATTAAATATTGAGGTTTTTATGAGTAACTTAGAACAATGGAAAAATAAAACTGTTGAAGAATTGATTAGTCGGCCAAAGCTTGAACTTTCATCTCAAGAGATGGAAAGAAGAAAAATATATTCTTCGTTGTTATTTGCAATCACAGCATATTATTTTAATGGGAATAAATATGGGGATAATAATGAGTACCCATTTAGTCCAAATAATGAAAATAGTGATAGTTATTATGGTCATAATATAGCTGCACTTGCAGTAGATAAATATGGGGAAGTTTGGGATTTTGAATTTAACCATAATAAGCTTTTTAGTAGCTCTGTAGAACATGCTGAATCTAGGTTGATTAGGCGAGTTTTTTCACTTACTCAAGTTCATAACTCCTGGAAATTAGATTCTCAAGAACCCCCTAAAAGGTACGGAAACTTGTTGTCTGAAGTTTCTGTTTATACAACTCTGGAATCTTGTACTCAATGTACAGGTATTATGACGTTAGGTAATGTAAAAAACATTGTATACTTGCAAGATGATCCAGGCATGTATCACATAGGGAATATAGTTAAAAATTTAACTGAAGGCCAGGGGTTTATTGAAGCACCATTACCTATATCTGGTGCTGAGATAGGCTTTGATCTATATGACCAACTGAACCATGCATTTCTATTGTTTAAAGCACAACAAAGAACTAAAGAAGGTCTCCCTTTTGTTATTTACCCTGATGGCGAAAAACGTTTCACATCATCTATTACATCATTCCTTTGCACCGAAACAGCATATAATATCTTTAGAAAAGGTCTAAATAATCTAGAGGAATTAGAATTGGCCTATGGTGATTTTAAACCAATTGAAAAAGCTCTTTCAAATAAAGAAGTCTTAGACGAATGTGTCAGTTTTTATAAGTATGCTACATCTATGGGGAAAAGAGGAACGCCTCATCGTATGTAGAATACATATAAATCCCCTTTGGTCGGAAAAGCAGTCGATTTGATTTTCGTCTAGCGAAGGATAATCAACTGCATATACCACTCAACTTATTGTATTGAGTAAGAGAAGCTATTTATGAAATAGTGATTCAAGCTTTGTCGTGCTTACTGGGTGATTTATCTATTTTTATTGATGTAGCATCTGCCCAGAGCCAGAAAAATTTTGATTGAATTTACCACGATTTAATGTGTAGTCAATAACATTTCTTTGTGATCGTATAATCCTGCAATATAAATCATATGTTAAATATAATTTGATTGAAGGATCAATATTGAAATGGAATCTAATAATTTATTTGTACCGACAGTATTGAATAATTATAACTTAATTAGGTGTCTGGAAAATCACAGAGTTTATAAGCCATTAGTTTACTATCTGGGCGAGGGTACTGAATATATTCAGTCAGGAAACCCGCAGCAGAATGCTTACATCGGAAGAAAATCGCACCATCCGTTATAGCTGGTTAAGAAAATATCTATTTGAAACTTTAACTGAAGTACAAAACTATACAACGAACTGGCTGTGGTTTTACAATAACGAGGAGCTCCATAAGGCGAATGGTGGGAGAATACCATTGATGGCTGCTTAACTTCTACTTTTGACATGAGAATCTCCATTGTTAACTATTATATAAAATGTACATTACTTCAATGTTATTCGTGTCTTCATTAGTAAACATTTAAAATCTATTACAATATCAATGGTATAATATATAGCGGGTTGATATGTAACGAGAAGTTCGTTGTTTCTATAAACGCGAATTCGCAGCATTAAGCTGTTTGGCTTTCCATTAAAATAGGTGAATAATGCACAAATTTAAACTCTACGGATCTTCGCTTGAATATATGGATGAAGAACTCAATCGCATCACGAGACAATTACCGATTATCGGCGATACTAAGTCTTCTGAAGTAATTACATTGGCACACTTTTCAGAAAACCCATCAATTGAGAAGTTTACGAAGAATACGATGTCCAGCTGGACTTCTAATGTGTCAAATTCACCATTGATTATAGAAAAACTTATTGGGATGTTTAGTGAAAGCTATACATCAATTTATTTAATTAAGCTTGGGATAAGTAACTTATACTCATCAAGGGTAAATAATATTGATTTAATGTCTGAACATGCTATCGATCTAGCAGTAAACAATGGTGAATTTTCGATTCTAAGCATTGAATACAATGAGCACCAAGGGTTATATATACCAAATTAAAAATAAACCATCAAAACAAGGTTAATTAATCCGAACTAGGTTACCTTCTTTTAGGAAATAACCGTAAAAAAAAGTAAGCATACTATGGCTGTTCCTGGAGGCGTTGGCACTGTACAAAGTCTCAACTGAATAGTGCTGGTTTGGTATATATAAGAGACAAAACTGCTCTCAAAGGTTATATTTATCAATCTATTGTCAGTATTCCGGCTAAAGGAGAACACCTGTTCGGAAGTTGAGGCTGAAATGTTCACCTTGGAACCGGAATCACTGATCACATTAAACTAGAATAGATGTACAGGTTGGTCCGGAATATTCTACTGTGATATATTTTATTTAGAGGATGTAGTGCCTACTGAATAAAGCGGCTAAGTTGCTTAATTAAAATGCCTTAGTGATTATTAATACTGAAAGTGCCACCATAAATGCCCCCGATATGATAATTTGCATTATCATCTATTGGCCCATAGAAGGTTTGTAGGGTTATTGTGAAGGGGAATATTAAAATAATGTGAAGGCTATTCTAATCCCATAAGAACAGAGCTTGATCCTTCTTAGGGGAAACAGCGATTAAGTTAAAACAACCTCGCTTTAATCTGACCAGCCTCAAGCTTAGCCGCCGAATGATATTCATATGCAGTGTCATTGACCTGGATACGCCATTCTTAAAGGTCTGTTAATTTTCCCAAAATAGAACTGTTGTGCTTCAAGATGGTAAAGAGCCATCCCTGCTCAAGGGCCTTATACGAGATTGCTTATTGTATGTTTTCGTACGGCGGGTTTCGAGCCCCCATTTTATCCGCTTATAATCAATGATGTAGAGTGATTGCTGTCGCGATGTTGTCATAAAAATAGGGGTTTTAAAAAGGAGTGCCAACTACTGTCATTATAACAAATACTATAGTTGGAATCACCATAATGGTTCCACAAATTTCGGCTGTACTATTGGAATCTTAAATTCAATATATGCTAATCTTGTCTCTTTGATACCTTAAAGAATTAAGTCCATGATTTATTTAGATACAGCAGCATCTTCGCCAATACTACCAGAAGTTAAAGACACCTTATTCCAGGCATTTGAAAACTCTTATGCGAACTCTGCTTCTAGTCATCTACTTGGGGAGCAAGTCTCGAATGAGATTGATCAAGTTAGGGAGTTATTAGCTGATTCTATAGGGGCGTACCCCAGTGAAATCATTTTTACTAGTGGTGCTACTGAGTCTAATAATATTGCATTTAAAAGCTTACTTTTAGGCGGCGATATACCTTCTGATAAAAAGCATATCATCACAACACATATAGAACATAAATGTATATTAGCAATTTGTGATTACTTCGTGACACTTGGTTATCAGATTACTTATCTCAAACCCAATAAATATGGGATTATTGAAGCCGCAGCAGTGGCTTCAGCAATCCGAGCAGACACCGCACTTGTCTCTGTTATGCAGGTAAACAATGAGCTTGGAAGCATTAATCCTATTGCTGAGATAGGGGAGGTGTGTTGTAAGAGTGATGTGTTATTCCATAGCGACGCAGCGCAAAGCTATGGCAAGGTTGATATAGATGTTGATGATTTAAATGTCGATGTAATGTCATTTTCTGCACACAAAATTGGTGGCCCAAAAGGGATAGGTGCCGTTTATATACGCGATTTACGTAAGAGAAAGCTGATGCCGGTGATTCACGGCGCTGGACAAGAAGAAGGGCTAAGAGGAGGGACTGTTGCCGCACCTCTGATCATAGCTTACGGCACTGCGATTACTGTGTTTCCGGATTATTACGAACAATTCAAATCAATAGGTGCTAAAGAGTATTTAATCGGACAACTGACAGATTATGGAATTAGCTATAACATCAACGGCTCCGGAGATTGCCTACCCAGTTGCTTATCGTTAACTCTCTCTGCGACCAACATAAGTTTGTTAATCAGGGACAATGAAAATGAATTTTGCTTAGCCCAAGGGTCAGCCTGCTCGTCTAGGGAAATAGAAGCTTCCCATGTATTAACTGCACTAGATCTGACGAGAGAATTAGCAGAGAACACATTACGTATAAGTTTTCCATTAGACATCCTAAAAAAGAACTTAGATGCGTTAGTCTTAGCCATTAAAAAAGCGGCTATATAGCCGCTTAATAGATCGAGTTATTTGTAACAGGTCACGCAGGCCCCGCCGCCTTCTGCATCATCGTATATTTCATCGAGATCACAAAATTCAGAAGTGCCATCTTCGTCAGTCAGTAGGGCATTTCTGCGTTTTTTCTTAGCAAATCTGGCCAATTTTTTCTCATGATTTTCTTTGATACGTTTTTGCATGTCAGGGCTTTCCAAAATTTCTAATGGTTGACCTTTACCCATCCAGTAGAATTTCTCACCGACCACATTGTTACCTTCGCCCTTTTCAAAAGCTTTTGCTTCCTCGAATAAATGAGGATGCTTTTCGAGTAGTTTGACCCACTCGATTTTCCGCTGATAAAAACAAAATGTACAACCTGACCTCGATCGCCATTCATAATAAGCAGGCAATTCTAATCCATTTCTTTGCAGTATGTTGACGATATCACTTTTTACAATACCGTCTTCTCGAAAAGGAAATATAGAATCAATTGGTTTCTCAATTGTCATATAACCTACACGTTCAGGCTCATCTGCTCTTATGCCAACGTAGTTTTTAATACGATAGCCATCTTTGATGTAACCGTCTAACCAGCGCTCAAAAGGTTTAAGCTTTAGCTGTACAGTGCACCATCTATCCCTTTGCGAAGGTAAGTAATTACCATGTCCCTTGAGCATATGAGCAAAGTCTTTTTCACCGCGACCTTCCATGTTATTCATTGAGCGAGCGTTCAGTCTGTGAATATACCCAAGTTTATCTTCTAGTTGGTCGATAAACTCATTGGTTTCAGGCAATTCATAACCTGTGTCGGTAAAGAAATATTCAACGTCCAAATCAGGCCTGGTTTCTTTCACATATAGCGCTAGTGCACTACTATCCTTGCCGCCAGATAACCCAAGAACATGCTTAATTTTTTCAGCCATGTTTTAGCCTATGCTTCTTCCATTAAATTTGACATTAGGCGTGCTAATGTTGCGAGTTGTTTTTCTTTTGAGATATTAGCAATAGACTGTTGGATATCATTAACGGCTGCCTTTACTTCTATATCGTTATGAAGATCGTATTTGATAAAGCCGCTATACTCTTTATATGCGCCAGCACTATCAGTAGTCATAAAAGCTAAAGGTTGGGTAGTTTTTTTATTGCTAATATTACTTAAAGACTCAATACGTCTGAACTGAACACATAAATTTTGTAATTCATCTAAGCCATTTCTTAAGTGCTTATCGGTCCATTTTGGATCGGGAACACCGGCGGCGAGGTTAATGATAAGTTCGAAAGAACCATTACCTTCAATAAATTTAATAAGGCGTGAAGCTAGTTCTTTAACATTGGGTCGCTGAGCCATAGTCACAATAATCTCACAGCGCGCCTTCAAGTCATTATCAAAATCAGCAGCTAAACCAGACTTAATGATCTGTTTAAAACCTGACAACAACATATCATGTTGTGCGGATAAATCTTCTATCGCTGTTTTTAAACTGTGTGCTAATTTCGCATCTGCATCGGGATCTTTCAAATCAACATCAAAAACGCTAGGTAGGTCCTCAAGTATTAATTTATATGGATCACTTGCCCCAATAACTTTATTGCGGAAGGCTCTAGCTTGGTTGGTTAACCCACCAGAGGTTTGATTGTTAGAGATGTTCTCACCGCTGGTTTTTTTAACCCAGGTAGGTAAGGTATGAACAATTTTAACAATATGTTTAGCAATGCTTAAAATTGTATCGCTTGATTCTATTTTCCCCACTGTCGCCTTGGCCAAAGTATCTAGAAGGTGCGTTTGAATTTCAGATATTTCGAAATACCTGACACCTGCTTCAGCAGGGCGCTTATAGATTTTGGTAATCAATTCTTCATCTAATTCAGGTATGAATAACCACTGCTGTGTTATATCGTAATCATAAAAAGCAATATGCCCTTCTAATGATTTTAAAAGAGCTAGGCCGTAAATTTTACATAAACCTGTAGTTAGGCCAAAAGGTGGACGCATCCATCTTTGATATAACTCTTCTAGTGTGACCCGTGACCCACTTGATTTAATAAAATCTACACCATCTTGCCACAGACTTTGCATATTACTTTCAATAGTCTCAGGTAGGCCTCGCCAGTTACTTGGAAACAAGTAGCCTTCCTCTGTTTCGCAATGCCAGCCTTTACTTTTTAAGCATGATAGATAGATACCTTTTTCAGGAGGGCAAGTATTATCGTCAAAGCCTAAGTCTTTCTTATCCCCATTCTCTAACATTTTGTTCATTAACTTAAGAATAGCGCTGTTTGCACTGCCTGAAGGCTTAGACCTGTTTACTAGTTCGTTAAGAACTTCTGGAGCAAGGTAGTATATTTCGTCTGCTATTTTGGATGCACTAACAGACAATGGCTGATGCTTTAATTTCTGACCTTGATGTGACCACTGAGCTCGTCTGAAAACAAGTTCTAGTTCTATAGCTACATTTTGATTGGCTAGAATAATACGGTGTTCTATTTCATTCTTTGCGATTAGATCGTGATTGATTTTTTTTTCATGTTTTTCGATCTGGCGTAATGCGATAAGTTCAATAGCAACTGCTTTAAGGTTATCTAAGTTATCCGCTTCCCCTAATACAGCGTAAGGTGAATCCTCGCATTGCTTGGTAAGCTCTTTTGCAACGTTTGCATTGGCAGGTATCAAGAAGTTTGCAAACGCTTCGCCTGTGATAGGAGGCTTCTTCAGGCTCTCTAGCAGTGTAGAATCTATCTTGCTGATGAGGTGAGTATTAGCCCAACGCATAGTGCCGGTTCGGTGATAGTGAGCGGTGGCTAAAATGTTTTGAGATTTGTCGCAAACATTTGTCCAATCAACACCGTCACTAACAACTTCAATACGTTCAAGTACTAAATTGTGGATGTCTATATCGCTACCTTGAAAGACAAACAAAGCATCATGTTTTTGCCGATATATGATAATTGTCCAGGTTTCAAGATCTAATAGAGCATTTTCAACCTCAACAGGAGCATGATTCAGATGGGTGAAATATTTAACGATGAAATCACGCTTGGCATGCAAGTGATGATGGAAGCCGAAAATTGTGAGTAACGCAATTAATTTAGCAACTGCTACATGCAAATCACCGCCTTTTTGTGTTGCCCGGTATATCGCGTCGCACCCTTCAAGCCAAGCTTTGCTATCGTTAGAAGTAACAATTAAATGATGCAAGTTGTGATGCAAATAGTCCCACAACCGTGATGGGCTAAATAGTGCATATGTAGATATATCAGCACCATAGTTTTCTGCTAAAAACTCTCTGAATCCTAACTTCTCATGTGAAGATAGAAAGCCAAATATACTACGCTCATTTTGCGAAAATCTTCGCCTTGAAATCGGGCCAAGCAGTAAGCTAACTAAAGGATCAAGAGGTAGTGTTTTTGTAAGTGCTGAGATGTTCTTGCTTTGGTGAGTAAAAGTTGAAACGACATCATCTAATAAAGCTGAGTAGCGACTTTCAAGTAAACTGGTCACTTCCTCAGTTTTTTGTATTGAGTCCCCAACCAAAATAAGTGATTCATCAATTGAAGGGTTAAAGCTTAAATCGCTGTACCTACCCTGTACTTTTGCCCACTCTTTTTGTGCTATAGCATCTTTATTTCTAGCATAATCGGTAAAAGCTTGGTGTAGAAAACTTATTAATAATGTCGGTAAATCAGACTGTTGAGCAATATCAGCTAAAGATTGAAAGAGGTGTAAATCTTTATTTGCTCGAGATTGATAATCTAAAGCCTTACCCATTTCATCCAGCAGAATTAAGACACCATCTGCTTTCGTATTTTGTTTAGTAATAGTTGCTTTAATTCTTGCTAAGCATTCATCATCATCTAATAACTTAATTTCTTCTATATCATAATCTAGGTCGAACGCACCATAAGTACTCATCAAAATAGCATTTGCGGGCGACTCCAAACCGCACACATGCTTGATTACTATCCAGCCTTTTTTAATTCCAAACCGGGAGGGGAATTCGTCTAACAATCCAAGTGTGCTACCTAGTTTTTGAGTGGCGTAGTCGCGC
This sequence comes from Oceanospirillaceae bacterium, assembly GCA_013215505.1. Lineage (GTDB taxonomy): Bacteria > Pseudomonadota > Gammaproteobacteria > Pseudomonadales > Balneatricaceae > Rs1. The sequence goes on from JABSQZ010000003.1 coordinate 95,710, forward strand.
TCTTTTTTGTTAATAGATAATAAGCTAGATAAAAAAAGTGCAATAGTTGATTTACCTGATCCATAAGGTCCAGTTAAAGTGTAAGCACGTTGTGAGCTGCCAGCATAATCGCGACTGATAGTATCTAGTACATTGACGGCAGTGCCGTGCAGTATAAAATCATCAACAAAATGTTTAAAATCAGTTCCTTGAGTGTCTATTTTGACAGAGCTTTTATAACGTTGATTGATATTGATTGATTGCGAGGTCATATTATCGTGCGCCATATAGTTCATCTAAATAGAAATCAGGATTTTCTAAAGTTTTTTGCGTCAGTTTTACTTGCCTTAAGCCAAGTGAATCTAACCATGAAACAGCGCCTTGCGTAAATTCTTGTGCTTCATCAAGCTTCTGCCCTAAGCCCGCCTCAGATAATCTAAAAATGCGACCAGGTGAATAAGGCTTACTCAGTAAAGCATCGAAGTTTACCGTGAAAATTTTAGAATCTTCAGTCTCAACCTGTGCAAATTTAACTAGGGCATAAATAAAAATTTCGATAGGTAAATCAGGTCTATCAGTCAAGTTGCTGACATAGTAACCACCGCCGTTATCTTGAACTAAATTGAGTTCAGCTAGCGGCGAATTGAAGTGATCTTCATCAACACTAAATTTCTTTTTTGCCGTTGTGCTTTTAAATTTCGTGCAGTATGTGCTTAAAAAGCAGTCAATGTCTTTCTTGAGAGTTGTCTCAATACCTATTTCATTAGTGACTAATCGTTGTGCGTCATCAGTAAAGTCAGTGACTAGTTTAGATTTTTCAAAATGTTGAATGTTTGAAAAATTAAAAAAGTAACGGTAAGCAGTAAGGTGCTTGTAATTGAAATTCAACCAAAAATGTAGAAGCCATACAGAGGCAGAATTTTCTAAGTACGGATCTTTGCCTTGCACACTGCGGCTGCCAAAAAGATACGTACCTTGCGCAGAAACACTATGGCTAACAACGTTGTTTTTATTCGTCATCGTTATAACGCTACTTGCTTCACCCCAGTAACGGATAGCATTAACCATATTTTTTCCGACACCAAGCTCCACAATCGCCTTGCGGGTACTTTCTTCGTTCGATGTTTGTAATTTCCCGCCTGAATTCAGATAGTTAATAGCTTTATATAACCATCCGTATCTTAATGAAAATGTATCGTGCCCGGTGAATTTAGCTTTCATGTATGTAAGGGTCTCTGGAGAAATTGTCCAAGAGAGATGATATTACTATTTCCTGATAGATTAAAGTGATTTGTTGTTAAGTAGAGATTTTTTAAGCGAGTTTAAGGCGAGGTTAATCTTCAAAAAATAACGACTAATAGTTTGATTTAAATCAAATTATTCAGCATAAATAAATATATTAAAGATTACACTGTCAACGTATCTTCGAAAAATGGTGGGTGATCAGGTAGTCGTCAGTACATCTCGTTTATGTTTGGGCTGAATGCTCCAGTAACCATACAAAGGTGGTAACTGGATAACGCCGGCACGCATTGGATAGATATTGGCGTTGATTGCAGAGTTAATTTTTGACCACTTTGTAAAATAGCTACATCAATAAAGAAGAAGCTGGAACAAAGATTGTACCTTTTAATTGTACAAGGGCTAAAGAAAGAGCCAGAGGCCCCTTATTAAACCGAACCAAGTGTCGCTAAGGTGATGAAGTCAAAATGATTGACCTGAATTATAGAAGTCAGCCAGCTTAACAACGACGGGGGATAGACTTGGATTTGATGTTGAGAAAGTGATGTCAGAAAAGGCTCCCCGAAAAAATTGTCCTAGAGCAATAGTGATAGTTGGTATTGAACGATGAAATATTTTGTTATTAAACATTCATGAGTATTGTCTTTGATAAGTAACGTATTAATAAAATTAACTTGTTGAAATGTATTCATAAAATACATATTCTATCGAATGGTGTCTTTATCGTCATACCTCGTGAAACGGAGATAGGTTGCAGAAAATATGAGACAAAATTGTGGGAAAATTCACTAAGTTTTTTATCCGGTAATGCTAGCGATCTTATTGCATTGCAATCCGTTGAAAACATCAAAACGCTGAAGCACTCACTTACTTCACATTAGAGGTTACAAATGTAGCAAAGGAATTGAATGAGTTTTTTAGATATTAGTTTTCCCAATAATTTTGAGTTTAGTTCCGATTCAGATAACTTGCCTTTGGAATTTTATTTACAAACATTTCCTAAATCAAAAACAGTTTATTTGAAGCTAGGGTACTTTAGTTCGTCTGCGATTAAAGTGCTTGCATATGGCTTTGCTCAGTTCATATACCGAGGCGGAACTATAAAGATAGTCACCAACCATTTTCTATATGGCCAAGATAAGCAATTATTAGATCCGGATCATTCCTCCCAAGACGATATTGAAGGAAGCTTCCTCTTGAATTTAAATTGGCTGAAAGACTCTCTCACTAGTGAGGCAGAACAATTTTATGACTGCCTTAAATATTTAATAAAGAATAAGAGGGTAGAAATAATTCCTGTAATGTTATTGCCAAATAAAATGGCTCATTACAAACAAGGAATTTTCACCGATAAACATGATAATACAATTTTCATGGATGGTAGTTGTAATTTTACGGCCAATGGTCTTCTTGAAAATGGCGAGAATATATCTGTATATCGTTCGTGGGGAGATGCTTTTGAGCAAGGTAAGATAACAGACAAAAAATTAGATATTGCAAGTATATGTAATAAATCGAATGAACAATATAAATATTTAGATAGTGAAAAAATTTTAGATGCTGTTTCATCCCTTGGCAAGGAGAAGTCAATAGAGGAGTTGCTTTCAAATGAGATGACTCTAATTGGAAAGAATTATATTACTAATACTGAGCTCATTGAAAAGTATAAGTTGGAGTTGGAGGCGGTCATAATTAAAGAGAAGCATGAACCTAAGTTTCCATTCTCCTCATCTCCAAGAGGTTACCAAGTTGATGCATATAATCAGTGGCTTGAAAAGGGAAAACAAGGAATTTTCGCAATGGCAACGGGGACAGGTAAAACCATTACCTCATTGAACTGTGTCCTCAATCAGTACCAAATAGATGGAAAATATCAAGTTGTTATTCTTGTACCTTCTAAAGTATTGCTTAACCAATGGGCAGATGAAGTGTCCTTATTTAATTTTTCTAACATTCACCTTGTATCTTCAGAATATAAATGGAAACCAGGATTAAATAACTTAGCTACACATTTAATGTTTAATGCGAATGTGTCTTTTATTATGATTTGTACATACACAACGTTTTCTTCCGAAAGGTTTGAAAAATATAGAAAATTTATACCAAAAGAAACAATTTTCATTGCGGATGAGGCGCATAATATCGGCAGTGTAAAAATGAAAAAATTACTACCAGAGCTTTCTTATGAAAGGAGAATTGCACTATCTGCAACCCCTAAAAGGAAGTTTGACGAAGAAGGGAACTCACAGATTGAAGAATTCTTTAATTCCTCTGAACCATATACATTCACTTTTTCAATGGAGCGGGCGATTAGGGAGGGTATTTTATGTACATATGATTACTTTCCTCAGATTGTTACTCTTACGGATGAAGAATTAGCTAGCTATGTAGAAATAAGCAAGAAGCTAGCTAGGTTTTTCGACAGTGAGTCAGGTACGTTTAAAAAGAATGACATGCTAGAAAAGCTACTCCTGGCAAGAAAGAGAATTATACATAAAGCCGAAAATAAAAAATTTGTATTTAAATCTATATTAAATAAACACGTTCGGAATAATGGAAAATTGAAACACTCATTCGTATATACGCCGGAAGGGAGCGATTCTGAAGGTCAGAATATTATGGAAGAGTATTTGTCTATATTAGAGGATGTTTCCCCGAGTACAAGAGCTTTTTCGTATACAAGTGGTACTCAAAATAAAAAGGAAGTAATGGATAATTTTGAACGAGGCCTCATAGATTCGCTGTTTTCAATGAAATGCCTTGATGAAGGTGTTGATATACCAAGGGCTGAATTAGCAATTTTTTGCTCAAGTACCGGTAATCCGCGCCAATTCATACAGAGACGGGGAAGGATTCTAAGGAAGCATCCAGAAAAAAAACAGGCAACTATATACGACTTAGTCGTTGTACCAAGCCTAGAGCATGATCCATCAACTTTTTCTTTTGAGAAAAGCTTGATGCGTGAAGAATTAATTAGAGTTATTTATTTCGCTTCATTAGCGGACAACTATTACTCAGCAATGAAGCTATTTGAACCGGTTGCAGATTTCTATGATTTAAATCTATATGCAATGCAGAACGAATTAGGGGAACATTAATGGCAAGAGATAGGAACGAAATACTACAGGAATTCTTGAAAAACGAGAAGTTATTGGAGCTGTTAGAAGTAGGGGCTTTAGATGCTGTAGATAATTCATTTAAAGATAAGTCAAAATATTTACTAGTCGAAGCTATAAAAAAGATGATACTTAGCTACAGCACAGAGGATAGTACTTCGCAGACCCTAAAAAAAATTAATGCCTTAATATCAACTGAGGTCAGGTCGTCATGATAATTAACTCAATTTCAATGAAAAACTTCCAATGCTACGCGGGAGAGCATGAGTCTAATTATCTAGAGTTTTCAAATGGACTTAACCTCATTATTGGTGACAATGGTGGAGGAAAGTCAAAACTTTATGATGCATTTTATTGGGTGATTCACAACAAAATCTTCCAATCAGACCAAAGGGACTGGGTCAGCACAAAAATTTATAAGGAAAACTTAATATCTGACAAAGCAAAAAGTGAGTGTCAAATAGGAGAAACAATCACATCAGAAGTTACCATGATTGTAACAAGCAGGGATGAAAAGAAGTACAAGCTAGAAAGAATATACGAAGCAAAGAAAATTGGCGAAAGAGAATGGTCATCTAAAGCTGACTCGGCAATGTTGGTTTCTGTATATTCGCATGCTAAGTGGAATATAGTGCCTGAACCAAAACACGAGAAGATACTTAATAGAGTGATTCCTGGCCACATAGAACCTTACATGTGGTTTCAAGGAGAGCAAGTTGATAGTTTAATGGACTTAACTGATAGCACTGCTCTGGAACAGGTAGTTAATTTGCTATCAGACATTAAAGATTACGATGATCTGATTGCAATTACCACAACAGGTGCATCAAGGACAGCTAGTGATCTAATAAGACATAAAAATAAGCTCAGTAATGACGAAAAGAAAAGCAATGAACTAAACGCTACTTTAGAGGCTAGCTTAAAGAGTATTTATAAATATGAAAAAGATATAGAAGTCTGCGATTACAATATCGAAACAGCAAAAGTTAAAGTGGAAGAACTTATTAGTAAAGTTGAAGATGCTGAGGCTAAAGCTGATTATAAGTCCCGAAGAAAGGCCCTTGTAGACTTATGCAAAAATTTAGAAAAATCACTACTTGAAAAGCATGGTAGCTTTTCGAAAAATATATTTAAAAAACATTGGATATTGAAGAACGTAGACCCTTTTTTCAAGAAATTTGAGGCTAAATATAAAAAATATTCAAAAGAGCACAACAGGAAAGAAAATGAGAATAGTCGCGTCGTAATTAAACTGCCCTTAAACGTACCTCAGCCGATACATGTTGAACGGATGATCGAGGAGGAGTCCTGCTTTGTATGCGGAAGTGCGGCACCTAAAGGCTCTTTGGCTCACGAGCACATATTAAGCTTAATAGAAAGAAAACCGCCTAAAGATATTTTCACTAATGACCTTTCAAGTGATTTTGAAGGTTATTACAATAATAATTTAAGGTATGGCATTTCTATTCAGGATATAGATTCGTCAATTAGTGAAGAACTTAGTGTCATTCAAGACCTAAAAAACAAACGAGTCGTTGCAGAAAGGCAAATCAGAGAAATCGATAATCAATTTGATATTTTACTCGAAGAAGATAAATCAGAAGATATCTTAGGTGAATTTAAACAGCAGAATAGATCTAGAGAACGCTTCGAACAAAATAAGGCTCGTTTGTTGGAGAAACTTCGCGTAACTACTCAACAACGTGATGATGCTAAAACAGGTATCGACAAGTTAGTAACTGGTGAAATTGATAAAGTTACTTTGATTTCAGAGAAAATATTCTCTCAATTAAAGTCAATAGCTAAATCTACTAAGCAGCAGGTATTTGAAAGTATTATTTTGGAGCTAGAAGAAAAATCGAATGAAATTTTCAGAGATATGACCCATAAAAATACATCAATAAAGGGAAAAATAAAGTTTAAAAAAATAACAAACGGAAGTTATATCCCAGAAATTGTTGATGGTGATGATTATATTATTAACTCTCCTAATGACTCAAATATTATTTTAGTAAAATTATCTTTGATAATGGCTATCTTAACTGCTCGGGCGAAGTGGAGCGATAACTACGCGCTAATTTCTGACGCCCCGACATCCAAAATGGCTGATAATTATACATTCGGGTTTTATAAAACTGTTAGTGAGCGTTTTACTCAAAGCATTGTTACTACTTATGACTTTCTAGAAGCGGAGCGAAAAGCCGTTCTATCAAACTTCAATATGGGAAAAGTCTACCAAATTGAATCTCATTATCCTTCTGGTAACAGCGATAATAGAGCTGATTTATGCGTTAAGATTACGGAGGTGACAATATGAGTCTGCTCAAGGATAAGTTTGGAAATTTAAAACCAGGGTATTTACCAAAGTTTAAAGACTTTATAAAACAGATCTCGCAATTCGGCGGAGGCGCAGAAGACGATAAGTATATCAATGCGAAAAGTTTTTCTAATGTATATGAATTGTATACTTATGCTTTCTTCATTGCTCTATACAAAGACATAAAAATTGATCTGTCTGAGGATGATAAGCTAATTGGATTTTGGGAAATGAAGAATTGGGAACCTAAAGCCCTCACTGATAGCTTAATTACGTGCGCTATAGCAGAATCCAACTTTGATATGAACGCACTTGAAGAAGGAGATAGTAGCTATATGACTGAACAAATAAAGCTAGTAAAAAGGGAAATAGAAGCCTATGCAAATGCTGGTTTAGAGTTTATCAAAGGAGAGATTGATCAAGATCCTGAGTTGTTAGAGGATGACATGTATTTTATCAACTTGCTTTCTAGTTAACGAATTAACTTCATCATCTAGCTACAAGACATAAACGATAACCTTTTCTGCAATATTTGTTTAGTATTAAGGCTTCTTTGAGGTGATTTTCACTTATAGAAGCCTTTTCTGAACCTATATCGGGTAGAGTCTCTAAAAGACGCTTATTAAAGGATTTCTGTTTTTTATAGTCCCCGAAGCTCTCATCTATATATTCAATTTTATCTAACAAAACCGGACGCCGATGTTCGTTGATATAATCAAAGAAATCGACTTCTTGTTCCGCCATTTTTATTTTTACCCGCTCTACCAATTGGGGGAGGGGAGTATCCTCAAAACCTACAAAACCCAATAAAGTCACTTTCCCGGAAGTGATATGGATTTTTATTAGTTGGATGTCATCAAGTTCACCGTATAGTTGTAAAGCGGCTAGTACATAAACCCTTAACAGTGGTGTTAATAAATCGACAAACTTTTTGTGAATAGTGAGCGAGTGTGGCTGGCCATTTTCATAAGCGAGTTTTGCCGCTGGTAAATTTTCTTTTGCCTGTATGCATTCTCGCTCTATTTCTCCGCTGTTGGCAATATTGAACAGTAGCTCTTTTGCTTGGTGTTCTGCTACTTTGTAGCTGTCGAAAAAAGCCTTTATATCTCTTTTTAAATCATCTGGTTGATTACTGTAGGCTTTACGTTTTTCAAACATGGCTAAGGCAAAGTAGATTAACAAATCTTCTTTTCGCATATCTTCAGCCATTACCAGTTCATCTTTATCAAACCAGCCGGAGACAAGTTTCAGGGCTTTTTTGTTGGAACCTATTATAGTTTTTATTTCACCGCTTCGTAGGTATTCGTCAGATGCAGGGCAACGCCCGTAGGCTAAACAGCTCAACCAGAAAGACTCTAATAGTTCTTGGTGTTGGCTAAACAACAATCTTGCCTGAGCTTCGCTTGATGGAGTAGGGGCTGTTAATTGTTGCCATTGGTAACTCCGTTTGTGACGGTTTTGTAAAAAATGTTGTTCTAAAGTTTTATCTTTAAAAATATAGAAGATACCAGGAGCGATGGTGATGGGCTCTTCGTCTAAAATACGCTCGATATAAGCCTTTAGTTCTGCTTGGGCGTAGTACTTTTGAAAAGTATTACGTGAAGTGATTACTCCATCTTTGTAGGGTTTAAACTGTGCAATGTGGCTGTCGTTTGCCAGCATGGCGGATACTACTAGTAATTTTCCTGATAGTTCCCAGGCCCCTAGTACAGCTTCTATGCGTTCGTCTTGATCTTCAATGACATTAATTACGAAGCCGATATTTACGATATCAGATGCCACCTTTTCTGCATCGGGTCTGAAGTTGGGATCCCAGCCTATTGCATCTAGGCCGTGAGCTTCTAATTCCCGGAGGTCATCGCCGCGACCACAGCCATAATCGAAGATCGAGTAATCTCCGGTTAAATAACCACTTTTAGCGATACATTTCATCGGTGCCGAAAGATCGTGTCGGACGATAGCTGTTAGGTGGCGATCAATACCGGTTTCTGTGTCGCCTTTATCGAACACAGCAGAGCTACGAAACAATCGACCATCCACCAATTCATAACCATGTTTGGCAATTATATTATTCCAAGAGTTTTTGAAGCCTATCATGCGACTGTTTTCATACAAGCCAGCAGCCTCACCCTCTTGGGTGATCATGCAGAAGTCTTCATACGCCGCGTGACTGCTGGGTAGCATTGTTTCTTTGCGATGTAATATGGGTGGGTTATCTTGGGTGTTATAGGAGGTGACACGATGTGTTAGTTTACTTAAATCAACAGTGACACTTTGTGCTAACGCAGGGTAAGAATCTTCAAAGAAAGTAGGGTAGTGCAGTAATGATAAGCGGAAATCATTTTTGAACACTTTAACTAAGTTCCAGTCGTCATCTTCAATTTTAAGCGCCTTAGCTACGACAGTAATAAATTGTGTTAATGCAGACGGGGCTTCTGGGAACCCCTCCTTATGGAAATAGATAGCATCGGGTAATGTCTTACCGACCGTTATTGATTTCACTAACTCTTTAAACTGTTCTGCATTCATTTTTATAACTCAGCTGCAAGTAACTTGGCTGCGGTACCATAGGCTTTTTTGCCAGGGATACGTCTTCCGTTTTTACTAATACTCATTGTTTGAAGGTGTTGTTCCGGTGTTTCGCTAATACTTAGGTGTATAGGTTTATCTGTATCGTAGTAGTAAAGCTTATCAAAATTGAGGTTGTCGATAACAAACCTTGTCACTGAGTTCATCCTGTCTCCAAAATTAGCAACGGTGAAGTCGCAGGCTAGCCCGCCGCGCTTACAAATCTGATTGTCATTTTTATTGGTTTCTAATGCTGAGTGCTGGTCAATTGCAGGGCAGGTACCAGTAGGGCTGATTTTTTGGATGTAGCGGTTTAAGGCTGCTGACGTAAATCCGTAGGTGATTTTTATTTCCCCAAATTCATCTTGTATCGGAATAAGCAGCTGCTGAAGTAAATCACAGATCAATGTTTTCGTATCGCTATCTGTTGGTGTGTTATCAATATCTGACTTGTGCTTCTCTCGGTGCCAGTTTATTAACTGATCTGCTAGAGGGTGATTGAGTAAATATTTTTTATCAGGCAATTGATAGAAGTATGCAGCCCCTTTTTTTTCATAACATAACGCCCCTGACGACCTCCTGTGCATTAGCTCACAGTCGGATATTTGAAGTAGGGTTTTGATTTCTTTACTGGGGTACAGTTTTTGGGTGCTCATTATTTACTAAAATCAATATATTGAGAGACTCTCCTAAACCATAGGTAATTTTCGCAGGCTTGTAAACAATAATATCTTCTTGGATTAAGGATGGTTTTGAAGGGATCCAGTAGAGTGCAATTTGCTTTGAGGTTGTAGGACAGCTAGGCGATATCGGCTTTTCTCAAAAAAGAAGTCATGAAGAATAGTCCTGTAAACATGTGGTGATTGTAACGGTGTGTTTATGAGCTTCGAGATGCCTCGTGAAGGCATCTCTGTTGGTGATTTTCTTCCTAGCCATAGGATTTTATCGATTTTCCGAGATAAAGCTTAGGACTGAATGCGTTCCTCTCCATCCCTGCCTTATAATTTAGAGGAAGCATTCTTATAGTGCCCTTAGTTTTAAACTTACCCTTCACTATCGCATCTATCAGCTGTGCTTCAGTGTAACCTTCGAACTTGTTAGTATCGTTCGTAAAATTGACACTGAATAGCCCTTTCTTAAGTCCTTTTTCTCCTTTGTAAGGGTGCAATTTATTACCTTCGCTATCCAAAGCACAAACATCGAGTAAAAAATCATTCTTCAATAAAGCCATGCTAATCTCCTATCCGCTTACTAATATGTCAAGTTTATTAAGAATCCCTTGGCGTGCCTGATCGATCGCCATCGCGTTCGTCTTAATCGATAATTGGTCTTTTGGCTTCTCTTCACAAAAATACTTAATACGCTCCGCATTAGCTCCTGAAGGGTGTGGAAACCCATCGAGAATTTGATGCTCTTTTAAGCATTTCTGACTAACTAGATAATGCAATACTTCAGCAGGCTTGGGGCCTAAAGGAATAAAAATAGCGTTTTTATCCAACTTGCTTACTTCTGGGATTAAATACTCTTCAATCTGCCAAATTAATGATGAATCCTTAAGCATCCCAGGAGTTCCGTTATAGTTGCCGCCTTTATAAAATACTGGATTTTGCAATGCGGAAGTATAGTGGACTAAATCTTTACGCTCCTCAAAAAGTGCCGCACAGCTTTCAATATCTAAGTGACTATTCAAACTTACATGATCTAACATTCTTACTAAGTTCGTCCGCATAGTTCCTGCAAAGCTTGCTGACTCCTTGGCTCTTTTTTTAGCTTCTTTCTCGTCCAAGCCTTCTTCTAATGCTTTCCTATATGTATTTAAAGAAAGGCAAGCTTGTGACTTCCCCGGAGTAATCCCGCAAAGTACAATTTTTGCAGATTCATTTATGTGTCCGAAGAAACTCTTATATGTCTTCAACTCCCCCTTTTCTTTTAGTAACAAGAAGGCTGGTAATTCCTCTTCTACAGAGAATTCCCCATGTTCAAGGATCAGTTTTCGACGATCAGATTCTTGTTGCTCTGAATTCTCGGAAGTATTCTCTTTAGGACTTTCAAAACAGTGTTTGCTTTTCAGCCAACGTAAGGCTTCCTCTCGTTCAACGAAAACAGTTTTAGTTTCCTCTATACTCTCAACCGCCTTTGCGCCTTTTGCGCCCTTTTCGTCCTTATTATCCTCAATTATCTTATTTCCCCTACTGTTTATATGGACAACATTTTCATATGTAGTTGTTTTAATCTCTTTTTTTGAAACTGAGTTTCTTATACTGCCGATGCTCCTGCCACTTAAAAAAGCCATATCATCAAGACTAAATATGGATGAAGTTGTATTTCCATTTTCGTACTTGTAGTTGGAGCAGTAACTAGCTTCACCAAATTCTAAATTAAAGTAGAGATTTGCAGCCCTGGAGATTTTATCTACTTCCTTACTCATGCAATGTGAAGGAATTAGTCTCTCGAAATGGCGGTATACTTCAATAAAAATAGATAAATTACTGAGTGATAAATTAAGTGTCTCAAAATCTTCATCCGGAATAATTTTTCTATCAACGACATATCGATATGCATTGTGGAGGTCTGAGTCGGATTGTCCCAAAAAGTGATCCATTAGTGCCTGCATATCCTCAAACAAGTCATCAAGATTGTTAATTGCATCAAGCTCTTCGCCTGTATATTTCAGCATCATATATATCCTTTAATAATTGAATGAGTAACATTTGATTTAATTACTATAGCAATCAGAAGTTGGTGATGCAATGGTATCATTAATTTTCTATGATCTCCTTTGCATCACAAATATTTTGATCTAGTATGAGTACACACTTTCATAGTCGATGTGTGTTTAGCCCCTCTGACGAGGGGTTTTTTTTGACTTTATTTTGGCGAGGAGGGTGGTAAGGTTCTAGATGATTTTTTCATTACAGAGCCTAACCCCAAAGATTTTAGACGCTTTATCTCCAGCATCTGACTTAACGCTATGTATAAACTTATCGTAGATCTTGGCAGTTGTTAGCACGTTAGAATGCCCCATCTGGTGAGATGACCAAGAGAGGGGTTCACCAGCAGATAGCATCATCGAAGCATAGGTATGCTGAGTCTGATATGGGTTTCTAAATCGGGCCCCTGCTTTCTTTAAGGGATGGACCCACAGTGTTATTCTAATGGCCTGATCACAAGACCAAGATTGGTCTGTTTTGAATTATGGAACACCTACTCACCGGCAAAAAAGGTAACCGCTTCTTTTCCTAGAGGGCAAACAAACCATCTTGCAGTAGCTTGGGTGTACTTGTAGGGACATTGTTAATTTGATTATCTAAAAAGGCTGGAAATTAAAGCGATCCATTTTATTTGGTGGGTATAATGACTACTGAATATGCTTGTTAAACTGTTAAACTGTTAAACTGTTAAACTGTTGAATTAAAGTAACTCAGTGTATATTTAAATTTAAGTGCCCCCATAAAAGCCCCCTTTAAGAGTAGTTCAAAGCGATTACTAAATAGCTCAATAAATCATTTGGAATACCCAGGGCCAAAATTCGGGCTCTGGACAAAATATTGTAATGAATTTCCAGAGACCTAAGTATGACTCTGGTTTGGGTGGTGGGATAACTTGAGTAAATTAATTTAACTCCGAAGATCTCAGGGTTTAGATATATCGAAAGATTTTTCAGTAGGATTCGATCCGTGGCATGTCACAACTGATAACCTTTCTTTATTAACAGATGCGACTTCCTCCTGAGATGGCTTCCAAAGGAGAAATTCATTAAGCTCAAATGCCTCTAAGGATAGAGCTAAAGCTTTAGTTCCAGGCTAGAGAGAACTTTAGGGGTGTGCTCTGAAGTGGAACAGGTAGTCTTCAGGGGCTGACTAGACACGGCAACTAATTGATTTAATTTTAATACTCAATCAGCAGTATATTTAAAGGTCCCCACCTTACACAGGTCTAGATTATTTTTTGATGATTCCCCTATGCTGAATCAAATAGGCAAAGCGGGGTCCCCACTTAGTTCAATAAACCAGGGTTACGCTACTAGGGCCCGAATAGAACTCTGGGCTGATTTATGTAGCTACCGCAATATTCTTCGGTAGCTCTGAGCTCAGTGACATGTCGGATTTGATCGCTGTGTGCTTTAACTTGTTATATTACTGCACTCCGACATGTGCTCGTTTGAAAGGAGCACATGGGCAGGTCTGTTTTGTGCATTTAAGGTAAAGGCGATTGAATAAGCGACTTGAAGTAAGATTTATTTACAGCCACAACCGCAAGGAGGTCTGGCACACGTAGGACAATAGTTATGGTGACGGCCTCCGCATTCTGCACAATCAAACATTGCATTGATAAATTTTGCATACAGTTTAGTTGTTATCAATTTTAGTCTTTCGAATTTCATAATATTACCTACGTTTGGATGATGAGTGCTCGTTTAGCTGACTTAATTATTGAGTCGATATTGCTCATTGAATTGACCATGATATAACAGCTCAATACTGCGCATTTGTGGAAATAATGAGTTTTTCGCTATGGTTACCAGTTAAAATTTTAGCTTTCATTGTCTCGAATTCAGCTTTAGTAATGATACCTTTTTCAAGTAAGCCATGACTTTTAATTAGCTCTGAATAAATATCTTTTGTTACCTGTGAAGGTTTTGAATTGATATCAATTTTTACATTGTTATCTACCACATGATCAGCACGTTTTATTAAAGAAGTTCTTACTGCTTCTTCATCATCTTTTCCTACAACTCTAAATTGATATTCGAAAGATGCCCATTGACCGGGTCCGTTACCTATAGGTGTATATGTTGATAAAATAGGTACGGCTATTTTTCCTTGTGAATTAGCAAATTTATTAGCATCTCTAATGACACCTGCTCTTAATGCACCAGCATTACCAAAAATTCCACCATGATCGTCTCTGAATAGGACATATGTATCTGGCGATACCTCAACAACACTAGGGTTAGCGCAAGCTGTTAGAGCAAGACAAAAAAGCAAGATTATCTGCTTCATTTTAATAGAACTCCAATTATTGAATATTATGCATCATGCCCTGGTAATCAAAATCCTCAGCGCCTATTGCGGTTTGATAAACACCATCTAGCAGTAAGCCGATCGAAAGGTAAGAACCTGCGATAGTTTTCTTCAGCTCCCTCCGTATCTGATGTGATCATTCTACCTTCAGGACAAATGCTGGCTCTGCAATCTATGCCAATATATATCCAATCCATGCCAATGTTATGTATGAGATGGATAGGTGTTGGTGCAATGCAGAAGGTTCGATCACTCACTAAGCCAGAAATTATTTATTTGTGCTGGACGATAAAGCTTGTTCACACAGTGTTGTCTCTGAAGACGGATGGGTTAGGGATGATTTAGTCATTAGGAGTAGAATGATGGATGTCCGCAACCGATACCCACCATTGCCAGTCACATCACTGAACTTATAAACCCATCAGATCGTAACTATGCTCATATTTTAACTCCGAAGATCTGGGGATGCATCAGAAAATAGTTAGCTTTGAGGACAAGTTTTTTTTTAATTTCGACCATATAAAAATCTTATCAGGTAGCAGTGTCCGCTTAACCTATAAGCCGCAAGAATCTGATCCCCCCTATACCTCAGCTATCAGCCGCTCTTGTTAGACCTCATTTATGTTCTGTCTGAAGTGGTCAATCAATCGTTACTCTATGATGATAGGCCGGTAGGGGGGAGGGTAAATCTCTACAGCTTATGCAAATAACGGACACTGCCCCTTAGAAACATTTTTATATGGACGGAGAATAAAAATGAAACTTGACTCTGACGCTAAGTCTAATCTGATTAATCCACAGACATGAGGAGTTTAATTTAGGATAGTCGAGCGATTCATTTCTTTAATTACTGACGGGGCCCTAGGCTATATTGGCGCCTCCACGGGCATGAGAAACTCGCGGTTTTCGAGAGTTTTTCGGTGTTTATGCGTCGTCACCACCAGTACCCTTAACTTCATGAATTGAAACGATATCATGCCGGGACTACTGGTGATTTCGTATAAGATTTTCCGCTGGTTCTTCACCAACACATTCACTCGATAAATTAGATCAAATATTTGGTAGATAGCTATGGTGGCAGAGATCATAAATATTGCTGAAGCGTATAGCTGGAGTATCATCAAAAATAGACGACACTTTTGGTAATGCTTGTCGCAACTCCCGCAACACCCTTCCTCATCCATTCAAAAGCAGTATTTTCCTATATATCCACTGGCTACGATTTCTCAAAATATGGGGGCATGAATAGCCAGTCTAGCCAGTACAATATTAAGCAAACACAAATAGTTAACACTACTGGTGGCGGCTACTCCAGAAATCCGAAATTTACTCGCAAACCACGAGTTCCCCATGCCCGTGGTAACGATAATATCCCTAGGGACCCGCCAATAATCAAGGGAATGAAGAATTAGCATCACAAGCTGAATACAGCTACTAACGAGTCGTTTTGCTACTGCAAAGGGGAGGACTAAATCCGTGCGCTGTTTCAAATTAACTATGCCACTAGATGATGCTATTAATAGTGAGACGGGTAAATTGGACAGAATAAGGGAGCATTCTGGGTGAAATTCCAAAACACTAATATCTCATTAAGGGATCGTGTTATGAGACTCCATGAGTTGAGTCGATATCTCCTCATATTGGGAGGGGAGTGTGGCACTATGTTAATCAAACTTGGGCAGAGTGTTTTTCTGTCGATGCTTAGTAAATTCTGAAGTGTTTTGTAAGGCTCCAGTCGGCCAAAAGCAGACCATTTTGATATAATCTCACCTTTGAATTTCTGAACTAATTATGAGCTTATTTGTGTCACATCAAGATGTATGTGCGTTTATCTGGGATAGGTTCTTTGAAAATTATTGTTTAGCTGATATAAATATATTGGTTTTATAAAGATTTCAATATTAAACAAATGACACAGATTAAGATTACAAGAATGATTGTTCTAAGGTAACAGGAATGCGTAATTTTCTGGGGCTAAAACAAAAAAAATTGTGAACGTTAATAAAGTTAACTACATGGAGGCAAGCTTGGAAAAAGTAAAAAAGCGTAAACGCGCATGCCTCATATTAAGCTGTTAGGTTTTAATAAACATGCAATCAAGTATTCAAAAAATCTCAGGTGCCCGTGCTCTGACAACGCGACTTAAGAAACGTGCTAAGACAGTAGAGAGGCACTATCTTGGACTTAATGGGCACGACGATTTCATTGACTGGCCGAAAGATGCGGAAATTGCAGCAATAGAGCAGGTGGTTCGTGAACTAAGCCAAGAAATTTTAGGAACAGACAACATTGCCCCAGCTCTATGGCAGGAAGGCAGACCGTTTGCACTTGAAATTCAACGGCCATACACAAGGGAGGCACGTGGCCCTGACAGAAGTAATTCAGAGGGGCAGGCTAATTACGAACGAGCAGAGGCGGAGTATTTTCGAGGCTTTCAACTGTGGTGCGATCACACAGATGACTTCCTTGAATACCTTATTGGTAATCAGGCAGCGGGGTCCACCGCTTCGCCTTCAATGCAAGTACCAAGAAATGAGTCTAATGGATTAGAGTTTGACGTAGCCATTTCGTTTGCTGGAGAAGATCGGGTAACCGCACGAAAAATAGCTAAATTGTTGAGGGACAATAGAAGACGTGTTTTCTACGATGAATATGAAAAAGCATCTCTTTGGGGGCAGGATTTATACTCCCACTTATCAAATGTGTATAAAAACAAGGCTCGATACTGTCTCATTTTGATAAGTAAATACTATAAAGATAAATTATGGACTAAACACGAATTGCAATCCGCACAAGCACGTGCGTTCTCTGAAGACCAAGTATACATACTACCGCTTTATATTGACGATACTGAATTAGAAGGTATATTGCCGACAACTGGGTATTTGCATGTCGAACAAAACAGTATTGAAGATATTGTAGAAGCAATTGAGCAAAAGCTTGATGATGATACCTAAACTTAATAATGGGCTAAACAAGGGCGTTAGGCCCCAAGGAATCCACTATGGAAGCAAAATTAAAGCACCTTGAAATGATACAAGGAATAATAAATAGAATGGCTGGGAACTCCTTTCTTCTAAAAGGATGGAGCGTGATACTAATATCAGCCCTATTTGCTTTAGCGGAAAAAGATTCAAACCAGTTCTTTTTATATTTGACATACTTTCCTTGTATAGCATTTTGGAGCCTAGATGGTTATTTTCTATGGCAAGAGAAAATGTACCGTAAGTTGTATCAGGAGGTTACTAAGAAAAGTGTAGAGACAATTGACTTTGATATGAACGCTGTCAAGTTTAAAAGCGATGTAGATTCTTGGTTTTTCGTTTGTTTCTCAACAACACTGCGTTTATTTCATGGTGTTATTTTCGGTGTATTAGTTTTAATAATGTTAATCACTATTTATACAGGGAGCAATTAAAGTGGCAAGGCGTGTGTTTTATAGTTTTCATTATGCACCCGATGTAATGCGGGTTTCTCAAGTAAGAAACATTGGTGCATTAGAGTCTAATCGACCTGCTACTGACAATGACTGGGAGACTGTTAAAAGCGGTAAAGACATCGCAATAAAGCGCTGGATCACTCAGCAAATGGATGGCCGCTCATGCACTGTCGTGCTAGTCGGTGAGAATACTGCGAATAGAATATGGATAAACCACGAGATAATTAAATCGTGGGATGAAGGCATGGGCGTCGTCGGTATACGCATTCATGGTCTCAAAAGTACCAATGGCTATATTGCAAAACAAGGTAATAACCCTTTCGATTATATTGGCTATGGAAAGACAGGGAAGAAATTATCTAGCATAGTGAAATGCTATGACCCTGCGGGATCCAATAGTAAGGAAAAGTATGCATGGATAACAAAACACTTAGAAAATGCTGTTGAAGAAGCCATCAACATTCGAAATGCTAATTGAGCTAAAAAGCCTTAACAAAGTAATGTCACTGTAAGTCAATTTCTGGGCCAAAATCCGCTCATCAGTTGCCGTTAAAAAATCTCGGCATTAGGTAATTAAGGAGGCAGCAATGAAAACCATAAAACTGTTATCAACCATACTTGTCATATTTACGCTAATGCCAGCTATTGGAAATGCTCGAGAAATATCATTGTATGATGATGCTGGTGAAGCTGTTGCTTATATTGATACAGATGACGAAATGAACATTTACCTTTGGAAGGGCAGGTCAGTTGCTTACTTGGATGACGAATCTGTTTATGGATTTAATGGGAAGCATCTTGGATGGTTTAAGAAAGGCATAATTTGGGATCGCAAAGGTTATGTTGTCGGCTTTATTGAAGGCGCTGTTAGTAAACTTACAAAACTTGAACGCTTAAAGGGGTTGCAAAAATTGACACCTCTAAAATCATTACAACAATTGGAACCGCTAGAACCTTTGCAAAAGACTAAATGGGGTAAGCTTTCATTAGAAATATTTCTCTCATTTGGTGCAAAATAATCCACCTAACAACCCGCTATAATCGGATTCTATAATCTGTCGCGGTTTTTGAAAAAAGACGCAAAAAATGCACACCAACTTACTCCACCGATTAGCGGGTCGTTGACCCCTGATCTCAAACGTCTGATATGTGTCAAATAGCCGCCACTCTCATTGGCCCAATGAAGTACGTTCTTTATGACCCTGAATTAGTTATTCGTTTGCATCTTTAGCTTTACCCAATCTTTATGCCAGCGAAAGGCTGTACTGTATTGGCACTCTTGAAGATAGAACGGTACTGTTGTTAAATGATTTCTTTTAAATTCAGATGTTTAGGAGAATATTGCTGAAGGATATGCCTCTTAAATCTTTAGACAGTGATACGTCTTAAAAACTAAAGCTTGCGATATAGAAAGTGTTTTTTAAATTAACCTTTTTGATTGAGTTTAGAGAATATTACTTTCACGTAAATGCGCTGGGGCACAACTACGCTGTTAGGCATCTTCATCATTTCTGCATACAATAAAACTTGGAACGTAAGGATTTAGTAATGGGTAGAAAAGTATTTGTTTCATATAAGCATAGCGATAATAATGTAGAATTTTTGCGAGATTTTGGTAGTACAGCACGAGCATATGTTGATTACCTCATAGAACATCGCCTGCATGACGAAATTTATAAAGGTGAAGGTGATGAAGATATAAGTCATTTCCGAGACGATACAATTAAGACTCATTTAAAAACTAAGATACACGATAGCAGCATTACGATAGTCTTAATATCTCCAGGTATGAAAAATCCTCACCAAATGGAAGCAGATCAATGGATACCTTGGGAGGTTTCCTATTCACTGAAAGAAATAACTAGAAGTGATAAATTAAGCCATACAAACGGTATCCTTGCTATTGTCCTTCCTGACCAATATGGCTCATATGACTATTATATCACTCAGCCTTGTTCTGTTTGTAAAACTAGGCAATTTGGAGTTAAGAAATTATTCCAAATACTTCAAGACAATATGTTTAATTCAAAAGATAAATCTGAAATTCAAGGACACTGCCCATCATGCAACAGCACATTTTACCGAGGCGGTCACTCATATATTGAATCAGTAAAATGGTTAGATTTTTTGAGCAATAAAGACCACTATTTAGATAGAGCGGCAAATATCAGAGACGATAGAAAGTCATACAATATAGTCAAAGAGGTGAAAAATGGATGGTAAAGAAAGAGTAGTTAAACATATAGAGACTCCTAAGGAGTAATTAATCGACTTGCAAATAACTCCTTTTTAATTCAAGTCTGGAGCATGACTATATTGGTAGCAGCAATATTGTTCCTTGCAAGAGTCGAAAGTGTTGACTCTGTTTATATAACTTTATCTTTTGTTATTCCAGTATTTGGTTTCTGGATACTAGAAGGTTATAGAGATAACGACATATTTCTCGACAAATTCAGTAATCTTTAATTTCAAGTTGCAAGGTGTTAACAAGCCAAGGCAGTCGTACAGCTCTCCGTCCTCTGCTTTGAGTGTTAATCCCTGATATCAAACGACCGTTCTGTGTCAATGACTAAACCGCTATTTTTAATGGTACTGGTGTACCGGTTTATTTCGAGGCACTTTGTACGCTAACAAATTTTCCTAGAGTTATGAAAAAAACTATTTAACACGCAATAAACGTGTCGTCATTTTTCATAGTTGTATAAATATTGGCCTGCATCTATCACATACATCACCTTTTCTATTCGAATTATTGTTGAAGATCAACTAAGAGCTAATTCATGTATTTCACTGTGGATCACAGGCTTACATACCTAACTCAACAGTGCTTATTGAATAGGTATTTTGCTACGAAGATAAAAAAGCCGTTTTTACCTAGCCCACCTGTCCCACTTGTCCGTATCATACGTCTTGCAAGGAGTACTTCTGGTATAGGTTTTTAAAATAGCAAAACAGGGCTGTTCCACCTATCCCATCTTTGGCCAAAATCGGTATAGGTCTTAGATTCTCTCCAAAAACCTGTGCCACACCCAATCCCTTAAATAGCATGCTCTGTAGTGTTGCTGATGTATTTAGTGGTATAGGTAATATGAATTTTAGTAAAACCTGTACCACCTTGAACCCCTTTAAATTCGGAGGTTGAAGGAAAAATGGTATAGGTGGTACAGGTATTTCATGTTTTTAAAAAATATCATCGCTTTCGTGTCCTAGATTTGATGCAAATAGAGCCCTCAACTTCCCGCCACTTGGCAGCTCATATATCTTTCCAGAGCCTCTATCTGAGCGACCAGTCATAGGAATTTTAAGAGCAGCCATTGCTTTACCCATTTGGCTCCGTGCTGAGGATACGGAAATTTTCTCAACATTTATATCGGACCAAAATTGGAACATTTGTACTAAGTCAGTTGATGATATTCTTACTGATCCGCCGAATGCTTTCGGTTTACATAATTCATCATATATATATGCAAGGGCAGGTTTTAAACTTGCGATTTTCTCATCAATCAAACCTTTGGTGGCAGGCGCTTTATAAGGGTTAAAATTAGTCAGATCAAAATTCAATAAGTGGTGTAGGAAGGAGTCTCCACCATTAGTATCTATTATTTGATTTAGCTCACGCCAATAAGCTTCATCATCGGCCCTGTGTATTGAAGGCTCTATCACCAAGAAACGTCTCTCTCGAGTGCCGGCGGAAATTATGCGGTCGTGATTACCTGCAAAGATAAACCTGGCGTAATTAGGTACAGGCTCAGGGTCTATTCCTTTAAGCTCCAGGCTAAGTGTAGCCTCAGAGATAATTCCTTTGGCCTTATCGAATACAGCCTTACTGGTGAGATCGACTTCATCGCCAAAGATTAATAAACGTCCTGCTATAACCGAATTAAAGCGGCCCGTTAGTTGATAATGGCCATTTACTTGGTGGGCATTAGTCCCCAGCATTGTCTTTAAGAGTTTATACAGTGTGCCTTTGCCTGTTCCCTCAGCAGATTTCATTAGTATAGCCACGGAAGGTTTATGGGAAGGCTTTTGGAATAGATGGGCTAACCAACCTATAAAGTAAGTACTCGCTTTACTGTCGCCACCGCAGAGTACGTCATGTATATGGCTCAGTATCAAAGAGACATCACCAGGCCTAGGGGAGCAAGGGAAGGGCTGAAAGGTGTTAAATATCTTATTGGGAGCTTTAGACACATCAGGGTAATAGCCAATACCATCAGGATAGAACTTTTTACCAGACCATTTAAACCAGGCAGCGCCTTGATTCTGCCCTGCTACTTGAGGTTTATGAGCAAAGTAGTTGCCAATATCATTTGGTGTTTCAAAAGTCATTTTAAGCCCGTTGATAGGACAGGGCTTATAGGTCATTACTCGATGTTTACCGCCTATTACTACATGGCAATAAATATCGTTCATGGATAGCAGCAAGGATTGCTCATCGGAAGTTAATAGCTTGTCACCCACCATACCTAAATTGGTTGGTTCATCTGAGGTGATAATCTTCAAGACATTTGGCATTACGATACCTCCTTAAAGCAATGAGCTAACTGATCTGATACTTCTTTGATTCCAACTACAGCTGCAAGATCGTTAAAATCGGAACCATCAAGGCCTTTCTGAAAGAGTGGATACACTAATGGTAAGCCAAAAGTTTTTGCTGCGAATTTGCCTTTATCCAATCCAACATTGCTTACTGAACAGTGATCATTGTCAGCAGCGATCACTAGCTCAATATCAGGCGAGGTGGTAGTTATAGATTTGATAACGGGAAGAAGATTACCTGCATTGAAAGCCACAATTACACATCTATTTGTGGCCTGGTGGATAGTAACTCCTGTGGCATATCCTTCACAGACAAAGGCTGCGGTTTGTAGCTCGCCTATGACCGTATAACAGGACTTAACAGCGCCTCCATACATGAACCGCTTTGTTCCATCAGGAGTAATACTCTGCAGGTTTATGAGCTCTCCCAATGAATTCTGGATAGGAATCAGCAAGGAGTTCTTAAATTGTTTTAGCCCAATAGGCTTAATCTGCTTAGCCATTAGATAAGAGTGCTTAATATCTATATAAGGGCTAGCTTTGGTCCATATACAACCGCAGTTAATAGCTGCCTTTTTTTGTCTGAGATATTTCTCCTTGGCTCTTAGAGCTTTAGTGTGTTCCATTCGGTGTTCATGCTGCTTACGCAGCTTAGGATCCATTTTATTTTGAGCGATAGCGCACCAGGTAGTACTTACCGCTCTTTTCCAGCAACCAAAAGCACCGGCGGGTATTTGCCCGCCATGTAAAATATACCAGCCATTCGTAGTATCTGCTTTATCCCCCTCAACCCGAAAACGATGTATTGCCCCATCATCTATAGGCAGAGCTGGTGGACCTATACCTTCAGCTATCATGGCCTCTTGGAAGCTAGCGCAGTAGTTATGATCAAATGATTTTTTCATTACGACCTCCTGCAACTTGCTTGTTAAGCTCTTGTGTCACACTTAAGATCACACAATGCATCTTCAACTGGTCAATAGCATGGCCTAAGCCAGGAATTGCGCAATTAACGGTAGTTAGCATTAATGTGCTTCCCAGCGTCTCTTCAGAGCCAGCATAAGAGGCTATTTTGGTGACAAAGGAAGGTATAGCTAAGGGCACTTCAATAGCTTCCCCTGAGCTACCAATAAAATCAGCTAGATCCTCTGTAGGAATCTTGTAAATAATTTGAGTAAGAAGGTGGGGGCATGCAGGGTGATTTGTTGTAAGCATCATAAAGCACCTCCAAATTGGAGGTGATTTACTACTGCAAGTATTGGGTGGGTACTCAAGATAATAGGTTGAGAATAAGACATTACATTTTCCCTAGCTTTATTTAAAGTAGGGTGGATCGGGTATTCGCAAAACAGCACCAAGCTAGGAAGGCGCAGTGGGGGCTTTTTCTTTGGCTCCCGACACATGCCCTCAAATACAGCAGATTCCATCGACGTGGTGTCAGTAGATTGATTAATACGGGGGTATAGTTCTCCTGGCTTAGAAGAAGCTTGCGGTTGCTTAATCCTCGAGCATTGTCGGTTGTTTAAGTCGACAAAATTTATACAACTGTCCAAACATTTACTTATCAATAGGAAGACTCGTTTCATTTTGAAACTCCTTTCAGCCCTTTGGGGCCAGTAAACATTGATAAATGCCCTTCTAACTGGGTTTTAACCGACTTATAAGCGATTTTGTGGTCTTGCCCGTTAGCAAGTGCTTGCTTATATACCCTGGATGCTAGAGCCATAGCAGAACCAATCATTAGCCTGATCTCTATTGGCTGCTGTTGTCGGGTACCTGGGGTTAAACCAAAGACTTTATTTAATAGTTTCTCAAGGTTCATGTGATGAATTTTTGCAGGTGTAGTACTACCCGATTTATTGATGACCGCTTGTAAATCTTCATGCACAGCGTGATAAAAGGGTATGTAGTTACCACTTGCCTCAAGCGTGTTCCTGGCTTTATCGAAAGCTTTAATAAGGCCTACCTTTAACCGCCTTGATTCAGGTGTGTTTGAGGAATAGGTCAGTAGTAATTCAGATTGGGATCTATTTAGCAGAACAAACTTTGTTTCTCTGCCTCCAGACTTTCGCGTTTGAAACGCGAAAGTACCAAACTCTTCAAAGTCAGATTGATAACGTAATAATAGCGCCAGGACATTCTTATGTTGGTTGTTTAACAGACCGGCAATAACGCGGCTATCTACTCTGAACTCAAAGCCTACATGCTGTAATTTGATAAGGGATGATTGATTGCTCCCTTCACGGTGACCTATGGTTGGAGAGTGCATATTCATGATTAAGCCTCCAAGCCGGCGGCTTCAATCTGTTCAGTTATCCATCCCTGGATATCGCTTTCTAGCCAACCCTGTAACCTCCCGCCAATTGAAATAGATTTAGGAAAAGTACCGTCATCCATACGACGATAAATGGTGCTTCTTGATAGGCCTGTTAGGCTTTCTACTTGTGGACGTCTGATAATACGCTTTGACATGCCCTGATCTCCTATTGGTTGATTCAGGACAAATATAAGCGAATTATTTTGAGAAATAGTCCCCAAACCCCCTTATGAAAAAGGGGGTAACCGGGGTTATGGGTATATTTTAGGCCTTCCGCCTGGGTGCGACCTAGAGTCTCTAAGCAGCGTATCTACTGACTCTGCCAAGGTGACCGGGAAGTCGTTTTCTTTCGTTAACCAATCGATAACATCTCTTCTCTTCGGGGCGGTACGAAGATCATCAGGGTCAAAGCTTGACCAAAA
This sequence comes from Oceanospirillaceae bacterium, assembly GCA_013215505.1. Lineage (GTDB taxonomy): Bacteria > Pseudomonadota > Gammaproteobacteria > Pseudomonadales > Balneatricaceae > Rs1. The sequence goes on from JABSQZ010000003.1 coordinate 120,673, forward strand.
TTCATGATTTGCTTGGATGGCAATTTTTAATCGAGAGGAAGTGTTCTCGTGTAGTTCAATACTAGATTGGGTTTTCAGGGCCGTGTAATAAGAGGGTCTATTTGATTCATCAGAGCTACGCTCATCAATATTTACGTTCGTGGCTCTCTCTTTCAGCTTTATCAATTCAGTTGCTTTTATAACTAAAGAGCCTTGGATTGGAAAAGTATCTAGCGGGGGGTATTCGTCGAATGCTTCTTTATAGCCTTTTGGGGACAGGCTATCGTATCTTCCAATATGGACGTTAGTATATTTTGGCTCCCCTTCTTTCCTTTCAGTGTTTTCTCTCATTACCACGAAACCATGATTTGAAGATTCTCGGATTTCAGGTCCGCGAAATGGTCTTTCTAATCTTTTTTTGATGGCTGTATCATTTGACCACAACATTGGCAGATCCCAAAGTCCATCTACTTGAATAATTTCGTTGTTTAAATATTCAATGACCTGATTATCACCATGAGGAGATCCTTCGTAATCAATATAAGATCCATCTTGTGGGGACTCTGAATCTGGAATTATTCTAGAGAAAGATTTATACAGGCTTTTTAGAGTTGTATGATCTTGCTTTGTAAGCTCTTCATCTTCGAGGTAACGGCGCATAGATTTTTTACTTTTTTCAGTTAAGTGACAGTCCGGAAGTATTAGATATCTAACTGTCTGCCCCTTATAAGTATGTTTCATCCAGACACCTACATTTGCATCTGATAATGTGTGAGCGCTCATTTTTAAGCCGAAGACTGGGGTCGGAAAATACAAAGAAAGGGTTAATCCGCCCTCCTGAGCAATATGGTAGATATCATCAGCTGTAACCTCCTCATCAAACATCTTTGATAGATGTTTTGTGGCTTCTTCAATACTAAAATATTTTTTAAGGCTTAAAAGTTTGCTCATAACATACCCTCTAATGCTAATCCTCATTTGAATCTACCAGCCAAGCGGTGAGGATACCGCTAATTCGGGAGCTACCCTAGGCTGGTAAAACTGGTCAGAGCTGGTGGTTAAGCCCTGTTGAAGTTACCTGTGACAACGTTTTTGGCTAATGCTTTGTCTCTTAATTTGTCCAAGTAATCAGCCCATGCTTGCATCATTTCAGTTCGTTGCTTTAAGTGTTTGGTGCGGTTGTAAGCTCGACCATTCGGATCTTTTACGGTATGTGCAAGTTGCTGTTCTATCCACTCAATACGATACTCAAGTATCTCATCTAGTAGAGTTCTAGCCATGGCTCGAAAGCCGTGCGGTGTCATTGTATCGTTATCGTAGCCCATTGATCGCAAAGCTACCCTGACCCCGTTCTCGGACAGACAACGACTACCACCTCTAGCGGAAGGGAGTAAATATGGGCTGCTGCCATTGTATGCTTTAAGGTTTTCTATTAGTGCTATTGCTTGTGTACATAAGGGAATTATCAGCTGCTGCTTAGTTTTGCTCGCAATAAGCTCAATCCGATTCTCTTCGTAGTTAATATCAGACCACTTAAGGTGTCTTATCTCACCGGGGCGGCAAAAGAATAGTGCCGACAAGTGGAGGGCTGTTTTAACCACAATGGTTCCGTTGAAGTTATCTATTGCTACCATCAAGTGGCCCACATCTCGGGGCTCAGTCAGAGCGGCGTGATGCTTTTTAATGGGTGGCTGTAATGCGCCTTTCAAGTCAGGGGTAGGGTCTCTTTCCGCTCGCCCTGTTGCGATAGCATATCTAAAGATTTGGCCGGCTATCTGTTTAGTGCGATGGGCTGATTCAACAGCGCCCCTTTTCTCTATAGCCCTGAGAGCTTCAAGTAAAACTGGGGCGGTGATTTGGTTGATAGGGAGATAACCAAGGGTAGGGAATAGGTCACGCTCCATTCGGCTTTTAACTCTACTCTTGTGCCTTTCTACTTTATTTTTCTGGTGAATATCAAACCACTCTAATGCAATGGCTTTAAAATTGTTTTCAGTATTCAGTCGTACCTGAGTTTTATCAGCTTTCTTTTTGGCGCTTGGATCGATACCTTGATTAAGTAGGAGTTTGGCTTTGCTTTTTTCACTGCGTGCTGTTGATAATTTAACCAGGGGGTACACACCAAGTGAGAATGTTTTTTCTTTCCCCAAAAATCTATATTTTAAACGCCAGTATTTTGAGCCGTTTTTCTTAACGAGTAAAAACATCCCTTCGCCATCGGATAGCTTGTAATCCTTTTCCTTTGGTTTAGCGTTTTCTATCTGCTTAGTAGATAGCGGCATAGCTTGAACCCTCTTGGTTGTAGCCTTGCTGGGGGTACTAATTTTGTGGATATAACCCTAAAAGGGGTACATGTACATTAATATACCCCCAAGTAATGCGGGATTCAATAGGACGTGCTGGGAAGTTACAGGCAAAAAAAAGCCCTTAAACATTGCTGTTAAAGGGCTTTCAGGCATTCCCGGTGACTCTTGGGAACTGTGTGTGGTGGAGGTGGCGGGTTTCGAACCCGTACCCCTGCCAATATGCTAAATCAATCACTTAGCTCTGAAGGTTGTCTGCCAATAGTCTATCTTAGTAGCAAACTTAGTAGCAAGCTCAGTAGTAAAACACTTCAGGGAATCACTCGAGAAAGGCTCAGCAAGCTTCTTGCTGGGGAGTACAATACCGTTTTGAGCAGTCAACAGAATTCAGGGTAGATAGGGTTAATGACATGCGTTCGAATAGCTTACTGTAGGTCACAGTATGTGTACTAGACTATGCAGCGCTGATGTTCCACAAGTAAGGACTCAAGAGCTGCAAGGCTGGAGTCGTGTGTCCATTGCTGATCAGTACGGAGAACAAACTGCCCTCAGAAGTCTACAAGTAGATCTGTTGAATACGCTTTGATGGTGCTATAAATACCCAAGTGCATGCTCAGAAGTCATAGTGAAATGGTTGTAATCTGTACTATTTAGTGGAAGTGCAGGTGTGTACCTTAGTAGTAAGTTATGGCATTGTGGTTCTTTACTTGTCAAAAAAAGTCCTATAATGATATTGAAGACCAGAATTATAGGTGGTGTCCGGAAGGTAAAATTCTTTTGTTTTTCTCACGTTGGGAACACTGCAGAAATCGTTATAGATCTAGAAGCTTGAGCATAACTAAGACTTTAACTGAATTATCATCCATGTACTGTTATTTTATATATAATTACTGGGCTTACATGAAGACTGGGATGGATGCTTAATAAAGTAAAAAGCATAACATACAGGAATTAAAGTTGTAATTTGTTGAAACATAAGTGTTTTTCTTAGTTTTCTTGAATTAACAGTACATAGCTATTGACTTTAATAGTCTCCGCTGGCTATATGGGGCTATAGATTTTTACTGGCTATTGTGCGGACACAAAATAAAAAGTATAATACGCGCCCCTATGGATTAGGGCTATTCAAAAAGAGATGGACATCAGTGAGGTCATCATGTCATATGTTTATATTATTGCGGGATTAGTAAGTCTGTTAATCTCTGTTTATTTTCATTTCAAGTTAAAAGACCAAGCATCAATTGTAAAGGCGGAGAAGCGCCTTATCGAAACTGGTGCAATAGTTGGTGGATCCTGCGTGCGACATGGCATGGTAATTACAAGTGAAGGATCTCTTATTCCTGATCAAAAGCCTACCGCAAACTATTACTCTCGCCTCCGTAACGTTAGCGCTAGCACTTAACTATACAATTCTACTCTAAGCGAGTAACCATATAAGACCCGATAACTTTATCGGGTTTTTTTTGATTAATTGTTCATGTAAAAATTCTGCTTTACAATAAGGAGTTAGCCCGTAGTGGAGCTAAAGGACGCGCTCGTTAATTTATTTTCCAAAAAATCATCCAATTCAATTGAGCCAAGCCATGTGGCATGGGTACCGTGTGTAAGTGGTCATCTTGATTTTGGTTTAATGAAGGTGGGATTAGACGGATCACAAGATAGAAAAGGGGAGAGAGATGATCCTCACTATACATTAAACTATGCTTCAGAAGGTTCCAAAGGGGGGCATCAGCGTAACATCCTTTTGGAATCATGGGTTGATTGGAAAGATTCTGATGCCGGTGATGGGGTGTTCCGAGTCATCCTTATAGCAAAAGCAAATAAGTCGAGAAGCTTGGATGGGAGGTCACTAGAAGGTCAGATCTTCTTGTATCCTAAGGCATATGAAAAGGGTGGATTAAAAAATATAACATCGCCTCTTCTTCAGGAAATAAGGCACCTTCATAAGACTCTTCATAGTTCAGAGGAAAACGGAATCTCTTGGAGGGAAAAGCAAGAGTATCTGAATACGAATTTCGATAAAATTCACGACGGAGTTAACGTATCAGCTCCGTTAGGTTTTCCGGATAACTTAGATAACGATACTCCAGTACAGCATCAATATGTAATAGATTTCCGGGTAGCGCATAATGGAATTACTTTTCTGGAACTGAAGGATAAGACCCATCCTAAAGCATTTCCTATCACTGAAGAGATTCGCTATACGGTTATTCGGCAAGCTTTTTATTACATCAAATATGGTTTGCATACACATAAACACCACGAGTTTGAGCGTGATGCGTTAACAACCGTTATCCCAATATTGCCTGAAATAGCAGGTCCCTCTAAAACCATAGGCTCAATTTGGCTGCAATTGATTGGGCAGTTGAAGCGCGAGCTTGTGCGTATAAAACGAACTCAAAGTATTGCTGAGAATGACCTCCATGTAAATGATATACATACCGCAGAAGGTATTATTGCGTACAGTCGAACACTTCTTTCGCAGCTTAAATACCATGAGTTTCTGAAAGAGGGTTGTTATTCCCGCGAATTAGAAAGCCTTAATGGTGTAAAGGCATCGCTTTCTGCTCATGCAAAAGGAGCTTTTGAAGCAACTAAGGTGAAAGAAAGAAAACAGGACGTTGAACGTCATTGGGGAACTTTTTTCATTGCATTTTTTGGTGCTCTTGGTGTTGGTGTTGCTAACTTTGCAAACATTTATTGGTCTAAAACTAGTGAGATAAATCAAGTAGTTGTATTTACAATTTTCTGTTGTGTATTATTCACGGTTGTTATTGGGGTAAGGCTAGCCAAGTCATGGTATAAGCAAGTTACAAGTGAAGCTGGGTACGTAGAGAAATTGATTAAGGAGAAAGGTTTTTTCAATACCAAGTCTGTAATGAAGAAACTAAAGTGGTTGTTCACTGTGGTTGCGATTACAGCTCTAATTCAAGGGTTTTATGATATTGCACTCCTTCATCTTCCCTTAGACTGGAAGACCACCTTGGGGGATATAAAAATATCTGATTTGATACAATCAAAGTTCTTTTTAGGAGCTGATAATAATACCCCTCAAGGGTAGGCTGTTCTGGGAGGGGGCGTTTTTCAGTATTGATCTGAAAGCCCCGTCTTCCTAATACTCTTGTTAAGCAATTATCCTTTTTATGTGCATATGCCTGCGTCCTAGGAATACTATTACACTCAACGTACGTCTTGAATCAATGTCATAATGGGCCGTTGTTATTACAATTTTGTGAGTGTAGTGGTCGATTAAAAGCTTTATATAGGAATATGGACTTTTGTTTAGGTAAAAATATGTCAGCCCCTATAACGGTGTTTCCTCGCCTGACGTTCCCCCATAGGGGTGTCGATGGCCTGTGGTTTTACCGATAGTCCCCCCCTGTAAAAGCCCACAAATCTGTACATATATTAGTCAAAAATGCCTCAAAAACACCTCAAATCTACTCCAGATAAAATACCTATAAATCAATGGCTTATCTAAAGGTTACATCCTAGGTATACCGGCGTCAAATTTCGGCATGATTTGTAGTGTCAATAGGGTATACCTCTGTGATAGATATCGGAACAACCTAAACCGACTCTCAATAGGGTTGTATTTGTGGTTATGATATGAAACTATCGCTGAGTCTAAACTCTAATGATAGGTGTTTGTAATGAAAGTATACGGTTATGCACGGGTTAGTACTGAAGGTCAGGATCTGACTATTCAACGTGATGCTCTATTCAAAGCAGGTTGTGATCATGTCCGGGAAGAGAAAGTCTCTGGGCAGGCTTCAACAAGTGATCGCAGGGAGTTATCTACTTTACTAGAGTTTCTCCGTGAAGGGGATTGTCTCGTCGTTACCCGTATAGATCGACTAGCACGTAACGTTAAGAATCTACAGGAGATAGTCCACCTACTCAAAGACAAAGGTGTATCACTCCGGTCTACAGAGCAGCATGTGGATACCAGTACAGCAGCCGGTAAAGCGTTTTTTGACATGCTCGGTGTGTTTGCTGAGTTCGAAACTAACATCAGGAAAGAGCGTCAGGCAGAGGGGATCGCCAAGGCTAAGTCCCAGGGTATCTACAAAGGCCGTAAACCTACAGCCCGTGAAAAGTCCGAACAAGTACTAAAATTAGCAGCTGAGGGATTCAGAAGGCAGCAGATAGCCGATCAGGCGGGGATTAGCATAGCTAGTGTCTACCGAATTCTGAAGGCTAGTAGCTAGGTATGTGCTCTTATAATCCGTGGTCGTTGGCTTTGCGAGTACAGTTGGGTTTGAGCCACTTGTTGATCGAAAACGGTCAATAAGTTGGTGAGGGCTAACATGAAAAGTCTAAAGGTTACATCCTAGAAACACACAAACATCTCCTGATCGATACCTAATCAACACCGGCGCGATTCAATTACAGCTTGTAGTAATTAATAGCGGCTACTAACGTGAAAAGTCTAAACGTTGCATCCTAGGACCACACAAACATTTCCTGACCGATACCTAATCAACATCTGACCTGATTCACTGAGAGCAGTTGATATATCGAAATTGTTACGCCTAGGAAAACAACCATCAACCGCTCAACTTAAAACTATCAAATCCACTTTCATACCTACAATACTGAACTTGATGCTGCTCTCCTGTATTCCACTTCCTGTCTTTCTTCATCCATTTTGGGGGGAAAGAGACTGCTATTTATACACAACCACATGGTGAACTCACTGACTACCCAAAAACGATATTTGACCCGTAGAGCAATTACACAGCGCATAGGGCTGACGGAAGGCTCTGTACGAACCATAAGCGATATAACCCATGCACTGAGGAGTGTCGCTGAGATTGACTACAGCAGGCCCATGGTTATCCGTAGAGCTGTTGAAGTGTACGCCCAGTACTTACTTGAACTACACAACAAAGGTCTCCTGCACACTGAGATTGCAGATGTAGATGCTCTGAAAGGGCAAAGGGGGCGTGGAGCAACCCAGTCTAGCCACTCGGCTACTGCCTGTAATCAATACGAAGGGGGGATATAGAGATACGACTTTAAGGCTAAACAATGGTATTCCCTTGCCCGTGAATCTACCCATATCCCCCTCTAGATAAAGCCTCAATGGCACCAACACTCCCCCTGATTTCCCCACACACACTTAATAACGAGAATAATAATACTTATGCATACACCAACCGAATGCCCTCACTGGGACGGATGCTCTGCGCCCGTTTGCCCACTAAACCAAACTGGTAATCATCTTAGAGATGAGCCTATCTGCTATTACGCAATGGAGCTTGTTAAGCCTAGAGCTGACCAAAGGTTCGCTGACAATGATGAGGCATGGCTACTGAAGGCTATAGCCCCGAACTTAGATTGGCTACAGAAACAGTCTAGAGATATCAAGAAACGCCTAGCTAAGTCTGCCAGAACTCCTTCCAGAATGACCCCTAAGCAACCTACCAATGAGACCGAATATGAATAGCGAAGTATCCCTAATCGACCAATTCATAGCCTTTGCCGAGTCAAAAGGACTGCCTCTAGACCAGGTGGATGTTCTTCCGGATGGGCAATGGCACAGCTTTAATGACCCTGAAGGGAGCTGCTCAAACAGTAATGCCCGTTACATTTTGTCAGATGAACCCTGGTCTGGAGCAGTAGGTACTCACAGCGGAGGTTGGCATTGTGAGTCTTGGAGACCTAGAGGTAATTCCAAGTTAACAAGCAGTCAATGGAATGAAATCAAGCAGAAACAAGAGCAGCGAAAAAGTGAGCAAGAGGACAAGTACGATCAAGCCGCTAGGCGAGCAACCAAACTGTATTCCGGTGCAGTCAGGGCTTCCCCATCACATCCGTACTTGGTTAGAAAAGGCATAAAGCCTCACGGATTAAAGCAGCATGGTGATGACCTCTTGATACCTATCTACAACTTAAGCCATCAAATCCAGACTCTCCAATTAATCAAGTCAGACGGTACTAAGAAGCTATTCCCAGGAGGCAAAAAGCAGGGAGGTTTTCACGTCGTTGGAGACTGGACATCGAACTTTAAGCTTTACGTTGCAGAAGGTTGGGCAACAGCAGCTACGGTTCACGAAATGACAGGAGAGCCCTGCGTCTGTGCGGTGGATTGCGGAAACCTCGAGCCCGCTATTGCAACGTTGAAGGACTGGCTGACACCTATTTGGGAGTTTTGTATTGCGGCAGATAATGATTGGGAGACAGCTGGAAACCCAGGGTTAACCAAAGCCTTACTAGCAGCGGCTAAACACCGGACAGACCTATGGTATCCACCTTTTACTGATGCTGATAAGGGGCTTTCTGATTGGAATGATTGGCACATGAAATATAACCAAGAGACTAGCAATGACTAACTCAAACATGATCAGGCGAGAGGTCACTTTCCTACCTGAAGCTTTTGACATATTGAAAGAAACCCAACGAAGACTGATGGATATTCACCATCGGTCATTTACGAACTCCGAGGTTATTGCACGAATACTCAGTGCAAGTACCCCTGAAGAAATAGCAAAAACATCAGAACAACCAACACAGAACGTATAGAGAATACTGAAAATGAAATCACTAATAGAAAAGACTAAAGAATCAACAGCACTAACAGCATTAACAGCAGTAGTCACTCGAGAGGAACTTGCCGAGTTATTCCAAAGTGGAGCGTTTACAGCCAATAATGACGATATCCATACACCAATAGATGAAATTCTTGCAGGTAACTACAAGGCGACATCACCATTATCCCTAAGTCAGAGCATAGTTAAGTTTCCAGAATTGAAGGCTAATGGGAAACCAAAACCGACTCTAGCGAACTTCATCTACCTGATTGAGCAATACGGGATAAAGGTGAGGTTTAATATGATGTCTAAGGAAATGGACATATATATCCCAGGTACAAAGTGGTCGATAACTAACGGACTAAATACTGCTAAAACACGTGTAGAAGACCTTATGGCCCGGAACGATCTGCATGTAAGAAGTACCATGGAATTTCTAGCGGCTCATGCGGATAACAATATGTATCATCCAGTGATTGACTGGATACAGAGCAAAGAGTGGGACGGTGAAGATCGTCTTACCAAGCTACTAGACCTGATTAAGTTCAAGGCTGATGACCCATTTAACAGAACTCTAGTAACCAAGTGGCTGATACAGTGTGTACAAGCTCTGAATAGTCCTTATGGATACGCTGCTCAAGGTGTTCTAGTGTTCCAGGGTGCTCAGGGAATTGGTAAAACTACCTGGCTGAAGAACCTTGTACCGTCCGACTATTCGAGTGAGTGGGTTAAAGATGGTGTTCTACTGAATGTCAGTAACAATGATAGTGTTATGGGAGCTATCAAGCACTGGATCGTGGAGCTGGGCGAGATCGATGCGACATTCCGGAAGTCAGACATCAGCCAGACCAAGGCTTTCCTGACCAGAGAGCAAGATCATATACGGCTCCCTTATGCTGCTGCTGAGTCCAAGTTCCCTAGGCAGACTGTATTCTTTGGTTCTGTTAACCCCGCTGTATTCCTATCAGACCCAACTGGCAACAGACGCTATTGGACGGTTCCCGTAGAGAAGTTGGATTTCCTACCAGAAGAGGATCGCCAACAGCTCTGGGCACAAATCTGGAATATGTTCAAAGTGGATGGTGCTACTGCTTATCTGACCCCTGAAGAAAGTAAGGCCCTGAACACTGCCAATGAACGCTTTGCTGAGACCGACCCGATTGTGGATTCTCTACAGGAGCAATATGACTTTGAGTGTCAGGACAAAAGCCGCTTCAAGTTTGTGTCTTCTAAAAACCTACGTGGTGAACTCCTACTACCGGAGACTCCGAAGGAAGCAAGAAGGCTTTCTACTGTTCTAGGTGGCTTAGGGATTGAGTCCAAGAAAGGCCGTGAGGGTGGCGGAGGAAAGTCAGTTAATGGATACGTAATGCCTCCCCGAATTAATAATTACTGCTAACGTTCCAGAATGTTCTGGAGGTGTTCTGGAATATTGAACACTTACCAGAACGTTACTAAGTCAGTATTTATAGGCTCTTCAGAGATGTTTGATAGTAATGTTCTGGATGTTCTAGAGAAATAGTTAAAGTACTATAGATAGTTATTCCGTAGAAGAGTCTTCTAAAGTACAAGAACAACCGGAACAACCGGAACAATAGAACACAGTTCGTCACCTTGGTATTATCACTAGTGAGGGGATACAGATTTAATTCAAGTCAAGATTTTAGTATGTATTGTGACGAACTGATTGTCTATTTAGGTGACGATTGTTTGCCGAAAGAACTGTTTTAAGCCTAGGTTGTTTACGCGCAGATTAGCTGGTAGATTGGATTACGACTACTTAGAACAGTGTAAAGGACCTACAAGAATGCCACGAACAAGCGGTGCTGATTGGACTGACGATGAGTTGATACTTGCGCTCAATACCTACCAAGAGAACATTCACCAAGAACTGAATAAAAACCATCCGGCAATTATGCAGCTGAGCGATATTTTAAGAAAAGCTCCAATTAATATTTCTTGGCTAAGAAATGAATCATATAGACCCCCTGACGGGGTTCGTTCACGCTTAGGGAATTTCCGTCGTCTAGAAAGTGGGGGTGTCACCAACATTCCTAACTCTACAATTTCCATTTGGGAAAAATATAGAAATAAGCCCGTAGAGTTACAAACAAAGAAAGAGAAGATTTTGGCTTCTTGGAATGCTAAGCGGCATATTGTGCCATCAGGTGATATACCGTTTATAACAGGCAAAGAATATAAACGCAGCTACTTGCATGACCTTTGGGGAGGCTCAAGGCAAAGCGGAATTTCACCGTCTGCTCAGCAGAATGTGATTTTCATTTTTACCGGGGAAAGTGGTGAACAGCATGGTTATTCAGATAGGTGGATAGATGGAATATTCAAATACGTTGGTGAAGGTCAGCGCGGGGATATGGAGTTAAAGTCTGGTAATTCTGCGATTCATACACATGTTCAGGATGGTAGAGATCTTTTGTTGTTTAAGCAGGAAAGAAGAGGGCATGTAACGTTTCAAGGTCAGGTTGTATGTGCTGGATATAGTGCTACTCGAGGAAAAGATACCGAAGGAAATCAACGCAAGATACTGATTTTTGATCTTGTACCATGCACCGAATTTGATACAGAAGAGGCTCAAATAGTTGAGGCTGAAGTTCGAAGGATAGGTGACTTAGATCAACTACGTGAGCTGGCATTACGTTCCGCTAACATGAAACTGCCCCCAAAAGAGAGAAAAGTCTTTAATTATCGGCGTAGTGCTGCAGTGAAATTGTACGCTCTGAAAAGGGCCAGTGGAGACTGTGAAGCCTGTGCTGTTAAAGCGCCATTCGAAACAGCCCAGGGAAAACCCTATCTGGAAGTGCACCATATTAATAAGCTTTCGGATGGTGGCCCTGATCACCCAGATCATGTCATCGCGTTGTGCCCGAATTGCCATAGAAAGGCGCATTATTCAAGAGAAGCTGAAGAGTTCAACAACGAGTTAAAGTCTGTTGTTTCCCATATAGAGAAGCAGTTTTAATTTGGAGTCAGGTCTTTATCAAGGGCGCCTACAATTGTTTGTGTTTTAACGGTGAGATCAATACAAGATGGCCCCTAGTATCAATGACGGTTAGGTACTGCAATAGCACGCTTAAACTCACTGTAGCAAAAGTGGGTCAAACTGCGACTTTAATGAACAGTGGGAGTCAAAATCGACCACTGTATTCCTAAGCGAAAAATATTTCACCAGGCACATGAACAACAATTGGCTGCTGTTTTATCTTTTTTTTATTTTTTTTTCATCTTTTTTTCATCTTTTTTTATCCTTCGAAAAATGAAGTCCTAAATTAGGGACTCGACTTCCGTTCTTAATTATTAAGAGAGTAGTTATCATTGGTTCTCTTCGAAAAGCCTAGAATCAAAATTGAGTTAAGAGGAAGGCCTCTAATTTAAATTTGGAACGTTATCTCCATTTGAATTGATGAGGTTCAAAATTAAATGTGTGCCACTAGGGGACAAACGCATTACTTGCATCGGAACATCATGATGTTATTGCAAAAAATTCTGGAATATTAGCTGCCGCCATACCTTATATTTATCTCCGAAAAATGAAGTCCTAAATTAGGGACTCGACTTCCGTTCTTAATTATTAGGAGCGGAATTATCATTGCTTTCTTTCGAATAAATTAGACTCAAAAGTGAGTTTAAAGGAAGGCCTCTCATTTTAAATTAGAACGTCTTCTTAAAATGAATTCAGAAATTGATATCCTAATATTAGGACTAACTTTTTGATCTATAGGGCCTTTTGACATTGGCTTTGTTCTCGGATATACAGTGGGTTGAAATTAACCTGCTTGATAGGAGCGAAAATGACAGCGTCAGTTACTAGATTAAACTGCTTGGCAGCACTACACCCGAAAACATCTGCAGAGTGGCATTCCACAAAAAATGGGACTCTGACCCCATGGGATTTTATGCCCGGATCGAATCGTAAAGTCTGGTGGCAATGCCCGGTTGCAGAAGACCATACATGGCTAGCTAAAATAAGTTTAAGAACGACTAAAGAGAGTCCCCGCGGCTGCCCTTGTTGCTCAAACCGTAAGATTTCCGAGAGCAATTGCTTGGCAACAACTCATCCAGGGCTGATCACAGAATGGCACCCCACAAAAAATGGGGCTTTTACCCCTTGGGATGTTGTAGCCGGTTCGCATCATAAAGCCTGGTGGAAATGTCCAGCTGCAGAAGACCATGAATGGTTAGCTCAAGTAAGTCTTCGAACAAGAAAAGAGCATCCACGCGGCTGCCCTTGTTGCTCAGGCCGTAATGTTGTGAAAAGTAATTGCTTGGCAACAATTCACCCAGAGCTAATAACACAGTGGCACCCAACAAAAAATGGGTACCTTACCCCCTGGGATGTTGTACCAGGATCAAATCGTAAAATCTGGTGGCAATGCCCGGTTGCCAAAGACCATGAATGGGAGGCCCAAGTATGCCGCAGAACAGATAAAGAAAATCCGCGCGGTTGCCCTTGTTGCTCAGGCCGCAAGGTTGTCGCAAGTAATTGTTTGGCAACAAACCATCCAGAGTTAATAGAGCAGTGGCATCCAATAAAAAACGGTACGCTTACCCCGCGAGATGTTGTACCCGGTTCAGATCGTAAAGTCTGGTGGCAGTGTCCAGTTACAAAAGATCATGTATGGCAAGCTCAAGTTTCACGCAGAACTAACAGAAAGAACCCGAGTGGCTGCCCTTGTTGTTCAGGCCATAAGATTGTCGAGAGTAATTGCTTAGCTAGCACTCATCCGGAACTAATATCGGAGTGGGTTACTGATTTAAATAGCCCATTGACGCCTTTTAATGTCGGTAAAGGCAGTAACAAAATAGTACATTGGCGCTGTAGTAAAAAACCTACCCATGTCTGGTCCACAAAAGTTGCTCTGAGAACCAGTACACTGAAAACGGGATGCCCGTATTGCGCAGGGCAAAAGGTTGACGAAGCACTAAGTTTGGGTGTGCTTCACCCAGAGTTATCAAAAGAATGGCACACCGAGAAGAATAAATTGTATAGCCCTTTAACAGTATTACCTGGTAGCAATAGGAAAGTATGGTGGCAATGCAGTGTTAATTCAAAACATGTCTGGTCAGCTATAGTCCATTCTAGAACGGCCGGTAAAACAGGTTGCCCATTTTGTATAAACAGACTCCCTTGCGGGCGCTTTCTGACTGAAGAATATCGTGACTACGCAATTGCAAATACTCATCCAGAGCTTATAACTGAATGGCACACCGCAAAAAATGGCACATTGACCCCGCAAGATATCACTTCGGCATTCTCTGATACAGTCTGGTGGCGATGCAATAAATCAGAGGACCATGAATGGCAAGCTACTCCATCTAAGAGAACATATTCAGGTAATGGATGTCCTTTTTGCGCAAACCGGTTAGTAGCAGATAGTAACTGTATAGCGACTACTGACCCTGAAATGGCCGCTCAATGGCATCCGACACTAAATGCTGAAAGAACAACCAGTAATACTAGTGTAGGTACCTATGTTAAAATTTGGTGGCTGTGCAACGAAGATCCTGAGCATGTCTGGCAGAATTCACCAGTAAGCCGTAAGACAAATAAGTCTGGGTGTCCGTATTGCAGCAACCGAATGGTTTCTTCGACTAATAACCTAGGTGTTGTTTTCCCTGAGATAGCAAAAGAGTGGCACCCTACTAAAAACTCCCCTTTGACGCCTTTTGATGTTGTTCCCGGTGGTGTATTTAAACCTTGGTGGGTGTGTGGAAGTGACCCCGATCATGTCTGGGACGCCACATTGGACCAGCGCACTAGGTCAAAAAGTGGATGCCCAATGTGTTTCTCGCCTGTGTCGGCAGAGTCGCGGTTAGTTTTTGATGAGTTGAAAGCTCACTACTCGGATATAATTACTGAAGATGATGTTAATAGAGCTGACATATTAAAAATCTCCGGCTGGAGAGGAAAGTTTGATGCGTATATTCCTTCTTGTAATATGTTCCTAGAATATGACGGATCCTACTATCATGCGGATAAAGAGGATGTTGATAAACGTAAAGTTGCTACGGCTATCAAGCAGGGGTTTAGGGTAATCAGGATAAGACAAAGCCCATTGAAGGCTCTTTCAGACTTGGATATAGTCGTCCCTAATCAATTTGATGCAGAAGTCTATGTAGCAGTTATTCACTCGCATATTCAGCGTTGTAAATAGGTACTTATTTTCCCTACCTTCGTCTTGAGGGGGTAGGGAAAATTTTCATTGGGGTCAATAGTAGCTCATCCGATTGATTGCTTTTGCCAACAGGGAAACATTCTTGTTCGAACCATATCTGTCGTGAGTTTCACTCTGAGTAGCGTGTCCCAGAATCCGCTTGATTACGTAATCCTGAGCCCCCTGATCCCTAAGCTTGTCTGCCATGGTATGGCGGTAGGAGTGAAAGGTTTTGCCTTTCTCCAGGCCCATGTGCTTAGCCGCTCTGCTGAACCACTTAGAGACATTGTGGCTGTACTTGCCATGGGTCTTAGACAGCTCCGGAAAAACTAAGCCATCGGCGGAGTGTTTATCTAACCCTGCTATGTACTCAACAAAGCCAGCGTCGATCAGGCTGTTATGTAATGGGATGATACGGGGGCTTTGTAAGTTCTTCAGCTGTTGATCCGGTCGGGATTCATTAATATCCAGGTAATGGATACCATCGAGCTGCTTGATATCACCTGTGTGTAACTGACAAAGCTCTTCTAGCCTAGCCCCTGTGTACATACCGAGACGCGGCAACCAATACTGATGCGCTTTATTGGTATTGAACTTAGTGACTTGCTGGTGGCTGAGTACAGCCAGTACATCGGCATCGTCGAACTGTTTACGCTCGTCACGGGCGCTACGTTTGCGCTTAGGGATCATTCCTGTTACTGGGTTCTCCTGCATATAGCCATTCAACTGACACCAACCGAGGAAACCTGACATCAGGCGTAAGTGGTGATTGGCTCTGGTAGAACTAATCAGATTGTCAGTGATAGCCAGGTCTATGATCTCTGTGATACTCATGCCGATGAAGCGCTTGTCTTTGCTGGTGTTTTTTGGCAGACGCGCCAGTGAATCTTTAACCCTGCGTATGTCAGCCTTACTGATCTCGGCTACCGCTTTGTCATCCAGCAGCGCCCCTAGCAATTGGATAGAGTATTGCTGTTCCTTTTGGGTTTTATCATTCCAGTCGGCATTGCGCAGTTTCTCGACGCAGTAGGGCGCAAAGGCAGCTGAGATAGTCGTATCGCTACTGATAGGGTTATCAGCTGGCTGCTGGTGGCTTTCTCTGGGCGCTACTGGCTTACCTTTCAGTAGACAGATCTGCTGCTCTAATACCTGGATACGCGCTGTGGCAAGCTCATAGCTGAGGTGCTGGACGTCTTCGCGGCTGTGTGAGTTGCCAACCAATAGCTCTGTGGCGGTATCAGTAAGGTCGGCATAGTTATTCAGCGCGAACTGTTCACGCATATCACTGAGCACAAGCCCGTTTGATTCCAGTTGTTGTTCATGGGCTTCGATACTGATTAACTGGGCGTTGGCTTTATCCAGTTCTATGGATTGCAGGTGGCTGTTCTTCCAGTCCAGTGCGATACGTTTCAGGTCGATAAGGGTAAGTAGGGTGGCCATAGGTGTCCCGAGACTCCGTTTGAGTGCTAGCGCCATCCCTGTGCAGATAAATTGTGCAGTATGTATGTCACTGATATATAGGGGCAGCTGCAGCTCATTACAACCCACTGTGGATCGGAAACGTGCGGGTATCTGGTAGCGGAAGTACAGGCCGGAAGGTCGTTTAAGCAGGAAAGTCGGGGTGTTTTGGGTTCGCATGTCTCTGATTCTTAGTAGCAAGTTTAGTAGCAAATTGCTTCAGAGATAGGTGTGTAGAATTAAAAAAGCCCCCTGGGTGACTACTCAGGGGGCTTCTCTGGCATGTGGTGGAGGTGGCGGGTTTCGAACCCGCGTCCGCCAATCCTCTGCCTCAGGATCTACATGTTTAGACACTTCTACTAAGTTAACCCAGCACGGCCCGAAGGTCAGGGCGTTTAGGGCGAGCCTCTTTAGTTTTAACCGTTCCGCTTGAGACAAAGCTTCCGGGCGATCCCATCTCATATGACACAACAAATCCTCTAGTTATAGGCACCTGAAGGTGTTGCGTAGCAGACTTAAGCTGCTAGTGCGTAGTTATCGTCGTTTGCAACTATAACTTTGTAGTAAGGGATTAACGTGATTCACTACACTCACGACATGCACCTAAGGGTTCGTAATCGGCGTCGAATCCAAGTCACCCCCTAAGTACCGGCTATTATAGAGCCTCGCTTTAAGATAGGAAGCACTAATTTACGGTTCGTATATTTTTTGACCGGTTTTAGGTAAAAAAGTTGTAAGTAGGATAAAGATAGTCGTAAGTAGTGAATAGAGACAGTCGGAAGTCGGAAGTCGGAAGTCGTAAGTCGTAAGTCGTAAGTCGTAAGTCGTAAGTCGTAAGTTAAAGACTAAAGACTAAAGACTAAAGACTAAAGACTAGAGACTAGAGACTAAAGGCTAAAGGCTAAAGGCTAAAGGCTAAAGGCTAAAGGCTAAAGGCTAAAGGCTAAGGGCTAAAAAATTAGAATGGGCTCTGTGGGGAGCCCATTCTGGGGAGTGGGGTTATCTGATAACCATTAGTAGCATTTGTTTGCCGCGTTTGATTTCTAGTAATAGGGCTTTTTCGCTGCGTTTTAGGGCGCGTTTGAAGTCGTTGAGGTTGTTGACTTTGATTTTGTTGGCGCGGGTGATCAGGTCTCCGAGCTCCAGGCCGTTAAACGCCGCTACTGAATTGTTGCTGACGTTAGTGACTTCAACACCCCGGGCACTGCGGCTGTTTTTGAAACCGGCGCCAGCTAGCAAGCTGTGTAATTGCTGGGTGCTGTTGCTGTTGCTTTTACTGCTAAATTGTTGCGGGTTGCCGACTTCCATGTTGAAAGTTTTATTGCGTCCCTCACGCAATACCAACAGTTTTACTTTATCGCCGATGTTTTTAATGCCGATCTGGCTGCGCAGACGATTGACTGAGTTAGTCTTGGCACCGTCTACTGAAGTGATAATGTCTCCGGATCTTAATCCGGCACGCTTCGCCGGGGTGTTGTCGCCGACGCCGGTGATTAATACTCCCTGCTGACCATTCTTCAGATTAAAGGCCTGGCGCAAGTCGTCGGTGATGTCCTGAATGCTCACGCCTATCTGTCCGCGTCGGACTTCGCCGTGCTCGAGTATTTGCTGCAGGCTGGCCTTGGCCATATTGATCGGGATGGCAAAGCCGATCCCCACGTTGCCACCGGCCGGGGCGATGATCGCTGAGTTAATGCCGATTAATCTGCCTGCCAGATCGACCAGTGCACCGCCTGAGTTACCCGGGTTGATCGAGGCGTCGGTCTGAATGTAATTCTCGTAGCCTTTAAGCCCGAGTCCGGAGCGCCCCAGAGCGCTGACGATACCGGTAGTGACTGTTTGGCCTAAGCCGAAGGGGTTACCGATGGCCACCGCAAAATCACCTACTCGCACTCTGGAGGAATCCGCCAGTTTAATGTCGGTAAGTCCTTTGCCGGAAATTTTTAACACGGCGATATCTAAATCAGGATCTGAGCCCATTAGCTTGGCGCTAAAGTTGCGGCCGTCTATCAGTGATACACGAATTTCATCGGCGTTCTCTATGACGTGGTAGTTAGTGATTACTATGCCTCTGGCGGCATTTACGATGACACCAGAACCGGCGCTGCTGCTGCGTTGCTGTGGTCGCTGGCGGCTGTTTGGTTGCTCGAAAAAGCGCTTGAAAAACGGATCGTTCATCAGTGGATTCTGCGCCACCTGAGCATTGGAAAAGGTGGCAATGTTAACGACCGCAGAATTTATTTTTTGCAACATAGGCGCCAACGAGGGTAGTACTTTGCCCTGGGCGTCAGTGGCTGGTAATGCTGCGCTGCTGTGTATGCTGGTGAAACTGAACAGTATTAATACTAGACAATATAATTTTGCTCTCATGGTCGCCTCTGGTGTATGGGTCTGTAGCTTGGATGGTAAAGTGGCGGAAAGGTTCGATGACTAGGGAGAAATATAAGAAAGTAGCGTGTAGCGAGTCGGAAGTAGCGAGTTGGAAGTTGGAAGTTGGAAGTTGGAAGTAGCGAGTTGGAAGGGTAGTAGTAAGTGATGCCTCATAGGGTGTATGAGGCATTCGGTATTTGTTTGGCTAGCGGGCGCTGAGTATCCGCTGCTTTTGGCGGCTCCAGTCTTTTTCTTTTTCGGTGGCGCGTTTGTCGTGTTGCTGTTTACCGCGCACCAGGGCTATTTCGCATTTGACCCGTTCGTCTTTCCAGTACAAGGCTAATGGGACACAAGAGAAGCCTTTAGCTTCTACCGCAAAGGCCAGGTTGGAGATCTGCCGGCTGTGCATTAGCAGTTTTCTCGGACGTTTAGGTTCCGTTACGTAGTGGGTGCTAGCTTGCCTTAGGGGGGTCATGTTGGCGTTTGACAGCCAGGCTTCGCCATCTTTAAAGGTGACATAGCCCTCTGTTAGTTGCGCGCGGCCATCCCGCAGGCTCTTAACTTCCCAGCCCACTAGCACTACTCCAGCTTCTAATGTTTCGACGATATGATACTCGTGCCTGGCGCGTTTGTTCAGACAGATGGTATTACCGGTATTTTTCGCTTTTTTCTTTTTTGCCATGCGGGCAAGTATAACCATGCGCGGCGGCTTGTGATAGTTGCCAGCTTAGAAAATATCGCTAAATCTTGAAAATATCCCGGCAGCAATAGATTTATCCCTCAGTAAGCTGGATTTATTTGCAGAAAACCACTATGGCTGGTTGATTTTTATACAGTTTGCTGGCAGGTTACATTGTCTGAGAATCTGTCTGCAGTTTGCAATTGGTTTTGCTGCTGTGGTGAAGACCGTATTATTGTGTAAAAAAATGTTGTCAATTTTATAATAAAGATAAACAATTGGCGCAAATTTATAACGTTTTCAAAGTGGGTGATCCATGAGCAGTACCACAATTGTCCAGCCAGTATGGTCCAGCCGCTGGGTGTTCTTTATAGCCGCTACAGCAGGAACTGTAGGGCTTGGCAATATATGGAAATTCCCCTTCGTAATGGCCGAAAATGGCGGCAGTGCCTTTGTGCTGTTGTACTTTGCATGTGTCGCGCTGATGGGGGTGCCGATGATGCTCTGCGAAGTAGTGATAGGGCATATAGGTAAAGGCAACCCGGTCTTATCAATACAGCGCACTGCAGTTCGTTCAGCTGCTGGCAGTCGCTGGTCTTTTATCGGCTATCTGGGGCTGGTTTCAGGTCTGTCGATTTTTGTGATGCTTTCAGTGGTGGCGGGTTGGGCGGTCAGTTACCTGCTAGAGATGTATCAGGGCAGTTTTGTCGACATTGGTCGCACGGCGGCGCAAGCCACTTTTGCACAGATTAAAACCGATCAGCAATCCCTGTTTATGTACCAATCTGGCTTTATTGCTGCGGCAGTCGCTATTTTAGTATTTGGCATCAATAAAGGTCTGGCCCGAGGGTTGATCTATCTGGTGCCTATGTCGGTGATCATCTTATTGGTGCTGTTGTACTTTTCAGTTAACAGTGGCTATTTTATGCAGGCGGTTCAATACCTGTTTACTTATGATCCGCAAAAAATCACTGTCAGTTCCTTCCTGCTGGCGTTCGAACACGCCTTTTATACCTTATCGATTGGTGTTGGCTCGCTGATTGTATTTGGTGCCTATATGCCCAATAGAGGCGCTGTAGGGCTGATTGTCTTCAGTGTCGCACTGTTCGATATATTAGTATCAGGTGTGCTTGGCTTAGTGACTATTCCGACCTTGTTTTTCAGCCAGATGTTGCCGGTGTCCGGTTATGATTTGTTGTTTGTAGCACTGCCCACTGCCTATGGAGATATGCAAAATGGCCAATACCTGGGGGTACTGTTTTTTACTTTCGTGATGTTTACCGCACTCTCATCTGCACTGGTATTATTAGAGCCGTCTATCGCCTGGTGTAAAGAGCGTTTCGCCATGGCGCGTTGGAACGCCACAGTGCTAGTCGGCTTTGTTGCCTGGCTGCTGAGTCTGGCCTGTATTTATAGCTGGAGCTCTATCAGTGCCAGCAGCGGGGTAGATTTAAGCTTGTTTGATATTCTCAATTTAATGACCGCTAAGCTATTGCTGCCGGCGGCGGGTTTGCTGTTGGCAATCTATGTGGGCTGGGTGCTTAAACCGGCGCTGGTGAAAACTGAAATCGTTAATAGCGGCATCGGCTGGCTGTATTTATGGTATTTTTTAATCCGTTTTATTGTCCCCAGTTTGTTTATATTGGTATTAGTCCTTAACCAGTTAGAAATCTAAAACCTTTGCTTAAATATTTAGTACAATGTCTGCAGTTAGGGAGCATGCGAATAGGTCTTGTGTGTTCGATGTCAATGTACAGAGCGCAGCTTAGGCGTTCGGGTTTTCCCTGGATTTCATCTTATTTATCGGTAGTTAGCTACAAATGACCCAAATAGAGAGAAGTGCATTAGTTTTTCATAGTACCCAGCAGATGTATGACGTTGTCAATAATGTACAATTTTATCCGGATTTTTTACCTTGGTGCGCCTCTTCTGAAGTTGTTTCCAATACGGCCAGTGAGATGGTTGCAAGTCTGCAGTTGGCTAAAGCTGGACTAAAATATGCCTTTACTACTCGCAATACATTAACTACCCCAACCAGGATTGAATTTGAACTGGTAGAGGGTCCCTTCAGACAATTGTTTGGCCACTGGAGCTTTAGCGAACTGAATGCTGAAGCCTGCAAGGTGAATCTGAGTTTAAGTTTTGATTTTTCTGGGAAAATCGCCTCTATCGCCATGGCCAAAGTGTTTGCTCAAGTGGCTAATTCTATGGTCGAAGCCTTTGTACAGCGCGCGGATGATATTTATAAGTAGGCAGGGCGCAGCCGGCTGTTTAAGTTGTCACACTGAGTATATGTAAGGTTTTATAAGATGATGATTAATATAGAAGTTGCTTTCGCTGGCCCCAAAGTACAAAAAATTCTGGCACTGCGAATAGAGCAGGGCACGACTGCTTATGATGCAGTGCTCGCCTCTAACATTGTGGCGGTGTTCCCGGAGATTGAGGTTGAAACGATTCCTATGGGAATCTTTGGCAAAGCGATTCGCAAGCCCAGAGAAGAAGTACTGCGCGAGGGCGACCGGGTTGAATTGTATCGCCCGTTAGTGGCTGACCCTAAAGTGATCAGAGCGCGTCGCGCCGCAAAAATGCAACAGGCAGAAGCTGAGGCTGAGAAGTCTTAAAAATACGCTACTGCAGCGCACTGGGCTGAAGCAGAAAATGTATTAGTCAGTTTCTACGTTCAACTCAGTTATACTGGAGTGCCTATAGGTGGATTCTACTCGGGGCGGTAGTCACCTTTAACATTACTGAGTAGTCCATTGGTAAATAGAATAGTGACCCTTGATAGTGTAGGTGTTTGGCCAGCTTTATTCATGGTATAAATATAATCCCAACGATTGGCATTAAATGTATCTTCTATAATCGGGGTGCCCATGATGAATTGAACTTGTCTTGGGGTCATACCAGGTTTTAGCTGGTTGACTGCCTCTTGGCTAAGTATGTTTCCCTGGGGGATGTCTAATTTGTAAACTCCTGGGAATTGCGTACAACCGGCCATAAAAATTACTGTGGTCATTAATAATAAGAATCTTCGCATGGGTAAATTATTTCCACTATTATCCAATATTTAAGTTAATATAGTTTAGCATCCAGTCGCTAGAATCAATAGAGAAAGATAATCATGGCTCTTGAAAATCAAGAATTACGTAAAGTAGGCTTAAAAGTTACCTTGCCTAGGGTAAAAATTTATCAAATTTTGGAAAAGGCAGGTGAGGGAGATCACTTCAGCGCTGAAGATATTTACAAGTTATTGATGGAGCTAGGTGAAGATGTTGGTTTGGCTACTGTCTATCGGGTACTGACTCAGTTTGAATCTGCCGGGTTAGTTTCCAGGCACCATTTTGAAGGCGGTCACTCGGTTTTTGAGCTGTCCAGAGACGAAGAACACGATCATATCGTCTGCGTAAAATGTGGCAAAGTAAAAGAGTTTATCGATAGCGATTTAGTAAAGCGTCAACATGCTATCGCATCAGACTTGGGTTATAACTTAACAGACCGCACTTTGTATCTATATGGTACTTGTGTTGAAGGCTGTGAAAAAACCTAAACTCTATCTATAAAAAAACCAGCTGTTGCTGGTTTTTTTTGGTCTGCATTAATCTAACCTAACATCTCCCTGGCGTGGTCTAAGGTTCGTTGGGTTATGTCGACACCGCCCAACATACGGGCAATTTCGTTGATTCTGGTTTCGCTATCAATAATTTGTACTTGAGTGTGGGTATTGTTGCGCTCAGTGCGCTTGCTCACATACAGATGTTGATGCCCCTGCGAGGCAACTTGAGGTTGATGGGTGATGCACAGAACCTGGCTGTTCTGTCCCAGTTGTCGCAGTAATTTGCCTACCACTTCGGCGATGGCACCGCCAATGCCGACATCCACTTCATCAAACATTAGCGTCGGGGTGGTATTGCTCTGCGCGGTGACGACTTGAATCGCCAAACTGATCCGCGACAGCTCGCCACCGGAGGCGATCTTGGCCAGAGGCTTGGGCGCCTGTCCCTTATTAGTGCTAATGATAAATTCAATTTCTTCAAGGCCATAGCTGTTGAGCTGCTCAGGGCCATAGGGAGTTAAGCTGACGGCGAATTCAGCGGCCGGCATGCCCAGTAGCGCCAACTGGATATTTATCTGCTTGTTGAGTTTCCTGGCGGCAGTATGACGCTGTTTGCTGAGCCTGCCCGCCAAGTTCAAGAAGCTGTCTCTGGCTTGATCGACACTGCTTTGCAGAGTCGCTATGGTTTCGTCTGAACCACTGATGACATTTAGTTCATCACTGAGTTGGCAGTGCAGTGCTACCAGTTGATTGGGTTCTACTTTATGTTTGCGGGCCAAATTAAAGATCAGAGATAGTCGCTCTTCCACATCCAGTAAGCGCTGTGGGTTGATCTCCACTTTGTTAAGATATTGACGAATGCCACTGGCGGCTTCTTCAACTTGAATCAGTGCCGAATTAATCAGTTCAGCGGCCTGCGCAATTTCTGTGTTCTGTTGTGGTAGCTGTGCTTGAACTTGCATGCTCTGGTTTAGTAGTTGTGCGGCGTGTTGCTGTTCGCCCTCGTCTAACATGTCTAGTAGTTGTTGGCCGCTGTGTAAAATCTCGCTGGCCTGGCTCAAGTTTTTTTGCTCCAGCTCCAAACTTTCCACTTCCTCATCTGCTAGCGATAATTGCTCCAGCTCTTCTACCTGATAGCTGAGCAGTTGCACTTTGGCCTGCTGCTCTTCACTTTGGCTGCTGAGTTTGACTAAGGCTCTGTGTAGCTGCTGATATTGGTTGAAACTAATGGTGGTTTTATCTTGCAGGCTAGTGTGCGCTGCAAAGTTATCCAGCAGCAGTCGGTGGTGCTCTTTTTGTAGTAAACTTTGATGTTCATGTTGACCGTGAATGGCCACTAAAAACTGTCCCAGGTCTCGCAGGGAACTCAAGGGGCAGTTACGTCCATTAATGAAGCTACGCGACCGGCCTTCCAGGGTGATAATGCGCCTTAAGATACATTCGCCATCTAAGCTTAGCTCCTGAGCGTCGAGCCAGGCCTGCGCCTGGGGAAGCTGACTAATATCGAAATTTGCTATGATTTCAGTTTTTTTGGCACCGCTGCGCACCGCGCCGCTGTCGGCCCGGCCACCGAGCGCTAGCTGCAGCGCATCTATCATGATAGATTTTCCGGCACCGGTTTCGCCGCTGACCACGGTCATGCCACGGCTGAGTTCTAAATCCAGTTTTTCGACGATAGCAAAGTTGTGAATACTTAGATGAGTGAGCATAGCAAATCCAAAGTCTGATAATTTATACAGTACTTTATAGATTATTTTTTGCTCTATGACAATCATTAAATGTTTGTGGCAGCTTTTTTCGATGAAACACTTGAAGAGCTATTCGCCAACCCCATATACAAAGCAAATATTAAAATAGGCCTCTACTCTATATATCCTGCAATGACTACAGGCTTGTCCTAAGGATTGTTTCTCAACTCTTAGAACAAGCTTTTATATTGATGCGTGCATATGAAAAACATATTTATGTTTAGGGGCTGAGCTAGTAGAAAACTCGGAGAAATAAATGAGTGACGAGCAGAACAAGCAAGACAATCCTGTGAAAGGTGAGGCAGACACAGCAGCTGCAGAGCCAGTTACAGCGACAGAGCAGTCTGAAGTGACAGACCAGTCAGAAGTTGTAGAGCAAGCAGATACTGTCGATCAGACTGAAACGTCTGATGTTGCGACAGATGAGCAAGATCCACTGGCAGCTCTGGACATGATCAAACAGCTGGCGGCGGCTCAGGAAGAAATTAGCAGCCTAAAAGATCAGATGTTGCGCACGGTTGCCGATGCTCAGAACACCAAGCGTCGCGCCGAGCAAGATGTGACTAAAGCTCGTAAGTTTGGCACAGAGAAGTTTGCCGGTGAAATGCTGCCGATAATCGACTCTCTGACGATGGCGTTGCAAAACCCAGCCAATGATGAGGCGACTAAGGCTCTGCACGACGGTCTGGAAATGACCTTGAAAATGTTTATCACGGCACTGGAAAAATTTAATGTGCTAGAAGTTGATCCACAAGGTGAGGCTTTTGATCCGGCGCTACACCAGGCTATGTCAATGGTTGATGGCGGTGAAGCAGCCGGTAATAGTGTGGTCGCAGTGATGCAGAAAGGCTTTACTATCAACGGTCGGCTGTTGCGCCCGGCGATGGTTGTGGTCGCTAAGTAACCATTGTAGTGACAGCCAATCAGCGCCTGGAACAGCGGTAAATTTTTTTATTAAATTATATCTAGGCGCACAAAGTACTTGAAATAGCTTAATTCGTATCCATATACCAGTTAAGCGGTCAGAACAGAATTTAGCACAGCCAGAAGGCGTGCAATTGGAGAGAAAAAATGGGCAGAATAATTGGTATCGATTTAGGAACAACTAACTCCTGTGTCGCAGTTTTAGATGGCGGTACTGCCAAAGTTATCGAGAATGCTGAAGGGGATCGCACAACTCCTTCAATCGTTGCATACACGGATGACAACGAAATTCTAGTAGGCCAGCCTGCCAAGCGTCAGTCGGTAACTAACCCCGTTAATACTTTGTTTGCAATTAAGCGTCTGATCGGACGTCAATTCAAAGATAAAGTAGTACAAAAAGACATTAAAATGGTTCCTTACAAAATCGTAGCAGCTGATAACGGCGATGCTTGGGTTCAGGTAAGAGAAAACAAATTAGCGGCACCGCAAATCTCTGCTGAAATCTTGAAGAAGATGAAGAAAACTGCAGAAGATTACCTCGGCGAAACAGTATCAGAAGCAGTTATCACAGTACCTGCATACTTCAACGATGCACAGCGTCAGGCAACTAAAGATGCCGGTCGTATAGCCGGGCTAGAAGTTAAACGTATTATCAACGAGCCGACAGCAGCAGCCCTTGCCTATGGTATGGACAAGTCTAAAGGCGATAAGACTATCGCTGTATACGATCTAGGTGGTGGTACATTTGATATCTCTATCATCGAAATCGCCGAAGTTGACGGCGAGCACCAGTTTGAAGTACTGGCGACCAACGGTGATACTTTCCTAGGTGGTGAAGATTTCGACTTACGTCTGATCGAATTCTTAACTGCAGAGTTCAAGAAAGATACCGGTATCGATCTGCACAACGATCCGATGGCGTTACAGCGTCTTAAAGAAGCAGCTGAGAAAGCCAAAGTTGAGTTGTCATCTGCACAGCAGACTGACGTGAATTTGCCTTACATCACTGCTGATGCTTCAGGTCCTAAGCACTTAAACGTTAAATTGACTCGTGCTAAGTTAGAAGCGCTGGTTGAAGATTTAGTTAAAGCTACTATCGCCCCATGTCGTCAGGCGCTAGTAGATGCTGATCTTAGCGCTTCTGAAATTGATGAAGTTATCTTGGTCGGAGGTCAGACGCGTATGCCTATGGTGCAGGCGCAAGTAGCTGAATTCTTCGGTAAAGATCCTCGTAAAGACGTTAACCCTGATGAAGCGGTTGCCGTGGGCGCCTCTATTCAAGGTGCGGTTCTTTCCGGTGATGTTAAAGACGTATTGTTACTAGACGTTACCCCACTTACATTAGGTATCGAAACAGCGGGTGGTGTTTCCACTGCGCTAATCGAAAAGAACACCACTATCCCGACTAAGAAATCGCAAGTTTTCTCAACTTACGAAGACAACCAGTCAGCGGTGACCATCCACGTTATTCAAGGCGAGCGCAAGCAAGCTGCGATGAACAAGTCACTGGGCCGTTTTGACCTGCAGGAAATTCCAGCAGCTGCCCGCGGTATTCCGCAAATTGAAGTTGCTTTCGATTTGGATGCCAACGGTATTCTAAACGTCTCTGCTAAAGATAAAGCCACTGGCAAAGAGCAGTCGATCATTATTAAAGCTTCTTCAGGTCTTTCTGATGAAGAGATTGATGCAATGGTAGCTGACGCTGAAGCCAACGCTGAAGAAGATAAGAAGTTCGAAGAGTTGACAGCGGCGCGCAACCAGGGCGATGCCATGGTTCACTCTGCCAAGAAAGCACTTGAAGAAGCTGGCGATGCGGCGGCAGTCGACGAAAAATCTGCGATTGAAGGCGCGATTGAAGCTTTAGAAACTGCCTTAAAGGCGGGTGATAAGGAAGAGATTGAAGCCAAAACCACTGCCTTGACTGAAGTGATGGCTCCTCTGGCTGAAAAGATGCAAGCACAAGCTGCACAAGCTGCACAAGCTGGTGCCGGTGCTGAAGCCGCTGAAGCTTCGCCTGCTGATGATGCCGTAGATGCTGAATTCGAAGAAGTAAAAGAAGCAGAAGTTGTAGAAGAGACAGACCAGAAAAAATAATAGCTCACGCTGTTTGGCGAGGTAACACTCGCCACATTCCACAAGCCTCTGCTCAATCTCTATTGTCAGGGGCTTATCGCGTTAATAAATAGCAAAGATTTTGTAGCGCAGAAACATCTGCCCAATACAAAATTCTTAACTGCCAATCAGAGTTAGATATGTCGAAGCAAGATTACTACGAAATTCTTGGTGTAGATAAAAACGCCAGCGACCGTGATATTAAAAAGGCTTTTCGCCGCCAGGCGATGAAGCTCCATCCGGATCGCAACCCTGATGATCCAAAATCTGAAGCTAAGTTTAAAGAACTTAACGAAGCCAATGAAATACTCTCTGATTCGCAAAAACGTGCCGCTTACGATCAGTACGGTCATGCCGGTGTAGATCAAAGCATGGGCGGTGGTCGTGGCGGTCAGGGCTTTGGCGACGTTTTTGGTGATGTTTTTGGCGATATATTCGGCGGTGGCGGTGGGCGTCAAAGCTCAGTGCAGCGCGGTGCCGATCTTAGATATACTATGTCTCTGTCACTTGAAGAGGCGATTCGCGGTGTAGAGAAAACTATCCGGGTCAATACTCTGGCAAGTTGTGAGCCCTGTGATGGCTCTGGAGCTAAGCCAGGTACCAGCAGCAGCGCCTGCCAAACTTGTGGTGGTGTCGGCCAAGTGCGGATGCAGCAGGGTTTTTTCTCGGTTCAGCAAACCTGTCCTAGCTGTCGCGGTGAAGGGCGCATTATCTCTGATCCTTGTACTAGCTGTGGCGGTCAGGGTCGGGTTAATAAAGACAAAAAGTTATCAGTTAAAATCCCTGCCGGGGTGGATACTGGTGATAGAGTAAGGCTTACTGGTGAAGGCGAAGCGGGCGCTAATGGCGGCCCCTCTGGTGATTTGTATGTACAAGTCGATGTACAAGCGCACGATATTTTTGAGCGCGATGGCCGTCACTTATACTGTGAAGTACCTATTTCCTTCCTGGATGCAGCCCTGGGCGGTCAGTTGGAAGTTCCAACCCTGGACAGCCGGGTTAAGTTAAAAATTCCAGCGGAAACACAAACCGGAAAAATGTTTAGGTTGCGCGGTAAAGGTGTGAGCCCTGTTCGCGGCGGCGCTACCGGTGATCTGATGGTAAAAGTATTAGTTGAGACACCGATTAACTTAAACAGCAAACAGAAAGAATTGCTGCGTGAATTCCAGGAGACGACCGATGAGGGGCAGCAGAAACACAGCCCTAAAAAGCAGTCGTTTTTTGACTCAGTGAAAAAGCTTTTCGAAGATTAATCATCGAATCACCAAGAGCCGCTCAGCGGCTCTTTTTGTATCAGTCAGGTAATATATATGGGTAATTTTGAAGCGACTCAAGAACAATTATGGCTTGCCATTCAAGAGGAAGCTCGCGCAGAAATGAGCGCCGAGCCGCTGTTGGCCAGTTTTTATCACTCGAGTATCATTAATCACTCAAGCATTAAATCCGCACTGTCTTTTTTACTGGCTATGAAGTTATCTGATGATGTGATGTCGCCGGTGTTGTTACGGGAAATCTTAGAGCAGGCGATGCGTGCTGACCCCAGTATGCTAGAGTCTGCTTGTAAAGATGTGTTGGCGGTGCGCAATCGTGATCCCGCTGCGGATCGCAGTCTCAATGTGCTGTTGTATTTGAAAGGTTTTCAAGCTCTGCAGGCACACCGTGTGGCCCATTGGATGTGGCAAAATAACCGCCGTTCTATGGCGCTGTATATCCAGCACAGGGTCAGTTCGGTATTTCAGGTGGATATTCATCCGGCGGCGAAGATAGGTTGTGGAGTGATGTTCGATCACGCGACCGGCATCGTCATAGGTGAAACTTGTGTGATAGAAAACGATGTCTCAATTTTGCAGGGAGTCACTCTGGGGGGCACCGGAAATGAGAGCGGAGATCGGCACCCTAAGGTTCGAGAGGGGGTGATGATCGGCGCCGGGGCTAAGATATTTGGCAATTTAGAGATAGGTAGATGCTCCAAAGTGGGTGGCGGCAGCGTAGTGGTCAACGACGTTCCACCTTGTACAACGGTTGTCGGGGTACCGGCTAAGGTCGTCGGCGATTCGGGCTGTGCAAAGCCTGCATTAAATATGGATCAGCAGCTATAAATAATATTCCTTTGAAAGTGAAGGCGAGTAGATGATAAAAATTGCAGTAATAGGTGCCGCTGGGCGCATGGGTAAAGTATTAATCGAAGCCGTGCAATTGCACCCGCAGCTTGAATTAGGAGCAGCAGTGGTCAGTGGCAACAGTTCACTGGTCGGTGTCGATGCCGGCGAGTTGGCCTCAGTGGGCAAACTGGGTGTTAAGTGCGCCAGTAGTTTAGAGCAAGTTATAGATGATTTTGATTTATTAATAGACTTCACTACCCCGCAATTAACGATGAATAATCTGGCTATTTGTGTCGCCAACAATAAGGCCATCGTCATCGGTACTACTGGTCTGGATGAGGCACAGAAAAACCAGCTGCAGGACAGTGCAGAGCGTATTCCAGTGGTCTTTGCCTCAAACATGAGTGTTGGCATGAACTTATGTTTTAAAGTCTTAGATACCATCGCTCGTACGTTAGGGGATGACTACGATGTAGAGATCATTGAAACTCATCACCGGCACAAAGTTGATGCGCCTTCCGGAACGGCCATCAGCTTAGGTGAAGTAGTCGCCAATGCATTGGATCGAAACTTAAAAGAACACGCCGTTTACGGTCGCGAGGGGATTATTGGGCCGCGTACAAAGCGAGAAATTGGCTTTGAAACAATTCGCGCCGGGGATGTAGTCGGTGATCACACAGTGTTATTCGCCAATGAGGGGGAGCGCATTGAGCTTACCCATAAGGCCAGCAGTCGCATGACTTTTGCCAAAGGCGCTACTCGCGCGGCGGCCTGGCTCGAAGATCGAGACAGTGGATTATACGATATGCAGAATGTGCTGGGCCTGGGCTGAGTGTCTGACTTGCATCTATGCTTTAGAGGTAATTTTAACATCCATAGGTATTTAATTTAAAATATCGAGCTATTTGTATAATCTAGGTTTATCATCATCATATTCGTGCCTGAGCTGTTTTTGCTAGTAGCTTCGGCAAATATTTTTAGTGACTAATAACAGGGAGTCAAAAATGGCAGTGGAAAAATTTCCCGCGCTAGTAGAGATGGGTTTTGAAGATCCAGGTGAAATCGAACGCTATACAACCCGCATCGAAGGCGACGTTGATATTCTGAAAATTTACCATCGCCGCCAGCAGGGCGAGTGGATGACCAAAAGTAAGAAATACAAGTTCAAGCGCTTACACAAAAAGCTTAGAGTAAACGAGGGCCTTACGGCGTATCGTGATACGACTGAGTCATCCCCTTTCTTCTTGAAAGCTATCTCCGAGCTCGACAAGTTAGTTGCCGGTGAGAGAACTGCCAAAGCTAAGAAAGAAGATATCTTAGAGGAAATGGAGCACTTAAATAAAGTTGTCTCCCGCAAGATAGAAGATTTGCGCCGTCAGATCGAAGAGCTTTAACAGTCCGCGTATCTGCAAATGATATCATCGGTAGCGATAACGGCTGCCGATGGTTTTTTTAATGTTTAATCTATCGCCCCAGATGATCTTATAAATTTTCTTGATGAGACACTGCCTCAGTCGATATTCCCTTAGCTAAAGCTACCAAGAGTCAAAACAGCAACTATTATTAATGACAGTATGCCAATCTTGCTGCTCTTTCTGGCAAAAGTACAGCGGACCAGTTTGCATGTTTGCAGCTATCTATAAGCATTGTGCTGCTGGGTTCTTAGCGCCATTATGTTCTCATCCGTCAGGTGTTGTACATCCATGTTAGATTCAATTAAAAGCCGTTTAAAGCTATATCAGCCTAGACAAATTAATAAAAAGTTACCAGAGGCTGGAGTGTTAATCGCTATTACCGAGGAGCCGGAGCCCTGCGTAATATTAACTAAACGTGCCAGTAGATTGTCCAGCCACAGTGGTGAAATAGCTTTTCCCGGTGGCAAGCGTGACCCAACTGATCGAGATATTATTTTTACGGCATTGCGTGAAGCGCATGAAGAGGTAAATCTACACCCAGAGCAAGTCAATATAATCGGTCAGATGGATGACGCTGTTTCACTGCATAAATTAAAAGTCACGCCCTGCGTTGGCTTGATACCTGCGGCGGTCAAATTGACGGCTAACCTGGGGGAGCTAGACTGTGTTTTTAAAGTGCCATTGGCTTTTTTTATGGATGCAAAGAACCGCTGTGATCACCTGGCTCAATACCAGGAAAAAGCCAGATATGCCCCTTGTTACTTATATGATGGGCACCTGATATGGGGGCTCACCTCCTATATGTTAATGGAATTCCTGAATGTGGCACTGGAGGCAGATATCGCCTTACATGCCCGCCCCGAACACGACGCATTTATTTGATAGATAGCCTTATCCAGCGTACCAATGAAAAATTAGAGAGTAATAATGAGTAATAAATTCAGCTATCTGCTGCTAATTCTAGTCGCCGCTATCTGGGGTTTTTCCTTTGTGGCGCAAAGTGCAGGCATGGAATTTATGGGGCCGCACAGTTTTAATGCCGCGCGTTTTATACTGGCCACTGTTTCATTGTTACCTTTGTGGTTTGCGATGTCGCGGCACAAGCCACTGAATGATCCTCGGCTTTGGTTGGGAGGCCTGTTGGCAGGTACTGTAATGTTTGCCGGGTTTAGCTTTCAGCAAATTGGCCTGCTGCATACCAGCGCCGGCAATGCGGGCTTTATTACCGGTATGTATATTGTATTGGTGCCGATAGTGGGGGTTTTTCTAAAGCAGCATACGAGTACTAAAACCTGGTTTGGGGTGGTTCTGGCTGTAGTGGGACTATTCGTACTCTGCGTCGATGACAATTTCAGTATCGGCTACGGCGATTCGCTGCAGTTGATCGGGGTGATTTTTTGGACGATGCACGTATTGGCCATTGCCTGGCTGGCCTCAAAAGTTGACGCAATCAGCTTATCGATAATCCAGTTTACGGTAGCGGCAGTGTTTGCCAGTATTTTTGCGCTACTGTACGAGCAGCCGAGTTGGGAGGCTGTGGTAGCTACCAGTATTCCGCTACTGTACGCGGGTATAGCATCAAGTGGCATTGCCTGCACTTTACAAATTATTGGCCAACGCAATATAGAACCCAGCATCGCAGCGCTAATTTTAGCTTCTGAGGCGATGTTTGCGGTTCTTGGCGGTTGGATACTGCTGGATGAAAGTATGTCCAGCAAAGAGCTCAGTGGTTGCCTGCTAATGCTCTTGGGTATGATTGTTAGCCAGTGGCCAAAGCGGCACAAAGTACGGTTGGTAACCAGCTAAACTAAAGACTTGTTAATATTCGGTTTATCTATTGCTGCCGTTGTAGGTAGTAATTACAATACTTTATTTAAAATAGCGATTTAAGTGACCAGTCGAGCAGTTGCTGGCCTAAATATAAAGTCGCTGAAAATGGACTTAGCTGTATACTATAACAACAGATAACTTGTTTACTATTGGATGATCGATCAATGGATTTTACAAAGTACTTAACAGAATTGGCCAACAGAGACGGCTCCGATTTATATCTATCTACCGGTGCCTCACCCTGTGCAAAGTTCCAAGGCGAGCTGGTCAAACTCAGTGAAGAAACTGTCAAAGTCGGAGAGGTAGAAGCTGTCGCACGGGAGATCATGGACGAGCAACAGTGGGAGATGTTTCAGCAAGAGCTGGAAATGAATTTAGCCATCTCTATTGCTCAGGTGGGCCGTTTTCGAGTTAATATTTTTAAGCAGCGCAATCAGTTTGCCCTGGTGGCACGTAATATCAAAAGTGATATTCCCAACTTGACGGATTTGGGGTTGCCTGAGCATCTCAAAGATATAGTGATGAATAAGCGTGGCCTTATTCTGTTTGTAGGCGCCACGGGCTCAGGTAAATCTACTTCTCTGGCGGCTCTTATCGATCACCGTAATAGCAACGCTGGCGGACATATCATCACTATCGAAGACCCGATTGAATTTGTCCACAAACACAAGAAGTCGATTGTTAACCAACGTGAAGTCGGGGTTGATACACGAAGCTTCCACAGTGCTTTAATTAATACCTTGCGTCAGGCTCCCGATGTAATACTGATTGGTGAAGTACGTGACAGAGAGACTATGGAGCACTGTCTGGCTTTCTCAGAAACAGGGCACTTAGCCATATCGACACTGCACGCCAATAATGCCAACCAGGCATTAGATAGAATTATTAACTTTTTTCCCGAGGAGAGACACGCACAAGTGCTCTCTGATCTGGCACTCAACATTAAAGCGATAGTTTCGCAGCGCTTAGTTAAAACAGTCGATGGCAAGAGAACCGCCGCTATTGAAATACTGCTAAATACTTCTACTATCCGCGAATTGATTCACAAAGGGGATATTGAGGGCATCAAAGAAATCATGACTAAATCGGAAAATTTGGGCATGCAAACCTTCGATTCATCTCTTTATGCTCTGGTAAAAGCCGGCAAAATCAGCGAGGAAGAGGCGCTGCGCAATGCCGATTCGACCAACAACTTACGTTTGCGTCTGAAGCTGGATGATAAAGATTCACAGGGGCCCGGTCCCAGTGCAGCAAAATTCAGCATGGACGATACTGCGGATCAAAAATCCAATTCGGTTGAAGATAAAAAGGGCGGACACAGCAGTCCTTTTGAGTTGCTTTAAGCATCTTTGTAACAACTAGCCGTGTTATTTCGTTGTAAATTTATTATTTGAAGATCTTATATGAATGAAATCGTAGAACAGTTAAGAGAGTTAAACCAAGATAGATTCGGCTCGATTGAACTCCCCGATGAAGATCAGTTAGTTATAATACAAGAGCAACTGTTGCTGCACTTGCCGGCAGATTTAAAAGATTTTCTGCTCAATGTTAGCGATGTTGTGTACGGTAGCATTACACCCGTGACGGTCACTGATGAATACGCATCCAGTCACTTACCTGAAGTGACATTTCTTGCCTGGGACCGGGGCATGCCCAGAGAATATATACCTATTTGTCAATATCTGGACGGCTATTACTTTATCGCCCAGGAGGGGTATATCAGTGTCTGGCGGCCGAGAACCGGGATCGATGAAGATGCTAATTGGGATAACATCTGGGTTTGGTGCGAACAAGTATGGCTTGCCGGTGCTCCAAGATAAGGGCATTGCGTCTGTGCTGTGCGCGTTAACAATGCCCTTTGGAATGTTCCCTGTACTGGAAATGCTGCGAGGATGGATTGCAGCCGGCGCCCCTGAATAAGAGCTTTGTGTCTGGTCTCTGGTCCGAGTTAATACTGCTCTTTGGGGGATTCCCGGCGCTGCTTTCCAAGCGCTATTCTTACCCGGCGCATAGATAATACAATCCCCAGAGTGGCAAAATACAAGATCAATAGCGGCCACTGGCCGAACCGTTGGTAGGGCGTTAGCCCTTGCAGCGGTTGTACTTTTCCCTCTAAAACAGCCTGGGTGTACCTGGGCGCAACCACTACTACTTTTCCCTGGTCGTTGACGATAGCAGTAATCCCATTATTGGCGCTGCGAATCAGCCAGCGGCCGTTTTCAATGGCGCGCATCCTGGCCATCTGAAAGTGCTGATCCGGTCCTATGGAATGGCTGAACCAAGTGTCATTGGACAAAGTTAAGATGACGTCAGCATTTTTACTGTATTCCCGGACCAGTTCAGGGTAGGCAATTTCATAGCAAATTGCTGTACTGTAGTGGTAATTTCCCACTTTCAGTAGCGGCTGCTGAGCATTTTTAGGCAAGCTAAAGGTCATGTCGGGAATGTTTAAAAAGTTAAACAAGTCCCTAAACTGATCTTGGAGCGGTACATATTCACCAAAGGGTACTAAGCGCTGTTTATGGTAGCTGGTGTTTTCGGTTAAATTAAAAATTGAGTTGTGTATGCGCCTGCCTAAAGGGTGCTCAGGATCGCTAACTTTCATCGGTATGCCGCTAATAAGCGAGCCACCGAGGCGTCTTTGCTCAGCGACTAAAGGGGCGAAATAGGGCTCAACTTTTGGGTATAAGCTGGGGATGGCCGTCTCCGGCCATATAATCACTTTATTGCCCAGTAGTTTTTCAGTGCTGCTGTAGTAGCGATCTAATATACTTTCCAGGTACAGCGGGTTCCACTTGGTTAGCTGGGCGATATCTGGCTGTACGATTGCGACGTCTATCAACTCACCAGACTTTTTGGTCCAGTGTTGAGGTAGCGCTAAACTAACTGATAGAGGTAAGCACAGCGCACAAAGTGCCATAAGCCACTGTTGTTTATCTCTGTGCTCTATTAAATTGGCCAGTGCCAGGCTGACAGCGATGACTACTGCAGATAACAACCAGACGCCGCCAATCGCCGCCAGAGGGGAAAGCGGAGTATCTAAAGTGCTGTAACCTAGATATAACCAGGGGAAACCGGTGAATAACCAGCTGCGCAACCATTCAAATAACAGCCAGATAATTGCGAAATTCAAGGCGGCATAATGTTTGGCAAAATACTTTTGATAGAGCCAAATCTGCAATGCGAATAACAGTGCCAGAGCGGCGCAAAAAATCAGGGTTAACGCAGCGGCGGGAATGGCATGAGTGTCGCCATAAGTGTTGATGCTGACATATATCCAGGAGACGCCAGTGCCAAAAAAACCCAGGCCATATAACCAACCCAGCTGGCAAGCGCGTTTCAGCGATTGCCGTTTTAGTAATAAAAACAGGGCTCCCGGGGTGATAAATGCCTGCGGGTAAAAATCAAAAGGGGCAAAGGCCAAGGTGGTACTCGCCCCAGCTAACAGGGCTAGAAGTGCCGCGATCTGCATTGTTTAAATAATCGCCCGGTGTACTTGTAATAACCTGATACGACGGTGTTCAGAGGACAGTACTTTGAAATTGAAACCGTCAATTAAAATTTCTTCATCTTTGTGCGGAAGGTGCCCAAAGCGCTGGGTGACCAGGCCGCCAATAGTGTCGAAGTCGGATTCATCGAAGTTAGTGCCGAAGTACTCATCGAAATCTTCAAGTTCGGTTAAGGCCTTTACCAGAAAAGCGTTATCTTCGAAGGGACGAATATTACCATCGTCTTCAACCAGGTCGTGCTCGTCTTCAATCTCACCCACTATTTGCTCTAACACGTCTTCGATAGTGATCAAACCGGCAATTCCGCCATATTCATCCACGACGATAGCCAAGTGACTGCGTGTTTCACGGAACTCTCTGAGTAGTTTGTTGAGGCGTTTACTCTCGGGGATAAAAGTTACCCGGCGCAATTTATCTTGTACTGTGAAATCATCGTTGTTATCGGACAGTAGAAAGGGCAGTAGATCTTTGGCCAGTAATACGCCAATGATTTCGTCAGGGTTTTTGCCGACCACTGGAAAGCGTGAGTGCGCGCTGGAGATAATGGTCGGTAAAAATTCTTTTAAGGTCTGGTCTGCTTCAACAATAATCATCTTGGAGCGAGGTACCATAATGTCGCGAACTTTTAGGTCGGAGACCAGCATGGCTCCTTCAATAATGTTCAGTGCTTCTTGGTCAAGCAAGTTATCGTCCGCGGCTTCTTTGATAACTTCCAGAACATCTTGTTTAGTTTTTGGTTCAAACGATAATAACTGGGCGAAGCGCCCGAAGATACTTCGTGGTTGTTCAGATCGATCTGCGCTCATTTTTTCCTTTAGCTCCAAAATTGGAAAGTAGTAGTTAGTATTTAATGACTAATATAAGGGTCGGCGATTGAAAGTAGCGCGAGAATTTCTCGCTCTAACTGTTCCATTTCTTGCGCTTCACTATCCTTTATATGGTCAAAGCCTAAGAGATGCAAGACCCCGTGCACAATCATATGTGCCCAGTGATCAAATAGTGCCTTTTTTTGCTCTTTAGCCTCTGCTGCCACAACAGGTGCGCATACCACTAAGTCGCCTAATATTTCGCTTTCAACGTCGACACAGTCCGGCATTTCAAAACTGAACGAAAGCACATTAGTCGGTTTATCTTTGCCGCGGTATTGACTGTTTAGACTTTGACTTTCGTCGCTGTCAACGATGCGGATACAGAGCGAAAACTGCTGCGAGTATTGCTGCAACGCCGTCTCAACCCATTTTTTTATCTGGGTTTCGCCAGGTAGTTGCTCAGCGCTGGATGCATACTGTACTTCAATATCTGTGCTCATCGGTTGATGGCCAATTGATGTTTTACATTGTTCTGCAATATGTCGTGGCGGTCATAAGCTTCAACTATATGCTGTACTAAGTGGTGGCGGACCACATCCTTAGGTGAAAAATAGCTAAAACCTATACCTTCAACACCGTCTAATACCTGGGCTGCGTGGCGCAATCCAGAGGGAGTGCCTTTAGGCAGATCTACCTGGGTAATATCGCCGGTTATAACGGCAGTTGAGCCAAAACCAATGCGGGTTAAGAACATTTTCATTTGCTCCCGGGTGGTGTTTTGACTCTCATCGAGGATTACAAAAGATCCGTTTAAGGTGCGACCGCGCATGTAAGCCAGTGGCGCTATCTCAATGACATGCCGTTCTATGAGCTTTGCAACTCGTTCAAAACCCAGCATTTCAAACAGAGCGTCGTAGAGCGGGCGCAGATAAGGGTCAACTTTTTGTGCTAAATCACCCGGTAAAAAGCCAAGTTTTTCTCCCGCTTCTACCGCCGGTCTCACCAATAAGATACGTTCCACTTCCTCACGCTCAAGAGCTTCTACCGCGCAGGCAACCGCCAGATAAGTTTTGCCAGTACCGGCGGGGCCGATGCCGAAATTAATGTCGTGAGTAAAAATAGAGCGGACATAATTTTGCTGGTTGGGGCCACGGGGTTTTACCATGACTTTACGGGTTTTGATGATCAGGTTGTTATCGGCAGAGTCTTGATCAAAATTGCGATCTTGCTCGATACCTGATTGTTGCAAACAGAGGTGGATTTGCTCGAGGTCTAATTCTTTGCCGTCACAGACTTCGCGGTATAACTGTTTGAGTAGGGATACAACTTTTTGTACTAAACTGGGATCTCCGGTCACTTGGAAGTCCGTCGCGCGATTACTGATGATCACGTTGAGGCGTTTTTCGATAAGCTTTAAATGTTCATTGTACTGTCCACAGAGATTGGCCAGTGCCGCCGTATCGCTGTGTGACAAAGTGAAGTGTAACGATTCACTATTGTTCAATAGGTTATCTCCTTTATTAACCACTGTATTTTTTAGTATAACATAACTGGGGAGCATGCAAACCAGTCTGCAATGGCTCTGGCTAATACGGCTGCCAGGCTATATCTGAGGGGGGAGTGGTTACTAAAGCGCAGCTGCTAGCGTATCACTGTAGCAACTGCTTTAGCATATCTGCCAATATTTAGTGAGCGTCGTCCAACTCTGAATTTATCAGCTTGCCTATCAGTGAGTTAGTGTATGCTTGCAGTATTTCCACATTGGCAAACTTGCCGATTAAATCCGCCTGGTCGCAGCGAAAATTAACCACACGGTTATTTTCAGTGCGCCCGGATAACATGCCCGGATCTTTCTTCGAGTACCTGTTGACCAGAATGCGCTGTACCGTACCGACCATTTGTCTGCTGATTTGCTGAGCGTTTTGAGTGATGCGGCTTTGCAGTATATTCAGACGTTTCTTTTTAGTTTCGTCAGTGACCGTGTCCGGAATGTCGGAAGCGGGCGTGCCAGGTCTGCGGCTGTAGATAAAGCTGTAGGATATGTCAAAACCAATCTGCTCAATCAGTTTCATGGTCTGCTCAAAGTCAAACTCGCTCTCACCGGGGAAGCCGATAATGAAATCCGAGGAGAAACAAATATCTGGGCGTACCTTTTTGATTTTTCGCATTTTAGATTTATATTCTAGTACCGTATGGCCGCGTTTCATTGCCATTAAAATACTGTCGGACCCGGATTGCACCGGTAGGTGTAAGTGACT
The DNA here is from genome assembly GCA_013215505.1 of Oceanospirillaceae bacterium. Lineage (GTDB taxonomy): Bacteria > Pseudomonadota > Gammaproteobacteria > Pseudomonadales > Balneatricaceae > Rs1. Next base: position 160,431 of record JABSQZ010000003.1, read on the forward strand.
GACCAGTTCCGGGACTTCAGCGTAAACATCGATTAGAGATTGAGTGAACTCGACCGGATGTGAAGTGGTAAAGCGTATCCTGTCGATGCCTTCAATGGTGGCGACTAAGCGAATCAATTCGGCCAAATCTGCCGCTTCGCCATCGTCTGTGTCTCCCTGATATGCATTGACATTTTGGCCCAGTAAATTAACTTCTCTGACTCCCTGTTCAGCCAACTCAACACATTCGGCCAGCACATCATTCAGCGGTCGGCTTACTTCCTCTCCCCGGGTGTAGGGGACAACGCAGAAAGTACAATATTTACTGCAGCCTTCCATAACCGATACAAAAGCTTCAGCGCCAGTCGCTTTAGGTGCCGGTAATACGTCAAACTTCTCAATTTCCGGGAAGCTGACATCGACCACGCCGATTTTTCCCTGGTCGGTTAAATCAATCATTTCCGGTAGGCGGTGTAAGGTTTGAGGACCAAAGACCATGTCGACAAAAGGGGCGCGCTTGAGAATCTTGTCACCTTCCTGACTGGCGACACAGCCACCGACACCAATTTTTAAATTGGGGTTTTTTTCTTTCAATTTCCGCCAGCGACCGAGTTGATGGAAAACTTTTTCCTGAGCTCTCTCCCTGATAGAACAAGTATTGAGTAGCAGGACATCTGCCTCCTCCTGGTTGTCTGTCAATTCCAGCTCGTGGCTCTCGCCCAATAAATCAGCCATACGCGACGAGTCATACTCGTTCATTTGACAACCGTGAGTTTTAATAAATAGCTTCTTCGCCATCGTGCACCTTGTTCTATAGTTTTGTCATTGGTATTTAAAGTATTAGCAAATACTTTCCCTCATAGCACAGTGGCAAGCGCTAGCAGTGTATCGCAGCTGTTGTGGTATGTGGGTTACGTCATTATGAGTCCCGGCACTGAAAAAAATATAACAATTTAGTGTTTCAGCAGGATGGCTGGAAACAGCTAAGGTTGAAAATATGGAAGTTTTGAGCTCGCCTGGGAGGTTTTGCGCGCTATTATACTGCGGCTATTCACTTATAGCTATTTTGCTGAACAAATAGCCAAAAATATCTTATATGTTAGTAGCAAATTCACCGGTGTATGCAGCTGTGGGCGTCTGTGTTTATCATCTGCAGTGCATGCACTGGGAGTGCTAGCGGTAAGCGTTAACTTGGTCGGATGCGCGGGTCAGCCGAAGTCATTGAGCGGCTCTAGCCTGTGGTCACCCATCTCGCTGGCAGAGCCTGCAGAAAAACTGTCAATTTATTCGCACCTTCCCTGGCCGTTACTCTTGTAAATAACAGCTTCAGCCCCAAGTTAAGAGGCTCTGTAATAGGCAGAGACTATTGTTGAAATTTGATGATAAGAATAAGTGAATAAGTTGAGAGTAAATCATGGCAGCAGATGATGCGGTATATCGTGTCTCCTTTATCAATCAAGATAAAGTAGTCGAAGTATTTGTAAAGCACGTTTATCAGAGTGATATCTGGGGCTTTATCCAGTTGGAGGGCTTTATTTTCGGACAGCGATCTGAGTTGCTGGTAGACCCGGGTGAGGAGAAGGTAAAGCAGCTGTTTAATGAAGTAAAAAGCTCTTTTATTCCCACTCAAGCGATATTGCGTATCGATGAAGTGGAGCGCTCTGGGGTGGCAAAACTAACGGAAGTGAAAGGCAGTGTCTCTCAGTTCCCGTTCAGTCCACCACCTAGAAAGCTTTAACAATAAAGGGTTTAGAATATGTCTAAACCCTTGTTATTCTCTAAATGCAGATGCTGCCAGACTTCTCACTGAGCAACCTGCCGTCTTTAGCGACTTCAACGCTGCCATCCATAAAGATAATTTCCACTTCGTCCAAGCTTACACATTGCACGTCTTTGTTAGCCCAGGTATTGGTCCAGGTGGTGATTTTTGTCTGCCCTGGCGTGATGGGGCCCGAAAGGCGAACATAGGCGCTTTCTCTCACACCTTTTTTAGGCTTTACACTTTCTCCGACACTGTTATAGGCAGTCAGCTTAAAGCGGGCGTAGCTGTAGTCGTTACTGGTGATGTTCTTAAAATTCACTTGTACCCCGATGGAGCGTTTTGTCGATGAGACAATCGGGGTGGCATCGGCAATAATTAGCGGTGGGTACACGACAACTACCGGCTCAACTTGCTTTTTGACACAGCCTGCTAAAAGAGGAGCCAGTGCAGCGAGAACTAAGTATTTCCACATATTCATTTTCTTATCCTTGGTTTTTATTATTCAATTCAAAAGACTGAAGTTATTCGTTTGCAGTTTGCTTTTTATGATTTTCACTACCCAAGCTCGATTCACGGCAATGCTGAGATTAAAAAATGAACTGATTCTAACTTATTGAGAGACTTTTTTCCGGGCTTTTCTGTTAATTAGTAGCAACTATTAATCAACGGCAGGCAATTAGCTGATTTTTAAAAGCGTTTGTTTATCACTGCTGAGAAATATTCAAATAGCCAATAAGGTTTTGTGCGGCATGCCGGGGATTTCTCTGGCTAACCTGGGGAGTAAATAGCCCGGAAGCTGTCGTTGTAGCTCCCTGATTAGCTGTTGCGCCTGGGAGTCGCTGATATCAAAATGAGCCGCCCCCTGTACTGGGTCTAATACAAATAAATAGTAAGGTAGGGCACCTGCGGCAAAAGAGGCGGTGTGCAATCGTTTCTGGCTCTCTACGCTATCATTAATGCCTTTGAGTAGGACCGCTTGATTAAGTACAGTGACTTTGGCCGCCTGTAGTTTAGCCAGTGCAGCGCTGACCTGATGATCAAATTCATTGGCGTGATTGGCGTGGATAACCAGCACTGTTTGCAGGCGAGTTGTCTGCAATATCTGACAGAGATGGTCGGTGATGCGCTGCGGGATTACTACCGGTAATCTGCTGTGAATGCGCAGTCGTTGCAAGTGCTTGATCTTTCCCAGTTGGGTGATGAACTTGTCCAGTCGCTGATCGGAGGTCGCCAGTGGATCACCACCGGAGAAAATCACTTCTTCAATACTGTTATCGTTTTCAATGTACTGCAGAATATTCTGCCACTGCTGCGAACCGATTTTATTGTCGTCATAGGGGAAGTGCCGACGAAAACAGTAGCGACAGTTGATAGCACAGGCACCGCTGAGCATTAGCAGAACCCGATTTTGATATTTGTGAATCAGGCCGGTTAAGTGATTGGCGTCCGCTTCCTGCAATGGGTCTGTGACAAATCCCGGGAAATATTCAAGCTCTCTCGGGTCGGGCAATACCTGCAGCAATAGCGGATCGCGACTGTCGCCTTTTTGCATGCGCATAGCATAAGGTAGAGGGACTTTTAAAGAAAATTGACTGCTGGCAGCAGCTGAAAAATTCAGTTGATCAGCCTCTAATTGCAAAAATTTAGCCAAGCTTACTGGATCGCTAAAACAGTGGCTTAGCAGATGTTGCCAGCTGGATTCTGGTTGCTGATCATGGGTGATGTTAGCAGTGTTTATAGCCTTCACAGAAAGAACCTAAATAGAATTGTAAGTAGCGACAGAGCATGATCAGGATTAATTTGCACTCATCAATCATTTCCCTTGCGGTAAATTGCCCGCATTGTGCGTCCAACCAGAACCACTGTCAAATTTACTCGCGACTACTAATACTAAATATGCGCACTACATTTGCGCTGTAGCTGGTATAGCCCCTGCTTTAGTTTGGAAGCTGAGATTTTTGACAAAAATCTGCATAAAATTGCCACTATATTTGCTACGCCAACCAGATCCGCTGTCAAAGCTACTCGCTACTCAATATACCCAGTGAATCTGCCCTGTCGATGGCTTATAGGCCCTGTAAGCTGAATTGTTGGCAAAAACTCTGTAGATAGCCGCTATTTTCTGTTCTTTGTAGTAGAATGCTGGGCAAAGTTATTCCACACCTTATTGAAGTAGAGAAATGTAATGTCTTATTCGGCGAATCAGCTTAAAAACGGTTTAAAAGTAATGATCGATGGCGATCCTTGTTCTATGCAGCAAGTTGAATTTGTCAAACCCGGCAAAGGCCAGGCTTTTACCCGAGTTAAAATGCGCAACTTATTAACCGGGCGTGTTTGGGAACGTACTTTCAAATCCAATGAATCTCTTGAAGCTGCTGATGTAATGGAAAGAGACATGGAATATCTGTACTCAGACGGTGATATGTTTCACTTTATGGTCCCGGTTACTTTTGAGCAGTATGCGGTTGAAGAAAAAGCGGTTGGTGATGCGGTAAAATGGCTGAAAGACAATACGGTCTGCATTATTACGTTATGGAATGACCGAGCGATTGTGGTAACTCCGCCAAATTTTGTTGAGCTGGAAGTCACTGAGACTGATCCGGGTCTAAAAGGCGATACTGCACAGGGCGGCTCTAAGCCGGCCACTATGAGTACCGGTGCGGTAGTGCGAGTTCCTCTATTTATCGAGCAGGGCGAGATGTTGAAAATCGATACCCGCACCGGTGATTATGTCAGCCGTGCTGCTAAAGGGTAAAACCTAAGTTTGTGGTCGAGACCTTTGGCTCCCAGAGGTCTTTTATTTCTCCCCCTCCTTATTTATCAGGTCTTGCCTTGAATACAGATCATTGGCAGCCCAGTGCCACCCTAGAAACCCTTAAAAAACGTGCTGCCATGCTGGCACAAATTCGCGATTTTTTCTCTGCACGTGATGTCTTAGAGGTTGATGTGCCAGTGCTGTCACAGGCGGCAGTTTGTGATCCTTATATTGACAGTTTAACCGTAGAGTATCGGAATTTTCCAGAAGATACTGTGCAGCACTACTATTTACAGAGCTCACCCGAATATGCAATGAAGCGGCTGCTAGCCGCTGGCAGTGGCTGTATCTATCAAATGTCCAAGGTGTTTCGCAACGGTGAAGTAGGTAGCAGGCACAACCCTGAATTTACTATGCTGGAATGGTATCGATTAGGTTTAGATGATCAGACACTAATGGATGAGGTTGCCGCGCTGGTGACTAAGGTCACCGGGATCGAACACTTTCAGCGCTATTCTTATCGGCAGCTTTTCCTGCAGTACTTAAACCTGGATATAAACACTGCCAGTGATGCTAAGCTGGCGGTGAAGATGCGTGAACAAATTGAGGTCAGTGGTGAGTACGATAGGGATGGCTGGCTAAACTTGCTAATGTCTCATTGCATAGAGCCGCAGTTGCAAGGGGCAGTGTTCGTCTATCACTATCCCGCCAGTCAATCGGCACTGGCCAGACTGACAACCGATGCAGATGGTTTTAGTGTGGCGGCCCGATTTGAACTCTTCATTGAAGGTGTAGAACTGGCCAATGGTTATCACGAGTTGACTGATGCCGCTGAGCAGGCTAAACGTTTTGCCGCTGATCAACAGCTCAGATCTGAGTTGGGGTTGCAGCAGCGGCCACTAGAGCTAAGGCTGGTCGAAGCTCTGAAACAGGGTTTGCCAGATTGTGCCGGAGTGGCACTGGGGGTTGACCGGTTGTTGATGCTGGCGTTAGCTAAAGAGCAAATCGCTGAAGTACTTCCTTTTGATTTCAGTAGGGCTTAACACAGTTGGAAGTTGGAAGTTGGAAGTTGGAAGTTGGAAGTTGGAAAATGATAGAACTCATCACTTCCGACTCACGACTTCCAACTAGTCAATTATGCAGGTAAGTGGTTGAGCATGGCGCTTTTCATGCGTTTTACCGCCTCTTCCAGTAATCCTCTGGTGCAGCCGAAATTCATTCTCACATAGTTGTTGTCGCCAAAATCTCTGCCCGGAGATAGGCCGACGCCGGCCTGTTCAAAAAACAGTGCTGGGTTTTCTAGTTTAGCGGCAGATACGTCTATCCAGGCGAGGTAAGTTGCCTGATTCGGCAGCATTTTTAAACCGGGGATAGCGTTAATTTCTCTGATTAAATACTCGTGGTTATCGCGGAAGTAATCCAGTTGTTGCTCCAACCACTGCTCGCCATGAGTGTAAGCTGCAAGGGTGGCGGTATAGCCTAATAAATTGGCATCCGGCACTATGCCTTTTCTCGCTCTGTTGAATTTACTGCGCAGTTCCGGGTTGGCGATAATGGCAAAAGCACAGCCTAATCCCGCGATGTTGAATGTTTTACTGGGGGCCATCAAGGTAATGCACTGTTGAGCAATCTCTGGGTTGATTGAGGCGACAGGGATATGACTTACTTGTTTGTCCAGCAGCAAGTCGCAGTGAATTTCATCGGAGCAGAGCACCAGCTGATGTTTAGTGACTATGCGAGCTAACTCGGCTAATTCCTCTGCTGAGTAAACAGTACCGCCGGGGTTGTGCGGGTTACAGAACAGTAAAATTTTAGACTCGCTAGTGATCGACTGCTCCAGTGCAGTAAAATCCATTACCCAGCGTAATCCCTGTAGCTTGTGCGGGATTTGGCACACTTGCATTCCACTCAAGTGCGGGGCGCTGATAAAAGGGGGATAGATAGGTTTAGGGGCCAGTGCCACTCCACCGTTAGGGGCGGCGGCACGACAGGCAATGTTCAAGGCGCAAACTAAGCCGGGAAGCCAGACGATCCACTCGGCCTCTATCTGCCAGTCATACAAGCGCTGCATACGCTCGATAATTGTTTGGTTTAACTGTGGAGGAACCATAGTGTAGCCAAAAACCCCGTGATCTATGCGCTCTTTCAGGGCCTGAGTTATCGCCTTCGGGGCTTTGAAATCTGTATCTGCGACCCACATAGGCAGTGTTTCGGTGTCTGCGTAGCGCTCCCATTTAGTACTGAAAGTATTACTTCTGTCTACTTGTTGATCAAAATCAATCGCTGCCATTACCCTAGCGTCCTTTTACACGAATTAGAAAAATTTCAGATGTCTGATTCTACTCCGATCAGCGCTGTGAATACTATCGACAATAATGCTTAAACTCTCTATCTAGGATATAATTTGCAGATCTAGCGCCCTGGCATTTCGGCAGTGTACATACAGGTTTCTGCCGCACAGAGCTATCCTTTGGAAACGGATCAGAGGTGCAGCAAATGAGTAATTCAAGAATCATAATTTTCGATACCACACTGCGCGACGGTGAGCAGAGCCCGGGCGCTTCGATGAGCAAACATGAAAAGTTGCGTATCGCCAAAGTGTTAGAGAAAATGCAAGTAGATATAATTGAAGCCGGCTTTGCCGTCGCCAGCCCCGGTGATTATGAAGCGGTAAAGTTGGTTGCCGACAATATCAAAGACTGTACCGTCTGCTCGCTGGCCAGGGCGCTGGAATTAGATTTGGACCGAGCGGGGGCGGCCCTGAAAAATGCAGCTGCTGGGCGGATCCATACTTTTATCGCCACTTCGCCAATCCACATGAAGTTTAAATTGCAAATGCGACCTGAACAAGTGGTCGAACGGGCTGTCAGTTCGGTGAAATACGCGCGTAATTTAATTGATGATGTGGAATTCTCCCTGGAAGACGCCAGCCGCTCCGAGCTGGATTTTATGTGTTTGATTATAGAGAAAGTGATCGCCGCCGGCGCTCGCACTATCAATATTCCCGACACGGTCGGCTATGCTTTACCTGAAGAGTTTGCCCTGTCTATCGCCAATATTCGACAGCGGGTGCCCAATGCTGATAAAGCGGTATTTTCGGTGCACTGTCACAACGATTTGGGTTTGGCGGTGGCCAACTCACTGGCGGCGATTAATGCCGGGGCGCGTCAGGTTGAGTGCACTATTAATGGTTTAGGAGAGCGGGCCGGCAATGCTTCTCTAGAAGAAATTGTGATGGCACTGCATACCCGCCGGGAGTACTTGCAGTTAGATACCAGGGTGGACCGCAGCCAGATAGTTCCCGCCTCAAAACTTGTATCCAGTATCACAGGTTTTGCAGTACAACCCAATAAAGCGATAGTAGGGGCCAATGCCTTTGCTCACGAATCCGGTATTCATCAGGACGGTATTTTAAAACACCGTGAGACTTATGAAATAATGCGCGCTGAAGATGTGGGCTGGAGTACCAATAGGTTAGTAATGGGCAAGCATTCAGGTCGCGCCGCATTCAAAGCCAGATTGGAGGAGTTGGGCAGTAGCTTTAATTCAGACGCGCAACTGAATGCGGCCTTCGCCAGGTTTAAAGAATTAGCGGACAAGAAACACGAAATAGTGGATGCCGACCTGATTTCATTAGTGTCGGTGACTCAGAGCAGTGAAAGTTATGAAAAATACCGTCTCTCTTCACTGGCAGTGAATTCGCAGACCGGAGAAATACCCTTGGCTAAAGTCTCGCTGGTCTGTGATGGTTTAGAACAGCGTTCCGAGGCTACCGGTGGAGGACCTGTAGATGCGGCACTGTGTGCGATTGAAAATATTGTCAAATCTGGAGCGGTACAACAGCTCTACTCAGTTAACGCTATTACCAGCGGTACAGATTCCCAGGGAGAAGTGACAGTGCGGTTGGAAAAAAATGGCAGAATTGTTAATGGTGTTGGGGCAGATACTGATATTATAATAGCGTCGGCGAAAGCCTATATTCACGCATTAAACTTATTGGACGCCAATATCGAAAAAGCTCACCCACAAGTTTAATGCCGATTAAAAATCACAGTAAATTAGAACCTTGCAGGGAAATTTCATCAATGCATCAGCAGCTCAGGCATCAATATTTAGAAACGTTAGGCATCAGCAGTTGGCTCCCAAGAGCGACTTTGCCAGGGGCTAATAGCTCTGCACAATGGGTTTCTGAATTTGTATATGACCCTGATTTTGTCGTCAATGACCTTGTCAATACAGTGGCTGAGGCCATCGAGCCAGTCGCTTCGTCAGCTGTGAATGGGCAGAAAAGCCGTGCTCAACAGGCTGTGTCACTGGCTGCATCCCTGGTTGAAACGGAATCAGCAGCTCAACCTGAGGTAACCCTAAATAGTCAGCCTCAAGCCACTGCTGAAACTGTAGTAGCAGGTACAGCTGGGCCGCAGAAATTTGCGTCACTGACAAAAGAGGCTGTTGCAGAGGCAGATTCGTCAGCGTCAACAGTCACTAACCAGCGTCCCCCGGCAATGCCCCGACATGCTACGATCTCCACGAGCAGTAATAAACCGCCGCCAACTATGCGTTTGATGTTTTTACAGTATTCAGATGTATTAGTGGTCGATAGCCTGCCGTCACAAAGTCGTGGCAATATAGCTTCTGATCAATACCAACAGCTAGTGGCTAATATCCTCAAGGCCATGGGTTTAGACAGCAAGCGCTTAGATGCAGGGGCAGCTCCCTATATTTTAAACTGGCCAACCTTGGCGGGTGATAATATTGATCAGGGCTGGGATCAAGCGGTGTCAGCCGTGCAGCACAAGTTGGCTAAAATATTTCAACAGCATACTCCCTCGCTGGTGCTGATGTTAGGTGAAGTGGCGGCGCAAATGCTAATGAGCCGTGAAGATGACTTTGACGCCATGCGCGGTATTGTCTTTTCACTGCGCACTGAAACTAAAGCTATTACCAGCTACAGTTTAACCCAGATGTTGAATGTTCCAGGTTGTAAACGCGAAGTGTGGCAGGACTTGCAAAAAGTTTTGCCGGTTAAATAGTCGTCGCTTAGATGCCAGAGTTAATCAGTTTAGATAACAATATTGAGCCTGCGCTGCACCGGCAACTCATCCAGTTGCAGCAGCAGTGTTTTATTCCCCCCTGGTCGGCAGAACAAATCCAACAGCAGTTAAATAACTCTAAAGCGTTGAACTTCGCACTGCTTGCAGATGGACAGTTACTGGGGTTTATATTCTACCAGTTGCTGTTTGAACAGGCCGAGATTTTGCAAATAGCCATTGCCCCTGCACAGAGGCGCTGCGGCTACGCAATCAAGCTTATTTCACAGTCCATTGCCGGTCTGTTAGAGCGTGACATAGAGCAGCTGTTGCTGGAGGTCAGAGCTTCTAATATACAGGCGATTCAATTGTATCAGCAGTTAGGTTTTAGCCTGGATGGTCGACGTAAAAATTATTATCCCAATCTGCACAGTACCAAGAAAGCAGCAGTTAACTCTGTGGCCGCTGGTAACAGAGAAGATGCGCTACTTTATACTCTCAACTTGGATGCTGGCAGGGGTGTTCAGCAATGATCAGCCTGAACACTGAGGGTCTCTCTGAATTAAGCTATTATTTTTTTAATGCGCTGTTTTTGTTGGTGTTTATCTATGCATGCTACAGATCGCCGTGGCATTTAATAAAAACTAATAGTACTTTACAGCACTTGTGCTTTGGCGCGACAGTTACCTTGATGTTGCTCTGGAGTATTAAGGCGGATATCTCTACGGGTATTAGCATTCATTTAATTGGCATGACCGTCTTGAGCTTAGTGCTGGGCTGGGACCTGGCGATTGTCTGTGCCAGCATCGCTCTGACCTTAGTGACTATCGCCAGCGCTAGCGGATGGGCAAATTTTGCCGCCAACGGCGTTATTACCCTATTACTGCCGGTGGCCGTCACTTATATTATTGCCGGTATTGTCGATAGAAAATTGCCGAAAAACTTTTTTATCTACCTGTTTGTTTGCGGTTTCTTTTGCGCGGGCCTCAGTGCCGTTTTGGTAGGCTTGTCGGTGTCGGCGACACTCTGGGTCAACGATATTTATCCCTGGGTAAAAATTCAGCGGGAAATAGTGACCATCATTCTGCTGACGGTATTTCCAGAGGGGTTGTTAAACGGAATGTTATTAACCGCTATCATGGTTTTTTATCCGGATTGGATCCGCAGTTTTGATGCCAAGGCTTATATTGATGATCAGTAATTTCCAGTGATAGGTAAAAAAATCTTTCATAAAAAGGGTCTTGATTGTATTAATCCTGTATTTGCTACAGATGCATGCAAAGTAAAAGTCGATGCTCTTTAGAGTGAATAGAAAATTATTTAGTTAATAAGGTTTTTCTAAGGAAATCCTTTCGCTCTTGCTCATCGGTAATTAAATTAGCAAGTTGTTCGCATAATAGCGGGTAATTATCAAAGCGTTTCAGATAACGCTTTACCTGATGCCTCGCCACTGGGCCCAGAGAATAAGCAAGTGCTAAACTGATTGTTTCAAGTTGTTCGGAGCTAATAGACTGTTTGGGCAGTGGCTGGTTGTCGCTACTAGAAACTACTTTGACTGCGCTCGTCGCAGAACTTATTGCCAGGGTTTTGCTCGCCTGGCGGATAAACTCCTGACGCTCTTGTGCATTACTGATGTGTTCAGAGAGCTCCAACATAAAGGCTTCTGCAGAATCGGTATGCGTGGATGTTTTTTTGATTAATAAATTGGCCATAGGTCCTAAGTAGCCCGCTAAATTATTTTCTATATTTGCCAAGGTTGCAGCGGGAAGCTTAAGTAATTGCTGGGATTTGCTCTGAATCGAGGTTTTGGCAATGACTGTAGCAACAGCATTTTGTTGCAGCGTTGCCAGGCTTTCAATTGCCCGCTTGAAATCTACAGCACTGTAATATCTATGCTCCTTAAGCGGCTCAAGGGCCTTGCGAACAATTGCTTGCAAATCCCCAGGGAGGTGCTGATGCTGCTCAAATACGCTATCTAGAAATTCGGCAATCGGTAGTGTGTATAGTTGTTGAGGGCTCAGTCTTGCCCCGGTTAGCATCTCCAGAAGCACCATCCCGGTGCTGTAAATATCAGCCTGGCAAGTGACGACTTCTCCGCGCAACCCCTCCGGAGACATATAGTTAGGGGTGCCGACCATGTTACCGACTAGAGTCAGGTCAGATTGGTCGAGCAGGGCGACACCGAAGTCGGCGACTTTTACCTCTCCGCTATTGAGTAAGATAATATTGGCAGGTTTTATGTCCCGGTGGACAATATTCTTTTCATGAGCCGCGGTTAGGGCCTGCAGCACTGAGGTAGTGATGAACAGAGCTTCATCAACGCTCAGTTTATCTTCAGAGCGAAGAAAATGGCTTAGTTCCTCGCCTTCAATATACTCCATAACGATAAAGTCTTGCTGCTGCTGGCTGCCGTAGTCAAATACAGTGACGATGTTGCTGTGCAGGCATCGCGCGGCGGCCTGAGCTTCACGCTGAAACCTTTTGCTCAGTTCCTCTCCGCGTGGGCCTTGGCAGTGGTGGGGGTGTAGTACTTTGATAGCAACAGTACGCTCTATCACAGGGTCAAAGGCCTGATAGACGATTCCCATCGCCCCCTGGCCCAGGACTTTCTGTACTTGATACTTGCCCAGTGTAGAAGGTAGATTACTCATCTGTTTAATACCTTCAATTGTCTAACGTGTCGTCGAGCATTTTGACGGCGCTATCCAGACTGTTTTGCATGCGATTAAAAGAGCGGCCTAAGGAGGCTATCTCATCGTTGCCCCGCAGCTGCAGCGGCGGCAGATCTAAAGTCCCCAAACTGACTTTGTCGACGTGAGCGGCCATCATTTCAACGGGTTTAATGACAAAGTTGTTCAGCAACAAGTTAAGCATCATGCCGATGGAAAAAAATACCGCGATGATAGTTCCCATAAATAATAAAAACTCTTTATTGGCCCGATCGTGTGCCAGTGACAGAGGAACTGAAACCACTTGAGTGCCTATCACTTCATTGAGCTGCCAGCCAAAGCCATTGGTGCGACCATATCGCTTAGTCAGGGCTGCAGGAGCCGCATCGGGATTGGAGTGGCAAATTAGGCATTTACCGTTGGTTATACGTATCGGCTTGCTCAGATAGAGTGAGCGGCCAGTGGGGGTGTCGCGCTCGCCTATTAAAACCTTCGCACCGCTGGTTCTAAAATAGCGGATGATGTCCGCCTCCCAATCGGTCGCTCTATTCGCCGGATTAGTTGGATTAAGTGCCGCTTCTTTGTAGTTGTAATCAGGGTGTTGTTTTTGCAAATAACTAATGTACTGAGCGGCGGCATAGGCGGGTACTGTCTGTGGTAAAAATTCTTTGCTGGAATTAGCGGCTATCAAAGGTCTTACTTCTTCGACGGTATAGGTGCGTACTGCAATGGAGCTTTCCAATAAAATAGCGGCGGTTTCCAGGGCTTCCTGGCGTGCATTATCTCGCTGTAAATTAAAGGAAATAACCCCGGATATAAGAATGCCAATTAATCCTGTTGCCAGTAGAATTATATTAAATTTCCATTTTAAAGACATATGTAATCAGCCCTTTTAGATAAAAATAACTAATAGTGGTCTAAAATTAAATTGTTGAAGTTAATAACATTCAGTAGTATTTTATATTAACGACTTGAATAATAAATACTGTAACTATATAGCAACACTAATTCAAATAGAGCAATATAGTTAATAATAGTGTCGTTCGTCTATAAATAGTAAAATATCATATTAATACTAGCTAGAGTTAATAAATTTTAAGCTATGTTTTATTTACTCCGCTAGCACTTTAATTTTTCGAGTGGCTGTTTTCTATGCGAGTAAGCAGAGAAAAAATATTACCTAAAGTTCCGTGGCTTAGAGTTATTCTCAGTGCTCTAATGCAGGTGTTTATTATACTGACGGCTATGTCTTCGATGTTATTTTATCGACTCCTGCACTTACCTTTGGCACTTAACCAATTCTGCCCAACCAGTGGCACCGATATATATTGTATTGCAAGTGTCACTGAGCAGTTAATCTATGCAAATCAGTGGCTGGCAATACAATTTATCGTTTATTTTCTACTTAGCATAGTGTTATGGCCTATATTTAGTAAAGCAGTGGGATTGCCTATGATCAACCTTTTATTGGTAGGGTTTATTTCCACAGTTTGTTTGATGCTGTTGCTAAACAGCGCCGGTATTGAATTTTTTGCCAGCGCACTGTGCCCACTTTTTATCGGCTTATTAATTAGTGCTAAACGCAAACGACAGATAGTGGTAAACAATTAGACAATAAAAAATCAATTAAAAGGTAATAGAGATGAACAGTAAAATCAGGCAGTTAGGACAGGGTATGACCGAATATATCATTATCGTGGCACTGATTGCGATCGCGGCTATTGCCGTATATGGCTTTTTTGGTGATGCCATTCGCAGCCAGGTAGGTTCTATGACTCAGGAACTGGCGGGTCAAGACGGTACCACTGCGAGAACTAACGCAGGAACAGCTGGTACTGACGCCGGCACGGCAAGTGGTAAAAAGGGTACTTTAAGTAATTATGGAGCGGAAGATACTGGAAACTGAGACATTCTGAGTTTAATTGAATGATTTCTAATTACATTCGCTGCAGGCGGATAATGCAGTCTCGCTACCAGTCAGGTCAGGCTATAGTACTTATATTATTGCTGAGTATTATTGGAGTGCTAGGCGCGGTGATGCTGGTGAGTACCGGGGTTCTGACCAGTGAGAAAATGCAATTGCAGAATGCCGCCGATGCTACAGCCTATAGCGTCTCTGTTTTAGAGGCCCGTGATCTTAATTACGGTGCTTATATGAACCGGGCTATGGTGGGCAATGAAGTGGCGATAGGGCAGATGGTCAGCATGTATTCCTGGGTGAAAATGCTTGAGTCTGAACCCGCTTACTTAAATGCCATCGCCAGCGGCCTGAATGCCATCCCGCCCCCTGTAGGTACGGCTTTGTCGGCAATAGTGAAAGGTTTTGCCTCTTACATTCGGACCACTTCTAGAGCGGCTGGAAGGGTGGTTTATCCGCTGAGCGAGAAAGTAGTGATAGGCTTAAAGGGGCTTAATCAGGCGTATAGTTTTTCACAGCAGGCCATGCATTTAGCCACATTAGTGTTTAGCGCATCTGCAGTTTCACAAGTACCAAAATACAATGTGGCAGAGAATCAGAGTGATGTTTCACTTTCTGCATATGGTTGGTTTGCGCTGGCCATGCACTACGGTAGTTACTATGGCGATTTGCTATCGCTACCTGTCTATCAATTTGTTAAACACCCCAGTGGCAGTGACCCTGAGATGTCCCGGTTTGCGCAAGTGGTGAATGATTCCCGGGACGGTTTTACCCGGCATCGATCCTGCAGTAATAAGCCAGGTGAAAATCTGATCAAAGATGGACTAGATACCATCAATGACGCTATTCAAAGTGTTACTCCACCGACCAGTATTGATTTAGGTCCCGTTACAATCGGCATTCCATCCCCGGTAATAACCGGACCTTCCCTAGAGTGTAACGTAGATCCGCAGGGTGATACCAATGGCGATCCGACAGGGGGCTGGGCACTGTCACTGATGAACGTGAAAATGGATATGGACTACATTTTGGACTTGGGTCCACTCGGTGAATACGGTTATGCCTTCGGTGTGGAGTTGGATATCTCAGCGAATCGATTCGGCGGTACCCAGTTGCTCTATGCCGATGCCAAGGAAGAATATATTTGGAGTGCTGCTGACGGTGCAGGTTTAGGGGTCACCCCCAGTGGCTATTTCGAAATTTGCATTATAGATTGTCTCGATGAAACTATTACTATCTCACTCCCGGAGGTGCCCTACGGCGCTGCGTCTGCATTTGCTGGGATACAAAAGCCCAATATGGCGAATATTTCTGCAAATTTGTCCCCGCATCGAGATGTGTTGTACGGTGGTCTCTCCGGAATGTTAGCGCCTTGGGCCATTATACAAACCGGCCTCAATGCCAAAAACTTGTCTCAACCTTACCGTCTGGCCCAAGGTGGCTATCAGATGATCAGTGAGCTACCGCAGATAGCGTCTTTTGAGAACAGCCTCCCTTTCATAGGGATGGAGGCGCCCTATATTCTGATCGGCTTAACCCGTGACAAAAATGAAATATTTAATGCCGGAAACCTCAGTGGCAATTTAAAACTAGAGGAAGCCGATACTAAACTTGCAGCAGTGGCTAAGGCACAAGTGTACTACAGCTCCCCTGATGACCTGAGTGTTTTTTCCACTCAGCGGGCAGCGGCAGCCAATGGCTTTAATCCCTATTGGGATGCGCGGCTGGTGGATACTAGCTATCTGGACAGAGTCTCTGCGCTGGTGTTCCAGTCGGGACAAATTCCTTTGCCGGGGGAAATCAATGGCACTATAAATTCCTTTAATAAGCTCTTGGCCACTTTTGGCAGTCTGTTTAAATGAGGCTGTTATCAAGAGAGAGTGGCCAGGCGATGACCGAGATGTTAGTTGCCTCGGCCTTTGTATTGGTGCCGTTGTTTTTGATTGTGCCAATTGTCGGAAAATACATCGACATGCAGCAGGCTGCCGTGACCGCTGCGCGTTACAGCGCCTGGGAAATCACCGTTCATGGGGCGATTGATATGAGCGCTGCCAGCTCCAGGGTATACGGCGAAGCAGATGATCAGATTACGACAGCGGCTACTGCAGCGGGTACTGGCCGAAAACTGTGGCGCTATCACAATGGCCAAAACATATTTACTTCTGAAAATTTGGCCAGTTATCGCTCTGATTTTGAAGAGCAAAACAAAGCTCAGCAACAGCTTGGCGCCAGTGGCGGTGAGATTCAGGATTTGACGCCATTTAACGCCACCCGGGAAATAGTGTCTGCGGTGGGCACTGTGCTTGAAACTGTGACCGATTTTATCAATACGTTTGTCGGCACAGGGGTCTTTGATATGATAGACACAGGTGGCACAGCGACAGTAGTGGCGAGTATTTCCACCACCGCTACACCCAATTACCAAAGTCTCAATGCCGACTCCAGTGCAGCATTACTGGGCAGTGTAGCGCCGGTGTTTTCTGCCAGGGCGCAAGTTTATTCTAAAAATTGGGGAGTGCCCGGTAAAGTGGCGCTGCACGATAAAGTCGAACCTCTAGTACCCACGGCCATTATTGATAAAGGACTAAACAGTTTTAGTCTCGCTGGTATTACCCCGCAGCAGGCGCTGTCGGTGATCATGTTGTCCCCGGAGATTGACCCCTCGCAGTTGAAGTTCGGTCATACGGATTTAGATGTTCATCCGAGGGAGAGGTACCTTGATGCAAATGATCCTGCTGTTCGTCAGTACCCGACAGATACACCGCAATTATGCAGTAGTGAGCAGAGTTACTGTCGTGAATAAGTGTTTACTATTATTGCTGCTCTTTGCCCAGAGCTTGCAGTTGGCTGCAGTGCAGTTGCCATTACCGCCCAAGACACAATTGACCCAAGTGACTGAGCGAGCGCTGGTAAAAGGCATGAATCTACAAATCAGTCAGTTCGAATCGACTTTAAGTGTGGCAGAGGTTGTTTCGTTTTATCAAAATCTATGGCCTGAAAAATCGATTGTCACTGAATTTAGTCCCTGGACCATGGTCGGCAGTCGCAGTGCTCAGCAGTTTTATAACGTCCAAGTACAGCCCCAGAGGAGGGGCTCCTGGGGCTATCTGAGTGTTAGCGACCTGCCAAAACAACTGCAGCAGGGAGTGTTTGGAAAAAGTACTAAACAGCTGCAGCTACCCGCCATGAGCGGTAGTCAATTAATTGATCAGCAAAGGCATCAGGATTTATTAAATACCAGCAAGACTTGGGTGTTACGCAACAGCTACTCGGTGGATGCCAACAGCCAGTACTATTTAAATTATTATCTGCAGCGTGGCTGGAAGCTACTGCAAGACACCCGCGGCAGCGGTTTGAAAGTGCGAGTATTGTTGCTGGGTAAAGCCGGGCAGAGTGTCAGTTTTAGCGTCAGGGCAGATAATGGCCAGAGCGAGATTGTGGCGAATTTGATTAAAGGAAAAATTGTCGGTGAATAATAGCTCGCAGAGGCATCGTCAGGCAGGACAGTCGATGATCGAGTACACAGTTATTCTGGTGGCCCTGACGACGACTTTGTACTCGGTCACTCAGGGACCTTCGACAACCACAGTAATAGGCACCGATAAAGACCAAGACAACTCGTTGATGCAGGGGATACACCGGCGCTATAGCGAACAGAGCTTTGGTTTGCGTATTACCGATCTGCCTGAGTACAGTAACATCGATGATATTAAGGGCTATTACGAGAATCTTGGAAAGTACCCTGAATTGAGTAAAAAATTAGGTTCAGCGGCCGCTTCGATCAATCAAGTGACCGCAGGGCTGGATACTTTAAATAACCATATCGAGCAATTAGCAAGTTATAAAGAACGCTTAAAAAATATTGATCAAGAATTAGAAGGTTATATTAAAGAGGCAGTTGACGATATGACCGACATTGGATTTTAAAATAAATTATTTCATTAGTGGTAATTTTTCAGAGCGCCACTGCAGAAATATTTGTAGGGAGATTTGACCTTGGCTACCAGCAAAAAATCTTTTATGTTACTGATTATCGCTCTGGGCTTGGGGGTGGTCGGGGCCTTGTTAGCGATGCTGTATCTGGATGCACGTGAGTCGTCACTCAGAGATTTGCTGCGACCAGATTCGCAGCCAATTTCTGTAGTAGTCGCGGCGAAAGACTTGCTAAAAGGTGATGTATTGGACGCCGCCTCACTTTCTGTGCGCGAAATACCCGGTGAATTTGTTGACACTAATGCGGTATTGCCCCAGCAATTTGATAGCATCAAAGGATTGGTGCTGCAACAGAACTTAGCCGCCGGAAAGGTCTTGCTACAAAGCTTTATCGGTAGAGAATTTCCTCTGGATTTCTCTGACACTATCGTCATAAAACGTCGTGCCATGACCATACAAGTTGACGAAATGAGTACTTTTACCGGCTTGTTGCGACCCGGTAACAGGATTGATTTGTTTGTCAATATCAGTTTATCTGCCAGTGGCGACAAGAGCATAGTGCCAGTGTTGGAAAATGTCGAAGTGCTGACTACTGGCCGCGATAGTGCCTATGACTACAGCGAAAAAGTGCGTTTTATACGCGGTGGTATCGATGCCGGTATCAAGCAAAATTTCACCACAATTACTCTCAATGTGACACCCAAAGAAGCCTCAATATTAGCGATTGCCAAGGACCAAGGCGATCTGTTGGCGCTGCTGCGCAACCGTAAAGATACTTCAGGTTCAGGTTTTAGCGCCATCTCTAATCAGGATATCAGTAGAAACGCCCAGCAACTGGCAACTAGAGAGCAGTTGCGACGCAGCTCTGAGCAGTTGGCTGCAGGGATTGTAGTGGGTGAAGATGGGGTACTGCGGACCAGGGACGGGGTTGTGCTGGCCAATCAGAATTTAATTATCGGTGCCGATGGCAGTATTCGCACTAAGTCGGGGATCGATCTCTCCGGTCGGGGTTTGAGTCTAAACGCCAAAGGGGAACTCGTCGACAGGGATGGTAATGTGATAGACCCTGATTCACTGCTCATCGCAGCCGATGGCACAGTGATGACCAGCGACGGCAAGCTATTGGGTGGAGAAAAAATCAGAAGCTTAGCGGGGGTGAGGCAGCTGGCTAATGGCAAGCTGCAACTTGCAGACGGCACTATCATTGAGGGGGCTACTTTAAACAGTGCAGGGCAGCTAGTGCTGGCTGACGGAACAGTAGTAGATCCTGAGAATGTGCGTATCAGAGCAGATGGGAGCATCGTCAGTCTTTCAGGAGAAGTGCTTGGCAAGGTCTCAAAGATTCTGCCGGGAAGCATAAACAGAGTGTTGAGGGTCACTTCGACAATAGACTATATCGCCGGTGGTATCAGTAAAGACGGGGTCGCGACCGTACAAAAATTACCTGTAGCCCAAGGGCAAGGACAGTGAGAATGAATAATATTAAAATCAGCTGCTGTTTTCTTGGACGATGTCGCTGGCTTGCAGCAGTCGTTCTTCTCTTAACTGTCCCTATAGCCAATGCTGACAATTTTCGGTTGTTTGTCGGCCAGATGAAAACCTTGCCACTGGTTAATATCGATAGGGTAGCGGTCGGCAACGCCGGACTGGTCAGTACTTCCATTATGAACAATGGCGAATTGCTGATACTGGCTGAGAAAGCCGGTGATACCGAAATTCAAATCTGGCTAAAGGATGGCGAAACGGTCACTCATAAGTTTTATATTATTCCCGCCAATACCGCCCGAAACGTTGCTGAAGTACGCTCTATTGTTGGCAAGGTAGCGGGACTTAGCATTCGTCAGGTAGGCAGTAATATCATTCTTAAGGGGGCCATTAGCCACAAGGCTTCGGCCATGCTGAAAAAAGTGACCACTGTTTATACTAACGTGTTGGATTTAACTTCAGCCACTGCCAGCAACGATTTAGCTAAAGTGTTTGAAGGTATGAAGCAGCTACAAGTGCGCAGCGCCGGTGATAAATTGGTGGTCTCGGGTGAAGTCAGTGCCAGAGACAAAGCCTATATAGAAGCGGTGAAAGACTCTTATCCGGAATTAGTGGATCTCACTGTCTCTTCGGAAATTGTGCCTATGGTGTACATGAAAGTACAAATAACTGAGTTGGGAAATAAGGCCTCTGAGAACTTAGGTATTAAGTGGGATATTAGTACCGAAAGTACTAATCCAGTGGGCAGTTTTACCACCTTAGGTAATTTCAAAAATAGTATTACCGGCGGTATTAGCGGGGATATCAATGTCACTATCAGTGCGGCAATCAGTGATGGAAGTGCGCTGTTACTCGCTTCACCGACTTTAAGCGCTCTGAGTGGCAGCGAGGCTGATTTTTTCGCCGGCGGCTCTTTTCCGATTAAAGTGATCAACGATGGTAAAACCAGTATTGAATTTAAAGACTACGGTCTGAGTCTTAAAATTAAGCCAGTAGTCGGTGCCAATAACAGAATAACAACTTCTATCGCCACTGAGCTGAGTGATATTGACAGGTCGGTAGCAGTAGATGGAATACCCGGCGTCACTAGTCGTAAAACGGCTACTCAGGTCTCTCTGGAACCCGGGCAGACATTTGCCATCAGTGGTTTAATCAACAGAAGCATGAGTCGCGACGTCACCCGTTTTCCCTACCTCAGCAAAGTGCCAATATTTGGGGCACTGTTTAAATCGAAAAATTTCATCAATAATAAATCTAACTTAGTCATTTTCATCACCCCTTACATTGTTTCCCAAAGTAGCGACATCAACCAGCAACAATTAAAGCTGGCAGAAAACTTGAAAGCCGACTACTTGGATGAAACTGAGTTCAATTTGGAGATCATAGAATAATGTTTGAAGTTGTTGTGATCACAGACAAGGGAGCGAATATTGAGCGGGTGCGCTGTACGCTTCGCCATTGCACTATTGGCAAGTCGCGAGACAATTTAGTACAAATTCGTGGCTGGCGGGTTGCACAAGTGCACTGCAAGGTGGAACTGACCGACAAGGGATTGTATGTAGAAGATGTTAGCGAGGGCTCAGGCATCTCCGTCAATGGCAATAAAGTACCCTTCTACGGGCCGATAAGAAGTTCAGATGTGATTAGTATCGGTAGCTATGATTTTCGTTTGGGAGCGGTAGAAGATAAGCAGGCAGACTCGGTAAATATATCGCCAAGTGATAATAAGGCGCAGCCGCAGGTGACCAAAGTGGCCGCGGATGAAGATTGGAGCATGCAGACCTTTATCGGTGGGGCCCTAAACGAAAAAGCCCCCGAGGACAGGGCGGGAGAGATCGAGCGGCAGCGGATGTTTATGTGGCGCAACCGTATTCACCAGGAAGTGCTGCGGATGATGGATCTTAAGCGCACGGATGTAGGTGCTATGGACGCAGACGAGTTGCGTCAGAAAGTGGAAGCGCTAATAGACGACGCCCTTGAGAGTATGGGTGGGGAAATCCCGGATAACATCGATGTTACCGAGCTTAAAACCTCAGTGCTGAACGAGGCTGTGGGACTTGGACCGCTGGAAGAATTATTAGCTGATGATGAAATCAGCGAAATAATGGTCAATGCCTTCGATGATATATACATCGAGAAAAACGGCAAGTTGATGCGCAGCGATATCGCCTTTAGCTCCGATGCAGCAGTGATGTCGGCCATTGAACGTATCGTATCGCCGCTGGGGCGGCGCATTGATGAGAGCTCGCCGATGGTCGATGCCCGACTTCCGGATGGTTCCAGAGTGAATGCGATCATCCCTCCATTGGCATTGCGTGGACCGACACTGACCATCCGAAAATTTTCCAAGAAAAAGTTAAACGCCGAAGATTTGATGAACTTTGGCACTATTAACCAGCCTATGGCTACTTTTTTACAGATGGCGGTGGAGCAGCACTGTAATATTATTATCTCGGGGGGCACAGGCTCAGGTAAAACCACGCTGTTGAATATTATGTCTAATTTTATTCCGCAAACTGAGCGGATTATTACCGTGGAAGATGCGGCCGAACTGAAACTGGTACAACCGCATGTGGTCTCGCTGGAGTCGCGCCCGGCAAACCTGGAGGGTAAGGGGGCGATTCCGATTCGCGATTTAGTCAGAAACTGTCTGCGCATGCGTCCGGATCGTATTGTCGTCGGAGAGTGTCGCGGCGGAGAGGCACTGGATATGTTAACCGCGATGAATACCGGACACGACGGATCGTTAACCACAGTGCATGCCAATACCCCCAGAGACGTTATTTCCCGGCTCGAAGTGATGGTAATGATGGCGGGTATGGATTTACCCGCCAGGGCTATTCGCGAGCAAATCGCCTCGGCGGTACATGTGATCGTACAGCAGAGCCGTCTGGCTGATGGCAGTCGTAAAATAACCCACATCTCGGAAATTACCGGGATGGAAGGCAATACAGTGCAGCTCAATGATATTTTTGTCTACCAGCAGGAGGGGTTTGACGAGTCTGGCAAAGTGGTGGGCCAGTTCCAGCCAACAGGCCAGGTACCGCAGTTTTACGAATCGCTGCGATCCAGAGGGATTAAAGTCGATATGAGTATTTTTGGGTGATGAAGACTCTGGCCGATCTGGCGACGGATACACTATTCTGGTTGTCGCTGGCGGCAGTGTTTTCTTGCGTCGCTATTATCGGCTGGTTGCTGGTGCGCAGAGCCAATGTCTTTATGAAGGACTATCAATCGGTGTTTAAAGAGACAGCCACCGGTAACCTGGAAGATATGTACTTGTTTATCGATCCGCAGCAGTTGTTTATCGCCAATATAGTAGCGCTGCTGTTGGTGCCGATATTGGCCTACCTTTTCACTGGCAATTTTAGCATTGCGCTGTTGGTGATTGCGGTGCTGATCGTGATCCCCTTTATGGCCTACAAAAGCATGCGTAAGAAGCGCTTGAAAAAGTTTGAACAGCAATTGCCGGATGTTCTGGTGATGATCAGCGGAGCGCTGGCCTCTGGTTCAAGTTTAAACATGGCGTTACAGAGTGTCATGTTAGAGCAGCAAGCGCCTATCTCTCAAGAATTCATGTTGTTTGTCCGCGAACAGCGCATCGGGGTCGACTTTGATACTTCGCTGCGCAATATGGAGCGGCGAATTCCGTTGTTGGACTTTTCGATGTTCTCTGCTGCGATGCGCATCTCCCGGGAAGTAGGCGGGGATTTGGGGGAAGTATTATCGACCCTCGCCGATACGCTGCGGCGCAAGTCCTCCATGGAGGGCAAAATAGATGCCCTCACCGCTCAGGGGCGGATGCAGGGAATAGTGATGACCGGACTGCCTATTTTACTGGGTGGTCTGTTGTTCACTTTAGAACCTGAGGCGATGAGTAAGCTCTTTACCACGCCGATGGGCTGGGGACTACTGTCGGTGATAGTAGTAATGGAAGTGTTAGGTTATATCTTTATTTCAAAGATCACTAGCATCGATGTATAAGTTAACGGCACATATTGACAGACCAAGGGAGTGCCCAATAGCATGTTTGAAATGACCCTGGAGTTAGTCTATCTCGGCGCAATTATTGCCATTGGGGTAAGTATTATGTTGCTGTTTTACCTGGCTCAGAAGGCTATGCCCGAACAACCGGAAGATGTGCGTACCTATATGGATCCGCTTCCCGGTGGCCTAAAGCTTATCTGGCCATTTGTGATGATGGTGAGTGTGCTGGTGGAGATGCTTTACAGCAACAGTTATTTAGATTCCGTGGAAAAGAAATTACAGCATACCGGAGTGAGCTACATACTGACCGCAGAGCAATTTATTGCACTGCGCTACGTCTCTGCAGCTATCTGCACACTGTTGACATTACTGGTGTTGCTGTCGTTAAAAAATGTTCAGGAGATATGGCTGTTTCTTAGTCTGGCTCTGCTGGGTGGGTTCATGTTCCCCTCTGTGTGGTTGTCCGATACCCGAAAACGCCGGGAGCTACAGGTGATCAGGGCGCTGCCTATCTATCTGGATTTTACCACTATGGCGGTAGAGGCCGGGCTAAACTTATCCGGGGCTATGCAGCAGGCATTAAACAAGGGCCCCAAGGGAGCGCTGCGCAATGAGTTTAGCATTGTCATGCGGGATATGCGCTCGGGTGTGACCAGGGCCGAAGCGCTAAAGCGGATGGATGCGAGGTTGCAGGTGGACGATATAACCCGCTTTGTGAATGCGATGATCCAGGCGGAAAAAATGGGCTCGAGCATGGCGAAAACCTTGCGGATCCAATCTGAACAGCGCCGTACCGAGCGCTTTCAGCGGGCCGAAAAAAAAGCCATGGAGGCACCGGTGAAATTAGTCTTTCCACTGATAGTATTTATCTTTCCTGTGACTTTTATGGTGTTGGGTTTTCCGATTGCCATGAAATTTATGTCCATGTAGTTAAAGGAAGAGTATGCAGCAGCGGGAGATGCACTTTAATGGCAGCATTGTATTACAGATTTGGATTACCCAAAGCTTTAGGGAGCGTAATCGCGGTCTGTTGGCGCTGCCGGGCCTGGAGCCTGGGCAGGGGTTGTTAATCACTCCCTGTCGCTCAATTCATACTTTTGCCATGGGCTATAGCCTAGATGTACTGTATTTGGATAGAGGTTTAAAGATAGTTAAAATTGTTGAACATATGCAGCGAAACCGCATGTCCATGGCCCTGTTAGCGCACAGTACTTTAGAAATCAACGCCGGAGAAGTGCAGCGCCTGGGGTTAAAGGTGGCAATGCAAGGTGAGTTAAGCATATTTTGCCAGAGTGCTTAGCCGCAGTAATACAGAGATTATATTGGACTTGTTTGGGTGTTACCCAATGAATATATCAGTGGAGTTAATAATGAAAAGCAGTCAGTGGGTAGTATTGGGGTTATGTGTGTTGTTAAGCGCTTGTAATTCTTTACAGCAAAAGCCTCAGGCCGAAGGAGAGCTTAGCAAAGGGGCGAGTGAATATCAGCACAACTTAGACAGGGCAGATGCAAGCTATCTGGGTAGGGAATATAGCCAGGCCTTGAGCCAGTATCAAAGTATTCATGACGATTACCCTCAAGACCTGCATGTGTTATTTCGTATTGGCAATATTTATAGCCATTTAGATAAGCCTAAAGAGGCGATAATAGCGTATGAGAAGGTACTGGCGGTGGATACAAAAAAGAGCAAAGCCTGGTATAACTTAGGGGTAAGTTACATGCAACAAAGTGCTAAAATCTGGCGGCATATGAGTGAGCAGATAGACCCCAAAGATCCACTTTATAAGTCGTCAAAACATTACAGTCGTGGCATGTCAGAACTTATTAATCCTGATAAATCTTAACTAAAGAGTAACTAGCCAATGTTTTATCAGCGCGGCCAGGCGATGGTTGAGATGGTGGTGATCTCCTTTGTTACCTTGCTGTTGCTGTTTAGTATTATCCAGTTTGCGCTGCTCTATAACGCCAAAACAGTACTCAACTATGCGGCCTTCGAAGCGGCCCGGATCGGTGCGCTAAATTACTCGCATCCACAGTCGATGCGCATGGCACTGGCACAGAAACTGGCCATCTTAGAGCCTGTCGACAGTGACCCAAATGATACAAGCTATCAAAAACTGGTTGATCAGCAAACTGCTTTTATGAGCAATTTTGATAGTATCGCCTGTATTCGAAGAGTTAACCCACCAAGCTCTTCCTCTCACTGGGTTGGAAACCAGCTAGCTGCTCAAACCAGCAGCAGTATCGTCAATGATCATTTAGTGCATCGTGATGCAACGCCTCTAGGGGACCCACTGCAATCAATCCAAGACGCCAACCTATTGAAAATATCGGTGACTTACTGCCCTAAAATGATAGTGCCTATTGTCTCGACGGCGATCAAAAGGTTGATGCTGGTGGCGTATCATGACAGTGATCCCGACCCTATCGATGGCTGGGAGGTAACGGCCGACCCGATCAGTTTTCATAAACAGTGCTATGAGAATGACCGCTTTCCGATGGTGGCGCAGGCGCTCGTCAGGATGCACACTCCGGCGGGTAAATACGGTTATAGCGATACAGATTGTGAAGAACTGACTCGTCTCTCGCAACAGTTGGGGCCCTAAGCTAAGAATGGCTAACTCCAGGAGCTCAATGTATCAATATTCCGCCAGTACGGATAAAGGCACGGTCTATCAGACTAACCAGGACGCACTGGACTTTGATCGCAAACATTGCTGTTTCGTGGTCGCGGACGGTGTCGGAGGGTATCAGTCGGGAGAGGTTGCAAGTGCGTTCGCGGTGCAACAATTGATGCAACAGCAAGCTGGACTCGCCGAAGCGGGATTGACTGGAAAGCAGGCTGAGTCTGCTCTCAGTGCAATACTGCAGGCGACTAACCGCCGTTTAATTAACATAGCGGCTGGTCAGCAACTGTCTATGGGAACCACTGTTGTGACTGGCATAATACGTCAGCGAACATTGCACTACACCCATGTGGGGGATTCGCGGTTGTACTTACTGCGCAAGGGGTTGCTGGCTCAGTTAACAAGGGACGACAGCCTAAAGGAGCAAATGCTGGATCTGGTCGCTGGCGACCTTGCAGCCGTTGAACAGCATGTGCCCAGTAATATAGTGACGCAGGCGATGGGGTTGACTGACCCCCTGGTGGTCAATTACGGGAGGTGTGAGCTGCGCTGCGGAGACCTGCTGTTGTGCTCCACCGATGGATTACACGATGTGTTAGAGCACAGTCAATTAGAGCAGGCGCTAAAATCTATTAATCACTTAC
This sequence comes from Oceanospirillaceae bacterium, assembly GCA_013215505.1. GTDB lineage: Bacteria > Pseudomonadota > Gammaproteobacteria > Pseudomonadales > Balneatricaceae > Rs1. Next base: position 187,220 of record JABSQZ010000003.1, read on the forward strand.
CCAGTGGTGCCAGACATTTGGTCGATTTGGCATTGAATAATGGCAGCAGAGATAACATCAGTGCATTGCTGATCAGGGTGTCAATGCACTGGTATGAAAGGCTAATAGAAAAACTGCGCAGATACTGATTTAACCCCAGTCAAAAAGTATCTAATTAGCACTGTTGTTTATTCAGTCGATATCAGCGAAAATAGCCGCATTCAAAATATGCCTCACTTCAAGCTCTGCGACATTCCAGCTCTATGACGGCATCAGACCTCAATTTAGAAGATACTTATCATGTCAATTACTACCACAGCGCTTGAAGTTTCCAAGCGTAGAACCTTTGCTATTATCTCGCACCCCGACGCAGGTAAAACTACTATTACTGAAAAGCTGTTGCTGCTGGGTAATTTGATCCAAAAAGCCGGAACAGTCAAAGGCAAAAAGAGTGATCGTCACGCGACTTCCGACTGGATGACCATGGAGAAAGACCGCGGTATCTCTATTACTTCATCGGTGATGCAGTTCCACTGGAATGATAAGGTTGTCAACCTGTTGGATACTCCGGGTCACGAAGATTTCTCAGAGGATACTTACCGTACCTTGACTGCGGTAGACAGTGCCCTGATGGTGGTAGATGGTGCCAAAGGGGTGGAAGCTCGGACGATTAAGTTAATGGATGTCTGCCGTTTGCGCGATACGCCGATCTTTTCCTTTGTCAACAAGATGGACCGCGATATTCGCGACCCTATCGAGTTACTGGATGAGATAGAAAGTGTCCTGAAAATCGCGGCAGCACCGATTAACTGGCCAATTGGCATGAGTAATTTCTTCAAAGGCGTGTATAACTTAGTCACAGATGAAATTCATGTTTACACCCCTGGCAAGGGGGCGGTGCTGCCTATAGATATCCGCATTCAAGGCCTGCAGTCAGACGCGGCCAGGGAGCTGATGGGTGATCTGTATGACGACTTTATCGATGAAATCGAATTGGTTAAGGGCGCGACTAATGAGTTTGATCGCGACTTGTTCTTAGCCGGAGAGCTGACTCCGGTATTCTTTGGCACCGCACTAGGTAACTTTGGCGTTAAAGAAATGTTAGATGGCTACACTGACTTTGCGCCGCCACCTATCTCCAGATCGACAGTCAGCCGGGTGGTGGAAGCTGATGAGGAGAAATTCTCAGGTTTTATATTTAAGATTCAAGCGAATATGGATCCCAAGCACCGTGACCGCATCGCCTTTATGCGTATTTGCTCAGGTAACTACAGTAAAGGTATGAAAATGCGTCACTGTCGGATCAAAAAAGATGTGAAAGTCGCCGACGCCGTGACCTTTTTAGCAGGGGATAGGGAGAGTGTTGAAGAGGCCTGGTCCGGTGACATTATCGGATTGCACAATCACGGTACTATCCAGATAGGCGATACTTTTACCGCAGGAGAAGAGCTTAAATATACCGGTATTCCACATTTTGCCCCAGAGTTATTCAAGCGGGTGCGCTCGGTTGATCCGCTCAAAGCCAAACAGTTGCGTAAAGGTTTACAGCAGTTGGCAGAAGAGGGGGCTGTGCAATTGTTCCAGCCGCTGAAAAATAATGATTTGATATTAGGTGCCGTCGGTGTGCTGCAGTTTGAAGTGGTTATGTTCAGGCTGCAAGACGAATACAAGGTAGAATGTTTGTACGAGACAATATCTGTGCAGACCGCCCGTTGGGTCGAGTGCGGTGACGCCAAAATGTTAGAGGAGTTCAACCGCAAGGGTCATGAAAACCTGGCAATTGATGGCGGTGGCCTACTGACTTACCTGGCACCTACAAGAGTCAATTTGAGCTTAACCGAAGAGCGCTGGCCGGATGTACAATTCCGCGCTACCCGGGAGCATTAAAACTCCGGGCTCACTGCAACATAAAAAAAGGCTACTTTCAGTAGCCTTTTTTTATGTTCAGGACGAACAGTAGTAGCGGTGGCATGGATGCCAAAGAGCGATAGGTTCAGGACGAACAGTAGTAGCGGTGGCATGGATGCCAAAGAGCGCTATGTTCAGGACGAACAGTAGTAGCGGTGGCATGGATGCCAAAGAGCGATAGGTTCAGGACGAACAGTAGTAGCGGTGGCATGGATGCCAAAGAGCGCTATGTTCAGGACGAACAGTAGTAGCGGTGGCATGGATGCCAAAGAGCGATAGGTTCAGGACGAACAGTAGTAGCGGTTATTTGCGCGCTGGCGTTATTATCAATGGCAAATAATCCAGCCACTGAACAATAGAGAGTTGCGATGTTTATCGATAGTCACTGCCATCTAGACTTTGCTGAGTTTGCCTCTGTGCTGCCTGAGGTTCTCCGCGCCGCCCGTAATAATGGGGTCAATGAATTTGTCGTCCCCAGCATTGGGGCCAGTAATTTTGCTACTGTGATCTCTCTGACCGCAGCTAACCCAGAGATGCATCTGGCGCTGGGGATGCACCCTTGTTTTATGGAGCAGCACCGGGCTGAGCACTTAACACAATTACAAGAGTTAGTTGATCGACACCATCCCTGTGCTATAGGCGAAATAGGTTTAGATTTTTTTGTGCATGGCGATGCGCAACAGCGACAGCAGCAACTGCAATTACTTAAAGCACAATTGCAAATTGCCTGTGCAGCACAGCTGCCAGTATTACTGCATGTACGTAAAGCCCACGATCAGGTGCTGTTACTTCTAAAGCAATTGAAATTTACTGCTGGAGGCATAGTGCACGCTTTTAATGGCAGTGAAGTTCAGGCGCGACGCTATTGCCGAGAGTTTGGTTTTAAGTTGGGCTTTGGTGGGGCTATAACACATCCGCGGGCGACTAAGTTGCGTCACTTAGTGGCAAGTTTGCCGCTTGCCGATTTAGTGTTCGAGACTGACTCGCCCGATATGCCAATCGCCAATATGGCTGAAGCATATAACCAGCCAGCCAATATTAAACAGATAGCCGCCGAAGTGTTTGCATTGCGCCCGGAAGCAGCTGCACAAATAGAGCTGCAGTTAGAGCTCAATACCCGTGAGGTATTAGCTCTGCAGCCTGGCTAGTGAATATTGAAAAATTATTTCTTTAGGTAAGTGAGTTTTTTGATTCTCTCCAGTACTTTCCAGGCGGTATCGGTCTGCTGATTAATTTCCAGGCGATAGCTGCCATTTTCCAGTGCTGTAACCTGATAATCAAGGTTTTCACCACGGGTCATCATACTGATTAGGCCCCTGGCTCTGTTCTGGTCGGTTATTTCTTGCCGGTAAGCATTTTCAATGATGTCGGTTTCACGGGAAAAAAAGTTTACTGGGATGATGCTCTGACATTGACTGGTAAGGTCTTTGTTGTCATAAGCTTTACAGAAATCGCCAGTGTTGGGGTTGATAGTGTAATAGTTGAAAGTGTCCAGATTGATTTTTGGCGCAGAAATTCCACAGCCCGCTATTAATAGAGTAGTAGCTAATACTGCGCCAGACAAAAACACTCTGCTGTTAAAAAGTGAACCAACGGCTGTAATTTTTTTCATTATTATAAAGATCCCTAAGCTGATGTTTTACAGTATTCTGAAAAAGGGTTTTCCTGGCTGATGTCTATGGGCTGCTTGTAACCCGGTATTGTGATCGAAGAGGAGGTAATCGTTAAATCGTCACCTTCAAGCACATTGTGATTAAATTTGTAACAAGGCTTAGTTTCACCGCGCATCGCGCTGTAATCATATGCTTGGGCTTTGGCGATTACCTGTTGGTTCAGTTCTCGCCACAGTGCCAGCTTTTCTTCACCAAATTTCTCTTTTAGCATGTCTTTGACAACATGAGGTGCTAATACCGGGGCGCTGGCGTTATTGCCACCAAAACCTTTAGAGTTAAGGATCACAGAATCCATACCTGTAGTGCCGACTTTTATATGCTCGGTCGACAAGAGTAAGTTGCTCTGGTGCACATCATCGGCAAAAGATTTGCTGGTGGCAATACCGGGAATATAACCGTAAACCCAAGTGCCCAGAGAAGAGCTGAGTTGGTCGCCGCCAGCTGTTCCCTGAGAGTGACCCAAGTAACATTTTACCGCTGCCACCGGCCACTGCTTGATCGAGAAGGCCTTGGCTACTTCGTTAATAACATGGGACTCAGTGACTCGGTTTTGCGGAGTGCTGGTGCCGTGTGCCTGGACAAAAGATCGCTGTCGCAGGGATTCTTCACCGAGTATCGAGCTGATCAATGCAGCCGATTTACTCAAAGTTATATAGTTGCCAATACCGGGAGCTGAAATTGATTTTTTATGACCGTCTGCGTTAACAAAGACATCGGGAACGGCGCCGTGGATTTGAGCGCCTAACTCAAGTGCCAGCTGATCATTCATCAGTAACACAAACTGGCTGGATTCACCGATAGTAAATCCGCAGTTTTCGGCGAAGGGGCGGCAGGAACTGCGATAGTGTTGCTGACTTAACTGCTGCACAGCGTTCAGCGCCAGCAGGTCTTTATCTTCAGCCAGCGCACCCATAGTGCGAAATCCCTCTATGATTTCCGGGGTGATTGGTGCATCACTGCCACCGACTAAGACAACTTTTTTGCGCCCCTGACGGATGTCTTGTACCGCATTGCGTAAGTTGTATAAGAAGGTTGCGCAGGCACCCAGGGCTCCACCGGTACTGCCAACATTGCCGATGACGTACGCGTTGACAAAATCTGCCGGCATCTGAGCATAGCCTAATGGCATCTGTTTGGAAGTGATTCTCTTGCCGATGCTGGGGTATTTGGTCAGGCCGCCAAATCCTAAATCGTCTAATTGGCCAATAGAGTTGCTGGCGTAAACGGCGATATCATCCGGGGATACCGCGTCGGCGATATCGGAAAATTCGATGCCGCAAGAGTTGATTGCATCGGAAGCGGCAAAAATGGTCATCTGCAGATTGCGCGGATGATTGCGAGACTGGTATAGCTTGCCAGGTTCAAAGCCTGTCGGTAGCTGGCCCGCTGTTTTCACCGAGGCTTCTTTAGTGTCGGGTAATATTGCACGCAGTTCCCCGGTCACTGTGATCTGATAGTTATTAGCACCGTCTTCTACAACTTTCCAGTTGTCGGGAATAACATTGGGCAGCTGTCTTTTGCTGAGACTAAAGCACAGAGGTTCTAGTGCTTTTAACTGCGCGGCTTTGTTGAAGACCATTGCGTCGACATCAAAATGTTCCAGGTCAATTTTGCGTATTAGCGAATTTTCCATTACTTGCTCGCCAATGCTTTCTATTAAACTTTCAATGGAATTAAATTCGCCGTCAGCGCTCTGGTAGGAGTCCTGATTAGGAGTTGCAGTGACCAGGTTGCTGATGGTTGCCAGAGATAATAAGGTAGCCGCTCTATCTTCAGGCGATAGTTTGTCGATAATTAAACGACGATAGCTATGGTGAAAGGAGCTTCTTCCAGCTGGATTGATACCACCGAATCCAACAATAACAGGTAGATGTGACAATTAACGCTCCTCGACAAGGGTAAAAAATAGGCCAGCAGGGTTTGCTTATTCGCTAGCTGACTAACCTGTAGCAATCGAGCAGTAAATACTGGCGAGCTTGCTAAGTTAAAGAAAACAGAATTAGCCGGTATTCTATCGGTTGCCAACAGAGCTTTCCAGATCTTTAATGGCATATTTTAGTTTTAAAGCAGACTGCGCTGGATTGTTGGCGAGGGGTGATTAATTTAAAGGAAAAATCCAGACTCTGCTATTGAGCTGAATCCGTTTTGTTAAGCGGATTTAAGCATAAATTCATAGCCAGAATTTATCAAATCAGTTACATTTGTCTTTTAAGTTAAATTGGATTTTCACTGCTTATTTTAATCTTGATAAAGTGGAACTGTGAGGGATGCATTTATGAGTAAAAAAATAGCGGCACTACTGTTGCCTGTAATAGTGTTAACGGGCTGTGCAACTACTCAGGGAGAGAACAGTAAAGCCACCTACGGAGCTATTGGTGGGGCTCTTGTCGGTGCTTTGTTAGGTAGCCAAATGGACAATGACGGTAATCGCGATACTGGGATTATTGTCGGTGCACTGGCTGGTGCGGCGGCAGGTGGTGCGATTGGCAATTACATGGACCAGCAAGAGGCGGCTATGCGGGCGCAGCTGGAAGATGAGCGACGTCGCAATGCGATTGAAATTCAGCGGATTAAAGATGACACTTTAAAACTAGTGCTAAATGACGATGTCTCTTTTGACTTTAATTCTGCTGAGATAAAACCTTCATTTTACTCCTCTTTAGATAAAGTTAATCATGTGTTGTCACAGTACAGCAGCTCTAATATTACCATTGTCGGGCACACTGATTCGAAAGGTTCTGAAAGCTACAATCAGCTGTTATCGGAACGTCGTGCTGAGGCGGTGAGGATATATCTCGGATCAGGGGGTGTGACAGCAACAAGATTGAGCATCCAGGGAGAAGGCGAATTGCAGCCAAGGGCGAGTAATGAAAGCAGTGAAGGTCGCAGTCGCAACCGTCGGGTAGAACTGCTAGTGCAGGGGATAGGTCAATCTTAAACGGCTATATACTCGGCTATTAATTGCTATAAATTATTAAAGGTCTGCTAAACGCAGGCCTTTTTTATGTGCCGGCGACTGCTTAAAATGAGTTCTGCTGTTGTGATGGCAGCCAATCTATCGCAGTGGCTTTGCACTGCTATAGTGGGGAGTGCATTTATCTTGAGATTAGAATATCACCGGACTGGATATTGTTTTGTCCTGTTAAGCCGTTCACTAAGCCCTTGGCGGAATTGGCCTGGACTTCATTAATAGTTAGCTTTAAAGCTGTTTTGGTTAGCTCTATGGTCGGATTCTGTTGCTGGTCGTAAAAAGTCGATTTGCGGTATACATCAAACTGGTCACCGGCTTTTATTCCTGATGTGCGCCCGGCCTTGAGCCAGATGCTGTACTGGTCTGCGCGGGATATCTCCACGGTAAAATCGTTACAGCTTAAAGTAGCACTGATTTCAACGGCCATCTGCTCAAGCGTTGATTGCACTTGTTTGCCGTAATCTAGCTGCCAAAATGGGCTGCTGGCAAAGCCAAATGTCTGTCTGTCGCTGTTTCCCCAAAGACCCGCCGTTCTGAAACTTTTCTGGCTGATCAATGCGCCGGTGAAACCGTCGTGAATAAATAGTTCGACTTCAAATGCACGCAGGTATTTGCTACTTAGGTAGTCATATTTGTTGTACTTGTCGATGAAGTAATTTTTTTGCCGGTAAACGCTGGGGGTGATCATGGAAATATCACGCACTACTCCAGAGACGATATACTGTACTTCTAATTGCCGGGTCTGCTGCAAAACTGTGGTCAGAGATCCCTGGGCCAGCTGTTGAGTAGCGGCGATGGCAACTTCACTTTGCAGCATCAAGTGGCCGGCGTTCAGAGCCTCGATATTGTTATCGTCCGCCAGCCTTTTGACCAGTTCGGATGCCAGGCTAGATTCGATATTACGTAAACGGCCTATCTTAGACTGTCGAGGGTCGAGCATAGGGAATGCGGCGATAGCAATTCTTTTGCGGTAGTTGTTGGCAGAGTTGCCATTGCTGCACTGGTTACGGCTGACGATGTCGACGCTGATCAATACGCTGAGGATGTTACTTTTTACTGTTTCACTGAGCACCTGGGTTCGGCCGACATTGGCGAGTGAAGTAATAGATAATTGATCCTGGGTTATCACGCCCTGCTTTAAATGCTGCTGAGTGCTGATGAAGGCGTTGGCTTGCAATGTAGCTTGCTGTCTCGCTCGATTAATGGCGATGCTTCGGGCACTGCTCAAGTCGCCATTGACAATAAGTGCCTGACCGGTTGCCTGGACAGTTACCGCTGCTGCTTGTGCGCTGGCAAAGACACAGGCCGAGATAAACAGGCTGCGAAGCAAAATTATCAAACAACTTAACTTATTAGAGCTCAACATAATTTGTCATTTACCGATAATGTAATTAGTTAATAAGTCAGCAGCAGAATATTGGCATGGGAGCCAAAAAATTATCTGACTTCTTTGCAAGTGTCTATTTAGCTCTCGTCTAACTCAGAGATTTTGACACTATAATACATTTATCAGTGATAGCGAATAGAGTACATATGAGAGTATGTAAATTTAGTGTAATATTGCCAATAATCTTTAGAGAGTAGAAAATAAAGCAGCTGGGCTAGGCAAGATATTGCTTTGTATAGGGAATGTATGCCCTGCAGAGTAGATATTGGAATTGATCGCATGCTCCTTAGCAGTGATCTCTGTTTGCGATGCATTTTGTGCAACAGTGTCACTGTACGGCTGATAGGCAAAACAAATATAACTGCGACTAGTGAATAGGTTATACGTATGAAGAGTATTTTAATTATTTTAGTTTTGCTTTTGAGTGGTTGTGCTGCTCAGGGAACAACATCGATCTTTTCCAATGAAATGTCTGCTGAACATGCCCGTGAAATAGTCGAAAAAGCCATTGAAATAGATAGTTTGGCGGAGTTTGCTAAACCTGCAGATACTGCGATTACCCCGATTTCGCCAAATTATTACGATCCGGTGAGCGAGGCGGTTGCACAGATGGCACAGCAGATGGTGTTGGGGCTGCGGCAAAATAGAGTCAAGCGTCTGCCGGTGGCAGTGCTGCCCTTTAAATCATTAAAACACAGTGTCCAGGATGATTTATTTGGCGCCAGGATCTCTGAGAGTTTTGTCTTTCCGATGCAGCAGCGCGGTTACAATATGGTAGATTACCGGGCGGTTAGTTTAGTCACTACCGAGAAGGCTGCCGTGACGAAAGGCACCCTGCCCAATCTGCAGCAGCAGTATAAAATCTATTATATTTTAACCGGTACTTATGCAAGGCACGGGGATGGAATAGTACTTAACGCCAGAGTATTGGATGTGATCACTCGTCAGGTGGTCGCAGCCGGCCAAAGTCATATCGCCTATTCCCGCCTGGAGAGTTTTTTACCAGGCTACGATCCTGTAGATGCTCTGAATAAAGGTTATATCATTGAAAATGGCGGTTAACCGCAGTAGGAGATATAAAGTTGAATTTGATAATAAAGGCCAGTTTGTTGGCGCTGTTAGTCTCTTTGGTAGGTTGCGAAACTGCTTCGAAAAAACTCAGTAATTTAAGCAACGGATCGCTCTCCTCTAAGAATGTTGCCGAATCTTATAGGGCCACAGGTTACGCGCCTATCAGTGTACAGCCGGGGAAAACCAGAGGTGAAAAAGTCATTAATGCGATTCGCGCTTCAAAGCTGCGGGCCTACCAGGAGCTTGCCGCTATGGTACACGGTCAGTACATTTCTAGCACGAGTACGGTAAAAGATATGGTGTTGGTGAATGATAACTTTAAAACAGCAGTCGCTGGGATTATTCGCGGCGCCAGAGTGGTTAAATCTTACCCCATTCAAGATGACGTCTACGCTACTATCCTGGAAATAAGCTCTGGTCATGTGCAGCAGGCATGGATTGTAAATAATAATTAACACTGGTCTATAAATGCCTATAGCTTCCATAGAGTCAGTTATGGAGGCTATAGGGTCAAGCTATTTGCCTTTGGCGAACGCTTTCTCAAAGGCTGCTTGTTGTTCGGCGCTGGCAGGTTGTTGGTGCTTATCTTTCCAGCTGGCATAGGGCTCTTTGTAAATTACTTCACGGGCTTGGTCGTAATCCATTTCTACCCCTCTATCGGCCGCTGCGCTTCTGTACCATTTAGACAGGCAGTTGCGGCAAAATCCAGCCAAATTCATCAGGTCAATGTTCTGCGCATCTTTACGTGAATCTAAGTGTTCTAACAAGCGGCGAAATGCAGCGGCTTCTATTTCTGTTTGTGTTTGTTTATCCATTTTGTGGTTCTCATAGATGTTTGAATTAGTGGTGGGCAGCGCTGATGTGCTGATCTAGTTGTCGGCAAATTTCGGTTTGTAATAAGTGGATGAACTCTGGGTCTTCGACCAGAGCGCCACTGCAGTCGGTGATGAAAAATTGATCTACTACCCGTTCACCGACAATACTGATTTTAGCTTTGCACAGTACGATATTGTGAGTGGCAAATACCTGGCCAATGACCGCTAGCAGACCGGGTCTATCCGGGGAAATGATTTCTACCTGAGTGTAGTGGGTGCTGGAGTCGGTAGTGAATTTAACTTTGCTGGGAATAGAAAATAGTTTCAACTGTCTGCTTACTCTTCGTCTTATAATCGAAGAGTAACGCTCGGGCGTCGATAGTTTTCTGCTGATAGTTTGTTTGATGTCTCGCAAGGCCTTGGTGTTGTCCGGTATGGATTTGTTTTCCTGGGTTAAAATGGTGTAAGTGGTAAAGCTGTAGTCGCCTTGTGTCTGGTAGATTCTGGCATCCTGGATACTCAGTGATAGCTGATCTAAAGTGGCGACCGTGACGGCGAATAAATTAACGGCATCTTTAGTGTAAATAAATACTTCCGAGGCGCCCTCGTGCATTCTCAGTGAGGTTTTTTGGATCAGTACTAAGGTTTTATTGCGGTTGTTGCGCTCGATAATTGCCTTGGTATGCCAGGCAATGCTCTTGGCGCTCTCGTGAATAAAATAGTCTTCTCCGATGGTTGACCATAGTTCAACCACCTGGCGTTCATCAATAATACCAGTGGTCAGCATATCCATTGCTTCCTGTTGCACTTGATCGATTAAGTCTTGACGGTTAACCGGGTTTTCCAGACCACGTTTCAGGGCCAGTTTGGTCTCGCCGTATAAGGTGCGCATTAAAGATGCACGCCAGTTGTTCCACAAACTGTTGTTGGTGGCGTTTATATCTGCCACCGTGAGTACGTATAGGTAGTCAAGGTGGGTTATGTCACCTACTTGCTCGGCAAAGGTTTGAATGATTTCCGGGTCGGAGATATCTTTGCGCTGCGCTGTCATTGACATCAGTAAATGATTGCGCACCAGCCAGGCAATAAGTTGAGAATCCCATTTTCCGAGACGGTGGGTTTTACAAAATTCTATGGCGTCTATGGAGCCCAGTTCAGAGTGGTCCCCTCCACGTCCCTTGCCTATGTCGTGATACAGAGCTGCTATATACAAGAGTTCAATTTTGGGTAATTGGTTGACCAGGCGGTGGGCGATAGGGAATTGTTCCCGGTGCTCGAGGTGTCGGAACTGACGGCATTTGCGAACCACTTTGACGGTGTGTGCATCCACGGTATAGATGTGGAATAAATCGTGCTGCATTTGTCCGACGATGCGCCCAAACTCGGGTAAGTAGAGTCCGAGGATTCCGTAGCGGATCATGCGTTTGAGTTCAGTGGAAACTCCGTCAGGTTGCCTGAGTAGCTCCATAAAAAGCGAGATGTTGCGGATGTCGGAGCGGAAATTGTCGTCAATCAGATACCAGTGTTCACGAATGAGGCGGATAGTCGAGGCTCTGACGCCGGCAATGCCTCTATTTTGTGCCAGTAAAACGAACAGCTCCATCAGTGCAAAAGGATGGTATTTGAATACTTTGTCGTGGGTCACTTCAATAAAATTATTATTTAATTGAAAGCGGTTGTTCAGGGGTACTATCTGTCTGGGGTCAACAGAGGCGAGAGTCTCTTCAAAATGCTGCAGAAGCAACTCGTTAAATCCAGCCATTTGCATAGCCACCCGGTAGTACTTGCCCATAAACTGTTCTACAGCCAATTTCCCCTTTTGATCACGGTAGCCAAAAAGTTCTGCCAAGCTGCGCTGGTGATCAAACAGTAGTCTGTCTTCGCGCTTGTTGTTGATCATGTGTAACGCGTAACGAATTTTCCAGAGGTAGTTCCAGCCTTTGTTGAGAATGGTCAATTCCGAGCTGGTGATGAAACCGTACTCTAGCAAATCGTGAATGAAGGTGGCGCCAAAATAGCGCATGCCAACCCAGCCAATAGTGTGGATATCTCGCAAACCACCCGGCGAGTTTTTCAGATTGGGCTCTAAGTTGTATTCGGTATTGTTAGTGCGCTGGTGGCGAATTTTTTGTTCGGCAAGTTTTCCCTGTAAAAAATCTTTAGCGCTCCAGGCTTTCTCCGAGATAACGCGCTCGTACATTTGCTGGCGCAGCCCAGGGTCGCCGGTAATAGTGCGCGATTCAATTAAATTGGTGGCGATAGTGATGTCATCTTTAGATTGTTCGTAGCACTCCTGAATGTTTCGTACGCTAGAGCCTACATCAAGTTTTATGTCCCAAAGTAAGGTTAAAAAGCCGCTGATACTCTGTTGGTACTGTTCAGGATCTGCGCCTTCAAAGAGTAGTAACAGGTCAATATCGGAGTGAGGGTGCAATTCACCTCTGCCGTAACCTCCCACGGCAATCAGGGATGCTTGTTCTGCTGCAGGCCAGCTAAATAATTCCCAGGCACTGGTCAGCAACAGGTCGAGTATCTGAGATCGACCATATATAAGCCGCGAAATATCGATTTTTGCCAGGAACTCACGGTCCATATTCTCGCGCATCTCGGTCAGTGCTTGTTTGAACACGGGAATAGGATTGCTGCAAGTTTTCAGCTGTTGTTTAAATTGCACTGCATCGAAGAAAATGCTGATGTCTACTTCACGGTTGGGCTGCTTGGCCATGGCTATACCACTGGGTGTTTTGTTGGCTCAGGAGTGTGCTAAAAGCTCACCAGCTCGGATGAGCAGGTGAGCAGGTGAGCGTAGTTGCTTGTTTAAAAGCTTTCTTCGCTGCGTTGAGTAAGTACTTCATAGCCGTCAGCTGTCACCAGGATAGTGTGCTCCCACTGCGCCGAGAGGCGCCTGTCGTCGGTTTCTACTGTCCATCCATCTTTTTTATTCAATTTTACCTTGCGTTTACCGGCGTTGATCATAGGTTCAATGGTGAAAATATTCCCCTCCATGAGCATTTCGCCGGTACCGGCACGACCATAGTGCAGTACTTGTGGGTCTTCATGGAATTCTGCACCAATACCGTGTCCGCAGTACTCGCGAACCACAGAATAGCGATTTTTTTCTGCGTACTGCTGGATGACCTGACCAAAATCCCCCAGATAGGCGCCGGGCTTGACCAATTCCATGGCTTTATAAAGGCACTCTTGAGTGATTTCGACTAAGCGCTGGGCGTGCGGAAGTACTTTGCCGACAAAAAACATTTTGCTGGTATCGCCGTGATAGCCATCTTTAATCACGGTGATATCGATATTTATAATGTCACAGTGTTTTAGCGCTTTATCGTTGGGAATGCCGTGACAAACTACTTGATTGACTGAAGTGCAAATGGATTTAGGGAAGCCATGGTAATTTAGCGGAGCGGGTATTGCCTGCTGCTCATTGATTATATAATCATGACATATTTGATTCAGTTGGTTGGTCGTTATACCAACAACAACATGAGGCTCAATCATTTCCAGTACTTCAGCTGCGAGTTTTCCGGCGATGCGCATTTTTGCAATTTCGTCTGCGGTTTTAACAAGTATAGTCATGTTTAGTGTGCGGCCTAAAAGTTGTGTGGGTTAGCAGGCTAAAGCGGTAACAGTAAGTTGCATTTAGCGCGTCTAAAAGTTTTTCTGTATTGTAACGAAATTATCCCGAACAGAGGAGGTTTTCCTTCAGTTAAGGCGAGTTTTATGTTATAAAGTGCGCCCGAGAATAGATACACTTATGCTCGGGAAAAAATCACACACACATCGTCACGTCTACTGGGTGCCTGCGAAATTGCTCAAAGGTTAGTATATGGGATGTGTGGACGTCAAACCCAAACACTAAAGGAAAGTTTACAATGGCACAAGTTACAATGCGTGAACTGCTTAAGGCAGGCGTACATTTTGGTCACCAAACTCGTTACTGGAACCCTAAGATGAATCAATACATCTTCGGTGCTCGTAACAAGATTCATATCATTAACTTAGAGCATACGCTTCCTGCGTTAAACGAGTCTCTAGGCATTGTTAAGACTATGGCTGGCAACAAAAACAAGATCTTGTTCGTTGGTACTAAGCGTGCTGCGAGCAAAATCATCAAAGAAGAAGCGCGTCGCGCTGGCATGCCTTACGTTAACCATCGCTGGTTGGGTGGTATGTTGACTAACTACAAAACTATCCGCCAGTCTATTCGCCGTCTACGTGAGCTTGAAGGTCAGTTTGATGATGGAACTTTCGCGCAGCTAACCAAAAAAGAATCGTTGATGCGTCAACGTGAAATGGAAAAGCTTGAGCGTTCTATCGGTGGTATCAAGGAAATGGGCGGTCTTCCTGATGCATTGTTCGTTATCGATGTTGATCACGAGCGTATTGCTATCAACGAAGCTAACAAGCTAGGTATCCCGGTTATCGGTGTTGTTGATACAAACAGCAATCCAGATGGGATCGATTACGTTATCCCTGGTAACGACGATGCGCTTCGTGCCATTCAGATTTACGTTGGTTCAATGGCTGATGCTTGCACTGAAGGTGCTGAAGTTGCAGCTGGCGATAAAAGCGAATTTGTTGAAGTTAAATAAACATTTAGTTGTTTATTGAACAAGACAGATTAAGACATTTGATTTAAAAAAGGGGAGCCTCGCTCCCCTTTTTTTGAACGTTGATTGATGACAATCAAAGGGGCGAAAAGATGGCTATTTCAGCTAAGTTAGTAAAAGAGTTACGTGATCGTACTGGTTTGGGCATGATGGAGTGTAAAAAAGCACTACGTGCCGTGGACGGTGATGTAGAAAAGGCAATTGAAGAATTACGTAAGACTTCAGGCATGAAAGCGGCGAAAAAAGCCGGTCGTACTGCTGCCGATGGTGTGGTTCTGGCGAAAGTTGCAGAAGACGGATCTTACGGCGTCATCGTTGAAGTTAACTCTGAAACAGATTTTGCTGCTCGTGAAGAGAATTTCTTGAACTTCGCTAAAAAAATTGCCGAAGCTGCTTTTGATGCCAAGACTACGGACGTAGCGGCGATCATGACTGAAGAGATGGTTATCACTCGCGATGCGCTAGTGCAGAAAATTGGTGAAAACATTAGCTTGCGTCGTATTTCGATTGTTGAAGGCGATTGTGTTGCTGCTTACGTACACTCAAACAACCGTATTGCTGCGCTTGTTGCTGTTAGCGGAGCTAATGCTGAAGTAGCTAAAGACGTGGCGATGCACGTTACTGCTACTAACCCGCGTGTTGTTAACAAAGACGATATGCCTGCCGATGAAGTGCAGAAAGAAAAAGATATCATCATGGCGCAGCCAGACATGGCCAGCAAGCCTGCTGAAATTGCTGAGAAGATGGTTGTCGGTCGTATCGGTAAGTTCCTGGCTGAAAACAGCTTAGTTGAACAGGCGTTTGTTAAGAACCCTGAGCAAAAAGTTGGCGCTATGGTTAAAGCCGCTGGCGGTGAAGTGGTAAGTTTTGTTCGCTTAGAAGTGGGCGACGGTATTGAAGTTGCAGTTGTCGACTTCGCAGATGAAGTAGCAGCACAGCTGAAAAGCTAGTATTTGCTGTAATTTCAAGCGCATGCGGCTATGATGGCAGTATGCGCTTTTTTATATCTGCAGCCCAAATAAACGCCTTGGTTAGCTGGTTTTTTTTGCTAAATTGTAATTGGAGAATTTAAAATGCCTTCTGCGTCTTATAAGAAACTTTCTCAATACAAGAGAATACTATTAAAGCTTAGTGGTGAAGCGCTTACCGGAGAAGAGAGCTTTGGCATTGATCCCAAAGTGCTTGATCGGATGTCGCTGGAAATTGGCCAGTTGATTGGTATCGGAGTGCAGGTAGGTATAGTTATCGGTGGTGGTAACTTGTTTCGCGGCGCCGCGCTCAGTGCCAACGGTTTAGACAGGGTCACCGGTGACCACATGGGTATGCTGGCAACAGTGATGAACTCGCTGGCGCTACGTGATTCTCTGGAGCGGGCTAATATTACCACCCGAGTAATGTCCGCTATCCCGATGAGCGGTGTGGTTGATCACTATGATCGACGTCATGCAATGCGTTACTTGAGTCAGGGAGATGTGGTAATCTTCTCTGCGGGTACCGGCAATCCGTTTTTTACTACAGATACGGCGGCTTGTTTACGAGGTATCGAAGTGGATGCCGATGTAGTGCTAAAAGCGACTAAGGTTGATGGTGTCTACACCTCGGACCCTATGAAGGATGCTACGGCAAAGCGTTACTTGCACTTGGGTTATGATGAGCTTCTGGATAAACAGCTAGCAGTGATGGATTTGACCGCTATCTGCTTGACTCGTGATCACAATATGCCAATACGTGTTTTTAATATGAATCGCCCTGGAGCATTGGTTAGCGTTGTTATGGGTGGCACGGAAGGTACCTTGATAAGCAGTGAAGAATATACTGGAGAAAAGTATGCTGAATGAAATTATACAAGAAGCTGAAGCTCGGATGCAAAAGAGCACTTCTGCCTTAGTAGATAACTTTAAGAAAATTCGTACCGGCCGAGCTCATCCGAGTATTTTGGATACTGTGAAGGTAGATTATTACGGTTCTATGGTGCCGCTTTCTCAAGTTGCCAATATATCGGTTGAAGACGCTCGCACACTGGCTATTATCCCCTGGGAAAAGCCGATGGTACCCGAGATTGAAAAAGCGATTATGAAATCTTCGCTGGGCTTGAATCCCGCTACCTCTGGAGAGCGGATTAGAGTTCCTATGCCTGCATTGACAGAAGAGACCCGAAAAGGCTTTATTCGTCAGGCCCGAGCAGAGGCAGAAAATGGTAAAGTATCAGTGCGTAACGCACGTAGAGATGCCAATAGCCATATAAAGGATTTGTTGAAAGAGAAGGAAATCTCTGAAGATGAAGATCGCAAATCTCAAGATAAAGTACAGCAGTTGACGAATAAATTCGTCGCTGAAATTGATGTGCTGCTTGAGAAGAAAGAAACGGACTTGATGGAAATCTAAGTTGCGTCGGTCGTTTCAAATAATTTTGAAATGACCCGCAGCTGTTTGTTATGACAATAAAAACAGAGTTAGACCTCCCCGCGAATGTACAATTGCCGCGCCATATCGCAATTATTATGGACGGCAATAACCGCTGGGCAAAAAAACGTTTTCTGCCTAGCTTGGCGGGACACAAAGCCGGTGTTAAAAGTGTGCGCAGTGTCATTGAGGGCTGTGTTGAACTGGGGGTGGAATCTCTCAGTTTGTTTGCTTTTAGTACTGAAAACTGGAAGCGGCCGGCCTTTGAAGTAAAAGGCTTAATGGAATTGTTTGGCATCGCGCTGGATCGTGAAACCAAAAAGCTACATAAAAATAATATCCGTTTGATCGTTATCGGTGACAAGTCCCGGTTCAGCCAATCTCTGCAAAAGCGTATAGAAAAAGCCGAGCTACTGACCAAAGATAACGACGGATTGACACTTAACATTGCCGCAAATTACGGTGGGCAGTGGGATATAGTTGAAGCTGCCAAAGCCTTTGCGGAAGATTGCCTGAGTGGCAAAACCACTCCAGAGCAACTGGATGAGACGGTCTTCAACGGATATGTCAATTTGGCAGACCAGCCAAAACCTGATCTGTGTATACGCACTGGCGGTGAAAGTCGCATGAGTAATTTTCTGGTCTGGCAGATGGCTTATACCGAATATCATTTTGTAGATTGCTACTGGCCTGATTTTAATAAACAGCACTTAGTTACAGCGATAAAGGATTTTACCAGCAGGGAGAGGCGTTTTGGTAAAACGAGTGAGCAGTTAGAGGAAATTTAGGGTGCTTAAACAAAGAATAATAACCGCCTGTATTTTAGCCCCAATAGTATTGTTTGGGATATTTTTATTGCCGTTAGATGGCATGGCATTGTTTGTTGGTGTGATTTTATTGATTGGCGCCTGGGAGTGGGGGCCATTTATTGGTTTGAAGACTGTTTACAGTCGAGTGGCGCTGGTGATGAGTACCGGGGCGATTATGGCGATTCTCTGGGCATATTTTTTTGCTCAGGCAATGATCTTGATTATGCCAGTAGTTCTACTGGTATGGGTCGCTGCCTTTCACTGGGTCAGAAAGTATCCCAAGAGTGGTGTTTGGGGAAATCGAGGCGTCGGTATTGCGCTTTGTCTGATATTACTCAGTACTACTTGGTGGAGTCTGTTGCAGCTGAAATTACTGTCGGCTGATAACAGTTGGTTGCTGCTGATTTTGCTGCTGGTGTGGGCTGCTGATATAGGTGCCTATATCGCCGGTAAAAATTTTGGTAAAAACAAGTTAGCTCCACAGGTGAGTCCGGGTAAAACCATTGAAGGTTTTGTCGGTGGAGTGATAGCGGCTTCAATCACAGCGCTGATCTTTAGCGTTGTGCAGGAAATGCCGTTAAACCAGAGTATATATTTGTTGTTGTTAGGTGCGCTTATCTCTGTCGTCTCAGTGTTAGGTGATTTGTTGGAGAGCATGCTGAAGAGGAATGCGGGACTAAAAGATAGCGGTGTACTTTTACCCGGCCACGGCGGGGTGTTAGATCGTATCGATAGTTTGCTGGCAGCAGCTCCGTTATTTTTAATTGGCTTACAATGGTTACCGGTGACTTAGTTGGAATTTATTCAGACTGTATTAGCATTTGTTGTTACCTTAGGGATATTAGTTACTATCCACGAATGGGGCCATTATATAGTGGCCCGCCTCTGTGGAGTTAAAGTACTGAGATTCTCGGTGGGCTTTGGTAAAGTTCTGTATTCCAGAGTTGATAAGCAGGGCACTGAGTTCGCACTGGCTGCTATACCGCTGGGTGGCTATGTAAAGATGTTGGATGAGCGTGAAGGCGATGTGCCGGATGCGCTAAAGAAACAGGCGTTTAACACTAAGAACGTCTGGCAGCGCATCGCAATAGTAGCTGCAGGTCCGGTTATTAATTTACTCTTTGCGGTGCTGGCTTATTGGGTTCTATTCGTCAGTGGTGTCAATACAGTGGCTCCAGTGATTGGCTCGCTGGTAGAAGGGTCTATTGCCGAGCAAGTTAGTTTGCCGGTAGGGTCTGAAATTGTTGCCATAGACGGACGTAAAATAGGATCCTGGCAAGATGTGAATTTAGCCTTGGCAGGACGTATAGGTGATTCTGGCACAATGCGCTTTGAAGTGCAGGGAGGCGCTAAACAGGGAGCGTATAGCCTCAGTCAGTATGACTTGCGGCTGGATAACTGGTCGGTTGATCTTGAAACTCAAGGTCCTATCGATGCCTTAGGTATTGTACGCTACAGGCCTGCAGCAAATCTAATAGTGGCGCATCTGCTTGAAGGTGGCCGGGCTAAATTAGCCGGTCTGCAGTTAAATGATCAAATACTGGCGATATCCGGGCGTGAAATCAACACTTGGCAGCAGCTGGTTGATATTGTCAAAGCTTCACCAGAACAGCCTCTGAACTTTACAGTGCAGCGGGCGGGGGCGGTCTTAGAAATAAGCGTGACACCCGGGCAGAAGAGTATCAGATCAGGAACTGTGGTTGGTTTTATAGGCGTAGGCCCTGGATTTGATCCCTGGCCAGAAGACATGCTTCGCAATCAACAATTGGGTGTTTTTGACGGTTTGTTAGCGGCGGGCGAAAAAACCTGGCAAATGACTAGCCTAACTTTGATTTCGATCAAAAAGATGGTTGAAGGGATTATATCAGTTAAAAACTTGAGTGGACCGATCACCATTGCTAAAGTAGCCAGCGCTACTGCTCAATCCGGCTTTGAATCTTATATTAGTTTCTTGGCCTATTTGAGCATCAGCTTGGGCGTTTTAAATTTATTGCCTATCCCAATGTTAGATGGAGGGCACTTGCTTTATTACTTTATTGAAGTCATAAAAGGTAAGCCGGTGTCTGAACGTATCCAAGGGCTAGGTTTAAGAGTTGGCATGGCATTGCTGTTTAGCATGATGGCAATTGCAATGTTTAATGATGTAATGCGTTTGTAATAAGGTTGATGTGTCCATAGTATTAGGCTCGCGGCATTTAGCATTTAGCATTTAACAGCAGAACTATTGTACTTACTAGAGAAGAAGGATTGCATGAAAAGACAGTTAGGGTTACTACTTGGATTTTTGTTCTGGACTAACATTGCCTTTGCTGCGTTTGACGCATTTAAAGTGCAAGATATTCGCATTGAAGGTATTCAGCGGATAGAGCCGGGTGTGGTCTTTCGAAACTTCCCGATCAGTACCGGGGACGTAATTCTGCAGCAAAGTTTGAGTGCAGCGGTTAAAAAACTCTATCAATCAGGATACTTCCAGGATATTCAGATCGAGCGCGAAGGTCATGTTCTGATCCTTAAAATTGTCGAGCGTCCCGCTATTAGTAAAATCCGTCTCAAAGGCAATAAAGTCTTAAAGGACGAGCAGCTATTAGAGGGCTTAGAGCGATCAGGTCTGAAAGAGGGGGTGGTCTTTAAACGCTCGGCACTAGAGAAAATCAAGACTGATTTAAAAAATGTGTATGCCTCGCAAGGTCGTTATAATGCTCAAATTGAAGCAAAAATTGAACCGACTACCGGTAATAGAATCGCGATAAATATTAACATTGTGGAAGGCCGTATTGCCCTGATTAACCATATTAATATCATTGGCAATACGGTGTTTGAGGATGATGAGCTAAAAGAGTTATTTAAGTCACAGTTACCTACCTGGTGGTCCTGGATCAGTAAGAGCGATAGGTATTCACGTGAACGTCTGTCAGCGGATATTGAACGGCTGCGCTCACACTATTTAGATCGCGGTTACATCAATTTTAATGTCACTTCCACTCAAGTTTCAATTTCTCCTGACAAACGCAATGTTTTTATCAGCATCAATGTATCTGAAGGGGCCAAATTCAGTGTCGGTGAAATCAGCATTAAGGGTAAACTAGTCGTCTCGGAAAGTGCATTGAGAAACGTTTTAGGTTTTAAAGCAGGCGATACTTTTTCTCGGGAATTGTTGATAAAATCCAGGGAAAAAATGCTCAAAGTGTTAGGAAATGACGGATATATGTTTGCCAATATACAGCCTGTTACCGATGCTGTTGAAGGCGATATTGTAGATATTAAGTTTCTGTTAAATCCAGGAAAACGCACTTACGTACGGCGAATTAACATCAAAGGCAACGAAAAAACTGCCGATCTGGTAATACGTCGTCAATTAAAGCAAATGGAATCCGCGTTAGCTTCAAGTGAAAAAATCACTAAATCCAAAGAAAGTCTGGACAGATCCGGATTCTTTTCCGAGGTCTCTATAGCCACTACCCCGGTAGCGGGAACTGATGATCAAATTGATGTGGATTTAACGGTACAAGAACGCGCTTCCGGCAATTTTACTGCCAGTGTCGGCTACTCGCAAACAGATAATATTATTCTCAATTTTGCACTTAGCCAGGATAACTTCTTCGGCTCTGGCAACCGAGTGGGGATAGAGGTGACTAAATCCAGCGCCAAGAAAGAGATCAGATTCGACTATCTGAATCCTTTCTACACTGTTGACGGGGTAAGCAGAGGTTTCGATGTGTATTTCCGAAATGAAGATTTCGAGGAAAACTCCTCCAGTAAATATAAAATTGACGACTACGGAGTCGGGGTATCATTCGGTTATCCCATTAATGAATACCAGCGTATCTCGGTGAGGTTTGGTGCTGAAAAAATTAAGATCGAGCCCAATGCCATTACCAGTACTGAAGTTTCAAGTTACATTGCAAGCAACGGCTCTGATTTTACCAATACCAATGCTACCTTGAGCTGGTCCGAGAATCGAATGAACCGCTATATTTTCCCCACTCGAGGGAGTCAGCAGAGAGTGAGTTTAGAGGTTTCTATTCCCGGCAGTGACCTCAGTTATTATCGATTGACTTATGACGGTAGCTGGATCAAACCATTGAGTGAAAATGAGAAATGGCTAGTTGGTGCCCGCGGGAATGTGGGTTATTCAGAAAAGCTTGGCAACAAAGACTACCCCTTCTTTAAAAACTACTTTGCCGGTGGTATTGGTTCTATGCGGGGAGTGTCTGCAAACTCACTGGGAGCGAGAGATAGTTTACAAGATCCTATCGGTGGCAATGTTTTAGTTACTGGAGGTGCCGACCTGGTTTTTCCAATGCTCGGTGTGACCGATGATAAAAAATATCGGACTTCACTGTTTGTTGATTTCGGCGGGGTCTACTCGACTAATTGTCTGACCGGCACTGCTGATTCCAGCTGTAATTCGGGGGTAAACTTGGATGACCTGAAATACTCAGCAGGACTCGGTTTTACCTGGTTGACACCTCTGGGGCCGCTGACATTCTCCTATGCGAAACTGTTAAACAAGGATGCCGGTGACGACCCTAAAGCCTTTGACTTTACTTTGGGCGGAACCTTTTAAAAGCGGCTGGTTGTAAAGTTTTCGAGGTGGCAAGTGTTTAGTATTGCGCAAATAGCAGAATATGTACAAGGGCAAGTGATAGGTGACGATAAACTGCAAATAGCCGAGCTATCAGCTTTGACTTCATCAAAGACTGGCTGTATTAGCTTTTGTGCGCGCAGCCAATCCGTGAAGGAGCTTAGTTGCTGTGAAGCATCGGTAGTTCTAGTACTGGAAAAAGATAAACACTTAGTAAAACATACGGCAATAGTAGTAGAAGACCCCTATTTAGCTTTTGCTAAAATCAGCCAATGGTTTGATTGGCGCGATAGCATACAGCCAGGGGTCGCCAAAAATACTGTTATAGCAGAGTCGGCTTTAATCTCCTCTTCTGCACAGATCTGTAGCTCAGTAGTGCTCGGTGAGAATGTATTGATCGAGGAAGGATGCTACATAGGCGCAAACACAGTTATTGGCGCCAACTGTAAAGTTGCAGCAAATAGCAGAATAGAAGCTAATGTTACTTTATACGCCAACGTGCATTTAGGAAAAAACTGCATAGTACACTCCGGTGCGGTATTGGGTGCCGATGGCTTTGGCTTTGCCAGAAAAGCCAGCGGCTGGCAGAAAATATATCAGCTCGGTGGCGTGCGCATCGGCGATGATGTTGAGATTGGGGCTTCTACCACTATAGATCGTGGCGCTCTGACTGATACTATTATCGGCGATGGGGTTAAATTAGATAACCAAGTACAGATTGCCCACAATGTTTCGTTGGGGAAACACACAGCAATAGCTGGTTGTACTGCTATCGCAGGGAGTACCCATATTGGTGAGAACTGCACTATTGCCGGCATGTCTGGCGTGACCGGGCACCTGCAGATAGTGGCCAATACCCATATCACCGCGATGAGTTTAGTCAGTCATTCGATTAAAACTGCCGGTGTATATTCGTCTGGCACCGCGATTGAGCCTCATCAGAGCTGGAAACGCAATGTTGTCAGGTTCCGCGCTTTAGATAAGATGGCAAAGCGATTAAAAAGTTTAGAAAACGAAATGCAACAGTTTGCGCAAAAGGTTAAAGAAAAATGATGGACGTTAATGAGATACGCCAATACCTGCCCCACAGATACCCATTTTTATTGGTAGATAGGGTAGAGGAACTAGTGCTTGGTGAATCGATTAAAGCATATAAAAATGTGACGATTAATGAACCCTTTTTTAATGGTCACTTCCCTGACCTACCGGTTATGCCGGGAGTGTTAATACTCGAGGCAATGGCCCAGGCATCCGGGATACTCGGTTTTAAAAGCATGGATAAAACACCACAAGATGGCTCTATGTATTATTTCGTTGGCTCAGATAAGTTACGCTTTAAAAAGCCAGTAGTACCGGGAGATAGACTGGACTTGTTTTCTACTGTTGTTTCGCAGAGACGTGGTATCTGGAAATTCGATGTCCGGGCTGAAGTGGCCGGGAAGCTTGTCAGCTCAGCGACTATCCTCTGTGCGGACCGCTAGGTATATATCTTGATAGATTCAAAATTACTTATACACCCTAGTGCTATCATTGATCCCTCGGCGGTGTTAGCAGCAGGTGTCAGTGTCGGTCCCTGGACAATTATTGGTGCGGGCGTCGAAATTGCAGAAAATACAAAAATTGCCTCACATGTGGTTATTAAAGGCCCCTGCAAAATAGGCAGAAACAATCAGATTTATCAGTTTAGTAGCATTGGCGAAGACTGCCAGGACAAAAAGTACCAAGGCGAAAAGACCTATTTGCAGATAGGTGACGACAATATCTTTCGCGAGAGCTGTACTATTCACCGGGGCACTGTTCAGGACAATGCACTGACCAAAATTGGCAACAGAAATTTGTTCATGGTAAATGTCCATGTCGCGCATGACTGTGAGATAGGCGATGATGTAATTATGGCCAATAACTCTGCGGCGGCGGGGCATGTGCGGATTTCTGATAGAGCAATTTTAGGCGGTTTTACTGCTGTGCATCAATTCTGCCATATTGGCGCTTCTGTAATGTGTGCTGCGGGAACGGTTATATTTAAAGATGTACCTGCCTTTGTCATGAGCGGTGGCAACCCGGCTAAACCCTTTGGTATTAATGCAGAGGGCTTAAAGCGCAGCGGTTATAGCCCAGAGTCAATTAGCCAAATCAAGCGCGCCTATAAAATAATCTATCGACAACAGCACTCTATGGAAGATGCGATTAGCAAGTTGCAGGCAATGTTGGCGGATACGCCGGAAATCGAAACCTTGTTAACTTCACTACAGCAATCAACCAGGGGCATTATTCGCTAGTGCCTAAGCTCAAGGTAGCGATTATTGCCGGAGAAGCCTCTGGCGATATTTTAGGCGGTGGCCTTATCGAAGCTTTTAAGGCCCGCTATCCGGATGCAGAGTTCTACGGTATAGGTGGTGACTTGATGATAGCTCAAGGCCTCATTCCAGTCGCAGCCATGGAACAGCTCTCAGTAATGGGCCTATTTGAAGTCCTGGCCAGGTTGCCATCGCTTCTCAAATTACGCAAAAAATTGATTGCAGATTTTATCAGCTCGCCACCGGATTTATTTATTGGTATAGATGCCCCAGATTTCAATCTTAATATTGAATTGGCATTAAAAAAAGCCGGGATATTGACAGTGCACTATGTCAGTCCATCGGTTTGGGCCTGGAAACACAAGCGCATATACAAAATCAAACAAGCGGTTGATTTGCTGTTAACACTGTTTCCCTTTGAGCAACAGCACTATAGTGCTACCTCGCAAAAAATTGCTTTTGTCGGCCATCCACTGGCTAAGCTGATCCCGCAACAATACGACCAAGATCAATACAAATTGCAGTTAGGTTTTAAAACTGAAGATACTTTGGTCGCACTGTTACCGGGTAGCAGAAGCAGTGAGACTAAATACCTGACTCCAGTATTTTTGCGGACCGCCCAGTTATTATGCGAAAAGCATCCACAGGTGCGTTTTGTGCTGCCCGCGGCTAATCAATATCGATACGATGAAATAGCGCTGTTATTACAAGCGTATCGCAAATTGCCGGTTAGATTGATTTTACAGGACTCTAGAACTGCTATGGCTGCTGCGGATGCCATTTTAATAGCATCTGGCACTGCAACTCTTGAGGCGGCACTATTAGCTAAACCTATGGTAGTAGCTTATAAAATGGCGGCACTGACTTACGCCATTTACTCACGGATGTTAAGGGTGAAATATATCTCACTGCCAAATTTGTTGGCCGATGAAATGCTGGTACCAGAACGGCTACAAAATCAAGCTAATCCAGAACTGCTCTGTGACGAACTAGAGCAAGCGCTATTTAACAAGCAGCAACGCGATTATCAAATTAGTAAACTGAAACAAATACATCAGCAGCTGGATTTGCCCGCTAATGAGCGGGCAGTCGATGCAATCGTCGATTTGTTAAAGGTTAAAACCAGTTAAACTTAGAGAGTTAAATGGAAAATCTAGAACAGTATAAGTCCATCGCTAAACTGGCTGGCTGCGACGAGGTGGGCCGAGGTCCCCTAGTCGGAGATGTCGTTGCAGCGGCTGTGATCTTGGACCCTGCCAGGCCAATTGCTGGGTTGGCCGATTCCAAAAAGCTCAGTGAAAAGAAGCGCGAATACCTGTACCAACAAATCATCGATAATGCTCTGTGTTATGCATTGGGCAGGGCATCAGCGCAAGAAATTGATCAAATCAATATTTTACATGCCAGTATGTTGGCGATGCAGCGCAGTATTCTCGGTTTATCAATTGCCCCGCAAATGGTTTTAGTCGATGGTAACCGCTGCCCCAAGATCGACTATCCCTGTGTGGCGATTGTCAAAGGGGATGCCAAGGTAGCCGCTATCAGTGCCGCATCGATACTGGCCAAAGTAGTCCGTGACAGAGAGATGCTGGCGCTGCATGCCCTGCATCCAGAATACGGTTTTGACCGTCACAAAGGCTACCCTACCAAAGATCATATGGCAGCGCTGGTGAAATATGGGCCATTACCAGGGTACCGTAAAAGTTTTAAGCCCGTGAAAATGTTATTAGCAACAAGTTAACCGCAGGATTTATATGTCTCATTCTTTTGTCCATCTTCGTGCCCATACTGAATACTCAGTAGTAGATGGTCTCTGCCGTATTAAAGCACTGGTTGCTGCCGCTAAAGATGGCTGTATGCCTGCGGTAGCAGTGACCGATCATATCAACTTGTTTGCATTGATAAAATTCTTCAAAGCGGCCACTGGCGCGGGCATAAAGCCTATCTGTGGTGCTGACTTGTTAGTCTTAAATGATGATGATATGCACAGTGAACCCTTTGTCATTACCTTATTGGCGCAAGATGCCTTAGGTTATCGCAATCTGATGGAGTTAATTTCCAGGGCGTATGAGCAAGGGCAGAATTTTGTTCTAGACAAAGTGATCATTAAAAAAAGCTGGTTAATAGAAAAGACTGAGGGTTTGATTGCGCTGTCAGCCGCCGGAAAAGGCGAAGTGGGTCGTGCTCTGCTGGCGGATGGTGGAACGGCTGAAGTTATTTTGCAGCAGTGGATGTCAGCCTTTCCCAATAGGTACTATCTTGAATTACAGCGTACCGGTCGCAGCGGTGAAAATGAACTGGTAGAGCTCAGTGTTGCGCTAGCGGGAAAAAATTCTTGCCCGGTAGTCGCTACCAACGATGTGATGTTCGTTAAAACCTCGGATTTTGATGCCCATGAAGCCCGGGTCTGTATCAATCAGAGCCGAGTGCTGGACGATCCGAAAAGGCCCAGGGATTATAGCGAGCAACAGTATTTTCGCAGCAGTGAAGAAATGACAGAGCTGTTTTCTGATATTCCCTCTGCAATCGAAAATACTCTGCAGATAGCCCAGCGATGTAACATTGAATTAGATTTAGGCACCTATTATTTACCGAAATATCCTATCCCCGAAGGGATGACAATGGATGAGTTCTTTCGCGATGTGTCAGAGAGGGGATTGGAAGAGCGGCTTGCAGTACTACTGGATAAAGAAGACCCCCAATACCAGCAAAAGCGCAAAGTTTATTACGATCGACTGGAATTTGAATTAGAAATTATTATTCAAATGGGCTTTCCAGGCTATTTTCTGATCGTAATGGATTTTATCAAATGGGGTAAAGATAACGATATTCCAGTGGGGCCTGGCCGTGGATCTGGAGCGGGATCGCTGATTGCTTATGCACAGAAAATTACCGACTTAGACCCCTTGGAATACGATTTGCTGTTTGAGAGATTCCTCAACCCTGAAAGGGTCTCTATGCCAGATTTCGATATCGATTTCTGCATGGATAACCGGGATAAAGTTATAGACTATGTAGCCAGGACTTATGGGCGGGACGCGGTATCGCAAATTGTTACATTTGGTACTATGGCGGCCAAGGCGGTAGTGCGGGATGTAGCCCGGGTGCAGGGAAAACCTTTCGGTCTGGCCGATAAACTATCCAAACTTATTCCCTTTGAAGTGGGAATTACCCTGACCAAAGCTATGGAGATAGAACCGGCACTGGCCGAATTTGTCAAGGGCAGTGAAGAAGCTCAAGAGATCATGGATATGGCCCTTAAGCTCGAAGGGACGGTCCGTGGCACAGGTAAACATGCCGGTGGAGTGGTGATTGCTCCGACTAAGCTGACCGATTTTTCCGCCACATTGTGTGATGCAGAAGGTAAGGGGCTGGTCACTCAATTTGATAAAAATGATGTCGAAGAAGCGGGGCTGGTAAAATTCGATTTCTTAGGGTTGCGCACCTTAACTATTATCGATTGGACGCTGAAAACAATTAACCAAGTGCGTCGTAAAACAGGTGAAGAAGACCTGGATATTGCGCTGATTGATCTTGAAGACCAACCGACCTTCGATTTACTCAAATCATCTGAGACCACAGCAGTATTCCAACTTGAATCCAGTGGTATGAAAGACTTGGTCAGGAAACTGCAGCCGAGTAGATTTGAAGATATCATCGCCCTGGTAGCGCTGTTCAGGCCGGGGCCACTGCAGTCGGGCATGGTAGACGACTTCATTAACCGCAAGCACGGCAGGGCTGAGATGGCCTGGCCACACGCAGATTATCAACTGGATATGCTGCAGCCGATACTAGAACCGACCTACGGTATTATCTTGTATCAGGAACAAATCATGCAGATAGCCCAGGTAATGGCTGGCTTTACCCTAGGCGGTGCTGACATGTTGCGCCGTGCTATGGGTAAAAAGAAGCCGGAGGAAATGGCCAAACAGCGCAGTGGTTTCCTCGAGGGCTGTCAGAAAAATAACATCGACCTGGATCTGGCCGGCAATATCTTTGACTTAGTGGAAAAATTCGCCGGTTACGGTTTTAACAAATCTCACTCAGCCGCCTATGCGCTGGTCTCTTATCAGACTGCCTGGCTGAAAAGACACTATCCGGCACCTTTTATGGCCGCGGTTATGTCGGCCGATATGCAGACCACCGAAAAAGTCGTAATCTTTGTTGAAGAATGTCGAAAGATGGGTATTCCACCGGCGTTGCCCAGTGTGCAAAACGGTGATTACAAATTCACAGTCGACGAATCTGGAACTATTATTTACGGTCTTGGAGCAATCAAAGGTGTCGGTGAGGGACCGATCGAAGCCATCATTGCAGCCCGAAATGATGGCAGTGGCAAATTTGTAGATTTGTACCAGTTTTGTGAACGAGTCGGGGCGAAAAAACTCAATAAAAGAGTAATGGAAGGGCTGATACGCTGTGGGGCGATGGATGAGTTAGGCCCCAGCAGAGCGGTGATGATGGCATCGATCAGCGATGCCCTGAAAGCTGCAGATCAGAGTGCCCACAACCAGAACGCAGGCATGTTTGATCTGTTCGGCAACGATGATCAAGAACTGGCACGAGATCCCTTTGAAGAAAATTTAAATGTTCGCAACTGGACAGACAGAGAGCGCTTAAACGGTGAGCTGGATACTTTGGGTCTGTATTTGACCGGTCATCCGATCGATCAATATGAACGCGAATTGGCGAATTTCATCACTAAAAAGATTAGCGAAGTGACGCCAGCCCGTGGCGCAGTACAAAAAATCGCCGGCCTGATTGTCGATCAGCGAGTGATGAAAACTAAAAAGGGCGACAATCTCTGTTTTATCACTTTAGATGATAGGTCAGCGCGTATTGAGGTCACCTTGTTTGGTGATGTCTACGAACAGTATCGGGATATTATCAAGAAAGATACCGTGGTTATTATGGAGGGAGAAATATCCAATGATGACTATTCAGGTGGTTTAAAAGTACGAGCAAACCGGTTAATCAACATACCCCAGGCGCGCGCGCAATATGCACAAGCTATTCAAGTGCGCTGCTCGCAAGCCGATTTCAAAGGGAGAAAATTGAATCAGCTGAGTCGATTATTGTCCGGCTATAGAAATGACCAGGGATTACAGTTGTCTTTAAACTTCTCAATGGGCGAAGCCCGTGGACTGATTAATTTGGGTAACAGCTGGCGTGTGGATGCCAGCGATGATTTAATAATCGCTCTGCAGGAACTCTTTGTTGAGGAAGCTGTTAACATCCACTACCTGTAGCGGCGGACGAGAACACATTTAGCTGTAAATCGAATATTCAACGTTATGATTTATATAATTTTTGTACCAATGTCATGAATTTTTAGCGGTTGCACTAGTTATCTGGCTGACAGAACGGTAAAATTGGCCGTTAATTTGATATTAAAAGCGGAATAAGAGCAGATGAATCCGAATTATTTAGAGTTTGAGCAACCCATTGCCAAGCTTGAAACAAAAATTGAAGAGTTAAGACTTGTTGGTGAAAACACAGAAATCAACATTTCAGATGAACTTTCCAATCTTGAAGAAAAGAGCAGAAGCTTAACCAAAACTATTTTTAGTGATTTATCCGCCTGGCAAGTTTCGCAGATCTCGCGCCATCCTCAACGCCCTTATACTTTGGATTATATCGATTATTTGATCGATGATTTTGAGGAAGTTCACGGTGACAGACACTATGCCGATGATGCGGCACTGGTTTGTGGCATGGGTAGATTGGCAGGTAAGCCGGTCGTGGTAATCGGCCATCAGAAAGGCCGCACGGTAAAAGAGAAAGTACGCCGCAATTTTGGCATGCCCAGGCCCGAAGGTTACCGCAAAGCACTGCGGGTCATGGAAATGGCTGAGCGTTTTAAAATGCCTATCTTAACTTTTATTGACACTCCTGGAGCTTATCCTGGAATTGGCGCTGAAGAGCGTGGCCAAAGTGAAGCTATCGCTTTCAACTTAGCTAAGATGTCTCAGCTTAAAACACCGATCATCTCTACAGTGATTGGTGAAGGTGGATCAGGCGGCGCTCTGGCTGTAGGCGTTTGCGACAAGTTGATGATGCTGCAATACTCAACCTATTCTGTTATTTCTCCTGAAGGATGTGCATCAATACTCTGGAAGAGCGCCGATAAGGCCCCAGAGGCCGCTAAAGTCATGGGCATTACCTCTGACAGATTATTCGAATTAGGTTTAGTGGATGAGGTGATTCCGGAGCCTTTAGGTGGAGTGCATAGATCTCCGAGGGAACTGGCTGCAACCTTAAAAACTCAGTTAGTTTCATCGCTGGCTATTTTGTCTGAGCTGTCAGTTGATGATATGCTCGAGCGCCGATACCAGCGTTTGATGTCCTACGGTTTAAATGCATAACATTTAAGAATTTTTATGACTATTACTCAGCAGTTTGCCGAGCGCTGCGGTTCACCGCAGATCAGTAATCTCAAAGTGCAACGTTGGGTGATAGCGTTAAGTGGAGGCCTGGATTCAATAGTGGTATTGGATCTGGCGCATCGAACCCTGGCAGAGGCTGGTGCTCCTGTAGTAGCCATACATGTCAACCATCAACTACAAAGCGCAGCGCACGACTGGCAAAATTTTTGTCGGCAGCAGTGTCAGCAGCGTGATATTCCCCTGCACAGTTTCAGCATATCCCCAGGCGGTGGCAGTGAGCAACAACTCAGAGATGCTCGCTACCAGTGTTTCGAAAATTTTTTGCAGCCAGGCGACTGTCTGTTATTGGGGCATCACGCCAATGATCAGGCTGAAACCTTATTGTTTCGTTTAATTCGCGGTGCCGGTGCTAAGGGGCTATCAGCGATGCCACAGCTGCGCCGAATAGCTGCGGGATATCTATTTAGACCCCTGTTACAATCACCGAGAAATGCTCTGCAGCAATACGCCGATCAGCAACAGCTAGCCTGGGTTGACGATCCCAGTAATGACTGTTTGGATTACGATCGCAACTATATCCGCCATCGCGTGCTTGCACCTATCAGCCAGCACTGGCATAAAGCTGCGCAGCAGATGGCAGTATCTGCACAGTTACTAGATAGCGAACAAAAACTTTTGGCAAGCTATTTGGCAGTTGATGTCGCTGCAATCACTCGTGCTAATACTTTAGATTTACAGCGCTGGCACTGCTTTGATCAGCCAAAAGGTATAGCCTTGTTGCGCCATTGGCTGGTCGATGCGACCGCCAGATCAGTGTCCAGAAAAGAGCTGCAGCGAATAGTAAAAGATGTGATTAACAGTGCCGCCGATGGTAATGGTTTCTGTCAGCTGGGTTCATACAAATTGCGTCGTTATCAACAGCGGTTATACCTGCTAGATGATTCTATCCAGATACAGCCCTGGCCTGAGCTACGCTGCGGACAAATGTCATATATTACCAGTCACGGCTCTTTAAACTGGCAAAGGGCTGAGTGCGGCGTAGAATTTGTCTCAGGTATGTACCTGACCAGTAAAAGTCGCGGGCTACAAGTGACCGCGGTTAATCGACCGCGAAAGAAGTTTAGCAAAATTATGCAACAGCAGCAGATCCCACCCTGGTTGAGAGATAACTGGCCGCTGTTAATGTACGCAGACCAACTGGTGGCGATTCCCGGTATCTGTATCTGTCAGGGGTGGCTGAAACAAGGGCAAAATAAATCTTATTTTAGTCTCGATTGGCAGCCATTGTGATTGAGAAATAGCCAACATTTTGCTAGACTGCAATGCCATCTAAGTAGCACTTTTTTTTCCTCAATATTTAATCAAACAGGTTCTTCATGACGCGTTATATTTTCGTCACAGGCGGTGTTGTGTCCTCATTGGGCAAAGGCATTGCAGCGGCTTCACTTGCCGCTATTTTAGAAGCTCGTGGCCTCAAGGTCACTATGCTAAAACTAGACCCCTATATCAACGTTGACCCCGGGACTATGAGCCCCTATCAACACGGGGAAGTTTTTGTTACTGAGGATGGTGCCGAGACCGATCTCGATTTAGGTCACTATGAACGCTTTATCCGCACGACTATGAAGAAAAGTAACAACTTTACCACGGGTCGGGTCTATCAATCGGTATTAAATAAAGAGCGACGCGGTGATTATTTAGGCGGAACTGTACAAGTTATTCCGCATATAACCGATGAAATTAAACGCCGTATAATCAAAGGCGCTCAAGGCGTTGATGTGGCTCTGGTGGAAGTGGGTGGTACTGTTGGTGATATCGAGTCGCAGCCGTTCCTCGAAGCCATTAGACAGATGAGAGCCGAGCTGGGCTACAAGCGTACCTTGTTTATGCACTTGGCCCTGGTGCCCTATATAGCGACGGCAGGTGAATCTAAAACCAAACCTACCCAGCACTCGGTAAAAGAGATGCGCTCAATAGGTCTTCAACCTGATATTTTGGTGTGCCGCTCAGACCATGCTATTCCCGATGACTCGCGTCGCAAACTGTCACTGTTCACTAACGTCGAAGAGCGGGCAGTGATCTCTCTGCCGGACGCTAATACTATCTACAATATTCCACAGATTTTGTGGGAGCAGAATGTCGATGATTTAGTGGTGGAACATTTTGCCATTGATGTGCCGCCAGCCGATCTGACCGAGTGGACCCGAGTTGCCGATGCACATCTAAATCCGCAAGGTGAAGTTCGTATCGCCATGGTCGGTAAATACATGGAGCTGCTGGATGCTTACAAGTCACTGATTGAAGCTATCTCGCATGCCGGTATCAAGTTACGTAAGAAAGTCAAAATAGATTATATCGATTCTGAACGCATTGAGCGTGATGGAATTGATGCTCTAAAGGGCGTAAGTGCTATCTTAGTCCCAGGTGGCTTTGGTGAGCGCGGTATAGAAGGTAAGATTGCCGCGGTTAAATATGCCCGTGAAAATAAAATCCCCTACTTAGGCATCTGTTTAGGTATGCAAGTTGCCGTGATTGAATTTGCCCGTAACTGTGCAGGTCTAGCGGGAGCCAACTCCAGCGAATTTGATCAGGATGCAGAGCACCGGGTAATTGGTTTAATTACTGAGTGGACCGACAGTGAAGGAAAAATTGAAACTCGAAATCAAGATACCGATCTCGGTGGAACTATGCGACTTGGCGCACAAGAGTGTCAACTTACAGAAGGGTCGACCATTGCGGATTGTTATGGCAGCACTGAGATAGTGGAACGTCACCGTCATCGCTTTGAGGTCAACAACAACTATGTGGCACAGTTAGAGGCAGCGGGCTTGTTTATTGCCGGACGCTCCAGTGACGGAGAATTAGTAGAAGTGATTGAAGTTGCAGATCACCCTTGGTTTGTCGCCTGTCAATTCCATCCGGAATTTACCTCTGACCCCCGTGATGGACACGGTTTGTTTACCGGCTTTATCGAGGCGGCACTCGCGGAGCAAAAGCGCAGCAGTGAACTGTAATCATTAATCAATGTTTAAACAATAAGGAGCTAAAGGCTCCTTATTTATGCGCGCTATATACCGGCGCAGCCCTTTTAGCTTATTAACAAAAATATTATAAAAGTGCCACAGAGCATTGTTAGTGGAAAAGTGCTTATTAAGCCATGATTGTCTTGGCCATATTGACACTTTTGCTAGGTGAAAATTCAGCTAGCGGCTGATTAGTAGCTTGGGCTCATAGCCGTGAAGGTTGGAGAATTGAGCATAAAAATACATTAAATTATTTAGATGAGTTAGCAGCTCAGGAGAGAGAAATGGCGCTTATAGCGAAGATTCAGGCGAGAGAGATTTTAGATTCTAGAGGAAACCCTACTATAGAAGCTGACGTGACACTTGAGAGTGGCGCATTTGGCACTGCTTGTGCACCCTCTGGCGCATCTACAGGATCCAGAGAAGCATTAGAGTTACGGGATGGGGATAAGAGCCGCTATTTAGGTAAAGGTGTGTTAAAGGCGGTGGCTGGAGTAAATGGTCCGATTCGCGATGCACTTGTCGGTATGGATGCCCTGGATCAGCGCGCCCTGGATGACAAAATGTTGGCTTTAGATGGCACAGAAAACAAAGAGAACTTAGGCGCAAACGCCATTCTAGCGGTTTCACTGGCAGCGGCTAAAGCGGCAGCAGTGCACAAAAATGTACCTTTGTACGCTCATATAGCTGACTTAAATAATACCCCAGGTGAGTACTCACTTCCGGTGCCAATGATGAATATCATCAATGGTGGCGAACATGCAGACAACAATGTGGACATTCAAGAGTTTATGGTACAGCCGGTAAACTTTAGTAATTTCGCCGAGGCATTGCGTTGCGGTACGGAAATATTTCATGCCCTGAAAGCGGTATTGTCTGCCCGTGGTTTAAGTACAGCAGTCGGTGATGAAGGCGGTTTTGCACCAAACTTGTCCTCTAATGAAGAAGCTCTGGTGGTTATCAAAGAAGCGGTTGCCAATGCCGGCTATGAGCTTGGAGTGGATGTTACACTGGCTCTGGATTGTGCCGCTTCAGAGTTCTACTCCGAAGGTCAGTACCATTTGGGTGGTGACAACAAATCCTTTGACTCAGCAGGATTTAGTGATTATTTAGCGGATCTGGCTGCCAACTATCCGATCCTCTCTATTGAAGATGGTATGGATGAGTCTGATTGGGATGGCTGGGCGACTCTGACCAAGAAAATTGGCGATAAAGTACAGTTGGTTGGTGACGATTTGTTTGTGACAAATACCAAAATTTTACAACGCGGAATAGATGAGAACATCGGTAACTCTATTCTGATAAAATTCAATCAAATTGGTTCACTCTCTGAAACTCTGGATGCCATAAAAATGGCTAAAGATGCTGGGTTTAGTGTGGTTATCTCACACCGCTCGGGTGAAACTGAAGATACAACCATTGCCGATCTGGCTGTGGGTACAGCGGCTGGGCAGATCAAAACCGGTTCCCTGTCTCGCTCTGATAGAGTCGCTAAATACAACCGATTACTGCGTATTGCAGAAGAGTTGGCTGACAAAGCTGTGTATAACGGACGCTCTGAAATTAAAGGGCAGCAATAATTAAGGGCAGAATCAGTTTTAGTGGCATTGAGTGCATACTTGAAACATATGACTGATTCGAACATCTGGGAAGGGAGCTTTAGCTCCCTTTTTCTTTGTTTTCTGTGTCAAAAACTTTAAACTATTGGACGGTGTTGCATAATTTCAAATTTACACAGAATAATAACTGCAAAATAACAATTATGCTCTTTCCTGCAGTCGAGATATATTGAATCTGTAGGTTGATTTTACCCACTTGTTGCAAAAGATGAGTATCAATAAATCCTCGGATTTTGGATTCAGTGTTATATATCCTGGAAAAAACATGTATAGATTTTTGTTGTTGGGGTTGTTGATATTACTGGCCGGGCTGCAGTATAGAATGTGGTTTGGAGAAGCCAATGTGTTGGAAATAGCCGAATTGAAACGTGAAATTGGCTCGCAAACTGCAAAAAATGATAAATTATTGTTGCGTAATCATCGGCTTGAAGCAGAAGTTATCGACTTGCGCAAAGGTTTAGCTGCTATCGAAGAGCGTGCCAGAAGTGAACTGGGCATGGTTAAACCGGATGAGACTTTTTATCAGTTAATAGAAAATACTAGGCAATAGCTGTAAGCCATAAAATTTAAACAGTACAAGGCACAAGTTTTGACAATGAATAGATACCCTACGGATTATCAGTACCTCTACGGCAAGCCGCAATGCAGCGCGGTAATCAGAACCAGTAATGAAGATTTTCTGGTCAGCGAAATTCCCGCTTTCGAGCCTGATGGCGAGGGTGAGCACTGGTACATTAAAATACGTAAAAATGGCGAAAATAGTGATTGGGTGGCCAAACTGCTGGCTCAGTTTTTTAAAGTCACTAGTAAAGAGATTGGCTACGCCGGCAAGAAAGACCGGCATGCAATTACTGAACAGTGGTTCAGTGTTTGTCTGCCCGGTGTCAAGACTATCTCGATGCAGGCATTTAACAGCGCCAGTATAGAAGTACTGGAAGTGCAAAAGCACAGTAGAAAGTTACGCACAGGTGCACTTAAAGGCAATAGATTTAGTCTGTGTTTACGCGGTGTGGGTGATGACATTGAATTTGCGCGGCGTTTGGCCATGATAGAGAAAGGCGTGCCGAATTATTTTGGCGAGCAGCGTTTTGGCATAGCCGGAGGCAACTTAAGCCGCGGTATTTCCCTGCTTAAAGAAGAGTTCAAAGAGCGCAACCGCAACAAGAAGGGTTTGTATATTTCTGCTGTTCGCTCCTGGTTTTTTAATCACTTGCTCTCTGTGCGTATACAAGATCAGCTCTGGTCAAAAATAATGGCTGGTGATGTGCTGATGCTAGATGGAAGTAAGAGCCATTTTGTAGCCGATGATATAGATGCTTTAACTATCCGTATGCAGGAATTAGACTTGCATCTGACCGGTCCTATGTGTGGCAGAGGGCGGTCGATAGTGACTGAGACTGCAGGGCAATGGGAGCAAGAGTTACTCGCAGAATACGCAGACATAATCGAACGCCTGGAATATATGGGGCTATCTCAGGAGCGGCGTTCAATTCGATTACTTGCGGGCAACTTGCAAAGTGTCTGTGTAGAGCCCGGAGTGTGGCGAATTAGTTTTGATCTCCCCCCAGGATCTTTCGCAACCAGCGTGTTGAGGGAGCTGTGTGACTATTCAGACGCGGGATCAAGATCATGATGAAAATATTAGTATCTAATGATGACGGTGTTTTAGCACCGGGTATTTTGGCCCTGCAAGCTGCACTGGCAACCGTCGCCGAGGTCCAAGTTATCGCTCCGGACCGCAATAGATCAGCAGCCAGTAATGCTTTGACTTTAAACCGTCCGCTGAGCTCCCATGTGCACAGCAATGGTTTTATCGGAATTGATGGTACCCCCACTGACTGTGTCAACCTGGGTGTGTCTGGTACTTTTGATTTTGTCCCACAAGTGGTTGTCTCAGGTATTAATGCCGGGGCTAATTTAGGTGATGATGTGCTGTATTCCGGAACAGTGGCGGCGGCAATGGAAGGTCGAACGCTGGGGTTAGCTGGCATTGCTATATCGATAGCAAATGCTCATCCGAGATATTATGATACCGCAGCTATTATTGCTAAAGATTTGATTTTAAGGCTTAAATCTTTGCAGGCAGTGCCGCGAACGGTGCTCAATGTGAATGTGCCGGATGTACCTATTGAGCAGATAAAAGGAATACATGTCACCCGGTTAGGACATAGATCTGTGTCTCAGCCCCCCATCGAATGTGTTGATCCAAGAGGAATAGTCAGGCACTGGATTGCAGGGGTTGGGACGGCGATAGATAATGGTCCTGGCACAGATTTTTATGCGATAGAACAAGGTTTTGTCTCAATAACACCGGTACATTTTGATATGACTAATTATGCAGTCATTGATAACGTTGAAGATTGGTTGGAGGAAGTTTAGTGGCTGAGAAATTTAACTTGCGTGGCAGTGGTATGACGTCGCAGAGAGCCAGAGATAGGTTAGTGGCAAGTTTAGAGGCACAGGGGATAATGTCCACAGAGGTATTAAAGGCAATACAGAGCACCCCGAGACACATATTCATTGATGAGGCACTGGCGCACGGTGCCTACGAAAATAATGCCTTGCCGATAGGTTTTAATCAGACAATTTCGCAACCTTATATTGTCGCAAAAATGACCGAGTTACTGCTGGCAAATAAGCCTGTGCGAAAAGTACTTGAAGTGGGAACAGGTTCTGGTTATCAGACGGCTATATTGGCGCAACTGGTCGACAATGTATATTCAGTTGAACGCATAAAACCTCTGCAGGAGAGGGCAAAAGTAAGGCTGCAGGCCATGCAGATAAATAACGTAACGCTGCAACATAGCGATGGCGGGATGGGCTTAGCGCAATATGCGCCCTATGATGCAATTTTAGTCACAGCCGCTGCGGATCAAGTGCCAGCTGAATTGTTAACGCAATTGGCGATAGGCGGCACTATGGTCATACCCGTAGGGGCCGACCAGGGGCAACAATTAAAATTAATCATTAAAAAATCGGCCTCCAACTACCAAACTAAGGTCGTAGAAGCGGTTAACTTCGTCCCTTTATTATCCGGAATTATCAGCTGAAAACGCTGGTCGATACAGTCTAATATCTAGTTTTAGACAGAGCGTTTGAAGCATGGTTATTAATCACTTTATAGAGTTGAGGTTCATTTGCAGCGCACTAAAAAAGAATATTGTAAGTTATTGCTAAAAGGGTGCCTGATGGGAGCTGCAGATGCTGTCCCCGGGGTGTCTGGGGGCACAGTCGCTTTTATTAGCGGCATCTATCAGGAACTGCTTCAAGCGTTGAGCAGGCTCGGCCCAGCAGCCGTTAAAATATTGTATCAGCAGGGGCTAGCGGCCTGTTGGAGCTATATTAATGGTAGTTTCCTCAGTGTACTGCTATTGGGAATGCTCAGCAGTATTATCTTGCTGTCCAATGTTGTGTTGTATTCATTAGCACATTACCCTCAAGTTCTGTGGGGATTTTTCTTTGGTCTGATCTGCGCCTCGACTGTGGTTTTAGCAAAAAGTATAGAGCGCTGGGGTAAAACGTGCATCGCGTTGTTTATCGCGGGAACTTTTATCTCCTTTAGCCTGACTAATATGACAGCATCAGTGCTAGAGCCGAGTATGTTAAATGTATTTTTTGCCGGTATGTTGGCCATTTGCGCAATGATCTTGCCGGGTATCTCCGGTTCATTTATCTTGCTGTTACTGGGGCTTTACAGCTATGTTCTCACTGCAGTGAAGAGTGCAGATATCATGGTTTTAGCGGTTTTTGCCCTAGGTTGTCTGGCTGGGCTGCTATGCTTTTCCAGAGTATTAAACTGGCTTTTTCAGCACTATAAAAACTTAACATTAGCACTGTTGACGGGTTTTTTATTGGGGTCGCTAAATAAGGTATGGCCATGGAAAGAGACCTTATCTACCCGGCTTAATAGTCAAGGTGCAGAAGTGGCCGACTTACAGCAAAATGTATCCCCCTTTCTCTATCAGCAGTTGACCGGGGCCGATTCCTACTTAGTGACCGCCTGTTTACTGGCACTCTTAGGGGCAGCAATAATTCTGCTATTCGAACGTGGCAATTTGATTGGAAAAAGCCAGTAGTTTAGGTTTTAGGACTGTATTTAAAAATAAAAATAGGAATTGTTTTTACTTTTATGTCAAAGCAATATGCGAATAAACTCGGAACGTATCTGCCTTATAGAAGGTTCCAAGACCTCAATGTCGTATCCAGGTTGGGTGCTAATAATAGACATGCG
Source organism: Oceanospirillaceae bacterium (assembly GCA_013215505.1). GTDB lineage: Bacteria > Pseudomonadota > Gammaproteobacteria > Pseudomonadales > Balneatricaceae > Rs1. The sequence continues at coordinate 226,999 of JABSQZ010000003.1, forward strand.
AGTTGCCTGCATGGATCTAGCTGCTCAGACTTTGCGGGGAGTAGAAGCTTTTGCCTGTGAAAGTCGATAATACAAAAATCAGAATAACCTTTAAGACACGCTCAGCGGGCAATAAAATGGCCATCCGCTATCTCAGACAATTGGCCAAGGTCCAGCCATTGTGTTGCTCTGCTATGGGTATATTTCCCAGCCCTTATACAGAGCTTGGCATCGCTAATTTTTCATTTAACTATTTAGCGGCTGGCAAAAGGATCTTTATACTCGCTGTGCTGCTAGGGATGGGCGGTTGCACAACGGGCTATGCTCCCGTGAGCGAGATATCAACAAAAAATACAGCGTCTAAAAGCACTGTTTCAACCGCCAGGCGCTTAATTGAAACTGCCCCTGAGACATATAAAGTAAAATCTGGCGATACTTTGTACTCTATTGCCTGGAGATATGGGCTAGACTTTCGCCAGTTGGCACAAAATAATGCGATTAACAAAGAAAATTTAATTTATAAGGGGCAAGTAATACAGGTTAAATCGACCTCTAAAAAAGCCCTTCCAAAAGTGAACAAATCTATTTCAGTGTCTGTTAGTGGTAACACTAAAAAACCAACAAATAGTCAGAAAAACAAGGCGTTATCGAAAAAAACGACTACAATTAAAAGCACAACAGCAAATAGTAAAAACAATACTAAGCGCGTTGTCGCTACTGCAGTAGCGGGAAATGTACGTTGGTCCTGGCCAGCTAAAGGCCGTGTAATCAGCAATTTTAACAGAGAAAACAAAGGATTAGATATCTCCGGAAATACTGGAGAAGCAGTGTCTGCGGCAGCCAGTGGCAAAGTGGTTTACGCGGGTAATGGTATTTTAGGCTATGGAAATCTAATCATCATAAAACATTCACCGCAGTATTTAAGTGCCTACGCGCATAATAGTGTTATATTGGTGAGTGAAAATCAAACCATCAAAGGAGGAAAAAAGATTGCCGAAATAGGGAGTAGCGGCACCATAAAAACAATCCTTCATTTTGAAATTAGAAGGGATGGTCAACCAGTCAATCCGCTGAGGTATTTACCGAAAAAATAATCGTGGATTGGTCTCATTAACTTTGAGAAAAGGGTTTGCACAATGGATATCTTGAAAACGGAAAGTCAAGAAGCCGAAATGAACAGCAAAATTCAATCTCATGTCATGGAATATGGCAAGGTTGAAAAAGCGAGTAACAACGTAGGGATTGCGTTGCGGCCTGCAGCAGCAAAAGCAACGGGGCGCGGACGTGGCAGCCAGGCCCATAAAGATTTGATGAATGAAAAAAACCTCGATGCCACACAACTCTACTTAAATGAAATTGGTTTTTCACCGCTGCTCAGTGCAGAGGAAGAAGTCTATTTTTCACGTTTGTCCTTAAAGGGCTGTGAGAAGTCCCGTAAACGTATGATCGAAAGTAACTTACGTTTAGTCGTTAAGATATCAAGACGTTATATTAATCGTGGCCTGTCGCTGCTAGACCTCATCGAAGAGGGAAATTTAGGCTTGATCCGCGCGGTCGAAAAATTTGATCCGGAGCGAGGCTTTAGGTTCTCCACTTATGCCACTTGGTGGATTAGACAGACGATTGAACGCGCTATAATGAACCAAACTCGCACTATCCGTCTGCCAATTCATGTCGTAAAAGAGCTGAATGTGTATTTACGCGCCTCCCGTGAATTGGCGCAGAAGCTAGACCACGAGCCGACAGTTGAGCAGATAGCTGAAGTCGTCGACAAACCGGTGAGCTGCGTAGAAAAAATTCTCAGTCTGAATGAAAAAGTAGTCTCCATTGATGTACCTATTGCCGGTTCAGACAAAACGGTGGTGGAGACAGTACCCGCCAGTGAGAGCTTTGATCCGAGTATAGTACTGCAGAGTAATAATCTAAGTGGTAGCTTAGATCACTGGCTGGATGACCTGCCAGGTAAGCATGCTGAAGTGCTCTCAAGACGCTTTGGACTGCGCGGTTATGGTATGAGTACACTGGAAGAAGTGGGCAAAGAAATAGGTTTAACCCGCGAGAGGGTTAGGCAAATACAAGTAGAAGCCCTGCGCAAGTTACGGGATATTATTGAAAGTAATGGACTCTCTAGTGAGGACTTGCTGCAATGAGATTTAATGGCTAGAAGGTTGGAAGCGGGTATCAGACCCGCTTTTGTTTACCTGAAAATTGCTCTCTAGCTTTCGATCAACAGCTGATCCCCGACAATTTCACCGCTCACTCTCTGTAGCTTTTGACCATTGCAGGGGCCCTTAATGCAAAGTCCCTGATCAATAGTGAATAAAGCATTGTGCCTGGCGCAGCGGATAAAGTTTTTATGCTGATCCAAAAACTGATCGTGCTGGTCGTTGAGGGTAGTGTTTAAATGCGGGCAGCGATTCAGATAGACAAAAATCTCGCCGTTTTTAGCGACAACAATATATTCTTTATCATCTAATGAGATACCTCTGGTGTTCGCTAGCGTCGTTTGTGTCAGGCTTTCAGTCTTAACTGACATCAGTAACAATATGCTCGAGGAATTCTGCTATGGCTTGATCGTTATCGGTGTCTACCCTGACTTGCATGGATAATTCTTGTTCGCTTAAGGGTTGCTGGTAGCTCTGTTGATGTGCCAGGCGCTCAACAAAAAAATTACTGTCTACTGCTCGGGTATTTATTCCCTTGACTAATCTAGCGGAGAGTAATTTGCGATCGCAGTGACAGCTAATTATTTGCATTTGCAGATTGAGACGCTGCGCAATATTGATATAATTTTGTCTGAAATGTTGCTTGAGAAAAGTACCGTCAACGATCACGGTATAGCCAATATTGAGTATTTGCTCAGTGAGCTTTAGCAAATATTGGGATAAACGGGCATTAATTTCAGGGCTATGTAGCTCAATTTTTTTACCCTTTTTAAGCAATTCTTTGTGTATTCTCTGTCTTTCTGTCTCTGAACGAATGCGTATGGCTGCTATTTTTTCTATTATCTTGTGACTTAAATAGCTCTTCCCGCTTCCTGATAAGCCATGCATAATCATTAACTTGGGGGTGTTTTTGCGTTGGTATGATTGGCTCAGATACAGGTACTTAAGAAAAATATCGTGGTTTGCTTGATTGCCTAAAGTTGCCACTTTAGCCCTAACCATTGAACGAAAACTTTTGTAGAAGTTAAGTAAGTGCAAACTCTGATAATCACCGGTAATTTCCAGGTAGCGGTTCAACGTACGGTTTGCCCAGGCGTGTTTATTGTTCGCTTCCAAATCCATCAACAAAAAGGCCAGATCTGAGCAAGTGTCTATCCAGCGAAATTGTAAATTAAATTCTATACAGTCAAATAAGCGCAATTTATTTTCATGGAAAGTGACATTGCCTAAGTGTAAATCCCCATGGCACTCTCTGATAAAGCCTTGCTTGCGCCGGTCTTTGAAGATTTCAGTGAGGGCTGCGTAATCCGCAGTGGTCTGTTGGTAGAGGCTCTGCAGTTGGTGCTGGTCTGTGGGATCGCTGCAGAAATCTAACGTATGTAAATAATTATCCGACACTAACTGCCAAATATTATCTGCCTCACCCCAGGGGCTATTGTAAGTGACTGTGGGCAATAGCAGATGAAACTGAGCAATATGTTCCGCCAGTTGGTCAATCCAAACAGAGGCAAATTTATTTTGTTTTAATAAGTCATCCAGACCACACTGTGGGTCAAATTGCTGCATCCGCACAGCGTATTCTAATACTGATGCGGGATTTTCGGGGCATTCGTCGATCAGCTGGCGGTGATCTGCATTAGAAACCTGAGGCTGATCAATATCACCTGTGATGACTACCACACACTGATAAATGTCAGGTGCCAAACGCTGATTGAGTCGTAGTTCTTCCTCGCAATAAAACTGCCGTTTGTCTAAAGTAGAAAAATCTAAAAAACCAAAATCTAGCTCTTTTTTCAACTTATAGGCAAATTCACCGGTTAACAGTAACCAAGAAACTTGAGTTTCTATGATCTGTATAGGACTGCTGACAGCATGTGGATAGCATGCGGGGTTTTGCAATGCTGTGATTAAACTTGGAGACATAATGACCTATGTTAAAGACGCTATTGAACTATTACCGTTGTCAGCAAGCAATTATCTGTAACATACTGGGCTATCGCCTGTAACGGCAAATAACTATACTAGAAAAGCTGCCAAGGCTCTATAAAGGAGCCACTGGGAATTGTACAATAATGTCCAATTTTTTAAATACATAGCTGGAATTCATGGTCAGTCGAAAAAAAGCGTCCACTAAAGCTGTCAAAAGCAAAAAAACTATCAAGCAGACTAGAAAAGCTCGGGTTTGGCGTTGGCTTTTATCCTTCACATTAAAACTCAGTATTATTTTAATGCTCTTTTTAGCGGTGGGACTGTTTTACCTGGATGCGCAAATTCGTCAGAAATTTGAAGGTAAGCGCTGGTCAATCCCTGCCAAAGTTTATGCCCGTCCACTAGATCTGTACAGCGGTTTGGAAATCAGTATTACCGATTTAAAAGTAGAGCTTAAGGGTTTAGGTTATCGTTTTGTTAAAAAGGCTAAACTGCCGGGAGAAGCAGAGATCGCTTCAACCAGAGTGAAAATATATAGCCGTGGGTTTGAATTTAGCGACGGTATTGAAGTCTCTCAACTATTAACTATCAGTTTTAATCAAGGCGCTATCAGCGCTATTAGTGCAGAAAATGGTAGCCCAATTTCTATTACCCGATTAGAGCCAATATTGATCGGCGGTATCTATCCAAAGAATAACGAAGATCGAGACCTGATTCGCTTATCTCAGGCCCCAAGGGGGCTGGTTGATGCTTTGATAGCCATCGAAGATCGTAGCTATTACCAGCATTTTGGCATTTCTCCTAAAGGTATTGCCAGGGCAATGTGGGTCAATTTACGGGTGGGTCGATTTGTTCAAGGCGGCAGTACTTTAACTCAACAGTTGATAAAAAACTTCTACCTCACTTCCGAGCGTACTTTAATCCGTAAGTTGATTGAGATGCCGATGGCTATAGTGTTGGATTTTCGCTACTCAAAAGATGAAATACTAGAAGCGTATTTAAATGAGGTCTACTTAGGCCAAGAGGGAGCCAGGGGTATTCATGGGTTTGGTTTAGCGGCGCAATACTTCTTTGCCAGACCTATCAGTGAATTACAATTGCATCAAGTGGCACTGTTAGCGGCTATGGTCAAAGGTCCCTCGTATTACGATCCGAGAAGGCGCGCAGAGCGTGCCAAAGACAGGCGAAACTTGGTGCTTAGGGTGATGGCTGAAAACGGTGATATCAGCGACACAGAATACCGTCAGAATATTCTTAAACCACTGGGGGTAGTCAGACAGAAGAGCCTACATAAAGGGGCCTATCCTGCCTATTTAGATCTAGTCAGAAGAAAACTAAAGCAGAGTTACAACGATGAAGATCTCAGTTCCGAAGGTTTGCGTATCTTTACCAGCTTAGATCCTATCGCCCAAGCTAAAGCGGAAAAATCACTGGCTGAGAGCATTACTGCTCTGCAAAAAAAATACGGCAAAAAAGCCAGTGACCTTGAGGCAAGTATGGTGGTCACTGATCCGCAGACCGGGGAAGTGTTGGCTATTATTGGTGGTAAAAGCACGCGCTATCAAGGATTTAATAGAGCCATAGACGCAGTGCGCCCCATTGGTTCACTGATAAAGCCTGCGGTTTATCTCACCGGACTACAACGTGGCTATAATTTGGCAACCATGCTCCAGGACGAAGCTGTTTCTGTACCAATAGCAGGATCTAAGCCTTGGCAGCCGAAGAATTTTGATAAAAAAACTCATGGGAATGTCCCTTTTTATCTCGCCTTGGCCAAGTCTTACAACTTATCTACCGCTAGGTTAGGTATGGAATTAGGTTTGGATAATGTAATAAAAACTATCCATACTTTAGGTATTACCCGTGAGATCAAAGAGTACCCTTCACTGTTACTCGGTGCTCAGGGGATGACACCGCTAGAAGTTGCAACTATGTATCAAACCATAGCTGCTAACGGGTTTTTAATGCCAATGCGGGCGATACGCTCAGTAACAGATAAACAGGGGCGAGAGCTATCCCGATATCCTTTTAAAGTAAAGCAAGTGGTTAACTCTCAGTCTATCTATCAATTGCAATTTGCCATGCAGCAAGTGGTGAGTGTAGGGACAGGGCGTTATGCCAATGCTAAAATCTCACCAAAGATGGGCTTGGCCGGTAAAACCGGAACCAGTAATGATCAGAGAGATAGTTGGTTTGCTGGATTCTCCGGGAATAAGTTAGCGGTAGTCTGGTTGGGTAGAGACGATAACAAATCATTGCCTTTTACTGGCTCATCAGGGGCATTGCGGGTCTGGACAGCATATATGCAATCTGAATCACTACAGCCGCTACAATCAGCCGTCCCAGAGGGAATAGAGTTCGCCAATATAGATATAGCGACAGGTTACAGTGTAGACCCTGGCTGTGATAACAGTCAGCGAATGCCTTTTAGGAGCGGAGAGAGTCCCGCGTACAGCTATGATTGCGGCACTAGTGACAGTGCTCAGCCAAAAGTTAATCAATCTAAGCCAGCGCCCAGCTGGCTTGAACGTATATTTGGTAATTAATGATTGTTACACTATAAAAAAGCAGTTTAAATATCCGGACCTTTCAGTACCTATTGAGAGTAAATTAATAATTAGAGTTTAGGAATAACTATGAGAAGTGTTTTTCGCAATAGCAAGCTAACCGCAGTTGTTGCGCTGACAGTATTATCGGGTTGCAGCGTCTCAGGGTTGCAGTCGGTGAAAGTTGAAGATCGATCTTTAGAGGCTGACAATAAAATAACCCGATCAGTAGGCGGGCAGCAAAGTACAGCAGAAGTCACTGCATTAAAAATCAGGCCTAAGTTTAAAGCCTCTAACAGTAGCGGGGCAAATTTAAATACCCAGGCCAGCACGCAAACTAAGGCGCCGGAAGTCACTGCTTCAGTGCAAAATCAGGCCACAGTTGCGTTGTTAAACACCGCAAAATATCAGACTACTAGCGGTAAATTGAGGGCGGCACAATCCAGCTTAGAGCGCGCGTTGCGGATATCACCGAAGGATCCTGAAGTTTATCAGTCGCTGGGAGAAGTGCATCGTCAATTAGCTGAGTTTGCCCAAGCAGAGCAATTTGTGTTAAAGGGCATAGCAGTGGCTGCTGGGCAGAGTACCAAATTGAGAAGGTTGTGGAGTGCGCTGGCTAAAATACGATCGCAAGCGGGTGATACTGTAGGGGCTAACCAAGCTTTCCAGAAATCTCAAAGCTACTGAGTATAGATGTTAACCTAGTGAGTGGCTTTATCCATAAAAAACCAAGCGAATACGCTTGGTTTTTTAGTTGTGATTAAGCCGTAATCCCTAGGGGAGGTAAAGTATCGATTCTATATCGAAATGCCTCAGTCTTTGATCAGTGCTAATTTTTTAGTGAAGACTAAACTAAACAGAATCAGAGCGAGCCCCAGGCAGAGATTGAAATAACTTACATCAGGTGTTTCCAACAGTGAATAATTTTTGGCAAACAACAGTGCTGAAGCAGCGTAACTGATTGTTGCTAGAAAGCGGGTCAGCAGCGACGATAAACTATAATCTGTGATGCGATAAAACAAACTCACTGCAAACAGCAAGCTAGTACCCATGGCGATCGTTGCGCTGTAGTAATCTCCAACTTCTGCGCGGCGGCACAGCTCAAAGATAGCCAGTAGCACTAAGCTCCAACGGCCCCATGTGGCACGACTAAAGCTCTTTGCTAAACTGATACTCAAATAAGCGGAGCACAGCAGTGGCAGTGCCAAATATTGCAGTAAGTTCTCAAGCATTAATAAAAACACTTCAGAGTCTTCACTGTTAGGGTCGAAAAATAACGGCAATAGCGCAGCTGCAGCGATAAAAGTGCAACATACACTAATAATACCGGCAATGTTTTTGCTCCGATCACTAAGCCTGCTCGGTTGCCGGTAGAGTAACAGTGCCGAAAACAGGCTGCAGATAACCAGCACTAAACTCGTCAGTGTCAGCATCACAATGATTTAAATACCTGAGCGGCCGCCGCGATGGTTTGTTCAATATCTGCCTCACTGGTAGCTGCAGACATAAAGCCGGTTTCATAAGCGGAGGGGGCCAGATAGACTCCCTGCTTTAACATGCCATGGAAAAACTTGGCAAAGCGTTGCGTATCACAAGAAGTTGCCTGCGCAAAACTGCTGACAGTCTCTTGTTCGGTGAAAAATATGCCAAACATGCCGCCTATATAGCTGCTACTCAATGCAATTCCCGCCGCAGCAGCAACCGCTTCAATTCCCTGAGTAAGGAATTCTGACTTGGCGCTGAGCTGTTGATAAATACTGCTATCGGCACTCAGGGCATTGAGCATAGCCAGACCTGCTTGCATAGACAGAGGGTTACCCGAAAGAGTACCCGCTTGATAAATCGGTCCCAGCGGTGCTATTTGTTGCATGATTTCGCGCTTGCCGCCAAATGCGCCAACCGGTAGACCGCCACCAATGATTTTACCTAAGGTGGTTAAGTCTGGGGTGACAGAAAAAGCTTGCTGCGCGCCTCCCAGTGCCACCCTAAAACCAGTCATTACCTCATCAAATATCAGTACAGTACCGTATTGATCACAGACATCCCGTAAGCCCTGTAAAAAGCCTTCCACAGGAAGAATACAGTTCATATTGCCGGCAACGGGTTCGACGATAATGCAGGCAATCTGCTCGCCGATTTGCGCGAAAGCTCGCTGCACACCATCAAGGTCATTGAAGTCTAAGGTAATAGTATGTTCAGCCAGAGAGGCGGGTACACCTGGGGAGTTAGGCTCGCCCAGAGTGAGCGCACCGGATCCCGCTTTGACTAACAGAGAGTCGGAGTGTCCGTGGTAGCAGCCCTCAAACTTAACAATTTTGTCTCTTTGGGTGTAGCCACGAGCCAGGCGAATAGCCGACATAGTGGCTTCAGTCCCAGAGTTAACCATGCGGATCATTTCAATAGACGGCATTATCTCACACACTTTGTCAGCGAGTAGCGTCTCCACCGCAGTCGGGGCACCAAAGCCGAGACCGTTATCTAAACTGGACTTTACCGCTTCTATCACTGGCTGGTAAGCATGTCCGAGAATCATGGGACCCCAGGAACCAACGTAATCTATGTAGCGGTTATCATCTTCATCGAATAAATACGCACCTTGGCCTTTTTTGAAGAAAATAGGGGAACCGCCTACGCTTTTAAAAGCGCGAACAGGGGAGTTAACTCCTCCGGGAATATGTTGTTGTGCTGCAGCAAAAAGTTGTTCTGAGCGGGACATAGTGTGAATCCTTAAGCTAGATATTTTATTCGAGGTGGCTGGTCCGGCGCATTATCCCCTGATCGTGCTCTGTGCACCAGAATTGTTTAAACATACTGTTTGTTGTTGTAATAGTTTTCAATCTGCGACCGGGATAATAGGCCGGTTAGCTGTTCTTTGTGGTTGTAGATACAAAGTAAATCAGTGCTTTGTAGGTCCATTAACAATAGCGCTTCGTGTAGTGTAGCGCGAAGATTTAGCTTTACCACTTCATAGCGCTCCGCCGGAATCCGGTTCAGGTCAATCAACTCATCTTGGTTGAGAACATCTCGGTGTAGGAAGTTTGCGATATTGGTGACTGGAAAAATATTAGTTTGCTGCTCGGATTCTTTAACCAGCAACCAGATTAAATCATCTTCAACTAACTGTTGTGCTTGCTGCAATGATACTTTGGCATCACTGGTCGAGAAATTTTTAGTCATTACTTTTGCCACAGATGCTCTGGTGAGTATCTGTGCCATGGGTTCCAGTCGGTAATCAAGCCCCTGTGCCTGCAGCGAGGCCAAGAAGATTGAAGGGGTATTAAAGACATATCTTGCGGTTAAATTGCTGATCACAATTGCGATCATGCCCGGGAAAATTATATTTGGGCTATAGGTTAACTCCAACAGCGCGATCAGTGCCGCCAGCGGCGCATTCAGCACTGCCGCCATCATCGCCCCCATCCCCAGCATTGCATACAAACCAACGTGTTGCAGTGGAATACCAATGAAGTAGTGGCCGGCAAAGCCAAGCACCGCACCCGCCAGTGCGCCGATAAATAATGACGGACCAATAAGACCTGCAGGGACACCTAAACCTAAAATGATTGGGGTCAAAATTAACTTGGCGAGTAAAATTCCCAGCAGCAGGCTGAGGTCTAGTTTTCCGGCAAAAGATTCGGAAATAGTGTCATAGCCTGTGCCCATTACTTGCGGGTAAAGTATCGCAATCAGGCCGGTCAGTACGCCTGCCAGTATTAATCTATAAGCTAGGGGCCAATGTTGAACTTTACGGGTTTGTAACATCAGCTTTATAAACAGAACTGCGATGCAGCCAATAGCAACTCCGAGAACTAATATCCAGGGAATCTCCAGGTAGGACAAAGTTGCAAACGCCGGGGCATCGAAAATGGGCTCAGCCGAAAAAATCAAGCGGATTACCAAGGTACTACTGACAGAGGCGACAATGATGGGGGTGAAACCGGCGATGGTATAATCGAGTAAAATAACTTCCATGGCGAAGATGACGCCTGCCAACGGGGTATTAAAAGCTGCGGATATTGCAGCGGCGGCACCACAGGCGAGCAGTAGCCGCTGGGAGTTGTGCGGCACTTGTAAAAACTGTCCTAAGATACTGGAAAGGCTGGCGCCCATATAAATCGCCGGACCTTCACGCCCCACTGATTGGCCACTGATCAGTGCCACAACAGCAGTGACAAACTGAGCAATTAAATTTTTCGCCGGGATGTGTCCCTGATGGTAGGCGAGACGTTCCAGTAAATGGACGACCCCAACCTTGCTTTTGATCAGTGGCCAATATTTGTACATAAGAGCCAGTAACAGACCACCGATCACAGGAAACGCAAAGGCCTGGCCAGAACTCAGGGCCTCAAAGTTTTCCACATGTTCGGGTAGTAAATAGGCCAGCGGCAGATCAATTGCCAGTCTGAAAAGGGCGATTAGCAAGCCGCAACCAATACCGCAAATAAGACCTAGCGCTACCAGCTGTGGAAGGGCTTCATAGCTGGCCAGCTGGTCCCTGAATTTATGTAGTGAAAATTTTGCTTTTATCATGGCAACCTTGTGCGGATTGAGGAATAAGTAACCCTCAATAAATCAGATGGGTTTGCTGCAAACTGGCGCAGATTATAGCAGTGCTGATAGGACAGTGCGAAAATATTCGAGAGTAAACAAATGCATATTAACTTTTTCGACTTTGTTAACAGAAAATAGTCACAGCAGCCGCAGGCTATAAAGTACAGAACAACTCAGTATCGCTTTTAAAAATACTTGACTAAAACCCTAGGTTAAGCGATAGTTTTGATCCGTAAGTAACATGATAGAGATTTAAAAAGTGTCAGAATTCGAAGATCCACTAAAATTCAGCGATTCAGCTGTATCAAAAGTAAAAATCCTGATTGAAGAAGAAGAAAATGACGAGTTGAAATTGCGGCTGTATATTACGGGTGGTGGTTGCGCCGGATTTTCTTATGGGTTTAGCTTTGTTGAGGAGATAGCGGAAGATGACACAGTGATTACTAAGCAAGGTGTCAGTCTGGTTGTTGATGCTATGAGCTTGCAGTATCTGGAAGGTTCTGAAGTGGACTATCGAGAGGGCTTACAGGGATCGCAATTCTTAGTTAACAATCCTAATGCTACTACTACCTGTGGTTGCGGCTCTTCGTTTTCACTTTAAGTGAAACAACAGTTTGATGTTTACATTTTTGGCCTGGTTATCAGGCCTGAAATATCGCCCCTAAAACACGCTCGCCTCTAGCACCCGTCACCGTTGCACAATTGGAAGATAGGCCCAATAAGGTCTGTCTGGCTAGCCAGGCAAAAGCGGTCGCCTCTACCCAATCGGGATCCAAGTTCAAATCAGCTGTACTACTCACAGATTTGCCACTGGGCAAAAGCTGTTGCAGTCTGGTCATTAACAGTTGATTGTGCGCACCACCACCGCAGACATATAACCCGGCATTGGCAAATTTATGCTTTTGTATTTCCTGGCAAATAGTCACGGCGCTGAGTTCTAGCAGTGTTCTCTGTACATCTACAGGGCGGGTGTTATCACTCAGGCTTTGTAGAGCAAGTTCTATCCAGGCTAAATTAAATTGCTCGCGGCCTGTACTCTTTGGAATGGGTTGTGAAAAAAATGGCAACTCGAGAAGTTTTTGTAGCAGAACAGGGTTTATTTGGCCTTTGCTGGCCCAGTCGCCATTCACATCATAAGCCAATCCTAAATGCTGCTGGACCCATGCGTCCATCAATACATTGCCGGGTCCGGTATCGAAACCTAACAATGGCTGCTGCGTATCTGCAGGTAACAAGGTGACATTGGCCATGCCGCCGATATTTAGAATCACCCGATCGCAGCTATTGCTGTGAAAAATGCTGGCGTGAAATGCCGGTACTAATGGGGCTCCCTGCCCGCCGGCGGCGATATCACGGCGCCTGAAATCTGCTACGGTCAAAATGCCACTCTCTTCCGCCACTGTATTAGCATCGCCAATTTGTAAACTGAAATTGTGTTTTGGTGAATTGTCCGGACGATGCCTGATAGTCTGACCGTGTAGGCCGATAGCAACAATGTTATCCACAGCTAAATGTAAGTCTGACTGCTTGATTAACTTAAGGCAGCACTGTGCGAATAACTTACCTAAACCGACATCTAAATGGCCAAGCTTTTCTATTTCATCTTCGCCACTGCTGCACAGGGTCAAGATTTGCGCTTTAATCAGGGCAGGCAGTTCAAAGCTGCAGTGTGCATGCAGTTGTAATTTCGGCTCAAAACTGACTGCGACAACATCTATACCATCAAGGCTAGTGCCCGACATTATACCAATGTATATGCCGGGGGCTGAGATAGCGTCATTAATTGAGGCTGGCAAGTTTTTCATCATTTAATTTGTTGAGTTTTTGTAATGCTATTTTTGCCACCGTTTTAAAAGCTTCGAGTTCTTTTGGATCCAGTGCCAGCGCTTTAGGAATTTTTACCTTCAGAGGGTTTTTATGCACACCGTCAACCCGGAATTCATAATGCAGGTGGGCGCCTGTGGCAGCGCCGGTGGCGCCGACATAGCCAATCACTTGCCCCTGCTGAACTCTGCTGCCCAGTTTAAAAGCTTTATTGAATCTGGACATGTGCGCATATAAAGTATTAAAGCTAGTACCGTGCTGGATGACAATGGTATTGCCGAAGCTTCCTTTACGACCGCGGTATACGATTTTTCCGTTACCAGAAGCCATTATCGGAGTGCCTCGCTTAGCAGCATAATCGACCCCTTTATGGGCTCTAATCTTGTTGAGTATCGGGTGTTTGCGTCTGGGGTTATATTTGGAACTGATGCGGGCAAATTCTACCGGCATGCGTAAGAAAGCCTTGCGCATGCTGTGTCCATCAGGGGTGTAGAAACCGACACCACCGTCGGAGTCCCGATAAAAAATGCCAATTAAGCTCTGACCGCCAATATCAAATTGCGCCGCGACAATGTTGCCATCTTTGATTTTTTCACCATCGATAGTCATTTCTTCATAGACTACTTTGAATTTATCCCCAGGTTGTAAGTCCTGCGAGAAATCGACATCCCAGGCAAAGACCTTAGCGAAATTCATGGTCATATTGTTGGATAAACCGGCGTTTAAGGCATCCACAAACAGCGAGTTTTGAATCCTACCGGCAACCGACTTGTAGCTGATGACAGGTTCACGCTGCAGTGTTTCAACATGGTAGTTGCTCTTGTCGGTACGGGTAAGCAGAACCGTTTTTAATGGGTTTACGATATATTGAATCTTTAACAAGTGGCCACTGCGGATTAACAAGCCAATTTTTTCATTGGGCATCAGTCGGTTGAATACTGGCTCTTCTCGGGTGGCACCAATTACGTAATGTACATCGGTATAAGTCAGTCCGGCCCGAGTAAAAAGGGTGGTTAAATTGTCTTCGGGTTGCACGCTGTAGTAAACCCAGTTTTCTAATTGGCTAGGGTCTTGTTGTTGCAATACAGTATCCAGCTCGCTGACTGCTGGCTCTATAATACTATCTGAAGTAGTGCTATTTACTTGCGGACTAACCTTGATCGCGTTGGCGTCGACCTTCGCTGCAACAGCAACAACTGAACTTTGTGTCTGCGAGGGGGGAGTCTCCTGCACAGACACTGCAGAAGAATTTTTCTGCTGCGTAGCGATCAGTGCCTGACTATCTTTAACTTCACGGCTTAGAGAGTAGCCAGATTCAGCAGTGTCTGATTGTGTGATGACGATAGTGGTATTGGCGCTGATAAGGTATTTAATTTGTTGCAGTGATTTACCGCGCAGCTGAAAAGAAATTTTCTCACCGGGGAGCATGCGTACGAAAGTTTTTTGCGCAGCAGTTGCATTGCTGACGTTTAAAACATCACGGGGACCCAGGCCGGCACGCCGAAAAATGATAGATAAATTATCGCCTTTTAAGACGGTAAATTCACTCCAGGTCGCGGTTGGGCTAGTTACGGCGCTGCTTAATTTAGTAGAGGCGCTTTTATTGGCAAACGCATTGCTACCAGGTAGCAGGCACAAAGCTGAAAAGCCTATAGCCAATAGCTTAGAAGATGGCTTTAAGCGAGAAATGTTAACTGTATATGCTTTAGTGAAACTTAACAAAAAAATAACCTTTAGTGCTGATGTTTAAAACGAATAAATCATATACGAATAATTCCTTAAAGTCATATAGCGTCCATTTATCATATGATTAACTATTTATTGTTCATTGGCAGTTGTGTCGCTAGAATAGCTGCACTTGACACAAATCACAAATATAGGCCGTAGAGCAATATATGAGCAACATAACACTGATAGAAGAACTGACTAGCCGTGGCTTGATAGCCCAGATGACCAGCGAGAGCGAATTAGCCGAGCATTTAGAAAATCAAAGTGTCACTTTGTATTGCGGATTCGACCCTACGGCAGATAGCTTACATATAGGTAGTCTGGTACCACTGCTAACTTTAAAGCGTTTTCAGCAGTACGGTCATACACCATTAGCATTGGTAGGTGGTGCCACCGGACTTATAGGCGACCCAAGTTTTAAAGCGCAAGAGCGAAAATTAAATGACGATGCGACGGTGTCCGATTGGGTTGAAAAGCTTAAGGCGCAAGTCAGTCAGTTTATCAGTTTTGATGAGGCAAATAATGCTGCACAAGTGGTCAATAATTTAGACTGGACCAAAGACCTGGATGTTCTGACCTTCTTACGTGATGTGGGTAAACATTTCTCAATTAACCAGATGGTGGCAAAAGAGTCAGTAAAGCAGCGTATTGATCGCGAAGGTGAAGGTATCTCTTTCACCGAATTTACCTACATGATTCTACAGTCATACGACTTCCAACAGTTAAACTTGAGTCATGGCTGCACCTTGCAAATCGGCGGGTCGGATCAGTGGGGTAATATTACTGGTGGTACTGAGCTAACCAGAAGGATGAACGGTAATAAAGCATTTGGCTTGACCTTACCGCTAATTACCAAATCTGATGGGACTAAATTTGGCAAGACTGAGAGTGGTACTATTTGGCTGTCGGCCAATAAAACTTCTCCTTATGCCTTTTACCAATTCTGGCTGAATTCAGCCGATGCGGATGTTTATAACTTTTTGCGCTATTTTACATTCCTGTCGATAGAAGACATTGCAAGAATAGAGGCCGAAGATGCGGCTGCTCAGGGAAGACCCCAAGCACAGGCAATCTTGGCCAAAGAAGTTACTAAGTTGGTACATGCAGAAACAGGATTGGATGCGGCGATGCGCATTACCGAAGCACTGTTTTCCGGGAACTTGGAAGATTTAAGTGAAGCTGACTTTAAACAGTTGGCACAAGATGGCTTGCCAATGACTGAACTGACCGCTGAAGCTATTACTGGATTGTCCGAGATGCCATTGACAACACTACTGGCGAACGAGGGGCTGGCAGCTTCCGGTAAGCAAATTAAAGATGCACTGCAGCGCAATGCAGTGTCTATTAATGGCAGGGATTATGGTGTGCAAGATAATATGACTTGTGTGGAGATCTTCTCAACAGCTAACGCACTGTTTCAACGTTACCACTTAGTGAAAGTCGGCAAGAAAAAACACCATATATTTGTTCTGTAAAATAGTCTGAATATAAAGCTCGGTATAGTCCGAGCTTTTTAATGCCTGCAATTCCTTGTTTGTGGGTAAGCATCCGCTAGTCTGTAATAGGGATTATCGTATTCCGTGTTGTCTGTAGATCAAAAAATGCTCATCTAGGTGTTAATTTCTATTATTTATAATATTCTGTTGACAGGCATTTAAATTTGTATAGAATGCGCCTCCACAGATCGGGAAGACTGCTTGATAGAAGCTGTTTTACAGATTTGAAAAGTAAGAATGGTTAACGAAAACATTTAATATTTAATTAAAAATAAACGTTGACTTACCGAGATGCAAATATATAATACGCACCTCACTTAAACGGAGCCGCAAACATTAGCGACTCAGCAAGCTTTTAGCTTGACTCAAACGTTTAAGAAACTTTCTTGCTCTCTTTAGAGAAAAGAAAGCCGCTCTTTAAAAATTTGGTCAGATAATTCGTGTGGGCGCTTGTCGATATTGGCTACAAAAGCTTTTATAGCAACCCAAGTAACTTAGATATTTTGGTAACAGAATTTCAACGTTGATTGGGAAGTCAAGACAAGCAAACCAAGTGAATTCATTGAAAGAAAAACATACGTTTTGCGAGTTGTCTAAGTTTACTTAGGCAGCACAATTGAAAGAACAAAGTTAGCAAATCTTGAGCGCACTGTCTGTTTTAACTACGTTAAAACCCCGACAGTGTTATTTTGGCTTAGGCCAAAAAACATTATTAAATTGAAGAGTTTGATCATGGCTCAGATTGAACGCTGGCGGCAGGCTTAACACATGCAAGTCGAGCGGAAACAGAGATAGCTTGCTATCAGATGTCGAGCGGCGGACGGGTGAGTAACGCGTAGGAATCTACCTAGTAGTGGGGGATAGCCCAGAGAAATTTGGATTAATACCGCATACGCCCCAAGGGGGAAAGGAGGGGACTCATTTATGAGCCTTTCGCTATTAGATGAGCCTGCGTAAGATTAGCTAGTTGGTAGGGTAAAGGCCTACCAAGGCGACGATCTTTAGCTGGTTTGAGAGGATGATCAGCCACACTGGGACTGAGACACGGCCCAGACTCCTACGGGAGGCAGCAGTGGGGAATATTGCACAATGGGCGCAAGCCTGATGCAGCCATGCCGCGTGTGTGAAGAAGGCCTTCGGGTTGTAAAGCACTTTCAGCTGTGAGGAAAGGTTGAATATTAATACTATTTAGCTGTGACGTTAACAGCAGAAGAAGCACCGGCTAACTCCGTGCCAGCAGCCGCGGTAATACGGAGGGTCCGAGCGTTAATCGGAATTACTGGGCGTAAAGCGCGCGTAG
>JABSQZ010000028.1 GCA_013215505.1 Oceanospirillaceae bacterium
TGGCGTCCCATAGGGGGTTCGAACCCCTGTTACCGCCGTGAAAGGGCGGTGTCCTAGACCACTAGACGAATGGGACAACATTGCATTTGAACAGCAGTGCTCAAATGCGGGGCAGATTTTATATCGAGAACCAACAGGGCGTCAAGATTTATTAGTAAAATATTTTATTTATAGTTAAGCAGCTGCCAGCTCTCGCCTAAACTGGTTATTTTTTGTCTTAAATGTCGTTTTCAGCCCCCCGGGCGATAGCCTGATATGTCTTGTTGGGAAAATATTGCTACTGTAATAACAAATCTATTCCTAAACTCACAAATTGCAGCCACTGCTTTACTATCAGTCCTGGCAATCGCCCGCCTTGAGCAATGCAAAAGTGTTATCAAAGATGCTTTAAGGTATTATTGGCACTAGACAATTTTCAGTGGCCAAACAGTGCCAGCCAACAGTAGCTTTAATTTAAAGTGAGTAGTTCATGGGTCAGTCACAGACAGGGTTACTAATTCTCGCCATCATCGTCGTACTAGGCAGTATTGCCTATACCATCCAGACCATTGAAGAGCGGAAACGGGCGCGAAAATTACTGATCATGGCGCTTAAAAGCCAAATCAGGAATTCTCTGAATATTTATCAGGGACTGCCAGATGTATTTATGACCGCAGAACTGCACGATTTTATCAGCCGTTTTATTATCAGTAAGATGACCCGCTTATTAACCATCGATGATTCTGAAGCAACCAAACGTGCACTGAGCAATTTCAGGGAAAAGGCCAATAGCCGTGATATTACTTTGCAACACCCTGAAGGGTCTATGACTATTTATCAAGACGAAGGTCAGGTACATCACGCCTTGAGCCAACTCAAAGAAATTACCCGCTGGCTGGCCGAATTAAGCAAATCTAACCAGATTTCAGAATTTTCCTTCAATGAACTTGGCTGGCAAACCAAAGATTTTTATGACCGGGTCTCCTGCGATATAGAGATCCTTGAAGCCATGGATACCGAAAAAGTGCACGGCCAAAAAGCCGGTTTCCACAAATTTAGTATCGCCCTCAAATCATTGAATAATCTCAATCAAAGCGAGGCGCTGGACAGTCAAATTTTTGCCATTCACAGACACATGGAAATTCTTAAAAATGCCGTTCTAGAGCAAGAGCAAGAGGCTGCAGAAGTACTTGCAAAAGCAACAGAAGATGAAAAAAATAAAATGTAATAGTTTTCTTAAATCAGCTTGTCTCTTCTCACTTGACCTTCTCTGCACTGAGTAGCGGAGCCAACTAATTTGTGGCCTGACTATTTTTCGGTTTTTTTCTGACTCTGGGCAGACGCTGACAACTAGGACAGAAAACCGTCGATCTCTGGCCTAAGCGAATTTCACTCAAAGGTTTCAGGCAGGCGTTGCAAGTCTCTCCTTTGCGTCCGTAAACTTGCAGCTCCTGGGCAAAATAACCAGGTTTGCCATCACCTCCGACAAAGTCTTTTAAGGTAGTGCCGCCGCGTTCGATCGCCTGAGCTAAGATAAACTTTATCGCAGCGACCAGCTTATTAAATTTATCGACAGAGACTTGATTGACCGGCGTTTGCGGGTGTATTGCCGCGGCGAACAACGCCTCTGCCGCATAGATATTGCCCACACCCACCACCACTTTATTGTCCATAATAAACTGCTTCACTGAGACTTTTCGTCCTTTAGCTGCCGCTATAAAGGTCTGGGCAGTAAAAGTCTCCTCAAGCGGCTCAGGGCCCAGGTGCTGCAATAGTTTATGTGGCTGATCTGCCTCCTGCCACAGCACTGCTCCAAAGCGACGTGGATCGGTCAGTCTCAATATCACCCCATTACAGAAGCTGATATCAAAGTGATCATGTTTAGCCGGCAGCTGTTCGCCGCGCAGAACACGTAAGCTTCCCGACATGCCCAAGTGGATAATAATATCGCCGCGGCTGAACTTTAGAATAATATACTTAGCCCGGCGCTGTACTTCCAGCACCCTCAGACCAGGCACTATATGGCTGATTTTTTCCGGTATCAACCAGCGCAACTGTGGCTGTCTAACGGTTATTGAGTGCACCACTATCCCCTGGATATGCGGCTCGATTCCCCGGCAAGTGGTTTCTACTTCAGGTAATTCAGGCATTTACAAAACCTTTAAATAAATTCAGTCAAGCATACTGGCTTATTGTTCACAAGCAACCGTAGCAAATAGTAGCAGGCTGATAGTGAATAACTACTTTTCCCGGCGCTGTTTTAATTGCCGGCTAAAGAAACCAAAAAGCTTGCCAGCCACTGCCAATACCGGACTCAGATCAACACTAGAACGCAACTCAAACTCCTCAAAGTGAAAGCGACTGTACCTGAGTCCGGCTCTGTTCAACCCCTGTTGTAAACTCTCGCGCATCATTTTTGGCCCACAGTAATAAACCCGGGATTTTGCCAACCTTGCAGCTGCACCTGCCGCAATTTCAGTACTGCTTAGTCTCTCGCGGACACTTGTATCAACCAACACTAATTTAATATTCTCTCTGCCAGCGCAAAGCTGCTGCAACTGCTGCAGATGCGGTGCCTGCTCGCGCCCCTTATAGCTATAGTAAAACACTACCTCGGCGTCGGTTCCCTGTTCTAACCAGGCAATAAATGGGGTGATTCCTATACCACAGGCGACCCATATCTGTGGTTCAGCATTGGCCCTGGCCTGAAAGTGCCCGTAGGCCCGACTGACTTGCACTGAATCACCTATTTGTACTCGCCCACCCAATCTGGCTGAATAGTCTCCGAGCGCCTTGACAGTGAAACGCAGCTCTCGGCTATCCGTTGGCGCACAGCTAATGCTAAAAGGATGACTCTCCTCCATGCCGGGCTTTTGCACTGAAATAAAACAGAATTGTCCGGCAATATGCGCCAGCCCTTTGCCGGAGGGCTGTAGAGAGATACAAGTGGCGCCGGCGTTATTATCAATAGCTGTTACCGAATAATTATAACGTCCCGCCAACACCCTGAACGGCAGCAGTGTTATCGCATAGCAGAGCAACCCCAAAAGACAGAATACTAATATATACAAACCCAGAGGGTCGAGTACCGCAAAAGGCTTAAGCATAAACACATAGTGGAAACTGGACAGTGCAAACAGTGCACCCATAAACTTGTGACTGAAACGCCACAGTGGATAGGGAATCACCGTAGCCAGAGAAATCACTACCAAAATCAGCACTGCGTACAAACTGAACTCACCCAGCGTCTCTGCTAAATCCACCAGCCAGGTTTCCGGCCCCAACTCATCTATTTCAGCGTCTACAGTGTCATGCAGTAAAATAGCGGCCATGGCGATAATGCCTATCCACTTGTGGATAACATAAATGCGATCTAAGCCACCAAAGATACTTTCCAGCCCTGGCATGCGGGTGGCGAACAACTGCGAAAAGGCCATTAAAATCAGTGCCAAGCTACCTATATACTGAGAAAAAATAGCGGAGCTTGAATAATCTGCCACTAGTGGAAAGTACCAATACAACGGCATAAGTGAAGCACTGACTAATAGCAGCAACCCGATAAAACGTATTTTCAAAATAATTCCGCCTGTCATTTACAATAAGCTCAGTGGCTTCTGGCTATTCTAGCGGTCACTGCTGTCATGCAGCGCGCTATTTTTATAATAATTATTTGTTTCGTCGACATCCCAAAGGCCCGCTAACGCTCAAGCAACAAATCTGCAGCATCGATCATGCAAGTTTATCTTAATACTTTATCGACATTGCAGTTCTGGTCGGCAAAACAGACAATACTCTGCATTAATTGCTGGTATTGGCGATTAAATGTTCCCCTGCGCCAATAACCTCCGGCCAACACTGTACTCATATCGGCAATATTTTTCTCCCCAAAGATACTGCTCTCAGTATCTTGCATACATGCCTGCCACTGCTCTTCGCTATCTGCTTCATAAGCTTTACAGTCACGATAGACTCCCGTTACTCCGTAGTGGCTGTCGGCGGGGCTCACAGAGATCCCAGTATGAGCTGTGTTGGCATATTTATAGCTTTGTCCGGCGTAACTTTGCTGCAGCGATCCCTGCGCCACTTCGTGGATACCGGCACAATCTATGCTCGGCTGATTTGAATAGCCACGATACCAGATTAAGTGTTTGCGTTGGCTAGTGCTGTATTTGCAGAAAAACTCCCTGGCGGCCTCAGGGTTAATGGTGGCATCGTCGCTACTGACAGCCATGAGTACCGGAATATCAAATTGGTATTTATCGCTCATTAAATCTTTGGTCAGCTGATAAAATTGCGCACCGGCATTGGTAGAAAACGATGAATAGCGCGCGGCATCACGCTCTTGATTAACCCCCAACCAATCTTGAAAAAGATTCAGATAGCCAGCCATCCAGGCTAAATCACTTTTTGCCTTTACCGCTGTGGAGAGCAAGATCAATCCTTTAATCTTGTCGCTGCTACTGCCGAGCTGTAAATGTTTGATCGCCAGAGCAGTACCGGTTGAAAACCCCACCAAATATAGTTCATCAATAGTCTGCATGCGCTGGAAACTTCGCACCCCGTAATCGGTGATCGCCTGCCAGTCCTGAAATTTCATCTCCAGGGAATCCCCCACTACGGTACCGTGCCCAGGCAGCAGCACCGCCCTCACCAAAGAACAAGGGTATGCCTGATGCAGCGACTGCGCCAACCCTTTTAGCAGATAGGGCGAGTCAGTCAGACCGTGAATCAACAGGAAACCTTTGCCGGCACCGTCGTTGACATCTTTACAAACTTGCTGGTCCCGCTCGGGTATTTGAAAAGGCCCGCGCATCTGCGCCACTTGTTGCAGACTATAATCGCCGACAAAAGGTGACTGTGCGTCCGCAAAACGTAATTTTTTCAGCACTTTTTCGATGTTGGTACGACTATTACGGACATACTGTTCAAAGGCTAAATTTTGATCTTTTGGCACTGAGGCCGCACTTCCGGTAGGTTTCAGCCAGGAGTTCTCCGGGCTGCAGCCACTGAGTAATAGTAGTAGCAGTACTGTACTGATGCGTGTCAAAATTTTAAAAACGTCCAATGTCTGTTCCTCTCTATGCTAATAATGTGTCGTTAATAGCTGTTTAAGCGCTTTATCCGAGCAGTTATCCCAT
The DNA here is from genome assembly GCA_013215505.1 of Oceanospirillaceae bacterium. GTDB lineage: Bacteria > Pseudomonadota > Gammaproteobacteria > Pseudomonadales > Balneatricaceae > Rs1. The sequence goes on from JABSQZ010000028.1 coordinate 5,118, forward strand.
TTGCCAACATCTTACACTATCAATGATTTTTTCCTAAGCAACCGACGAAGATGTCCACTGTCTTCTCTAAAGCTGTAAAAGCCAGCAGCACAGCCTCACGAGCTGCTGCAACAACCCTAATCTGTACAGTATTTTCTGGATTGCACTTATCTGAATCAGCCGGGGAGTTTGCATCCAGCGCTCAGATAAAGTATAAGGGCGCCATGAAAATTCCAAAACGCATCCAACCATTGGTCGACGATGGCTTAGTCGATGAAGTAATCTCCCGGTTAATGAGCGGCAAAGAAGCTGACGTTTACGTTGTTCGCTGCAACGGTCAAATACGCTGTGCCAAAGTGTATAAAGACGCAGCCCAGCGCAGCTTCAAAAAAGCGGTCACTTATCAGGAAGGCCGTAAAGTCCGCAATAGCCGCCGTGGCCGTGCCATGGAAAAAGGCTCTAAATATGGTCGCAAGCAGCAGGAGGCCAGTTGGCAAAATGCTGAAATAGACGCACTGAGCAAATTGGCAGCGGCGCAAGTTCGCGTACCTGTAACTTATGGTTGCCTGGACGGCGTATTGCTGATGGAGCTGATCGTTGATCAAGAGGGTGATGTAGCACCGCGGCTCGGCGATGTCACTATGTCGGAGCAACAAGCTCTGGAAGATCACAGTCTAATGATGACTTATGTGATGCGCATGTTGTGCGCAGGCATAGTGCATGGTGATTTATCTGAGTTTAACGTGTTAGTGGATCAATATGGTCCGGTCATTATAGACTTACCGCAGGCGGTTGATGCTGCCGCTAATAATCATGCAAAGTCAATGTTGCTCCGCGATGTCGCCAATATGACCAACTACTTTGGACTATTCGCCCCGCAACTACTCGACAGCCACTATGGCCAAGAGATGTGGGCCCTATACGAAAACGCCAAGCTCAGCACTGACACTGAACTGAGCGGTAATTTCCAACTAGATACTCACAGTGCCGATGTTGATTCAGTGATGGACGAGATCAAGGCGATTATTACTGAGGAAAATGACCGGCTGGAGCGTATCAGCGAATTGGCAGCGCAATAAGCGCTGCTATCTCCAATCTGAGCCAGTTACATCGACCTTCTGTTTGCACCCCGGTAGCTGTGCAACTTTAACTAAAACCGCCAGCTCAGCCAATTCTCTGGCAGGATCATCCACAAAAATTAACAACCTGGCTGGGCATGCTCATCTGCATTATTAATATTGCTTGCTCAGCCGATTAAACTGCCCGCCCTCTACTTGGGGTTAAAACTAGCGACCTCTGCTACCGATAAATAACGCCAGGCGGCCAGCTCGAGATCTAAATCTAAATCGCCAATCTTTTGTCGGTGCAGTTTTATAACTTTATTACCTATCGCAGCGAACATCCGTTTCACTTGGTGATACTTACCCTGAGTAATAGTTAAACGCACTTGCCTGGGACTGATAACTTCAAGTTTAGCCGCTAAAGTTGGCGCATTTTCACCTGGTAATAGCAGCCCTGCGCTAAACTTATCGGCCGCATCCGTTGCAATTGCACTGCGTAGCTCCACTAAATAGACCTTTTCACACTGCTGTTGCGGACTAATGATATTGAATGACCAGCGCCCATCATCCGTGACTAAAACCAATCCGGTTGTATCAGTATCCAGGCGGCCAACAATGTGTAAATCGTCCATGTCTGGCACATCTATATAGTTAAATATTGATGGATACCCCTCATCCACATTGGAACAGATGCTAGCAGCGGGTTTGTGCAACATTATATAGCGTGAAGGACGGGCGACTAAAATCTGGCCGTTGATAATAATGCAGTTATTTTCATGCACTTGCTCTGCAGGGTCGACAATTATCAAGTTATTAACTGCCACTTCTCCTGCCACAATTAACTGCCTGGCCTGAGTTCGATTATGCCCGGTACTTTTACAGATAAACTTGTCTAAACGCATTTTTAGTCTTTTTACTCTAATGGGCAGGCCATTATCCCCATCCCCCCGCTATTGGCAACTCAAACATATGCTTAAAAATAGCTTAACTAGCGCCTACTGCGTTTAATTGTCGGTGTTGATAGGACCTGATTAACAACCCTAACCCCGCTGCAGCGACTAAATGTTTTAAAGAGTGTCCACTGACAACAGCTAATAGATTATAGATTTCCTGATCGAAGTGTTCGCAGAGTTTGGCCAGCAGATAGGTTGCCAGCAGCTGCCAATACCCCAGATTAGCAGATTGCTTGTTGCTAAAAAACACCAGTATCAACGGGATTATTAACATCGGTAAAAATTGTACCAATACATATAAACGTAGATCCGAGGCGCCATTAGCTTCACTAAGTTGCCAATAGCAGACTGAGCCCATGCCAATAGCAAGCAGTGGCCAGCAGATAATTTTTGCAAGTTTGACAGACACATACTCTGCCACTATCACCGCAAACAACAACATAAATGCCATCGTCATCGGCAGTCGGTCCCAGAATAATGAATGATTATCAGGTTGCAGATGATAATAGCCAGAGCCCAGGGCCACTAGTGCCACGGCCGCATAAAAGAGTAGGTACAAGTAGCGGATTTCACAGAGGTAACGCTCCCCTGACAATGGATCAAAGCTCAGCAGAGCATAAAATGCCACCAGCACAAAGGCCAAGTTAGAAAACACATTAAAAAAATTCGCTACTCCCCATAACAGACGTTGATCGGCGAAATTATGATAGCTGCTATCCTGAGCAATAGGACTGAGTTGCATGACCAGTAAAATCCCCAGCACTGTTACAACGCCAATGAGAATAGATCCAAGCTGGGGGCGGGTTAAATTCACTGCAATTAGCTCTCTTTAAGTGTCAGTGTTAATACAAATGCATCTATTAATGGCGATAATTTTGCAGTCATTCAGGGCACTGCCATATCCTGGAAACGAGCAACCAAGCTGCCCTTTTTCGGAAATTTTATAGCCACAGCTTATTTACGCTACTGTAACTAACTCTGCCAGGCGCTTCACTGCTGCAACTCCCGAGAGATAAGCTCCGTGGACTGTACCGTGGTAGTCAAACTGGGTGTGTTCACCGGCAAACAGCAATCGTTTATGCTGCGCTTGGTTAAACAAGTTAAAATCCTCTGCAGTAGTTCCCACTGCGCTATAGGAGTATGCGCCATAGCTGCAGGGATCCATTGACCAGCGGCTGACGATAATCTTTTTCGGTTCGGGTACATTATTTCCAAACATTCGCCGCAGTATTTCAGTCACTTCCCGGCTAATCTGAGCATCACTTTTTTGCTCTATTTCCCAGGCGTACCCCCCGACACAAATACCGACTAACAAGTCCTTGTCTGAAAAAGTTTTACTGTTCATAAAATACGGAAACTGGCCTTTTATCCTGGACATGTAGCCAAAATACTGAGTCTCTATTGGCCAAAAACAGCGCTCGTAAAGCAACCCCACTTTAGTCACATTGCCCATGCCAATCTTATCGATTAATAGCTGTTGCTGCCGTGGTAATGGCGGGTTAAAATTGACGCTAGCTTTTTTTAGCACTCCCAGGGGCAATGTCACTATTACATAATCTGCGTTAAAGCTTGCCCGCTCAGTAGTCACTGTTACCGTATTATCGCCATAGCTGATCTGCCGCACTTTTTGCTCTAACTTAATATCCACAGCGGCAGCCAGCGGCTGCAATAGTGCATCGAAACCATTGGGCAAAACTTCATCGGCCCCCTTAAAACTCAGATCTTCATCAAAATAATAGGCCGACATTGTTGCTATGTCAGACCCAGTATCAAATTCTGTAAATGCACTTAGCGCCCAATTCAACAACTCAGGCTGAGATTTTTTAAGGTCCAGCTGCAGCAGCGCCTGTGCCAGTGAAATATCCAGATCCTGCACCGACAGACGTCGATCAACAGCCCTCATCATTTCGGAAAAATTTGACCACAGCTGTAGTAGCTCAACCTCTCTAACTTGTTTTCCATTCTCCCGATAGACTCTTAAGCTATCGTCATCGGTGACAAAACGTCTGGCTGAAACTTGTTGCAGCAGCTCTGTCAACGGGTTTCCCACTGGCCCATGCAGCCAACCGGCACCCATTTCAAAGGGAGTTCCTAAGCTCCGATCTGTCCATAATCGTCCGCCAATCCGATCCTTAGCCTCTAAGACCAGGACTTGTGCACCGGCACTTTTCAGCTGTTGCGCCGCTGCCAGGCCGGAAACCCCCGCTCCAACAACGATAACTTTTTTTGCTGCTAAGCTGCTTTTGCCGGCCGCTAAGGCGCTCAGGCTCGGATTGGCCAGACAGCCTAAGCCCAGCAGTGAAAGTTTAATAAAATGACGACGTTGTTCAGCGCTTAACAAAATATAGGCCTCTGAGAGTATTTAGTTTATAGGCAGGCTGAATGGCCAATAGCGAATCTTAAAGCTATTTGAATAACACTGGGGCGAGCTTATTATGCACTATCCTGGATGGCCAGTGCGGAGCATTTCGTTAATGGATAACACTTCGCTGAAGACTATGCTTTTATGCAACCGCCGCAACGGCTATCGGCAGTGTGAATTTGATACAGCACCCCTGCTGCTGAGCAGTGGCTTCTATCCAGACTCTTCCGCCATTGCGCTCAATCAGTTTTTTCACTACCGCCAATCCCATACCACTGCCTTCCACTTCATCTCTGGGCTTCAATGTTTGAAACATTTGAAAGACTTTGTCCGACATTGCAGGATCTATACCTGGGCCGTTGTCACTGACAGTAAAAACATGTTCATTGGCTTGTGCCCTATAGCTGATTATAATTTCACCGGCTCTGAGGTGATGGTGCTTAATCGCATTACTGATCAGGTTGTGCATTACCTGATTTAACAGCGCGGGTTGCACGTCAATACTAGGCAAGTCAAATTTCACCGTAAATCCCTGTTGCCGGACAGCGAGTAGATCGACGATATTCTCAACCATTAGATTCATATCTAAAAACTCTATTTGTACAGCACTATTGCCGGCCTTAGAGTACTGCAGCAACCCCGCTAACATATCTTCCAGCCTTGTTATGCGGCCTTTTAGTAACTGCATGTAACTGGCGGTTTCATCATCCAAATGCTCTGAGATACCCTCCTCTATCCACAGGGCCAAATTGCCGATGGCACGCAGTGGTGCCTTTAAATCGTGAGAGGCGACATAGGCAAACTGCTCTAAATCTTCGTTGGAACGCTGCAGATCTGCAGCGTAAGTTTGAATGTCTATTTCAGCTTTTTTCCGCTCGTCGATCTTTTGAATCGATCCGACCATCCGCTGTGCACTTCCGCGCTCATCCCAACAGGCCTGTCCACTGCCCAGAAACCACAGATACTCACCGCTTTTATGGCGGATTCTATACTCTATCTGATAGGGGGTATTCTGATTGAAATGCAAGGCCAGTAACTTTTCGCTACGGGTCCGATCATCTGGGTGTAACATATCGATAAACTGCTCAATACTCGATTCTATCTCTTTATCAGCATAGCCCAGTAAACGGTATAACTGCCCCGACCAATACAACTGCGATTTATTAATATCTGACCAATCCCATATACCGACACTCGCCCCCTGTACCGCCAATGCAAAGCGCTGTTCACTGAGTTTCAATGCCTTGGTTTGGCGGGCAACTTCCAAAGAAATTGTATGGTGAGCACGATTGAGTTGGTAAAAATGCAGACTTACCAATAGAGAAATAATCACAGCGCCAATGGCCGTTAAGCCGGGGATTAAATACGAATGTTGTACCGCGTTCTGTGGTTGCAGGCTCAGCTGCCAACTTCGCTGAGCAAAAGTGAGGGTGGTTTGAAAATGTTGCTCATCCTGCGTTGCAGCAGCAGTTTGCACCCCGTATAGCAATTGCTGATCAGCCAGGTCCACTACCTGCAAGTCTAATGCTGTTGCGACTCCCGCTCTGGCCTGCTCAATTAAGTCACCTACACGTAATACTATTGTGGCAAAACCCAATAATTTGCGTCGCCGCTCAGCGACCGCTGTAGGTTCAGAGTTACCTAAATACACCGGATAGTAAATCATTACTGCAGTTTGATGCCGCTGTTGCGCAGCTAACTGCACCCCTGCTGTCATCACTGGCTGACCTGTATCTCTGGCACTTTGCAAGGCGCTCAAACTGGCCACCTGCGAACCTAAGTTATAACCGATACTCAACTCATTAGTGCGCATCGGATAGAGATAATAAACCGGGTAGTATTCTGGACGAAATGCCGAGACACTCATTGCCCCCTGTTTGCCTTGCACTATCTGATAATTACTGAAGCCCTGGTGGCGCGCTTGCAATTCGAAATTTTCTCGCCGGTCGTGACCTACTCTGGGTATCCACTGCAACGCTTGTATATTGTTGCGCTCTTTTAACAGCGCTGCAGAAAAATTTTCAAAACTCTGCCGGTTTAAATTACCAGTATTTTGAATAAAGCTCTTTAGCGAAATTACCAGATCACGGCTTGCCTGCAACCCATCTTCAACATTTTTAAAATAACTATTTGCCTGTTGATGAAACAGATCTCTCTGTTCTATTTTTAAACTGTTACTGACAAATAAAAATAGTGACAGGGCAACTATGCTACCCAGAACAAGCGCAACTGAGGATGTGAGGTAGAACTTTTTGTACATTGCCTTTTATCCTTATTATCCGTAGATGAAAGTAGTAGGCGCTAACCCGAGGCCCGAGGAGTTTTTTTACAGGCTCCAAAATAAGCGATCAAATCATCGGCAGACAGTGGTCGTGAAAAATAGAATCCTTGAAGTTCATCACGCTTGGATAGCGGCAGTAGCAGTATCTGCGATTCAGCTTCAATACCTTCCACTACCAAGGTTAAATCCAGAGTATTCGCCAGCGAAATAATGATATTGCAGATTTTTTTACAGGACTCGGAGGTTTCGATATTCTCAACAAATGAACGATCAATTTTAATTTTGTCTATAGGCAAGTCATTGAGCCTGCTCAAAGAGGAATAACCGGTACCGAAGTCATCAATGGACCAGCGGCAACCAATTTTAGCCAGGCAACTTAAAGCTTCTGTCACTTGCGATATATTTTCCATCAAGGCTGTTTCAGTGATTTCTAACTCAAGCATTTCAGGTGCGATATTGTATTTAGCTAAGGTACTAATTATATGCTCGGTAAAGCCCTGCTCTTCTATTTGCAGCGGTGAGATATTAATAGCGACCGGAACGATACTTAAACCTTGATCCAGCCAGGCACGTAACTGACGGCAACTCTGTTCAATAACCCAACGACCAATCTCTAAAATACAACGTGAGCGCTCCGCTATCGGAATAAAGACTCCCGGAGCTATAATTTCGCCAAATTGATTGCGCCACCTCAATAGTACCTCTACCCCACAGACACTGTGATCGGCGACTGACACTTTAGGTTGGAAATTCAGATACAGCTCGTTATTGGCAATAGCACAGCTCAGTGCTCGCTCCAAAGCTGCGGCCTTAGCTAAACTGTCTTTCATCTTCGGATTAAAAAACAGACAGGCATTTCTGCCTTTGTGCTTAATTTGATAAAGTGCGTTGTCCGCCTCGCGTAATACTTCCTCAATTCTGTTATTCGCCTGCCCTGGAGTGACCACAGAAACACCTATCGAAGCCTGGCAATACAAAGGTTGTTGTTTAAAAATTATCGGCTGTTGGAACACGGCTAACACTTTATCTTTTAGCTCTGAGATATCATCTGCGTGTTTGTAACAATTAAACACCACCGCGAATTCATCGCCTCCCAAACGGGCAACTATGTCTGATTTCCTGACCGCCAGCAGCAGCCGCCTGGCCAGCTCAACCAATACCGCATCTCCGGCTGGATGTCCGTAGCGATCATTAATAATTTTAAAGTTATCTAAATCAATCACTAACAGTGCCAAATAATTTGAGGTGCGATTGGCTGTTGCCAGTGAAAACTCCAACTCTTGATCAAATTTACCGCGATTTGCCAAGCCAGTTAAACTGTCGGTGTATGCCAATTTAGTGAGTTTTTTGGCGTGATCTTTCTTCGCCAAAGAGAAGCGCACCACGCGGTTCAGCAGCTGTGCTGTCAATTGGTCTTTGATTAGGTAATCACTGGCACCGTACTCACAAGCTTTGTTATCAACCCACTGATCGTCAACACCGGTCAGCAATATCAGCGGAGTGATGTTGCCACTGGCGGTGACTTGGCGAATAATATCTATACCTGATTGTCGGCCAATATTTTGATCGATAAAACAGATGTCATATCGCTGTAACTCAGCCACTAAGTCTATGGCAGCCGGATCTCTGATCCAGTGAGTTTCAATTTGGTCGGGGCGAAACGCCTGCAATAAAATTTTCTTAATACTGAGATAATCAACTTCGTCGTCATCAACTATGAGAACTAACAACTGAGCACCTGCCTTTTTAAACATTACGGCGGCTACACGAAATCCGCCATAATAACCGGCTCAGCTTATGAAAATACGCTGTAGTGGCAGAAACACGATTAGAGATAATAAACAGTCACTTATCCTGGATATACTGACGGGATTAACTCTCAGGGAAGAATAGCTCTATGCGTGTGACCTATAAGCTGTGCCTGGGGTGATATTTTATGTCTTGCATTGAATATAGATCGCATTTAAAAAAAAGCAAAAATTTGCACAGCTTTGATCGAATGCCAGTTCGCCCTTAATAATTAGCCTGCATGGCCTGCCAATTGTAAATAGTGAGTGCTTTAGAGAATAGCTTAACTGCACCTCTCTAACATTAGCGGATCCATTGCCAATTGCTTAAATATCCACTGTTCAAACAGTTGAATCTTCTGCTGGTGCTCACATTGCTCTGGGTAGACAATATAATAGTCCCGCAGACTGGGCACAGTGTCGGCAAAAATTTGGCGCAATTTCCCCTGAGCTAACTCCTCTTTGACCAGTATCGGGTCAATCAGCGCCACCCCGGTACCCGCTATGCAAGCATCGAGTATCTGTGAAGTATTTTGAAAATCAAAAGAGACCACCGGGTCGTTAAAAACCAACTGCTGGGATGCAAACCATTCACGCCACTCAGTCATCACTTGGGCATTAAAGAGCAATGGCTGCTCCAACAAGTCTGCCACTTGTTTAATTTCATTGAACATCTCTGGCTGACAGACTGCCGCCAGGCGCTCCCTGCACAACCTTTTGGCTATCATCCCATCCCAGGGACCAATACCGCGACGAATCACTAAATCAAAACCTTCTTTATTAAAGTCAGAAGCACTAGTGCTGGTCTGTACTTTTAATCGCCAGTTGGGCTGCAATTTTCTAAAGCTGGCCAATTTTGGCAGCAACCAACGGGTGGCAAAAAAAGGCACCACTGACATTTTAATCTCTTGGCTGGCGAATGATGTTTGCTCTGTCAATTGCTCAGTGGCCTTTAACAATGTCTCTATACCCAATTTCACCTGTGGATAGTAACGCTGCCCCGCTGCACTTAACACAACCTGACGGTCTAAGCGGACAAACAACGCAATTCCCAGGCGCTGTTCCAGCTGGCGAATTTGGTGACTGATTGCTGAGGGTGAAACAAAGAGTTCAGCGGCGGCCAGCGAAAAGCTGTTTAATCTGGCGGCACTTTCAAAAGTACGCAAACTATTTAACGAGGGCAGTGACATGTTCCTATCCAAGAATTAATGATCCCTACAGTATACATGAGCAAATACTCAACTGTAGACTGAATAGAACTCTTTTGTCGCCATTAAATTATCTGCTTATGATGTCACTAATAATTATTTAGCAGAGGAAACACAAAATGGGCATTTCGGGAAAAATCTTAATAAAAGGTCAATGGATATTGGGAGAAGGTGGCAGTTTTAATGCAGTCAATCCAGGCACTGGACAAAAATCCAGCGAACTATTCTGCAACGCCAACAACGCTCAAGCGGAGACGGCAGGCATAGAAGCTTCGCAAGCTTTTGATCTGTACAGCCAATATAGCGACCAACAGAAGGCCAATTTCCTGCGCACTATCGCTTCAGAACTCGAGAAAATACGCCCTGAAATTGTCCTGCGCGCCACTTGGGAAACAGCCCTGCCGGAAATGCGCATCAACGGCGAGCTGGGTAGAACCATAGGCCAACTGAATATGTTTGCTCAGCTACTGGAAAAAGGCGACTGGAAACGCCCGGTTATCGATCTGGCGCAAGCCGATCGCCAACCACTGCCCAAACCTGATATCCGGCTTACGCAAGTGCCACTGGGACCTGTAGTAGTGTTTGCTGCCAGTAACTTTCCACTGGCGTTTTCGGTCGCCGGTGGAGACACCGCATCGGCACTTGCTGCCGGTTGTCCGGTCATTGTCAAAACCCACAGCGCGCATCCGGGGACTTCCGAGTTAGTCGCCTCAGCTATTTTAGCGGCGATTGAGCAATGTGATCTGCCCGCGGGAGTGTTTGCCATGCTGCACGGCGGTGGGCGCACTGTCGGTGCCACCTTAGTCACTCACCCGCAGGTAAAAGCGGTAGGTTTTACCGGCTCTATCAGTGGCGGACGCGCCCTCTATGACCTGGCTGTTGGCCGCCCGGAGCCTATCCCTTTTTACGGTGAATTAGGCTCTACCAATCCGGTCTTTTTGCTGCCTGCATCACTGGCGGATAAAGCTGAGGATATAGCAGCATCTTTTATCGGCGCACTGACTATGGGAGTCGGTCAATTTTGTACCAGCCCGGGGATATTGATTGCTGTTAAAGGTAAGGCACTGGACAGACTACTGGCCTCACTTGCCGAAAAAACCCCGTCTCTAAGCGCCGCTACTATGTTGACCGCCGGTATTTGTAAAAGCTACCAACAGTCCTGTGAAGAGCGCGCAGCTATGCCCAGCCTTGTGCAGATTGGCTGTGGTGAAAGTGCCGATAGCGAAGCCAGCCAGGCACAAGTACGGCTGTTCAGTGTCGATGCCAGTGACTACTTAAAACAGGGAGAGCTGGAAGAGGAAGTATTTGGCCCGGCCACCCTGGTCGTCTGTTGTGAAGATAGCGCACAGCTATTAGCGGTTGCTAAGAGCCTTGGCGGACATCTTACCGCAGCATTATTTGCCGATGCCGGAGATCAAAATTTAGCCAGCCAGTTGTTGCCAATACTACAACAGCGGATCGGCAGAATCTTGTTTGATGGCTACGGCACGGGAGTCGAACTGAGTTCAGCAATGTCTCACGGTGGCCCATACCCCAGTAGTACCGCCGGCCAAAGTACCTCTGTTGGCACTAGATCTATAGAGCGCTTTACCCGCCCACTGTGTTACCAGAACACTCCGGATGCCCTGTTGCCTGACGAGCTGAAAAATGCCAACCCCAACTCCATTATGCGTTTAGTCAATAACCGCTGGACCACGACGGCAATAAACTAACCTTGGCACTGATTTAACCGCCAATTAAAGTGTTAGCACTGATCCAGGCCTGAAAAGAAGGCTGTATCAGTGTTAACCTTTATCCATTAGTTTTATTGTAGGTAGTTGCTATGGACCATATTGACGCAATGCTCGGCCCGCACATTCAGGTCATTGATCAACAATTTGCCAAACTCTGCATCCCGAACACACAACTAGAGCATTTGTGGGGTGACGGGCGCTGGACCGAGGGACCGGTATATTTTGCCGATGCCGGTCAGTTACTTTTTTCCGACATTCCCAACAATCGCATGCTGCGCTTTGATGAGCGCACGGCGCAGTGCAGTATCTGGAATCCCAGCTGCGATAACAGCAACGGTAATACCAGAGACAGGCAGGGGCGGCTGGTTTCCTGCCGGCATTTAAGCCGATCGGTGATTCGCATTGAATACGACGGCAGTACTACGGTGCTGGCCAGTCATTATCAGGGCAAACGCTTAAACTCACCCAATGATGTGGTGGTCTCTGGGGACGGTGCTGTCTGGTTTAGTGATCCCAGCTACGGCATCGACAGCAATTATGAAGGCATACAGGCAGAATCTGAAATCGGCGCTTGCCACCTTTACCGTATCTGCCCTGATTCGGCTGAGTTAACCGCAGTGGCTACCGATTTAGTACAGCCAAATGGTCTGGCATTTTCAGCGGATGAGCAATATTTGTATGTCAGTGATACCGGTGCCAGCCATTTGGACAATGGCCCCAGGCACATTCGAAAATTTTCTGTGCAGCAATCAAAACTAGTATCCAGTGAAATTTTTTCAGTCTGCCAGCAGGGTCTGTACGATGGCTTTCGCCTGGATAGCAGCGGAAACTTATGGTGCAGTGCCGCAGATGGAGTGCATTGTCTCAACTCCGCTGGCAAGCTCATCGGTAAAATACGCATTCCCGAGACGGTATCCAACCTCTGCTTTGGGGGTATACACCGCAACCGACTCTATATCACCGCTTCTACTTCCTTGTATTCACTGTACTTATCAACCACCGGGTTAAGCTATTTCTGATGGCCCCCAGCTGCGCAATTTGCTGGGCAGTGCTGTTTCGGGCCGGCGATTTTCAAGCGCCCAGTAGTGCTGACAGACAGCAGAGAGTAATGACCAGTCCTTGCCAAGTTGCCATAGCTGTTATGTTTTATGCTTTAGTCTTTACTAAATATCACAGAATAATCATTAGTAAATTTATTCTGTTTTAATAACTCTGCAGTTTAAAATGGCGGCGATTAATGCGTATCAACCGCAACTAATGACTCTTTTACGGCACTCATTAACAGTGCTGATGCTTTTTATCGCTGAGATTATTTGGGTTTCTTTTTTTAAACTGCCTAAAAAGGACAACAATACTGAGAAATCTAAGCGCTGCATATTAGGATCAACCATGAATAAAAATAGAAAATTACGTTCCCAAGCTTGGTTCAACAATCCCGACAATCCCGGAATGACCGCTTTATACATTGAGCGCTATCTTAACTTTGGTCTCACCCGTGAAGAGCTGCAGTCTGGCAAGCCGATTATCGGTATCGCCCAGACAGGTTCTGACTTGTCCCCCTGCAATCGCCACCACATAGAACTGGCCAAGCGAGTACGCGACGGTATTATTACCGCCGGCGGTATCCCTATGGAATTCCCGGTGCACCCGATACAGGAAACCGGCAAGAGACCGACAGCCACCTTAGACCGTAACTTAGCCTATTTAGGCCTGGTCGAACTGCTGTATGGCTATCCCCTGGATGGGGTGGTGCTGATGATAGGTTGTGACAAGACCACCCCCGCCTGCCTGATGGCAGCGGCCACTGTCGACATCCCGGCAATTGCGCTTTCTGTAGGGCCCATGTTGAATGGCTGGCACAAAGGTAAGCGCACCGGTTCCGGGACTATTATCTGGGAGGCGCGCGAGCAACTGGCCACCAATGAAATAGACTATGAAGAGTTTATGCAAATCACCACTAGCTCAGCACCCTCTGTGGGCTTTTGTAATACTATGGGCACCGCTTCAACCATGAATGCCCTGAGTGAGGCTCTGGGCATGCAACTTCCAGGCTCAGCTGCAGTGCCTGCCCCCTATCGCGAGCGTGGCCAGTACTCCTACCGCACAGGCCTGCGCATTGTCGACATGGTCTGGGAGGACTTAAAGCCTTCAGACATTATGACCCGGGCCGCCTTTGAAAACGCTATAGTCGCCAACTCGGCTCTAGGTGGCTCCACTAACGCTCCCATCCATCTGAATGCGATCGCCCGCCATCTGGGGGTAGAGCTCAGCAATGACGACTGGCAAGAGTTTGGCCATAAAATCCCACTGCTAGTCAACATGCAACCCGCCGGTAAATACTTAGGCGAGGATTTTCACCGCGCTGGCGGCGTACCGGCAGTCATCGCCGAACTGCTTAAAGAGCAATTATTACCTAACCCGGGTGCAATCTGTGTGACCGGAAAGAGCATTCATGATGAAAACTACAGCGCCGAAAATTATAATCAGAAAGTGATTAAAAGTGTGGCACAGCCGCTGAAAGCACAGGCCGGCTTCATTAACTTATCCGGTAATTTATTTGACAGCGCCATCATGAAAACCTCGGTTATTTCCGATCAATTTCGAGGGCGCTACTTATCGAATCCCGACGACCTGAATGCCTTCGAGGGCAGAGCGATAGTCTTTGAAGGACCTGAGGATTACCACCAGCGCCTGGATGACCCAGCGCTTGAGATCGACCAGAACTGTATTTTAGTGATCCGCGGCGCCGGCCCTATCGGCTACCCGGGAGGCGCTGAAGTGGTCAATATGCAGCCACCAGCCGCCCTGTTAAAGCAGGGTATCCGTGAGCTGCCGTGCATCGGCGATGGCCGTCAGTCCGGCACTTCGGGCTCACCGTCAATTCTTAACGCAGCTCCGGAGGCCGCGGCTATGGGTGGCTTGGCACTGATCAAAACCGGGGATATGGTTCGTATTGATCTCAACACTGGCAGCGCCAATATGTTGGTCTCAGCAGCAGAGCTGTCGCAGCGGCGCACTGAGCTAGAAAAACGCGGCGGTTTTCCCTTCCCCGAGCATCAAACGCCCTGGCAGGAAATTCAGCGCTCTATGACCGATCAGTTTGATCTTGGCATGACCTTAAAACCGGCGGTGAAATATCAACGAATCGCCACCGATAAAGGGATTCCCAGAGATAACCATTAATCTTAGTCACTCTCGTTTAGTCATAAACAACAAAGTCATTCAGAGGTAATAAAATGCCTCTATAAATGACCGATCAGTGGCTCTATGACTGATCAATTCAATCTGGGTACCATCTTGAAGCCAGCGCTGAAATATCAATGTATCTCCGCCAAAAAAGGGGCTTTTCAGAGCTAACCACTAATTTTAGTCACTCTCGTTTAGTCATAAACAACAAAGTCATTCAGGGGTAATAAAATGCCCCTGCAGTTTATCGATCAGTGAGGCGCTCAGTGCTACACTTTTTTTCTGTTGGTGACAAAAATGTACCATAGTCGCAGTACCACTGACGGTCTTTATCCCCTGTTGCCAGCACTGTTGATAAACATCAAAAGAGCTCTTACCGATGCGGCTGATGCTGGTTGTTATTTCCACTTCAAAGCCGTAGTGGGTCTCCGCATGAAAACTCAGATTAAATCCCGCCAGAATTAGCTTCCAATTGTTAACATCCATATCCGGGGAAAAGATCTTGAACACTGGATCCCGGGAAGCTTCAAACCACATTGGCAACACAGTGTTATTAATATGACCTAAAGCATCGGTTTCAAGAAAGCGAGGGCTGATGGTATTGGTGAACATCTACTACTCCAATAAGACAAATACAATCAAGCGCACATACTACTCATTGACTCAGGGCAAATTGAATAGTTAGGGCGAATTTCCTCTGAGTGTAACGCTGCAACTGAAATATTCAATAGTACTTTGGTGCCTGTCGTGAACCACAGGTACTTGTTTAAGTGTGTTTTCAGTAAAAAACTGAAGTTAAATGATCCCCCCATCAACTATAAACTCTTGTGCAGTACAGGCCGATGAACTCTCTGAAGCCAAAAACAGCGCCATATTGGCTATATCAGCTCCGACAATGCGTCGTTTTAAACACTGTTGCTGTTGAATTTGTGCTTCATCTTCGGCTGAAATCCACAATTTCAATTGTTTTTCTGTCATCACACAACCCGGCACTAAAGTATTCACCCGAATGTTATCCGCCCCCCACTCCCTGGCTAAAGAACGGGTTAAACCTACCACTGCGGCTTTACAAGTCGCATAGGCAGTCAAATCTGGCAGCGACATACGGTAGCTAACGGAACCTAAATTAATGATAGATCCGCACTTTTGCTCACGCATATACTGATGTACAGCCTGGGCACAGAAAAACTGCTGGCCCAAATTCACATCCAGGCGGTTGTGCCAATATTCTGGGGTCAGATCCTCCGGGGTATGCCTATTGTCACTGGCGGCATTGTTCACCAACACAGTAAATGCGCCACAGCTTTCGCTCAGCTTATCAATCACCCCTCTTATAGCCCCTAATTCTGCTAGATCACAGTAGCTAAAAACTGGAACACTGCCCCCGGCATCGACGAGTTCAGCTATTAACTGTTGCGCTGCCTTAGCATCAATATCGATAAAGGCTACCCTTGCCCGCTGCTGACAGAAAGCTCTGACTATGTCTGCGCCAATCCCTGAGGCCCCACCTGTGATTAATACACTGCTATCTTTTAAGTCTGGGTATTGTGCCGCCATCGCTCTGTCCTTTTTACTTATGGATGGAATTATCTGGCAGATTTTTTCGCCACTTACCCGCTAAACATTAACCACTGGCCGATTTGTACGGGTCTGTGATTGTCTGTTAGCAAACTGAAAATAAAACCATATTTACTAAATTAGATACTGAAAAACATTATTGAATTTGCACTGCGCTATCGTCAATAATCATATTTCCTTAGCTGCTTATTAAATTACTCAATCAGAGTGTTTTGCAGCACTTTTACAATTGCAGGAGCAGCTGAATGAACCGACCAGACCCACACGAGCGTATCGCTGAACAGGCCACTAGAGAAATACTTCAGGCAGTTGCTGAGGGTGCCACACTCATAGGCCGGGTATGGCTGCCAGAGGTCAGCGGACCCGCACCCGTAGTAGTGCAAGGTAGTAAGGTCTACGATATCAGCTCAATTGCGGTGACTAGCAGTATGCTGTTAGAAGTAGATCAGCTGGTCAGTCAAATTACACAGAGCACTGATCTTCCCTGTATCGGCAGTCTCGAAACTATTCTGAAAAATAGTTTGCACCAACAGCAAGACCCCAATCTGCCCTACCTGTTAGCGCCCTGTGATTTACAGGCGGTAAAGGCCAGTGGCGTCACTTTTGTCGCCAGTATGTTAGAGCGGGTTATCGAGGAGCGGGCGGCCGGTGATTTTACCCAGGCAGAATTTTTTCGCCAGGAGCTCAACGCCATTATCGGTGATGATTTGTCCAAAATTGAGCCGGGATCAGAGCAGGCGGCACAAATTAAGCAAGTATTACAGCAAAAGCAGGCCTGGTCGCAGTATCTTGAAGTGGGCATCGGTCCGGACGCCGAAATTTTTTCTAAGGCCCAGCCTATGTCCGCAGTCGGCTTTGGCGCCCAAGTGGGTATTCACCCTTGCTCTAACTGGAATAACCCGGAGCCGGAAATTGTATTGGCAGTCAATTCCAGGGGGCATATACTCGGTGCTTCACTGGGTAATGATGTTAACTTGCGGGACGTGGAAGGCCGTTCGGCACTGCTGCTCGGTAAAGCTAAGGACAACAACGGTTCCTGCGCGATAGGGCCTTTTATCCGACTGTTTGATCAAGCTTTTAGCCTGCAGGATATTGCCCAGGCGGATATCCACTTGAGCATTCAAGGGGATGACGATTTCCAGCTGCAAGGCATCAGCTCTATGTCTAAAATTAGCCGCTCGCCACAGAGCTTGGTACAACAGACCATTGGCCCCAACCATCAATACCCCGACGGACTGATGTTGTTTTTAGGCACAATGTTTGCCCCGGCGCAAGATAGAGGCGAAGCAGGTAAAGGTTTCACCCATCATCTGGGCGATAAAGTCAGCATAGCCACCCCGCTATTGGGCACTTTAGTGAACTGGGTTAATCACAGTGATAAAATCCCGCAGTGGAATTTCGGCAGCGGCGCTTTAATGCGTAACTTGGCGAAGCGGCAGTTGCTTTAAGCAATAGCCCTGACTTCAACTCAAACTTTTGACAACGGATCACAGATGCACTCAACTGCAGTAGTCACAACTTGGGATAACAGCCACTATTCTCTGTTTCAATTAACTAACGCACAGCAGAGCAAAGTTCTCATCAGTGACTACGGTGCCACTGTTGTTGAGCTGTGGAGCTGCGATCGCGATGGGCAACTGGGCAATATTGTCCTGGGTTATCCGACCCTGGAAGAATATCAGCAGCAGGACTGTTATCTGGGTGGTTTAATTGGCCCATGGGCAAACCGCATTAAAGACGGCTGCTTTGACTTAGATGGCCGTCAGATTCAGTTAGAGTGCAATCAGGGAGCAAACCATTTACACGGTGCCAGTGCCGGTTTTCACCGCAAGTTATGGACAGTCATTGAGCACAGTCAATCGATACTGCGGATGAAATTGCAAACTATCCCGGGCGAAGCAGGTTTTGATGCCTGTATTGAAGTCACTGTCAGTTTTATCTTAGATAGTCAGGACCGACTGACTATTGATTATCAGGCAACCACTGACCGCCCTACGCCGATAAATTTAACTAATCACAGTTATTTTAACTTGAACCCAAAGGCACAAAATATCTGGCAGCATCAACTGCAAATAGCGGCACAAAGCTATTTAGCTACTGATGCCACAGGTATCCCCACTGCACAGTTAAAGGTAAACAACAGCCCCTTTAATTTCAACCAATTACGCAGTATCGAAAGTGCCCGGGGGCAATTCAACATCGACCACTGCCTGTGTCTGGATCGTCAACAGCAGAATATAACCGATGATAAACTGTATTTTGCCGCCTACCTTGCAGATCCACGCAGCGGCCGCTCACTCAGCATAGAAACCACTGAACCTGGTCTGCAGTTATATACCGGGCAATACTTAAGCCCTTTCACCGATCGAGTGGGCCGGGTTTGTGGCCCGAACTCTGCCCTCTGTTTAGAGACACAGGCCTTTCCCGATGCAGTTAACACCGCGGATAAAGAGTCGGCAATCCTCAGAACAGGCGGCACTTACCGGCAAACCAGTCGTTACAGTTTGAACCCGCGGCCTCCCTATTAGTTAGTCACTCATTGGCAACTAAACTTTACCTCTGATTAACAACCCGCTAATAGCTTAGACAACCGTAAATTTTTGCAGAGTATTTAGTGACAAGGCAGCCTCTTTACAGGTAAAAATAAACTTGGTTTAGTAGCATGGCATAGGGCTAATTTATGTTTAGTAAGCGATACAGTATCAGGCTTTTATTCAACGCTAACAAAGTTTACGACCGCCAGGTAGTTGCGGGTATTGGTGAATATTTACAGAGCGCACAGTGCGATTGGGATATATTTCTCGAAGAAGATTTTCACAGTGCCAAAGACAATCTGGCTGATCTGGGATGTGATGGTATCATCGCCGATTACGACGACCCGCTTATTCAGCAAGCTCTGCACAATAGCACTATTCCTGTTGTCGCTGTGGGCAGCTCTTACCGCGACCAGAGTTTCTATCCAAATATTCCCTATGTCGCAACAGACAACGATGCACTCGTTGAATGCGCATACCAACACCTAAAAAAATCCGGCCTGCGCCAGTTTGCCTTTTACGGTTTGCCCGATGAGGATACCTGCAGATACTCCCTCGAGCGTGAGCGAGCTTATCGTGATCTAGTGCTAAAAGATGGCTTTACAGCGCATGTATATCGGGGCAAAAATACCGCCCATTCCACTTGGTCTCAGTCGATGGCGCAACTAAAAGCTTGGTTGAAATCACTGCCACAGCCGATAGGTATTATTGCCGTCACAGATTCCAGAGCCAGACATTTGTTACAGTGCTGCGAGCATTTAGGCATTTTTGTCCCGGACCAAACGGCTGTCATAGGTATAGATAACGAAAAAATGGCCCGCTATCTGAATCGTGTTTCCCTGAGTTCAGTAGGACAGGGAACCCATCAAATGGGCTATCGTGCCGCCCATTCTCTGCATCAAATGTTACAGGGGCAAGCAAGCGAAGCTAAACAGTTTGTGATTGGCCCCACCGGGGTGTTTTCCCGACAGTCCAGCGATTTTAAATCGTTGCAAGACCCGAATGTGATTCAGGCGATGCACTACATAAGACAAAATGCCTGCCGCGGCATAAAAGTAGAACAAGTCGTTGATTATGTAGGAATTTCACGTTCCAACCTGGAGAAGCGCTTTCTCGAGGAACACGGCTATTCGATACATCATGAATTACATCAGACCAAGTTCAATCGCGCTAAAGACCTGTTGCGCACCACCACACTTGCCAGCAGTGAAATTGCCACGCTCTGCGGTTACCCTTCACTGCAGTATCTGTACACAGTATTTAACAAGAACCTACAGCAAACCCCTAGAGAATATCGTCTGCAACAGGCAAATCAGGACGCGGAAACAACTGAGGAAGGTTAAGCTTGGATATTAAAGACCCGGTGAATAATTTCGACTGACTATATATCAATTTTCAAACGCTGGTCTAAGGGTGGTGGCATAGTAGTGCCACGTACTATTAGCTGGGTAGGTAAAGTAATTTCCGGGTTGGGTTTTTTCCCCGAAAGTATATTGAGTAATAATTTCATCGCAGTTTCACCAATGAGCTGCTTAGGTTGATGTACTGTGGATAATTCCGGGGTGCTGTACTCACAAAAAGGGATATTATCGAAACCCACTACAGACAATTGTTCAGGTACTTTAATGTCCATTTCCCGAGCGCGTTTGAGCACCCCAATAGCCATTTCATCGTTGTGGCAAAATATAGCACTGGGTCTGTCTTCAAGAGATAATAGCCCGGCGGCCAGTTCATAACCCGACAGTAAGCTGTAATCGCCCTCTGCAATATACTGATCGGGGATCTGCAACCGCCATTTTTTCATGCTGTCCTTAAATCCCTTCATTCTGGCAATACTAATCGAGTTTCTACGGTCTCCGGTAATACAGGCTATTTTGTAATGGCCCATTTGCACTAAGCTCTCTAACACAATGCGGGCACTGTATTCGTTATCAATATGCACACTGGGAATAGCCGATTGCGGGTAGTATTCACAGGCCATCACCAGTGGAAACTTTGGCTTTCCGCTAGCATCGAGCAAATTGGCGATGGGGATATCGGCGGTCAGTGAAAGCACTCCGTCGGCCTGTTTAGAGTAAACCAACTCTAGGTATTTTGTTGCCCGGTCAACGTCATTACCGGCATCACCTATCAGCACTTTATAGGCATTTTTATGGGCAATTTGTTCAATGCCTTTGATGATATCAGTAAAGAAATGGTTGCCGATGTCTGGCAAGATAACCACTATAGTTTTAGATTCCTGAGTACGTAAACTGCGGGCAATAGCATTCGGAGCATAACCAAGCTGGTCTGCCGCGCTCTGCACTTTCAGCTTAGTGGCATCGGTCACTTTCTTTGGATTAGCCAGTGCTCTGGAGACTGTCGCTGTTGAGACACCCGCTAATTTAGCAATATCTTTTACCGTAGCCATTAACGGTAACTACCAAAATAGCGAATTTGATTAATCGCCTTATTGGGGCTGATTAATTTAAAGCTGATCATCACAGCATGACCTTAATAAAAAAAAACAACATGATAACGTAATTACTCGCTGGACATTGCACTTTGTTGGCAATTAAAAAAGCCCCTCTAACGAATCAAAGGGGCTCGATTTAACATCTAAGTACTCTGAATAGCCTCAATTAAAACGCGGCATCCGGGAAATAGAAGTCTTTAGCATTAGCTTTAACCACTAACTCTGCACCCAAAATTACCCGGGTAGGTTTGTGGTACATATTGCCTAACGTCTGATCTTTAACACCGGCGACTGCCAATGCTATACCAGAGGCAACCATTGAGGGGCTATAAGTTACAGTAGAACGTACTACTGGGTTGTCATCGAGGATCATCTTGATGATATCTTTAGAACCCGCACCGCCTAAGACTGTCTTGATCTCAGTGCGACCAGACTCTTTTATAGCCTGTAACACACCTTTTAACATATCATCATCCTGACACCATACAGCGTCAATATGCTTGTGCTTTTGCAAGAAGTTTTCCATCACTGCCAGAGCTTTCTGGGTAGACCAATCCGCAGGTTGAGAATCTAAGATAGTGATGCCATCGTGGCCGGCCATCACAGTATTAAATGCGTCAACACGCTGCTTATTGATCGGGATCTGCATGCCTTCGATAACGACAACATTACCCTTGCCCTGCATTTCTTTAGCCAACCACTCGCCGCCAACGCGTCCCAGACCAGCATTGTCGCCGGCGATGAAAACATCTTGTGCAGGAGTCGCTAATTCACGGTCTACTACTACCGTATAGATACCTTCAGCGTAAGCTTCTTCGATAACTTTCTGCAGTGTTGCAGGGTTGTGCGGTAAGATCACTAAGGCATCTATGCCTTTGATCATCAGATCTTCAACGTCGCCCACTTGCTTAGTACCGGAACTGGCCGCCACCACAAAGAATTCAACATCGCCGTCCTTTTTGCCGATTTCAGCAACCGCTTTTTTAGCCCACCACAACAATCCCGCAGTCCAACCGTGGTCAGCTGAAGGTACACTGACCCCAACTTTGTACTTTTCAGCGGCCTGAGCTATACCGGTAAAGGCAAACACTAAGGCAAACACTGCCAGTATGCTCATGATTTTGTTTTTGTATTTCATGAAATTACTCCTAAGTTTTAATTTGCCCTCACCCTTGCTACAAGGGATAAATTGGGCGATTTGAATAAGTGCCCGAGCTGCCAGCTCCCGAAGCACTTTTTTTTATTGATATCTAAAGTACTTATCTATCCCCTTTAAATTGGGCTAATACAGCAACTAAAATGACCAATCCTTTAACCGTGCCTTGCAAGTAGGGTGAAACCCCCAACAGATTCAACATATTATTTATAATGCCTAATATGATGACGCCGATGACAGTGCCGAATATAGTGCCCCGACCGCCAGCTAAGGCGGTGCCACCAATCACTACTGCGGCGATCGCATCTAGCTCATAAAACAAACCGGCGTCGCCGGGGCTGACCGAATTGAGCCTTGAAGACAACATCACCGAAGAAATACCGACCATGGCTCCAGCAATCACAAAAGTCATGAAATATACCCAGCGCACTTTAATCGCTGAGTAAGAGGCAACGGTAGCATTACAGCCTACAGCACAGACGTGGCGACCAAAGGCCGTGTGTTTAAGCAAAATGTGCGAGATAATTGCCAGCACTCCAAACACCCACACTGGAATCGGAATAGCCAATAAATAGCCGCCACCGATTTCGGGAAACAGCTGATTCTCTGACACTACTTCACCGGCATCCGAGACATACAAAGTTAACGAGCGCAGAATTGACATAGTGGCCAGAGTGGCGATAAAAGAGGCAACTTTACCGCGAGTGATAATTAAGCCATTAAGTGCCCCGAGCAGCGCTCCAATTGCCACTGCAGCGGCTATTGCCATCGCCACCGCATACCAGCCATCGCCAAACCAATTTAGCAGCATCACACAAAGTACACCGACCAGTGCCACCATAGAACCCACTGATAAATCGATACCTCCGGCGATGATCACAAAAGTCATGCCCAGGGCAATAATGCCGGTGTAGGAAACCTGGCGTAATACGTTAGTTAAATTGCGTGGAATCAAAAAATGCTCACTGGCAATGGCTGAAAAAATCACCAGCACCAGCAACGCGATAAGCGGTGCGTACGTTCCCCAGGGAAACCTGGCCAATTTGCTAAAAGGGCTCTGCGGCGGCGGGGCTAAAATTTTTGTTTGTATTGACATGTTATTACCTGTTATTCATCAAAAAATACAGCTTTCATCAAGAGAATAAATATTCGCTAGCAAAGCATTAGTACCATAAGTGTTACGCACTCTTGGTCAGATCTTGTTTAAGACCAGCCGCGTAATACATAATCTCCTGGTCATTGATATCATCCCCTTGTAATTCACCGACAATTTTCCCCTCGCGCATCACTAATACCCGCGAAGCCAGCCCGATCAACTCATCGAGTTCTGAGGATATAACAATCACCGACATGCCCTTTTTGGTCATAGCGTTGATAAAGTGATAAATTTCTTTCTTAGTATTAACGTCTATGCCGCGGGTGGGTTCATCCAGAATCAGTATTTCAGGCTCAGTATCCATCCACTTCGCCAAATACACTTTCTGTTGATTACCACCGCTGAGATTGAT
Source organism: Oceanospirillaceae bacterium (assembly GCA_013215505.1). Classification (GTDB taxonomy): domain Bacteria; phylum Pseudomonadota; class Gammaproteobacteria; order Pseudomonadales; family Balneatricaceae; genus Rs1. The sequence goes on from JABSQZ010000028.1 coordinate 28,899, forward strand.
CAGTTCAGAGTTGATTGAAGCCGCTTTAATATCAAACAGATCGACATAATGCTGCGCCTGCTGGGTTTCTAGTTTACCTTGAATCAGTCTTTTTACATATTTGGCCAGCGAGATCAGACTGATGTTTTTGACGATATCAAAATTCATCACCAGGCCTTTTCCCTGGCGATCCTCGGATAAATACGCCATTTTACAGTCCACCGCATCCGCCACTGATTTGATAGCGACGTCGCGGCCTTTCACTTGTACCGAACAGCTATCCACCTCGCGCAAGCCCATCAACGCCTCTGCTGTTTCTGTGCGCCCGGCACCGATCAGCCCGGCAAAACCTAAAATTTCCCCTTTGTGCAACTTAAAGTTAATGTCCTGCAATAGCCCTTTAATATTTAAGTTACTCACCTTAAGTACTGTTTCTGCAGCGCAGCTAATTTTTGGTGGATAGATTTGATTGAGCTCACGACCGACCATTTTTCTGGCCATATCTTGCTCATCGATATCACTGACATCATCGACACTGATAAGGTAGCCATCGCGTAAGATCACCAGTCGATCACAGAGTTGTTTAACCTCTTTGAGCTTGTGAGAGATAAACACTAAAGTGACGCCCCGCGCCTTTAGACGTTCTACTAAGGCAAATAGAATTTTTACTTCATGGGCGGTCAACACTGTGGTTGGCTCGTCCATGATCAACACGCGGACATCGCTGACCAGGGCTTTGGCGATTTCCACCATCTGTTTTTGCGCCACACTTAAAGTGGAAATTAATGCATCTGGGTCCAATTGCGTTTGCAGCTCCTCCAGTAACTGCAAAGTCTTGACACGCATTGCTTTTTTATCCAGCAAAATCCCCTGACTGCGCTCGCTGCCCAAAAAGATATTTTCAAATACATTCAGTGTATTGATTAAATTAAACTCTTGGGGAATCATCGAAATCCCCAGCGCTTTAGCACTGGCCGGGCCGTCTATCTCAACCTTATTCCCGGCAAAACTGATACTGCCGCTGGTCTTCTGGTAAATACCACAGAGAATCTTCAGTAAAGTAGACTTACCGGCGCCATTTTCACCCAGTATCCCCAACACTTCTCCCGGGAAAATATCAATAGTCACTTTATGCAACACACGTACACCTGAGAACTCTTTGACGATATTGTCAATCTGCATGATAGGTGTAGCAGTAGCGTGATTTTTATTAGCTAAGCTATTCTCACTGCTCATTGAGAGGCACCCACTGACTGTTACTCTTTGATGAACTGACCACAGCTTCAATGAAATTCATCGCCGCTATGCCCTCGGTGATACCTGGAATTAATTGCAGTTCAGGAGGCCTTGGCTTACCCTGCTGATGCAGCACTAAGGCATCGGCGATATCGCGATAGAGGTTGGCAAATCCCTCCAGATACCCTTCCGGATGACCGGCCGGGGTTCTGCTGATACGGTTGGCAACTTCACTCACACCATGCCCGGCGCGAGTCAATTTTTGGGTCGGCTCACCTAAGGGGCTATACCAGAGTTCATTGGGGTTCTCCTGTGCCCACTCCAAGCCACCTCGATCGCCAAAGATACGTATTTTCAGTTGATTATCATTACCCGGGGCGACCTGCGAGCACCAGAGAATACCTTTGGCCCCCTGCTTAAAACGCAACAGCACGTGAGCGTTATCATCTAACTGCCGCCCTTCTACAAAAGCGTCAATATCGGCGCACACTTCACTGACTTGTAAATTAGAGATAAACTCTGCCAGGTTAAAAGCGTGGCTGCCAATATCTCCGACACTGCCACCCGCCCCTGATTTTTTCGGGTCGGTCCGCCACTGGGCCTGTTTATTGTCGCCATCTTCCTGCTTATCACTGAGCCAGTCCTGCACATATTCCACTTGCACTAACCGGATCTTGCCGACCTTGCCCTCCTGCACTAATTCGCGGGCAAATCTGACCATCGGGTAAGCGGTATAGTTGTGAGTCAGACAGAAAAAACTGCCGCTTTCTTTTATTATCTTTGCCAACTGTCGCGCCTGCAGTTGATCCAAAGTGACAGGTTTGTCACAAATCACCGCGATACCCTGCTGCAAAAAAGCTTTGGCTACCGGAAAATGCATATGATTAGGTGTCACAATGACCACCGCATCAATGCCATCTACGCGGGCATTTTCGGTGCGCGCCATCTGCTCATAACTGGTGTAAATACGATCTCCGCTGATGCCGAGGTTTTCCCCGGAGTCAATGGCCCTGGAACTGTCTGACGACAGCGCCCCCGCCACCAGTTCAAAGCGGTTATCAATGCGCGAGGCGATGCGGTGAATTTCACCGATAAAAGCACCATCCCCACCACCGACCATGCCAATTTTTATTTTTTTTATCATCAGTTTTTCCCGCGATTAATTAAGGCCTAAAGTTTTCCGGTTGGCCAGCTGGTCGACCCCGCTATCGGCAAAGTCATCGAACGCTTTGTCAGTGACCTGGATAATGTGTTGATTAACAAAATCCACCCCTTGCTCAGCTCCCTGCTGTGGGTGTTTAAGACAGCACTCCCATTCAATCACTGCCCAGCCATCGAAGTCGTATTGACTGAGTTTGGAAAAAATCCCCTTAAAATCGACTTGTCCATCACCCAGAGAGCGAAAGCGAGCCGCCCGCTCGGTCCAGGAGCTATACCCACCGTAGACACCTTGGCGTCCGGTTGGATTAAACTCAGCATCTTTGACATGAAACATTTTGATCCGATCACGGTAGATATCGATGAAAGCTAAGTAATCCAATTGCTGCAGCAGAAAATGTGAGGGATCATAGAGAATATTCACTCTGGGATGATTATTGGTCGCCGCTAAGAACTTATCAAAAGTCACCCCATCGTGCAGATCTTCTCCGGGATGAATTTCATAACAGACATCTACTCCACATCGATCAAACTCGTCCAGTATTGGCAGCCAGCGCGCTGCTAACTCCTCAAAGCCCATTTCCACTAAGCCCGCGGGGCGCTGTGGCCATGGATACATAAAGGGCCACAATAAAGCCCCTGAGAAACTGGCGTGTTGTGTTAATCCTAAATTTTTAGACGCCCTAGCTGCCCAGAGCATTTGTTGTACCGCCCACTCCTGACGTGCCACTGGGTTGTTGCGCACTGACTCGGGAGCAAAACCATCAAACATCTGATCATACGCGGGATGAACAGCAACCAGTTGCCCCTGTAAATGTGTAGACAACTCAGTGATCACTAAGCCGTGCTCAGCCAGTGTCGCCTGTACTTGAGCGCAGTAACGCAAGTCACTGGCGGCGCGTTCTAAATCAAATACACGGCCATCCCAGCTGGGTATTTGCACCCCTTTATAACCCAATCCGCCGGCCCAGCGGGCAATATTTTCCAAGCTGTTAAAAGGAGCCTCATCACTGACAAATTGTGCCAAAAATAGAGCCGGACCTTTAATTGTTTTCATCTGTGCGCCTCACTATGCAATTTTTTATATTTTTATCTGCTTACAAAATACCCAGTAGTGCCATTGAACATGTCGCTATCAAACACAATGTAATCGATTACATTGCATCCTTAAAAAAAAGACATCGACTTAGTTTCTCCCTAAATTTTCTGTCCGTGTTAACTGCATTTAAATATAGCGGCAAATTTATGTCAATAGATTTACTTTGCGATATTTAGTAATTGCTTAAACTTTTTTCACTTTTAAACCCAATCAGAGTCGATATTTCTTTACTGATCAATCACTAGCGGTCATAAACTCACAGCCAGTGATTATCAATAAATTCATTAATTTTTCAGTAAGCCCTAAAGAGCCTAATAGCCCTGCACCGTTGCAGCTTTGCAGCTGCAATACAGGCTCTATCAGAAAAAAACTAAGCAAAATCTTTACTTAACCGGTAATTCGATAATACGCCAGTAGTGTTCCAACAGTCCCAGCGCCTCCAGAAAACTCTCCTCAGCATTAGATTTTACTATGTAGCCAGCAATATTTTTGCTGTAAGCTGCACAGATATCTTGCTCGTCAGAGGAAGTGGTCATCACAAAAATAACGGTACTTTTTAATTTCTCATCATTGCGAATCACATCTAAAAACTCAAGCCCGCCCATGCGCGGCATATTCAAATCTAGCAGCACAATAAAAGGGCCCTGAATTTTTTGCTGGCCATTTTCACCGCGGATTATTTCCAGGGCCTGGACGCCGTCTTTGGCTATGTGCAAGCTGTTAGCTATTTTCAAGCTCTTTAGGGCGCGTTTGATGCCCATGATGTCAATATCATCATCTTCGACTAACAATAACTGTGCTTCTTTTCTCATTTTTGCCTCGATAATAGCTGTTGCCGGTAATTTTATTGTTCGTCTGCTGTTTTACTCAATAATAGGCAGTGAAAATTTAATGCAACAGCCCTGTCGCTGTTGCCGGTCTATCCAAACTTTGCCCCCACTGCGCTCGATTAGCTTTTTAACGATTGCCAACCCCATACCGCTTCCTTCGACTTCGTCCCTGGGTTTCAGTGTCTGAAACATTTGAAACACTTTGCCACTCATCGCCGGATCAATACCCGGCCCGTCATCGCTGACACTAAAGAGATGTTCGCTACCGGTATTTTCATAGTCTAGGTTAATGTTCCCAGAGTTCCCCAGGTGGTGCTTGATCGAGTTACTGATCAGATTGTGCAGTACCTGGCTTATTACGCTCTGCTGTAGCTGGATGTTAGGCAGCTCAAACTTCACCACAAAGCCCTGTTGTTCAGCGCAGAGTAGATCAGTTATATTGCCAGTGAGAAGATTGAGGTCCACGGATTCTACCTGAGTCTCCGCCAGCCCGGCTTTTGAATATTGCAGTAAACCCGCCAACAAATTTTCCAGCCTGGTGATCCGCCCTTTCAGCAACTGCATATAAGAATCCGTTTCCGAATCCATTTTTCCCGCCATGTTTTCTTCAATCCACTGCGCTAAATTACTGATACCCCGCAGCGGGGCCTTTAAATCATGAGAGGCGACATAGGCAAATTGTTCCAAATCTTCGTTTGAACGCTGTAGCTCAGCTGCGTAACTGGCAATTGCTATTTCCGCTTTTTTTCGACGCTGGATCTTTTGAATTGAACCGACCATCCGCAGCGCTTTGCCATTTTCATCCCAGGCGGCCTGTCCGCTGCAGAGAAACCACAGATATTCGCCGCTCTTATGTTTTATCCGGTACTCAATTTCAAAGCGGCTTCTGTCAGTTAAATGCCGCTGCAACAATTGCGCAGCGGGTTTTCTATCCTCAGGGTGTAACATGCGCACAAAATTTTGTTTACTGGCTTTTAACTCCAAATTATCGTAGCCGAGTAGTTTATAAAACTGCGGCGACCAATACTCATTAGATTCATCGACATCTATCCAATCCCAAATGCCGACACTGGAACCTTCAACGGCCAGGGAAAAGCGCTGTTCACTGACCCGCAAAGCCTTGGTTTGAAGAGCGACTTCCAAAGATATTTGCCGATGTGAGCGATTTAGTTGATAAAAATGCAAACTCGCCAGCAGAGATAGTAATAGCGCGCCTAGTGCGATTAACCAGGCAGTTAGGTCCCGATACACTGCTCCACCAGCAAGGGGTGTAACACTTAATTGCCAACTGCGCTGGGCAAAAGAGATAACCGTTTTAAAATGTAAGTTATGGTTGTTATGGACCTTATTCTGATCCCCATACAAGACCTGCCGATCTGCTGAATCTGTGATCATTAAATCCAGTTGCTGTGGCAAGCTGGCACTGGCGTGTTCTATTAAATCGCCAACGCGCAGGACTAATAAGGCAAAGCCCAATAACTTGCGGCGGCGCTCTGCAATAGACCTGGGTTCTACGCCGTCCTGAAATACCGGGTAAAAGATCAGCACTCCTGATTGGGTCGCTGTTTCTTGTACTAACTTAATAGCTGTTGTCATCACCGGCCTAGCGGTATCCATGGCTGTTTGCAGTGCATTCAGGCGCGCTTGATTAGAGCCTAAATCATAGCCCACAGCCGCCTCATTACCGCTCAGTGGGTAAACATAGTAAACAGGATAGTATTGGGTGCGAAAACTAACAGGCTTTAAGTCACCGAATTTTCCCTGCTTGATTTGAAAGTCAATCAGTCCTTGCTGCTGTGCTAAGCGCTCATAAACTTGGCGTTTATTGTTAACGACTTTGGGAATCCATTCCAGTGCCTGCACATAGGGACGCTCTTTTAGCAGTGCCTTAGAATATTTATCAAAGCGCTCCCTGGTGAGGTTTTCAGTGTTTTCGATAAAACTTTTCAGTGATACCAATAATTCACGGCTAGATTGCAGAGCTGAATCTATGGTTTTAAAGTAACTGTCTGCCTGTCGATGAAAAATATCTGCCTGTTCGGCTCTTTGACTGTTACTGACTAACAAGAACAATAAGATTGCGCAGATGATACCTATCAACAATGTTATAACAGGTGTGAGATAGAGCTTAAATTGCATTCGATAATAATCCTCTGCCGCTGAACCAGTGCCTATCCTATGCAAGAAGCCCATTCCCTGGAAGTGTTAGATAGTCTGTGTTTGCCCTATTTATTCTCTGCCAGATAAGTGACCAGAGCTTCAGCCGATAGAGGCCGCGAGAACAAATATCCCTGCAGTTCATCGCTGCTAGATAGCGGCAGGCTATGCAGTTGCTCCAGTGTTTCTATGCCTTCGACAACTACCGTTAAATCTAGGGTATTTGCCAGTGCGATAATGATGTTACAGATTTTTTGTGAGGACTTAGATGTCTCGATATCGACGATGAAAGACCGGTCTATTTTTATCTTAGTAATTGGCAATACGTTGAGCCGGCTAAGGGATGAATAGCCGGTACCAAAGTCATCGATTGACCAGCGACAACCCAGCTGTGCCAAATCATTCAAAGATTCGGTAACATGACACAAGCTCTGCATCAGAGCCGTTTCGGTAATTTCCAGTTCCAACAAATGCGGGGATATGTCGTATTTTTCCAGCGTCTGCAGAATATGCGCGGCGAAACCTTGCTCTTCGATCTGCAGCGGTGAGATATTAACGGCAATAGGCACTATCTGTATGCCCTGATTGAGCCAATCACGCATCTGTCGACAGGTCTGTTCAATGACCCAACGGCCAATTTCTAAAATACAACGCGAGCGCTCAGCCACTGGAATAAAAGTATCTGGAGCAATGTTTTCGCCATCGGCGTTGCGCCACCTGAGCAACGCTTCTGCACCACAGATTTTGTGATCAGACACTGTGACTTTAGGTTGAAAGTTTAAATACAACTCATTGTTAGTAATAGCTTGTGTCAGAGCACGTTCCAAATCAGCCGCTTTGGCCAGAGCGTCTCGCATCAGCGGGTTAAAAAACAGACAGGCATTTTTCCCCTGTCCTTTGATCTGATACAGAGCATTATCTGCCTCGCGAACTACCTCCGAGACACTCGGAGCACTCTGCTGCGGTGTAACCACTGAGATGCCTATAGAGGCTTGGCAAAACAGAGATTGCTGTTCAAAGCTAATAGGGTCAGTAAATACCGCCAATATTTTGTCTTTTAGAGCCAGGATATCCTCTTCGTGTTTATAGCAGGTAAATATTACCGCAAACTCATCACCCCCTAGACGCGCGACTAAATCTGATTTACGCACTGCTCGCTGCAGCCGCTGAGAGATATCTGCTAAAACTTTATCCCCGGCCTGGTGCCCATAGTTATCATTAATGCTCTTGAAGTTATCCAAATCTATAATCAATAGAGCCAAAAAGGTATTCGTTCGATGCACCGTGGAGAGAGCAAAAGAGAGCGATTGATCAAATTTTATGCGGTTATATAAGCCGGTTAGACCATCTGTATAAGCTAATTTGGTGAGTTTTTTTGCGTGTTCTTTTTGCGCTAAGCTAAACCTTATTACCCGGTTGAGTAGCTGCGGGGTCAGTTCATCTTTTGTCAGATAATCACTGGCACCGTATTCTGAGGCTTTTTTATCTATTTGCTGATCGTCAACACCGGTCAACAGCACCATAGGAGTGATGTTACCGCGCTCGGTTACCCGACGTATTATGTCGATACCGGATAACTGGCCGATATTTTGATCGATAAAACAAATGTCATGGCTCTGTAGCTGCGCGACTAAATCCACTGTTGCAGGATCTCTGGTCCAGGTAACTTCGATCTGATCTGGACTAAATGCTTTAATCAGTAACCTTTTAACGCTGAGGAAATCAACTTCATCGTCATCAATAATAAGAACTAACAAATTACAACCTACCTTTTCAACCTTAATCTCTGGGAAGGCGCTGATTTGCCTATCCATATAGATACTGAAATTCAAAGAAAATTAAATATTTTGTATCCATACATTATTGGCCATGAAAATCTGCTGCTTAATTTTTTCTTTATTTATCAGCTAGTTTCATAAACATTTTCCAATACACATAATTACAAAGACCATCAGATGAACACCAAATGAATATCATTTATTCATCTAGAGCTCTAAATCGCGATTAACTATATGTTTTTGTTTGATATAAATCAAATTGTATAAAATCTGAAATATTAACTGATAGAGAAGACCACAGCGTACTGATACTTTAACATTACACTAATGTATCAAAATACAGTTAATATCAGCCCCTGCACAGCTTAACATTGGCTATATGCCACAGCTGATTAGACTGAAAAATATTTGTATTTACGCTGAATGTATATCTTGTGTAAAAACCCTAGCATTAGAATTTTTGTTGCCATCAAAGAAAGAGAGTATTTTAATAACGACAGACGTTTCTAACACTAAACTGCACATTCATTAAAATGTGATAAGAGTCTACTCATTGCCATAGCTCTTGGCCGCATAAATTCGATCAGTAGTTCGGGGTAATTGACTGGCACGGCTTGTTGCACACTCTGCCGCTTAGCCAATAACTCGCGCCATAGATTCAGTTTAGTTAAATTGACAAAGGGCTCAGTGCCCGCAGGTATGATAAATACTTCGAAATAGCGGAATATTGTTGCGTACACAGCATCAATCAATAAAAAGTCTTCTCCCGAAAAATACCCACCACCTTCTAGCTGCTGCTCTACCAGGATGAAATGGAGCCTGATTTTCTCCAAGCTGGCGGCTAATTGTGCTGGGGTGTGATCGACATAAATAATATTTGCGATAGCATTTAGGACCTCTGACGCCAACGCTATCCAGGCGCAGTGTCGAGCCTTTTCAAAAGGATCTGGTGGTAACATAGACCCCACTGAAATCTCATCCAGATAGGTGCAAATAACCTGAGATTCAAACAATGATTTGTCTTTGTCGATCAACAGCAGCGGTACTTTAGCCGTAACACTGAGCTGTCGTAATTTTACTTTATCTGCTAGATCGATATCGATGCGCTTATAGCTCAGCTGTTTTTCTTGCAGCAGTATCACCACCCGTTGTACATAGGGGCATATATTGTGACCAATCAGCTGTAATATTGGATCTGACAAAAGTTATTCCCTCGCGGCAATACGCATCATTTTATGCGTTATGAATGATGGCTGAGCCCTGTGTTATCAGTCCCAGCCCCGGGAAATTGCCCGGCAATCTTCAGCGATTAAAAGGTGAGTTTTATTTGCCGCTCATGCAGTGCACATTTAATTTGTTGCCGTCTAAGTCACGAAAATACCCGGCGTAAAAACCGCTGTCTCCTCGTGTTCCTGGCGCTCCTTCATCCCTAGCACCTAACTGTAACGCTTTGTCATGCATGGCTTGCACGCAGGCAACGTCAGCGGCAGCCAGGGCTATCATTACCCCATTGCCGACCGACGCCGGGGCCCCATCTGCGGGTAAATGAATAGAAAACATCGGGCTTTGTGGGTCGGTACCCCAGGCAATAAAATCTTGCGCTTGCATACAGCGAGTGGCGCCTAAAAGGGCCAGTAGTGGATCGTAAAATGCGCTGCTGGTCTCTAAATCGTCAGTACCTACTGTAGTGTAACCAATCATAATTTAACTCTCTTCAGGTTGTGGTTGAGTGGGGAAGATAACAACAAGTCCCCGTTGCTGTTACTCAATATACCCAATTGCAAAAATGCTAACAATCTGCAATTATGACAACGAAATTCCCATTTTTGAGAACAGATAAGGTAGCCTTTTGGACTGGAATTCAGTTAAAATTTTTTTGGCAATAGTTGATCAGGGCACATTAGCGGCTGCGGCAAAAATCTTGGCCGTCAGCAATTCTACAGTCTACAGACGCTTAGATGATTTTGAAGCAAAGCTCGGGCGGTTATTTGACCGCGACAATGGTCTGTGTCAATTAACTGAGTTGGGGCAGCAGTTACTGGTGCAGGCCCGATCAATTGAAAACTCTTTTGATACTATCGAGCGACGTTTGGCTGGAAGAGATGTCCGCCCCCAAGGGGTGGTAAAACTAACCGCCCCCAGCAGCTTCTCCTACCGCCATTTACCCCGTCATCTGGCGGAATTTAATCGACTCTACCCACAAATTCAGATCGAACTGCTAGTCACCAACAGCGAATTAAACATGAGTAATCGCCAGGCGGATGTGGCCTTGCGTGTCACCCATTCACCTCCCGAGCATTTAGTCGGCCGGGAAATTTGCAAAATTAAATGGGCAGTGTACGCATCTGAGAGCTACCTGGCTGAGCACCCGGGCATCACTGACATACATAGCTTGTCAGAGCAGCGACTAATTGGTGCTGCCGCCAGCCTGAAACAGTACCCGGCCTTCAGTTACCTGGAGCGAAAGTTCCCAGATAACATAGTGCAGCGCAGCGATGACTTAATCGCCATGGCCATGCTGGCGCTAAGCGGTAATGGTCTGGCATTTTTACCCGATGACCTGGCAATGCCTGGATTACGGCGACTGTTTGACTACCCTGTAGCCAGCGATAATGCACTGTGGATTCTAACCCATGCAGATTTGCGAAAAGTACAGCGCATATCATTACTGATGAACTATTTGGCCGCTGCATTAAAATAGACCCCAGGCTAGTTGCCTTGGCAATCCCCTGCTAATAATGTAGATTTTGGTTCAAAAATAACAATGTGAGATGACATGCCAGCTCCAGCAAGCAACAACACTGCCGCCTATTCGATACTGATAGTCGACGATGAGCAGGGAATCTGCGATTTCCTCAAACGCGCTTTATCTAAACTCTATGCGGTAGTCGACATCGCCTGCGACAGCCAACAGGCGCAGCAGTTGCGCGGCAAAAAGCTCTACGACTTACTCATTGTCGATATTAATATGCCGGGGCAATCTGGCCTGCAGTGGGTGCAAAATTTTGATCAGGCTATGCCCAGTTCCCAAGTCATCTTTATGACCGGCTTTGCCGAGTTAGAAAATGCCATAGCTGCAGTGCGCCTGGGGGCAGGTGATTTCATTCTGAAACCTTTTCGCCTGGAACAAATGCAACTGGCGGTGGAGCGCTGCTTCGAAAAGCTCAGATTGTCCCGGGAAAACTACATCTACCAGCAGCGACTGTCCCGTCAGGACGGCAGTAGCTCGATGATCGGTGATTCACTGGTAATGCAGCGCGTGAATGATCTGGTAGAGCGAGTTGCCGGCACTAAGTCTTCGGTATTGATTGAGGGCGAGACCGGCACCGGTAAAGAATTAGTCGCCTCAGCACTGCATCGGCTCAGTGCTCGCAGCGGACCTTTTGTGCCGGTTAATTGCGCGGCGATAGCTCCCGAGTTGATTGAGTCCGAACTCTTTGGCCATGTAAAAGGAGCCTTCACTAACGCCGCTAAGTCACGCCAGGGACTCTTTAGTTACGCCGATGGCGGCACTTTATTCCTCGATGAAATCAGTGAAATGCCGCTGCTTCTACAAGGAAAATTACTGCGAGTGCTGGAGGAATCAAAAATTCGCCCGCTGGGAACTGACACAGAGAAGTCCATCGATGTGCGCATTGTCGCCGCCAGTAATAAGCCTCTGGCGACCTTAGTAGAACAAAAGCTGTTCCGTGCCGACTTGTACTATCGATTAAATATTCTGCCGATCTCGTTGCCGCCACTGCGACACAGACCTGAAGATATTCCCCAGCTGTGCAGACACTTTCTTCCCCAGCTGGCCGATGAATTGGCCCTGCAGCAGATCCCGCTTTCCGAGATAGACCTACTGGAGCTGCAGGCCTACCGCTGGCCCGGTAACGTGCGAGAACTACGTAACCTACTGGAGCGGGCCATGTTACTCAACTGCTCTCCCGGGCAATTACTGATAGAAAAAGATCTGCAGACTCAGGGCAACTATCCGCTTAATTGGCCACTGCAAAAAGTTCAATTACAACATATAGAGCGGGTATTAGAGGTCTGTTCCGGCAACAAGAGCCAGGCAGCCAAACGCTTGGGCATCACCCGTAAAACACTGGATAGGAAACGCAATACAGAGGGGGATGGCGATGACTAGCAGTACTACGGCAACTTCCAAACTGCGCAGTATTCGTACCCGGCTGTTGATCCTGGTGCTGTTGCCACTGTTATTAATGGCCAGCGTACTAGTGGCACTGTTGTACTTTTGGACCACAGATGTAGGTTATCGACATTTACTGATGAAAGTCAGTACCGATTTGGCGGTGGCCAATGAAAGTTTCCATAATACTCAGGAGAACTACCTCACTGAGCTGGCGCTGTTGGCCCAATCCAGAGAATTCCGAAAATTTTACCTCGCCTCCAAAGCGCTTGAACACAGTAAAGTGATCAGCTCTAGTGCACTGGCGGGGCAATTGCAAAAAATGCAGCTCAATTCCGGGCTGGACTTCATCCAGCTACTGGACCCCTCCGGCTGCCAATTACTCAACCTGGCAAGCTGCGAGTTTCACCAGAGCCCGCTGCTGCAACAAGCGCTTATCGGTCGTGCTGTCAGTGGGGTGGAAGTATTCAGCGCGGCGCATTTAAACTACTTATCCCCGGAGCTGGCACAGCGCGCAAAGCTGCAATTGGCCGATACTGAGCGAGCCATACCGGTGCAGCGCAAGAGTGAAGAGCGCGGTATGCTGCTACATTTAGTCTACCCCCTGACCGATGAACAAGGGCGTGTTCAGGCACTACTCAGCGCCGGAGTGCTGATGAACGGCAACGCCACTTTTGTCGATCATATCAAAGAGACAGTTTACGGGGCGGGATCACTGGATTTTGACAGTGTCGGTACTGTGACGATTTTTTTGCAGGACGTGCGCATCAGTACTAACGTTCCGGCAGTGCAAAAACCCGGTGCCAGAGCGTTGGGCACCCGGGTTTCGGAGCAAGTACGACAAAAAGTATTAGTGCAGGGAGAGCGCTGGCTGGACCGCGCCTTCGTGGTTAGCGATTGGTATATTTCCGGTTACTTACCTATAGTCGATGTTTACGGTGAGCGAGTGGGAATGATCTACGCTGGCTTTTTGGAAGCCCCTTTTAAAAGTCAATTTTATCGCTGGATGTGGCAGTTATTAGTGATTTTTGCGGTGATAGTGCTGGTCTGTGCTCTACTGGTGGTGCGCGGGGCCAAGGGAATATTTAAGCCTATCGAGGGAATGGTGACAGTGATCAGTCAGATCCGCAGGGGGCAACGTCAGCGGATCGATATTCCGGTCAATACTTCCAGTGAACTGCTAACCTTAGGGGTAGAGTTTAATTTAATGCTGGACCAGCTTGAGCGTCAACACGATCATATCCAGGAGTCAGCAGAACAGCTGGAGATCAAAATTAATCAGCGCACTAAATCCCTAAATCAGCACATTAAATTATTGCAGCGCACCCGCGAACAGCTAGTGGCCAAAGAAAAGCTGGCGGCGATTGGCGAGTTGACCGCCGGTATCGCTCACGAGATAAATAACCCTACTACAGTGATCTTAGGCTATCTGGATTTGTTGGTCGCTGAGCTTGGCGAGGCCGGTGACAAAGTCAGCGAAGAAGTAGCATTAATTGTTCAACAGGTCGATAGGATTCGATCTATTATCAATGACTTGCTGCAATTCTCCCGCCCTTACGATTACTCTAGCCCAGTGCTTAAGATTGATATAAATGCTGTGGTAAAATCGACTCAAGTATTAATTAAACACGACCTGCAACAAAAGAACATCCGCCTGGTGCTCGATCTCAGGGCCAGTTGTGAAGTGTACTGCAATCGCCAACAGATGCTGCAGGTGCTGATCAACTTGATCGTCAATGCTGTCGCCGCTATTAACTCAGACGGACGTATCACTATCCGCAGCCGCAACTGGCGCCAACAGGGAGTTATTCTAAGTATAAGAGACAATGGCTGCGGCATGTCCGAGCAAATAGTTTCGCGGATCTTCGATCCATTCTTTAGTAAAACCCCCGGCGGTACTGGCTTGGGTTTATCTGTCAGTTACTCCATACTGCAGGGAATGCAAGCCGAAATAGCAGTGCGTTCGCGCCCTGGTAGCGGCACAGTATTCTTTATCTGGCTTCCCAACAGCCTGCCGGTGGCTAAAGCTGCGTCTCAAACTGATCCTTTTCAGCAGTATCTGACTGGGTCAGTATGACCCAGTCAAACTTTCAATCTGCATCAGAATAACCCTACTCTGTTCCGCACAAAAAAACCTTAAATCGCTAACCAATTGAAACAAATCAGTTTCACTCACTTGGCTCGTTATTTGCAATTCTCCAGTCAAGGGTTAGATCCGAGCACACTGTTGCCTGAGAACCTAATCAGTATTCAATAATAATAATGACTGGAGAATAAACTATGTCTGACTCGCAAGGGCCTTTAGCTTTCCTGAAGAAAGAGCGCATCGTCGCCAAAGAGGGCTTTAACCGCTGGCTGGTGCCACCAGCATCCATTGCCATCCACCTCTGTATCGGCTCCGTTTACGCCTGGAGTATTTTTAACCCACCACTGATCAAACAAATAGGTGTAGTCGCGAGCGCCGCCGACGACTGGACATTGAGTTCAGTGGTGTGGATTTTCTCTACTGCTATCGTCTTCCTCGGCCTAGCTGCAGCACTGGGCGGCAAGTGGCTAGAGGAAGTAGGACCGCGCATGGTCGGTGTTCTGGCTGCCTTCTGTTGGGGCGGTGGTTTTATCATCGGTAGCTTTGGTATTGCCTACCATCAATTATGGTTAGTCTATTTAGGCTATGGCGCCCTAGGTGGCTGCGGTCTGGGTCTGGCCTACGTCTCCCCGGTGAGTACTTTACTGCGCTGGTTTCCGGACAAGCGCGGCATGGCCACAGGTATGGCCATCATGGGTTTTGGCGGCGGCGCTATGATAGGTGCGCCCCTGAAAACCTGGCTGCTATCGATCTTTTATCAGGCACCTGACTACTTAGGTAAAGTAGCCGATATTAATTTAATTACTGAAGGCGGTCGACGCTTCGCCGAAGTGGCTGGCAACAAACTGGAAGTGGTAGTGGCCAGTGTCGCCGATATGGCCAAACTGCCGGTTCCCGGACCTGAAGGGGTGTATGTGGTAGGTACTGGTGACACGGGTGCCGCCAGCGTCTTTATCACCTTGGGGGTGGTCTATTTTATTATCATGATCATCGCCTCATTCTCCTACCGGGTACCGGCGAAAAACTGGACCCCAGAGGGCTATACGCCACCGACTAAAGACCAGTCGCAAAAGCGCATGATCTCAACTAACCATGTGCACATAGATCAAGCGCTGAAAACTTCTCAGTTCTGGCGTCTGTGGATTATGTTGTGTCTGAATGTGACCGCCGGCATAGGCGTGATCGGGGTTGCCAAAACCATGATGACTGAGATATTCGGTTCAACCCTCTCAGGGGTAGTAGATGCGGGATTTGCCGCAACCTATGTACTGATGATCAGTGTCTTTAACATGGTTGGACGTTTCTTTTGGGCCACCACTTCAGACCTGATCGGCCGCAAAAATACATACCACTGTTTCTTCCTGATCGGCATGTTGCTGTATGTGTCTATACCTTTTGTCGCCAGCTCAGTCAGTGTCGAGCCCTCGGTGATGTGGTTAGTACTTTTCTACGGCGCCACTATGATTATCTTCACTATGTACGGCGGTGGCTTTGCCACAATTCCTGCCTATCTGGCAGATATGTTTGGTACTTTGCACGTCGGGGGTATTCACGGTCGACTATTAACTGCCTGGAGTACCGCGGGTGTATTAGGGCCATTTGCCATTACTTACTTAAGACAATTATCAGTGGATGATGCGATAAACTCGCTCTCGGCAAAAATAGACCCGGTTCTATTCCAGCAGACCTTTGGCGCAGGTATCGAGCAGTTACAAACCTTAGTGGCGGCTAAAACAGTCACTATCGCCAAACTGATGGAAGTTGCGCCTCAGGGGACAATCGACCCGACCTCAAGCCTTTACAATACCACTATGTACGCCATGGCTGCGCTGTTAGTCATTGCCTTCGTTGCCAACAAAGGTCTGAAACGCGTGGAAGACAGACATCATGTAGACAATACTCACCCTGAAATGGCAGGAGCTAAGTAAAGCAGTGCTCGCCGACGCTATTGGTGTCGGCGAGTTTTATGCTAATGATAGCTTTCAAACTTTGGCCGGAGCTCTCTGCCAGGCTCGATACAGACCGTAGACACTGATTAAAAACCAGGCAAACTCCATCACAAAAGCAGACAAATTGAATTTGAAATACAGTGACAACATAATCAGTATCGCACCGACGATATTGGCGATACTGTAGATGAAAGAGCGGGCACTGAGCTTCTCCATTTGCAGTGCCAGGTAGACAACCAATACCAGAAGCACTCCAATATTACCCAGAAAATCATAAATATCATAAGACAGCATTTCTATTACCCTCGGTTCAAACATTTGTTAATACGGCTGCCTATCTTAGCCACTTACAAACAATTGTTAAGTAACAAATTATAATGATGATTGTTAGCTAAACCGCAACTTGCAGTTTTGGCCACTGACGGAGCCAGTGCTTATCCGCTATACGCCTGGCAAATACTTCAGCTTTGGGCCTTTTACTGTTGATAGTGATTTTGCAGGCAAACAGACTGGCTGTACCAAAGGGAGCGACTATCTCTAACTCCCCGAGCTTATCCAGTCTCGCCGCCACCGCTGTCTCAACCTCAGGCCAGTAACTCATCGCATCGGCGCTGCAACGATAAGGCGCATCACCATTGCGCTGATGCATGCGCGCCTGATTTTTCACCGACCAGGGGAGCTCAGAGTGCTGCAGCAATTGCCGCTCTAAGTCTCGATCACGCTCAACAGAGCAATGTTGTGCATCAAAATAGATCAGATCTATATCCTTGCAAGGGGTGTTTGTGGTGTAGCCGTGCAACTTATCCCAGACTAAGTTACGCACAAAACCCGCTCCAATACACCAATCAGCTAACCCCAGCTGCGCTGATTGCACTAGCACAGACATGCGCAGAGAATCGGTTTTAAGCCAATTTACCATATCTTGAATTTCTTGTTGCTGTTGCTGTTGCTGTTGCAAAATATCACCTTAATTTCAGGAAATGGAATAGGCACTTGGGGTCGTCGATATCTATGCAGAAGGGTACATGACAATTCAGGGGCAATACAGATGGACAATATGCAAATCGAATTAACGCAAGCCAAGAATATACTTAATAATTTTACCGCTATCTGTCCAGCTAATTAACGCCAATAAAGCTATCAACTTGGCTTTTTCGCGCTAACAGCACCGAGCATCCCCCCTAAATATAAGCGACTGTTGATTTCAGTAAAGCCCGCTTGTTGCAGAAGCCACAGGATACTTTGCGCTGATTTTTTTGGCGCTAAGCGGTGCCAGCTACACAGTGCCGCCAGTGAAAAACCGCGCAGTTGTCGATCGGCGCATAACGCCGCTAACTGTTGCTCAGTAAAGCTCTGCAGCGGCACTAAAATACTCACAGCCCCCCGCGGCTGACAAACTCGGTACAACTCATTGACTGCCTGTTGTGGAGCCGCCACTAGATTGATCAGGGATGCGCAGATAACCGCCTGGAAACGATCATCTGCGAAGGGCATTTTTGTCACGTCACAATATTGATAGTGCAATTGCGGATAGTTTTTTTTGGCTAAGCAGAGCATAGAGGGGGAATAATCCGCCCCCAACGGCAACATACCACGCTGGTCTAAATAAGCGCACAAGTCACCACAACCGCTACCGGCTTCCAGTACAGTAGCACCGCGAGATAAATCTAAGTCATCTACCCACTGCCTCAATACTTGTTGATACCAGGGCAACTGATTGATCTTTTGGAACAACAGTGCCGGCTTAATGAATAACAGCGCGCCGATGTAACACCGGTAATATAATTTTAGTAACACTCAAGTCACCGCATCCACTGCTTTGTCTCTACTTGGCTTTGGCATTAACAGCAGTAGTAATACAATCATCCAGCTGGCATTGAACATCGCAAAGCCCGACAAACTAATATCCACATGACCTAAACCAGTATGTAAAACGCCCGCCGCCAGATCAATCATTTGTATTAGAATCATCGCCTTAATCCACAGCAGATACTGCTGAGGTGCTTTGGCGATATACAGCATCACTATCCCCAACACTAAAAACCTTGAAGCCAGCATTGCCAGTGGGTATTGCATATCGATTTCGGGCACACTGTGGCCCATAGCCTGCAGTAAATAGTTTGGCGCCAACAGATAGAACAGTCCCAAGAGTATTTGTATAACGCCTATCAGTCTTAAAATTATCGGTAATGCTTTCATTTTTATCTCCTTTAGAATTAACTATTGGTCATTCTAAGGTAGCTAACTATACTAAAGGAAGTAGTTACCAATTAGATAGTAGGGGTACAAATGGAAAGACTTGGAACTGACGGTGGCTGTGAGCAAGGCTGCCCGATAAAAAAAACGGCGCTTATCATTGAGGGTAAATGGACAACCTTAGTAATCAGGGAATTATTGGCAGGCAAACAACGTTATTCGCATTTACAGAGGGCACTTGAGGGTATAAGCCCCAAAGTGTTAAGTGCCAGATTACGCATGCTGGAAGAAAAAAAGTTAATCAGCAGAACAGTTTTTGCTACAGTACCTGTGACAACTGAATATGCCTTGACCGAATTAGGCCTAAAATTGCAACCGGTACTGCTGGCGATGGCCGAGTTTGGAGAGCAATGGCAGCAACAGAGTTAAGGCAGCACTCACTGGTTATTGCAGCTGAGCATTTTACAGAATAGAACTGACTGAGAAACACACATTGGTTAAAGGTTATACGATCAGCTCAGATCAATCGCAGATGGATCTAGACGCCATACATACATATTTAAGCCAATCTTACTGGTCTGCTGGGGTACCTAAAGACACCTTAGCCACCGCGCTGCAAAACTCGCTGTGTTTTGGAGTGTTTTGTGCCGATCAACAAATTGGTTTTGCCAGATTAATCACCGATAAGGCCACTTTTGCCTAGCTGGCCGATGTCTACATTTTACAGCAGCACCGCGGTAAGGGGCTAAGTAAATGGCTGATGCAGGAAATCATCCAACACTCGGAAAACCAGGGGCTGCGCAGAGTAGTTTTAGCCACCAAAGATGCCCACAGTTTATATGCTCAGTACGACTTTAAAGCACTGACTCATCCGGATTTATTTATGGAGCTGTGGACTCCCGATGTGTATAAAAACAGTTAATTATAAGCCATGGCTGCATCGATTTAGCTTGTTCTGATGGCGATCGCAGCGGATTAACTGGCAGAAAATATCACTGAATATAGAACCTTAACAGAGTTCAAAAGATGACCGAGAAATTTCAAATACCAGGTGTCGCCGCCATCGTACAACGCCAGGGCGATTCTGGGATCGAACTGCTGGTGCAAGCGCGAGACAAAGCGGATCTGGATGCAGATACCGGCTTGCTGGAGATTCCCGCGGGGAAAATTCGCCAGTTTGAAAACCTCTTCAGCACCTTGCGCCGCGAGGTTTTTGAAGAGACCGGCCTGCAGATTACTGATATTCCCGCTGAAGCTAAGGCACACAAAGTCAGTTTAAATAACTATCAGGTGATCAGCTGTGAGCCCTTTTGTGTCAGTCAAAACACCCGTGGCCACTACCCTATTATGACTGTGACTTTCCTCTGCTGGGGGGAAGGCGAGTTACTCAACTCCTCCAGTGAAAGCAGCAATATTCGCTGGATGCCGCTGGCGGAATTAGCACTATTGCTGAAGCAGCAGCCGCACAAACTTTACCCTATGCATATTTACGCGCTAACT
This sequence comes from Oceanospirillaceae bacterium, assembly GCA_013215505.1. Lineage (GTDB taxonomy): Bacteria > Pseudomonadota > Gammaproteobacteria > Pseudomonadales > Balneatricaceae > Rs1. The sequence continues at coordinate 49,002 of JABSQZ010000028.1, forward strand.
AAATATGTAAATTTGCATCTAAAACTCTGAGAGACACAAGAGCCGCAACCAAGATTAAAGAACTAAAAAGTTGCGATGAAAAACTATTAACGGACATAGACCCCAGCGTAGTAATCACTCACTGTTACCTTATGCAAGAGGGCAAGTTAGTCACCTTTGCTGCCCCTTTTGACGTCCCCTGCTGGGACAGCGAAGAGCTACAGCAGCTAATACTGCGCAATGCCGCAATGCGCGCTAATGGTGGCAGCTTATTACTTAGAAGATAAGGTCGTTGCTAGGGTCTCTCTGGCGGATCACTTTCTCGATCGGCCGAGCGGCTATTTAGTTTTAGACATTTTATATACCAGCACCGAAGTTCGCGGTCTCGGTGTTGCCAGAAAATTGTTTGCAGTGGCGGTGGCCGAGGCAAATATCAGGTCGGCCCGTGGCTTGTACATATCGGCAACGGCCAGGGTCAATAGCGTCGATTTTTATCTGAATCGCGGTTGCAGTTTACTGGAGCAACTCAACCCAGAGCTTTTTGCCAAAGAACCTGAAGATATGCTGTAGTTTCTAATACCTTAAAAGGAGTGATAGTTATGGATAGCGTAGCGCGTTTTTCCAACCGGGTGGCTGACTATGTCAAATACCGTCCCAGTTACCCGGCGGAGTTAATCGACTGTTTAATCACCCGGGCAGAATTGTCCAGCAATGCTCAGGTCGCCGACATCGGTGCTGGCACGGGCATCTTCAGTAAGTTGTTGCTTGATCAGGGCTATGCTGTGACAGCAGTTGAGCCCAACACAAAGATGTTGGGTGCCGCTAGGGCGCAATTATCGAGTAATCGACGCTTTAGCGCTGTGAATAATAGTGCTGAACAAACCGGGTTGGCCGAGCAGAGTATAGATCTGATTTGCGCCGCTCAAGCGTTTCACTGGTTTAATACAGAGCGGGCCAAACAAGAATTTCAACGAATATTAAAGCCCGATGGATACCTGGCACTGATCTGGAATCAGCGCTCACTGCAGCAACCCTTGCAAGTCGAATACGACGCTCTATTGCGAGAATACGCCAGCGATTACCAGCGGGTTAATCACATGAACTTAACCCCTGCAGATATAGCCAGCTTCTTTCGCCCAGATGCAATGCGCGAATACAGTTTCTATAATCAGCAAGAATTTGCACTGCAGGGTTTAATAGGCCGTATTCAGTCGACCTCCTACTGCCCTGGGGCAGAAAGCCAAGCATACAAGCAATTGATGGCCGCGGTTAAAATACTATTTTGTAAATACCAGCAAGGCGGCAAGATAAGATTAGAATATGAGACTAAACTGTATTTAGGCAAACTTTAGTTATTGCATTTACCGTCAGAAAATCAATCGAGGAGAGGTTATGTATACAGCCAGTTGTTTGTGCGGGGAAATTGAAATCCAGATCACTGGCCCTATCACCGACATAATCCACTGCCACTGCTCTAAGTGCCGAAAGGCCAGTGGCAGCGCCTACGCCACTAATGGATTTGTGCTTAAACAAGACTTGTTCATTGTTAAAGGTCAGTCATTGATCAACAGCTATTCGCCCAATGCCCACAGCAACCGCCACTTCTGCCAAAAGTGCGCCTCGCCGCTGTTCAATGAAAATAGCAATGATCAATTACGGTTACGGATTCGCCTGGGACTAATAGACAGCGACATAGTAGAGCGCCCAGCCTCACATAATTTTGTTACCTCCAAAGCCAACTGGGATAAATTCGACGATAAACTGCCACACTATAAGGGCCAAGAGCCACATCGCAGCGCTGCGCCAACCGCCGCAGAATGTGACCATTAAGTGACCCCTGAGTGGCAATCACTGCGTGCTGAAAAATCTCAGAATCCACAATACCGTGATTTTTCCTGAAACGTTGCCGCTCATTTCTACGATAAATGTCACCTCGCAATATAGCTCTACATATCAGCTGCCCTTGCATATTCATAAAAACCAACATGCTTGGCTTGACCTAACTCACGCCTCACAACTTACGACTTACGACTTACGACTCACAACTGTACCCCTATCTGTTTCAAAATTTGTATCTGTTATATTTTTTTTGACCAAGCTAAGATAATCGGCATCAACCCACTGCCAAAAACCAAAAAGAGAGCAGCATGAGCCAGATTAAAAACGACTTAGAAAACATCACATCCCTTGCCGACGCCGTTGCCAAATGGTGCAGTGATTTCCAGCGTGAACTGCCTACAAGGCCAGTGGCCGTACTGGGGAATCCTCAGCCACCTCAGGCACAACTGCAGCAGCAAGGGTTGGGTGCTGAACAGGCTTTCGCGCAATTTGTGGCGCAGATAGCCCCAAGTTTAAGCGGCTCTGCCGGCCCCAGATATCTGGGCTTTGTCACGGGTGGCGTCACCCCGGCGGCAATGCTGGCCGATTGGTTAGTCTCTGCTACTGATCAAAATGTGATGGTCCCCGGGGACTCAATCAGCAGTGCGGTAGAGCAGCAAACTATTGAGTGGTTACTGCAGTTGTTTGCACTCCCTGAGAATTTTACCGGCACTTTGACTACCGGAGCCACATCAGCCAACATTCTGGGGCTTCTCTGTGCCAGGCAGCACTGCGGTGATCAACAGGGGGTAGATATCGCCAGAGATGGCATTGGCGATGCCAAGATTGACGTTTTCTCAGCCTGCCCGCACGCCAGCAGCAAAAAGGCCATGGCTTTTATTGGACTGGGAAGAGATTCTATTATCACTGTCCCCTGCCTGGCCGAATCGGAAGCCATGGACGTACCGGCACTTAAAAGCTTGTTAGCCGCCAGTAACAGCCCGGGGAAAGTAGTGATTGCCAGTGCCGGCACTGTCACTGGAACCGACTTTGATGATCTGCAACAAATTGCGCAACTCTGTAAGGAATACCAGGCCTGGTTACACGTAGATGCTGCCTTTGGTCTGTTTTCCAGACTACTCACAGGTCAATTATCTTTAACTGCGGGCATTGAGCATGCTGACTCTATCACTTGCGATGGCCATAAGTGGTTGAATGTGCCCTACGATTGCGGAATGTTTTTCACTAAACATCCAGAGACTTTACAGCAGGTCTGCTCCGTCAGTGCTCCCTATCTGGATATTTCTAATGCGTTGCCAGCCTATATGGACCGCAGTATCGAAAACTCCCGTCGCTTCAGAGCCCTGCCAGTTTGGCTGACATTAAAAGCTTATGGCCTTGAAGGTTACCGAAACATAGTCACTGATAACTGCGATCAGGCCGCTGCATTAGCCAACTGGCTAGAGCAATCCGCGGATTATGAATTACTGACTCCCTGTCGATTAAATGTAGTGGTATTCAAACCTAATAATCGACAACGAGACATCAAAAAACTTCTTACCAGCCTCAACCAAAGTGGTCAGGTTTACCTGACTCCGGGAATGTGGAATGGCCAGCAGGCAATTCGGGCGGCCTTCAGCAACTGGCGCACATCGATGCAAGATGTCGAAATAGTTTGTCAGTTACTCGCCGAAAAGGTCGCTGAATAACATTCAGCGGCGACTTATTCAGTATGGGAATAGACTAATTAGTCTGTTATAAAGCGCTCATGGTTTTATAACAAAACTTTGCAGAAGGTAGGGCTTAACTGTCGGCACAGCTAACACGGGTAAAATCCATGCTCCAGTTAGTCTCCCAGGTAGCCCCTTCATCAAGAGAAAATGCCTGCTCCCAGCGCGGTGCATCAGGGTTGGGCATGCTCCATAAAAAGCGCACTTTTATCGGCTGGTTATCCAGCGTGTCTTGGGCATAAAATGTACCTAGCCCATCAATGAATTGACCGCGCATGGGCACATCTAATTGATCTGGGTTGCGGCCGTCCAGCCACCAGATAGACCAGCTGTTCGTTGTTTCATTATAGGTTCTGATTGTGGCTGCACAGTAAGCTCCCTCTGCAGCAGCCAAAAAGTTATCGTCGAAGTTTCCCATATTATTTAAGATCTTTTGCGTGTGACAAGTGCCAGAGAACTCATCCCATTCGCAGCACTGAGATAACCTCTGCTGCAATTTTCGGTGGCTTACCTGCCAGCGACCAATAAAAAAATCAAAATCTTTTGCACTCGGCTGCACTGCTATTGAACTCATTTTCACCTTCTTATATTGATAATGGCTGTGGATAAGAAATGAGTGTAAATGCCATATAGGTCACAATGAGCCCTATTAAAAAATGAATTTTCTAATAACTGATAACTGATAACTGATAGTCGCTTAATAGCTGACAGTAATATCCCTGACAGTGTTTACACTAAGTGGTACTTCTGTCTATTTTCCCAGATAAAATCTTTTAAAGTCCTGACTCTTTTCGCCAATCGATTTCCTGAGGCGTAGACCAGATATACTGGTAATCTCGGCAATTGACTGGGACTCGTTATAGACTCTAATACAGCACTACTAATTTGATCAGTACAGAATTGTTTTGGCAGCAGCGCTATTGCAGTACCCGATTGTGCAAAACTGCGAGCCAGAGCCATACTGGTGGTATCTACTGGTGGGGTAGCAGCTGCAAAGGGGATTAATCGCAGCGGGTCTAGCACCGCCAGTTTATGCCAATCACCCGCTTTAATCAGTGCAGAGTGTCTATTGCAGTAACTTGGAGATGCTAATAACAGCAACGGGGTTTCTCCCAGCTTCCTGGCGATCAAATCCTGGGTTGTCACAGAGCGCCCACGAAAGGCAATATCTATCCTGTCTGCAACTAAATTTAAGGCTTTATCGGTAACGACTATTTGCACTGTGACTTTAGGGTGTAACTGCGCAAAATCAGCCAGTAAACTGACCAGTGACTGCTGAGGAAATTCCACCGGCACGGAAAGCCTGATCTGCCCCTGCAAATAGCTTCGCTGCATAAAGCTCTCTTCAATGATATTCAGCTCATTCAGCAAACGCTCTGCTACTAAAAAGTATTCAGCCCCCTCCTGAGTTAACGCAACTTTGCGGGTACTGCGTAAAAAAAGCTGGGTATTTAGGCGCAGCTCCAGTGCTTTAATCCTGGCGCTGACAGTCGCTCTGGGCAACGATAAACGCCGTCCCGCCTCTGAGAAGTTAAGAGTATTAGCGACCACTAAAAAAGTTTGCAGTTGATCTAAATGAGCCATTGTCAAAAATTCTTATACAGTCTGTTTGATTGCCAGTAACTTATCAGACAAATAACCGCTCTGTAAACTGCACAACTTAAATTCATCATCAAGAAGGTAATTTATGTCTGCTTTACGATTAGTTAAAAGTATTTTCTGCACTGTTTCCCTAAGCTTATTAATCACTAGTTCAGTAACTGTGGCGCAGGAAACTCAATCAAAGCTCAGCCTGCAATGGTTAGGTGGCCCCACTGTGTTAATCAAGTTTGGACCGCTGCAACTACTCACTGATGCAATGTTAGGAGAAGGAGAACAGGCCTATCAAATGGGCGATCCAAACCAGATGTTTGATTTAGCCAAGGGTCCTGATGTTATCGATCATAAAAGGCTAACAGCACTGCCTTATTTGAATATCAATGACATCGATCTGAGTATTTTAAGCCATACCCACGAAGATCACTTTGATCAGAGTGCGCAAAAGCTACTCGACAGACAACTGCCGTTTATTGTCCCCACCGGTGCAACAGGGCAATTAACTGCCCAAGGTTTTACCAATATCAGGGAACTTGACTGGGGCCAGCAGTGGCAGCTATCTGAAAATGGCTACAGTATAGAGATTACCGCACTGCCGGCGAGTCACAGTACTGACAAAGACATTAATGCCTTGTTAGGTCGCGGTAATGGCTATTGGTTTACTTTTAGCCACGCGAGCTGGGAAAAATCCTTGTATTGGACCGGTGATAGTTTCGCAGTACCTGAATTGCTCGATAGCTTAAATGCTTTTCCCGCCCCCGATATCATGCTGCCACATTTGGGCAGAGTAGGAACTAGTGGCCCACTGGGGCAAATCAGCATGGGGGCTGAAGAAGTGCTGGATTTAATGGCAGTGATTAAACCTGAACTGACCATTCCTATCCATCATTCCACTTATCAGTTATACCTGGAACCTATTCAAGTATTAATGGCTAGACAAAGTACAGTCGCTGAAAAACTACAACTGCTGAGTAGTGGCGAAACTTATGTTGTGAATTAAACAAATGCGCCTTAGCTAAGAATTACTTTAGCTTCAGAAACGGTTCACGAATAAGCGTTGCTATCACTTACCAGTGAACCCTTTTAAAAGCGATCCGTAGGTCAATGTCGCAGCTAAGGAGCCCAATCACTACCCATAGATGATTAAAGGTAATTCTGGCCGAAAATCTTTAATGAGCGCCGATTGATGTGTATCAAAAGTAACTTCCATTAAGTGCTGTTTGCCAGTTGCAATGGACAGCCTATCAGCTGCAGCTGCAGACTTTAATGCCCCTGAAATGACATCTGCAGGCACAGTAATATGTACTTGAGTGATCGCTTGAAGCTTACCGTTCTGTATTGTTCTAACTGGCGGCTGCATAAAAGGCAGGTAAATACACAGCGGCTCCACTATGTTGGCAGAGTTTTCAGCGATATGAAAAATTTTCCCCGGCGGTAGATAGTCAGCCTGATATACCCAGCCGGCGAAGGGTGCCTGCACTGTTGCAGAATCAGTTTTATTTAATACCAAGCCAAAAGGTGAGGCTTTATGATTGGTGGCACGCTCACACAAACGCAGATCTCGACCCGGTCCATCATTCGCTTCATCGGCATCGCGAAGCCAAAGCAGTTCCAATTTTGAGTTACTAAATTCAAAGCAAATATTCGAGGTTCCCTGACCTGGATGCACTCGACTGAAACTTTGTTTTAGACCTTGCGATTCAAGCAACTGTGCTGCTTTTTCCGGGTTCTCTAGCAAAATAAAAAAGTGGTCCAATTCATAGCCCATGTGATCCTCCTAAAATCTCTACATAGTTAAATTTCTGACTCAACTCACGCACACTGTTTAGCGTTAAAAACTGTATCTATGTGCTGCTTTAGGCCTTGTTTTTTCTCTGCGTACATCAGCCACCAGCTTATCGCCAGCAAACCCGTTACCAGCAGAAATAACAAACCCAGCGACTGGCTATCAACCAGCCAATATTTATTAATCAACATCGCCAATAGCGCGCAGCCAAACATGTCCACAGCCCCCGACAAGGCGTTAACTGTCCCTGCTTGCTGGCGAAATGGCTCAATGATTAACTGCAGGCAACAGGTATAAAAAGCGCCGCCGCAGATCAGGAATAAGCTATAACTGAGCAGTGCATTCACTAGGGTGAAAGGCAGAAAATAAAAACCCAGTGATGAGAGTAATAATAGCGGCCAGAATAAAGCCAAAATGCTGTGATAATGCCAGTGTTTCTGGGCAATCTTTACTAAGACTGTTCCCAGTACTAAGCCGCCCATAGTGAGACTGATGTAGAACCCGTATTGTTCAGCCGACAGCGCGAATTGTTTCTGAAACTCAAACGGAAAAAAGGTCACAGTGCACATAAACAATAAGTTAGGCAACCACTTAAAAGAAGCCGGACAGAGAAAACGCGGATCTGTGACCAGCACAGAATATTCTTTTAGTATCTTTGTCACTGACTTGGTTTTTTCTCTGCTGGTCTGGGCGGGTAAAAGCTTAAAACCAATCAACCAGGTAACAGCTAGATACAAGCTAACCAATAAAAACAGTAGTTGCCAGCTAGTATTAGTGGTGAGCCAGCCCCCTAGAGTAGGAGTGATGACTGTGATCACACTGGCCGCTATCGCCATACTGGCAAATGCTTGTTTTAACTTATCACCGATTAATACATCGCCGAGTATAGTTCTGCTGACAATCAGCGGTGCACCTGCGCCAAGCCCTTGTAGAATTCGACCAATAGCCAGCATAGTTGCAGAAGTAGCCATAGCACAACAGAGACTACCAATGATAAACAATAATTGGCCAAGTAAAAATATTTTACGCCTGCCAGCTGTATCTGACCAAGGTCCATACAGCAACTGCGATAAACCAAAGCCAATGGCATACAGCATGATTATCTGCTGAGTATCAGTATCACTCAGTGAAAATTGCTCGGCGATTTGCGGTAGTGCCGGCAAAAATATCTGACTGCCAAACTGAGCGCAGGACAACATTAAAATAGCTAAAAACAAATGCATAAGGGCTCCTTAGTTAACAAGAGCGGCAGTTTATTATTAAACAGGACAAATAAAAATGGCATAATAGTTAAAACATTAAGTCCCGCGAGGAACAAATATGGACTGGCTCACCGCCACAAAAAGTTTTTGCCTGTTAGTACACAAAGGTAGTTTTACCCAGGCTGCTAACCTGGCTGAGATTTCGCCCTCTGCCATGAGCAAGCGCATCGATTGGTTAGAGAAGCAACTGGGGTTGTCGCTGTTTGTCAGGACCACCAGGCAAGTGAATCTAACCGAGGCGGGTAGTGATTTTTTGCCCAGAGCGCAAAGCTTATTAAAACAATTTGACGCTATGCTCTATGATACTCAGCAGAGCGCCTCTCACCCTTCAGGTATGCTAAACATAGCCGCCACTTTGCCAGTTGGCAGCAGCATTCTAATGCCACACATCGAGGCCTTTTTAGCCCTGTATCCTCTGGTAAAAATACAACTTGATGTATTACCTTTTGGCGAAGACCCTGATCTCGATCACGATTTAGTTATCTGCAAAAAACAGGATGATTTTAATTCAGCGGCTCATAAAGGCACTATGTTGATTACCCATCAAATGGGTCTATATGCAGCCCCCAAATATTTAACCCAACATACAAAAATAAGCTGTTTAGCGGATGTAAGCGAGCATAAAATAATCATGACCAGTTCATACCGCAAGATGGGACGTATAGAAATGGAAAACGGTGAGGTCTGCCTGCTGAACAATTTTAATTTCGTTTCCGACCACCGCGACCCGCTGCTATACGCCGCCGTGAATGCGATGGGGTTGATCTTTGTCTCCCCAATCTACATTAAAAACGAACTTGAACAAGGTCAATTAGTGCGGCTACTCCCAGCAATAAAAACCGCTAAAACGCAGCTCTGGGCCTTCTACCCGAATACTGAATTCATGCCGGTAAAAAGCCGCTTGTTTTTGGATTTTTTGAAACAACGTTTATGATCAGAAGTTTTATCATATAGAAGAATCGAGCAGATGAAAAACTTAAAGCTGTGACTTGAAACTAACCACTGTTTTGGCTCATGGCTGTTCTGGTTCATGGCTGTTCTGGCTCATGGCTGTTCTGGCTGGCCGGCAGTTGCCCGAAACTTATGGTAAATTTTGTGCCTGTCCCATGAGTACTTTCAAGCTCTATTTGCCCTTGCATTTCCTGTTCAATCAGTTCTTTGCAGATGGTTAAACCTAAACCTGACCCGCCTTCACCCGCTTTAGTCGTGTAATACTTTTTGAATGCCATCTGCCGTTGTTCGCTACTCATCCCCAGCCCATCATCGGTATAAACCAAGGTAATCAGATGTTTTTCTTCTTTGGCGGCAATTTCAATGTTTCCTGTGCGCTCTTGATTAAAAGCGTGCAGTAAAGAATTATTAACCAAATTAATAATCACTTGTGATAAGGCCCCCGGATTATTAATGACAGATATTTTTTCATCTATCAACACAGTGACAGTGTGTGGATGCTTCTTTAATTTTGGTCTCAAAGTTAACAAAATATCCTCTATATACTCTGCCAGATTAAATTCAATAATTTTATTACTGCACTGATTAACAGCAACTTGTTTAAAGCTAGCCATTAAATCAGTGGCTCTTTTGGCATTGGCATGGCACATATTGGCGGCTTCAGTTAACTTAGCTAAGTATTGTTCAAAGCCTTGCTTATCTAATTTATGCTCAGCACTTGCCTGCTTTATTTTTGCTGTTTTCTGCAGGATATAATCCATAGTCAACATCAAATTCCCCATCGGTGAGGCAACTTCATGGGCAATCCCCGCCACCATATTTCCCAGTTCAGCCATTTTGTTAGATTTTTCTAACAACTCTCGTTTCAATTGCATTTGTGATGTTATAGATAATTGATTTTTGACTCTGGCCAAAATAATATCTTGCTGTACCGGTTTAGTAATGTAGTCCGCGGCTCCTACAGCAAAACCTTTACGCAAATCTTCAGGTTCAATTTTTGCCGTGACAAAAATAACCGGAATATGTTCGCTCTGGCTGGACTGTTTCAGGGCAGTGCAAGTTTGATAGCCATCCATCCCCGGCATCATAATATCCAGCAGAATCAGGTCGACCTGAATTTTTGCCACTACCTTTAGGGCCTTTTCACCACTAGTGACCGCAGAAATAGAGTAATCTTCCCCTTCAAGGTATCGGCGTAACAAGTCGATATTGACGGGATTGTCATCGACAATCAAAATTGAGGCTTTTTTATTGACTGTCATCAGTTTCACTGCTGACAAAATCAATTAGCCCTTCCAGGTCATAACTATCGACAAAGTGTTGTAATTTAACGAAGAACTTCTCATTGCCAGGGTATTGTTTAAGCAGTTCCGCCAGTAAATGCTCAACTTCACTCACTCGGTATAATTCGCATTGTTGTACCAGTAACGCTATTTGCTCTGGTTCTAACTTGAAACTGCTTGGCTCAGTGGTGAGTTTCACTCCCTCTGCTTGGTTTAAACCTGCTTGCAGGTAATCAAATTTGACCTTTAGAATATCGGCCAATAATTGATAGATATCTTCAAACTGGAAAGGCTTGGATATATAGTTGGCAAAACCTTTATCCAGGTAATATTGTGGATCATTGTTAATACTCGAAGCGCTGATAGCAACTACGGGTATGAACGAGTAACGTACATTCATTTTTTGCAGAAAACTTTCGCCATCCATTATCGGCATCATTAAGTCTGTGAAAACCAAGTCAAATTGATCATGAGCCATAATCTCTAATGCTTCCTGACCATTATTGGCTTCAACGACCTCAAAGCCGACCTCTGTTAGCATCCTCTGCAAGATTGTGCGGTTAATGGCAATGTCATCCACCACTAGAATACGTTTACTGTAACCTGCCCGCAGTTTTTCTATGTGTAATTTAGACTTTGTTGGTAAGGTTGTTTCCACTACTGGTAATAATAAATCAAAATAAAAATTTGCTCCTTGATTGAGTGCGGATTCAAGCTTGAGCTCGCTACCCATCATTTTTAGATACTTCTTTGAGATCGTCAGCCCTAAACCTGTGCCGCCAAATTCTAAAGAGACATTTCCCTGATTAAACGCATCAAACACCGCGCTTTGATGGGATTTTTCAATACCTATACCGGTGTCAGTGATGCTGAAAGAAAACACATTGTCACGACTACAGCTCAAGGTGAATTTCACTTCTCCCTGATCGGTAAACTTAATAGCGTTGCCTACCAGGTTAATTAATACCTGACGGATTTTTCCCTGATCACCCGAGACCACCATTACTGCACTGGCAAAATCTGTATTAATTTTCCAGCTAATACCCTTCTGCTGTGCTTTAAGTGAGAACATATCACTCAAGGTGTTACACAACTCAACCAGGTCAAAGGGCTCAAGAACAATTTGACTGGCACCTGCTTCAATTTTCGATAAATCCAGTACATCGTCTATTAAACCCAGTAGATGATCGCCAGATTTGCCGACGATAGAGAGTGATTTTTGTTGGTCCTGATTCATCTTCTGATCGCGTTGCAGGATCTGCGTATAACCCAAAATAGCGTTCATTGGCGTTCTTATTTCATGAGAGATATTGGCTAAGAAAACAGATTTTGCTTTATCCGCCGCAACAGCGTCTTCCCTGGCTAAATCTGCCTGCTCTTTGGCCAGCAAGGCATTATTTTTACTCGCGGATAATTCCCGCTCCACTAACTTACGTACATCAATTTCACTGCCAAGCTGGTTAATCAGTCCATCGAGCGTGTTATTATTCCTCTTTAAAGTGGTTACAGTGACAGCAAAACCCGCCATGCCCACCAGTAACAAACTGCTGATCATAATCACCATTTGCACAAAAATAGTATTTACTTGAGCTATCCCTTGAGTAAAAGGCTCGATAACTTCCAACACCCCACGCACATCCCCGGCTTGCCAGCCGGTTTTGGGGGTATCCGGATGATTATTATGACAATTAACACAAGTTGGCCGCATCACATCGGCAATCGCATAGCGGACACTTAACTTACCATCTACCTCTTCAACACGCACAAAGGGCTGTAGTGGTGTTTCTTGTAGTTGCAGCCAGGCCTCTTTTTCAAAACTACCTGCTAAGCCACCACTGTCTTTACGCCAGGGAAATGGAAAGGCACTGTAGAGCCTGACTTGAACATCCAATCCTTGCAGCCCCATTCTTTCACCGAGTAGCAAGCTCAAAGTAGCGGGCAGCGGTATGGCATTATGTTTCTCTTTGTAATCATGACTAATTTCTATTCCCGCCGCCGCCATAGTCGCCACTACTTCCGAGCTATATAAAGTACGAAATTCACTTAATACCTGGGCATACTGACGGGTACTCTGGATAGTCGTGGACTTTATTAGTTGAGTATTGAGCTTTTTAATTTGTATGAAGATGATGCTTGAGCCGATAATAAATACCAATGCTAATATGGTCAGCGGATGTTTTTCCCACATTCTTGCTATCCAGCTTTTTGCTTTCACTCGCGCTTCCTACTTTAATAGCATTAAAACCACTCGCTCAAATTTCATTCTAAGTTTAGTTGAGAATAGATTTGTTGGTTAATTTTTAATCAGCAAGCAAAGGTGTAAAGTTGGATGGCCCTCAGCAATACTACAGACAAACTGTCAATTCTGATGACCAAAGTGCAAAGTTAACGGCCACCTCCTCCGGCGTATTATCGCTGCTTGTTTTATTAACGATAACTGACTCCAATTGATTGCAATAAAAAATTATTCATTTATGATAGGCCAATAATTCAAATGCTAACGATTCTTATTCAGGCTACTGCTTCTAGTTGAGTTGTTATATGTTCCAACAAAAGCTATCCCCTCTTATCGTAACACTGCTGGTCTCAGCGCTACTGCTATCGGGTATGTTTGGCTTTTATTACATTGTAGACTCGCTGGAACAGCGGGAGCAACTCAGATCACTGCAAAACAGAGCGCAGACCCAGTTTCAAAAAATCGAGTCGGCCTTTGACGAAATCACTATTATATTGCAAGCGTTACCCAGTCTGACTGAAATCAAACCCAACCTCAGCGGTGGGGATTTCGACGACTATATTTCTGTTCAAAATATTGCTGACTACGGTATCAGTGCCTTTGGATGGATAGCAAAAGTCAAAATTTCTCAGTTGGCAGACCGGGAGGCTAAAGTAAGGTCAAGCGGGCAATTTAACTTTAACACCAAATATAGCTCATCCAACCAGATTCACAGTTTCAGTTTAGGCAGCAACCTGGCACAAGATAGCCACTTCGCGCCGCTGTTTTTAAAAACACAAAACTGACTACTTTGGCAAGATGATCACTAACAAATGCAATCCAGAGAAGATCACTTGGGCCAAATCGGTAAATCTGATCTTCCCCAACCAACAGGGCCGGGGCAGTCACATGAACATCAGCGGTATTGCATTAACCAAAAACGTCCCTCATAAAGATAATGCCATTGCCTTGATGGAATATTTAAGCAGTGACAGAGCCCAGTTTATTTACGCCCAGTAAAACCATGAATTTTAGGTGCGAGCCGATACCGAACATTCAGATTTATTAAAGCAATATATGCCCGAATTTAAGTCCGATGATATAAGCCTGGCTGCCATCGCCCAACAGCATGGTAAAGCTTTAGAACTAATACAGAGAGTGGGTTTCGATAACTGACCCCTCGAATAAGATAAAGGGAAACAACATGAGCAGACCACTACCGCGAAAATTGATAGTGCTTAACAAACAAAAGGTGAGCGGCAACATGTTACGTATCACTTTGGGTGGCGATGCATTGGAGGATTTTCCTCTGGATCAGGAGAGTGGTTATATAAAACTGCATTTTGCCAGAGAAGATGTTTTAGGGGGCGATATAGAACAACAACTGCGCAGCGACGACGCGAAAGCACGGCCGATGCTACGCACTTATACAGTACGCCAGCAACGTCAGAACCCCTGTGAAATTGATGTTGATTTTGTGGTACATGAAGGGGGCCCCGCCTCCGACTGGGCAATCCACTGTAACCCGGGAGAGCAAATATACGTAGCGGGACCCGGTAAAAAGAAATTGATCAATTTAGCAGCGGATTGGTTTTTTATTGCCGGTGACATGACCGCCCTACCGGCGATTAGTGTCAACCTGGCACTGTTACCCGCAGACGCACGTGGCTACGCGGTGATCGAAGTGTTGGAAGAAGCCGATATTCAACCGCTGCCAGTACCCGAAAATTTCGAACTCTACTGGGTTATCAACAACCACAAACAGGGCACTAACTTGTTATTAGATGCAGTTACAGCACTACCCGTACTAGCGGGTGCCCCCTCGGTTTGGCTTGCCTGCGAATTCACATCGATGCGCGCCCTGCGTCAGTATTTTCATTCTGACTTGCAGATCAAACGCCGTAATGTTTACGCCAGTAGCTATTGGAAGCACGGATTAACTGAAGAAGAGCATAAGTTACTGAAGAGCGCAGATACACAGAAAGAGTTGGATTAAGTCGGAAGTCGGAAGTCGGAAGTCGGAAGTTTATAAGGGTGCTAAAAATCGAAATTTAATGCACTACTATTTTAAAAATTGCCGAGCCGGAGCAACAGAACCTTGCTCCGGGTGAGTGACACTGGGATGTCATTAGGCTAGTACATCTAAAGCCTTGCCTAAATTAATAATCAATAAAATAGAGAGACTGTTAAACAAGTGCCGCTCTGTTCAATCGTTTTGCTCTGTTGTTAAACGAATGAAAAACGCCATTTCTATGGCCTTGTCATGTAAGCTCTTAAAACGCCCGGCTGCTCCTCCGTGCCCGGCATCCATGTCGGTTTTAAACACTAGCAAGTTAGTATCGGTTTTTAGCTCGCGTAGTTTTGCCACCCACTTCATCGGTTCAAAGTACTGCACTTGCGAGTCGTGTAATCCGGTGGTCACTAAAATGTGCGGATAATCTTGCGCAACTATATTGTCATAGGGCGAGTACTTTAAAATCACCTGGTAATCATCCGGGTTGTTGGGGTTGCCCCATTCATCGTATTCGTTAGTGGTCAGCGGGATGCTCTCATCCAACATAGTTGTCAGCACATCGACGAAGGGCACATGACTGCCGACCCCTAAATACAACTGCGGTGCCTGATTGCAAACCGCCCCCATCAATAAACCTCCGGCACTGCCACCGCTGGCAAAAACTTTATCTGCAGCGCCATAGCCACTGTCCACTAGTGATTTAGTGACATCGACAAAATCATTGAAAGTGTTTTGCTTAAAGGCTTTTTTGCCCTGCTCATACCAGTGCCGGCCTAACATTTCAGAGCCGCGCACATGAGCGATGGCAAATACAAAACCGCGATCAAGCAAGCTCAGAGTGCCACTGGAAAAACTCGGGTCTATGGTAATACCATAGGCCCCATAAGCGTATTGCAGCAGAGGATTGCTACCGTCACCAAGGAACAAGTTTTTACGATAGACAAGAGAAACCGGGACTTTTTCACCATCACGAGCCTCGACAAAAATACGTTCTGAAGCGTAGTTTTGCGCCGAAAAATCACCGGGTACACGCTGCTGTTTCAGGAAGCTGCGCTGTCCGGTTGCTAGCTCAAACTGATACCAGGATCCTGGAGTGGTCAAACTTGAATAGTAAATTCGCACACTGAGACTATCGGGGTCCGGGTTGTCGCCCAGTGATGAGAAGTAACAGACATCATCAAAGTTTAATGCATAGCTGTTAGCATCCGCATTTATAGCTTGTACCACAAAGCGGATCTGGCCGTTTTCTCTCAAGGTCAGAACGTAGTAGTGATTAAATAATTCTACCCCTTCCAGTAACACCGTATCGCTGTGGGGCAATATTTCACACCACTTAGCTTGATCGGAAACATCCGCTGTCGCTACCCGCATTAAACGGAAATTTTTTGCCCGCCAGTTAGTCACTATGTAGTAATAATCGCCTAACTTATCCACCTGATACTCGTGCTTGGGGCTATATGCAACCAGTGGTTTAAAAGGCATCAGCGGCTGATTGGCATCTAAGATCAGGGTATCAGATGAGTCAGTGGCATCCAGGCAAATAAACAGCACCGAATCGTCGCGACTTTTGCCCAAACTCATATAAAAACTGTGATCTTGCTGCTGGTAGACTAGTTTATCCTCTGCCTGATCAGTTCCCATTTTATGTCGGAAAACTTCAGTACCCAGCAGCGTTTGCAGATCTTTTTTGACGTAAAAAACATACTGGTTGTCATTGCTCCAAACTAAGTCGCCCTCGGTATCGTGCAGCAAATCAGGCAGTAGGTCAGCGCTGGCGATATCTCTAAAGTAGATACTGTAAATACGACGGCTGTCAGTATCTTCGGAAAAACTCAAAATTTTATCATCTGGGCTGATCGATAGTTCGCCCAAGTCATAAAATTCATGTTGTTCAGCACGTAGATTCACATCCAGTAATAAGGTTTTATTATCACCTGCAACGTCAGCGCTTCGATAGAAGCTGGCAAACTCCTGCTCACCACTAATTTCGGTGTGGTACCAATATTTTCCATCGCGGGCCGGGATACTATTGTCGTCTTTGACGATACGCGCTTTAAGCTCATCAAAAATAGTCTGTTGCAGCTTTTTCTGCGGTTTAAGCATTGCTTCCGCATAGTCATTTTCAGCTTTAAGATGGGCCAGAACCTGCTTGTCGGTACGGCTGTCATCACGCATCCAGTAGTAGTTATCGACACGCTGATGATTATGGATTTGCATTTCGTGGCGGGTTTTATTTGCCACTGGAGTTTTTGCTGCTGGGTACGACACTAGTGAATACTCATAGATTGATTGGAACAGATAATAGGATGCTCTATAGCGGCTAAGTGTAACTAAAGTCACTCAACAAAGGTATGGGGAGCGAGGAGCGAGTCGCGAGTCGCGAGTCGCGAGTTGGAAGTTGGAAGTTGGAAGTTGGAAGTTGGAAGTTGGAAGTTGGAAGTTGGAAGTTGGAAGTTGGAAGTTGGA
>JABSQZ010000029.1 GCA_013215505.1 Oceanospirillaceae bacterium
TAACCTTTATACCAATGGCTTTGGCATCTGTGGACGATACTAAAGATCCTGTAAAAATAGGTAGTTTTTTGACACCTAGATTAATTGAAGAAGACGGAACAGGTTTATTAAATAAATTGAACAATGCATTATTCATGGAAATGAATAAAAATGTCGAATTAAACCTCTCATCTGTGAATAGGGTTCGAAGAGGTATCAAAAATGGGCAGTTAGATGGTTATTTTCCCGAATTATGGGAGAACCTACCTGGGGAAAAGGCCCAATATGTAGTTTCAAGGACGATTTTTTATAAACGGGTCATATTGTTCACACTAAAGAGCTCGGGCTTGACTAAACTCTCAGATTTTGAAAATAAACTTTTAGGTGCTGTTGGAGGCTTTTCTTACGGAAAGGGAATAAAGTCTAATCCACACTTGACCCTCTCCTTTCAAAAAGATGACATTACCAATATTAATATGTTATTAAATGGACGGTTTTCTGGTGTTTTAGGTGGTTACCCAGGAACTGTGATAGCAGTAAAAGGAAATAATAGGACCAATGAAATCCATTACGACCTAGATAAGCCTGTCGCTATTTTAGAAAGCTTCTATGTTTGTAAGAATAGTCCAGATGGCGTGAAACTCTGCAATTCTATTAATAAAGCCATCGAGTCTTTATTACGAAAAGGCGTATTAGAGTTGAATGAAGAGACAGGGTTTAGTCGGTTCAATCCACCAGAGTGAAATTGTTGGCTAGGGGAAATGCGATTAAGTCCCCCATGTGAAATAATTGTCGCTTAATCACGCTAAGGTAGAATTATAAAGCCCTAATGATGGGCAAAGAACTGTTGACTGATATGGTGAACAGAATGGCCGCTTTTAGCCGATACCGACTGTCGCCAATCACTGACTAACCGCAGGATCTGACACATAGAGGAAGTTTAAAGAAACTTACCGCAAATTGATATTATGCAGATATTACTCCCGGGATGTGTCTCATTCCGTCTTGATCTTCTGCCCCATAATACTTCCGACAACTATCATCATTGAGACTAATAACATAGGATCCAGATACTAATAGGGAGTCCAGCGAGCGATCGAGTTCTAAAAATCAGGCCTGCATCTCTGACTCAGTTCATGCCTTTTACAGCAAATCAGAGACGATATGAACATAAAAATCTGATAGATGTTCTGAGACAGATAGAAGTTTCAATGCTAACAACGTTGTTTGAATATAGCTGATTCATGCGAATAAAAAAAGCCTATAACTATACAGTAACGCTGAAAAACATCACTGAATGGTCGCTACTAAGAGCCTATATTGGCGTTGATGGGGCAGTTTAGACAGCAGTCAATCTCCAACCGAGTACCACAGACTCTTGTCTTCGAACAAGGCTTTTGTCTCAGGGCTCAGCTGTGGATTAACTAAATCAAAAATTAGCCGCTGGGAGATATTGGCTGAGCTAAAGATCTTTTGAGTGATCGGATGGTTGTACAATAACTGCTCAAAAGAGCCGTCGGCGATGGCTATTTTCAAGCCAGATTTTATGCGCTGTTGCAGCGATGTATTGTTGTTACTGACAAAGAAGAATACTGGTGACGGGTAGCGCAATAATAGTTTTTGCTCTACCACTAGTTTTTTATCCTTATGGACGAGAATTTCATGCCATGGCTCGTGTACTCCCCTAGGGAAATAGTCGAACCTTTTGTGCTGCAACAGAGAGAATAGACTGTTGTAATCTGCCGCTGTGACTACTTCTAAGCCGTTGGCTTGTAGAACCTTCGTATCCGCCCAGTGCAGCCCCTGTCCGGCCGTTAGTCTTCCGAGCTGCTCTAAACTATCAATTACTGAAAAACGCTGCTGTTCTCCCTGGCGGATAATAAAAATGCGGTAGCTCAGTAAGCCTTTAAGCAGTGGTACTCTGATGGGCAGAGCTTTTTTTTCACGCGCGCTTGAGGTCATACTCCAGAGCACGTCCAGCTCGCCACTGCGTAGCATTTCAAAGGCGCGCTTTCTATAGACAATACGTTTGGAGGGTAGCAAGCTAAGTTGCTGATAAGTCTGGTCAGGAATGGTCTTGTTAAGGACTAATTCAAGCAGTGCCAAGTAGTAAGTTTCGCGTAAATCATTGCTGGCCTGCGCCGTTGGTATATGACGTATTGTCAAAGTATTCGCACGGCATATTGTTGTTATAAAAACTAGTACTACAGTATAGGCAATAAGCTTCATTGTATTATCTCATTTCAATAAGAGGTGGCATTTGATCCCCAGAAAATAATTATATTCCTCACCAGAACTGTGTGATTTAAAATACAGGTATTGAATATTGGTTTTAAGCTAATACGGTCACTGGAGAGCAGTGACTACTACTATTACTACTACTCATTTGGCGCAGTTAGGAAGCGCCGTCTATCCCACAAAAACTCGAACATATTAATTTCCCTCAGCACCAACAATGATCGCTGTTGGCCGACAGCCGTCGAATGCCAGCTACATCAATTAAGCAGGCTAATCAGGTCCAACAACGTAGATCAGACACAGAATAATTTACAGGCTCAGCAGAAATTAGTTAAAGGTAAAGAGCTAGAAATACGGTTTATCCACTCTTTTACTTTAGACTTCGAATCAAAAAAATGAAGTTCTATTCCTGCTCTAGTGAACACCGGCTCATTTGTTCTTTTACCAAATATTTAAAATATGCATCCTCTAAAATTACATAACCAGCTGTTAAATCTCTTGATCTTCTGTTTATGAGAGTGTCTGTAAGCAGCTTTTCTGCTTCAGGAGTGAATAAATTCAATTGATGCAAAGCAATAATTTGATTCCATTATGAGACTTCAACCTGCCCGATACATGACTCTACGGCTTCAATTTAATGCTTGGCCACCTCATCATTAAACGGTCCAGTCGCGTCAACAAGTAATAGGTTAGCTTCAGTTTCTATCTCAAATACGCCATGCTCTTTAAATCTCATACAACAGCATGTCTGAATAATTCATTCCTTGAATAACAATTATTTAACAATAGGATCTCTCTATCTTCAAGAGTGCCAATACAATACAGCCCTTCACGAGCATAAATATTGGGTTAAGCTAGAAATGCAAATGGATATATTAATGGGGAGGCATATAGAAAGTGCTTCATTCGGACTTTGAGAATGGCCGCTATTAGCTGACAGTCGTCATCGCTAACGGAAAATTCACCGCTTGAAAGTCAGCCAGGGTAACGGTAAAACTTGGCCGTTAGGAGCCAAACCGCTGTGGCATAGCAGACGATGATGTCGCCTGGTAAAAGTGGATATTTAACACAAAAAAATTTATAATTATGTTTAAAACAGATGCTTACAATGTATCCTTGTAAGTGTTGTTGTATTTTAAGAGGATATAAGTAACTGAAAACAAAGGATTACATATTTATGCTGTGGCTACCTATTCTATAGATAGCCACAGTTTGATTTAATAGCATGCTGTCACCTAAGACTGTTTTTCTGTCAGGCTCACTACCTAGAGAGTCAACCGTTTTCATCATCTCTTCCTATCGTTGCAAACCTGATTAATCTTTTTGAACGAGATGAGACTCGTGCTTGCGCAGGCGATTCTTACCAGCTTAAGCAAACGTTGTGAAGTAGAAGTAGCAACCCTTGTATTTCGTTCGCCTCATCAACTATTCAATAAGCGATAATAACGGCAACAGAAGGTTGGTTATTCGCCTTCTTCACTCGGGAAACAGCTTCGATGTGACCGATTGCAGGTGTTGGTGCATTAAGGTCTGGGCTTGATCGCCATCACGGTTTTTGACTGCTTCGATTAGCGCTTGGTGTTCGCCAAAGCTATGGTGATCTTTTGGCGGATGATCAGGTCGCTGGCGTAGTCTACCCCATACTACGGTACGCCGAAGGGCATTAAGTTGATCGAACATCGCTAACAAAGCGGTGTTCTGACTAGCTTCGGCAAACAATCGGTGAAACTGGTTGTCAAGCGTTTCGTACTCGCGCCAGGACTTGCAGCGATGGGTTTTGTTCGAAATCAGCTGCAAGGCATCCATGTGTTGTGCCGTGGCGTGAAACGCTGCTTCACGAGCTAATAGAGGCTCAAGTAACAGGCGAGCTTGCATCACCTCTCGCGGTGTCGTGTTTTTCGCAATTGCCGTGATCGAGAGAGAAATATCTTCAGATACTCCATCGCCGATGAAGGTGCCTCGACCGACATGACGCCAGATTGTGCCCTCAGTTTCCAGAACCGCGAAAGCTTTACGAAGTTCGCAGCGCGTCACACCCAACAAATCACAGAGCTTCCTCTCTGAAGGAAGGCGATCATTAGGGTTTAATTTGCTTTGAGAAATATAGGCCCGCAATTGCACCAGTGCACCTTCAGCCGTGTCCATCTTTACTGTTTCCTTTGGTGAATGAATATTACTCATCTATGAAATTCAATAGTTGTTTATAAATGACGATCAGTGTTGTTAGCTGACAGTGAATCGTTATTTCGTCGCGTGTACACCGCTTCCCCATGTGACGTGTATAGTATTTCAAAGCTAATACTCTGTTTTAAATAGTTTTTGGCAGTGGATTGTATTATCGATATAACGATATAACAATTGTATTTCACGTTTAGAACCTTTGCAATCTTGCCGGCTGCTGAGTGAGATTGCCGTTATCCGAAAATTGCCGGTATTTGTCCTTTTCTACCGGTAACTTGCTTCAAGCTTTATTTCTATTACGTCAGTTTCCAGCCTGTAACATTAAACCAAAACCACAATTGATTCAATATACTCCAAGGATTGGTTTAATATTGGTTTTTCATATAAACAACGTTAGATTCATTCAATGGATACTTATAGCGCTAAAAATAATTTTTATTATATATTTTTATCTTTATTTACAATGATTTATCATCTAGTTCGCTATGTTTATTGAACATGCGGAACATGCATGGTTTTAGTAGGAACCGAAAATATTAACTTGAAAATTGGTTTTAATTGGTATATAAAGTGTCTCGTGAAATGCAGTGATTCACAGAAAACTACAATTGGTTAAATTGATTTTTTCAAAAAAACAATAACAAGGAGCTTTACATGAGAAAAATACTAAAACAGCTGGCACTTTCCGCTGCGGTAACTCTATCGGCTATTTCAGTCTCCGCCCCTACCTATGCAAGCACGGTACGCATAGCTCTAGGCGATGTAGCATCAGTCGAAACTCTGGCCATGCTTGTCGCCTTAGAGCGAGCCAAGGAAAAAGGGCTTGATTATGAATTGACCACCTTTGCGAAAGAAAACCTTGCTATCCAGGCGATGATTAGCGGACAAATGGATATTGGTATTGGCTCGCCTTACTCGGTGATTCAAAAAACTAAGACTAAGTTACGTAACTTCTTTCAACTTTCTAAACTTGTCTTCTACCCGGTTGTGTCTAAGGAATACAAAACCTGGCAGGATCTCGACAATGAACCTTTTACTTTTCACGCGCGGGGAACAGGCACTGAAGCCATCGGTTCAATCATCGCGAAGCGCGAAGGTATTACGATTGGCACGCGTTCCTATGTTCCAGGTTCTGAAAACCGCATCGTTGGTATGATGAGGGGACAGTTAAAAGCGACCATAGTTGATATCTCTAATAAAAACATCCTACTGAAAAAAGCAGGTGACCGTTTTCATGTGTTACCGGGACTCGATGGTAATGCAAGTGATGAAATTATGTTCGCCAATGAAGGATGGATAAATTCAAATCCAGAAGATGTAGCAATTCTGGTGGAAGCTCTGTTGCGAACTTGGCGGGAGATGAATGCCGACCCAACCATCATCGACAAAGAACGCAAACGCTTTGGTCTACTAGCGGATCTACCTTCAGAGTTACTGGAAGAAGTGGATGCCTATTACCAGGAAGCCATCGAAGCCGAACTGTATGACCCTAATGGCGGTGGCGCTTTAGCGGTCCAGGCAGATTTTGATTTCTATGTCGAAGCAGGGCAGCTGAAGGGTCCGGCGGACTCTCTGAAAGTTGCTGACTACTGGGACCTAAGGCCATTGAACCGGGCTAAAGAAAAACTCAGTAACTGATCTTTCTCGTGGGAGTGATGGCGCGTCAGCGTTCGTCTGCTCCCTAATAAATCATTAAGTGAGAGCATGCTTTATGGCTCAATTTATAGTACACCCTCGGACCCTCAAGATACTTTCATTTATCTTGGTCTTCAGTGCCTGGGAATATGCTGGTCGTATCCCTGTCAGCCCGGCATTTCCCACTTTTTTAGAAACGATGGCTGCGTTATGGGACTTAATTATGGACGGCTCTATGCTCAAAGCATATCCGGAGACATTAAAGCCACTGGCCTTAGGCGTTATTATCTCCACTATTTTTGGAATTGGTAGTGGTATTTGGATGGGGCTCAGTCGAAAAGCGGAATGGTTCGGCGCACCCATTTTCATTGTCATGCAATCAGCTCCACTTGCCGCGCTTATTCCTTTATTGGTGATGGCCTATGGAATTGGCCTAACGGCTAAGATACTGGTGGTTTGTATTATGGCAATGCCTGTCATTGTTCTCAATACATTCAATGCTGTTCGTAATACACCACATTCTTTAACAGAGATGGGCCGTGCATTCCAGGGAAGTCAATTTGACATTATTATGAAAATCATAGTGCCCTCCGCAAGCCCTCTTATATTTGCAGGTCTGCGACTGGGCGTTTCGGCTGGCTTTATCGGGGCAATCCTTGCAGAGCTGTTAATCACACCGACCGGAATTGGAGACCTTATCTCCTACAATCAGTCGATTGCCGAATATGGAAAAATGTATGCCGCGATTTTTTCCATCATTGTACTGTCTGTTATTTTCCTAGAATTACTGGAGAAGGCGGAACACTCATTATTTAGACCGGATAAGAGAGAGAGCTTATGAACCTTGCTGAAAAAATATCTCCAGTAAACGACACTTCTGCTGTTGAGACACCCGCTGTATCCGTTAAAGGGATTTCAAAAGTCTATCCTGGTGGTGTTCAGGCACTGGACAATATGACTCTGGATTTTCCTAAAGGGGAGCTGATATCGCTACTTGGACCCTCAGGATGCGGTAAAACAACACTGCTGAAAATCATTGCTGGTCTGATACCAGCGACTTCTGGAGAGGTTCTGGTTAATGACAAACCTGTGACCCGCCCTGGTAATGACCGTGCTTTTGTATTTCAGGACTTTGCTTTAATGCCATGGGCTACAGTAATGCGAAATACCGCGTTTGGGCTGGAATTGCGGGGAATGGACAAATCTGAACGCGAGGCAATTGCAGAAAAATATATTAAAGATGTCGGCTTATCAGGCTTTGAGCACAGCTACCCACATGAGCTCTCAGGTGGCATGCGTCAGCGAGTTGGATTAGCTCGGGCGCTGTCAATGGATGCCGACGTATTGTTGATGGATGAACCTTTTTCAGCTGTTGATGAACAGACCCGACGGAAATTCCAGGAAGATCTGATTCGTCTGGTTGAAGTTGAAAAGAAGACCTTCATCTTTGTCACTCACTCCATTGAAGAAGCCGTCTACGTATCGGATAAAATTGCGTTGTTGCTGCCCAGACCGAGTCGGGTTTCGGAGATCATTAGACCGGATATTTGCCGCGAGCTTGGACCAGATGCGATGCGGCGAGATTCCGCTTATTTAGACACGGTAGAACAAATCTGGAGCTCTTTACGCTCCTATGTTGAATAGAAGGGGATTGTTATGAAACTTTTTGGTGTTCATTTACCAATGATGTCGTCCTTGTTGATATGGGCGGTACTCTGGGAGATAGTTGGTCAGCTTGAATTGACTATGCTGCTTCCGCCACTTTCCTCAATTATCGATAAAATGATTGATATTGTGCCGACTGCTTCGTTCATGATTGCCTTGGGTGAGACGGGTCGGGCATTCCTGGTCGGTACCTCTGCCGCGATAGTGATAGGTGTGCCCGTCGGAATTCTGATGGGACAGTCTGTATTGATCGACAGGCTGCTTCTACCTTGGGTCAATATGTTTCTCAGTGCGCCGCTGACTGCCTTGGTACCAGTTCTGATGATTCTCTTCGGCATCGGCGAGCAGACGGTCATTATTACCACGACCCTGTTTGCGATCTGGATCATCGTCCTAAACGCCAGGGCTGGTGTTAAACAGATATCACCCTCACTGGTGGAAATGGCTAATTGCTTTGGTGCCTCTTGGTGGCAATCATTTTCGAAAATTTACGTCTGGGCTGCACTACCGGAAATTCTTGCAGGAGTACGAATCGGTTTTATCCGTGCTGTTAAGGGCGTAATTATCGGACAACTTTTGGTTTCAATTGTCGGTTTCGGTCGCCTGTTTGAACTTTACTCAGCGAACTTCCTGATGGAACACTTCTGGGCACTGCTATTGGTATTGTTCTTCTTCGCTTTTTTGATGGCGGAAGGTCTCGCTGCACTGGAACGCCGTGTCTCATATTATGCGTCCAACCGTTAATGTTTTTATTAGCCCCATTTAAATCCTGCTGCCAGCAATGGCAGCAGTTTCATGTAAACATTTAGTATAAGGATCCATAATGAAAAATTTTGTAATCACACCGGCAAAACAAGCCACTGCCGTTATTAAAAACAGTAATGACCTGTTTCCAGTACGTCGGATCTATTGCATAGGCCGTAACTATGCGGATCATGCCATTGAAATGGGACATGATCCGGATCGTGAGCCTCCTTTTTTCTTTCAAAAAAACCCAAACAATGTGGATTTTTCCGGTGAATTTAGCTACCCCCCTAAAACTTCTAACGTTCATCATGAAATGGAACTCGTAGTTGCGCTGAAAAGTGGCGGAGTTAACATCTCCATCGACGATGCCCTCGAGCATGTGTATGGCTATGCGCTGGGCCTCGATATGACACGGCGCGACCTACAGGGCGAGATGAAAAAGATGGGAAGACCCTGGGAGATTGGTAAATCCTTTGAGCAGTCCGCTCCGATGGGACCAATTATTCCGGTGTCCGAAATTGGTCATCCTGAAGCAGGTATCATTAATTTGACAGTTAATGGTGAGCTGCGTCAGCAGGGCGACCTGAATCAGATGATCTGGAAGGTTGCGGAAATGATCTCGTACCTGTCTGAATATTACGAGCTGGCCGCCGGCGATCTGATTATGTCGGGTACCCCGGCTGGTGTAGGCCCGGTCGTTAAGGGTGATGTCATGGTTGGTGCTATCGAAGGGATAGGCGAACTGGTTGTAACTGTCGTCTAAACGACCTGGAGTGCGCGGAACATGTTTGAAACCATAATTGCAGAACCGTTGTTTTTTATAAGCTTCGCTATTGCCTTGCTAGCTACCGGGGCGATTGCAGGCCTATTGGCGGGGTTGTTGGGGGTCGGCGGCGGGATTGTTATTGTACCAGTGCTGTATTTAATGCTTCCCTTGCTAGGTGTTGACGAGAGTGTGCTTATGCATGTGGCTGTCGGCACATCGCTGGCTACAATTATCCCCACCTCTATCATGTCCGCTCGCTCCCATCACAAGCGTGGTGGAGTGGATTTTGAGCTCTTGAAATCCTGGGGGCCGATAATTTTTCTTGGCGTTGTCATTGGCGGCTATTTTGGTACGACGGTGAAGGGGGAAGTATTAACGCTGATCTTCGCGGTGGTCGCAATTCTGGTCGCAGCCAATATGGCGCTTCGCAAGGAAGGTATAGTGTTAGCCGATGCGTTACCGGTTGGAGCAATTCGACATAGCCTGGCGTTAGTGGTGGGAATGTTCTCTGTGGTTATGGGGATAGGAGGTGGAACCCTGAGCGTTCCCATTCTTACAGCTTTTAATTATCCAATCCGCCGTGCAGTGGGAACCGCTTCGGCTATTGGGTTGATCATAGCGCTGCCAGGCTCGGCTACCTTTATTCTCAGTGGTATGGGCCATCCTGATCTGCCACCGGGAAGTCTGGGCTACGCCAATCTGTTTGGTTTTGCTTTGATCGTCCCAGCTACCATGTTAATGGCACCGGTGGGTGCGAAATTGGCCCACAGCATCAATCCTATCCATCTTCGCATGGCGTTTGCGTTTTTTCTGCTGCTGACTTCCCTACGTATGTTCTACAGCATCTTATTTGGGTAATGCATTCTCATTACTACTGATTCAATATATGGGCTGCTAGCAGCCCGAAACTATAGGAAGTTACATGGCTACCAGTAACCAGACCATCTACTACACGCTCACCGATGAGGCTCCTGCGTTGGCGACGTGCTCGCTCTTGCCTATTATTAGAACCTTTACTGCCGCTGCTAATATTGATATCAAAATGACCGATCTGTCTCTGGCTGGTAGGGTGCTGGCTGCTTTTCCTGAACAACTTTGTGATGAGCAGAAGGTCGACGATGATCTAGCGTTTTTGAGCGATCTCACCCAGGACCCGAATGCCAACATCATCAAATTGCCTAACATAAGTGCTTCTGTATCGCAGCTGAAAGCCTGTGTCGCTGAACTGCAGTCTCAGGGCTATGCTCTTCCTGACCTGCCAGAAGATGCGCAAAGCGAAGAAGAACTGAATGTTAAGGCTCGTTATTCCAAAATTCTAGGTAGCGCGGTAAACCCGGTGTTGCGTGAAGGAAACTCTGATCGCCGCGCACCCCCAGCGGTTAAGCAGTATGTGCGTAAGTTTCCGCACTCTCTGGGCAAGTGGAGCAAGGCATCCCGCACCCACGCCGACTACATGGGTGACGGTGACTTCTTCTCCAGTGAGCAATCCATCACTTTGCAACAGGCCAGCGACGTCCGTATTGAATTCGTTGATCGGACCGGCAAGGTTGAATTGAAGAAAGAGCTGAGCCTGGAGCAGGGTGAAATTCTGGACAGCATGCGCATGAGCTGCAAAGCCCTGCGCGAGTTCTTCGAAGAGTCACTGAACGACGCCAAAGAAAATGGTGTTATCTGGTCCCTGCACGTTAAAGCGACCATGATGAAGGTGTCTCACCCGATCGTATTCGGCCATGCTGTAACGGTATTTTACAAAGAGCTGTTCGATCAATACGCCGAGCTGTTTGATGAGCTTGGTGTTAACCCGAACAATGGTATCGGCAGCGTTTACGACAAGATCGACAGCCTGCCAGGCACCAAGCGTGAAGAGATCGAAAGAGCAATCCGCGCCTGCCACGAGCAGCGCCCTGAACTGGCGATGGTTGATTCCGTTAATGGTATCACCAACCTTCACGTACCTTCCGACGTAATTGTCGATGCATCTATGCCGGCTATGATCCGTAACTCCGGTAAGATGTGGGGGGCGGATGGCAAGCCAAAAGATACTAAGGCGGTTATGCCAGAGAGTACCTACGCCCGTATTTACCAGGAGATGATCAATTACTGCAAGACCAACGGAGCGTTTGATCCGACCACTATGGGTAGCGTACCAAACGTTGGCCTGATGGCTAAGAAAGCGCAAGAATACGGTTCCCACGATAAGACTTTCGAAACGCAAGCCGGCACTATGCGCGTTGTTGCAGCTGACGGTACAGTGCTGATGCAGCACGACGTTGAGCAAGGCGACATCTGGCGCGCCTGCCAGACTAAAGACGAGGCTGTTCGCGACTGGGTTAAACTGGCCATTACCCGTGCTCGTCAGTCCGACACGCCTGCAGTATTCTGGCTGGATCACAAACGTGCTCATGACTCTGAGCTGATCAAGAAAGTTAATACCTACTTGCAGGACCACAATACTGTCGGTTTGGAAATCTACATCAAGACTTACAACCAAGCGATCCGTTTCAGCATGGACCGTATGCACCATGGTAACAACACTATCTCTGTCACTGGTAACGTATTGCGTGACTACCTGACCGATCTGTTTCCGATCATGGAACTGGGTACTTCTGCTAAGATGCTGTCCATTGTTTCGATGATAAAAGGCGGCGGTATGTACGAGACCGGTGCCGGCGGTTCTGCACCTAAGCACGTACAGCAGTTTGAAGAAGAGAACCACCTACGTTGGGATTCTCTGGGTGAATTCCTAGCTTTGGCTGTATCTCTGGAAGATATGGGAAACAAGCAGGACAACCCACGCGCCGCTATTCTTTCCAAAACGCTGGAGGCAGCTACCGTCAAGCTGCTGGAACATAACAAGTCTCCATCCCGTAAAACCGGCGAGCTGGACAACCGTGGCAGCCACTTCTATCTCGGTATGTACTGGGCACAGGAGGTTGCCGCTCAGAGCGAAGATGCCGAACTGTCCGTGATGTTTGCAACAGTTGCAAAAGAGCTTACTGCTAATGAAGAGAAAATTATTGGTGAGCTGGCAGCCGTTCAAGGTAAACCCGCTGAGCTGGACGGTTACTACCGCCCAAAGCGTTCTACTGTTAAGAGAATTATGCGCCCGAGCGCTACGCTTAACGCGGTATTAGCCGCCGCTAACCGCTGAGTCAGCCTTCAAACTTCCTATTTGGGGTGACTTTATTCAACACCCGGGCAGGTAATCTGCCTGGGGGTACCTGAAATAGTAGCTACAATATTATACCAGCCTAGATCTAATCTTAGTTTCGCAAGGAGCGAACAGTTGATATCTCTTCTCAACTATAAGAAATGCGTTATCGCAGACTAGGATCAAAGAATAGGATTTATCTTCTCTTGCGGTCCAAGTTTCTGGGTAACAGGCAAAATTCTTTCTCGATGAATCGCTATTTTGCACAGAGTCTAAGCGAGTTGTTGACGTAATAAGTGCTACCGAAGAATGTTGCGGTAGCCTGGTAAACCCTCCCAGAGTTTTAATCCGGACTCTGGTAGTACAACCCTGAGCTGTTCTCTCAGCTTAGGTATCTCTTGTTAATAATGGCCTGGTACTTGCGGATACATTACAGGCTTTGTCTGTTTGATTTATCGGTGTTATAGGTTAGCTTGAAATCAAGCCCGCCTATTGCCCTACTATCAACCAATCGCACAATTTGCGTTTGACCTGTTCTATCAAGCATAGAGGAGTCATCAATAAATAATTTAGACCTGTGTAAGGTGGGGGACTTTTTGGGGGCCTTTAGTTATGCTGGTGATAGTGTATCTTAATTTAATCAGTAGGTTATGATGTTTATTCAACTCCCTCCAGGCGTACCACTTTCACAAAATACACATTCCCAATATAACTCTATGTTTTTTTTCACAGACTACTACTACATCCACCTGAGCTACAGGCGCAGAGAACGGGATTTTGCTGTGCGGATACCGGAGGAGGCACAATGTGGTCACATTGGTAGCATTTTGCCAATTCAGTAGCGCATTCTAAGTGAGTGTTATTTACCTGTAGCTAGCCTCAAAACTAATCACTTCAACGCCTTCAAAATTATTAATTCTGAGAAAGTCCTCAACAAAGTTTATTGGCGTTTGGTTGTTAGGACCTAGCACGATTTTGTTGTTTGGGTTGGTGACTAAGCTTAGTTCATACTTGGTCTTACATTGTTAACTATCAGGCCAAACCTAGCGGTACAATAAGTAAGGGCTGATAATGCATACCACTACGCAAAAGTACGTGCTAACTTCCGCTCATGGCTGATACCGGCCCTAAATGATCTTAAAATATCCAGCAAACTATCTAAGCGGCTTCAGCTTGAACGCGAACACAGCTATAAACGAACTGATCAAAAAAACTAAGAATGAAGTAACTGTCTTATCATACTCACCACAACCGAACAAATACTCCAAAGGCACTAACTCTCCTCTTAAATATGAGTAATAAGAGAAAAACACAATAACCATCACTGCAAAGAGCGTAAATTTGTTTTTAGTTAAAAATAAGCATACTGACACCGCAATAAAGTGCATCATAATCTGAAGATATATGACTCTAACGAATGTAGAAATTGATGCCGATTGCACTCCAGTAAAAATATCTTCATGTATATTCAAATATTCGATCAGTATAAATGTGAAGAAGAACATCAACAAATCAATAAGGCAAAGCAACAATGAACTCTTCACACTAATCACCGTTTTTTCACCAAAGCAGCAATTTTCTGGCGGATATCCACCGGGTGTCCGCTGTCCTGACTCAGGACAAGCAGAACAGATAATTGCAGCCAGTAGCCGCGGGTATTAAAAGCTTAATAGGGGGCTTGTTGTGCCTTTTGCTTTCTCCGTAGATTATATAGCGCCGGGGCTTGAGTAAACTAACAGACGAATACGCTTTAAAGCATAGCTTAGTTCCTGCTCGGTTTTTGTTGCCATTAGCGAAATGCGCACTGCTGCAGTATGCACTTGATGTTCGGCGCAAAAGTAGTCGGCGCTGGAAACTAATATTCCCTGCTGCTTTAAGTTCTGGCTAAAGCGTTGACTGTTCCAGGGCTGGGGCAACTTTAACCATAAGTGATAACTATTGGCTTGCGCTAAATAATCACAGCCCGTTAGTAGCTTAGCCGCCAGCTTTTGCCGCTGCTGCGCTAACTGGCTTTGCAGTTGCTGTATTTCCAGGGATTGGCCAGAGTAAATAAGTCGTGATGCCAGTGCTAAAGTCAGTGGTACTGGCATCCAAATGCTGTTTCTGATCTCGGCATCGATGCGCTGTTTAAAGCTGCTAGGGGAGACTAAGTAACCTATTCTTAAGCCAGGAAACATCGACTTAGATAAGCTGCTTAAATAAAAGCTCTGCTGCGGAGCAAAGTTTGAAATAGGGGGCAAATCAGGCGATAAAAATCCATAAACGTCATCATCGACCAGCCACAGTGAATATTTTTTAACGATGGCTGCGATAGCTTTTCGTCGCGACTCTGACATCACTGCAGTGGTTGGGTTTTGATGCGAGGCGACTACTATCAGCATTTTAAGATGCTGCTGCTGGCATGCCCGTTCCAGCGATTGCGGAATCATTCCCTGTTGGTCCATTTCTATGCCGACCAGCTTGCGACCCGATTGATTCGCAAGTGAGATGATTCCGGGGTAACAATAGTTTTCTACCCCGATGTAATCGCCATGCTGAGTCACGCAGTTAATCAGTACCATTAGCCCATGCTGTGCGCCACTGCAGATACTGATGCCGCGGTTTTCAATATTCACCCCCTGCTGAGATAACCAGTCTCTGGCGGTTTGCTGATCCGTTAAGCTACCGCCATCTGGGTTGTAATCCATTAAATCGGTTAGCGGTTGTTGCTCAGACAATGCTTTGAATTGCTCCGCTAACTGGGTTTTGGCCAATGCCACTTGCGGTTTAATGATCGATAAATTAATGCATTGATAATCTTGAGCGCGGATAGCTTGCGGCAGCACTGGGCAGATAGAAACAAAACTGCCCTTGCCGACTTTGGCATAAATTAACCCTTGTTGCTCCGCAAGGTTATACACACGAGTCACTGTAGCCAAGGCAATGTCTAAACGTTGCGCCAGTTGCCGCTGCGGAGGCAGCTGATCACCGGCACGCAGCACACCTTGTTGGATGGATTTTTCTAGCTGCTGGTATAAAGCTTTATAAATCACCGGTTGTAACCGTTGGAGTCTTTCAAACCCAGCTAACCAAGCCCACATGTTCTTTCCTATAACCTGTTTTTAATAGTTGCAGCCTAATGCTTTTTTTGCATTAGTACAATGTCGATGATTGTACTAGTTAAACGTTACTGCGGGTTAATTTATCAGTCTAAACAGGCTGTTTCAGATCTGCTTTATTCGTCAAATATTAATAACTCTGCTTTAATCTTAATTCGATTTATTGGCTAATTTAATAGCTGCAACTTGTATTGATGCCCTCTGGATGAAACATCATCCATTGCATAAGGATTAGAAAATTGAGTTACAAAAATAAAGATCTTTGCAAAATCAGAACCATCACCACTTTCCTCTGTTTGACTGCCGACAAGGGCAGCTGGAAGCAAGAAATATTAAAAGCGTCGCAGTTCTGTTCTGGCTTATCCAAAGAGTTTCAAGATCAAGGTTACTGCGTTCAATCGGTTAGAATTGTTACCAACCCTTTTGGTGAGTATCTCAATACTGATAATTTGCTCAGCGCAAAAATCGATTTAAACTACCTCAGTGATTTATTGAATAGCTCTGATATGTCCGGCATTCGCATGCGCTTTGCTATTGGCGAAGCCAGAACAAAAGCAGAAATTGCGATGCTGCCGGAATTAATCAAAGAATTCGGTGATTTATGCAATGTCTGTGTGAATGTAGATCTTGATGAATTTGCTGTTTTAGATAACGAGTTGATTCTAGATGCGGCAAAAGCGGTTAATAAAATAAGTACTATTACACCCAGAGGGGAGGGCAACTTTAATTTCACCGTTAACTTTAACTGTGATCCACTGATACCCTATTTCCCCGCCAGCTATCACAACTCTGAACTGGGTAATCGTTATGTGATTGGTCTTGAAACCCCAGACTTACTGGTTGATGCTCTGCAAACTGTTAATCAATCCTTAGATAGCCAAGATCATAATCAGCTATTTAAAGGCTACTACGAGGTGATGCGCACTGCACTGCAACATCATGTATCACAGATTAAAAATATCATTGACCAGTCGACGATCGCTATGCCTTTTGCTTTTTCTGGTTTTGATAGCTCCGCCGCACCTTCTAAAAACTGCGCCAGTATGGTCGAGGTTTATGAGCAAATGGGGGTAGAATATTTTGGTGCCTCAGGTACTGTTGAAGCATCCGCATTGTTAACTAAAGTGTTTAAGTCAATCAAAGGGGTTGAGCTGGTGGGTTTTTCCGGGTTGATGCTGGCGCTCACCGAAGATACAGGTTTAGCTAAAGGCAGCGTTAATGCAGATTTCGATATTCGATCGCTATTAACGTACAGTGCGGTCTGCGGCATCGGTTTAGATACAGTACCTATTCCAGGGGATACCCCTATTGAAAAAATAGCAGCACTGATGCGAGATACCGGCACAATGGCATATCGTTTAAACAAACCATTAACAGTACGGGTATTTCCTGTACCGGGTTTAAACCCCGGGGATATAACAGCATTTGAAAGTGATGATCTCTGTAACTGTGCTGTATTAGCGGTTCCGTAATTCGTTGAGAATTAATTGGCTGTTCCCTATACAGTGGGATATGGCTAGTATATTCGCATCCCATTGGATGCGACTTTTGCCCAATATTTAGCACAACTATAAAATATCAGAGGGACAGTAAAGAAGCAGACCAGAATGCGTTATTGCATCTCTCAACTTTTAATAAATCAATATCATTCTGTTACAGACTTAAGGATACGCAGTGATAAAGTTACGAGAATCTATCGATAGTGAAATTGCATTATTTGTCGAAATGGAGCAATCAACAGAAGCCGCAGAGTTTATTATTCCATACTCATTAACGCAGCACCTTGATGCACTGCAAAAGCCAGAGATTGTATATCTTTCAATTTTTAGTGATGGCTTACTCGCTGGCTTCATTATCTTAGCTGTCGATAATGTTCACAGGAGTGTCGAGTTTCGTCGCATTGTGGTTGCCACTATGGGGCAGGGGATAGGACAATCGGCAATCCAGGCAATGGAGGCTTACTCTGTGGAAAAACTGGGTTGTGAACGGATCTGGCTGGATGTATTTGCCCATAACAAACGCGGCCAGCATATTTATGAAAAACTCGGTTATCAGCAATTTAAAACAGCTGAATATCAAGGTGCAGAACTGTTATATTTGGATAAAAAGTTATCCCCTTAAGTGTTTATTGCACCGCCGAACATGCGGTGCCCTGGTAATGCAGTACTTATAAACAAGCAGACCTTGGCTAAAGTACTTCAGCTTATGATGGATGGTTGTTACTTAATATAATTTTATCTATCGAGCATACTCTGTCCTGATTCAATGAAAATTTGATGCATTCAAAAACATTTCTGGCGCTTAAGTACCTTAAATCAGTGTGTCCTCTTTGTTCATTCCAATCTTTATCAATCAGCGGTGAAGTGTTTTCGAAATTGGGTGGATAGATAGAAATTACCCGGATACCGCTTGCCTTTAGTCGATTGCGAAGCCTGTCTGCGAAGGTGGATTGGGCGGCTTTTGCCGCGCTAAAAGCTTCATTACTGCTTGACTGGCAATTATTGTCCAAACTAGCGGTAGAGTTAATGAACACTATATCGGGGTTGGCAGATTTTTTTAGCAGTGGTAAAAAATGCTTGGTTACCAGGAAACTGCCTGTTGCAGTGGAGTTAATTGTCTCAACAATCTGTTCATCACTGGCCTCTACAATACCTTCTGCTAGCCAATAGGAAGCGTTGTTGATTAGAATATCTATCTGCGGGGTCTGCGCATTTACGTTTTCAGCGAATTTAACAATATCGGCAGGTTTAGAGACATCTACCTGAAAGGTTGAAATTTTTGCATTTGGAACATTCTCTCTGACTAACTTGGCAGTTGCGTTGGCTTTTTCTAAGCTGCGCGCGGACAAAAACAGCTCTGCTCCCATCTTGGCAAATAATATTGACAGTGTCTGACCAAAATCTGGACTTGCACCGGTAATAACTACTTTTTTATTTTCAAAACTCATTTACTCTCCTTGGCGATCTCTTCGGCAAAGTCTGGATAACAATGACCGGTTAATTGAATCGAGTGGATGATAAAGCCTCAAGTTAGCTTGAGGTAAAGAAGTTTTTTAGTATTTTAAAAAAAGAGCATGCTCGGGTTAACAGGGGAAGTGGTTTTAATCTTCTGACTGTTCATATTTGCAGTACACAAATATACCTACACTTTGATCTTATCTAGGCGACGTATCTCGATAAATTCACTCCCCAGGATCTACAGCAATTCTAGCAGCGGATAGATGATTTCTATTACTGAACACTGGGTGATTAAACATTATTTGTTGACAAGAGACTGTCAGTCTCTTATATTGGGAATAAGAGACCAGAGGACACTTAGGTGAGAGTTATGAATTGGCAGCGAGCTAGAACAGACGAAAAGAAGAGTGAGCGAAAAGAGGCTATTTATAAGGCTGCTTTCGCTCTTTTCAAAAAGAACGGCTACGACAAGGTGAGTTTCAATGGCATAGCTGTAGAAGCGGGGTTCACTAAATCCAACATGTATCGGTACTTTAGTTCCAAAGAAGAGATTTTTTTGAATGTTTTTGCGGATTTATTTGGAAAATGGTTTGAGGACTGTAATAACCAACTGCAAAAACTTGAACAAGACGAAGCGATAAAACACTTTGCAAAAACCTGGGTGAAGTCACTTATGTCTCATCCCAAGTTTCTGGATTTAACCCCCCTTCTTTTTTTGTCTCTTGAAAAAAATAGCTCTTTTGCGCAATTGCTTGAATTCAAAACACACGCCAAAAGTCTTCTGTATAAAATTTCTATTGAAATCGGCAGAATTTATCCGGACATCCAAGGTGACAAAGCGTTTAAGTTTCTAACCCTTAGTTATGCTGCAACCGCTAATTATTGGGCGGCAACTTCGCAAAGTGAGCCGCTTAAAAAAATATATCAAATGGATGAATTCAAAGAGCTGAAACCAAATTTTGAAATAGATTTAACAACCTCAATTGAAATAATTATTCGAGGAATAAAAGCAAGTTAGGCGAAAAACAGCAGAAACACATTGGCTATTCACACATCAGATAGCTGGAAAACAGTTAAATTAAATTAAGGTAAATTTTTATGTCACATCACACTGAAAAAGCAATCAAGGTTAATATCCCAGCGGCGAAAATTTGGCAAGTGTTGGGAGACTTCAGCAGTGTTGAAAAGTTCGCAACAACGATTAAATCGTCTCCTATCGTCAATGGTATACATTCAGGAATGGGAGCAAAGCGGTTGTGCACCTTTAATGATGGTTCGAGCCTAGTTGAAGAAATTATTGATTTCCAAGAGGGACAAGGCTATAAAATGGAGCTTTCTGAGTTTTCACTACCGTTAAAGAGTATGCATGCAGAAATGCGGGTGAAAGAGATTGATGCAAACAGCAGTGAAATCTACATGTCAGCGGATTTTGTAGTAAAAGCAGGTCCATTGGGCTGGTTGCTGGGGTATTTAATAATGCGGCCTGTGATGAAGGGAGTATTCAAGAAACTTTTGAGTGGCTTGGCATATCATTGCGTGACTGGGAAATCAGTGGGTGAAAAATTACCCGCTAATCAAGAACTGGCAAAAATCATCATCAGTTAGTGCCGCAAGTAAACTGTGACTTCAGTTTGAGAAATTGATGACCATGTACTTTACGCTAAGCGGTTTAGTCTAGCCGCTTACTATGTTGACCTCTGAGTAGCATGATGGGACTAAGCATTAGAAAATAGTTGGCAAAGAATCTGAGACTAAAACCTCTAATGCATAGGTCTGGGCTTTAGCCTTATTTTTAGATTAACTGTAATCGTCGTCTGATCAAGATTTTTCATGATCTCAGTCTGTTGCATGGCAACGGCTTAAAGTAGACAGTGTAAACACTGCTCCTGTCTGCTTTTATAGGAGCTTACCAATAACACCCGGGCAATATTGTAATACTGGCTCAGAAATTGCTTCTAAATCCGAATGTTAACGATAGAGGGGCATAGCCCCTTCTGCAGACTAAATAATGGCAATAGCTTGCCATTGTGGCAATTTTTAACCCGGAGAAGACTATGCAAATATCGAGTATTAGCCAAACGTATTTACAGCCTAATGGAAAAACTTACTCTACAGCTACAGTCAACACAGAGCCATCAGAAAAAAGCGACAATGTTGCTCTTTCCAAAGCTGGAAAAGCTGCATTAATTAACGATAAACAAGTTGATGCGAAACTTGAACATTTAGCCTTACCACCTTGGATGAAGGAGTACACAGTTTTTGTTTCAACCAATCTTGGCGGAAGCCCTAAAGAGACCTATGGATCCAAGTTAATCGGCGACAGTGACAGAGCAAAACAAGACTACGCTGGTTTAGTGCAAAATGAATTCCGGGCTGTACTCAATGAGGCCGGCATCAGTGGAGATCAACAATATTACACCGCTTTTTTTGTAGACCAAGATCTTAGTAAATTATTAGAGCAGAGGTTTTTGGATAAAATTGATCTTTTGAACGAAAACAGCTGAAACAACGGATTGGCACATAAAGCTTCTGTATAAATCTCAATCAGCCCCCCTATAAGCCCGATACTCGGGCTTTTTTATTTCTAAATTATTGAAAAATCAACCAACAGAACAAGGTCAATGACACAAGGGCAAGCTCTAAGCGACTTTTTGTTTATATTGCTCTAACCACAAATACATTTGCTCAACTTCACTGCGGATAAATTTCTCGTCGTTGAAGGCGTTGGCCAAAGTGGCTACACCTTGGCTACGGGCCAGTAAATGCATGGCTAAATCTTCGGCTTCCCGGCTGTAGCCTAATTGCTGGAACTCTCTGATTAGCCAAGTGCGAAATAGGCTGAACAGTTTATTGGCATCTTCCTGGGCCGGGTGCTGCAGTTTAGTCAGTTCAGTGGTTAATGTACCGACCGGGCAGCCAAAACGTTTTATTTTTGCCCGGTTCATGATTAAGAGGTTGATAAAACTGCGGATACGATCGACGGGCTCTGCTCCCTCAATTAGCCATTGCTCCAACATGGCCTGAGTGTTAATCAAGCGCAACTGGATCACCGCAAGCAAAATTTCATCTTTGCTTTTGAAGTGGTAATAAAAATTACCCCGGGAGATTTTCACCGCCTCGGCGATATGAGCGAAGGAGGTGTGCTCAAATCCCCGCTGATAAAACAGCTGATCGGCAGCTGCAATGATTAAATCCCGCTTTGTCTTACCACTCATTTTACTACCTTTATTTACGCTAATGCTTGTTCGCTATGATAATACTTATAGTCGGTATAGCAAGGAACATGTGAACAAGTCCGGTGCGCCTCTGGCTTACAGTGCATTCCAATATCTAGGCATCGAATACAGACAGGCTGGTTGCCTGTCGAAAGTTGATAACGCCGATATTGGGGTGCTCTGTAAGCCCCTACGGGCGAGCTCTAAAACGGTCATCTGCTTTGCATACACGGATGTAGGCAAGGGGCGTGAGCAGGACGCGGTAGCTTTGTCAGGTAACTTGGAAAGGACTCGTCATTCCACTGCGTTTCCTTTCGCGCATCTGACCGCTTTATAGCTCGCAGAGAAGACACCGGACTTATTCTCATGTTCCTAATTTCATTGCCGCCATAAAAAGTGTCAAAATCTACAGGGTTTAATGGCAGTTGCTCTTTATAGCGGCGCACTAGGTCGGGATTTGCCAGAAAGGGCAGGCCAAATGCCACTAAACTTGCATCGCCATTGTCCAGTGCTGTCTGCGCTTTTTGCAGGTCATAACCGTTATTGGCAATATAGCTGCCGGAAAACTTATCCCTTAGTGCCCGGTAGTCCAACAGACTGACCTTAGTCATCATGTCGCCTTGCAAGATGTGTAAGTATCCGAGCTGACGAGTGCTGAGTTGTTCAATGAAGTAGCCAAAATGCTGTTGCGGCTGGCTATCCGACATAGAATTAAAACTGTTCTCGGGCGTAAGGCGAAC
This sequence comes from Oceanospirillaceae bacterium, assembly GCA_013215505.1. Lineage (GTDB taxonomy): Bacteria > Pseudomonadota > Gammaproteobacteria > Pseudomonadales > Balneatricaceae > Rs1. Next base: position 22,373 of record JABSQZ010000029.1, read on the forward strand.
ACCGACTCGATCAGAGGACCAAACGCTTATTACCGCATCCAGTATCTCATTTAACAAACGCATGCGGTTTTCCACACTGCCACCGTATGGATCAGTGCGCTGATTACTGCCATCTCGTAAGAACTGGTCAATGATATAGCCGTTGGCACCGTGTATTTCAACCCCGTCAAAGCCAGCCAGTTTTGCCATTTCTGCTGCGTGCCTGAACTGCTCTACTAACTGTGGTATTTCGGCTGTCTCTAAGGCGCGAGGGTTTGGTAATCTAGCATCCCGGTGTAAGTCACTGCCTGGCCGTCAGCTTTTATCGCTGAGGGGGCCACAGGCAGCGCATTATCAAGTTGCATACTGCTGTGAGAGATGCGCCCGCAGTGCTGCAGCTGGGCGAAAATATGCCCGCCTTTTGCATGCACAGATTCAATTAAGGGTGCCCAGCTGGCTGCCTGCTCGGTATTGAACATTCCCGGGGTATTGGGGTAGCCAACAGCCTGGGCTGAGACCGGGGATGATTCAGCAATGATCAAACCGGCTGTGGCCCGCTGCTGATAATGCTCAATCATCATGTTGGACACCAGACCTTGTTGGCTGGCACGGTTGCGGGTCATCGGGGCCATTACCATACGGTTGCTCAGTTTTAAACTTCCTAGTTGCACAGCGGCAAATAACTTCTTGCTCATTTATATCTCCAGAGGAATTCAATTTCACATATAGGACAATCGTCCTATTGTGTCAAGAAGTTAATTTATAGGAGGAATGGGAAGTAGGAAGTAGGAAGTAGGAAGTAGGAAGTAGGAAGTAGGAAGTCGTAAGTCGTAAGTGGGAAGTTGGAAGTTGGAAGTTGGAAGTCGTGGGTGGTTAGTTTTTAGCAGAAGAAGATTAACAGACACTGTCAAAACTGATTTCTTTCAGTTAGAGCGTGTCTGCCTTTACGCTATCGCGGATTTATAGGTTGGATTCTTTTAAGGGTAATCCCAGTGTACCGAAGGCGCTGCGGATTTCCTCGGCGGATTGTTTAGCTGTTGTTTGAAACCATTCAATCAATAACTCAGATGCATGTTTAGACAAGTTTTTCTTTCGTGATAAATAGTGAGCACCTAACAGCACCGGTTGTGCATCGGTCGCTGGTACCAGTAATTTATTGTTGAGCTTATCACTCATGTAGTGGGCATTGGTTAAGGCGATTCCGTAACCTGCCACCGCCATTTCTATCGCGGCGAAGTCAGTCGGTAATTTCATGGCGCTATTGATGGCAGCAGCAAAATCAGCAGAGTCTATGTGCATCAGTTTCGCCCAGGTTTTCCAATCACTGGCAGTGGGTGAATTTAACAGTAGCCGCTGTTTCGGCAGATCATGAATATCAAAGATGCCACTGTTTAAATATTTTGGTGAGCAAACAGGTATCATCCATTCTTCCAGCAGAGGTTCAGCTCCCTCTCGCTCCAGTGGAGTGGTGGAATATAAAATCTCTAAATCATAGTATTTTGGGATGTTATTTTCCTGACTGCCGGCACTCATCTGTACTGTGATCTTAGGGTGCTCTGCCTCAAATTGATGAAAGCGGGGCATCATCCAGCTCATTGCAAAACTGGTGGAGGTGCTGATAGATATTTCTCTGGTGGTTTTACTGACTTCGCTAACTGCATCCAAGATGATTTCAAAAGCCTGGACGATTGCAGGGAGAATCTTTTCACCTTCTTCGGTCAAGGTTAAACCTTTGGTATTGCGTAAAAATAAAGAAAAACCAAAATGTTCTTCCAAGAGCTTTATTTGCTGGCTGACCGCACTTTGGGTAACAAAAAGGTCTTCGGCTGCATGTTTAAAACTCAAGCGCTTGGCTACGGCTTCAAATGCACGAATTGAGTTTAAAGGGGGTATTCTTCGCATTTATTCTCCCTATGAATACATGATAAATAACATGGCACTACAGGGAGAATATATCACTACACCAGAATAACAACTGATTTAAAACAAGCTGTTAATTCTTATCAGGCAGCACTCAAGTTGATTTCCTTCGCCGGATATCTAAAAGGTGTCAATGCAGCTGCCTGAGCTAAAATAACAGAGTGATCGTCGAGCGCAGATAAGCCTTTTTCCCGCAGCCAGGCATCGTTATAAAACTCATCCAGATATTTTTCACCCCTGTCAGCCGAGATAGCTAAAACAATTTTGTCGGGGCCTAAATTTAGCGCTTGGTGAATGGCGACAAATATTGAGGCACCACTTGAACCGCCCAATAAAATACCGAGTTTTTTGGCAATGATGCGCACAGTGGTAAAGCACGGTTGGGTGTAAACCAGAAAGGCTTCATCGACGACCTTTTCATCCAGGTTATCGGGAACCCACCCCAACCCCATTCCGGTAACGGCTGTCGGGCCTTTGCTTCCACCAAAGACTACCGAGCCTTTTACATCGACGCCAACAATTTTGGTCTTGGCATTTCGTTTACGTAACCCCTTGCCGATACCGGTGATTTGTCCCGCAGTAGATACCGATGCGACTAACACATCAGGAGCCATTGGAAAATCGTTCAGAATTTCCAGCGCGGTAGTATCAATATGCGCCGCAGGGTTTCTGGGATTGCCGTATTGCCAGGGCATATAAGCATTTGGCAAAGTGTCAGCCAAGTGATGGGCGCGCTTAATTCTGGCCTCCTGGTAAGTGCCATCTTGGGGGTTTTTATCGATGACAATATCCACTTGTGCGCCAAATGCTTTGAGCATTGAGATGTTATGTTGGCTAGTTCTTGGGTCGACGATAATAATGCACTTATAACCTCGCACTGCAGAAATCATCGCCAGAGCGGCGCCTAAATTACCCGAACTCGATTCTACTATGGTACCTCCAGGTTTTAATTCCCCAGATTTTTCTGCCTCTAAAATCATGTTTAAGGCGGCGCGGTCTTTAATCGATCCCCCTGGGTTATACCCCTCTAACTTTACAAATAGTTGCGCTGACCCCACAGGCATTAGCTCCTGAAGGGATAGCACCGGTGAATTGCCTATATGCGATAATATATTGTTATCTAAGATCATTTGTAGCTCCTACATTTTTTGATAGTTGGGTCATAGCGCGGTTTTTCTTCAGGTACGCGGGTAAAAAAATCACCGGGGCCAAAATAGCGATAAACAAGGTGAAATAAATCGCGGCCAATACCCCAGATGCAGATAAAACTAAGGTCATTACAAACAGGCACAGTGCCCGCATCAGCATAATCCAGCCCTGCAGTAATGCACCGATTCTGCCGATTTCGCTGGCTGTCGTTTGCTGCATCAATAACGTTTGTCGCAGAATACGCACCACGGAATTACTGAAACCAAAGGCACACGCCAACACGATGAACCCCCAATAGGTGGGAAAAAGTACCTGAAATGAAACGACCAGTAAAAACAAGCCGAGTGAATAGAGCAATAACAATTCAGTGTTGACGCCTTTAAAGCGACCTGAAATCATGATCCAGCCACCTAAAATTGCGCCCAGGCCAAACAGCAGTTCAACAACTGCATAAGTAGAACCGCTCGCTTGTGGTATCTGTGATAAGGCGATGGGATGCAAAACCGTATAGAGAATAATCACCACATAGGGGATTGATGAGACCAACAACATTAAGGCCAGCACTGGCTTACGTAGCGCTATCTGGACGCCTTCGTTGAAAGACTTAAATATGCTTTGGCTCTTTAAAGAGAATTGTTTAGCGGGGTGTTTTATCCTGGCGATACAAAATACTGCGACGATATAACAAGCCACATTGCCTAATATTATTATTGAAAGGCCTAAATACTCCATCACTAGTATGGCCAGTGCACCGGTACTGACAGCGGCAACTTGGTTTTCCACTTCTAGTATCGAATTTATCCGGGCGTATTCATCGGCCGCAAATAGCTCTTGTACGTAAGCGGTACGCAGGGGCACATTAAAGGCGTAAAATACCGCACCTAAGCTGTAATAGAGTATTAATGACGCGGTAGTGTTATCGCTGAATGCAAAGATAGCGTAGACCAAAACTAGCCCCAACAGAAAAGCCAGGCGTAAACCAATCATTAGTTTTTGTCGAGAACAACCATCTATATATGGACCAATAAAAGGGGTAAGAAAAAACAAAAAAATATTGACGATAGTTGCAAGTACACCAAACAATACTGAGCCACCCTCGCCGGTGGCTAGAAACCAGGGAATTGCGATCATAGCAACACCTGTACCGATGGAGGCCAGTGCATTTGAAATCAATAACAGTATTAAAGTAGGGTTAGCTATCATGCCGCAATGCCCGACTTTAGTTGCTCTAGTGCGAATACTTGTTCGGGGAAAATGCCATTAAAATGATGACGGCTGGTTTTTATCGGTAATAAATTTCCTTTGGCAGCCTGGCGAACTACCTTGCGATCAACGTAGAAATCTTCGCGCCAGGAACTGACAAAAATTTTCCGGTCGTCGTAATCGAGGCAAATACAGGGAATGACATCCAGGCAAAGTTGTTGTGCGGCGGCTAATCTATGGTGGCCGTCAAGAATGATGCAAGAATTTTTAACGACAAAAATCGGCTGCTTCCAGATCCCCTCACCCTGAATTTTATCGGCCAATGCCTGGGCGTGTTGAGGGTCGTGATGCTCGTGGGGAATTAAATTTTCTATCGCTATTAATCTGACTGTAAATGTTGGATGCAACTGAATTGTCATTACTGGTACTCCGTGTTGATGTAGTCCAATAATTCTAGTTATTTTAACGCTTTAGACAAATTCCAATTTCTTAAGAGCAAATTAGAATTTTTAATGCGCAGCCGATAAAACGTCTGCAATTACCGCACAGTCGAGCTAGTAGTAACTTGACCGGAAGGTTATTAGGGAGTCCAGTGAGTGGAATTCTATATTACCAGCCGAAAAAAGCGGCTAACCGCAGTTAGCAAAGCACTGCAGCAGACACAGAAGGGAGCTTACTTGCCCTCGCTAAGTGCATTTTTACAGCCTAGCTATGCAATATAGTTGGATATTATTAGCGCGTTAGCTGCTTTGCTCTGATTCTTGTAAACACACACGAGGGAAAAAGTGACAAAATGAAATTAATAGAAAAAGTCAGTAATAGGGGGCGATGAACTTTGGAAATAGCAGCAGTTAAATTATTTTCTCAGCAGGGAGCTGAGGTGGATTTTTTTGGGCGCTGTGCAAATTTGTTAATGAAATTGCACACTGCTATTGAACTGGGTTGTAGTGAGCATAGCAGTGTCACTGAATCAGCAAAGATGGTGCTGTTGGTCAGAGCATAAGCTATAGCCCTCACTCAAGTTGTGGTAATTAGTTGCTGGTTTGGGTATTAGCAACAGTGGGCTGAAATTCAGCCAGATACTGGTCGAACTTCCCGGAGGCTTTTAATTTCTGTAGTCCTTCATTAAACGCTTTGAGAAAGCCTTGATTAGCGGCGCTTTTTTTACCAAAGATCAGGTGCAGATCATTGTCCGTTAATACTTTTTTGTGGTGAGTGAACTTTTCAGCATCGGCCGGGCTAAAGTTGTTTTTGATCTGCTGGTAGCCTACATGCAAGTTTGAGGGAAAAATATCGAACCTTTTGCGCAGTAATTTTTTAAAATTGAGCTCATCACTGGGCACAGTTTGCACTGCTAGTGTGCCGTTTTGCTGCGCTTCATTGAAACCGTCACCGTAGTTATAACCACTGGTGGCTCCCGAACTCAGTCCTTTTAAATCAGCATATTCCCGCCATTGAAAGTCAAAACTTTTCAAATGAAAAAACACCCCCTGATTGCCGATAATCGCATCGCTAAACAGGAATCGTTTAGCGCGCTTTTCTGAATGTACCCAGGGAAAAGTGCCATCCCATTCACCTTGCTGGGCAAGTGCTTTGGCCCTGGCCCAGGGAAAAAATCCCAGCTCAACTTTTACCCCTTCCAGGGCAAAAGCTTCTGTGATTATTCGTGCTATCAAGCCGTTATGGGGCAGGTTTTGCGATACGTAAGGTTCCCATTCTCCCACCGCCAGGCGCACTGTTTGTTGCGCATAACTGCCGCTAGACAAACTGATAAAAAGTATGGCAAAACTGATCAAGTATTTTATCTTTATCAAAGGTTTTCCTGGTTTCGGTTTTTAGTGCTAAGTTTTTTTGCAGGCGAAATATACAGAAGCTGGTAGATAAAGAAAGAACAGAATCACAATTAAGTGAGTCTATTGTATAAATCGTTACGTTAAAGTCACTAAAGAAATTGAACCTATACAAATTATTAGTCTTTAGATAAGTATCATTTATATAACCTGAAATTGGACCGAGCAGATCAGTATAACGGGTATTAAGCTAAAAATCCGAAAGCGACTATATTTAAACTAACGCTTACAGAACAGCTGAACAAGTCCGGTGTCTATGGCTATCCACTGAGAAGATACGGGGACTTAATCGTTTGCTTCTTAAGCTGTGGCTGTAACAGACTTGCAGTTGTCTAATTGCTGAAAACAATAAAGGCATGAACATGAGCATAAGAGTTAAGTTAATTTTACTCCTGGGGGTTTTGTTCCTTGCTGCAATTGGAAATTCAATTTTCACTTTTCAGCTGGAAGCCCATGAAGAAGAAAAACTGGCCTGGGTCAATCATACCCATAAGGTGCTCGAAGAGAGTCTACTGCTTATAAGCTCCCTGAAGGATGCAGAAACCGGACAGAGGGGGTTTTTATTGACGGGTATTCCCCTCTACCTACAACCCTACTATACAGGCCGCGCCAACGCGATAAAGCATCTGGGAAAATTATTCGCCCTCACACTAGACAACCCTGATCAACAAGAGCGCCTGCAGTCGATCAACGATCAAATGAAATTTAAATTTGAAGAATTAGCTGAGACAATTGAACTGACTCAAATCGATGGCAATTCTCAGCGGGCTGTAGAGATGGTTAGAAACAATGAAGGTAAAGAATATATGGATGAGCTCAGGCGCATCTTGAGTGAATTTACTAACGCAGAATCGCTGTTACTAGAGCAGAGAAAAGGAGATTTTAAAGCCAGTAAGGCGCGGATAGCCACATTGATCGTAGTCGAGTTAGTATTTTTTATTTCACTGGCATTCTTTACTGTGTTGTTTTTACAGAAGAACTTATTTCAACCGTTAAATTTACTGCTTGCCAGCACCCGTAAATCAGAAGATGGCAAAGAGATTGAGATTGGGGATATTTTACAAAGAGATGAAATGGGATATCTGCTCGCGAGCTTTTTTGAAATGAACAAACGTATTGTGAAAAATGCTGAAGAGTTAAATTTTAAAGCAGACCATGACAAATTAACGGGTTTGAAAAACCGTTCAACCATGCTTGGGGAAATTAAACGGACCATTAAACACTCGCAGCAATTTAAAACTAAATCAGCGATTTTATTTATAGACCTTAATGATTTCAAACTCATAAATGACAGCTTGGGGCATGATGCCGGAGACCAGCTATTAATAGAAACAGCGACGCGTCTTAATAAATGTGTACGTTCTGACGACAGTGTGTTCCGTGTCGGAGGGGACGAGTTCGTGGTGCTAATAAAAGACCTCAGGAATCTTGAAGAAATTAAACAAGTCGCCACTAAAATTTTACGCATCACTAAGTTTCCGGTGACGATTCAGGAGCAGGAGACAAAAATTAAGTTCAGCGTTGGCGTGGCTGTTATGCCCGATGATGCAGATGTATTGGTCAAATATTCAGATATCGCCATGTATGCGGCTAAACGCGATACAGACACTCAGTGTAAGTTTTTTGATAGGAGTATGCTCAAACGCGGTTCAGATGCTTAAGACCCATTATCCCAGTGCTTAGCTCTACAGAAAATTCCAGGGGGTGCCTAAGCAGAGCCGTTCATTCCTCGCTTAGACATTTATCTGATGTTGCTCGCCTGCTAAGTCTTATAGCATTGCTGGCAGATTAATTAATGAACCTGTTAATAAACCTATCTTGCTCGCCCCACTTTTCCACTCATACTATGAGCTGCTGTCATGCTAATTGTCAGTGGTCAGGTTATGGGAGGCTACGTGAGTAAGCTAATCCGCCTTGCACTAGGTGATCTGCAAAAATCGCTATGCTGTTGTGCATGCCTGGCCATTTCTATGGCTGTTTCGGCAGATCACATTGTCGAAGTCATTCACAATCCCGCGTTCACCACTTCGGCGTTTGCAAAAGCAGTAGGAATCAACCAAGAAAATTTTTTATGGCCAATTGAGCGTTGCCCGAAGTTATTTTCAGAGGTAACTAGGGTGTGCAGCGGGTCGGTATTGAAAGTGTCTTAATCTGGAGTGCACTGAAAAATTTAGGATTCAAAGGTCAGATTGAATTTATCCCGGCAGCTAATAGTAAACGGCAGAAGGTTGAGCTGGCGAAAGGTAACGCTGATTTTATCGGCTATACGCTATTTCGAGTCTCAGTAGAGGGTAGTCAGCAATTTAGCGCAGCGAGCTTTTTGATAACCACACCAGTGATAAAGGTAGGGCAGTCCATTGCCGGGATATTTACCACTGCAAATCAGCTGGAGGCTATTAGTCAGGCACTGTAAGGTTAACAACCGGGGAGGGCCGTTAAAGCAGGTATTAGGATTTAAGGTATAGCTGCTAGATAGCCGAGTTTTTTTAGTCAATAAACAGCGGCCTGAAATATTTAAAGCACTGCAGGATTATCTTGATTTTTTGCGCACAAAAGATGATTTACTCAGCAAAGCTTTTATACATGCCAATTATATTTCGCAGCAACAGCTAGATTGGCAGTCGTTAAATTAACGGGCATTAATCTGCAAGCTATCGTCTTAATTTAATGTTGCATCCAGCTAGATTTCTGCTCCAGCAACAGCTTCACAAACTGCTGTTGCACAAACCCCAGAGAATGTTTCCTCTTGTGTACCAGATCCAATTCTACGTAGATATTTTGCGCTGACTGGTTATTCAATAAAGGTCTTAGTTCCCCTGTGTTCAGTTCAGCTTCGATCGCCTCGCGGTGTAAAAAACTAAATCCCAGTCCCTGCAAAACCAGTTGTTTTAAGACAAGATTGTTAGATGTAGTAATGGCAGGTGCTTTTTTTTGTGCTTTTGGCAGTAACTGGCGGGCATTTTTTTTCACCCACTGCTGGTAGGCTGAATACTGTGGTGCGTAATCCAGTAGTGGCATGTTTAAGGTATCGGCGACACTGTTGGCTGCGGGCGCATTTTTTAGGTAGCTGCGAGAAATAACCGGAATCATTGCCTGGCGATAAACCGCTTCGGCTTTAAATAGCTTGTGGTCCTGACAGTATAATTGCAGACCCAAATCCAGCTGGTTAGTTTCTAGCAAACGTTCTATTTCAGCATCCTCTGCGATGGTCAGGGAAAATTCGACCTGGGGAAACTCTTGCTTAAAGATGCGGATCATCTCTGGCAGGTAGTTGACTGCCTGCTCCATCCACAGGCCAATTCTGATTAGACCCCGCGCCTGGCGCTTGCCCGACTTTAACTCCAACAACGCACTTTCCATGGCCAGTAACTGTGGCTTAAACAACTTATAAAGCTTATCACCATCATCTGTGAGTGTAATCTTTGGCCCCTGGCGATGAAATAGGTTCAGCTGCAGTTCTGCCTCTAATTGTTGTAGTTGCAGTGAAATAGCTTGCTGGCTCCGCAGTAATCGATTGGCTGCTAAAGTGATACCTCCGCTGTCGACCACTTCTATAAAAGTACGGGCTCTATTGAAATCCATAGTATTGATCGCTCTGTGATTGGCAGAAGAGAGAATATTATCACAAGTATTTCTATATTAATTAGTAAAATAACTAGTTATTTATTGTGCTTGTTAGTCTGGATAATGATTTTGTTGCAAGCAAATACTCAAATAAATAAGGAACAAAGCATGAATCCCATCACTGAAACTAACCCTGACCGCAACAATAAAAGTATCGTCATCATCGAGGCGACTTTCAACCAAAACGGCATGCACACCCCAGAGTTTAAAGAGTACTCGCGCCGCTCTAATGCCAACGGTGAAGCACACGGAGGGGTGGTCTTAGCAAAGTATCAAATCACCGAAAATCTCGGTGATGGCGAGTTGCCCCATCTGCTGTTAGTGATTGAATATCCGGATAAAGAAAGCGCCCGTGAAACATTTAGCAATGCACAGTACCTGTCTTTATTACCGCTGCGCGAAGTGGCTTTTAAGCAGGTAAATATTTACACCACCAACAGCTTGCTGGTCTAACTGCTGTTATCAGACAAAGGAATAACCGATGAAAATCCACAATAATTTAGCCCTTGGCTTGATAGTGAGCGCACTGCTCAGTCAAACAGCACAGGCGCAGAGCAGTGCCTTATTCGGCTTGTACCAAGCTGCAGCAAATGACAATAGAGTTGTAACGATATTGGAAAACAATACTCAAGGTTGTGTATTACGCCGTGAAGGCAAAACCACCGGAACTCAGGGAGATTATAAGCTAGCGCAAGTGAACAGATTTTTTCTCTTAGAATGTCAGCAAGCGCAATTGGTTCAGCTCAGTAGCCAGGCGCTAATCACCGAGTTAGACGACAGTAGTGAAAATCTAATGTTAGTTGAGGGACCTATGCTGAAATTTACCGGTTTAGCTTTACAGCAGCCAGGTGCCGAGCGCAGCTATATCTTTAAGCTCAGTGATTATAATAACCTGACGCCGCAGCAACGGCGCGGGGATGTGAAAAAGCTATCTGCACAAGCACAGCAGCGCCAGTATCATTACAGTACTGAAGCATTTATCCGGATCAATGATGCCTTTGGGATAGCGAGGCCTGATGAGCTGGTGGTGCTCTATTATCGCAGCGAGGCAGAAGGACAAAAGTTTCGTCAGCAGAACTTAGGTTTAATGCGCCAGGTTGGCGAATTTAATCAGCGGCACCTGACAAAATATAGCTACATAGGGGCACAGTCAAACTTGTGATTTTACAGCATTGAAATGATCTGAATTTAACCTACTTATACAGTTGAGTTGAATATCTATAGTGGAAGGCTCTGAGCATTGATGTGCTCAGAGCCTTTTTTATCGCTGCAATGTGCTGCTTTTATCAGTATTCACGGCTTGCGGATAATCCGTCAAGCTGGCATCAATTGCATAGCATTTGTCATTTTATGCAAAGCCAAAATTCTTATCCGCAGATAAAATATACCCCAGTAAATAGCAGCAGAATAGTCTGCTGAAACTACAAAAACAGCTGGGGACTATAAGTCAAAATTGTTATGCAAAAGATATTTACCCCTCGTGGGATAGTAAAACCTCTACTGATAATTGGCGCTGTTAGCTGTGCTGTTTTTCTGCTGGATAAGGGGCTCGGGCTACTGCATACACAGGCATCGGACAAATTAATGCAATGCTCGGCAACAGCTACAGATAACACTGATAAGTTTGGCTACAGCATCCTCGCGGGTATTGCTGCAAGCAAGGCAACAGACACACATATGATGAACCTGACCGTGGTGTTGGATCGTTTCGCAGCGAGTCTGGAGCGTCACATGGCAGCAGCGAACGATTTAGATAGCTGCAACGTATTGGCCTTAGTTTATTTGAAAGTTTATCAATGACAGGAGTTCATAGATTGAAAATGATTAGCAATGCGCCGCAGGTTCAGTCATTAACCCTTAGTTTGATTGACTCTCAACCGATGAAAAATACTTCCCAGGTGGCTAAGTTCAAAGTGCTACTTAATCATCTGGTTTGCAACCTGACATTAAATAACCAGGACTACTGGCATCTGTCGGTACATGAACTTAAGGACAAAAACTATGCAGGGTTATTTGGCTTGCTGCAACACTGCAGCTCAGATGATTCGATAGTCATTCAAGTGCCTGAAATGATTGTTAAATCCTGGAGTATGTTAGATGTAAACGCGGTGAGTGTGGCGCTGATAAATATCTGGGAGGTGACTGTTACTAAGGGTGCTGCAGTTATTTCCAAAGGGGCTGCCGGGGATGTGATGTTTGTTGAACTGATGAAAGTAATGTCCAAGAGCGGGGTGGTTTTAAGCGCTGAGAAAGATGCAGAATATCTTGAATCTTATTCTGCAGCTGGCCAGGAACAAGTTTAAATTTCTAAATGACTACCCAGGAAAAGTATATGAAAAGTTTAATAGTACTAGGCACCTTGATGCTGCTTACCGCTGCGGCTTCTGTGTCCACAATCGCCAATGCAACAGAGCCCCAGCAGTTGGGAGTTATATCTCAAACGCGGTTGTCAGCGAGCTCTATAGCCGATAGCAATGGATTTTCTGCAGTGCAGCACAGTCGTAAAATAGGCGAGTTCTGCAAGCTTAAACATTGCGGGTTTTTTGGACGCTAAACAGGTTTTTAAGAAATGAAATTGATTAAGGCATTAACGCTATTAGCAGTATTGAATACTGTTGTATTAGTGAAAGCGCAAGCTGAGGTGTTCGCCACGGAGCACCCAGTAAAGACAGTGTACCAACATCGGGAGTGCTCAGTTGTAGCCATGAAGATGAACCGTGAAAATCTGGCCAGGGACCACTACCAATTAGCGTTAGCGGCAATTGCTGAAGTGGCGATGACGAGAGCGGAATTTAAAAAAAGCTGGGCTAGAATAGTGGATCACTGGGAATCGATCGAGGCCAACATGGGGGCTGAAAATTTCCAGAATTATCTACAGACTGTGTATTACCCACTGTGTGCATTAAAAAAAACGGCAGCCTAAACGGCCGAGTATTGCACAAACTCAAAACAAAATCTTCAGGCTATGCTCAGTCATATGCGTCAATTGGTGTGGGAAAAAGTAGTGAATAGCAGTAATAATTGCACAGTAATAGTAAATAATAATTTAGGTCTTAAGGGAACGATAGATATTAAGGGTCGCACTATTCTCTGTGCCTTCGACGAGACAACACTTGAGGATGATCAGAAAATTATCGGAAACAACCTGCAATTACTGAAACAAACCGCCTTAGATGTGAAAAATTTGTTATCTGCCCTGGCGAGTAATGATTCATCAATCTTTAGCACCACAGGTAAAGAGCCCGCTTTAACCGAGCGGGGGGATTTTCATTTAGAACTGTTGCTACTAGCAACGACCAGTGTCAGCGGTGATCTTATTTCTGAAAATTACTATTTCCAGAATCTTATAGACAATGCTATTCACCAGATAAAAATACCTAAGCCATAACCTTTTATATTTACATCCCCGATTTGACCCAGGGGATATGCGAACGTGCTGGGCACGATTCTAAAGGTTATAAGTTAACCCTTGCCGCTAATTTTTATGTTTCATAAAAATTGGCACATTCGGCACTTTTATTGTCACAGATTGCCGATTTCTTAAACGCTTATTGCCCTAAAATAGCCTCATAGATTAACAACTGAACACTACCAGAGAGACAATCAAATGCTTAACAAGATATTAGTTACAGTAACCGTTACCGCATCACTATTAATTCCAACAACTCAGGCGCTTGCTGCAGGTATTGCACATAACAACAAGCGGGTGCACACGCCGGTAATAGGTAAATCAATTGTCAGCCCTCGTAGAATGATGATGAAGCGTTCGCATTGGAGCCGCCACAGCTACAACCGTGGTTTTTATGTCGCAGCAGGTATTGTTCTAGGGTTAGTGATAGCTGACATTAACTCGGTTCCAGACACGGGTGTTGTCTCTTTTGTTGATAATGGGGTGACCTATTTTGTGGTCAATGGCAAGAAGTGTGTGATCGTTGGCGGCCAGTTTGTAGCCGTTAGCTAGATCGAAAACTCCCCCCTTGATTTTGCCTCAGTACTTCTCAGTGTTGGGGCTTTTTTTACTGTATTTTCAGATTGGCATGGATTGTATTGCAAGCAACTTTCTATACACAGCAACAGCTAGAGCTAAGGAATTAAATGTAATGGTTGTTTACACCGTAAACGGTATACGCATCAAGATTATAAATGGAAAAGTAGTATCCAAGATGTTTCTTAAAAGAGGCTGACATGAGCTGGGCTAATGACAGTGAGGATAACAACGAAGGCTATTTAGCTGTTTTCTCCTGATCCCAGAATTGGCAGTATTGCAGTGGTTGGATACAGTATCAGTGGTTGACTATGCTGAGTCTGATTTGCAGCTGTTCAGAGGCGTTAAAAACTCTACAGCATAGGCTTTTGCAGTGTCAGGGCGTTTACACAAGTAACTCATAAGACTCTAATAATCTCAAATTGGAATAACAACAAATGGGTATTAATCAGGACTCTTTTTATGCATGGGCAAGAGCAAATCACCCATCTGTGAGCAAGGAATTCTTAGAGCAAGAACTCGCTAAAATAGCTCAGCCCCTTAGAAAAAAAGTTATATGTACTCACTTAATGACTGATGCGTTGGCGCTAGCTATAGGAAAAAATATTAGTAGTTATATGGCTAAAACTATTGATCAAGTAACACAACATATTGATAACGATGGAGCAACGGTTTACGCGGCCTGGTGTGGAAAAGTGCAGAGTGTCTATTTGCTGGGCGTAACTTTAGCAGAACCTGACACAGCCTTAACTGAACTGACGGCAACAAAAGAAGTTAAATATTTTGGTTATCAATACATTTCTGAAGCAGTAGGGCTGGATATTAGTTTTTCAGAATGTCTGCAGCAACTAGGCTGGCTCGAAGTAGAGGATGAATACAAAATGTTAACAGTGACAATACTTGGTAAATCTGAACAGCAGTAGAAAGCCTAAAGGGGTGCTGATTTTAAGGCTAGTCGCAGGTTTTTAAACTGGTAATACAGCATTATCCGGTCCCCAGAACTGCTGATAAAAAGAGTAGCTGTCAGAGAAGCCCAAGAGCTCGTTATCAGTTTTAAGCTGCTGCATTTACTCTTCACTTTGATCGCATCTCTGAAGGAGATCACATTTTTAAAATGTTAGGTAATCTATGTAGTTATCTAAAAAATCATCGTCGCATCTGCCATTTCAACAGGGTCATAGCTGCTAATACCCCCACCACTTTTTAATGTATTCCTGTCATTGCTCATGACAAAACCTTTATTTAGGTGGCCAAATTCACTATATCACTGCAGTAGGTTTGACACTGAATTAATTAGGACAGTAAAAGGCCTCTTAGTTGTATAGAGGCCTTTATCTGCTGAGAATTCCTATCACTCTATAGCAGAGTTACCTGATACTTTTATCCCGAATAGACTGGCATAGATAACGGGGATCACACATAAGGTCAGTATGGTGGAAAATAACAATCCGCCCATTATCGAGATTGCCATTGGCTCCCAAAATTCTCCTCCTCCCAGGTAGAGCGGCAGTAATCCCAAAATGGTGGTTGCCGTTGTCAGTACTATAGGTCGCAAGCGCTTTTGAGCTGCCTCGATAATAGCTGTCACCGGCTGATCAGGCCTGATATCTTGTTCGATTTGAATCCTTTCCAGCAGGACTATGGCATTATTGATCACTATCCCCGCCAGTGAAATAATCCCCAACAAAGTCATAAAGCCAAAGAATGACTGACCGACTAATAAACCTGCCACTACCCCTATGATCCCTAGCGGAATAGTCAGCATAATTATGATGGATTTTCGAATAGAGTTAAATTGTGCCACGAGCAATAGCACTATAATAAAACCAGCGATCGGTAGCTTATCGGCAATGGACTGGTTTGCCTTTCCCGATGACTCCATTTCTCCTCCCAGTTCATAACTATAGCCGTAGGGCCATCTTTGCTGCTGCTCTTCTAGCCAGGGAATCAACTGATTGAAAGCCGTGGTAGCAGTAATAGTGCTATCGATTTGAGCGCCAACAGTGACCGTTTTTAAGCGATCGCGCCGCAGTATTTTTGCCGGTTGCCATACCACTTCTATATCTGCAACTTGCTTTAAAGGCACCGCATTGCCAGTCGCTTGTGAATACATCGCCAACGCTTCCAACTTACCTATATCCTGGCGGTCCAGAGCCTTAGTTCGCATGACCACTGGAATCACTAATTCCCCTTCGCGATACTGAGTTAGCTCTAATCCTGACAATCCGGTCTGCAGAGAAATCGCGATATCTTTACTGGTCACTCCGGCGCGGCGAGCACGAGTCTGATCAATTTTAATCAGTAGCTTTTTAATCGGCAGTCCCCAGTTATCGCTGATAGATTTCAGCCCATTAACCGCTGTCATCTGTTGTTTTAGCTCAGTGACGATATCAAATATTTCTTTTGAATCAGGGCCTTTAATCCGCACTTCGACCGGATTTGCAATCGCGGCGCCATTTTCTATTTTACGAACTTTTACTAACACATCCGGGAAATTATCAAATGCATATTTTTCAATAGCCGCCATATTCTGATCTACCAGCGTATTGGAGGTGAGGTTAACCACCATAAATGCATAGTTGGAACTAGCAGGTTTTGGGCTGTGGGTTAATAAAAACCTCGGTCCTCCATTGCCAATATAAGTAACCCAGTTAGTTACCCCTGTATCCCGCTCGGCATTCACTTGTAGCTCTTTGCTAATAAACGCTTCGATCTGCTTGGTCATCGCCTCAGTTGTTTCAATTCTGGTCCCCACTGGTAACTCCAGCTCTACCTTAAAGAAATCCCGATCTGAAGGAGGGAAAAACATTTTAGGTACAAACTGTAGACCCCAGATGGAAAACATAAAGACAGCGGCGGTGGCCACAATGGTTAACCAGCGAAATTGAATTAACCGATAGAGAGCTTTACGGTAAAAACGGTAGAAAGGAATATCAAATGATTGCGGACCTTTTTTCACTTTCATGAAATGGACACATAACATAGGAATTACCGTCATCGACAATATCCAGGAACACAATAGTGTGATGGTCACTACTTTAAATAACGAGGCAGTATATTCACCCGTGGCTGACTCCGCTAAAAATATCGGTAGGAACGCCGCAGCAGTCGTTAAGGAAGAAGTCAACAACGGGATTTTAAGCTCATTCGCTGAGTCTACAGCAGCATCAACAGGGGCCTTACCCTCGCCCATCTGCACCATTATATTTTCTGACATAACAATGCCATTATCAACTAGCATCCCCAGAGCAATAATTAACGCAGCCAGAGAAATTTGATCGATGCCGATGTTAAACAAAGACATTATCAAAATGCCGAAAATCATACTTGAAGGGATTAAAGCAGCAACGATTAATCCAGTGCGCAAACCGAGACTCAGCAACATTACTATAGTCACTATGACAACCGCCTGGATTAAATTACTGGCAAAATCATCGACTTTAAGAGCTACATCTTTAGGTAAAAAAGAAACCAGGGTGAAATCCACGCCGATTGGGTAGATAGTATCCATACGTTGTAACAACTGCTCTACTTGCTGCCCCAAAAGTATATTATTACCTCCATCGCGCATCGCCACGGCAATAGACAAGCCTTGAGTGCCACTTAAACTGACTTTACTTTTTACCGGGTCAACATAGGCACGACTTACCGTGACCAGATCACTCAGATACTGCACCTGATTACTGCCTGGTATCTGTATAATGGTCTTTCGAATATCATCAGCAGTTTCAAAGTTACCGGTCGGTTCCAGGGAGATTTTCTCCTCACCAAGGTAAATGGAACCTCCAGGAATAACGATGTTTCGGGTGGCAAGCTGATCGCTGAGCTGTGCAGGAGATATGCCCAATTCAGCAAGGCGGGCATTATCATATTCAATAAAGATCCGCTCTTCCTGCTCGCCAAAAACATCCACTTTGGCGCTTTCAGATAAGCGTAACAACTCATCTTTTACCTGATCTGCAATTGTTTTCTGTTCGCTGTAGCTATAACCTTCTGCAGTCAGACCAATGACTATGCCATAGACGTCACCAAATTCATCATTGACGATAGAAGTCTGCGCTTCAGCTGGCAAACTTTCTTGTACAGTATCAATTTTACGTCTTAAGCTATCCCATATAGGTCTCAGATCAGAGTAGCTTTCTTTGACGTTGGCACTGATAATCGATACACCAGTACGAGACTCGCTACTGACAAAATCTAACTCAGGTAACTCCTGGATCACTTTTTCAATTTTATCTGTGACCAGTAACTCAACCCGCTCCGGACTGGCTCCAGGAAAATAAGTAATAATTTGGGCGGTGCGAATAATAAAGCCAGGGTCATAGTTCTTGGGCATTTGTTTGTACGATGACAAACCTAATAAAATAATCACCAACAACAACATCCAGGTTGTTCTGTTATTGGTAATAGCTAGTCTTGTTATATTCAAAAATTTCTCCTGGGGCGCAATTGCAAGCCCATAATGCTCAGTATCATCCTGTTGAACTTTCTCTTATCAATCAGGAATATGCGATAACTTAGATTGATCGCTTAAAATTTGACCATCATGCCGTCTAAAATTTTGCTCATACCCGCAGTCACAACCAGCTCACCCTGTTCCAAACCACTGAATATTTCTATCCCCAGGGGTGTGATTTCGCCGATAGTTATCACCTTTTTTGTTATCTTTCCTTTCCCTTCTGCCACTTTAGTTAATACAAATACATAATGGGTTTCGCCCTGTTTCAAAACAATATTGGTCGGTAGGTAAAAACTTGGAGCCGTAGCACTATCAATGTTAAGTTCAGCACTAACCACCGCCGTCATACCCGGTAATATTGTATAGTTTTTCGGTGTATCCATTAAAAATATGACTTGATAGGTTTTAGTCACTTCGTCGGCAAGTGTCGTTACTTCACTAAAAGTCAGTTGGAAGCTCTGCTCTGGGATTGAATTAAACACCGCTATAACTCGGCTTTGTTGATTGTCTTTATTGAGCCGGATCATTATGCTTTCCGGGATATCAACCAACAGTTTTATCTTGCTAATATCATGTAATCTGACTATCGCTGATTTAGCGCTAATTTCCTGAAACCGCTCGGTATATGTTTTTGCAATGACACCGTCAAAGGAGGCGATAAGCTCAGTGTAACGTAAATTATTTTTTGCCCCTTCTAGCTGGGCTTGTGCGGCGTTGTAAGATGCTTTTAATTTGCCAAAGTCTACCTTGGAAATATAGTTCTTTTTAATCAGCGCACGGCCTCGGGTATACTCAGATCTTGCCTTTTCGTATAGCGCTCTGGCTTCATTTAACTGAATAGAAATATCGGTATCATCCAGCCTAGCAATGACGTCGCCTTTAACGACCCTATCACCTTGTTTGACAAAAAACTCAGCAAGTTGGCCTGATACTTTAAAAGACAAATCCGCTTTTTGCGAAGCATCCACTACTGCGGTAAATTCATGTACCCGCGCCGCATCTACAGGCAAAAGCAGCATTGTTCTGACGGGTCTTAATTGTTCAACTACAGCTTGTTCGTCCTCTTTACCGCAAGAGATCAGCATTGTTACACTGAGTGTTACTAGTATTAAAGTGCGTATTATTGAAATCTTTTTCTTCATGGCCTTACCTATACCCATACTCTTGATTGAATTTAATTGTTTGATTTGATGTCAGTGAGCTTCGAAACAAAATTTGTCACCCAGACATCTAATAACTGTTGTACTGCCAGAACGTTATCCGCACCACTATTGGCAACCGTCGAATCTACATATTTAGTGGCTATCAGGGCAAAAATTCTTTGTTGTTGTTTTCCAATCATAAACTCAGCCTCGATTGAAACTTCTGTAATCACATCCTTTTTATCCGTTACTTGAAGGTAGGCGGCGTTACCGGCATTCAATACAATTCTGAAAGGAATAAAGTCTGTAGGTGATAATTCAGGGGCAGAAAAGCTGATTCCTGAAAACGCCCCTTTAATAGTCAGAGTTTCGGCTCCAGCCTTGCCGACTACTTCAAAACCACTTTTCTTTAGTTTATGTCCTAGCTGATGGTGAAAATATCTAGAAATATCAGCTAGTTGCTGTGGGTTAAAATTAGCATTAGAAGTGGGGGATAACCACATTTCAAAAGGGACTAGATTAATGTCTTTTATCTGAGCCAAAGTTTCCCGGTCAGAAGAGTCTACATCGTATGTTTTAGTGTAATCATATTCTTTAGAATCAACGAAATCCTGATAATTATCAAAATATCCGGAGTTTTGTTGAGTTGTATTCGCAGCACAACCACTGAGTAAAAATATCGCAATTAAGGCGATGGGTATAAGCGGTGATTTATTATGCATAATATCCTCTTATAAATTATTTTTTTGGCATTTATTTATATGTTGTTAATCAACCGGCACTTGGATGAACTAAGTTACCCACCCCAGCATTGATTGAATAATCACTGCATTTGCTATATCGATAAAAAAGGCGCCTACCAGAGGAACCACAATAAACGCCTTAGGTGATGCCCCAAATTTCTTTGTTACGGCAGTCATGTTTGCAATTGCAGTGGGCGTGGCACCTAGTGCCAACCCCGAGTAGCCAGAGGCGATAACGGCGGCATCATAGTTGCTTCCAAGTAACTTAAACACTACAAACACTGTGAAAAGTACCGTGAGGACGACCTGTGATAACAGCAATAATAATATAGGTGCTGCCAAATCAACCAGCGACCAAAGTTGTAAACTCATTAAAGACATTGATAAGAATAAGCTTAGACTTAAATCTGAAACTAACGCTAATGTTGGCGTATTACTAGGCCAGGGGATATGTTTAAACAACAGCGGGATACTATTTGTTAATAGTATTCCGCCAAATAAACAAGGGACAAATACAGGTAGTTTTACGCCTAAAAAGGCCAACAGTTGATGAAGATAGAGGCCTAGGCCTACAGCAACACTCAAAACTAGCAGTAAGGACAATACGGAGTCGACACTAATTTTTTGCTTTTCTTCATCTGCTAAACCAACGGTGATATGTTCCGGACTTGACGAGCTTAAGTTGTGTTTTTTGATTAAGTATTTAGCGATAGGTCCACCTATCAGGCCTCCTAGAACTAATCCAAATGTTGCACAAGCTATGCCAATTTCAACCGCATTCTCAATGCCGTATTGATCTTTGAATATCGGTGACCAGGCAATCGCAGTTCCGTGGCCTCCGCTGAGAGAAACCGATCCTCCGAGTAAACCTGTAACAGCGGGTAAGTCAGTCACCAATGTTACGCCTACGCCGGTCAAGTTTTGCAGGAATAAATATATAATGGCCAACACTAATAATAGAACCAGCGTTTTGCCACCTTCTAATAAAGTGCTAAATTTAGAATTTAAACCAACTGTAGTGAAAAAAACTACCAGTAGCACATCGCGCTGCATCAGTGAAAAGCTAATGCTGTAATCAAACATGACATAAAGTAAGGTAAGCAGAATCGAGACAATTATTCCTCCACTGACCGGTTCAGGAATATTATATTCTTTTAATACAGAAACACGTTTAGTGAGAAATTTACCTAAAAACAATACTAAGATTGCCAATATGACTGTTTGTCTTGCGGTGAACTCCATCGGGAATTTGGCCTCTGTTTGTTATTTATATTAATTTTTTCTGAATATCACTGATTTTTGATATCACCATGTAACATCATCCGTTAAGCCGTCGTCCCAAGCAGTGTAAGTATAGAAAAACATTGGCTATTATAATATTTTGAGTCTCTGAATCAATTGTATACTTGCTTATTCCCTAAAGCTTGATTCGATTTTCATTATAAAAAGCTTGGCCATTTAAGAACGCTCAAGTGATTCGGAGATCCCTATTGTTGATGCTTATAAAAAATGCCCCAACACCGGGAAGTATTGAGGCTAAATTCAAGGAGAATTTTCTGTGTTAGTTAACGGCTATGAACTGTCCACCGACGATCACGCTTTTCTGTCCATTCACCACAAAGTAGGTCACACCATTTTCTTCAAAAGACACAACATTTGTATCAGGTACGGAATTGATATCTGCAATGACTAATCCCAAGACAATTCCTGCAGCGACATAAAAGCCGCGGTTGTAACTATGGTTGTTCCAATGTGCACGTCTAATGACAGTTCTACGGGGGCTTATAATAGGTTTACGCAAAACGGGTGTATGTACTCGTTTGTTGTTGTGTTGAATGCCAGCTGCAACAGCTTGAGTCGTAGGGACTAATAGTGATAGCGCGATTGTTACGGTCAGTAGAAGATTCTTAAGCATTGCTCTGCCTCTTTGGAGTGATTCACTCGTTAATGTATGAGTGAATTTTAGAGGAAGCAGTCTTTGATCTCTTTGCAATCACCGCCAACTTATATTCTTCAGGTGACAACCTTCAATAGATACAAACAATCTCCCACTAGGCTAATAATTTGAACCTGGGACACGAGTTTGTAACTTTACATATCCTCTCGGGATATGCAGCGATGCAAATTATTGATGTACTAACCTGAATACTGGCTAGCTTGCTGATCGGAACAATACACTTCTATATGTACAATTACTCGAGGCATTTCTTAACCCACTGAAGTATTCAGCGAGCAATATCCAATAATCGCTTTTTCGTATATAACAATCGTATTAGCTCATATTCGAAAGGAGATCCGGTGTCATAATAACGAAAACTAATGTTGTGACGACTGTCAATCGCATCGGCTAGATAAAAGATCAATTCGCGTTTACTGTGGTCATCCAGATTCAACAGATCTATTTCACTAAACGCGACCGAATCAGCGATATAGCCTGTGGCGTCCCGAAGGTTGGAGGGTCCGAATACGGGTAACACAAGATAAGGTCCATTACCTACACCGTAATGCCCCAAAGTTTGCCCGAAGTCTTCTTCGTTTTCGTATAGTCCAAGTTTTGTAGCGACATCAAAAATACCGCCTAACCCTAAGGTTGTGTTAATTATAATGCGCCCTGTAGTTTCTACAGCTGACTTGGGCTTTAGTTGCAGCACCGCGTTGGTTAGGTTGGTAATTTCAAATATGTTGTTAAAGAAATTTGATATTCCATCTTCAATGGGGTCTGGTGTGACAGCTTCATAGCCCGCGACGACAGGCAGAAATACATAGCGATCAAAACCTGCATTAAATCGATAAACACCTCGGTTGAACCCCTCAAAGGGGTCGTAGATGTCAATCACATAATCAACATCGTCACGTACCACGCTATCGACAGAATGTTGCGCAGGGAGTTCGTCAATCTGTTTTTTAGGTAGGCTGTTGCACCCGGATAGAAGTAACAGGCTACCGAGCACACTGAATAGGGCCAACTTACGTAAAAGGTGATTAGTGTGCAAAATAGGTTATTGCTCCTGGGCTTTAAAATAATTAACCATGAACTCAACATTGTCTCGGTAGCCCATGTTGCCAAGATGCCCACCTTTGGGATAAATATATGCTCTAGACTTAAAGGTTTTGCGAAAAAAATTAATTTCACCAGGAGCGAGGATAATATCATCTTCATTGTGCACTACGGATATATTCTTCGCGGAACGCAGGTAGTCCGCAATACTCCTTAAGCTAGTGTTGTAAATTAAATCTTCTTGGCTGATTCCGCTGTTTAGTGAACGGTAAAAGGGATAGAAACGCTCTGAGAAATAGTCGGCAAAACTGATCCGAGAAGCCACTTTAAAGTAGTTAGTGGTAGATTCTGTAGGGTGCATCTTATGGTTCTTGGGCAGTATGTAGCCGCCATTAGTCGCAATATCAGAGGTAAATATCATATTGGCTGAAGACAAGCGGAATGAGATTCCAATGAGGGCGGCTATTCTACCAGTATCGATGTTCCTTGGACTTTCCTGATAAATTCGGTAAAGAAAATTGTCGCTAAAATCTATGTGTTCAGATTCTTTGTAGATTTTAGTGAAGTCTTGCATAAGTTCATCAAAGTAAGCATTGAACCCCTGAGCCCCACCGGGGATATTGTCTACCAATAGGCGATCCAGTATAGAAACTGAATTAAATAGGCTCACAGGTGGGTTGATCATCAGAACTTTTTTAAAGTTAAATATCTGTTTTTCTTTATCAAGTTTATCGACAAAGGCAGCCTGAGCACCGCCAAGACTATATCCGGTAAGATAGTACTCTGAAATTTCCAATTGATTACTAATCTGATTTTGGACCATTTCCATTACACGATAGAGATCTTTACTGTCTTGTTCAAGGTGCCCAGGTACTTGGGTGGAAGACGCGTTCACGATAAAATTGGCGTAAGTAGGTGAGGGTAGTGACACCACGTGAAAACCGGCTTGGTAGAAGGCTTTTTCTAACAGCTGCATTTTAGCGCTGCGATGGCTAGCGCCTGTGCCGGCGATAGAAAAGATTAGTGGTGCCTTATAAGCTTGTCTTACCAGCGTGTAATTAAGTTTGCTAACAGGGAAGAATGTTTTAATAGGACGATTTGGAAAAATTGCGATGCTGTTTTCCAACCTGTCGATGTCTTTGGGCAATGCAGCGGCATAATCCTTTGGTGTACCAATCACAGTGGCAACAATAGGATCATCGATAGGGTAATTATATTCCTCTGTTGCATAGCAGAAGCTAGAGAGCATCAAAGGCAATAAGTATAAAAGAATGCGTTTCATATCAAATCTATAAGTTGGGAAAAAATTAACTAAAACACTTTAAGAGATAGATTCAATGTTGTCAAATTATGGGTTTTACAATCGTCGATGAGTAAAAGTGATTTCTGGTGTACGAGGAATAAATAGAATGGTAGATCCTGCAAGATCACAATCACATTGTGAGGAATATTTCACGGTTATTGAGTGAAAAACACGGCTCCGGTTCTACCCCGATTTTCCGAGCGCTTATTTTAGTAAAGAGATAACACTTTCAAGTCCACCCAGTGGGCTTTCAGATTCGCATAGGCCTTCACTGTTAACAATCTGAAGCTTAAAGATCGATTACAAGTAATGGGTCGATCAGAGGACGCTGCTGCTAAAGCCGTATACTAGAATTGACAATAAATCTGGGTTTCAGGATAGTGCCCCGAGTTATGCTTACTACAAAAATGTAAGTCCTGAACATTAGTACATCACAGGATGTGATTAATGAATAAGCTTCAGATTTTAGCCGCTCCCATACTGGCAACTTTAATCGGTTGTTCCCCTCAGCTAAAAGCTAACCCAGAAATCTATTCCTATTACGTCACTCCTGGAGCAGGTTTGTACCCAACACACTTATGTGGAGTCAGCCCTTCAGGCGAAGCGTGCCTGCAGATGAAGGATGGGCGCAAGGTTAAAGCAGTAATAAATGATTATTTTTTAAATTGGCTTCCTAGCTTAAAATCGAATGAAACTACAATAGCCAACTCCGGCAGGAGCTCTTATATACTGTCAGCAGAATTTGCAGCCCCCCTGTTGCAAGCCTTAGTCGCCGGCAGTAAGCATAGAGAGTTTGAGCGACGGAGGAAACGCGACGACGATTGAATGGATTGCCTAGCAAGAGAGCATCGGCAGTTGGGATGCTCGTTGTTAGGGCCTTAAGAGGGCAACTCAGGCAATTTCACCTGCCATAAAAAGGCCAGTTTTACTCAGATTCCACAGACCGTTAGAAATGTACGGTTTGAGTGTGCTTACGATTTTCCCTATGGATATAGAATCGCTCAATGTAGTCAAATACTTCACAGTTGGCTTCCAGGCGACTTAGATAATTTCCCCTGTTTACTCTATCCCTTTCAGTAGCCTAGTCACTGGGTTTTCTCATAGCACTCACGCTGGAGATGAGAATTTGATCAGACATAAGGCTTTGCTCCTCATAACTGGTTAATTGAGAGTCTGGGTCTAAATGCGATATCGCCATCAACACTTCGTGAATACAACACTGGGGCAGGATTCATTGAGCAATCCACAGTTATCGACTGGATACTCAGTAACATAAACTTAACTTCCAACCTGTAGATCGCAACACTAATGAATCACTGTACTGGCCCATACTGTAATTTGTAGGAACATTTTAATACCAAAAACTCGTCATCTCATGCACATTCATTGTCCAGCTGTGCACATCGAAACTTATAACCTTTCTCTATAATTCCTCACATCGAAGACACATCAATAACGTTAAAAGATCTAACGAACCAGTCAAGCGCTGCTCTTACAATATTTTTGAGAAGAGCAGAGATTATTCTTTCAAATTAGGACAACATTAAGGGCTTAGTCAGATGGTCAGAATAATAGTGAATGGCGTTTTATACCGATTCTTAAACGGTAAATTAGTTGAAAAAAGGGTCATTTAATGAATGTTAAACCGTCGAGAGCTGAGCGAAAAAATCACAGTTTTACACAAGTAGAAAAAACTTTAGATGAAGCCTTAAAACACTCTGAAGGACTAACTCAACAGATTGATATTGCAATTGACTCTGCTTCTGAGAACAAATGGAATCGCAACCTAGAAGAATCGAACTCCAGAAGTGTTGGCAAGACTGAGCGAGTGGCTGAGAACCAAGAAGGAGACGAGAAAGGTAGCCAACGATAATTCGTCATGAACCGGAAATATATTTAGGTGATTAGATATCAGTTTCACAGTGCAGGTTTTAATCTAAGACAACCAAACTAAATTCAGATCATTTGATTTTGTCAGACAGGTAACATTCATAATATAACCAGTAAAATACGCTTCGTATAATAGTTAAATATGAACCTTTGGAAAGTACCAATTTGTTCTTTTAAATACATATTAATCAAGAAACATAAATTAGAGGGAACTATGAAAATATTTATAAAATGTGCAATTGTTGCTGCATTATTATTTACAACAGCATCTCAAGCAAATGAAAGTGCTTATGAGATAAGCAACGAATTCCAAGGTGCTAATCTGAAAGTTGTGACACAAACATTAGTGGCTCCCCCGGCGTTCCCTGAGCATAAACAAGTAGTAACAGAGAACAAGATTGTTCAGGTTCGGCTTGTAATCGAAGAGAAAGAAGTTGAAGTATCTCCAGGCGTATTTATGTGGCAAATGACGTTCAACGGTACTGCGCCAGGTCCTATGATCGTTGCTCATGAAGGCGATTACATTGAGATGACTCTAGTAAATCCTAGTACAAACATGCTGATGCACAACATTGATCTACATGCATTCACGGGTGCCATGGGTGGTGGTGCACTGACTGAAATTATGCCTGGACAAGAAGTAACAGTGAGGTTCAAAGCAACAAAAGTTGGTACCTTTGTATATCACTGTGCGCCAGGTGGGATTATGATTCCTTGGCACGTAGTCTCTGGTATGAATGGCGCAATCACAATTCTTCCTAAAGACGGACTAAAAGATAAAGCTGGCAACAGTATCACTTACGATAAAGCTTTCTATATTGGTGGTCAGGACTTCTACCTGCCTAAAGATAAGAAAGGTAAATACAAGCGCTATCCTAATTCAGTCTCTGGCATGGCAGATACACTTGAGGTGATGAAGACATTACTACCCTCGCATCTACCCTTTAATGGCGTGATGAATGCCATGACGGGTTCCAACGCTCTCACTGCGAAGGTAGGCGAAACTGTATTGATAGTGCACAGCCAAGCAAATCGGCAGGCATATCCTCACCTAATTGGTGGTCATGGTGATTATGTATGGGAAACAGGAAGTTTCAATGATGCCCCTGCGACTGATCAAGAAACATGGTCTATCGCAGCCGGAGCAGCTGGAGCGGCAATCTACACATTCGAACAACCAGGAACTTACGCTTACGTAAGTCACAACCTGATCGAGGCAATCATGATGGGGAGCATAGCCCATTTCAAAGTTGAAGGTAAGTGGAACAATGACTTACAAGAGCAAGTCTCTGCTCCAGGTAAAATAAAATAGTAGACTTGCTAAAAAGTAACATAGCTTGAGAAGATGATGGTCGTCATGCAGAAAATTGGCGGCGGAATCTGTTGTAAAATAGCTTAGCGTTGCCTTCGATCCTACACCTTTAGCAAAATTCCAGAGAGCTTCAAATGAAGCTCTCTTTGTTGTAGCAGAGGTTCTAACAAAAATATCAGATGTACAGGCTAATCAAACTTTAGAATATGGTGTGCTAAAATCGCATTAGGTAAGCAGTGGGTAATACTGGTACTAACAGAACCTCGCTTAATGGGGAGGGGGGGTGAATTTAAAAGTAAGAGTTAACCACTTACCAAAAGTCTCGAACTGCTTATGACAATGCAGTGTCTTTATAAATCGAACGGTGGAAGACCGCCATTGATGGCGCACACCCTCTTCCCAAAAGTTTAGAATTTACAGGGTTAATTGCCATTCTACGATATGCAACACAGAGCATAATGGTTTTTTATGTAAGAGCAAATCACCGCTAAATCGAAAATTGATTACGTCCATTTCTTTTTGCTTTATAAAGTGCTTCATCTGCTTGCTTGAGTAAAACCTGAGGAGCTTCTATGCCTATATTGCTGTTGGAAGAAACGCCGAGGCTGATTGAAATACAATCACCTATCAAAGTGCCTTGATGAGGGATTTCGAGAGCGATGATGCAATCTTTCATTGTTTTAGCAACTCTCATTGCCCCTTCAATATCTGTGCTGGGTAGTACCGCTAAAAATTCTTCTCCGCCATAACGCGCAAGCAAATCGATCTCTCTCGCGCAGACTTTATCGAGGGCATGAGCTACTTTTTGCAGGCAGTCGTCGCCGGCGGGATGACCATAGATATCATTAAATTGTTTGAAAAAATCGATGTCGATCATGATAAGAGAAATCCAGTCCTTCATTCGAATGGCTCTCTTCCATTCATGTTTTAAGGAAAGGTCAAATCGGCGTCGGTTGGCAATACCCGTTAAGGCATCTGTGATATGCAAATGTTCAAGCAGGTCACGTTGGCGTTTTAACTCCATATGGTTGGAGACACGGGCAAGGACGATGGCGGGTGAGAACGGTTTCGATATGTAATCCACTGCACCCAAATTTAAACCTTTAGCCTCTTCGGCTTCTGTCGCCTTGACGGTAATGAATATGATTGGAATATTTTTGGTTTTTTCATTCTTTTTCAGAAGTCGACAAACTTCATATCCATCAAGGTCTGGCATGATTACGTCAAGTAAGATCAAATCCGCAGGTTGATCTGAAAGTGCACGTTGTATGGCCTGTTCGCCATTCAATGCGATGATGGTTGTACAATCTTGAAGAAGAGAAATGAGCAGGTTGCAATTAATTTTCTCGTCATCAACGATTAAAACTCTGCCCTTATTCGCCATATTAATTATCCTCCATGTCCTACTTTTGCAGATCGTCCATTAGCTTCTGTAATTCAATAGCGGCGTGGTCGAATTCAAAATCATCCACGAGTTTTCGTATCGTTGTTAGATTATCTGGAAATGATTCTCCAAGTACGTTTTCAAGCTCTGAATGGCTTTGCATGGAGTTTCCATCTCCCATCTGCAGCTTCTTTAACAGGATATTACTAAGTGACTTTGCGCTATCCCAATCTATAGGTGCGTCAGCCGTTCCAGAAGTTGAGTTACTAGCTGATTCTTCGTCTACAGAAATTGCCCCCAGACTAGTGATGATGATTTCAAACTCGACTGCGAAGAGATCAACCAAGGTTGAATCAGATTGGTTGTTTTTGAACAGGATTTCTAATTTTCTCGCATATATAACCAGTTGGTTTGCACCCAGGTTACCTATTGATCCAATAAGGCCGTGGACCAAGTAAGCCGCCTCCCCATAGGACTTTGCTTCAATCATCTGCATGAGCGTGGAGATGACGTCTTTTTTCTCATGGTAAAAATCGCGCAGTAATTTTAGCAATAAAGCTTCGTTGCCATTGACGCGTAATAAAGCGCTTTGCAGATCAAACCCCATCAATTTTTTGGGTAGTGAGGTAAGGATGCTAGGGACAGAATCCGTTTCACATCGATGATATATTTCCCGAAATGCGGGCCTGATCCACAACACTAAAGTGTCAAATAGTTCATCTGGGGAAATCGGCTTGTTAATATGCCCATTCATGCCGACTTGTAGACTTTTGTTATGGTCTTCTTTCATCGCATTGGCTGTCACTGCAATAATAGGAAGCTCATACCCTAAATTCAATTTTCGGATTTCTAGTGTTGCAGTATGTCCATCCATTTCGGGCATTTGAATATCCATTAAAATAATATCATATTGATTCTTTTGCACCGCTTGCACGGCTTCTAACCCGTTACTGGCAATATCTACATGAAGCCCATGCCCTTCTAATAATTCGCGGGCAACTTGCTGATTTGTTTCAATATCTTCGACCAGTAATACCTTTGCGCCAAGGATTTGCGAGAGTGCTTGATCATCTCTTTTTGGCAGGTGATGGACAGTTATGTCATCGTCTACTTTCAGCCCCATGGCTTTTTGTATGGTATTCAGCAGCACTGTGGGTTGGACCGGTTTTAGCAGATACCCTTCTAAATTGTTGCTGCCAACTTCATTCATAACTTTGGACTGCTCATAGGCACTGACCATAATAATAGCGGGAAGGGGAGTTGAGCTTTTCAAGTCCCTGATGCGGCCTGCGCATTCCAATCCATCCATTCCGGGCATGCGCCAATCCATCAGTATGAGGTCAAAATAATCACTGTCCTGACCTTGTTGCCCGGCAATCATGGAATAGGCATCTTCGCCATTTTCCGCCGTTTGCGCATTCATCCCAAAACCCTGAACTAAGGAGCTGAGAATAATGCGCGAGGCCTCGTTGTCATCGACAATTAATACGCGCTTGTTTTTTAATTTTGCTATGGATTGAGTCGATACCGTGTTTTCCTGATCTATCCCAAAGTGACTGGTGAAAGAAAATGTGGATCCTGTGCCTTTTTCACTTTTGACAGAGATTTCTCCATCCATTAGCTGCACCAGTTGTTT